>JAIQEW010000023.1 GCA_020073605.1 Terriglobia bacterium
GTGGAAGGGCCATCGCTCAACGGATAAAAGGTACGCCGGGGATAACAGGCTGATCTAAGCCAAGAGTTCACATCGACGCTTAGGTTTGGCACCTCGATGTCGGCTCATCGCATCCTGGGGCTGTAGAAGGTCCCAAGGGTTAGGCTGTTCGCCTATTAAAGCGGTACGTGAGCTGGGTTCAGAACGTCGCGAGACAGTTCGGTCCCTATCTGGTGTGGGCGCAGGAAACTTGAGAGGAGCTGTCCCTAGTACGAGAGGACCGGGATGGACGGACCTCTTGTGATCGAGTTGTCACGCCAGTGGCATCGCTCGGTAGCGAAGTCCGGAAGAGATAATCGCTGAATGCATCTAAGCGAGAAGCTCGCCTCGAGATAAGGTTTCCCAAGGGGGCTGCGGCCCCCTAAGAAGGCCAGTCGAAGACTACGACTTTGATAGGCGGGAGGTGGAAGCGCAGTAATGCGTGTAGCTGACCCGTACTAATCGGCCGTTCGGCTTGACCATAAAACTTTCCTAACGCGAAGCGTTACCCTGAGAAGTCCCTGCTTGCAGGGACGACGAAGGATCGCGCGGCGCACGGAAAGCGGCTTTTCCGCGAAATGCTACTCTCTAGCGGAATTTGCGGTTTACCCTACTTCCTTCAGTTGCTCATCGAAACTCATATCGAGTTTCGATTTCCAGTTTCCTGGTGGTCTTACCGCGAGGGTCACACCCGTTCCCATCCCGAACACGGAAGTTAAGCCTCGCTGGGCCGATGATACTGCGCGGGTAACTGCGCGGGAACGTAGGTCACCGCCAGGATTAAGTTTCAAACGCAAAGAGGCTCCGAGCAATCGGAGCCTTTTTTGTTTTGGCGTGTGAGAACGCAGAATATCGGTGTTTGGCTACTGCACCTGCAGGCGTGACTTCATTAGGACAACCACGTAGGGATTCCAGGTCGAGAGAACGTAGTAGAGGTCTACCTCGGAACCGCGAACCTTCGTCCACTGCTCCACGACGTACGGAGCGTAGGCGCGACCCGGCACGGCCGCCGGGTTGGCTTTGTGCTTCAATCCGAAGACCGGCCCTTCGAGCCCGTCGTCCGAATTCGAGTGCGCATCGTGGATGAATTTGCCGAGTGCGCCGTCGCGCGTCATGTTGAAAAGGACCTGCGGCTCGCTCCATGGCCCCCACGGCGTGCGGGAGTAGGAGAACGCGATGCCGGGGGTAGGCTCTCGACGGTCGTACGTCATGAACCACAGGCTCAGATCCTTGCACCACGTGACCGATAGGTTGCCAATCGTGCCGTTGACGACGACCGGCTTGGCATCCGGCTCCTTCTCGCTCCACATCGGCGCACCCGCCGCGTCCAATCCGGCGAAGTAGCGAGTTCCCTTCCCGGTCTCGAATTGCGCCGAAGGAACGAGCGCCAGATAGGCGTCGCCGTGGCGGGACTCGCCCGTCCCCCAGACGAAGACGAAGGGCCCGCCGAGAGGCATACCCGCGATCGGCCCCGGCTCCGCGTGCAACGACATCTTGATGAAGCGCCCTTCAGGAAGCTGAGAAATCGTGCGAAGCGGCTGGAACGTGGCAGGCGCCGTGAATTTCGTAAGCACCGTGCGATCGGTGGGCGCGTCCTCCGAATGATTTGTTTTCACGACGACGTATATCTGTCCCGCAAGGCTGATGCCGGCAACAGGTATTTCAGCCGGTCCCATACTGATGCCCGGGGGCTGGATGGTCAGGTACTCGCCCTGGCCGGCTGTAAGGAAATCCAATCGAACGCCGGCTTCGGGATCGCTCGCATCCGTCGTCGCGATCGTGTCGAGGGCCCGCCCCTGCCGGCCCACGGCGTCGCCAAAAAGGAAGTACGCATGTCCCTCGTGCTCGAAGGAAGTGCCAAGGTCCGCGCCCTGCAACTGGTAGCGCGAGGCGGTCTGGCTTAGGGTCGGTTGATGCCGTTCCTTGTCGTCGTCACCAACGAGCTGTTCGAGCTTCGCGGTTGACCGAGGCACGTAGCGGATCACCGGCGTGGCGGCTGCACGAGCAGGAGCTTGCGCGGATCCTGCAACAACCGGATTTTGCGCGGCGCTCTGTGCGGAGCCAGCCCCCGGCGCCGTCACCGTTCCCGCACCGCTGGGCGCGCGCGCAGGCTCGCTCGTCGCGGGCTTCTGAGCCGGGCTCTGTGGAGCACTGACGAGCGGCGCAGGCGCCCCTCCCCCACCCGTGGCAACGTGCGCGGGCGCGCTCTCCGTGGCCTGAGGCTTTCGCGTCGAGTAAAAGTAATAGGCCGCGCCCGCTGCGACGAGAACCACCGCGGCAATCCCAAGAGCAAGCCCCATCCGCTTGCGCTCTCCCGCGGAAAGCGGGGGCGTCGCCGTCGGCCGCGGTCCGTTGCCATCCCAATCCGCTTCCCAAAGCGCGGTGCGGTCCACACCCTTCAGAAGGAATTCGCCGCGGGCGTGGAATTTCACGTCCGTCATGTGACGCACCAGTTCGTAGGTGCGAGACGAAAGCAGGATCTGCCGTTCCGTGGCCGTCGCCTCCACTCGCGCCGCCGTGTCGACGTCCGTGCCGTGCCACCCGCCCTCGAAGGATTCGGGGAAACCGGAGTGGATGCCGATGCGCAATCGCAATGGGCCCCGTGGAGTCTCGATGGGCTCCGTTCCCAGGCGCTTTTGGACTTCCACGGCGAATCGCACCGCTTCCACCGGATCGTCGAAGGTCAGATAGAACGCATCGCCCATCGTGCTGATCTCGTGCCCCGAGTGCGCCCGGCAACACTCGCGAATCAGACTGAAATGGCGGGTCTGGATCTTCTCGAGGTAGGCACGGTCGCGTTCACGATTGTCACGCCCCAGCGAAACGTCTCGCTTCGTGGCACTGGATTGCACAACGTCGGTGAAGACTATCGTCAAGAACGCCATGGTTTCGAGTCCGAGCCCCCAGTTGACGAAGGAGTGGGATTCCGATGCAAAATATGTCGGTGATCTTGAATAACAGACGCGGGCGGTTCTTGGCAACAATATACAGGATATGGATGATGCGGCATGTAAACGTGCCGGATGATGTAGCGCGCGATCTGGCGAAGCAGATGCGGAGCGGGCGCACCGCTAAAGGGAGCAAACCTCCGGCGACGCCAAGATATATCCCCGTGGTTGCGATTGTGAACGGCAAAAGCGCCCGCACGACGCTCGTCCCCGCGGGCGGCGGACGGTATCGCATGCAAATCAACACGGCACTCCGGAAGGCGGCGCATGCAGACGTGGGTGACGTGGTCAGCGTCGAACTTCGAATCGACCGGAAATCGCGAGCTTTGCCCGTTCCTCCCGATCTGCAAGCCGGGTTGAAGGGGCATCCCAAGGCGTGGAAGGCGTTTCAGGCGCTCGCGCCGGGGCAGCGCCGGCAATTCATTCAATGGTTCGATTCCGCCAAGTCTCCCGTAGCGCGCAGCCGCCGCCTCGACCGCGCCGTTGACGTCCTCCTCGAACGGGCGCTTCTGCGCGATTCCCGATAGTCCATTTCCTTGACTTGCGCACCTGCTCGCGCCGACAATCGCGCCAGCTTTTTCGTGGAGGCAGCTCATGCGAACAAGAATCGCCCTGCTTGCACTCTCGCTCCTTCTCTTCCCTGCTCTCGTGCGTGCGCAGTCCGGCACCGCCCCGACGAATCGGGGCAGGCTGGCCGACGAGAAAGCCATCCGCGATATCGAGACGCGATGGGAAGCGGCGTGGAACCGCCACGACGTCGCAGCCATGGCCGGCGATTTCGCACCCGATGCGGACGTCATCAACCTCGCGGGCGAATGGTTCAAAGGGCGCGAGCCCTTCAGGAAAAGCCTGGAAGAATTGCATTCGGACAAGGTGAAGGGCAGCGTCTGGAAGACCGAAGACACCCAGATAAAGTTTCTGACCCCGGAAATCGCCATCGTGCACGTGACCGTCAGTTCCCACGGCGACCGCAACCCCGACGGCACTCCCATGCCCGCGCGCCACGCCATTCTTTCGCGCGTCGTGGTGAAGCGCGGCGGCCGGTGGCTGATCGTCGCATCCCACGCCACGAACATCGTGCCACGCGCAACCGCCATCGCCATTGGCGCCGCGAATCAGATCCGAGGCCAGTAAGAAACCACGATGCGATGTTGCAAGGTGGCGCCGCGCTGAACTACGATTCGCTGCATGTGGCGCACGATCGCATTCGTCCTTCTGCTGGCGGCCCTGCCCGGCGCTGCTGGCGCGCAATCCAAGACTCAGCAGAATCCGGACCCCGACCGGCTCGGGATGACGTGCGCGCAGATCCTGCAAATGACTTCGTCGGACTGGATCGCCAAGATCTCGGCGATCGATGCATCGAAGGTCGATGGCCAGCTCCGCGGCATACGGGTCTATGGCCGCTGCTACGACGAGCGAACCGACCGGCTGGCAGCCTCGCTCGCAAGAACCGGCAAGGGCCCAGTCAAGTCTGCCCGGGCGGATTTCGCCGAGTTTGAAGCGGCGCTGAAGGATTTTGCTGCCAAGGCCATCGCGGACGCAGTGCCGACCGCGGATGTTGTGAAACCCGCTTATGCCACACTCTACGAGAAGCAGTTCCGCTACATCTTCTATCAGGAGTACGAGGCGAAAGCCGTCAAACCGTCTCGTTCCTCGGCCAAACCTCCTGCGCCGGCGGCAACACCACCGGTCCACACAGATTCATCTCCCCCGGCCGGCTCTGCGCACACTGCAACAGCTCAGGAACGTGCGCGAAGCGATGCCGACCCGATGACGATGGCCAAGAATCGCTTCGGGAAGCTCCTCGAACCGCTTCCGGAGGACAAGATGCACGAACTCCACCGAGCGTTCGGCGAAGTGATCGGAGCGCATCCGATCAGCGAGCAGACGCGGCTTGCAGTCTATCGCTACGCCATCTCGATTCTCGAGCCGCCATCCGCGACGCCTTTTGCACCGCCGCCATTCTAACGCTCGCGTTCGAACTGGATTCACTGCGCCGAATTCGGTTATAACGTCACAGGATGCCCACCGCCGCGATCTCCGTCCAAAACCTCGAAAAATACTTCCCTCCGGCGCTCTCCGGGTGGCGCACGTTGCTGCATCCATTCGCGCAGGCAACGGTGTGCGCCCTCGCGGGTGTTTCCTTTGCCGTCGAGCCGGGAGAGGTTGTGGCGCTCGTCGGCCACAACGGCGCGGGTAAGACGACCCTGATGCGCATCCTTGCAACGCTCGTTCTCCCCACGCGCGGCCGGGCCGCGCTCGGCGGCTTCGATGTTGCGCGCGATACGGAAAGCGCGCGAGGCCAGTTCGGCTACCACACGGGCGGCGACGAGGGATTCTACGGACGGCTGAGCGGGCGCGAAAATCTGACGTTCTTCGCAGCCATGAACAACATCGCCGGCCCCGAAGCGCGCGAGAAGATCGATTCCGTTGCAGCGTGGATGGGCATCGCGGACGACCTCGACCGCCAGGTCCGCACCTATTCGACCGGGATGCGCCACCGCTTGGGCCTGGCCCGCGCGTTGCTGCACGGTCCCGCCGTCCTCCTGTTGGACGAGCCGACGCGCAGTCTCGATCCGCTCGCGGCGGCAGAATTCAGGCATTTGCTCAGGGACGAACTCGTCCGCCGGCGCGGCACCACGTTGCTGTTTGCCTCGCATTCGCTCGCGGAAGTGGAAGAAATCGCCGATCGCGTCGTTCTCCTCGATCACGGGAAGATGCTCGCCTGCGATTCACCGCGCGGGCTTCGCGCGGCCACAGGCGCTGCCACGCTCGAAGCCGCGATTGCGCATCTCGTTCACCAGAGAACCGCTACAGGAGCCCATCCATGAGCGCCGCGCGAATTCTCCGCAAGATCGCCGCATTCTTCTGGCGCGATTTCCAGATCGCGCGGGGCTATCGCATGGCCCTGCTGGCTCAAACAGTCGAAGAATTCTTCGGCGTGGCGACGTTCTACTATCTCGCGCGCTTCGTCGATAGCCCTCAACTCGAGCGGGCGCTGCCCGCCGGCGCCAACTACTTCGCGTTCGCGCTCGTGGGCTTTGCATTTTTCGATTACCTGAACGTGTCGATGACCGCGTTCGATTCGAGTCTCGAAGAGGCGCGCCAGAACCGCACCCTCGAAGCGCTGCTCGTGACGCAGACGCGGCTCCCGGTGATCCTCGCGGGCTCCGCGGTATATCCGTTCGTGGCCCTGGCGCTGCGGACGTGCGTCTATTTGGCGATGGGCGCGTTGTTTTTCGGCTTTGCGCCGCGGACGGCCAATTGGCCCGGCGCCCTGCTGATTCTGCTCGCTTCCATCCTCGCGTTTGCGGGCCTCGGGATTTTGTCGGCGAGCTACCAGATACTTTTCAAGCGCGGAAATCCCGCTAAGTGGATCGTGCTCGGCGTATCGGGGCTCGTGGGCGGGATGATGTATCCGGTCGCCGTCCTACCGGCGCCGCTGCGAATGCTCGCACGGATCGTTCCTGTCACGTATTCCCTCGAAGGAATGCGCGCTGCGCTTCTCGAAGGAGCCGGTTGGAGCGGGCTGTGGCACTCTCTGGTGGCGCTCCTCGTCTTCGCAGCGGTCCTGATTCCGCTCTCGTTCGCTGTGTTTGCCTGGGCGCTTCGCCGCACCAGAATCACCGGCACGCTCACTCACATTTAGCAGGCGTATCGAATCCGTCAGCGGGTAGTGGGTCAGTTTGAATGCTAAGCCGCTTTATTTTCGGACTGCTTGGAATCCAAGATGCTCAGCATCTCGGTAATCGTCCAAATGTGGTCTGCCACGCCCGCTTCCATCGCGGGAGTAACGCGCAGTGTTTGGTGAACGCGGCAGAAATTGTAGTGCATGTAGTGAAGTGCGATGGATGCGATGTGATTCTCAAGTTTCTTGGAGAATCCATTCGTCAGGCGAGTAAAACGACGCATCTGCATTCGCATGGTCAGGTTCTGTCGCTCAATGTAACTGGTCGAAATATGCTGCGGATCGGGCTTGCCGGAGACAACGATTTCACGGCACCCGATGCATTCTCCGGGGGAGTAACGTACTTCGCTCTCGCGGTCAGAGCCGTACAGTTTGACCAACATGGCATAATCCACGTTGGAGCCGAGCGCATCTTCGACGGCGCTCAAATATGCGCGATGTCCGTCCGTCGTCAACTGCACGCGATTGGTAAGACGATTCGCCAAGTCTTGCATGAAGCCGTAGGCTGTTCCCGCATCGCGTCCGCCAACTGTCCAAGCCGCAATCAGTTTGCTGTCAGCATCCATCGCAACCCACGTCCACACGTTTCCAACTCCGAACGTACCGCGCAGTTCTTCGCGGACGTTATCTTCTTTCGCGCCCACAAAGCTCCAGATTTCGTCGCATTGAATTCGCTTGCAGTTCAAATTCACAAGGGCCTTGTCGAGGTAATCAGCGCATGCCGCGCCCAACTCCACGAGCAGTTTCGCAATCGTGTTCTTGGAGACGCCCGTCATACGGACGGTCGCGCGGATGCCGTTTCCTTCGACAAGAGCCGCAACCACTTGACGCCGCTTCTCTGTGCTCAGCTTGTTCATAATGGACACATTGTATAAGCGGTCAAGCATAAAGTCAAGTAGAAAGAGGCGTATCTGTAAATGACTGAGGATGCAGAAGTTAGACTGTTTGAGGTCGTCAAGAATCAAGATGTCATCATGCACAATCTGAGCGCCGAGATGAGCGTCAAAACGTCTCTCTATCTGGTCTTTTCGGCGTTCTCTTTCAGTGCCTCAATTCAGGTAATCAACTTCGCCAAGGATATTGCGATGCCTTGCGCGAAAACGGCTATCGTCAGTTGTGGAATAAGCGCAGCGATGAGTCTACTTGGTGGGGTTTTCCTGCTAATTGCTGCCATGATCCGGCGCTACAACACGTTTCCCTCTCACAAGATGGCGGAGTGGATCGTAAGCCTAAGACAGTTCAGAGAAACGTATCCCAAACAGGCCACTTCGAGAGACCCGGCAACGGAAGTCCTGAACGCCTTGGTTAAGACGGCGGAACACAACAAGACAGAGAACGAAGCAAAGGCAGACTGGATAGAGCGCGGTGCTTACTGTCTGTTTGCATCCGTACCGTTTCTAGCGGTGGGAGGAGCACTTGCGCTGCTTGCCTTCTTTAGCCGCCCTTTCTAAGGGGATCAGGGTCTGGTGGCTCCGGCTCTCTTGGTGGTGGCTGGGGCTGCGGTTGTTGCGGATTGCTACCCATTGGACTTCTTTCCCCATCGCGCCTTGGCTGCTTTGGTAGCAATCTGGGAGCGTTTTCGTCGGCTGAGTTTGGCAGCGCGAGCATGACCGCCCTTGAGGCCGCCTAAGCGTCCCAGCGCGACGGCGGCAGGGTTCTTGGCTGGTTCTGCTGGAGGTTCAAACTTCGGCGCTTGTCCAGTCGATTCGAGCATGACTTGGTAGGCCAGTTGGTTCGGATCGCGGGGGCGCTTCTTTGAGCGGTCAGGCATAGGCGAATCGTACCCTACTTTCGGGAGTAAGTAAAAGTGCCAGAAATTCAAACTGACCCACTACCCGTCAGCGCCGTACCTTGACTGCGCCGTATCGTCGGCGTAGCTTTTGAGAAGAGTTTCCAGTGGCGCAACTTCAGATGAAATACGCCTACCTGCTGGTCGCAGTGATCTGTCTTGTGGCTGCGGCGCCGGTTCGCTCGCAATCGCAAGCCCCCACCGAGCCGCAATCGCAGCAGGGCGATCAGTCGCTGGGCGACGCGGCGCGCAAAGCCAAAGCCGAAAAGAGCAAATCCACGCCAGCGAAGGTGTACACGCAGGACGACCTGTCGCACCTGCCCAGCAGCGGCGTTTCCGTCGTGGGGCAGAAGGCTTCGACGACGTCCACTTCCCAGGAATCGCCGGGCGCAGGCGCTGAATCCAAGGCGGACGCTTCCACGAAGGCCGCAGACAACGAAGAAGCGTATTGGCGCGGGGAGGCGCGCAAACTTCTAGACCAGATGGCCACGGTTGACAAGGAGATCGCCAAGGTGAAGGACGATATCAAGAAGTACGGGAGCGGTGGTTTCGATACGTCCACCGGCCTCGCCGACAACGTCATTTACGTGCAGGACCGGAACAGCGAACTCCAGGATTTGCAGAAGAAAAAGGAAGGACTTGAGAAGCAGATGGATGCGCTACAGGAGGCCGGCCGCAAAGCGGGCGCGCCAGCGTCCTGGTTTCGCTAACGGTCAAGTGCGCACAGCCTGGAATCGCTTCCGGCACAAGCCAACCCGGAACCTCTACTCCTCGGCGCCTGCGGCCAGCAGACGTGTGATGAGCTTTTCCAAGCGAGCCGAATCCTCCGCAGCAATGTTCGCGAACTCGACGCCCATGCCCTCGCCCGTAACGACGTTCCGCACGGTGGCTCGGCTGCGTATTTCTCCTTCCGGAACGGACAGCAGGATCGTGACGACTGTGCCCAAGGGAGCAGTCGTGGGGGTGGCGATGAACAGGCCGCCGATATTCAGGTCGCGAACGCGCGAGACGCTCGACTGCGTGCCGTTTTGCCAGGCGACCCAGACACCCTTCGGCGTGGGGATTCGTTGATACCGGCGATTGGACTTGGACATGTCCCCGGGACACGGAACTCCGACAGTGTAACAAGATTATAATGATGCTGGCGAGGCGATTCATCCCTTCACATCTCGCTTTCTAAGCGAAGCGGCTACCACAAATATGTCAAACAGGGTAGCTGGCAAAAGGGTTACTGAGTCTGTGTGTGTCCTTGCGGCCGATCGGCACGAGTGGTTGAGCCGGGAGAACCCCGATGTCAGCCTGGCTTTCTCCGGCGATGCGGGAGGTTCCGCCCTGGGTTCCGAACTTGCAGAGAGCGGCCGCGTACAGTAGAGTTTTTGTCCGGCTCAACAGGCGCCGCACCATGAAAGTTCCAGTCCTCGATCTCAAAGCCGAGTACGCGCAACTGCGGGACGAGATCCTGCCTGCCCTCGACCGCGTCTGCCAGAACGCCTCCTTTGTCCTCGGAGAAGAGGTCGAGGCATTTGAGCGGGAATTTGCCGACTTCTGCGGGACGCGGCACTGCGTTGCACTCGCCAATGGAACGGCAGCGCTCCACCTCGGCCTCCTGGCTCTCGGAGTCCAAGCGGACGACGAGGTCATCACCAGCCCCAACACGTTTCTCGCAACCGCCGAGGCAATCACCTACTGTGGCGCGGTGCCCGTGTTCGTCGATATCGATCCGGCCACGGCCAACCTTGACCCGAAGCTCGTCGAGCGGGCCATCACACCCCGGACGCGCGCCATTCTGCCGGTTCATGTCTACGGCCGTCCCGCCGATATGGACCCGATCCGCGAGATCGCCGCTCGCCACAATCTCCGCATTCTCGAAGACGCGGCCCAGGCACACGGCGCGCGTTACCGGGGCCGGCGCGTCGGGAGCCTGGGCCATGCGGCCGTATTCAGCTTCTATCCCACGAAGAATCTGGGCGCCTACGGGGAGGGAGGAGCGCTCACAACCGACGACGACCAGGTGGCGAAGTTTGCGCGCGCGGCGCGATCGCACGGGCAGACGGCGCGGTACGAGCACGAATTCGTCGGCTACAACTACCGGATGCAAGGATTTCAGGGCGCCGTCCTGAGGATCAAGCTGCGACATCTGTACGCGTGGACGGCCCGGCGCCAGGAAATCGCGCGGGAATATCGCCGCCTGCTTGCCGGCGCGCGCCTTGAGATGCCCGTGGACGATACGCGGGACGAATGCGTGTACCACCAGTTCGTCGTTTATGCCAACAATCGCAACTCGATCGTCACGCAGTTGGCCGCCCGCGAAATCGAGACCGTAGTGCACTACCCGCGGCCGGTGCACCTCCAGCCCGCATATTCCTCCCTCGGACTTCCGCCGGGAACTTTTCCGCACGCCGAACGCGCCTGCGAGCGTGTATTCAGTCTGCCGATACATCCGGGATTGACGGCCGAGCAGGTCGCGTACGTCGCGAGTTCGGTCCGGGAACTGGTGGGGGAAAAATAGATTTCAGGCGGAGGCGCCGTCAGGCGTTCGCGCTGTTCGAAGCCGATTGATTGTGGGGCGCGGGCGTTTCACCTGCTTCACGCGCCGGGGCTGGCGTGAAACCCACGGTCCCTGCCGCATTCGTCGTGCGGTCCCGCAGCATTTCCGAAAGCCCCTCAAAGACCTTGGAGCACGAATCGCGCAAGGCCTGGTCCGCCGAACGCATGAGCGATTCAATCACGTTCTGCCCATGCTCGTTGAGCCGGCGCACCGATGAAACCATCCAGGAGTCGCTCGCTGTCTCCAGGCGATCCTGATAGCGCACCACGGCGGCTTCATTCGCTCGCTCGAGACTAGCAGCCCACTCCTTGTGTTGCAGCTCGCGCTCGGCGCGATAGCCTTCGAGCGCAGAAGCACACTCGGCGGCGAGGGCGCTCCGGCCTTCCGCGACGTTGGCCTGGATCTGCGAAGCCATCTGCGCCTGGAAGCGCTCGACCAGCGCTCCGGAATTCGCTTCAATGTTCCGCAGGAGCTGCTCGGCAAAGCCTTCGAGTTCCCGCTGTCGCTCCTCGAGCGCGCCCCGGCTGCGGGTCGCGAACTGCTGCCCTTCCTGCTCGGAGATGCTGCGGAGAACTTGTCCGAAAGATGCGGCGGCGGCCTCCGCGGCTTCGTCGAGCCGCGTCCGCGTCCGGCCTGCCACTTCGGCGGCGAGACCATCGAGTTGCTGCTCAATTTGGGCGAGGCGGCCGGTGGACTGCTCTTCGAGCCGCGCGTCGAACTTGGTGACCGCCAGGGACGCCCTCTCGTCGAAGCTGTTTCCCGCCGTCGTCATCGTCTGCTCGACCAGCACCTGCAACCGGGCGCGCGCCTCCTGCTGGAACCACTCGGAGGAGCGGCCGATGGATTCCGCGGCGGCGTGGGAGGCTCGAACCCCGCTCGCGTCCAGCTCTTCGTTCCACTTCGCCAAAGCTTCCTTCCGCGCGAATTCGAAATCGTTGCGGAGGCTCGTAAGCGTCGCGGCCATTTGCGAAGCCGCTTCGCGCTGATTGTTTTCGGAAACCTGCCGGAGGCGTTCCCGCTGCAGGCGCAGGCTCTCTTCGGCCTCCACCTCGCGAGCAGCCAGTTCGCGAAGCAGCTCGGGTACGCGCTCAATACGGGGCGCAAGCTTCGTCTCCACTTCGGCCATTGTCCGCTCGACGAACTGTTGGCCGAGGGAATCGAGCGTCGGCGCGAGGCGCTGGGGCACCCCGGCCGCGAGATTCTCCGCTCTGCGGCTTAGCTCGTCCGTCTGCGCGTCGAGAATGTTTTCCAGCCGCCGATGCAGCTCGTTGAGCGTGTCGTGGCTTGCGGCCTCGAGCTGCGCCGAGTATTCCTTCATCCGGCTCGCCGCATGCTCGATTTCGGCGAGCGATGACCGGGCGCGCGCCACCTCCTGCTCCAGCGCTGACTTCACGCCGGCGAGCGACTCTCGCGCCTCGGCGTGCAGTTGCCCCACAGGCTGCCGGAGTTCGGCCAATCGCTCGGACATCCTTTGTTCGGCGCCGCGCAGCACGTCCTGCGACCGCCCGGACAATTGCTCGACCAAACGCTCGATACTGCTGTCGAGCGAGGATTGAAGCAGCTCGTTCCACTGCGACTGCGCGAGCGCCATTTCGGACTCAAGACGCTGTTTCCAGCTCGCTGTCGCGCTCTCCGTAAAGGCCGTCGTCTCCCTGGAAGCCTCCGCGGATTGAAGCTGTGCCCGTGCTGCCTGGGCGGCTTCCAGCTGAAGGCGCGCCTGCGCCACGCGGCTTGTCGATTCGAGCGCCGCGTCGTTTTCAGCGCGCAGGGCCTGCGTTCCCCCGTCCAGCTCGTGCAAGAGCTCCCGGGCATGGCGCAAGCCGCTTTCGAACTCCGCTTGCAGTCTGTTGATGAGTGCTTCTTGCTTCGCAGCCACCTCGGTGGAGAAAACCCCCAGAGCGCCGCCGTGCACCCGCTCGAACTCCTCGATCGTGTGGCGGATATGTTCGGCTGCTTTCGCCGCCGCGGTTTCGGCGGCCCGGCTCGCCTGCCGCTCGATCTCCGCGCTCCATTCGCGCAGCAGCGGGCTCTCGGCCGGCGCGGATTCCTGTCCAAGTGTGGATGCAGCCGAAGAAGCGGATTCCGAGAATGCGTTCGTCATATGGGCTGTCGTTCTCTCCGTGGAAGTGTCGGTCGCTTCTGAAACCACGCTCGGCTCGGACTCTTCGGCGATTCGCGGTTCCTGCGGCGTTGAAAAATCGGCGGGCTCGCGCATCCCGGCGGCACCTGATTCCCAGTCGGCGGGCGGCGATTCCAGATTCCAGATGTTCGCCGGACTCTCGAGCTCCACCGCGATTTGAAAGAATTCCCGTACGGAATGCGGCCGCTGAATCCACGCGACCCGGGCGCGCAAATTTCGGCGCGAAGCCCCCTGCGGGAGCTCGATGGTTACCCAGGTATTCTTCGGCAAGTGGTGCTTCGACGAGTAGCGGCACCCATGAAGATTCAAAGCGAGCGTCGAGGTGCGCTCTTCGAATGGCTGGCCGAGGAGGTCGATTCCGCGAACGATCAGAGGAACGGACTTGGAGATTCTTTCACTGCGCCGGCGCTGGGTGCTTGGTTGGTTGGAATCCACGTCTTGCACCAGGATCCTCGGAATAACCTGCGAGAGAATAGCACTCTCGCCCCTTTCGGGTCGAGGGGCGAGATCCGCTTCATTCAAACAAGAGCCGCAATTGAACCGCCGCGGCCCCGTGAAAGCCGGCCCGCGGCGGCCAGTCAAACGAGGATTGCTACTTCTTCTTTTTCGGTCGAAGACCGACAGCCGTGCTTTCGCCGCCGCCCATGGCGGCCAGCGCGTCGAGGTTCTGCTTTGCCTGCGCGGCGTAAGGTCCGTTCGGGTCCAGGTCAATGCACTTCTGATAGGCGTCGGCCGTTCCGGGGGGAATGATATAGGTCATCTTATCTCCCTCCTGCTTCGCGTCGATCGAGCCGGTGTACGCGCTCCCCAGCAAAAACCACGCCTGCGCATCTTTCGGTCCGGCCTGCGTCGCCTTTTGCAAGGGCGCGACTGAATCTTTGAAGTCGCCCTTGTTGTTGAGGACGATGCCAACGTTCTTCCAGCACCGCGCGCTCGCCGCTTGCGTGGGATCAAGGGCGGCAGCCTTGTCGCAATCGGCGTTTGCCTCGGCAAGCTTTGCACTCGTCACCGCCGGATCGGTCTGTCCCACCGCCACATTGGCCAGGGCCGTGGCCGCCTGAGTGTAGTAGTCCGGTGTAGGCTGCAACTCGATAGCTTTTTGATACGCATTGGCCGCGTCGTCGAAGCGGCTGGCGGATTCATACGCCTGCCCGAGGCTGGCCCACACGATCGCATGGTTCTTCACGTCTTTCGCCGTGACTCCCTGCTCCGCCTGCTCAAATTCCGTGATCGCAGTCTGATAGTCGGCGTTCATTTTGTCCTGAATCGCGCTCTTTTGATCGGGCGGGGCCGCGCGGAGTTGCGCGCGCAGGGTGGAAGAGTCGTCCATGGCGGCTTTCCCAGCATTGAAGTGAGTCTGCATTTGCTTGAACTTGTTCTGCGAGTCAGCCTGAACCTTTTGCTGTTCCTCGCTAGGACCCTGTTGTGCGGCCAGCTGCTTGAAGTTGAAGTTAATCTCGGTGTCGCCGTCCGAGGCGATTTGATGCTTCTCCACGAAGTTCAGAGTGTGCGCCGCGTCGGTTAGAGTGAACGTGTACACACCGCCGCGCATCCCTATCTGGCTGTATTTCCCATCCTTGTCGGTCTTCACCGTCAAGCTTTGTCCCGTATCGTTTTTCAGCACTACGGTGACGTCCGCCCAGGGCTTCCCATCACGACCTGTAACCTGGCCCATTACGTGCCCGTTCTGGGCTTTGGCCGTCGTGGCGAGCAGCAGGGCGATGGCAAGCGTTCCAAAAAGAGGAATCAGTCGTCTCATGTGGTTAATGTCCTCCCCCAATGAATTGCGCACGCATACATTATGACGCAACTCGTGCGCGATAGGCGATAGGGTCGCGCATCCCCGCCTCGGCAAACGCCTTGAGGCGCAGCCGGCAACTATCGCACGTCCCGCACGCTTCGTCCTCAAATTGATAGCACGACCATGTGCGGTCCAGCGGAGCGCCAAGTTCCACGCCGCGGCGAACGATTTCGCTCTTGCGCATGGCGATCACCGGCGTCGCGATCCCAATATGCGTTTCCGGACGAGTTCCCTCACGGATCAGCGCCTCGAACGCCCGATAATACTCCGGCCGGCAATCGGGATAGCCTGAACTATCTTCCGCCACCGCGCCGATGAAAATCGCCGTCGCGCCGATCACCTCCGCCCAGCTCACCGCCGCCGAAAGAAAGTGAGCGTTGCGGAAAGGCACGTACGTGATCGGAATCCCGCTGTGCGGCGCGAGCGCCTCGCCCGATTCGGGCACCGAGATGCGTTCGTCGGTCAGCGCCGAGCCTCCGATTTGCGCGAACGCGTCGAACCTTACCACCAAACGCTCCCGCACGCCGTAGAAGTCTGCAATCTCGTCGAACGCGCGCCGTTCCCGCCGCTCCGTCCTCTGGCCATAGCTCGCGTGCAATAGTGCAAGGCGGTGAGTCTGGTTAGCGATCGCGGTCGTCACGCAGGAGTCCATGCCTCCGCTCAACAATACGACCGCCTTTGGTTTTTCCGTCATCGCCTGCTCTCAAACCCCCTTCATCGCCGGATCCCAGATGAACTTGTGCAATTGCAGGCCCAGCCGCACGGGTAGCCCGTCCCCCAGAATCCACTCGGCAAGTTCCCGCGCGGTCAAGCCAGGCCAGCGCCCCTCCGGGTCCGCGAACACCGGAGAAAACAACACTTGATGAACTCGCTCGGCGAGGCGGTGGCGCGCCGTGAAATCGCGCGCGAAATCATAGTCCCGCCGGCTGGCAATCACAAACTTGATCTCGTCTTTGCGATCCACGGCGTCGAGGTTGGCCGTATCGAACGTGTCCGGTTCGCCCGAGTCAGGGCACTTCACATCCACGATCTTGATCACCTCGCGCGGCAGCGTGCCGACGAAGCGCTCCCCGCTCGTCTCGATCATCACCGTGTAGCCCGCGGCGAGAAGCTTCTCGGCCAGCGCGGGGGTTTCCGGCTGGAGCAGCGGTTCCCCGCCCGTGATTTCCACCAGCGAAACCCGCCCGGCCCCGTCTCCCGCAAGCGAGCGCACCTGTTCCAGCGCTTCCTCCACGCTGCGCTTCGTCCCTCCGTGGAACGCGTACGCCGTGTCGCACCACGTGCAGCGCAGGTTGCAGCCCGTAAACCGCACAAAAATGCAGGGCAATCCCGCGCGGGTGCCTTCACCCTGAATGGATTTGAAGATTTCGGTGATAACCATGGTGCGGCGCTTCTACGGACCGAATGGCTACTTAGGGACGATAAGTTGCCGCCGTCGTCTCCGTCTCCCACACTGTGATGCTCGCGACGCCCGCTCCGTTGGGCGTCTGGCGGAGCTGCCGGGCCGTCTCGTTGTAAATGTGGCGCGCGATATTCTCCGCCGAAGGGTTCAGCTTGTCGAAGGGCGCCAGCTCGTTCAGGTATTTGTGATCGAGGGACTGAATCACGCCTCGAATCACCTGCTTGAGGTGGACGAAATCGTAGAGTAGCCCGGTCGAATCGAGCTCCTCGCCGGCCAGCACAATGCGCACCTTGTAGTTGTGCCCGTGCAGGTCTTCGCACTTTCCTTTGTATTCGCGCAGGTTGTGCGCCGCGGCGAATGTCTCGTCAACGCTCACTTCGTACATGGGTTGTCCTTCTCGCTGAAGACGGCGCTATTCCGGATGGTTTTCCATGAAGCGCGCGACTTCCGCAAGGTCCTGCGTGGTTGTGTATTCGGGCAGGGACTCAAGGAAAATCTTACCATACTGCATGCGCAGAATACGGTTGTCGAGGATCGACAAGATGCCGCGGTCGGTCTTCGACCGGATGAGCCTCCCGAAACCCTGCTTCAGCGCCAGCACCGCCTCGGGAACCTGATATTCCGCAAATGCGTTGCGGCCGTCCTCGTCGAGAGCCCGCACGCGGGCAGCGACGATCGGATCGCTGGGCACGGCAAACGGCAGCTTGTCGATGATGACGCAGGAAAGCTGCGCGCCCGGCACGTCCACTCCCTGCCAGAAACTCGAGGTCGCAAACAGCACGGCGTTCGGCGTCGAGCGGAAGCGGTCGAGCAGGATCGATCTCGGCGCGGTCCCCTGCAAGAACAGAGGGAAGCTCACTCGGCCCGAGATGCGCTCGTGGACATCCTTCATCTGCGCGTAGCTGGTGAAAAGGCAAAATGCCCGCCCCTTTGAAATTTCGAGCAGCCGCGTGATTTCCTCGGCGGCGCTCGCCGCGAACGATGGATTCCGCACGTCCGGCAGCGCCCGCGGTATGTAAAGCAGCGCCTGCGTGCGGTAATCGAACTCCTGCGGCAGCACGCTCTCGTTCGCGGGCATCACGCCGAGCCGCTGCTTCAGATAATCGAACCGCCCGCCGACGGCCAGCGTCGCGGACGTGAGCACAACCGTGTCGAACCGGTCGAAGAGCTTCTCGCGCAGGATTTCGCTCACGTCGATCGGCGTCGCCGCGAGAAACACGCCGCGACCGCGCCGCTCGTACCAATACACGTAGCCTTTCTCTTCGCTTTCGAGCAGGAATGCCAGCTCGCGGCGCATCTCGGCGGCGCGCCGCGCCATCGCCACCACTTCTTCCGGCTTCGGCGTGAGCGCCGACAATTCGGCCTCGACCCGCTTCACGCTCGAAGCCAGTTCGTCGTATTCCTCGCGATTCTGATCGAGAAACGAGCGCCTTTCCGCCGGCCCGAATGGGTAACGCCCCTCGCGCTCCGGGAACCGCTCGAAAAAACCGCGGGCTCGTTCGCGCATGCGGGCCAGAGTTCGCCGCAGTGGCGCTTCCTCGATCCGCAGGACGCGCAGCAAATTTTCGGCATCGCGGCCCAGCTCTTCGAAGCGATAGCTCGAAAGCTGGCGGCCGAAATAGTCGCTCGCCACGTCCTCGATTTCGTGGGCTTCGTCGAACACCACCGCGGAGTATTCCGGCAGGATGGAGCCGAAGTCGTCTTGGCGGATGGCGAGGTCAGCGAAAAAAAGATGATGATTGACGATGATCAGGTCCGCTTCCTGCGCGCGCTGCTGCATCGCGGTGATGAAACAGCGCTCGAATTCCGGGCACTTCCTTCCCGTGCAGAGATCGCTGCGAGCGTCGATGCGGTTCCAAAGCTCGGCGTCGTCAGGAAGGAACGTCAGCTCGCTGCGGTCGCCGGTTTCGGTGAGCTTCTCCCAGTCGCGGATCTGCGAAAACCAGTCGATCTCGTCGATCCCTTTCAGGACCGGCTGCCCGACCATCTGATGCACCTTTTGCCGGCAGAGATAATTCGCGCGGCCTTTCATCAACGCCGCTTTCAGGTTCGGCGCAAAATGCTTCTGAAGGAACGGCACATCCTTCTGGAAAAGCTGTTCTTGAAGGGATTTGGTCGCGGTCGAAATGACTACGCGACGGCCGCTGCGGATGGCGGGAATCAGATAGGCGAGCGTCTTGCCGGTGCCCGTGCCGGCTTCGATCACAACGTGCTGGTGCTTGGCGAAAGCGTCGTCCGCGATCTGCGCCATCGCAAGCTGCGACGGCCGGAACTCGTATCCCGGATGGCGTTTTTCGAGCAGCCCCCCCGGACCGAAAATTCCCTCGACGGTGATCTCCTCGGCTTTCGCGGTGGCGGCTTTTTTCGGCATGGGTGCTTAGGCTGTTCGCAGGCCCGGAAAAGCAAAACGCTAAAATAGCACATCGTTCCAGAGAAAGATTCGGCGTCAGCGCCGCGAGGCTTCTTCGAGGCTCTTCACCCAATGCGAAAGATGCTCGAGCGAGGCAGGATGCGTCTGATCCACCTCGAGCGGCGTGATGGAGGCGGCGCCGGAGCGGATGGCGGCATGGTCGGTGTCGGGATCGATTTCGCCGGTCAGTTGCTGCTCGCTCAGCCAGTAGTAGTGCCGCCCGCGCGGGTCAGTGCCGGGCTGCAGCAGGTTCCGCGTGATTTTCGACGACTGCCGAGTGATCCGTACCTCTCCGGTCCAGTCCTGCGGTACGTTGACGTTGAGCATCACGCCCGCCGGAAGTCCTTCGCGCAGGACCAGCGGCACCAGGCTGCGCGTAAAGTGCGCCGCGGGCGAGAAATCGAATTCCCTGCCCCGGTACGCCACCGAGACGGCGATTGCCGGCACGCGGTTGACCGCCGCCTCCATCGCCGCTCCGATCGTGCCCGAGTAATAGATGTTTTCGCCGACGTTGCCGCCGCGGTTGATTCCAGAAACGACTATATCGGGCCTTTCCGGCAGCAGCTTGTGGATCGCCAGGATCATCGCATCGGCGGGTGTGCCTTCGATCGAGTATTCGCGCTCGGCAATCTGGTCGCAATAGATCGGCTGGCGCAACGTGAGCGATTGCGCCGACGCGCTGCGCTCCGCCGAGGGCGCGACGACCGTGACCGTGCCCAGACCCTTCATCGCCTGCACGAGCGCGCGCAGGCCCGGCGCGTGAATCCCGTCGTCATTCGTAATCAGAATATTTGGCATGAGAATTCTGGTGCAGGCACAGCGGCGTTCAACGGAACCGTTCTCGTTTCACGCGGAGAGTAGAGATGGTCGGGACGACTGGATTTGAACCAGCGACCTCACGCACCCCAAGCGTGCGCGCTACCAGGCTGCGCCACGTCCCGACCGCTTTCAACCGCATTTCAGCGTATCACTCGCGTTCGAGGAGGGTCAAGACAGCGAGCAGCTCTTCATGCAGGTCGAGCAGGAATTTCCGGTGCGCGCGCGACGCGGGCCCGTGCTTCGCAGGTGCTTCCGCGGACCGGTCTATGGAATGCCTTGCCTCGCCGCGGCTCCCGGATTCGCTGGCGCCGTTTTGGTCGGCAAGGTGTTTGCGCGCTCCCGCGATCGTAAAGCCCTCTTCGTAGAGCAGCCGCTTGATTTCGAAGACGGTCTCGATATCTTCGCGCCGGTAGAGGCGGTGTCCGCTGGGGCTTTTTACGGGCTGGAGTGTGGGAAACTCGGACTCCCAGTAGCGCAAAACGAACGTCTTCGTCGCCGTCAGTCGGCTCACTTCCCCGATTCGGAAAAGGCTCTTTTCCGGGAGTTCGCGCGCAGCTTGGGCCGCACTTGCCATAGATTGTCTGTATCGTAGGCCGATTTTCCGCCGTGTCAACCCCTCGCGGGCTGTGGAAAAGTGCCTTTGGCTACCGTCTGGAGCCGCGTTTCTTCTCGCCGTGCCATTTGCGCTTTCGGCTGTGCCGGGGCTTGCGCTTCCCGCTGAGCGCGGGTCCGCCCGTCTCGCCGTGCCGCGGCTCGCGCTTCTTCAGCCGCTGGTTGAAGCGAATGGGCGTGCCGACGAAATCAAAGGCGTCCCGCAGGCGATTCTCGAGGAAGCGCTGGTAGCTGAAGTGCAGCGGCTTCGTCTGGTTGGTGAACAGCACGAAAGTGGGCGGCGCCGTCGTGGCCTGCGTGACGTAGTAGATTTTCACCTTGCGGCTCGCAGGTGAAGTCCCGCGTTCGAGGTCCACGCTCGAAAACCAGCGGTTCAGCTCGCCGGTGGAAATTCGCCTCTGGCGCGCCGCCGCCACGCGGTCGATCAGCGTGTAAAGCTTCTCCACTCGCTCGCCCGTCAAAGCGGAAAGAAACACGATCGGCGCGTACGAGAGAAACTTGAATTTGTTGCGCACGATCGGCTCGTAATCCGCCAGCAGCTTGCTCGGATTCCCGCCCGCGCCTTTTTCCCCGTGCTTTTTTTCTCTCTCGGCTTTTTCCCGCGCCGCTTCGAGCGCCAGGTCCCACTTGTTCATCGCGATGATCACCGACCGGCCCGATTGCTCCGCGTAGCTCGCAATGGTCGCATCGTGTGACGTCACGCCCACGGATGCGTCCACCACCAGCACAGCGATGTCCGCGCGCTCCAGGTGCCGCCGCGCCATGATCACGCTCAATTTCTCTGCGATCAGGTTCGTCTTGCCCTTCCTCCGGATTCCGGCGGTGTCGAGAAACCGGTAGGTCTTGCCGTGGCGCTCGACCACGGTGTCCACCATGTCGCGCGTCGTGCCCGGCTCGGCGGAGACGATCGACCGCTCTGCGCCCACGAGTTGATTCAGCAGCGTCGATTTCCCCACGTTGGGCCGGCCGATAATTGCAATGTTGATGTGCGGCTCGGCAGCGGCCTCTTCGCCCTTTGGAAAATCCTTCGTCAGCGCGTCGAGCAGCGTGTCGATGC
Organism: Terriglobia bacterium; assembly: GCA_020073605.1. Lineage (GTDB taxonomy): Bacteria > Acidobacteriota > Terriglobia > Acidiferrales > UBA7541 > Palsa-295. The sequence continues at coordinate 21,233 of JAIQEW010000023.1, forward strand.
CGAATCCATGCTCCGCGGATATCGGAAATATCTCGTCGCCCATCTCGTAAAACTGCGCGGCCAGATCCGCCTGGTTCGGCGAATCCACTTTGTTCACGACCAGCACGGGCGGCTTCCCCGCCCGCCGCAAAAGCTGCGCGAGTTCCTCGTCGAGCGGCATCGGTCCAGCGCGGCCATCCACCACCTGGACCACCCGCGCGGCATTCTCGATCGCCATGTGCGCCTGCCGGAGAATCTCGCCGGGAATCCCGGCCTTGTCTTCCGGCACGATCCCGCCCGTATCCACTACTTCGAATGAGCGGCCCTCCCAATTGGCGGTGCCATAAATGCGGTCGCGCGTGATGCCGGGTTCATTCGTTACGATCGAACGCCGCGTGCCGGTCAGACGGTTAAATAGCGTGGACTTCCCTACGTTGGGGCGCCCGACGATCACGATGGAAGGGAGTTTCGAGGCCATGTCAGCGGCGAGAAAGCATCCTTTGCAGCTCGAGCCGCCGTGTGAGCAAGCGATTCAATTCCGCGGGAGCAACTTTTGTCTCGATCTGTTTCTGCAATTCCGTAAGCTCCTCTTCGACCCGGCGGCCGCGCAAAACGCTCAGGCAGCTCTCCGCCGCTTCCCACGTCGCTTCAAAGGACGTCTCGAAAAGTACCTCGAACAGCAACCGCCGGTCTCTCTCTTCGAGCGCTGCCGCCAGAGCCGCGGGGTCCGGCTGCTCGCTCACCTTGGAAATGAGCAGCTCCAGTATTCTCTCCGTCTCGAGGCCCCGGTGCAGGGCGTTCGAGATGATTTCGCCGGCGAGCTTTTCCCGGAATCCCTCGGCCTCGATCAGCATCCGGATCAGCTGCCGCTCGGCGGGTTTCACCACGGGTGCGAGCAGCTCCGCCTTCGGCTTCACCTCGCTGCGGCGCTCGGCGGCGGCGCGGCGCAGGGCTTCGCGCAACACGGGCTCGTCCACGCGCAATTCGGACGCGATTCGCGTGGCCCATTCGGAACGCAGCAAGCGGTTCGGCAGCCGCTGCACGTAGGGCATCAAGAAATTCAGCGCGGCCACTTTTCCGGCGGCCGTCGAACGGTCCATCTGCCGCGCGCGCCCGATCAGATAATCGAGATACGGCGGCGCCTGTGCCAGCAATTTGCGGTACGCGTCTGCGCCCTGCTCCTTCAGAAACTTGTCCGGATCGGCGCCCCCCGGCAGCGCCAGCACGCGCACGTCGAACTCTTTTTCGAGCAGCAGCGTGAGCGAGCGTTCCGTCGCCACCTGCCCAGCTGTGTCCGGATCGTAATTCACCACGACGCGGCGCGTGAACCGGCCCAGCAGTTTGATCTGCGCATCAGCCAGGCTCGTGCCGCAGCTCGCCACCACGTTTGCGAATCCCGCGCGCGCCACCGCAATCGCGTCCATGTAGCCTTCCACCAGGATCGCGAAATCCTCTTTCCGGATCGCTTCCTTCGCGCGGTCGAGGTGGTACAGCACGTTGCTCTTCGAATAGATCGGCGTCTCGGGCGAATTTAGGTATTTGGGCTGGTCGTCGCCCATCGCGCGCCCGCCAAACGCGATGATTTTCCCGGCTTCGTTCGCGATCGGGAACATGATCCGGCGGCGAAAGCGATCGTAGAATCGCCCGCCCTCGTTTCGCGAAAGAAGACCCGACACTTCGAGCAGCTTTTCCGGATATTTCGATTTCAGATGGCGCAACAGCGCGTCGCCCGACGATGGCGCAAACCCCAGGCCGAACCGCGTGATCGCCGCGCGGTCGAGGCCGCGATCCCCGAGATACCCTGCCGCGACCTTACCCTCGTGCCCCTCGTGGAGCTGCCGCGCAAAAAATGTCGCCGCCTCCCGATGCATCTCGACCAGCGCGGTGCGCTGCTGATTTTCGCGCCGCTCCTCCGGCGAGCGTTCCCGCGGCCTCGGAATCGGAATGCCGCACTTTTCCGCGACGGTCCGCACCGCCTCCGGAAACGTGCACTTGTCCACTTCCTGCACGAATTTGAAGACGTCGCCGCCCGCCCCGCACCCGAAGCAGTGGTAAATCTGCCGCACCGGATGCACGGCGAACGACGGAGTCTTTTCCTGATGAAACGGGCACAGCCCCGTGAAATTCTGCCCGGTCTTCTTCAGGCGGATGTATTCCCCGATGACGCGGACGATGTCCGCCTGCTGCTTCACCTTCTCCGCGAATGATCCCGCCTCAGCCATTCCGTCCTTCTCTTAACACCATACCGTTACGATTTCAATTCGGCTACCGTAATCGCCGTGCCCCCGCGATCTTCTGCCTCGTGACGGATTCTCTCCACCAACGGATGCGCGGATAAGAATTCAGCGAGCCCTCGGCGAAGTGCTCCAGTTCCGTGCCCATGAATGATTCGCACGCTCGACTTCCCCGCAAGCGCCGCTTCGTCAATGAACTTGTCCACTCGCCGCGTCGCCTCTTCGACCGTGCAACCGATGACGTTGATCTCTTCCGCTGCAGGTTCATCGCTCGGCTGCGCGTGAACCGTGATCCCGCGAGGACGTGCAGCTGCCGCGGCGGCATCCGCCCTCACGGGCTTCACATCGCTCTCGATGCCGATCACATCCGCGAGCGCCACCTTCATCCGCAACGGCCCAGCCTCCACTTCCGCTGTGCGCCCATCGTGCCGCCGAAACACCACCGCCTGCTTGAATCCCTTCACCTGCACCCTCTGCCCTTCCAGAAGTTTCTCGGGTGCCACCGGCGTTTCAAGCTTACCCGCCGCGACGCCCAAGTCCGCCTGCGACGCTGCGAGTGTCTCGACCACAGCCGCGTCCGCTTCGGCTCGCGCATCTGAAGAAATCTTTCCCATGCGGCGCCCGCCCTGTTTTTCAAGTTGCGCGCGCAGCGCGCGATCCTTGATGTCGGCGGCAAGCCGCGCTACTTCACCTTCCAGCCGCTTTTGCGTCGCGAGAAAACTCTTCTCCATCTCGGCAATGCGTTTCTTCTGCCGCTCGACCCATTCGGTCTGGAGCGCGCGTCGGTCCGCCTCAAGCTGTGCCAGCTCTTCGCGGGCCTGGCGCTTCGCCGTTTCCATTTCGTCGCGGCTGCGGTGCAAATAGGCGATCAGGTCGCGCGCCTCGCGCGATTCCGGCGAGAGAGTGGCTCGCGCATGGTCCACCACGCGCGCAGGCAATCCCAGTCGTCGCGCGATCTCGATCCCGCTCGATGTTCCCGGCACGCCCACGAGCAGCCGGTAGGTCGGCCGCAAGTTCACTTCGTCAAACTCCATCGCGGCATTCACGATGCCCGGCGTGGTCGAGGCGTACGCCTTCAGGCGGTCGTGGTGCGTCGTCGCCAGTGTGAGCGCCCGGCGCGCGCGAAATTCCTCCAGCAGCGCGACCGCGAGCGCCGCGCCCTCTTCCGGCGCCGTGCCCGTGCCCATCTCGTCCACCAGAATCAGCGAACGCTCCGTCGCCACTTCCAGCATCGATTTCAAATTCAGCATGTGCGCCGAGAAAGTCGAAAGGTCCGCGGCGATGGATTGCTCGTCGCCGATATCCGCGAGGACGCGGTCGAAGATCGGCATCTCGGCGCGCTCTGCCGCTATCGGAATCGCCGACTGCGCGGAGAGCGCCGCGAGCCCCACCGTCTTGAGCGAGACCGTCTTGCCCCCGGTGTTCGGCCCGCTGACGACCATCACCGTCTCGTTGCCGCCCAGCGCCAGCGTGAGCGGCACGGCCTTGCGCCCCTGCGGCCGCAGAGTGGCTTCAAGCACGGGATTGCGCCCCGCATCGAGCCGCAGCGAGTTCCCCGCCGTAAACTCCGGCGCCACGCAATCGAATTCGCGGGCAAACCGCCCGCGCGCAAGAATCGAATCCAGATGCGCGATGGACGCAGCCGCCGCTTCGAGAGGGCCCCGCTCGGAGCGCACGCGCTCGGTAAGCTCATCAAGAATGCGCGCGATTTCGGCGGTTTCGTCCTCGCCGAGCTGCACGAGCCGGTTATTCAGGTCGATCGCTTCCAGCGGTTCGACGAACACGGTCTGTCCCGTGGCGCTCGCCGCGTGGACCACTCCCGGCACGGCGCGGCGTTCCGACGCGCGCACCGGAATCACGAAGCGGTCGTTTCGCAGCGTGATGTAATCCTCACCCGCCGGTTCACCCCGCGCGCGCATGATACTTTCGAGCGAGTGCTGAATCTTCTCGCGCGCCTGAATCATGCTCGCGCGGATGCGTTTCAGTTGCGGCGAGGCGTCGTCGCTGATTTCTCCGTTCGGCATCACGGCGCGCCGAATCGCGGCCAGCAGCGACCGGAAATCAGCCAGCGCGGCTGCGCGTTCGGCTAGGCGCGGATACTTCGCGGTCTCGCCCTTGAACGTCTGCCGCACACCACCCGCCGTTTCCATCAACGAAGCGGCGTCGAGGAGTTCCGCCGGCGCGAGCACCGAGCCGGGAACCGCGAGCCGCCCGAGCCACGTCTCCGGATCGGCCAGCGAGCCGAGGCCCAGCTCCGACCCTGCCCGCAGATAGGCGATCGCCTCGCGCACCAGCACGAACTCGGCTTCGAGCGGCGCCACATCCTGCCCCGGCGCAAGCGCATGGATCGCCCGCCGCCCGGGCGCACACGTCGTGAACCCGCTGACGATTTCCTTCAGCCGGTCGAATTCGAGCAGTTCTTCAGCGGGACGCGACACGAATACCTCGATGGTTCATTTTAGCCCGGTTGCCTGTGGGAAATCAGTGCGCTTCGAAATGCATCGCCAGAATCGCCGCGGCGTCGGCGGGAGTCGAAGCCGTGCGAATGAGAGGTTCATCCTGCTCGCTCCATCGTGAAGTGTGGCCGAGCTCGACTTCGCGCACGCGCTCGATCACCGGTTGCCAGAAGTCTCCGAGCACGACGAGCGGCTTCTTCTGCATCGCGCCCTTGTTGAGCATCTCCCAGACGACCGCGAGCTCGACGAGCGTTCCCGTTCCGCCGGGGCACGCGACGTAGCCGCTGCCGAGCTTGATCAGCTCGAACAGCCGGTCCTGCCACGTGCTCACGCGGACTTCTTCATCCACCCAGCGGTTCACGCCCGGCCTGAAGAATTGCGCGGTGACGGCGAGCGTCTTCCCGCCGGCCTCCTTCGCTCCGCGCGAGACGGCTTCCATCACGCCGCCGTAGCCTCCGCTGCAGACGATCAGGCCCTTCGCCGCGAGTTCCGCGCCCAGCACCTGCGCCTGTGCGTAGTGCGCGTCCCCGGCTCGCGGGCGCGAACTTCCGAAAACGGTGACGATCTTCGCTCGGCGCGTCATTTTCTCTTCCTCTTCGCGGGCGGCGCAGCGCCCAGCGTCTCGACCATCGCAGTCGCGACGGCGTCGAGCGCCACGGTCGCATCGGGCCCGTGCTGCGGATCGTTGTTGGCAAAAATTGAGAAAACGAGCGATTCGCCTCGCAGCGTGGTGGCAAAGCCGGACATCGCCCGCACATGCTCCACCGCCCCCGTCTTCGCCTCGATCATTCCCGACGCCGCGGTGTTCTTCATCCGGTCTTCGAGCGTGCCGTCCAGTCCGGCGACCGGCAGCGTCGAGACAAAATCCCGGCCCCACGGCTGGCGCGCGGCGTACCGCAGCAGCGTGACCGCGGCGCGCGGCGTCACGAGATCATCGCGCGAGAGCCCCGAGCCGTCCGAAAGCAGAACATCGCCCTCAGCAATCCCGGCGGCGCGCAGAAAATCGCGCTCGGCCTTGAGTCCCGCGGCGGTCGAACCTAGGCCCGTCTTTTCGCGCCCCGCCGTCCGCAGAAACAGTTCCGCGTGCAGATTCTGGCTGATCTTGTTCGTAAGGCGGATGCTTTCGAGCAAAGGCGGCGAAACGTGCTCCGCGAGCACCAGAGGATTCGGATCGGGCCGCGATGGATCCAGCGGAAACACGGGTTCGCCCGCCGCCGTCGTTTCCGGCGGAGGCGCATGCTGCACTCGGGTTGCGCCCGTGACGTGCACTCCGCGCGCTTCGAGCAACTGCTTCAGCGCCGCCGCAGCCGTCTCGGCCGGCGCCGTCATGGCCAAGTCGAGCTTGATTGGCGTGTGGCCCAGCCCGATCGTTCCTCGCAGCAACAGAAAATTCATCCCCGGCTGGCGAACCACCGCGAAGTCGGACTTCGCATCGGCCGCCCCCGTCTTGATTTCGTGCGCGAACGTGTCGAGTGCGGCCTCCGGCGCAGTCACGATCGTCGCCGGATCGCCCACGCGTGCGCCGGGCCGCACCTCGACTGCAATCGTATTTTCGTTGAACGCGATCGCGCTGACCGGAGCGCCAAACGTGAAAAATAGATCGCCCACGCTCCAGCCCGCCGGATACGGATCAAACGGAATGTAGCTATCGTCGGCGACGATGTCTCCGTCCACTTCCTTTAATCCCTTCGCGACGGCTTTGTCCGCAAGCTCGGCGAGAATTTTTTCGGCCGGCCCATCGCGCTCCGGCTTGCCCGCGTACGGAAATTTGCGATTTGATAAGTCCGGATCTCCGCGCCCGGCGAGGATCAGGTCCGCGGCCAGGCGCCCGCCATCGCCAAGCGCGGCCTTCGATTCGAGCGTCGTGTGGAATCGATAGTCGCCGCCCAGCGTCGCCAGCGTGAATGCGGTAGTAAAAATCTTCGCGTTTGAGGCTGGCGTGAACAAATGATCCGCGTTCAACTCGTAGAGCGTTGCGCCCGTGTCTCGATCGGCCACCAAAATCCCCCAGTGGCCCTTTTCCGCTTGTGTTTCTGCGAGAGCGGTTTCAACGCGCGCGCGAAACCGCGCCACATCCGGCCGCGCCTTTAAGGGCGCCACAGTCGCAGCCGCGTGCTTCGTGCGGACCTGATTCTTTGGGGGAGTCGCCTGCGCGAAAACAGGAGCGGCGAACGTCGCAAGCGCCGCAGCGATCCGGAGGTAGCGGCCGAGCCCGAACGTCGCGAATCCGTCCATACCCAGTGGGAGATTCTTCACTGCACTCAATTATATGGCAACACCATCGAATCACGCTCCTGCCGCCGGGGTTGCGCTTCCCCACCCAGAACACATATTATGGAATCCCGTCCATAGGAGGAAGCAATCATGACAAAGAAAATGTTCGCGTTGATGATGGCGGCGTCCCTGATCGGGCTGCTGAGTCTCTCCGCTGCCGCGCCCGTGCGGGCGGACAACAAGGAAAAAGACGAGGAGCGGCTGCGCAATTCCGGCCAGGTCCTGAAGGAAATCCTCAATATTCCGGACGACATTCCGCAGAGCCTGCTCGACAAGGCGGATTGCGTCATCGTAATTCCCACGGTCCTGAAATTCGCGATCGGCCTCGGCGGCAGTTACGGCCGCGGAGCCATGACCTGCCGCAGCGGCGATAATTTTCAGGGTCCGTGGGGCGCCCCAACGATGATGGCGCTCGAAGGTGGCAGCTTCGGACTCCAGCTTGGCGGGCAAGCCACGGACTTTGTACTGCTCGTGATGAATCAAGGTGGAGCGAGTTCCATCCTCAGCAGCAAGGTGAAACTGGGCGCCGATGCATCCGCCGCCGCCGGTCCCAAGGGCCGAGCCGCCTCAGCGGATACGGACATCGCCATGCGCGCCGAAGTCCTTAGCTACTCGCGTTCGCGCGGCCTGTTCGCCGGCATTTCACTCGAGGGCTCGACGCTGCGTCCGGATAACGACGCGAACGAACGCATCTACGGCAAGAAGATTCCCGCGAAAGACATTGCCCTGCACGGCGCGGTCCCGGTTCCACCCGCGGCGAGATCGCTCACGGCCACGCTTAACCAGCACAGCCCCAAGAACCGCTCAAAGTAACGCCCTGCGCGATGCTCTGCGACCGGAGGAGCTTTCCTCCGGCGCAGGGAATCTCGTCCGATGATCTCTGATTCGCACTCTCCAGCCGCCATGGATTGACTTTCGCTCAAAGTTGACCTAAAGTCACATATGGCTTAGAGTCAGCAAGGACATCGGAATCATGGCATCCCCCAATCCTGTCGCACGGCACGCCGTCCCCCCACGCGCGGGACGCCGCGAACGCCGCCGGGCCGAAATCCGCGAACGCATTTTTCGCGCCGCGCTCGAGCTTTTTGCCGAACGTGGCTTTCTCGAAACCACTGTCGAGGACATCACCGAGGCCGCCGACGTCGGCAAGGGAACCTTCTTCAACTATTTCCAGACCAAGGAGCACGTCCTGGCCACGCTCGGCGCCGAGCGCATCGCCGCCATCGAGCGTGCTCTCGAGCGCGCCAAGGTGGGACCTGCGCTTCCGGCCCTGAAGGAGATGGCCGGCGATCTCGCGGGGCAATCGGCGGAGCGCGCGCCCCTGCTCCGCGCCATTTACGCCGCGCACGCATCCTGCGCGCCGGTCCGCGCCGAGCTTCACAAGCGTATTCACGTCGGTCGCCGCCGGCTCACGGAGATCTTCGCGATCGCGCAGCAGCGCGGTGAGGTCCGTCGCGACCGCTCGCCTGCGGAGCTGGCCCGGCTGACCCAGATCGTTCTGTTCGGAACCACCCTCGCCTGGGCCTTGAATCCGGAGTCGTCCTTGCGAGGAACGGCGGAGGATGTATGGGAGATGATCGTCCCGAGTCTTCGTGCCGACGAGAGACATAAGCGAAACAAGAGCCGCCGGAGTGCCCGGACATGAGCCGCTGGCCCTGCTCCGAAACGATCCGATACGGAAGCGCTGCGTCTTGCGCTGTTGCCGCATCATCCAAAGCAGGACGGATCATCGGAGGAAGCCCCGTGGCACCGCGATCTGCAACCCTGCCCTTCACCGTTGCCGCCCTTTTCTTGCTGGCGGCAGGATCCGCCCTGGCGCAGGGAGGGATCGCCTCGCCCGGGGCGCCGAGCTACGATTCCGGCGGACCCGCTCCGGCGGCGTCCCAAGCCGCCTTTTCAGGAAGCGTTCCTGAAAAGCTCGCTCCCGGCGTTGTGCAGCTTTCCTTGCAGGACGCCCTCGATCGCGGCCTGAAGCAAAACCTCGGCCTGCTCCTTTCCGGCGAAGATGTCCGCACGGCCCGCGGCGAGCGTTGGAAGCAGTTGAGCGCTCTGCTCCCCAACGTGACGACCTCGACGTATATCCAGGACTCGCAGGTCGATCTCGCCGAATTTGGCTTCACGTTCAAGTTTCCCATTCCCAATGTCTCGATCCCTTCTGTCGTGGGGCCCTTCGCGTACTTCGATTCGCGCGCCAATCTGACGCAATCCATTTTCGATTGGAAGGCCATCAACAATTCACGCGCCGCCTCCGAAAGCGTGAAGTCCGCCCGATCCTCCTACAAGGACGCGCGCGACCTCGTCGTTTTGGCGGTCGGCTACGCCTATCTGCAGGCGATCGCCGACGAAGCTCGCATCGATACGGCGGATGCGCAGGTGAAGACGGCTCAGGCCCTCTCCAGCCAGGCGTCGGATCAGGTCAAGGCGGGCACTTCGCCCTCGATCGACGCTCTTCGCGCGCAGGTCGAGCTGAAATCGCGCCAGCAGCAGTTGATTCAGGCGAAAAACGATTTCGCAATCCAGAAGCTCAAGCTCGCGCGGGCCATCGGGCTCGCACCGGGCCAGGAATTCGAGCTGGTCGACAAATCGCCGTATCAGGAATTCGCCGGAATCAGCGTGGACGATGCGCTCAAAGCCGCTTACGAATCGCGATCGGATTATCAGGCGGCGCTTGCGGACGTCCGCGCCGCGCAATATTCGAAAAAAGCCGCCGAAGCGGGCTACCTACCCTCGCTATCGATGAATGCCGATTACGGTCTGGCGGGGACGTATCCGGACGTTTCCACGCACGGCGTGTTCGACGTGCGCGGCACGCTCTCCATTCCGATCTTTCAGGGCGGCAGAGTCCACGGCGACGTCCTCGAGGCCACCGCGCGGCTGGAGCAGAGCCGCGAGCGGCTCGAGAATCTCCGCGCCCAGATTGACGCGGATGTCCGCACCGCGCTGTTCAACGTGGAATCCAGCGAGCAAGAAGTCGCCGTGGCCAAAAGTGAGATCGACCTCGCCGAGCAGACGCTGGTGCAGGCGCGGGACCGGTTCCGCGCGGGCGTCACCGATACCGTCGAAGTCGTGCAGGCGCAGGAAGCGGTCGCGAGCGCCCACGAAAGCTACATATCGAGTCTCTATCGCGACAACAACGCAAAGATTTCTCTCGCACGCGCTTTAGGCTCCGCCGAAGAGGGCTTTAAGAAATACTTCAAAGGAAAATGAGCTATGGCACAGCGAACTGAACTCGAAGCGTCGCCCGTCACTCCCGCGGGAAATCCGGCTCCTCCGGAGACTCATTCGGCCGAACCGCCTCCGCCCTCTCACGCGTCTGAATTCTTCCGCGAGCGGCCCCGGGCGAGGATGTATCTCATAATTGCCGCTCTCGTCGTGCTGGCCGGCGCATTCTTTGGGTGGCGCTACTTCTCGAGTTACGAATCGACCGACGACGCGCAGGTGGACGGCCACCTGATGCCGATCAGCTCGCGAATTTCCGGCTACGTCTCCAAGGTCAATGTGAATGACAACGAGTACGTGCAGGCCGGCACGGTGCTCGTCGAAATCGATCCGCGCGACTATCAGGTCGCCGTCGATCAGGCACGGGCGCAAGCCGCAAACGCCGAAGCGATCGCTCACTCGATGGGGATCGATGTCCCGGTGGCGTCCGTGAACACGTCCAGTCAGGTTTCCACGTCTGAAGCGGACGTCGCGAATGCCGAAGCCGGGATCACCGTCGCAGAGCAGCAGCTAGATGCAGCCCGGGCACAGCTCGCTCAGGCCCAGGCGAATGACGTGAAGGCCCAGAATGACCTGGCCCGGTACAAGCAGCTCGTCGACAAACAGGAAATCTCTCAGCAGACCTACGATCAGGCAGTTGCCGCCGCTACGGCGTCCACCGCGGGCGTTGCTGCCGCAAAGGCCTCCGTGGCCGGGGCCGCCCAGCAGGTGACGCAGGCGCACGCTCGTCTCGCGCAAGCGCAGGCAGGTTGGCGCTCGTCTCAGACGGGCCCGCAGCAGGTGGCGTCGATACACGCCCGCGCTTTGTCAGCCGAAGCCGCCGCGAAAGAAAAGCAGGCGGCGCTCGAAATGGCGGAGTTGAATCTCCAGTACACGAAGATCATCGCGCCCGTCAGCGGCGTCGTGATGAAGAGCGTCGAAGTCGGGATGAACGTGCAGCCGGGCCAGCAATTGCTCAACATCGTCCCGCTCGACGACGTGTGGATCACGGCCAACTTCAAGGAAACTCAATTGAAGAATATGAAGCCCGGCCAGCACGCCGATATCAAAGCCGACTCAAACGGCCGCACCTACCAGGGGCGCGTGGACAGTATCGCCGGGTCGAGCGGCGCGCGAACCAGCCTGCTGCCCCCGGAGAATGCGACCGGAAACTACGTGAAAGTCGTGCAGCGGGTTCCCGTGAAAATCACCCTCAATCCGGGGCAGAACGCCGACCATTCTCTTCGCCTCGGAATGTCCGTCGAACCCAAAGTCTTTCTCAAGTAATCGCCGCGGCCAGATGGCCGCGCTTGAAAGGCGCCCCGCGGCGCAAGCCGCCGGGGTCTAGCGCGAGGCGATTCGAACGGATTCGGCGACAAGGACCAGCGGGCCTCCGACGATGCGTGGCAAGGACTCCATCGTCTCGGTGCCAGGATAATTGATTGGCAATTACATTCGGAAGTACACTTCGGGACATGCGCACGTACAAGCCGACAGCTGTATTGATAGCAGTCTTGGGATTATCCACGTTTGGTCATGCCAAGAACAAAGATGGCGTGGACACAGTCAAGAAGGCGGTGGAACGCAGCACGCTGAATCAACCCGGAACGAAGCCGTTTCACCTGAAAGCAGTACTCGCGCCAAGCAGGGATTCGGATCGCGAGTCGAACCAGACTGGTCAGGTGGAGAGCTTCGAAAGCGCTCGCACCTATTTCGAGCGCGGAAGGCGCGTTGGTTTTCCCGCGGCCGGGAACGGGCCGCCGTATTCCTTGCATGCCGTGTTTCAAGCGAAGGTGAAAGGGAAGGTGGAAGAAGGGCAATATGTTGACACTTGGCAAAGCGACGGCGAATGGCGTAGGGAAGCGTCGATAGGTAAGAGCCGGTACGTGCGCGCAAGGCATGGCGAGAAATACTATCGGTTGGCCGAAGGCCCCGACGCCGAACTCCTTCGGTTGGTCCTGAGGGTGATGGAACCCATTCCAGCAATCGACACGTTTATGGAGTCCGATTGGCGAATTAAGCGAGACACGGTAGATGGAGTGAGGACGCTCCGCGTACTCACCGGATACGAACATCCAGACGGCACGTTGGATCCGGAGCAGGCACGGGGATTCTGGTTTGACGACGCCGGGAAGCTGGTGAAGACGTATTTCGCGGGAATCGAAACGCGGCGGTCGCACTTCGAGAACTTCGGCGGCGCAGAAGTCGCGCGTCAGATCCGAGTGTTGAGCAATGGTGCGGTGGGAATGTTAATTCAGGTCACCGATTTATCGCCCGCAGGGACCGTAGCGGCGGACGCCTTCCAGTTGCACGGGCATGAGTGGACTCGAAGGTTCACAGACGAAGTCCGATAGAGCGATTTCCGACAACGAGGGATGTCGGGCACAACGAACGATTGGCATTCCGTGCACCCACGTTCCCACAGCATTGACGTGAACCACTCCCTTTTCGCAGCCGCTTGCCGCAGAACGCATCTTCCCGTAGTCTGATTGCCCTGATCCACGGTTCACCGGTGAACTGCGAGGAATTTCGATGAGCTGTCCCATATGCGAGAAGCGGCCGTCGAAGCGCTTCTGCCCCGCGAAGGGCGAGAAAATCTGCGCGGTCTGCTGCGGGCGCGAACGCGAGATCACGATCGATTGTCCGTCCGACTGCCCGCACCTCGTCGCCGCACACCGCTATGAAGCCGAGCACCGCAAGCCGATTTCCGCCGAGGAATTTCCCTACCGCGATGTCCAATTCCCGGCGGACTTCGTGTACGCGCGCTGGCCCGCTGTCACCGCCATCGCGACGACGATCCTGCGCTTCCAGATCGAGAACAAAGACCTCAGCGACGGGTCTGCTTTGGCCGCCATCGAAGCCCTGGCCGAAACCTATCGCACGCTCGGAACCGGCATCTATTACGAGCGGCCGCCCGATGCGCCGCTTCCGCGCGCTCTCTACGGGCAAATCACTCAGTTCCTACAGGAATTCCGCGGTGACGCCGCCGCACACACCGGCTCTCCTCCCTTGAAGGACTCCGATATCTTCCACTTGCTTGTTTTTCTGCTGCGCGTCGGCAAGCAGGAAACGAATGGCCGCCCGCGCTCGCGCGGATTTCTCGAGTTTCTCCGCGCCCGCTTCCCTCTTCCGGCGGATGCCTCCAAGGAAGCTCCCCGCATCATCATGCCCTAGCACGCAGCGTCAGTTGCCTGCCGCTTTGAAATTCGGATTCTGGATCACGCCAAGGACGTTGCCGAACGGGTCGCAAACCGCCCCGATCAGGATTCCTTCGCCGACGTCTTGCACCGGCTCATGCGGCGTGGCGCCGAGATCGACCAGGCGCTGATATGCGGCGCGCGCATCTTCAACGCCCCAGTAGGCAATGCCCGCGGCGGACCGCTTCTGCCCCGCGTCCGGCACCGGCGTGAGTCCCAGTTCATAGCCGCCCACGTTGAAGCCAACGTAAAACGGCTGATCGAAGTAAGGTTGAACACCCAGCACATTCGCGTACCAGGCTTTGGCTTTCGCGAGGTCCTTCACTTGATACGCGGCCGTTCTCAATCCGAGGAACACGAGACGCTCCTTTGTCGCGGCCTGTGACGATCCTGCCGCGGAGACCGGCGGACGTCCTGCCGCGAATGCTGTCACGCATAATACGGCGAATAACATCGTCCATCTCGAAACGATTTTCAACTCCACGCCCCGAACCGGCTTCTTCTCAAGCTTCGTGCCCTCGCCGCCGAAATCCACCGTGTGAGCGCGCGTGCGTCTGCTGCGAGTTCTTTTACGTGGTTTCATATTTGGCATCTTTGTTCTCCAGTCTCCCAGGCGAGTTGTAATTGCGGTGCCGGCTGCGACGGCTTCGCCGGCGTTTCAGGGCGCGAGCGCAGACCATATTGTCGGCGCACGTTTTCCACGCGTGCGGCGATTTCAATGCGATAGCTTTCCGGCGCGTCTCCGTAGTTGCGATACCACTCGCGATATCGTCCAGTCAGCCTTGGAAACTTCTCTTCCAGAAACGCGATGAACGATTTCCACGACGACGGCATCAGGAAAAGCACCCGTGCGCCAAACCACTGCGCTCCCGCATCGCGCGCCGCACGCGCGAGGGCGTCGAGGTCCTCTTCTCGGTCAGTCAGCCCCGGCACGATGGGCATGGCGAACACTCCGGCGGAAATCCCCGCCTCTCTCAGCTTGCGGACCGCTTCGAGCCGCAAGTCCGGCCTCGGCGCACGCGGTTCGAGCAGCCGCGCCAGTCTCGTCCGCATCGTCGTGACGCTCATATTGACCATGATCGACGATCGCTCCGAAATGCGCCGCAGCAGATCGATGTCGCGCACCACCTGGTTCGATTTCGTCGTGATCGAAAGGCTCAGCCCTTCGCGCTCCGCCATCTTTTCGAGCATCGCGCGGGTGGCGCCGAATTCGCGCTCGGCGGGCTGATAGGGATCGGTTGCCAGCGGCAGGATGGCCCAATCAAAGAGCCGCTCCCCTTTGGTGCCCACGCTTTGACTGAGCCGCTGCCAGTCCTGGGCGCAGAGGGCCTGGCGTGCGATGCTGACCACATCGCTGAGCAGGTAGCCCGCTTGAGTTTGCACGCAGACGACCTCGGTGGAAGGGACAGGAAAGCGCGTAGGGGTAGCCTTGCTCCTCGAGGAAGTCGCGCAGGTCGGGGCAGTGTCCGTAGACGGTATCAGCCACCACCCAGCGGATGGGCAGGCCAGCAGCCTGTGCCCGTTGCACCATGAGCTTGGCCAGTTCGGGTTTGGTGCGAAAGGTGACCGTCTCCGGGATGTGAGCGGCTTGCCGACGCGGCAGATCGTGGCACCAGTCCTCGGGCAGATACAACTCCCGATCAATGAGGGCATGGCCCAGGGCCGTCACGTAGGAGAGGAAGACGCCTACCTGGCAGTTTTCCACACGCCCGCTGACTCCGCAATACTGCTTCTGCACCCCGGCCGAGTGGCTGCCCCGTTTGGGAAAGCCGCGGATCACTCAATGACGAGCACGGGGAAGACGGCTTCGGCTTGAGCACACGCAGGCTCGATCGGGGGAGGTTGCAACGTCTGGCAGACCAAGGTGCGCAGTTCATCGCGCACGCCTTCGCAGGTCCCAGACGGCTCGCGAAAGCAAGCGTTGCATGCCAGAGGGGTGTTGCTGCCTGGCATGTTCAGCAATCTGCCAGCCATTTTTTCTGGGGATCTCGCTGAGGATGGCTCGCAGATACAGCAAGGCATGCTGGCGGGGTTCAGGGCGAGCGAAGTAGGGAGACAGGTGCTCGTGCCAGCGGCTCAAGGTCAGCGACCATGCGGCGACTTTGTTGAGCAGCAGTCTGCTTGGCTCTGCTATGATCTCGGGTGGAAACTTCATGCTGGTTCCCTTTCTGATGCGTTGCTTCTAAAAGTCTTCGCTTTCTTCCAGAATGCCACATCTGATCGAGAACATCATGAAGCTTTTTTTCCTCTTGGCTTCCGTTCTTCTTGCTCAGCTTATAAGTGCCACTGTAGTGAGGCTCCGCGTTTCGGTTTGCGAGTCACGGTATCGTAATGCGTTTCTAACACTTGCTGAACCAGATCGCTTACCTCGTCAGAAATGGTTCTCTTTCTTCCACTCCTCGCTACTTGAGGAAGCAAGCCAATCAAGCCACTTCCGTAGAGGTGCTCCGCTTCTCGATAGCGCATCTGCCAATATCGTTTCGTTCGCGCTGGAA
>JAIQEW010000007.1 GCA_020073605.1 Terriglobia bacterium
ACACCCTCTAATCGATACTTCGGATCGTACTTTTCAGAAAAGACTGGTCTTCCGGGCTGCACTCAATTTGACTTAATCAGGACGGGGTTTTCTTTGAATTGACGCCCGCGAGCGGACTTAGGCTCTTAAACTCAGCCCAATGGACTTCGAACTAGTGTTGCATCGACCCATTGAGACCACCGCGCTAACCGGACATGTGGAGTACTGGGAAGGGACTTATCCGGTTATCCGACTAATCGGGACTTAGCTTGCGTCCCTCTGGTAAACTTGCCCGCATGAAATCCTTACGAGCGATCGTTTTGGCGGTGACGCTCGCAATCGCACCGCCGCTGCCCTGGCCGCAGAGCGACACATCGCACACATCTGCAAAGGTGGCGGCGCAGCCGGTTGACGATCAAACTCAAGTACGTCAGGTAGTGGAAGAATTCTACAAAGCCTTCAACTCGGATAGATTCGACCGCGCTGTGGAATTCACGACCGACGATTGGAACCACATCACACCGCTCGGCAGTCGAACGCGCGGACGCACCGCTGTGCTGCAGCAGTTGACGCAGGTCCACAAGACGTTTCTCAAAGGAGTAACT
Organism: Terriglobia bacterium; assembly: GCA_020073605.1. GTDB lineage: Bacteria > Acidobacteriota > Terriglobia > Acidiferrales > UBA7541 > Palsa-295. The sequence continues at coordinate 585 of JAIQEW010000007.1, forward strand.
GAAACGATCGAGGAGATCGACATCCGATTCGCAACACCGGAGGTCGCAGTGGCCACGGTCGCGAGCCGCGCCACCTCGTTCACAACCCCCGACGGCGTGAGGCGCGAGAACCCCCACCAGATCCGGACATTTGTTCTGACAAGGCGCAACGGTCGGTGGCTCATCATGCAGGATCACGCCACGTACACAACACCAGCGGCGCGGTGACAATGATGCGGCATTCCTTTCACCGTGATCCCGCAAGCCCTGATTAACGCGGTAACCGGACAAGTGAGTAATGGAACCAACTTGTCCAGTATTCTGACGTATTAGGCCCTTGAACGTCGGCGGCCTTCGCCCAGCGCTTGCACGATGGCCGTGCGATCCGCTGCGAAGTGGCCGGGCAGTTGATTGACCGGCTTATTGCTTAGGCAACGGCGTCGCATCTGTCCTCGGCGGCAAGATCGGCAAATCAACCCGGGGTTGCTCGCCCGTGAGCGTTTGCAGGAATGCGACGATGGCGTCTTCTTCCCGATCGGTCAGCTTCTGCCCGAGCTGGCTGGCGCCCATGATGGCCACCGCCTGCTTCAGGCTCCAGACCTGGCCGGAATGAAAGTACGGCGCTCTCAACGCCACGTTGCGCAGCGGGCCCGCCCGGAACACATACTCGTCGCTGGCCGTCTTGGTAACGGCGAATCGCCCCTTGTCGTTCGGCGGCAGGATGTCCGCACCGGGCTTTTCGACCACGCCAAAGGGGAAATAAGCCGTGCCACCCACGTTGATTCCGCCGTGGCAGGCCGCGCAGCCCTTGTCCATGAAGACTTTCAGGCCGTCTTTTTCCTGAGCCTTCAAAGCATTGGCATCGCCTTCGAGAAATTGATCGAAGCGGGATCCGGGGGTTATCAGCGTCGCTTCAAACGCCTCGAGCGCCCTGGCGATGTTGTCGAAGGTGACGGGTGAAGCCTCCTGCGGAAAGGCTTTCTTGAATTGCTCGACGTAGCCCGGCATTGATTTCAATGTCGTCTCCACCATCGCGGGTGTGGCGTTCATTTCGACGCTCGCCTGGATCGGCCCCTTGGCCTGCGCTTTCAGATCCTCGGCTCTGCCGTCCCAGAACTGCGCGATGTTGAAGACGGCGTTGAGGACCGTCGGCGCGCGGCGCGGCCCTTTTTGCCAGGCGTGGCCTACCGATGTGGATCCGGCGTCCACGCCACCGGCGCTCAAGTTGTGGCAAGTGTTACAACTGATGATTTGGCTGGCCGACAGGCGTGGATCGAAGAACAACATTTTGCCGAGTTCAATTTTTTCGTGCGTGACGGCATTGCCCTTCACCGCCGGGACCGCTGACGGGATCGGCTTAAAGCTTTGTTGAGCCGCTTGCATCAGATCATCCGCCGGGGCGGGCAGCGTCGCGCCCGCGAACACCACAAGGCCGGCCGCCCACACCAATAATCGTTTCATGATTAACCTCCTCGAATCGAACTGACGGCGACAGGCAGGCACAGCGAGCGTTTTCGCTAGCAGGCGGCCTGCCTGTAGCTAGTCACGAAGTTGTTCCGTCATTCGGGCTTCTGTCTCGGAAGAACCGGGCGCAGGAGCCTCTCTGCTCGTATCAAGCGGCGACGGCTGCTTTCCGTTGCGCCAATTGCGGGAGCTCCCCTCGATAAAGCACCTTCAGGGTGTCCACCACATCGTCATCCGAGAGTTCCGTCGTCTTTCCCGGGACTTTAGCTTCGGAGTGAGCGACGACATCATCCATGGAGAGAATCCCCTCGAGCTTGCCGTCGGCGTTGACCACGGGCAAGCGACGCACCTTCGCGTGCGCCATCGTCGTCAGGGCATCGCGAACGTCATCGTCGGGCCTGCAGGTAAAAACATTTCCGGAAGCGACTTCGCCCACGGTGATTTCTCCCGCCAATCGATTCCGGGTTCCTAGAGCGATGCACACATCCCGATCGGTCACTACGCCGATCACCTTCTGTTGAGCGTTCACAACGGGAAGAATTCCACAGTTCCGATTCCACAGGATTTCTACCACGGTGCCCAGATTCGTCTCGGCGGTGCAGCTGGCCGGTGTCCTCATCATTACGTCTTTCACTTTCATTGTCCGTCTCCTTCTCTGCAATCTGCAAAGAACGGTTGCCCACAGATCGCTTGAGGGTGTTCCGGTGCAAGGCGAAAGTATGTGATCTGGATCACAGACGATGCATCGCGCAGAGTCCCCACCCTTTGCTGGGCAAAGGATGGGGCACCCGAATAATCAGGTGCATGAGGTTGGGGCACTCGGCTACTGGGAACTCAGGGCAGGCGAGATGACAATCCTCGTGGAACTGTCAATCGTGGCGGCCGAGGATGGAGCGGGCGAGCGGAATCGTGCGCTTGATCGCGTTCGTGAGCTGCGGCGGGAGCTGGGGCGGAGTCTGATTGGCTGCGCGGACCGTGGAGACTACAGTGGGGATGAGCAAGAGATACAGGATTGCGGCGTACCACCACGGAATGAGTTTGCCGCGGATCGCTTTCACGGTCAGGCCGATGACCACCGGTGCGACCAACAGGACCGCGGTCACTACGCCCGGGGCATACGTACGGAAGAAAAGCGTCCAGTAGATGTGCTGCAACACGTTGCCGAAAGAGAGATAGACGAAGAAGGGAAGCGTGAGAAACGCGGCGAACTTCGGGTTCCTGGGCCACGCCGTCAGAGCGGTCCAGATGATTCCGTAGGACGCGACGAGTCCCAGGCCGATCCACAGAACGGGATGATCAATGAGGGAGAAATGGCCGGGGTCGGCGAAGTGCCGGCTTTCGAAGTTGTTGATGTTCCATTCCTCGGCTTCGTGCAGCGTCCAGACCAGAGGCGCGAGCCAGATGGCTTTTCGAAAATCGAGTCCCATGAACCAATCGACGAGCGGTTTCATGGAGTCACCTTCCTTTTCCGTCGGCGGACTTGCGGGAAGTTATCACATGATAAAGAACGCAGGCAAATGACAAGAGCACCCGCGCTTACTCTTGCGAGGGCGATGCTGCGCTGGTACCCTCGCGTCCATCAAGCGAGGGGGGTGGACCGATGAGAGAACGACGGAATCATTCGCGCGCCACGGCGCGCAAGCGCGCGGCGGGAATGCTGATTTTCGCGGCAGCAATCTTCATGGTGGCGGCTTCGTCGCCCGGCCAGATACAGTCCCAGACGCCAACGTCGTCGCCGATCCGCGGAACACTTTCCGGCATGGTGACGGCGGATCAGGGCGCGGTGGTCGGATTTCGCGTCACGGTGCACAACCTCACCTACAAGCTCTGGTACACCGTCTTCACCGTGAAGGGACACTACACGGTGCCGCAGGCGCTACCGGGCTCGTACGACGTGATCGTGCTGGAGAAAGGCTACACGTCGCCGACGCTGCGGATCGATCTCGCGCCCGGCGAAAACAAGACGGTCGACATCGCTGTAAAGAACCTGGCGGCGCGCACGGCTGCGACGCAGGGCGCGTCAACCGAGGGGATGACAGCGGCCATGGGAGGTCCTGCCCCCGCTGCGAACACCGTTTGGGTCAACTCGATGGACGAGCTGTATCCTCCCGGGCCGGGGCGCGATCTGCTGAAAGCGAACTGCACGGGCTGCCACGGTTCTGAATTCGGCACGATGCACCGCACCAAGGACGCCTACCGCATCGGCATCGCGCGCATGACCGAGACAGGACCGACCGACATTCCCTTCGATTCAAATCTCGGACATACCTACCTCACCGGCGCGCAGAAAGATCAGATGGCGGAGTACCTCGCCACGAATTTTGGTCCCGGCACGCCCGACAAGCGGCTGAAGGTGGACCCGCCGATCCTCGACGAAGACGCTCTCGCAAAGGCGATCTATGTTTCCTACGACATTCCCGACAATTTTCCGCGCCCGCCGTTTCGAGGCGACCGAGTCGGCGCAAACGAAATCGACGGCGTGACGGCGCAGGAATCTTCTATGCCCGGCGGCCGGGCGCTGCCGCAGATGTTGCACGATCCGCTGATCGTGCCGGACGGCATCTGGTACGCGAATCCCACGGGCAACGCGATGATCCATCTCGATCCGACGCAACTCGATCCGAACATGCGGTACACGGTCTATCCGCTCAAGGGATCGAATACGTACACCTTCCTGCACGGCATCACGGCGGACAGTAAAGGGCACATCTATTGGGCGGAAATTATCGGCGGGCAATTGGGCGAGCTCGATCCCGCGACGGGCAAGCAAATCCGGCACTACACTCCGCGGAAGGGCGGAATGCTTCAGGTCGTCACGGACAAGGACGACAACATATGGTTCGGCATGGTGAAGGGGCCGGGCGGAGTAGGGAATCTCGACGCGAAGACGCGTGTGATCCATCAGTGGCAGACGCCGACGCCCGACAATTTGATTTACGGCCTCGCCGCGAGCCCGGTGGACGGCACGATCTGGGGCGCGGGCTACAGCAAAGGCCAGGTCACGAAATTCGATCCGAAGACGGAGGAGTACACGGAGTATTACGCGCCGGGATCATGGGGGCAGATCCGGCGCATCGGCGTGGACTCGAAGGGAATCGTCTGGTTCTCGGAGTACAGCACGGGAATCCTTGGGCGGCTTGATCCCTCGACCGGCAAAATGACGGAATACAAAATGCCGACACTGGGCGCGAATCCGTACGACGCCTGGCCGGACAAGACCGACAAGATATGGATTTCGGACCAGCCGCAGAGCTCGCTCGTGCGATTCGATCCGGACACCAAGAAGTTCACGTATTATCCCGAGCCGCAGCTGAATTGGAGCCTGCCGAAGGTCGAGGTCGAGAAGAACAACACGATCTGGTTCGGCGCGCGTTTCCTGCCCTACATCACCGCGAACCATTTGTATCCGAATGGCTACTCGGCCGACGCGCCGCCGGAGCCGTAGCGGCAGGCGAGAGGAGAGATCCCTCGGCTCCTGTTAGTCGCTCGGGATGACGACCCTTGTCGGGTCGTCAGATCTTCGGCAAAACGATGCCTTGCTGCGCCTGGTATTTCCCCTTCTTATCCTTGTAGGAGACTTCGCAGACTTCGTCGGATTCGAAGAAGACGACCTGGGCGAGTCCTTCGTTGGCGTAAATTTTGGCGGGGAGCGGCGTGGTGTTGCTGATTTCGAGCGTGACGAAGCCTTCCCATTCGGGCTCGAACGGCGTGACGTTGACGATGATGCCGCAACGCGCGTACGTGGATTTGCCGACGCAGATCGTCAGAATGTTGCGCGGGATGCGGAAATACTCCACCGAGCGCGCGAGCGCGAAGGAATTCGGCGGCACGATGCAGACGTCGCCCTTGAATTCGACGAACGATTTCGCGTCGAAGAATTTTGGATCGACGATGGTGGAGTTCACGTTGGTGAAGATGCGGAACTCGTCGGCGACGCGCAAGTCGTAACCGTAGGACGAAACGCCGTAGCTGATCACGCCCTCGCGAACCTGGCGGTCTGCGAACGGCTCGATCATCTTCGTCTCGCGCGCCATCTTGCAAATCCACTTGTCCGCTTTCACCGACATTCAGGGCCTCCGGGCAAAAATGCGATTTACATTACATGAGCCAAGATCAACGTTTGAAGAGGTTGTCCCTCGGCGACTTCGTTCGCCTCGGGACGGCGATCCTTTGTCGGATCGCCGGAATCGCGCAGTGTATTACACGGTGGCGTGCTTGACAACCTGCAAACCCCTGTCTAGCATAGGGTTCCGGCCAAAGTAGGGGGGTTTCGGAGGAAGTTGTGATCAAGCTCGACATCGTGAACGCCATCGTGCAGAAAACCAATATTACCCGGACCAAGGCCGAGCAGGCGGTGGAGACCGTTTTCGAGGCGATGAAGACGGCGCTCGGCAGCGGGCGACGCATCGAACTGCGCCGCTTCGGCGTCTTCAACGTGAAACCGCGCAAAACCGGCATTGGGCGCAATCCGCGCACCGGCCAACAGGTGAACATCCCGCCCGGCAAAGCCGTACGCTTCAAGCCCGGCAAGGAACTCCAGGCGCTCCCGGCTCCCGCCGCGAAGTCCTGAACGAAGACCTGAGCATTCGCGCGACTTCGATACCGCAAGCGAGGCCGCGCACCAATCATTTCGGGCGGCGCGCCGAATTCTCGCGCCACCGCATCCAATCCCTATGAACTTCGCGAGCGCGCGCACATGAACGAGGGCAACGGCCGCACGCGGATTCCGGTCGAAGTCCTCGACGCGAATTACCCGCGCATCATCGATCTGCCTCCGCCTCCGGCGGCGCCGCGGCGGCGCGAGCTCTGGCTGCCCCTGATTCTGTTTCTGCTCACCGTCGTTTCCACGCTCGTCGTCGGCGTAGAGTTTGGGCGATCGTACGCCGCGAACCAGGAGCCGTTCTCCGGCGACGCCAATCTATTCGCGATGATGTTGCTGCCGTTCCAGCATCCGAGTTTGCTCGTGCTCGGCATTCCGTTTTCGTTCACGCTGCTGGCAATTCTTTTCGCGCATGAGATGGGCCACTACGTCGCCGCAAGACTCCACGGAATCGACGTCAGCTATCCGTATTTCATTCCCGCGCCCAATATTTTCGGCACGTTCGGCGCGTTCATTCGGATTCGTTCGCCGATTGGGACGCGCCGCGCGCTATTCGACGTCGGCCTCGCCGGACCCGTGGTGGGATTTCTGATTGCGGCGCCCGCGCTGGCGTTCGGCGTGGCCACGTCCAAAATCGTGCCGGGCGCGGAACAGAATGCCGCCCTCGTCTTTGGCCATCCGCTGCTGGTGCGATTGTTCGGCGCGCTGTTTCATCCGAATGTGGATGTGACCTGGTTGTTGCTGAACCCGGTGGGGCGCGCCGCGTGGGTGGGGCTGTTCGTGACGGCGCTGAACTTGCTGCCGGTATGGCAGCTCGATGGCGGGCACATCATGTATGCCCTCACCAGCTCACGGCACGCAAAGATTTCACTTTCTGTGTCGCTGATACTGCTCGGGCTTGGAATTTTCACATGGCACGCCTGGGCGGCGTGGGGGTTCATCCTGCTGATCCTGTCGCTGCGATTCCGCCATCCGCCCGTGTGGGACCGTTGGCAGCCGCTCGATCCCGCGCGCCGCGCGTGGGCCGCCGTGGCGCTGGTGATTTTCCTGCTGTGCTTCACTCCCTGGCCCGCGATGACGCCGTAGAGGGCCCATGCCACGCGTTCCGATCAAGCGTTTGAAACCCAAACAGCCGGCACGAAACCGTCCCTATTTGCTCAAGGTATCAATGCTAGCTGACCGCGTGCGACCGAATGAGTTTCCTTTCTCGTTCCCGGCAATCGCGCATGGACTTCCACTCGAATTCAACCACAGCGTAACCTTCTTCGTTGGCGAGAACGGGACGGGGAAATCAACTCTGCTGGAAGCGATCGCGCAAAAATGTGGATTCAATCCGGCTGGGGGAAACCGCAATCACGTCTATACGCGGCATGAGACGGAATCTCCGCTCGCGTCTTCATTGCGGCTGTCATGGCGGAAGAAAGTGACGCGCGGGTTCTTCCTCCGGGCGGAGAGTTTTTTCAATTTTTCGACCTATGTTGACAACCTCGCAAAAGAAGACCCGAATGCTCTCGCCCCGTATGGAGGCAGATCGTTGCATCAACAATCGCACGGGGAGTCGTTTCTTGCTCTATTCCAGAACAAGTTCAGGTACCGCGAGGCAATCTACTTGTTGGATGAGCCAGAAGCCGCCCTATCACCTTCCCGACAGCTGGCGTTTTTGAGAATCCTTCATGAAATCGACTCGCGTGGCGAGGGGCAATTCATAGTAGCGACACATTCACCAATTCTTTTGGCATATCCAAGAGCGACGATTCTGTTCTTCGATACGCATGGAATCAGCAAGGTCGCATATAAGGACACAGAGCACTTCCAATTGACGAAGCGATTTCTCAACAATCCGGATCTCTATCTGAGGCACTTACTGGCAGAAGAGGACCAGCAAGGTTCTCTTCCGCTGACGGAAAGAAAGTCCCGCTGAACGGATCCTACGTGAGGCTTGTCGGATCGACGTCTACGAGGACGGCGGTTTCGGGGATTTCCTTCGCGGCGCAGAAATCGAGCGCGCCGGAGAGAGCTTTTCCGAGCGCGGAGCGGTGCGGCGATTTCAGCACGAACTGAAAGCGGTAGTCGCTGCGCAGGCGCGCGAGCGGCGCCGCGGCGGGACCGAGGATCTTCACTCCGTGCTGCTCGAATGGCGCGAAGTAGGCGGCGAGCGCGCGGGACCAGCGGATCGCGTTCTCGATTTTGCGGTCGCGCACCAGCACGCTCGCGAGCGCGGTGAACGGCGGATAGTGCAGGACTCGCCGGAAATGCGCTTCCTTGTCGTAGAACGAGACGTAGTCCTGCCGGGCGGCGAATTCAATGGCGTAGTGTTCGGGATAGTACGTCTCGACGAGGACTTCGCCTGAAAGCTCGCCGCGGCCGGCGCGCCCCGCGACCTGCGTGAGCAATTGGAAAGTCCGCTCCGCCGCGCGAAAATCCGGACGTCCGAGCGCGAGATCGGCGGCGACCACGCCGACGAGCGTGACGCGCTCGAAGTCGTGCCCCTTCGCCACCATCTGCGTTCCCACGAGGATGTCGATCTCGCCCTTCGCGAACGCACCGAGCACCTGCTGGTATTCGCGTTTCGTGCGCACCGTGTCGCGGTCGAGCCGCGCGACGCGGGCGCTCGGGAATTGCTCGCGCAAGTATTCGTCCACGCGCTCGGCGCCGTCGCCGACGAAGTACATGTATTCGGCGCGGCACTGCGGGCACTGCTTCGGCGGGCGGATGGAATAGCCGCAGTAGTGGCACTCGAGGCGCTCGCGGCTCTTGTGATACGTCAGCGCGATGCTGCAATTCTGGCACTGCACGAGCGCGCCGCAGCTGCGGCAGAGAAGCGACCACGAATAGCCGCGCCGATTGATGAGCACCATCGCCTGCGTGCGCTCCTCGAGGCGAAGGGTGATGGCCGCGCGAAGCGCCTCCGAAACGGGCGCGGCGCGATGCTGGCGGCGAAAATCCTCGCGCAGATCGACAATGCGGACTTCCGCGAGCGGGCGATTCTCGACGCGCGAAGTGAGCTTGAGCAGCTTGTACTTTCCGGCGCGGGCGTTGTGGTACGTCTCAAGCGACGGCGTAGCCGAGCCGAGCAACACGGCCGCGCCTTCGAGGCGCGCGCGATAGACGGCCGTGTCGCGCCCGTTGTAACGCGGCGCGTCCTCCTGCTTGTAGCTCGATTCCTGCTCCTCGTCCACGATGATGAGGCCGAGATGTTCGAGCGGCGCGAAAACAGCGGAGCGCGTGCCGACCACCACGCGCGCTTCTCCGCGCCGAACGCGCCACCATTCGCGAGCGCGCTCGATATCGGGCAGGCCGCTGTGGAGCACGGCGACGCCTTCGCCGAATCGCGCGCGCACCAGCCGGCCGACCCAGAGCGTGAGCGCGATTTCCGGAACGAGCACGATCGCCGTCTTGCCGCGCGAGAGAACGGCGTCGATTGCGCCGAGATAGACTTCCGTTTTGCCGCTGCCCGTGACGCCGTGGAGCAGGCCCGCCGAAAATTCACTCGCTACCAGCCAGCGCCAGATTTCGGCGAGCGCTTCTTTCTGCTCGGCGTTCAATTCGTGCGTCTGCAGGACGAAATCGGTGTCCCACGGGTCTTCGCCGGGCGTGATCGGCTCTTCCCACGTCTGCAGCATTCCCGCTTTTTCGAGCCGCCGCGCAACGGCGGATGACGCGTCTGCTTTTTCGAGAAGGATATTGAGCGGCAGAGGGCCGCGCGTGGCCGTGAGGACTTCGCGGATTCGTTTCTCTGCGTCCCCAGCAAGAAGCTCCGTGGTCCCCGGACGCCACGCGACAATCTTCTGCGTGCGCGTCTTGCGGCGCAGCAGCACTTCGCGCGCGGCGAGATAACCGCGGCGGACGAGCTTTTCGGCGGCCGCTTCGTTGACGCGCCGGCGGCGTGCCCGCGAATCCTTGGCGTCGAGCTGCTGGAGGAGATCCCGTTCGGCGCTCTCTTCATCCGTCCGCTCCTCGGCGTCGACAAGCTGCCGCAAGTAGGCGCGGCCGGAATCGGTGAGCGAATATTCGCGGTCGTGGCGTAGCTCGATTTCCGGCGGCAGCATCGCGCGAAACGTCTCGCCGATGGGCGCAAGATAGTAGCGGCTGATCCACTGGCCCAACTCGATGAGTTTCGGCGGAAGCGCGGGGAGCGCGTCCATCAGCTCGGCGACTTCCTTGACGCGCGCGATTTCCGGCGCACGGTCCGATTCGGCGATGCCCACGCCAATCATCGCGCGCTTGCGAAAAGGGACGACAACGCGCCGCCCGACAAGCGGCTCGCCATCGAAGGATTCGGGCACGGCGTAGGTGAACGTCGAGCGGAGGGGAACCGGGAGCGCGACCTCGCAGTAGCGGGGAGCCATGGCAGCGCCCTAGTGTAGCAGCCCGCGCTGTTGGCTCTCACTCCCTGATGATGTAGGGCCCGCGAGCAACTCGAATACTTGCTGCGACAGAACAGCGCACAGGGACGCGCTTCGCGCGGGCCGTTTAGGGCGGGGTTGAAACCCCGCCCTTCCACCGGCGGCGTTTTGCGGCACGCGGTCAGAGGCTGACGAGGACGATCCCGGCGAAAATCAGGACGATGCCGAACCACTGGCTCCGCTCGATGCGCTCGCGCAAGAAAATCCAGGAGAGCAGCACGGTGACGGCGCCATAAAGAGACGACAGCATGCTGACGACCGCCACGTGGCCCATGCCCATCCCGGCGTTGTTGGCGACGAACGCCGCCGTGTCCATCAGGCCGACGACAGCGAGCAGGCCCCAGACGCTCCCGCGCGGAAGCCGAAAGGTTCGCCCGGTCGGCGCGCCCGCCAGGGCGAGCGTGGAGAATGTGGAGATGCGCACGACCCACACGGAGATCGCGCTGCCAACCATCGGCACGACATGAAATCCCAGCCACCAGAACATCACGCCGTAGCCCACGGCCGCGAGAATCGCCCAGCCCGCGCCGGTGGAGACGTGGGCGCTGGAGAGATGTTCGCCTTTCGGGGCTGCGCGATTCGAATTCGAGGTGAACGAAAGCGCCGCGAGGATTACGCCGACAAACGTGATCGCGAGCGCCGCGCCGCGAAGCGCGTGAATCCGCTCGCCGCTCAGCAGCGCGAGTGCGACTGTCAGCGCCGGGTAGGCGGAAGAAACGGGCGCGACGATGCTCATCACGCCGACCTCGAATGAATGATAGAGCGCAAGCGAGGAAGCGGAGTTGATTAAGCCGGCCACAACCGCGAACGCCCAAGGGTGCCACCCCGAGGCAGTACCGCGAGAGAACGCGCCGGATCGCGCGAGGTAGATTGAGAGGCCGAGAAAGCCGAAGAGCTGCATCCACATGAGCGTGCGGTAGGCGCCGATGCGGCGGGAAGCAAAGCGCGCGGAGAAGTCCGCAACACCCCAGCCGATCGCCGCCGCTATTCCGAGGATGATTTCCAAGGGAGTTGGCTTAGAGGAGCAGCTCTAACGTTTCTTTGGCTCGAGGCCGAGGACGGCCATTATCTTTTGCAAATCCTTCCAGACCTCGCTCTTCGCGGGGGGATTGCGCAGCAGATAGGCGGGGTGGTAGGTGGCGATCAATTTCGAGCCGCGATAGTCGAACCACTCGCCGCGAAAGCGGGAAATGCCCTGATTTGTATTGAGCATCGTCTGCGCGGAGCAACTGCCGAGGCAGCAGATCACTTTGGGCCGGATCACGCCGAGCTGGCGGAAGAGAAACGGCGAGCAGGTGGCGATTTCGTCTTTTTCAGGGAGGCGGTTTTCGGGCGGACGGCATTTGACGACGTTGCAGATGTAAACGTCGCTGCGGCGCAGGCCCATTGCCTCAATCATCTGCGTGAGCAGCTTCCCCGCGCGGCCGACGAACGGTTCGCCCTGCTCGTCTTCATCGCGGCCCGGACCCTCGCCGACGAAGACCAGCTGTGCTTTCGGGTTTCCAACGCCGAAGACGATGTTCGTGCGCGCCTTGTGCAGCTTGCAGCGCGTGCAGTTCGGGCCGATGTCCGTGCGGATGCGATCGAGCGTGTCGCCTTCAATGTGCTCTTCGAAGAGCGATGCGCCCGTGGTGGGAGGGACGAAAACCGGGACGGCAGCGGACTTTGGCGCGAGAGGCGGCGCCGAGGAGCGCGGGGGAGCTGCGGCTGCAACTGCGGGAGATGAAGTTGGAGCGGGAGCGGAGATTTCCGGCGGCGCACCCGAAGAAAGTCGTTCGGCGGGTTGCGGCGCTGCGCGGTCGCGGTAGTACGGGCCGAGGCCAAGATCGTCGGCGTAACGGAGCCATGCTTCTGCGCGAGTGAATTTGTTTTGATCCACGAGGTTTCAGATTATCCGGGAGGCGCAAGAAATTCACAACAGGCAAAAGATTCAGAGCAGATCCCTCGTCCCGAAGCCTCGGGATGACAGCGAATAATAGCGGGCTATCGCTGGCGAAGTTGAAGGACTTGGTCGAGGATGCGGTTGGCGACGTCGAACTTCGAGAGCTTGGGGAGCGGGACTTCGCGGCCGTCGCGGAGGAAGAGCGTGACGATGTTCGTGTCGGTATCGAAGCCCGCGCCTTCTTGGGTGACGTCGTTGGCGACGATCATGTCCGCGCCCTTGCGCGCAAGCTTGCCCCGGGCGTTTTCCGCGAGGCGATCGGTTTCCGCAGCGAAGCCGACCAGAATGCGCGATCCTTTTTCGCGGCCCAGCTCGGCGAGAATGTCCGGCGTGGGCTCGAGTTCCAGCGTGAGGCGATCGTCGCCGCGCTTGAGCTTTTGTGATTGCGCCGCGGCCGGGCGATAGTCGGAGACCGCCGCGGCCATGATTACGACTTGCGCCTCGCGGGCGCGCTCGCGCACGGCGTTACGCATTTCCTCGGTGGTGCGCACGGGCACCCAATCGACGCCCTCAGGAACCGGCAGATCGGTGGGCCCGCTGATCAACACAACGCGCGCACCGCGCCGCGAGGCGGCCTCTGCAAGCGCGTAACCCATTTTTCCAGAGGAGCGGTTCGTCAGAAAGCGAACCGGATCGATGTCTTCGCGGGTTGGGCCGGCGGTGACGAGCACGGTCTGGCCTTCGAGATCGTGGCGCAACCCGAGCACGCCGCAAACTTTTTCGACGATCGCTTCCGTGGCGGCGAGGCGCCCGGCGCCGGTCATCCCGCAGGCGAGGTAGCCTTCCTCCGGGTCGACGACATGCACGCCGCGGGCGCGAAGTGTTTTCAGATTTTCCTGCGTCGCCGGATGCTCCCACATGTTGACGTTCATCGCCGGGGCGACGACCACGGGAGCTTTTGTTGCGAGATACAGGGTCGAGAGGAAATCGCCGGCGATGCCATGAGCGAACTGGCCGAGGATGTCCGCGGTTGCGGGCGCGACGAGCAGGAGATCGATGCGCTGCGCCACGGCGATGTGTTCGATGGCGCTTTCGACGTTCGCGGGCGCGGCGTCGTCCGCGCCGAACATCTCGGTGATGACTTTCTTGCCGGTGAGCGCGGCGAACGTGAGCGGCGTGATGAACTCCCGCGCCGAGCGCGTCATCACCACCTGCACGTCGAGCTTTTCCTGCTGAAGGCGGCGGACGAGTTCCGCGGCCTTGTAAGCTGCCACTCCACCGGTTACGCCGAGGGCGATCTTCATGATGATTTGACTCTACAGGCGGTGCGCGCGATGCAAGAAGCACGCGCCGCGGCCAGAACCGCTACTTGTGGCGCTTGCCATCCTTGTCCAGGGTCCCTTCCGGCGCTGCGGGCAGCTCGTATTCGAGAAGCCCCTGGAGCAATTCCTCCTCGGCGATGCGCGAGGTCTTGCGATTTTTCGGGTTGTCCACCATAGGGCGCCCGCCCATCATCAATTGCCGGGCGCGGCGCGAGACGACAACGACATAAGCAAACTGGCTTTCGGGCACGCTTGTAAGACCAGCCATAGGTAACATCAGCCTCCAAAGGAGTTCAGAATATCGCGAATTCGATCTTCCATGCGCGCCACACGGCAGCGCGAGCCGAGCGCGATGGCCTGCACTTCGCGGCCTGCACGCTCGAGATCGTCGTTGACGATGGCGAAATCATAGCTGCTGTAGTTCAACATTTCCTGCCGCGCGCGTTCCAGCCGCCGCCGGATTTCGTCCTCCGAATCCTGGCCGCGCGCCCGAATGCGATGCTCGAGATCGGCGCGCGAGGGCGGCATCACGAAAACCGCGACAGCGCCCGGCAACTTCTGCTTCGTCTGCAACGCGCCCTGGACATCGATCTCGAGAACCAGGTCTCTTTTCAGTGCGAGCGCGTCGTCGAGCGACTTTCGCGGCGTCCCGTACCAATTCTTCCCGAAGACCTGCGCGTACTCCAGGAATTCGCCCTGCTCGACCATCCGCTGGAATTCAGCTTCGGAGACGAAATTGTACCACTTGCCGTCGCTCTCCGTCTTGCGCGGAGGGCGCGTGGTGCACGAAACAGACAGCATCGTGCCGGGCAGCTCCAGAATCTTCTGCACCAGCGTGGATTTTCCCGAACCCGACGGTCCGGAAACGATGAGGACCAATGGCTCCGCTTTGCTCATTCGATGTTCTGCACCTGTTCCCGCAGTTTTTCGATTTCAGACTTGATTTCGAGCGCGAGCCGCGTGATTTCGAGGCTCTCGGCTTCGTTGCCGGGAGTCTTCGAGAGCAGCGTATTGGCCTCGCGCTGCATTTCCTGAAGCAGGAAATCGAGCTTCTTGCCCACGTCCGACGCGCCGGTGAGCAGGGACTCAAACTGGCGCACGTGGCTTGAGAGCCGCGCCAGCTCTTCGGATATGTCGCTGCGTTCGGCGGCGAGCGCCGCTTCCTGTGCGAGTCGCGCGGGATCAATCTGCGCCTCGCCGAGCAGCTCCTTCAAGCGCGATTCGAGCCTGCGCGCGTAGGCCGGGCGGGCACTCTCCGCGAGCGTTGCGACCTTTGCGGCGAGGCTCGCGATGTTCGTGAGCCGCCCGGACAGGTCCTGCCGGAGGGCGTCGCCTTCCTGCTCGCGCATGTGGTCGAGCTTGTCGAGCGCTTCGCCCAGGCATCGCGCGACAACGGCTTCCAGTTGTGCGATCTCCTCGTCCAGCGAAGCGCCGGGGGGACCGATCACGCCGGGCAGGCGCAGGATCGAAGCGATGTCGGGCTCCGCTTGTATGCCGAATTGCTTCCGCAGCCCGTTGACTGCTTGCAGGTATGCCGCCGCGACATCCTGGTTGACGCCCACGGCCGCGGGCCCCGCAAGCTCGTAGCGGACCGTGACATCGAGATGCCCGCGCCGAACGCGCTCGCGGACGATCTGCCGGATGCGAGGCTCGATCGGCTCGAAACCTTCGGGCACGCGCATGTGCAGATCGAGAAACCGGTGATTGACGCTGCGCACGGAGACGCGCAGGCCAAAGCCATTTTCGACGGCCTGGGTGTGGGCGTAGCCGGTCATTGATTTCAGGCCCCTCACCGGGGTCTTCAGTGGATCTGCGGGAGCGGATTGGGGTTTTGTGCCTGCCATTTTCATTCGGGACCCGCCGCGCGGGAAACCGGCTCGGCGTCTCGGAATTGCATGTCGTAGAGGCGCGCGTAGATTCCGCTGCGCTTCAAAAGCTCGTCGTGCGTGCCGCGCTCGCGAATCGTGCCGTCGTCGAGCACCGCGATTATGTCCGCGCGGCGGATCGTGGAGAGGCGGTGCGCGATGACGAAGACCGTGCGGCCGGTCATCAGATTGTTGAGCGCCCGCTGCACGAGCATTTCGGATTCCGAATCGAGCTCGGAAGTCGCCTCGTCGAGAATCAGGATCGGCGCGTCCTTCAGCAGCGCCCGCGCGATCGCCAGCCGCTGCCGCTGGCCTCCGGAAAGGCGCTGGCCGCGGTCACCGATCACGGTCTGGTAGCCCTCCCGCATTTGCATGATGAAATCGTGCGCCAGGGCTGCCTGTGCCGCCGCGACGATCTTTTCGTCGGGCATGTCCGGGCGGCCGTAGCAGAGATTGTTGCGGATGGTATCGTTGAAGAGAATCGTTTCCTGCGTGACGATGGCCATCTGCTCGCGCAACGAACGGAGCGTGACGTCGCGCACGTCGTATCCATCGATCCGGACCGATCCTGCCGTGGCGGTGTAAAAGCGGGGCAGCAGATTCACGAGCGTGGTCTTTCCCGCGCCGCTCGTGCCGACAAACGCGACCACGGAACCGGCGGAGACTTTCAAGTCGATGCCCTTCAAGATGAGCGGGCCATTCTCGTAGGCGAAGCTTGCGCGATCGAACTCGATGGAGTTCGAAAATGGCGGCAATACCTTTGCGCCGGGCGCCTCCATCATTTCCTTCGGCAAATCGAGGAATGAGAAGACCTGCCTGGAAGTTCCAGCGGCCTGGAGGAACAATTGATAGACATTGCCGAGGCGCTTGATGGGCTCGTAGGCCTTGAACAGAGCGTAGGCGAACGACACGAACAAGCCAACGCTCATGCGGTCGGCTTTAATCTCACCGCGCGCGGCGAGCAGGACCAGCGCCACGACGACCGCGCCCAGCAGATCCATCAGCGGCGGGGTGGCGGCAAAGGCCCTGATCCAGCGCATGTTTTCATGGAGAAGATTGCGCGCGGCCTCGCGGAACTTGCGGATTTCAAAATTCTCCATTCCGAAGGCTTTCACCACGCGGTTCCCGGCGATGGTCTCCTGCAGAATTTCGCTCAGGTCCGCGAGGCGCGACCGGCTCTTTTCCGACGAACGGCGAATCCGGCGGCCGAATTTGCTGACGGGCCATACGACAACCGGAATCAGAACGGCGGCGCCAAAGGCCATTCTCCAGTTGATCACCAACAGGACGGCGACGAAGGCGACCAGGGCGAATACCTGACGGAAGAACTCCGCGAGCCAATCCGAGAAGGCGCTCCGCATCTGCTCGATATCGCTGATGACGGCGGACATCACGCGGCCGGTGGGATTGTTGTGGAAGAAGCCGACGGGTTGCTGCACAACCTGGCTGTAGACCTGGTTGCGGAGGTCCGTGACGGCGGAAAGACCCACGTGCTGAATCAAAATGCTACCCACGTACTCCGTCGTGCCTTTCACGAGCGCGAGGAACCCCAGTGCGACGGCAAAAACGGTCCACACATTGTGGAAGTGGCGAGGAGCAAAAGAGTGCAGATCGACGACGTGGCTGGTGTAGGGAATCTGAAACAGCGTCAGAGCCTGGGTGGTCGAATGCGGATTCAAGACCACGTCGAACGCAGGCCGAAGGGCGAAGGCCACCAGGAACTCGATCACGCCCATCACCGCGACCAGAAGAATGCCCGCAGCTAAGCGCGGCGTGTACGGCCGGAGATAACGCAACAGCCGCCGGATTTCGTCTCGTTGATTCACGCGCGGAACGCCGCCCATGGTCTCGGTTGCCAGGATACCGGTGTCAGATTTCAGCGCGAAAACGAATCTTCGCGCTTTCCACGACTCAAGGCTTTCTACGGACTGCGAATCACGCCCCGCCGAGTGGCTCTAGACTATTCATCGCGCGACCATCTTGCAAGGCGCAATCGCCAGGCAATCGCGCCCTCACGTGGCCGCTTTATCCAGATCGCGATGCACGACCTTGGTCGCGTAACCCTTGCGCTGGATGGCGCGGCGGATCACTTCCGCGAGCGCGACCGACCGGTGCCGCCCGCCCGTGCACCCCAGCGCGACCGTCAGATAGCTTTTGCCCTCGCGAATGTAATGCGGGATCAGATATGCCAGCAAGCTTTCGATCCGGCGCAGGAATTCCCCCGTTTGCGGGAACGATCGAATGTAGCGGGCCACGCGCGGGTCCTTGCCGGTGAAGGGGCGGAGGCGCGGCACGAAGTGCGGGTTGGGCAGAAAGCGCACGTCGAAAACCAGGTCGGCGTCGGCAGGAATCCCATAGCGGAAGCCGAAGCTCACGACCGACACCAGCAGCGGCCGCCGCCCGGGATTCTGAAACCGGTCGATGATGAACTGGCGCAGCTCGTGAACGTTGAATCGGGTCGTGTCGATGACGACGTCGGCGAGCCGGCGAATCGGAGCCATTCGCCGCCGCTCCTCGCGAATTCCTTCCTTGATCGAGCCTCCGCCGCCCAGCGGATGCGGGCGGCGCGTCTCGCTGAAGCGCCGCAAAAGGGCGTTCTCGCTCGCCTCGATGAAGACGAGCGTGGCGGCGTGCTCGCTGCTCAACTTGCGAAAGATGCCCGGCAGCTTGTCGATCTGCTCGCCTTCGCGGGCGTCGACCAGCAGGGCGGCGCGCTCGATTTCACCGCGACCTTCCGCGTAGAGCTCGCTGAACGTGGGAATCAAAGCAACGGGAAGATTATCGACGCAGTAGAAGCCGAGATCCTCGAAGGTATTCAGGACGGAACGCTTGCCGGAACCGGATAGGCCCGTGAGGATCACGAGCTGCCGGGAATGGGAGTTGCGGCCGGGACGTTTCGGATCGTGGGGCGGCACGGCGGCGGACGCTCAGGCCTTCACCCGGCGCCGGTGCGTGCTCGGGATGCGGAGGTCTTCGCGATATTTCGCCACGGTGCGGCGTGTGACACGGATGCCTTCGTCGCTCAGCTTTTTGGTGATCTGTTCGTCCGTGAGCGGGTGTGCGGTGTCTTCCTCTTCGATCATTTGCTTGACGCGGCGCTTCAGGGACAAGAGAGACATTTCGCTGCCCTGCGGCCCGTTGACGGATTCGGAAAAGAAGCTGCGAAGCTCGAGCACGCCCTGTGGCGTGTGCACGTACTTGTTGGCGACGGCGCGGCTGACGGTGGAGGGATGCACGCCGACTTCCTCGGCGACCTCCTTGATCATCATAGGCCGCAGGTGATCCGGGCCGTAATCCAGGAAATCTCCCTGCCGGTGCAGGATCGAATGGCAGACGCGCAGGATCGTGTGCTTGCGCTGCTCGATATTTTTCATCAGCTGAATGGCGGCAGTGAAGCGCTCCTTGACATAGTTGCGGACGTCACGGTCGGCTGCGTCTCGGGCCAGCAGGCGGCGGTAGGTGGGGCTCAGGCGGAGCTGCGGCACGTCGTCGTCGTTCATGAAGACCTGCCATTCGCCGTCCACCTTGCGGAACTGAACGTCCGGCTCGACCAGGCGCGGCTCCGTCTTGTTGTAGCGGAGGCCGGGCTTGGGATCGAGACGCTTGATCACGTCCACGGCGCGCTTGACGAGCTCCACGGGGCGGTTGAGGGCGCGGGCGACTTCCTTGAGCTGATTATTCTGGAGAAGCTTTAGATGCTCGGTGATGATCTGCTGCGCGAGCGTATTCTGCGGGTCGAGCACTTTGACCTGCAAAATCAGGCATTCCTCCAGATTGCGCGCGGCCACGCCGGGCGGATCGAATTCCTGCACCACGGCCAGGGCCTCTTCCACGTCCTCCATCGAATAGTTTCCGGATTGCGCGAGTTCCTCGAGCGTCGCGGTCAGGTAGCCGTTTTCATCGAGGTTGCCGACGATTCCTTCGGCGATCTTGCGAACCGTCTCGGTGCAGATGCTCATGCTTAATTGCCAAGCGAGGTGGTCGGTGAGGCTCGCGGGAGAAGAAAGGAACTTGTCGAATGACGGCTTTTCGATATCCTCGCGCTCGCCGCCGGCCGCGCGCTCGGCGCCTGTGTCGAGATACTGCGTAAAGAACGACCCGAAATCGAATTCATCAAAGGGATTCGCTGCCGGGCCTTCCGGGACTTTCTCGGTTTCTTTCTTCAGGAAGGCTTCGTCCGTGTAGCTATCGGCCGTGACGCTCTCCTCGCTAAGCTCTTCGAGGACGGGATTCGCCATGATCTCCTGGTTGATCATTTCCCGCAGCTCGAGGCGGTTGAGCGCCAGCACGCTCACCATCTGGACGAGCCCCGGCGTCAGAATCTGCTTCTGAGCCAGCCGGAGATGCAATTTGGGCGCGAGAAAGTTCATAGCGTTCAGTTCAGCCGGAAGCCCTCTCCCAGATAGATGCGCCGAACGTCGGCGTTGGCGGAAAGCTCGGCGGGAGTTCCCGCGGCCAGTATCTTGCCGTCGCTGATGATGTAGGCGCGGTTGGTCACGGCCAGGGTGTCCCGCACGTTGTGGTCGGTGATGAGCACGCCGATTCCCGCCTGGCTCAGGTCCGCGATGATCTTCTGGATGTCCACGACCGTGAGGGGATCGATTCCGGCAAAAGGCTCATCGAGCAGAATGAAGGAAGGCGAGAGGACAAGCGAGCGCGCAATTTCCAGGCGTCTTCGCTCTCCGCCCGAAAGCACGTGAGCCTGGCTGTAACGTACTCCTTCGAGTCCCATTTGCGCCAAAAGCTCCTCGACCCGGTCGCGCCTCTGCTCCGGCGTGATCGAAAGCGTCTCCAGAACCGCCAGCAAATTCTCTTCTACGGTCAGTTTCCGAAAAACCGAAGGCTCTTGGGGGAGGTAGCTGATGCCGCTGCGGGCCCGCAGATACATGGGGAGGTCGGTGATATCCTCGCCGTCGAGCATGACACGCCCGTAGTCCGGACGCGCGAGACCGACCAGGATATAGAATGTCGTGGTCTTTCCAGCGCCGTTCGGCCCGAGCAGCCCAACCACTTCGCCCTGTCGAATCTCCAAATTGACATCATCGACGACCTTCCGACCCCGGTACGACTTCCTCAGATCGGCGGCTTGGAGTCTCAACATGCCGGTTCATTTCTCAACCCGGTGCTTGGTCAGCGTGCGCGAACCTTCCTGCGAATCAATTAAAATCGTATCACTCGCTACATAGAAGGTCAACGAATGGCCCGTTGTTGTGTCGCTAGCAGCATTAACTATTGTTGGCTGGCCGCCCGAAAGCACGAACTTTCCATCCGCAGCCGTGTATTCGGCTTGCTCGCCCATGCCCCGACGGTCCCCCTGACGAATCACCACGCTTCCCTGAGCCAGCACGCGATTGAGCTGGCGCCCGCCGGGGGCGCCCGGCGCTCCGGCGGACGTGGCAGGCGCGGCGCCGAGGAATACGTCCAGGGTCTGGGATGAGAGCGAGCCCTGCGCGGAACTGGCGGAGACTCCGCTTTCGAGGTGCGCCTGGCCCCGGTCGCTCCAGTAGGTGAGAACCGGCGCGACGATCTTCCAGAGCGTCGGCGCTGAAGATGGGCCGGAGGATTTTCCCGGGAGCGCGGGAAACGGTCCGGCGATTTGCGGAAAGACGGCGACCACGTGCCCGCTGGCCTGGAGTTTCTTGTCGTCGCGCCAGAGGTCGATCTGATCCGCATCGAGCACGGACTCGCCCTGCCAGAGCCGCGCATGACCGGTGTACGCGACGTGGCCCGAATTGACTGAGCCGGAGAGCGTATCCGCCGAGACGTGAGCCGCGCCGGAGCCGAGATTCACGGCGTCTCCCTTTGCGGTCGGGATATATGTGGAGACCACGCCGCCCGTGGCGCGCAGCTCCCCCGACTTCTGATTGACCACGACGCTGGCCGCCGTCGTGCGGCTCACCGCATCGGAGACCACGGGCGAGCCGTCGAGCTTGATGGTGTCCGTGGCGCGAACCATGCTGGCATGCTCGGCGCTGGCCTGGCGATCCGCCTGCTGAAAGCGCACATTCCCGCTCTCCTCGAGCGTGTCCCAATCACCGTGCGCGCCGAACGTGGCGGCTAGTTCCGCAGCCGAGATGGTCTGCGGCGCGCCGCTGCCGACCTGCCTTCGTACATCGACGCCGCCGTGACCGAAGAGCTTATCGAGTCGCCCGCCGGGGCCCAACTGCGCGACGAACTTCTTCGCGCGCAGCGTGGTCGTGTCGCTCGCACTCTTCGATTCGATTGTCGCGGGCGCAAGGGTTTCGACGCTCTCGATCCGCTGCTGATCCATCTTTCCCGCGCCGGGGCCGGAGGCCTTGGCTGCGGAGCCTTCGGAGAATGTGACGCGCAAGGCGTCGGTTTTCAGGAGATGCGAATCACCGCCCTGTTGCGATTCCGCCGTCACGCCGCCGGTTGCCGTCATGTCCTGAATGAGATTGCGTCCCGGCAGCATCGCGATTTCCACGTGCGCCGCCGAGAAGCGGTCGGCTCCAGAGGCTGTCTGCCGCGTGCCTTCGATGTTTCCATCGGCGATGAGTCGTTCAATCCAGCCCGCGGGGTTGCGCAAGCCCTCAAATTGGGTGGCGGAAATGCTGATCTTCCCGCCCCCCTCCTGGGCGCGAAGTTGCGGATGTCCTTGGGCCACGGCGCGCCGGGCACGGTAGTTCGCGTCGAGTTCCACCAGGATCGCGTCCGCCGAAAGTTCGCGAGCGCCTTCGCGCACGAGCGCAGGGCCTGCGAGCAAGACGGTGCGCTGATCGCGGCGAATTTCGAGGCTGCTGCCTGTGGCGCTCACCGGCATCCCGCCTGTTCGGTCCGAGGCAGACAGGTCGAATTCGACGGCGTGCTCGACTCGGACCGTCGAGTCGCGGGTGCTGTAGTTGACTCCCACTCCGCGCCCCTGGCCTGCAGGAAAGCGGAATACCACGGGTGCCGGAGTCGAAGCCTCGCCCGTATTGCGGTTGAACGAGAGGTTGCTCGTCGTCACCTCGATGCCGCCCGGGGACTCCGCGGGTTTGCCTTGCCCGGCATTCGGGTTTCCGATGTCGATCCGGACTTCGCCCTGGCAGCGGACGTCTCCGGATTCCGGCTCGTAGCTGCACTCGCGCGTGTGGATATTGTCGTTGCGGTTTCCGTCGCGGCCGTAGATCGTGATCCACACGTCTTCGAGCAGCGCGCGATTCTGATCCTTGTATTGCGTGGCGCGGGACGCGCGAACGGTGAAGATGGTGCGGTCCTGTTCGACTTTGGAGAAGGAGAATTGCGCCGATTGCTGCTGCACGGTGACGGGAACAGCCACCGGCGCGTGGCTGCGCGCGTGAGCCCGGCGAAGAGCGCGCTCCGCGTACACGCCGACGACGGACAGCGCCACCACGCCCGCGGCGATGGCCGCCCAACGCGCATATCGCGCTGCTTCCCGGTTGCGCACTGCAAATCCCCCCTTATCCGATTAGAAGCCGAGTATAGGGGAGGGGTTTGCGCAGGACAACAGCGGCAGGATTGCTTCACGCGTCGGAAGAGAGATCCCTCACGCCGCAAACAGCGCTGCGTTCGGGATGCCGACCCTTATCGGGTCGTCAGCTTTGTGGGAGAAGTCCGACGCCGGCGGCGGCCACACTGTCGCGCGAAGTGTTCTTCACGAGGTACATCGCTTCATCGGCGAGATGCAGAAGTTCGGCCTTCGTGCGCGAGTCGGTGGGATAGGCGGCTACGCCCACGCTGGCCGTGACGTGAACATTGAGCCCGGTGTCCTTCAGCCAGACCGTTTCGCGGATCAATTTGTGGAGGCGGTGGGCCACGCCGAGCGCATTCTCTTTGGACGTTTGCGGGAGCAGCACGACGAATTCGTCTCCGCCGTAGCGAAACGCCAGATCGATCAGCCGGCATTTTCCCTTCACGGCCTCGCCGATTTCGCCCAGCAGCTTGGAGCCGACCAAATGGCCGTGCGTGTCGTTCACGCTCTTGAAGTGGTCGAGGTCGATGAAGATCAGCGAAAACTCGAACGCATAGCGGTGCGAGCGGTAGATCTCCGTGTCGAGCATGAAATTCAGGTGGCGCGCGTTGTAGAGACTCGTGCAGTCGTCGGTGATCGTGAGCTCATGAATTCGCTGGACGTGCCGCGCATTCTCGATGGCGATGGCGGCGTAGTCGGCAAGCGCCTCGAGCAGGGCGAGATCGCGATGGCTGAATCCCTCCGGGCCGACGCAATTGATCAGCTCGATCACGCCGAGGCACTGGTCGCGGAATCGCACCGGCACGGCGACGATGGATCGCGTCTCCATCTTCGTCTTCTCGTCCACCTTCCCGAAGAAACGCGAATCCTTGCTCGTGTCCGCCACCACCACGGCTTCCCCGGACTCGGCCACCCAGCCCGCAAGCCCCTGTCCGACCTTGATGCGCACATCCTTCAGCGCTTCCGCACCCTTGCCCGTGGCGATCTGGAAGTAGAGTTCGTGCTTCTCAGGATCCATCAGCAGAAGGGACCACGTGTCGGGGCGCAGCACTTCATTGATCTTTTCCATGATCGTGCGCAGCACCTGATCGAGCTGGAGAGAGGACGTTAGGGCTTTGCCGAGCTCGTGGAAGACGTTGACTTCGCTGGCTTCCGAAACTTCGGGGAGCGCTTCCGAAACGTGGCGCCGTTCGACGCCTTCAAACGGTTTCGCGTCGGACGCTCTGCGCGACCGGTCGGCAGGGCTCTGGTGCTTGGCGTCTTGGGATTCGCGGGGCAATGTTCGCATTATAGTGAACCGTTTTCGCCCACTGCAACGGGCATTCCGGGCGGATTGCCGAAAGGCCAATGGCCCCGCCCCGCGGAGCGCTTCTCCGCGCAGCATTGACACCCCTTGCACGCGCGCCTATATTTTTGATGGTCCCTGCGGATGTCTGCCACACCTTTCGGCGAGCACCTGAAACGCGAGCGCGAGATGCGCGGCGTTTCCATTGAAGAAGTCTCGGCCGCCACGCGCATCAGCACGCGCTTCCTGGAAGCGATGGAAAACGATCAGTGGGACCGTCTGCCCGGCGGAGTGTTCAATCGGGGCTTCATCCGCTCGATCGCGCGATTCCTGGGGCTCGATGAAGACGGCCTCGTGGCCGAGTACGCGCTCGAGACGCACGCCAACGCCGATGTGAAGGCTCCTTCCCAGCCGCCCACCGAGATGCCGCGAAACTGGAAGCCCGCCGCCATCGCGCTGGGCTTGATCGTGCTGCTGATTGCGGGCGCAGTCCTTGGCTATCATCTCTACGGCGCGCGGATCGCGGCGCGTCTGCATAGAGTGCCCGCCCGGGCCGGCGCGGCGGAACAGGCTAGCCCACCTGCAAGGACGGCGGCGCCCGTTGCGCTCGAATTGAAGATGGAAGCCGGCAAGCCTGCCGATGTGAAAGTAGTCGCCGACGGCAAGATTCTTTTCGAGGGCACTGTGCAGGCGAATGACGTGAAGCAGTTCGAGGCGCGCGACACCTTCGAGATTTCGTCCAGCGATTCGAGCGCCCTTCTGCTCGAACTCAACGGCCAGTCCGTTCCACCCATCGGCACGCCGGGCCAGCCGGGCAGCGTCACGCTTACACGCAACGATTTGAAACCCGCCGAAGGAGGTTCCCATTAGCGCCGAACTGCGAGAACAAGTCCGCTCCGGCCACTCGCGCCCGGAACAAAAGCTGGCGGTCTGCGCGGGAAGCGTCCCGCTCGGCGCGGAGGACCGCGTCGAGTTGCTCGCCGTGCTCGCCTCGGACGCCGATGCCGCCATCGCCGAGCGCGCGCAGAATGCCCTGCTCACGCAGCCGGTGGAGCATTTCCTGGCGGCGGTCGCGCGCGCCGATGCCGATCCGCGCCTTTTCACCTACTGCGCGAATGAGTTGAGCGGGAAGCACGGTGTCGCCGACGCGCTGGCAAAAAACGAGGCCTGCCCGACGGCGCTTATCGCGCGCGTGGCGCAGTATCTGACTTCGGCGGGAATCCAGGCTCTGCTCGACAATCTCGAACGCTTCATCGCCGATCCGCAGCTCGTCATGGCCGTGGCGGGATCTCCGGCGGCGACCGTCGAGCAGCGCGATCTGCTCGGCGAAATGCGGAAGGGCGCCGTTTCCATGAACGAGATCGAAGAGGCCGCGGCGGAAATCGAGCCGGATCCCGTGAAGCGCGAGACGCTGATGCAAAAGGTGACGCACATGAACGTGGTGCAGCGCCTCACGCTCGCGCTGAAGGGCGGCCGCAGCGAGCGGATGCTGCTGATCCACGATTCGAACAAGCTCGTGCAAAGATGCGTCTTGCAGTCGCCGCGGCTTACGGACTCGGAAGTCGAGGCGTTTGCCTCGATGACCAATCTGACGGGAGAAATTCTCCGGGCAATTTCGCTGACGCGAATCTTCATGAAGAACTACACGATCGTCAAAAACCTGGTCAACAATCCGAAGACGCCCCTCGACGTCTCCCTGCACCTTTTTCCACGGCTGACGGCCACCGACCTCGTGAAGCTCACCTTGAACAAGAACATCCCGGAAACCCTGCGATCGACCGCCCTGAAGCTTCATCGGAAGCGGAAGATCGGGGGCAGTTAGTCGCGGCTCCCGCGGAGCTTTCTATTCGAATGGGTGCCGAGGCGCGCTTTCCTGCAAGCACGGCCGGGATCGCTGGCAAAGCCTCCCCAAAGTATGCTAAGGAGAGCACACCGTCGGGCTCGCTTTCCGACGAATAACCCGTGGCAGCCCCAAAACCTCTGACAGAAGGATCCGTGGTGATCAGCTCGCGAGGCGTCGAGCGCCTTCGCTCGGGTCACCTGTGGGTGTATCGCAGCGACGTCCGCGAAGCGCACGCCGAGCCGGGGGCTGTGGTCCGCCTGAACGACGAGCGCGGGAATTTTCAAGGGCGGGCCTTCTACAGCGATAAATCGCAGATCTCCATACGGCTTCTCACGAGAGCAGACGTGTCCGTTGACCGCGAATTCTTTGCGGAGCGCCTCCGCCGCGCGGAGGCCTATCGGAAACTGGTGGTCGAGAATTCGGAAGCGTTCCGGCTCGTGTACAGCGAAGGCGACCTCCTGCCCTCCCTGATCATCGATCGATACGGCGAATACTTCGTCATGCAGACCTTGAGCCAGGGCACGGAGCGCCTCAAGGGCCTCTTTGCCGAAATCCTGGTAGAGCTTTTCTCGCCGAAAGGCGTGCTCGAACGCAACGACCCCAAGGTGCGGCTGCTCGAAGGGCTTGAGCAGCGGGTGAGCGTCCTGTATGGCGAAGTTCCGCCGGAGCTGCTGGTGAAAGAAAACGGCGTGACGTTTGTCTGCGACCTGGCGAAGGGCCAGAAGACGGGCTCGTTCCTCGACCAGCGGGAAAACCACTGGGCCGCCCGCCGCTATGCATCCGGAGACGTCCTCGATTGCTTCAGCTATCAAGGCGGCTTCGCGCTCACGATCGCGGACAAATGCTCACACGTCGAGGGCATCGATATGGCCGCCGCGGCTGTCGAGTCGGCAAAGCACAATCAGAAATTGAATTCGATTGCGAACGTGAACTTTCGCGAAGGCAACACATTTGATCTCTTGAAGGAATACGACGAGGTGGACCGGCGGTTTCAGATGGTGATTCTCGATCCCCCTGCGTTCGCTAAGAACCGGGACAGCATCCCGGCGGCGCGCCGGGGGTACAAGGAGATCAATCTTCGCGCGCTGAAGCTTCTCCGGCCGGGCGGTTACCTGGTGACCTGCTCGTGCTCCTACCACATTACCGAGCCGCTATTCCTTCAGATCCTCGCCGAGGCGGCCAACGACGCACGGAAAACGGTCGCGGTTGTCGAGAGGCGGACGCAGGCTCAGGATCACCCCATCCTGCTCACAATGCCGGAGACATACTATCTTAAGTGCCTGATAGTTAAGGTCTTAGAATAGAGCCAAGTGATCACCGCGCATCTCTACTTGTGTCCAATAAACATTGACAGGAGTACGCTCATATATTATGCTTCGTCTGCGCTAATTATGCGCAGAGATTTATTGGGAGGATAGAAATGAGTTCGATTACCAGATGGGATCCATTTCATAACGTCTCCAGCCTGCAGGAGCAGGTCAACCGCTTGTTTGAGAGCTCTTTCCCCGGTCGGTCCGACAACTCGGCCCTAACAACTTGGGCGCCGGCCGTGGATATCTACGAAACCGAGAACGAGCTTGTCCTGAAGGCCGATCTGCCCGACATCAACGAGAAGGACCTGGACGTCCGGGTCGAGAACAACATGCTCACCATTCGCGGGGAGCGGAAGTTCGAGGAGAAGGTGAAGGAAGACAACTATCTCCGCATCGAGCGGACGTATGGTTCCTTCAGCCGCAGCTTCAGCCTGCCGAACACGGTGAACGCTGAAACTATCAAGGCCGAATACAAGAACGGCGTGTTGACCGTCGAGCTGCCAAAGCGCGCCGAGTCGAAGCCGAAGCAGGTGAAGATCAACGTCACCAACGGCCACAACTAAGACGAATCGAGAATTGGGGGCCGGCGCCGCAT
Source organism: Terriglobia bacterium (assembly GCA_020073605.1). Lineage (GTDB taxonomy): Bacteria > Acidobacteriota > Terriglobia > Acidiferrales > UBA7541 > Palsa-295. The sequence continues at coordinate 28,571 of JAIQEW010000007.1, forward strand.
TTCACCGGCCCTCATGCTTTCTGCGCGCGTTGAGTATTCCAAATCAAAGTGAGAGACTTTGCCCATGCTGCGATTTGACAAACTGACGGTGAAAGCCCAAGAGGCCCTCCAGGCGGCCCAGGAAATGGGAGCGCGCTCGGGCCAGCAGCAGATCGAGCCTTTGCACCTGCTCTGGGCGCTCGTGGCTCAGGGCGACGGCGTGGTGCCGCCACTCCTCGAGAAATTGGGCGTTTCGCCGGCGGCGCTGGGAGGCGAGGTCGAGAAGCAGATTGAGCGCCTTCCGAAAGTTTCGGGCGTTTCCGAACAGTCTCTCAGCCGCACATCCAATAGCGTCCTTGAAAAGGCCTTCGATGAAGCGCAGCGACTGAAGGACGAGTACGTCTCAACCGAGCATATTCTGCTGGGCATTGCCGGGGCGGATCGTGATCCGGCGGGCCAGATTCTCGCGCGTCAGGGCGCCAGCCACGATGCGATCCTGCAGGCGATGGCGACGATTCGCGGAAGCCACCGCGTCACGTCCCAGAATCCCGAGGCAACGTATCGCGCGATCGAACAGTATGCGCGCGACCTCACGGAAGCAGCCCGGCGCGGCAAGCTCGATCCCGTGATCGGGCGCGATGAAGAGATCCGCCGGGTGATGCAGATTCTCGCGCGGCGCACGAAGAACAATCCGGTTTTGATCGGCGAGCCGGGCGTGGGCAAGACGGCCATCGTCGAGGGCCTGGCCGGCCGCATCGTCGCCGGCGACGTCCCCGAGGTCCTCAAGCCAAAGCGCATTGTGGCGCTCGATCTCGCGGCGCTTGTGGCGGGCGCGAAATACCGCGGCGAATTCGAAGACCGTCTCAAGGCTGTTTTGAAGGAAGTGAGCGAGTCCGAGGGCCAGGTCATTCTGTTTATCGACGAGCTGCACACTCTTGTGGGCGCGGGGGCGGCCGAAGGCTCGATGGACGCCTCGAACATGCTGAAGCCGGCGCTGGCGCGAGGCGAGCTGCGGGCCATCGGCGCGACCACGATCAACGAATACCGCAAATACATCGAAAAGGACCCTGCCCTCGAGCGCCGCTTCCAGCCCGTGCAGGTCGGCGAGCCGTCCGTCGAAGACACCATCGCGATTTTGCGCGGCCTCAAGGAGCGCTACGAAGTGCACCACGGCGTGCGCATCAAGGATGCCGCGATCGTAGCCGCCGCGATGCTTTCGCAGCGCTACATCACCGATCGCTTCCTGCCGGACAAGGCCATCGACCTGATCGACGAGGCCGCGGCAGGCCTGCGCATGGAGATCGATTCGCTGCCGACCGAAATCGACGAAATCGAGCGACGGATCATGCAGCTCGAAATCGAGCGCCAGGCGCTGCGCAAGGAATCGGACCCGCATTCCAAGGAACGGCTGGGCCAGATCGAAAAGGAGCTCAGCACGCTGCGGGAGCAGTCCAACGGCCTGAAGGCGCACTGGCAGACGGAAAAGGACGCGATTGGCCGCATCCGCAAGCAGAAGGAATCGATCGAGCAATTGAAAGCCGAGGAGCAGCGCTTCGAGCGCTCCGGAGATCTTTCGCGCGTCGCGGAAATCCGCTACGGCAAGCTTTCGGCCGCCGAAAAAGAGTTGAAGGCGGCGCAAGACCGTCTCGCCGAGCTGCAAAAAGACCACCCCATGCTGAAGGAAGAGGTGGGCGAGGAAGAGATCGCGAAAATCGTCAGCAAGTGGACCGGCATTCCGGTCGGGCGGCTGCTTGAAGGAGAGATCGAGAAGCTCGTCCACATGGAAGAGAGATTGCGCCAGCGCGTGGTGGGGCAGGATCCCGCACTCGCGAGCGTGGCCAATGCTATCCGCCGCAGCCGGTCGGGCCTGAGCGATCCGCACCGGCCGATCGGCTCGTTTCTGTTTCTCGGGCCGACCGGCGTGGGAAAGACGGAGCTGGCGCGGGCGCTCGCCGAATTTTTGTTCGACGACGAGCGCGCGATCGTGCGCCTCGACATGTCCGAATACATGGAGAAGCATTCCGTGGCGCGGATGATCGGCGCACCTCCGGGCTACGTCGGCTATGAAGAGGGCGGCCAGTTGACCGAGCAAGTCCGCCGCCGTCCGTACTCGGTTGTGCTGCTCGACGAAATCGAGAAGGGCCATCCGGACGTTTTCAACGTCCTGCTGCAGATTCTCGAGGATGGACGTCTAACCGATGGAAAGGGCCGCACGGTGGATTTCCGCAACGCCGTGATTATCATGACCTCCAACGTCGGCTCGACGGCGATCTTCGAACTCGCGGGCAAGGACCCGAAGAAGGCGCGCGAGGAAGCGATGGGCGCGCTGCGGGAGATGTTCCGCCCCGAGTTCTTGAACCGCATCGACGATATCGTGATGTTCAGCCCGCTTGGGAAGGATCAGATCGAGCGGATCATCGACCTGCAAATGGCTTCCTTCATGAAGCGGGTTGCCGAAAAGAAAGTGGCGCTCACGCTCACGGCGGCGGCGAAGGCGGCGCTCTTCCGCGAGGGCTACGATCCGGCCTACGGCGCGCGGCCGATGAAGCGAGCCATCCAGCGGCTGATTCAGGATCCGCTGGCGCTGAAGATCCTCGATGGCGAAGTGAAGCCGGGCGACGAAGTCCTGGTGGACGCCGACTCGAAGACCGGCGAAATGAAGTTCAGGCGGGAAACTGCAAAGGTGGGCGCCGCCTGAAACGGCGCAGGGGACAGGGACCATGAAAACCTTTAAGACGGCATTTCTGCTGACCGCGCTGACGCTGCTGCTTCTTTTCGTGGGCCAGGCATTCGGCGGGCGGAACGGCATGACGCTTGCGCTCGTGATGGCCGTCATCATGAACGGCACGGCCTACTTCTTCTCGGACAAGATTGCCTTGATGTCGAGCGGCGCGCAGCCCATTAGCAAGGAGCAATCGCCGCGCTTGTACGCCGTGATGGAGCGGCTGGCGGCCAAGGCGAATCTGCCGATGCCGAAGCTTTACATGATCCCTCAGCCCGCGCCCAATGCCTTCGCCACGGGCCGGAATCCGAGCCATGCGTCGGTCGCCGTCACGCAGGGATTGATGGAATTGATGGACGACGAAGAGCTCGAGGGCGTGATCGCGCACGAGCTTTCGCACGTCCGCAACTACGACATTCTGACGTCTTCAATCGCTGCCACGATCGCCGGCGCAATCACATGGGTTGCCCATATGAGCCGCTGGGCCATGATCTTCGGAGGCTGGGGTGGGCGCGACGACAATCGTGAAGGCGGTGGCGGCCTCGAAGCCATCCTGATGCTGATTCTTGCGCCGCTCGCGGCCGTGTTGCTACAGCTCGGCATATCGCGCCAGCGCGAATACCAGGCGGACGCCTCGGGTGCGAAGATGGTCGGCCATCCCTACGGCTTGATGCGCGCGCTCGAAAAGCTTGGCGCATACAATAAGAAGATCCCCATGGATATCTCGCCGTCCACCTCGGCGCTTTGCATCGTTGCGCCTCTCACGGCCGGCCAGTTCCTCACGGGACTGTTCAGCACGCACCCCCCACTCGCTGAGCGCATCGCTCGGCTACAGAACATGACCATCACTCGCTGAGTCGGTCGGCTCCTTTGAGCCTTCTGGGGTGAATTTGCCACCACGCAGAAAGCATTAATGCCACGTAAAAATTGCAGGGTGGGCCGGGCGTTCTAGCAAGCCGAATGACACCTCTTCTTCCGCAACTCTATCTGCTACAAGCACTTATGTTCGGAATGCCCGTTTGGCATCTTTGGCTCCGGGCGTGCTCCTACTGATTCCAGCAAGGGGTTTCCACGGAGGAGAAAGAACATGCTCGAAGAAAAACAGGAAGTGATACAGGAAGGGGCGGCGCCGCGATGGATCGGGATCGTCACGGTCGCGCTGGCCATCGTTTCGCTCGCGGCCCTGGGCTTTGGGTGGACAGCATCGAGCCGCTCGTCGGCGATTCAACAGACCTTGTCAACGCAGCTGCAGCAGGCTAAGCAGAACGAAGACATTCTCTCGCAGCGGCTTGCCAAGACCGAGGACACCAACGCGCAGCTTCAGGGCGAGCTCAGCGTGGTGACCGACAAGATGAAGCTGACGGAAACCGAAGTCGGCCGGGCGCGCCAGCAAGCCAAGGTCATCAAGGAAAATGACGCCAAGCAGCTGACGGAGCTTCAGACCAATATGACCGGCCAGTTGGCTACGAAGGCGAACGTCGATGACGTCAACAAGCTCGGCACGGATGTCAACGGTGTCCGCACCGACCTCGAGTCCACGAAGAACAATCTGAGCCTGACCCGCGGCGAATTCGGCACGTTGATCGCGAAGAACCACGATGAAGTGGAAGAGCTTCGCCGTCTGGGTGAGCGCGACTACTACGAGTTCACCATCGACAAGAAGAACACCCGCGAGAAGGTGGGCGATCTGATGGTCGAGCTCCGCGGCGTGAACCAGAAGAAGAACCTGTTCACGGTTGCCATCTACGTGGATGACTCGCGGTACGAGAAGAAGAATCGCTCGGCGAACGAGCCGATCTACTTCTTCACGCACGGCACGCGGGCTCCGATGGAGTTCACCGTGAATTCGATCGGGAAGGATAAGATCGCCGGCTACCTGAGCGTGCCGAAGGTTGCATCGACGCACGCGCAGGCTTCCGGGAACTGAACGATCTGCCCCTCCTGGCGGGGCGGCAGCAGTCGAAACAGAGAGGGCATCCGCGGTGGCGGGTGCCCTCTTTTTTTTGCTTTTAGGCTGACTTGCTGAGAGCCCGCGTCTTGCGGCTCAGGAATCTCTTGGCGAGGGAGGGAAGCTTGTCGTGCGGGATCTTTCCCTGTTCGTAGAGCTTCACCTTTGCCTTGGCCGCTTTGCGGCGGCGGCGCTGCCGCTTTTGGGCGACGTAACGCTTTTCATTTGCCATCCAATTCTCCTCCGGAAAAGTTGCGACAATCGATTGTAGCGAAGAAGCAACCGGATGCAAGCTCGCTTGTGATTTCGCGGCCCAATTCCGGTAGCATGCTCTGAGAGCGCGAGAGCCAGCGCTCTGAAACCCATGCCGACAACCGTCATCCATGCCAGCCGGATCCTGACGCCGGAAGAAGAGATCAGCGACGGCATCATCGTCGTCGAGGGAAGCCGCATCGCCGCGATAGGGCATCGCGACACGATGCGCCTGCCCACGGGCGCGATCGATTACGTCGCCTCCGGCATGACCGTCGTGCCCGGTTTTGTCGATATCCACATCCACGGCGCAGGCGGGCACGATTTCATGGAAGGAAACGCGCGCGCCCTGGATCGCATCACCTCGACCGTCGCGCGCCACGGCACCACATCTCTCGTCGCAACCACCGTCACGGCGCCGGTGGAGGAAACGTGCCACAGCCTCGAAGGAATCGCGCGCTACATCCGCAATCATGAGGAGCCGAAGGAGCCCGCCGAAAATGGACGGGCTGCGGCCGAGATTCTCGGCATCCATCTCGAGGGACCGTTCATCAGCAAGGCGCGCCGCGGCGTGCATCCTCCGGATTCCATCGCAAGGCCTTCGATCGAAGTCCTGGACAAATTCTTGAAGGCCGCGGACGGCCTGGTGCGGATTCTTACGATCGCGCCCGAGCTGCCTGGCGCAATGGAGCTGATCGGGCCGGCGCTCGCAGCCAAAATCGTGGTCGGCCTCGGGCACACGGACGCCGATTACGACCAGGCGCGCGCGGCCATTCACGCCGGAGCGCGGCACGCCGTGCACACCTACAACGCCATGCGGCCGTTCACGCACCGCGATCCGGGTATCGTCGGCGCGATCCTGACCGATCCGGAAGTCACCGCCGAAATCATCGCGGACATGGTTCACGTCGCGGGTCCCGCGATTCAGGTCCTGATCGGGACCAAAGGATTCGACACAATTCTCCTCGTCAGCGACGGCATCGCTGCCACGGGCATGCCCGATGGAAACTACCGGCTGGGGAATTTCGAAGTGGCCGTGAAGGATGGCGTGGCGCGAAATGACGAAGGGAAGCTCGCCGGCAGCACGCTCACTCTCGATCGCGCGCTGCGGAATGTCGTAGCTCTCGGCGTGCCCTTGAGGGATGCCGTGCGGATGGCCACCGTGCTGCCCGCGCGCCGCCTGGGCCTTGCAGGAAAGAAGGGCATCCTCGCCGTGGGCGCGGACGCCGACCTCGTCGCGCTCACTCCGGACTTGCGCGTCGCAGGCGTGATGACGCGCGGCGTTGGGCTCGCCTGAAAAGTGGAGGGACTCAGATGCACTTTGAGTACGAGATCCCAGCCGATGAATTCGTCGCATCCCAGCTTCTGTATCACAAGCTAAGCGGGGTTAAGCGTTTCCAGCGTGCAGCCGCTTGGATTCTGTCTGGCCTATTCCTTATTGTCGTCGCGTGCAACCAAAAACTCTCTGACGGGAGCCCGCTACTTCTAGCGCTCATAGGAGGATGGTGGACTTATGCGGGAGTCCAAGGACTCTTTCCTTCGAGGTATTTTCGCCGTGCCTATCGAGCGTTCGAGTTCGCCGGTAGCATGTTCAAAGCAGATGTGGATGAAAACGGCTTCGAGGTCAAAGGCGATCTCTGCGAGTGGCGCGTCAAGTGGCCCGGTGTGAAACTGAAGGGCGAGGACGAGCGAGTCTTCATTTTCACCTCGGGAGGTACGATCTTTACCTTTGGGAAGAAATACTTGAATAGCGAACAACAACAAGAGCTTCGTAGGCTTGGTGGACTAAAACCACTTTGATGGTCGAGAGATAGTACCGCTGGACCCCTTTCATCAGCTCCCGGACACCGTCAGTTGCTACGAATTCAACGGAATCTTCAGTTCTGAGGCAAGCAGGTAGGGATCAAACGGGCTGCAGGCGAAATAGCGGCCGTCCGTCTCAAAGGTCGGGATTTTGCGCCGGCCGTCGTTGACGCGCAGGACAAGTTCCTCGGCTTCCGGCATTTCGTCGATGTTCACTTCGCGGAATTTCACGCCGCGTTCGCGCAGGAACTGCTTGGCGCGGTGGCAATCGCCGCACCACGGTGTGCAGTACATCGTAATTTCAGCCGTCCGATTCTTTTTCATCCAAGTGAAAGCAAGGCAGGAGCGAAATAAATCTTACATCAATTAGATGCCGCTGGAATTGTGCGGATTCCGCGGAAGGTGACCAGATGTGGACGGCCGCGCTGACGCTGGATCGCCTAGCTATGCGCGCCGGCTGCCGCGCCCACTTTGGACGCCGCCTGGAGCCGCACCATCGCACGTGCCAGCGCGAACGAGGCGTGCTGCCAGTCGGGATCGCCGGAGCTGATCTTTGCGAGTGCGGCCTGGGCGCGCTCCTGGGCTTCGCGCGTGCGCGCGATATCGATCTCCTCGGCGCGCTCGGAAAGTTCGGCGAGGACGATCACGCGGTCCGGCAGCACTTCGGCGTAGCCGTTGATGACCGTGAGGTAGCGCGTCTCCGCGCCCTTGCGGTACGCCATGATACCGATGCCAAGCTCCGTGATCAGCGGGGCGTGCCCCGGAAGGACGCCGAGATAGCCTTCCTTCCCCGGGATCTCCACGGACTGCACCGTTTCCTGCAGCACGTGCCGCGCGGGCGTGACGACTTGAAGTTCGATGTTCTCGGATGCCATTTTCTCGGTCCCAGCGTCCCAGGATTACGCGACGGCGGCGATCTTTTCAGCCTTCTCGCGCGCCTCTTCGATCGTGCCCACCATGTAAAACGCTTGTTCGGGAAGCTCGTCGTGCTTGCCTTCGACGATCTCCTTGAATCCGCGAATCGTGTCCTCGACTTTGACGTACTTTCCTTCGAGGCCGCTGAACTGCTGGGCGACGAAGAACGGCTGCGAGAGGAATTTTTCGATTTTGCGGGCCCGCGCGACGGTCTGCTTGTCGTCGTCGGAAAGCTCTTCAATTCCCAGAATCGCGATGATGTCCTGCAGCTCCTTGTAGCGCTGGAGCACGGACTTGACGGCGCGCGCCACGGCGTAGTGTTCCTGGCCCAGAATGCGCGGATCGAGAATGCGCGAGAAGCTGGCGAGCGGATCGACCGCGGGATAGATGCCGCGCTCCACGATCTGCCGGCTGAGGTTCGTCGTGGCGTCGAGGTGCGTGAACGTCGCCGCCGGAGCGGGGTCGGTGTAATCGTCGGCGGGCACGTAAATTGCCTGCACGGATGTGATCGAGCCGCTCTTGGTCGAAGTGATGCGTTCTTGCAACTCGCCGATTTCCGTATTCAGGTTCGGCTGGTACCCGACGGCCGAAGGCATGCGGCCGAGCAGCGCCGATACTTCCGATCCCGCCTGCACGAACCGGAAAATATTGTCGATGAAGAGCAACACGTCGAGGTGCTCTTCGTCGCGGAAGTATTCCGCGACCGTCAGGCCCGTCAATCCCACGCGGAGGCGCGCGCCGGGCGGCTCGGTCATCTGGCCGTAGATCAGGGCGCAACGCGATTTTTCGGAGTTGCCCGGCTCGATAACGCCCGATTCCTGGAACTCGAGCCAGAGGTCGTTCCCTTCGCGCGTGCGCTCGCCCACTCCGGCGAAAACGGAAACGCCGCCATGCTTCATCGCGACGTTGTGGATCAGCTCCTGAATCAGCACGGTCTTGCCGACGCCCGCGCCGCCGAACAATCCGATCTTGCCGCCCTTCAGGTACGGCTCGATCAGGTCGACCACTTTGATGCCGGTCTCGAACATTTCAAGCGTCGTCGATTGGTCCTCGAGCGACGGCGCCGGACGGTGAATCGGGTAGCGCTTCTCGTATTTCACGGGGCCCAGGCCGTCCACTGGCTCGCCGAGCACGTTGAGCACGCGGCCGAGCGTCCCGCGCCCCACCGGCACGGAGATCGGCTCGCCGAGATCCTTCGCCTTCATGCCGCGGACCAGTCCCTCGGTCGGCTTCATGGCCACGGCGCGGACGCGCCCTTCGCCAAGGTGCTGCTGAACTTCGGCGACGATATCCAGAGGATCGGGGACATTGAATCCCTCGCTCGTGATGCGCACCGCGCTGTGAATCCGCGGGAGGTGCCCCTCCGCGAATTGCACGTCCACCACCGGCCCGATGACCTCCACGACTCGGCCAATCTTTGTGTTGTCAGTTGCCATTGTCTCTCCCTGAGTTCTTGCCGGGCGCTCGCTAACTTGTCGCTGAAGCGGCTCCGCTCACAATTTCGATCAATTCCTTGGTGATGCCCGCTTGGCGAATCTTGTTCATTTCGAGCGTCACTTTGTCGATGAGTTCGCCTGCGTTCCGCGTGGCGGAGTCCATCGCCGTCATTCGCGCCGCCCATTCCGCCGCCGAGGATTCCAGCAGAGTCCGGAAGACCTCCGCTTCGAGATACCGCGGCACCAGGCCATTGAAGATATCCGAGACAGGCTCTTCGTAGATGTAATCGACGAGAGATTTCCCGCTCGGAGAGAGATCGTGCGGCATCGCGTCCTCGTTCACCGGGCTGCTGGTGGCGGGCATTCCAGTCGCTTCGGGCGATCCGGATTCCAGCACCGTCGGATCGATCGGAAGCAGCTTCTGGGTGCGCAGCCTCTGGATCATGACGTTCTTGAACTCGTTGTAAACGGCGTACACGGCGTCCACTTCCCGCGTCGCATACAGCTCCGCGATTTTTCCGGCGATTTCCTTCGCGATAAGAAAATCCACGTTGCCCGAGACGTTGACGTATTCTCCCGCGAACTCCCACGGGCCCCTTTTCAAGGCGCTGCGGCCCTTCTTCCCGATCGCAAGGATCTGAGCCTTCTTCGAGGAGTTTTCGCGGAGGAACGTCGTCGCGCGCCGGATCACGTTGGCGTTGAACGCGCCGCACAGGCTGCGATCGCCCGTCAGCACGACGAGCAGGATTCGCTCTTCCGGCCGCCGCTCGAGCAGCGGGTGCGCCGTGGATTCCATGCGCGCCGCGGCCGAGCGCAGCACGCGCAGGATTTCGCGCGCGTAGGGCCGCGCCGCAAACACGCCCTCCTGGGAACGGCGTAGCTTTGCCGCGGCCACGAACTTCATCGCGCGGGTAATCTGCTGCGTGCTCTTCACGGAGCGGATGCGTCGCCGGTAATCGATCAGTGTGGGCATCGGTAGCTTGGTTAGTCCGCGGCTGCTGCGCCGGCTTTGAACCGCTCCTTGAACGCCTCGAGCGCCTTCAGTGCGTCCGCGCGCAGCGAATCATCGATCGCTTTCTTTTCTCGGATCGTCTTCAAAAGCGCGGGGTGGTTCGTCTCGACGAACGGGAAGAGATCGGCCTCGAACCGCTGGACTTCGGAAATCTCAAGATCGTCGAGAAAGCGGTTGGCGCCCGCGAAAATAATCAGGACCTGCTTCTCGACGGAGAGCGGCGTGTACTGATCCTGCTTGAGAATCTCGACGAGCCGCTGGCCGCGCGCGAGCTGCTGCTGCGTGGCCTTGTCGAGCTGCTCGGTGCCGAACTGCGCGAACGCGGCGAGGTCGCGGTACTGCGCCATATCGAGCCGGAGCGTGCCGGCCACCTGGCGCATGGCCTTGATCTGCGCGTTGCCGCCGACGCGGCTCACGGAAATGCCGGCGTTGATCGCCGGGCGAATGCCGGAGTTGAAGAGGTCCGCTTCCAGGTAAATCTGGCCGTCGGTGATCGAGATGACGTTCGTCGGAATGTAGGCCGAGACGTCGCCCGCCTGCGTTTCGATCACGGGCAGCGCGGTGAGCGAACCCGCGCCGAGCTTGTCGTTCAGTTTCGCGGCGCGTTCCAGCAGGCGCGAGTGCAGGAAGAAGACGTCGCCGGGGAACGCCTCGCGCCCCGGAGGACGGCGCAGCAGCAGCGAAATTTCACGATAGGACTGCGCGTGCTTCGAGAGGTCGTCGTAGAAGCAGACGGCGTGGCGCTTCGAATCGCGGAAGTACTCGCCCATCGCCGCGGCGGCGAACGGCGCGATGTACTGCATCGTGGCCGGCTCGGTGGCCGAGGCCGCCACGACGATGCTGTATTCGAGCGCGCCGTAGTCCGCGAGCGTCTTCACCACTTGGGCGATGGTCGACCGCTTCTGCCCGATCGCGCAATAGATGCAGATCATGTCTCCGCCGCGCTGATTGATGATCGTGTCGAGAATGATCGCGGTCTTGCCCGTTTGGCGGTCGCCGATGATCAGCTCGCGCTGCCCGCGCCCGATCGGAATCATCGAGTCGATGGCCTTGATGCCGGTCTGAAGCGGCTCGCGCACCGGTTGCCGGTCGACCACGCCCGGCGCCAGGCGCTCAAGCGGATTGCGTTTGTCGGTCGCGATCGGGCCCTTGCCGTCGAGCGGCTTGCCCAGCGGGTCCACGACGCGCCCGATGAGCGCTTCGCCCACCGGCACGGACATGATCCGGTTCGTGCGCTTCACCGTGTCGCCTTCGCGGATTTGCGTGTAATCGCCCAGCAGCACCGTGCCGACCTGGTCTTCTTCCAGGTTGAGCGCGATGCCGAACACGTCGTGCGGAAACTCGAGCATCTCGCCGGACATGCACCGGTCGAGGCCGTGAACGCGCGCGATGCCGTCGCCGACCGAAATGACCGAGCCGACCTCATCCACCGCGACCGTTTGCTGATAGTTCTCGATCTGCTCGCGCAGAATCTTTGTGATTTCGTCTGCCTTGATATTCGCCATCCCTGGCTCCTATTCCGCTTCGAGCTGCTCGCGCAGCCGCATCAATTGCTCGCGCACCGAACCGTCGTAGACGGTCGAACCAATACGCACGACGGCGCCGCCGACGAGCGACTGGTCCTCCCGGAAGCGCGCTTCGATCTTTTTCCCCGTGCGCTGTTCGAGCGCCGCGGTCAACCGCTTTCGCTCCTCGGCGCTCAGTTCCCGCGCCGAGGTCACTTCGGCTTCGGCGATTCCGAGCCGCGTGTTGAGTTCCACGTGAAACGCCTGCTGAATCTCGCGCAGCAACTCCGTCCGGCGATGATCCACAAGGAGATACACGAAATTCCGGACCGCCGGCGACAAATCCATCCGCGCCGCGATTTTCTCGATCACATTCCGTTTCGCGTCATTGCCCACTGCTGGACTCTCGAGGACATTCCGCAAGTCAGTCGAAGAGAAAAACGCGTCGACAAACGCAGCCAGATCACGCTTCACGCCCTCGGCGTTCTTCTGGTCGAGCGCTGCGTCCGCCAGCGCCGCCGCGTATCGCGATGAAACCGCGCCGTTCAATTCGCGCTCCCTTCGAGCTCACCGACAAACGTGCGGAAGAGCGCCGCTTCGGCCTTCGGCGTCAGCTCCTGCCGCAGCAGAGCTTCCGCGCGCTCCACGGCCATCCCGGCCGCGAGCATCTTCAGCTCGATGTGCGCCGCGCGCTCGGCTGCGGCGATCTCCGCCTGGGCGGCGCGCTCGATGGCGTCCGCTTCGGTCCTCGCGAGTGCTCGAACGCGCTCGGCTTCGGCTTCGGCCCCGCGCTTCGCGTCCGCGCGCATCTCTGCAACGTCCTTCTCAATCCCGGCGAGCTTTGCCTGCGCTTCGCTGCGCTGTTTCTCTGCCGCCTCGCGTGCGTGAGTCCCTTCCGCAATCTTTTGCGCGATTTCTTCGGTGTGGCTTCGGAAGTAGGGGCGCGCTTTTCGGAAGGCGTACACAATCAATCCGAAAACGATCGCGAAATTCACCCACCGGAAAACCTGGCCCGTTGGAGAGTCGGCTGGCGAAGGATTGCTCTCCTCGGCCAGCACGGGCGCGGCCGCGAGCAGGAGTGACGTCGCGACCAAGCCGAGCAGATGCCCGGCGAACGAGGCGATGCGTTTCATCGGCCCGCTCCCCCGCGCAATGAAGAAGGCTTCTCCAGAATCGAACGGGCGATTTCACCGGCGAGCGCGGGCATATCGGCTTCCACTTGGGCGCGGGCAGCGGCGAGGTCCGCGGCAACCCTCTTCTTGGCGGCGCTCACGTCTTCCTGCGAGCGGCTGCGAATCGCTTTCAGCAGTTGGGCGCGGCCATCGAGAGCCGCCTGGCGCGCCGCCTCCTGCTCCCCGTAGATTTCCGCGCGCGCTTTTCGCAGAGCGTCGTTGTAGGTATCGAGTTCCTGCTTCGCCGCGGCTTCGACCGAAGCGGCTTCGGTGCGGGCGCCTTCGATCAGGGCCTCGCGCTTCGCCATGGCCTCCTGAATCGGCTTGAAGAAAGCCCAGCGGAGGAAAAAAAAGAATAGGAGAACGCCGATCGTGGTCGGCAAGGCGCCGAGAAACAGCTTTCCGAGCTGGTGGGCGATTTCCATCCTATGGAAAAGGTGCTGCGGCCTGACTCCTGGCTATATTTTGTTGATTCCCGGTGTGCGGTCGGGCCCACCGGCACAGATTATTAGGGACAATTAAAGCGCATGATTATTGCATCCGGCCTTGCCGCGCGTCAAATGTCTTGGCTCATCGCGGAGAGCCCGCCGCACCGGCCGCCACTTCGGAAAGAAGCGCCGTGAGCTTTGCGCGATCCGCGATCGGCGGGTAGCACGTGGTCTCGACGCACACGAGCGCCTGCGGCACGCTGGCGTCGAGGTGCGGCAAGGTTTCGCGGAGGGCGGCGGGGAGAGTCGCCTCCGCCAGTTGCTCCGGCGTGACGCGTAGCACCGCTTTGCCAAAGCGGTAGATTTCGTGAGCCGCTTTTTCGAGGCCCGCGGCTTTCGGATCGCCGGCCGCGCCCGTGACGACCACTTGCAGCGGATGCCGCGCGTGCAGCAGCGCCGCGAGGCCGTACGTCGCGGCAAAGAGTCCGTACTGCGGAATCAGCCCCGCGAAAGCTTCGAGCGTTTTCTCTGCCCATTCGTGGTAGAGGCGTTCGCCGGTGAAGCCGTAGAGCCGGTCGAGGACGATTGCCGCCGCGGAGTTCGCTCCCGGCGTGGGCGAATCCTGCAGCGGCTTGCGGCGGACGTCGAGCCCGCCCATCGGCGCGGCGTCTTTCGCGCGATCAAAGAATCCGCCGCCTTCGGGATCGCCGAATCGCTCGACGGCGAGGCGCATCGCCCGCTCGGCGATATCGAAAAAGCGCCGGTCGAGCGTCGTCTCGTACGCATCCAGCAGCGCCGCCGCCGCAAATACTTGATCGTCGAGCGTGCCTTCCAGGAGCGGCCCGCCGATGCGGTGCAGAAAGCCCTTCGACGCGTCCCACGCTTCGGCGAGGATGCGCCCGAGCGTCTTGAGCGCGAATTCGCGGCAGTCGGCGCGGTCGAGCACGCGCGCGGCCTCGAGGTACGCGGACACGAACATCGCGTTCCAGCCGACGTAGAGCGTCTCATCCACCATGGGCGTGGGCCGACGTTCACGCCGCGCGGCCAGCAGCTTGCCTTTTGCGCGCGCGAGGAGAAGTGCGGCTTCGTCCTCGCTCAATTTCAGCCTGCGGCAGATGCCCTCGATTGTCTCCGCAATCCACAGGACGTTCTTCTCCGGGTTGTGGTGCATTTCGCCGTGCGGGCCGATGTCGTAGTAGAGCTCGACCACTCGCCATTCTTCCGGCGAGAGCTTTTCGCGCGCCTCGGCCACGGTCCACGTGAAGTAGTCGCCGTCATCGTCGAGCGTCTGATCGGCGTCCTGGCTCGAATAGAAGCCGCCGCGCGCGCGATCGGACAGCACCTCGCCCACCCAGTCGATCAATCCCTCCGCCACGCGGCGGTAATGCGGAAGCCGGAGCACCTGGTAGCCGTACAGATAGTTTTTCAGCAGCTCCGAATTGTCGTACGACATTTTCTCGAAGTGCGGCACGCACCAGCGCTCGTCCACCGAGTAGCGGTGGAATCCGCCGCCGATCTGGTCGTGGAAGCCGCCCGTCGCCATTCCGTTCAGCGTCTTTTCGGCAATTTCCTGGAGATTTGCGCCGCCGGGCCACTTCGTGCGCTCGAGCAGCAGATCGATCGCGGACGAATGCGGGAACTTGGGGAGATGCCCGAAGCCGCCGTGCTGCTCGTCGAACTGGCGCACCGCCGATTCGACCACCGCATCGACCACGCGGGCGTCGAACACGCCCCGCGCATCCTGAAAAACCTCGGCCTTCGCCACGGCATCCGCCAAGGCTTTCGCGGAGTTGTCCACTTCCGTGCGGCGCGTTTTGAATGCCTCGGAAATCGCGAGCAGGATGCGCTTGAATCCCGGCCGGCCGCCGGCGTCGTCGGGAGGGAAGTACGTGCCGCCGAAAAATGGTTTGCCGTCCGGCGTGAGAAACGCCGTGAGCGGCCAGCCTCCCTGTCCCGAAATCGCGCTGACCGCGGATTGATAGCGCGCGTCCACGTCGGGCCGCTCGTCGCGATCGACTTTCACGGGGATGTAGAGCTTGTTGATCATCGCCGCGATCTCGGGATTTTCGTAGCTCTCGCGGTCGATCACGTGGCACCAGTGGCACCACACGGCGCCGATATCGAGCAGCACCGGCTTCTCTTCGGCCCGCGCTTTTTGGAACGCTTCTTCGCCCCATTCGTGCCAGTCGATGGGCTGATGCGCCGCCGAGCGCAGATACGGGCTCGCGGAATCCTTCAAGCGATTGTCGGCAGGCTGTGTCAACCAGCACTTCTCCTTTGTCATCCACATTAGCAGCATCGCGAAGAAAAGGAAGGGCGAGCTTGTCGTAAACAAAGCGGCCGGAATCGTCGAATGAGATCAGCGAGACGAGCAATCCTGGCGGAAAAAATGTGTAAGAAACCCTCCGGCCAAGCGACTACCTTATTGCACGGCCAAAAGCGTGGCGAGAGAAGAATCCATCCCGGCTGGAATGTCGCAACAGGACACGCTGTATGAAGAGGCCGCCAGCGGCTTCGGTGCAGCCCTGGGCCGGCTCGCGCGCGCCTATGAAGCGGACCCGGACAAGTGCCGTGACCTCGTTCAGGAAATTCACATTGCCTTATGGCGAAGCTTCGGGAAGTTCGACGGCCGGTGTTCACTGCGGACATGGATCTATCGCGTGGCGCACAACACAGCGACATCGCACGTGATCCGGCAGGCCCGAGCCAAGACGCCCGCGATGGTGGGGCTGGAAGAGCTCGAGAATCTGTCCGACAAGAACGAGACGGAGATTGCTTCCGATCAACGCGTGGCGCTGGAGCGGCTGCTGGCGCTGATTCAGAAGCTGAAGCCGGTGGACCGGCAGGTGATCGTGTCGTACCTCGAAGGAATGGACGCTGCTTCCATCGGCGAGATCACGGGAATATCGGCGGGAAACGTGGCGACCAAAATCCACCGGATCAAGAACATCCTGGCTCGCCGGTTTCACGAAGGAGGGCGCCATGGCGAATGAGCTCTCGCCGAACGACATGAGAGATGTTTGGCAGAACCAGAAGGCGGAGGGCGTCCAAATATCGCTGGAAGAAATTCGGCGAAGGGCAGGGAAGTTTTACAAACAGGTAAGCCGCAGGAACCTCCGCGAGTACATCGCCGTCGTGTTTGTCGTGCTCGCATTCGGGTTCTACATTTTCCATTTCCATAGTGTCGTGGTGCGTTTGGGTTCGAGCCTCGTGATCGTAGGCACGCTATACGTCGCCTATCAGCTTCACAGAAGAGGGTCTGCCCGAGCGCTTCCGGAGGATTGCGGCTTCGAATGTTGTCTCGATTTCCACCGACGGGAACTCGAGCGCCAGCGCGATGCTCTTCGCTCCATTTGGTCGTGGTATTTGGGGCCGCTGGTTCCCGGACTCGCGGTCCTCATAATCGGGGGCGAGTTCGCGAAGCCGCCGGGGATCCCTCATCATTGGCTGGGTTTCGCCGTGAGTGTCACGTTTTGCACTTTGGTTTTCGTTGGGATCGGGGGACTGAATCGATGGGCGGCACGCCGGCTTCAGCGACAAATAGATGATCTGAAGGCTGCGGCTGAGCAACAATAAGGAGCACTTCATGGCGGAAAGCTATCTGATGGGATTGTTGCCGGCCCTGTTTTGCGCGGTCAAAGCTGCCCTGTACGCCAGCAAGATCGCGCCTCTTGTGGTTGTGCTGATCATCGGGGTGGCGTTGTTCGGATTCCGGGGCCGGAATAGAAACTAAAAGCGACGAAAGAAGTGACGGAGCTTACATCATGACAACAAGAGCTGTGATGCTTGCAGGTGCGCTGATCGCGTCGGCCATTGCCGCCGCGGCCCAGCCGGCTCCGCAATCTGCGGTACCGTCGGATTCCGAGATTCGGCAAATCCTGATCGATCGAATCGACGCCCAGCATCAAAGCGTCGGCATCGTCGTGGGCGTCATCGGGCCGGAGGGGCGCCGGATCGTTGCCTACGGGCATTTGGAGAAGGGCGATCCGCGTCCGCTCAACGGCGACACCGTTTTTGAAATAGGCTCAGCGACGAAAGTGTTCACGTCGCTGCTGCTGGCCGACATGGTGCAGCGCGGTGAAGCCGCGCTGGACGATCCTGTCGCCAAGTACTTGCCTCCGGGCGCCAAAATGCCGGGGCGCAACGGGCGCTCGATCACGCTTGTTGATCTTTCGACGCACACGTCGGGCCTGCCGCGCTTGCCAACCAACATGACGCCGAAGGACGCGGCCAATCCCTATGCGGACTATTCAGTCGAGCAGCTCTACCAGTTTCTTTCGGGCTACCAATTGCCACGCGACATCGGCTCGCAATACGAGTACTCGAATCTCGGTGGCGGGCTACTCGGCCACGTGCTGGCGCGGCGCGCCGGGATGGATTACGAGGCGCTGGTGCGGTCTCGCATCTGCGATCCGCTCGGCATGAACGACACGCGAATCACGCTCACGCCGGAAATGAAGGCGCGGCTCGCAGCAGGGCACAACCAGGCCCTGGATACCGTTGCCAACTGGGACCTCCCGACACTCGCGGGCGCTGGCGCCCTCCGATCCACCGCAAACGATCTGCTCACTTTCCTCGCGGCCAATCTCGGCTACACAAAGTCGCCGCTTGCTCCGGCGATGGCTGCAATGCTGAAGGTTCGCCGGCCCACCGGCCAGCCGACGTTAGAAGTGGCTCTTGGCTGGCACATCTTCACGACCAATGGCAAAGAAATCATTTGGCACAACGGCGGCACGGGCGGTTATCGCTCCTTCATGGGCTTCGACCCGAAGACTCGGATCGGCGTGGTCGCGCTATCCAACGCGGAAACGACGGCGGGCGTCGACGACATCGGACGCCATTTACTGGATGCTGGCGTCCCATTGATGAAATCACATAAAGAGATCGCGGTGGATCCCAAGCTGTTTGACAGTTATGCGGGGCGATACGAACTGGCGCCAGGCCTGGTGATGAACATTACGCGCGAGGGCGATCTTTTGATGGCTCAGTTGACCGGGCAGCCGAAGGTCGAACTGTTCGCAGAAGGGGAGCGCGACTACTTCGTGAAGGTGGTAGACGTGCAGATTTCATTTATGACCGGGACCGATGGGCATGCCACAGAAATCGTGGTGCATCAGAACGGGCGGGATACGCACTCCAAACGGATCGGCGACGCAGCGCCTCCTAAGGAACACAAGGAAGTAACGGTCGACCCGAAGTTGTTCGACGGTTACGTGGGAAGGTATCAGTTCGCACCTAATGTCGTTCTTGCAGTTACGCGCGATGGGACTCACTTGTTCGCGCAATTGACCGGACAGGCGAATTTCGAGATTTTCCCGGAGGGGGAGCGAGACTACTTCTATAAGGTCGTGGATGCGCAGATCACATTCGTAACCGACGGCAGCGGCCGTGCGACGGAGCTGATCCTGCACCAAAACGGCTTCGATCAGCACGCCAAACGGGTCGACTAAGAACCGAGGCCTTACGAGATGAGGGCCGTGGGATTCGTGACGGCCATGCGGCGCACGTCGGCCGACGAAAAGCCCGCGTCGAGCATCTTCTGCGCGAACATGGCGAAACCTTCCGTCACGGGAGGATTGATCGTCTGCCCCAGGTCCGTCGAGAGAACCACGCGCTCCGGCCCCACTTTGCGGACGCTATCGAAATAAGCGTCCCACGGGGCCTTGTTCGTGTACATCGTGGTGAAGCAGTGCTCGATCACCGCTCCCATGTTGGCCAATTCCACCTGTTCGCTCGCCGTGAGACTCTGCGACGGGAACTCCGCGTGGGTGACGAGGACTCGCTTGAGGCCCATCTCCTTGCTGCCCTTCACCAGCGCGTGGATTTCCTTCTTGCCCAGGTGGCCGGTGGCAAGGATCATGTCGTGCTTGCCGATCAATTCCAGGCAGCGGCGCGCGGGTTCGGTCAGCTTTCCGTCGCTAGCGATCACCGTCAACGGCGCGGGCGAGATGCCTTGCGCCGAAAGCTCGCGCTGAATTTTCGCCCAGAAGGGAAGCTTGTCCGTCGGGCCGTCCGTGCGGCCGGCCGTTTCGTTCGCCGCGTCCACCGTGGGCATCCACACGATCTTGTTGCCGGAGCGTCCCGCGATTTCGAGCGCCACGGGATTGAGGCCGCCCACGCTGTGATTCAGCGTGATCGCGCCAAACGCCGTGATTCCCGGGCAGGCCTTCGTGACCACCTTGGCCCGCTCGTACGTGGGAACGTAGTGCGACTTCAAAACGAATCCCTTGAGCTTGCGCGATAGAAATTCCTTGGCAAGGTCGAGATCGTCGATGCGCCGCGCGATCACATCCGGCGCGACGTGGACCTGCAAGTCGTAGCCGCCCTCGATCGCCTGCCATGCGGCGTCGGTCAATCGGATCGGAGCGGCAGCGGTTTCAGCGGACATTTTTCCCCCTATTTTTTGTGCCGCCCAAGAATAAGGGATGAGCGGGGCAAAATTCCAGCATTACTGAATGGGATTCCGATAGTCGGCGTCGCGCGGATCGATCGGTTTGCGGCCTGAAAAACCTTCGTCCTGACGGTGGTAGAAGCGGATGCGGTCCTCGCCGAGCTTCCAGCAGAGGTAGACGGCCTCGCCATCGATGCGCGCGGGAAAATCGAGCAGGCCGACTTCGAGGTCTTTGACGATGCAGCCGGTCGACTGGATTCGCTCGAGGGCCGCCTGGATGGCTTCCGCGAGGCGATTGCGCTCGATGCGCTGCCGAGCCACCTTCTCGTAGGAGACGATCAGGCCGCCGGAGCGCTGGATGCGCTCGGCAAGCGCGCCGAGCTGCTCTTCCAGCTCCGCCAGCTTCCGGCGCGATTCGATCGTCTCGATCAGGATCGGCTCGATCTGCGTGCGGAGGCGCTCCGCCTCGCGCAGGGAGAAAAGTTTGGATTCTTCATCCGCCATAAGTAAGTGGCTCGCGGGCAGTCCCCAAGATCAACTGCAGATCCCTCGGCTCCCGTTGGTCGCTCGGGATGACGACCCTCGTCGGGTCGTCAACCGCCGATTGAAACCATCGTGCGCGAAGGCGGCGCAAAGCCCGGCTCGTTGATGCGGTGCCCCTTCTCTTTTTGCGCGACGATCGCGAGAATTTCGTCGCCGATTTCCCGGTCGCTCGCCCCGCCCCGCAGGAGGAATCGCAAATTGTGATCCTCCTTGCTGAAAAGGCACGTCCGGAGTTTTCCATCGGCCGTGAGCCGGATGCGCGAGCAGTGTCCGCAGAAGGGCTGGGAAACGGGAGAGATCAAGCCGATTTCGCCCCGGCCGTCGGCGAAGCGGAATTTGCGCGCCGTTTCGCTGCGCTCGTGGACCACGGGCACCAGCGGCCAGTGCGCCGAAATGCGCGCATGCACCTCCGCGCCGGTGACCACCATGTCGCGCGTCCAGGAGCGGTCCGCGTCGAGCGGCATGAACTCGATGAAGCGCATGATCAGGTTGCGGTCGCGCGCGAAGGCGGCAAACGCCTCAACCTCGTCGTCGTTGATGCCGCGCACGAGCACGGCGTTCACTTTCACCGGGCGCAGCCGCGAAGCCTGTGCCGCGTCGATTCCGGCGATCACTTGATCGAACATCTTGGTGCGCGTAATGCGCTCGAATCTTTCGCGGTCGAGCGAATCGAGGCTGATGTTGATCCGGTCCATGCCCGCGGCGACCAGGCGGTCGCAGTGTTCGGCGAGCATCTGGCCGTTCGTGGTCATGGAAAGGTCTTGCACGCCGAGCGCCTTCAGCCGCGAGATGAAATCCTCGACGCCCGGGCGAACCATCGGCTCGCCGCCGGTGACGCGCACCTTGCGAATGCCCATCGCGACCAAAATTCGGACCAGCCGCTCGTACTCCTCCCACGCGAGCAGATCGCCCGACGGCATGTGCGTTTCCGGGTTGGCCGAACGGCAATAGACGCAGCGGAAGTTGCAGCGGTCCGTTACCGAAACGCGCAGGTCGGTGATCTGCCGGCCGAATTTGTCAATGAGCGGCATGCGATTTTTTCGAGCCCATAAAAAGCAAAAGCCCAAATCCGTGTTTGGACTTGGGCTACACGCCCGGCATGACTTGTGTCAGCCGAGCATCCCCTTTCCAATCACGGGAGGCCCGGGCGTTTCCACCCGAACCCTCGGTCCCGCCCTGCAAAAACTTGGTACGGGACGTCGCCTCCAAGCCTTCGGATTTCTCTCCTTTAGGCTTGGGAGGTCGGAGAACTCAAGGGGATTCTACCTTTTGCGCGCGGAAGGAAGCAAATCGCACACTACCTATGAATGTAGTCGTCTCGTAATAACAAGAATGGGCGACTTGGGATAATTCTTAGGACGAGCTGCCGGCGGAGCGGCTGATGTTGCGGATTTCCTTGCGGTAATCGGGCGCGGAGATTTCGACCGTGCGGCACATTTCGTAGAGGCGCGAGCGGATGCGCTTGCCGACGCGGTCGGTAAGCGAGTCTTCGATGGTGGGCGCGCGCATTCCCGCAACGCGCGCGGGCGGCAGGGACGTGGCATTCGCCGCCACGTCGGAATCGAGGAAGTTCGTGGTCAGCAGCGTGACGCGCTTCTCGTTGTAGCGCGTGTTCAGGATGTAGCCAACGGTCTCGAGCGCCCATAGCGACGGCTTGCTCGACCCAAGATCGTCGAGCACCAGGATTTCGGCCTTGAGCACGGGCTCGAGGACGCCCATTTCGGTGGCCTGGCTTTCCGCGTTGTAGCTGTCTTGAATTTCCTTCAGCAGCTCGCGGTAGTCGTAGAAAAGCCCGCTGTGCCCGCGAAGGACGATTTCTTTCAGCGCCGCGACGGCCAGATGCGTCTTCCCCACGCCGCACGGGCCAATCAGCAGCAGGCCGTGTTCGTTGCCGACCGGAAATTCCGAGGCGAAGCGCTCGACGATCAATTTCGCTTGCGTGAGGCTTCGATTCCAGGCATTGAGCTGCGCGCGCGGGACGTTTTCGATTTCGTTGTCCGTCTCGTAGTTCTCGAAATCGCAGTGGCGATAGCGCTCCGGCACGCGGGCTTTCGCGAGCACGCGTTCGGTGCGGTCGCCCACCGTGCAATCGCACGGAATCGCCCACACCATTTTCGGCTCGCCCGCCGCGGAGCCGGCGTTATCGGCGGCAAGCGCCTGCGCGCCTTCGGTGGTGCGCTCGACAACTTTCCAGCCGCTGCCCTGGCAAATGGGACAATCCGCTCGCGCCATGAAGTGAGCATAAGCGGGCCGCGCGACGAGCGCAAGCAGACGGGTGCTGTGCAAATTGGGAGGGCTGTGGAATTCGATGATCCGATCAGGATCGTCGTCCCGAGCGAGTTTACCGGAGCGAACGAGCCGAGAGACTTCTGGAAGAGAGATCCCTCGGCCGCGTTGCGTCCTCGGGATGACTATCCTGGTCGGATAGTCACTTCTCCACGCGGAAGGCGTGGCGGGGAATCGCGCGGACGATGGCGTTGCGCGTCTTGCGCTCATGGGCGGCGATGAAATCGTGCGCGATTTCGCTGCGCACAAACTTGATGAACGCTTCCATCTGCGTCTGCATCTCGCCCATCTTGTCGCGCATGTTGAGGATGATTTCGATCCCGGCGAGATTGACGCCCAGCTCGCGCGTCAAATTTAGGATCACTTCCAGGCGCTCGAGGTCGGAGTCGGTGTAAAGCCGCGTGTTGCCCTGCGAACGCGAGGGCTTCAGAAGCCCCACGCGCTCGTAAAGGCGCAGGGTCTGCGGGTGAAGTTGATAGAGTTCGGCGACGGCGCTGATCATGTAGCCGGCTTTCGCTTTTTTCCTGGGCCGCGTCGCCATCGTCGTCTCCCTGCGATTCCTCAGACCGTCGCGCGCGAGAAAATCTCGCACCGCGGGTCTTCCTGGTCGATCTTGCCGAGCTCCTTGAGCAGATTGCGCACGCGCTCGTCTTCCGGCTTCGGCACCACGATCTGCACCTCGACGATCTGGTCGCCGCGCTTGCCCGATTGACGCGCCGAGGGCGCGCCCTTCTCTCGCAGCCGGAGCCGCTTCCCGCTGTTCGTCCCCGGCGGAATGCGCACCTGCGCGCGGCCGTCGATTGTCGGCACTTCCACTTTCGCGCCGAGCGAGGCTTCGGTCACCGTCACCGGGACCACCGTGTAGAGATCGTCGCCGCGCCGCTCGAAAAACGGATGCGGCTCGACCTTTGTGATGATGTAGAGATCGCCCGCCGGGCCGCCGTGCATCCCTGCGTTGCCGCGCCCGGCGACGCGCACCCGCGATCCGGTCTGCGCGCCGGGAGGAATGCGCACATCGAGCGTCTCGACGCGCTGCACGCGCCCTTCGCCGCCGCAATTCCGGCACATCGTTTGCATCCGCCCGCGGCCGCCGCAGCGCGAGCAGGTGATCTGGAAGCGCATCTTGTTGCTCACCTGCGTCACGTGGCCCGAGCCGCCGCAGGTGGGGCAGACCTTCTCGTCGCCCGGCTGCGCGCCCGTGCCGTGGCACACGTTGCAGACGTCGAGGCGCGTGAAATTCAGCTTCTTCACCGTCCCGCGCATCGCTTCGGAAAAGGTGATGTCGATCTGATATTCGAGGTCGGTTCCGGGCTCGCGCTCCTGTCCGGCTTGTGCGGCCGTCGCGCCGCGGAAGAACTGGCTGAAGAGATCGCGGAAGCTCGTTCCGCCGCCCGCCGCTCCCGGACCGCCTCCACCGAAATCGAATCCACCGAAATCGAAGTGAATATCCTCGGGAGAAACGCCGCCGTATCCCGCGCCGGGACCGGGCGCGCCGCCCGCGCCTGGGACGTTGAAGCCAAACTGGTCGTACATCTGGCGCTTCTTCGCGTCCGAAAGAACTTCGTAGGCTTCCTGGATCTGCTTGAATTTTTCTTCCGCGGATTTGTCGCCGGGATTGAGATCGGGATGGTATTTGCGCGCGAGCTTGCGATACGCCGCGCGGATTTCCTTGACGGGCGCCTTGCGCGCGACTCCCAGGAGTTCGTAGTAATCGGTTTTGGTCGTCGTTGGCATGACGGGCCTGCTTTATGTAGCGGCCACCTTGTGGGCACTTCCCTGAGCAACAACATCGTAGGGGCGGGTTTCAAACCCGCCCCTACATTCGATTCGAGTCGCCCGCGTGAAAGTGGACGCTTTTAGTTCGGCTTCTTCGACTCGTCCACGTCCACGAATTCGGCGTCCACCACTTCGCCTTGTCCGGCCTGGCCGGGTTGGCTGCCGTCGCCGCTCGGAGGAGCTTGTCCGCCCGCGGCGGCCGCCCCGCCCGGCGCTCCCGCGGCGCCTTGCTGCGCCTTGTAGAGCGTTTCGGCGATGCGGTGCGAAGCCTTGGTCAGGTTTTCCGCGGCCGCGTTCAGCTTATCGAGGCCGCCGTCGGTCAGCGCGCGCCGGGATTCCTCGATCGCTTCCTCGACTGCCTTGACGTCAGCGTCGGCCAGCTTTTCGCGGTTTTCCTTGATCAGCTTCTCGGTCTGGTAGACGAGGCTGTCGAGCCGATTGCGAGCTTCGACTTCCGAGAGCCGCTGCTTGTCCTCGGAAGCGTGCGAGTCCGCTTCCTTCTTCATGCGCTCCGCTTCTTCCTTGCTGAGGCCTGTGGAAGCGGTGATCGTAATTTTCTGTTCCTTGTTCGTCGCGGTGTCCTTCGCCGAGACGTTGAGAATGCCGTTCGCGTCGATATCGAACGTCACCTCGATTTGCGGCATGCCGCGCGGCGCCGGTGGAAGCCCGATCAAGTGGAATTTCCCCAGCGACCGGTTGCCACTCGCCACAGGGCGTTCCCCTTGCAGGACGTGGATTTCGACCGACGTCTGGCTGTCCGCCGCTGTCGAAAACGTCTCCGACTTCCGCGTCGGAATCGTCGTGTTGCGGGGGATGAGCACGGTCATCACGCCGCCGAGAGTCTCGACGCCCAGCGAAAGCGGCGTCACGTCGAGCAGCAGGATGTCCTTCACTTCGCCGCCGAGCACGCCACCTTGAATCGCTGCGCCCACCGCAACCACTTCATCCGGGTTCACGCCCTTGTGAGGCTCCTTCCCGTTGAAGAGGCCTTTGACGATATCCACCACGCGCGGGATGCGCGTCGATCCGCCTACCAGCACCACTTCGTCGATCTTGTCCGGCGACAGCCCGGCGTCGGTCAAAGCTTGTTTCACGGGACCCACGGTTCGCTGGAGCAGGTCTTCCATCAATTGCTCGAGCTTCGCGCGCGTGAGTTTGAGCTGCATGTGCTTCGGCCCGGAAGCGTCGGCCGTAACGAACGGCAGATTGATCTCGGTTTCCTGCAATTGCGAAAGCTCGATCTTCGCCTTTTCCGCGGCCTCCTTCAGGCGCTGGATGGCCATGCGGTCCTTGCTGAGGTCGATTCCCTGATCGCGCTTGAATTCCGAAATCATCCATTCGACGATGCGCTGGTCAATGTCGTCGCCGCCGAGGTGCGTGTCGCCGTTCGTGGACTTTACCTCGACCACGCCTTCGCCCACTTCCAAGTCCGAAATGTCGAACGTGCCGCCGCCGAGGTCGTACACGGCGATCGTCTCTTCCTTCTTTTTGTCGAGCCCGTAGGCGAGCGCCGCCGCTGTCGGCTCGTTGATGATGCGCAGCACTTCGAGGCCGGCGATTTCGCCCGCTTGCTTGGTCGCCTGGCGCTGGCTGTCGTTGAAATATGCCGGGACGGTGATCACGGCCTTGGTGACTTTTTCGCCGAGGAAGTCTTCCGCCGCGGCCTTCAGCTTTTGGAGAATCATGGCCGAGACTTCGGGAGGGCTATAGCTCTTGCCGGAGATCTCCACGCGCGCATCGTCGTGCGGTCCCTTCACCACTTTGTAGGGCACGCGCTTCGCTTCTTCCTGCACTTCATCGTAGCGGCGTCCCATGAACCGCTTGATGGAATACACGGTGTTCTCGGGGTTGGTGATCGCCTGCCGCTTGGCCACCTGGCCGACCAGGCGCTCCCCGCTCTTCGTGATGCCCACAACCGACGGCGTCGTGCGCGCCCCTTCCTGGTTGGGGATGACGACGGGTTCGCCGCCTTGCATGACGGCGACGACCGAGTTGGTCGTGCCCAAATCAATTCCGATAATCTTGCTCATGGAGTCCGCTCCTATTGGCGTCCGACTGGATCAGCAGGGAGGAATCACCGCTGAAGCAGCGACAGAATACACATTGAGCGTGTTATTGTCAAGTTTCCTGTGTGTCTGTATAACTCTGATTATGCGAGTGTTAGATAGCCATCGGAGCCTTCTCGCTGCAGTCTGCCGGGGTATTCCCCGTACGCCCTAATTCCACCCAAACTGCGGCGAACCCCGCCCTTCCCTTCCGCATCCTACTGTTTGTGTTGCAGCATTGGTGTGTTGAGGTCAAGGCGTAACGACTGTGGCGGCGATTCGCGCTACAATAAGCTCGCTGATTTTGATCCGTGCGTGGGGGAGGCAGAGTTGAACCGGCAAATTCTTGGAGTGTTGTCCAGAAATCTTTGGGAAGCATGCGGCGTGTGGCGAAAGACTGTAGCCGCGCTTATCGTCGCGTTGGTTTTCGCGTTTGCGATCGGCTCGCCCGCATATTCGCAGACGGCTTCGACGCAGCCGAAAACGACAGCTCCTGCCAAGAGTGCCGCGTCCGCGAAGACGCCCAAGCCCGCCACGGCGCCTGCCAAGACGGCTTCCATTGGCGCGCCGGTAAAAGCCTACGGATCGAGCAGCGCTCCGATCACGATGGAAGTTTTCAGCGACTACGAATGCCCGGTTTGCCGGAGCTTATTTGAGCTTACTTTGCGGCCGATGATCGGCGACTACGTGGCCGCCGGGAAGGTTTACCTGATTCATCGCGATTTCCCTCTTCAGAACCACAAGTACGGATACGAAGCGGCCCGGTGGTTGAACGCGTCGGCGCGCGTCGGGCAGTTTCAAAATACAGAAGCGGCCCTCTACGACAATCAGGACGCATGGGCGGCTGATGGCAATATCGGCAAGTACGTTGCGGGCGCGATGTCGCCGGATACGTTCAAGCGCGTCGAGAAGCTGATGCAGGGTTGCGGAAGCCAAGCGTCCGCCGGGACG
The DNA here is from genome assembly GCA_020073605.1 of Terriglobia bacterium. Lineage (GTDB taxonomy): Bacteria > Acidobacteriota > Terriglobia > Acidiferrales > UBA7541 > Palsa-295. Next base: position 55,735 of record JAIQEW010000007.1, read on the forward strand.
AATCCCGCGGGACTCTTGAATGTGGCGCAAGCAAGCGGCGGTTGCGCTGTGGACAGCTACATCGAACAGGACAGGGCGCTCGGCGAAAGGATCCCCGTGCGCGCGACGCCGACGTACGTGATCACCTATAAGGGCCAGAAGCTTCCCGCCGGAACGGGCGTGGTCAGCTGGCCTATCCTGAAGCAATTCTTCGATTCGCTCCTGAGCCAATAACCGGCCCGTCGCCTGAAGACCCCTGATGAACACGCTGGGTTCATTGTTGGCATGGCTGGCAGAGCACGGCTACGAATTCGTCCTCGCCGGGCTGGTTGTGACCCTCTGTGTACGAGACCCTCGAAAGCGCCGCGCCGTCGTACGAATCCTCCTGATCTTGGGCGGCATTGTGGTCGGGGCCATATTTCTTGCCGCCGCCTACGGGAAGATGAAGCCGCTGCCTGGTTTCGCATGGTCATGGGCGTCCATTAGGACGTCGATTTCGTTTTTCGCTATCCAGGTGGAGTCGTACCAAGTGCTTTCGCCCGGTGCTGCGAACACGGTCGCTCATTTCTTGCCCTTTATTGAGCTGTTCCTTGGGCTGTGGCTGGTCAGCGGCATCGGACGGCGGTTTGCATCCCTCCTGGCCAGCTCGGCGATTTGCGGATTCATGATTGCCATCACGTCCGCTTACTTTCGGGGTTTGAAGATCGATTGCGGGTGTGGAATTGGGCCGCCGGAAGAGGTGGGCCCTGCGGCCTTGATGCGCGACGGGTTCAGGTTTCTGCTGCCGGCACTGCTCGTGACGATCGGCGCCTTTTGGATCCGGCGGCAGCCAAGCGGGACAACCGCCGCCGCGAGTCCCGATTCCCTCAGCCCCGCAAGCTAAGTAGCCCTCAGCGCCAAGTGACACCGAGAACCACCGCTTGGAGCAGACTCGCGCGCCTATTCATCTCAACTATTAGTCGAATCGCTGGAAGGGAAACTTCGGAAGATCAATCGCCGGTGGCGGTTGCAGTGGGTGAAATCGATCGCAGGTAGCGCCAGGGGTTTACAGGCGTGTTGTAGATGCGTACTTCGTAATGAAGGTGCGGGCCGGTGGAGCGGCCGCTATCCCCTTCGTAGCCGATCACGTCTCCCGACTTGACGCGCATCCCATTCTGCACATTGAAGCCGGAAAGGTGCCCGTACCAAGTGGTGACTCCGAAGCCGTGGTCGATCACGACCAGCTTGCCGTAGCCCGCGCGGCGGTCGACTTCTTCGACCACGCCGTCGGCGGTCGCTCGAACCTCGTCTCCGTAACGGGAGGCAATGTCGAGCCCTGCATGGAATGCACCCTCACCGCTGAACGGGTCGAGCCGCTCGCCAAAGTGCCCCGTAATCCGACCAACCACAGGCCAAAGGGCCGGAACGATCCCGAGACTGCTCAACTGGGTGACGGGCAAGAGCCGCATCCCTCCGCTCGACATCGCAACTGCGGTGACGTTCTTTTGCAGGTAGCTGAACTCGTAAACGGACTCCTGGAACTCCGCATCCGGCTCGGGGGCCGCATCGGTCAGGCCAAATGGGGTCTGGCGGAAGCGCGTGATGCCGTAAGCCATGGCTACTTCGCCCGCGAGCGATTGCAGGGAGTTCAGGCGCTGGTTGGTGTCTTTAACCTGGGATTGAAGCTCGACGTACTGCTGTTTGAGGCTGTCTTGTTCGCGGCGCAGGGAATTGTAATTCGTAGCCTTCCAGAGCATCCGCGAATACGAGCCCATTCCCGCGGAGACCGTGATGCCGCCCACAACCGCTAGAATTGCCAGCACATGCAAGACGTACCACGGCACGCGCACTCGCCGCATGCCGCCCGAGGCGTTGGAAGCAATGAAAAACGTATAGGAATGTTTGTGCCTCATCGCCTTAGTTTCTTCCGAATGAACTTTGCGCCGGCCGGCTTGAATCCGCGCGCCCCTTGCTGCGGCCCGCCGGTTTTCCCAGGACTTCGATCGGGAGTTTGGACCGAGAGCCCTGGTCCGAAACCCGCCAAATTGTAATGACTACAGCCGTTTGCGTCAACCCCGATCTTCCATTTCGCATAGAGCTCCTGCCCTCGCTTCTCAATCCGAGGCACTCTATAATCCGGGGGTCGCCTGACCAAATTCTACGCGAGTCAGTGAGCGCGAAACAACTGTACAGAAGGACAGGATGGACGCGGAAACCAAGCTGATCCAGAGGATAGCCCGAGCGATCCCTTCGGAAATGGGCGCCGGAAAGGGCCGCGGACGGGCGCCCGGCGGACTGCGTCTCGGAATCGGCAATGACGGAGCTGTGCTGGCGCCCAGCGGTCGCACCGAATGGGTGCTGAGCTGCGACGCCTTCCTGGAAGGCGTCCACTTCCTCGCGGATCGCCATCCGGCGGATTCCGTGGGGTTCAAGTCGCTTGCCCGGGCCACCAGTGATTTGGCTGCGATGGGCGCCGCACCGCGCTACTTCCTGCTAACGCTGGCCCTCCCGCTCGGCCGCACGGGCGCGTGGCTCGACGATTTCCTGCGGGGAATGGCGAAAGCATCCCGCCAGCTCGGGATACGCCTGATCGGCGGAGACACGAAGCGGCACGCGTCCGTCGCGATCAGTATTACCGTGCTCGGCGAAATCGCTCCTGGGCGGGCCGTCACGCGCGCGGGCGCACGCCCCGGCGATATTTTGTACGTGAGCGGGAAATTAGGGCGTGCCGAGCTGGGCTTGCGGATGGTCAAAAGTGGCGCTCTTAAACGAGGTAAACGGGGCCTAAAGAGCCAATCTTTGCTCCTCGAGCAGCACTTCTACCCACGGATCCGCGTGGGCCTCGGCACCTGGCTCGCCCGGCACCGGATCCCTTCGGCCATGATGGATATCTCCGACGGCCTTTCGACCGACTTGGGCCGCCTCTGCGCCGCGAGCGGAGTGGGGGCGCGCGTCTGGGCAGAGCGAATCCCCTGCGTGGAGATACCATCCGCAGGACCCGGCTCGCTTAAGAGGCTGAAACTCGACCCGCTCCAATTGGCTCTGCACGGCGGCGACGACTACGAGCTTCTCTTTGCAGTTTCGCCTCGGAAGGTGAAGCAACTGCGAATGGTGCCGGGGTTTTCAAGCCTGACGGCGATCGGCGAAGTCGAGCGCGGCAACAAAGTTGTGCTGGTTGGGGCCGACGGCCGCGCCACACGCCTCGTTTCCGGCGGCTGGGATCCCTTCCGCGAAAAGTAGCCGGACGAAGCTTCCTATGGGGATGGGTTTGCGGCCGGCTTTTCAGGAGGCGGCGCTGCGCTCTCCGTCAAACCCTGCTCGGCGGCGTCGGCGGGAGGAGCCGTGTCCGGCGTGTCCACCTGGACCACCTTTGTCGGCGCGATTTTCTCGAGCGGCACGACGTTGGGAAAATCCTCCACCGGCATCCCCTGCATGGCCTGCTGCATGAACTCGAGCCAGATGGGGAGCGCGGCGCGCGCGCCGGTTTCCTTCTTGCCGAGCGAATTCCGCTTGTCGTCGTTGCCGACCCACACGCCGGCGGTGATCTGCGGCGTGAATCCGATGTACCACGCGTCTGTGAAATCGTTGGTTGTCCCGGTCTTGCCCGCTGAGGGGCGTCCGAGCTCTTTGGCGCGCACGCCCGTGCCGAACTTCACCACGTCTTCGAGCATCGCGACCATGGTGCGCGCCACGTCCGGCGGGATCACGTCGGTCACATTGGCGCGCGACTCTTCAAGCACCGCTCCGTCGTAGGAAGTCACGCGGCGGATGTAGTGCGGATCGATGTGGATGCCGTCGTCGGGAAAAACGGTGAACGCCGAGGTGTGCTCCATCAGATTCAGGTCAGCGGCGCCCAGCGCGAGCGGCAGATACGGCGGCAGGGGGCTTTCGATGCCGAACTTCCTTGCCAGGGCCACCGTATTCTCGATTCCGATTTTGTCCAGCAGGCGCACGGCGGGAATATTCCGCGAATCGGCGAGAGCGCGGCGGAGCGTGATGCGCCCTTCGAACTTCTCGTCGTAGTTGTGCGGCGTGTAATCCTGGCCGCCGCTCGTATACGTAATAGGCGAGTCAACCACCGTGTCGAAGGGCGACGCGCCCTGGGCGAGGGCCTCGGCATAGACGTACACCTTGAAGGAGCTGCCGGTCTGGCGCTGCGCTTGCGTTGCGCGGTCGAATTTCGATTCCTCGAAATCGTAGCCTCCGACCATCGCCTTGATGTCGCCCGTGGCATTGTCGATGGCGACCAGCCCCGCCTGCGCCGTCGGCTGCTGCTCGAGATCCACCTGCGCCGCCGTGCCGGCGATCTCCCGGACATGCACGACGACGAGATCGCCCGGCTTCAGAAGGTCCGAGGCCGATTTGTGGCCGGTCCACGAAAAATCGGACGGCGTGAGCATCGCGCGGTACGGCCCGATCTTGATCCACGCAAAGGTCGGCTGCACGGATGTGACCAGCCCGGTGAGGTAGTCCCCCTTTTGGATCGGTCCTTTCCAGTCGTCGTTCTGATAGGTGTCGAGCGCGCCCGGATTGTCGCTGAGGATGTTCGGGAGATTGCCGCGCCAGCCGTGGCGGCGATCGTAGGCGTGGAGCCCGTCGCGGACGGCTTGGTTCGCCGCTTTCTGCATCGCCACGTTCAAAGTGGTGTACGCGCGCAAGCCCTGCTCGTGGACCGCCGCCGTGCCGTACGTGTGCTCGAGATACTGCCGGATTTCCTCGACGAAATAGGGCGCCAGATCGTTGCGCTGGGATTGGATGTGCAGGCCGAGCGGCTGCTTGCTGGTGGTGTCGGCTTGCGCCTGCGTGATTTTCCCGGCGTGCGCCATCAGCGAAAGCACCAGGTTCCGCCTTGCGAGCGCGCGGTCCGGGTGCGTGATCGGGGAATAGACCGGCCCGCGGATGATGGCGGCGAGCGTCGCGGCCTCGGCGAGATTCAGCTGGCCCACCGGCTTGCTGAAATAGTATTCGGACGCCGCCTCGAAGCCGTAAGTTCCCGAGCCAAGATAGATCTGGTTGGCGTACATCGTGAAAATCTGCTCTTTCGTGTAGTGCCGTTCGATCTGGAGGGCGAGGACCGTTTCTTCGATTTTGCGGTGAAGGCTGCGGTCGGAGCGGTTCAGGAAAAGCCCGCCGGCGAGCTGCATCGTGAGCGTGCTGGCGCCTTCCGCGGCGCGATGGCGGACGAGGTCGCGCCACGCAGCCTCAAGCACGCGCGGAAAATCCACTCCCCAGTGCTGCTCGAAGTGCTGGTCCTCGGTCGCGATCACCGCGTCCTTCAGCACCTGCGGAGTCTGGCTGTAGGTGACGAGAATCCGCCGCTGGAGCGCGAATGTACCGATCGGCTGGCCGTCGTCGGCGTACAGCTCCGTCACGACGACCGGGCGGTAATCCTCAAGCGCGTGAATTCCCGGCAGATCGCTCGCGTAAACGAACAGCAGCCCGACCGCCGCTCCGAGCGCGATCGCGAACACGACGAGGAACGAGAACGCCAGCCGCCCCAGCAGCGTCCCGCCGCCGATGCGCATCGTCGCGCGATAAAATCGTTCGTCCATCGTGCCGCCATTCTATCGCATCGCGCTGGTTGCGCTGATTTGAAGCAGGGTGGTTGCGAGCGAGAAGCTAACGGGCTCACTGATTGATCATGAAGGTGGCCATTTGCTCGAAGAACGCACGAAGGAATTGCTCGGCCTCGGCCGGCAGAGCCGCTTCCGCAAACGCGTTGCTCATCAGGCGCATCCAGCGGTCGCGCGCGGCCTGATCGATCCGGAACGGAATGTGCCGCGCCCGCAACATGGGATGTCCCCGCTCCGCGATGTATCGTTGCGGGCCTCCGAACCGGTAGATCAAGAAGTCGCGAAGGCGCTGCTCGGCCCCGGCACGATCCTCTTCCGGATACATCTTTCCGAGAATGTCGTCCTGCGGGACCTGGCGATAGAAGGCGGCCACCAGACGCGCGAAGCCATCCTCTCCGATAATCGAGTAGATGTCGGTTTCTTCCATGCCTGTTCGATTTGAGTGTGGCATCGCCGCAAATGGCGATGCCAGTGGGCGGCGCGGCTCGCGCGGCTACTGGCCCGCGGGAGCCGTGGCCGGGGTGCAGAAGCGGTCGAAGGCTTGCGTCAGCGCTTGCGCGATGGTGAAAGGGTCGCTGCTCTCGATGCTGCGTCTTTCCATCATGAAGACCAGCTTGCCGTCGCGCAGCAGCGCGATCGAAGGAGAAGAAGGGGCATAACCAGTGAAGTAGCCTCGCGCTCGGTCGGTGGCTTCCAGATCCTGCCCTGCGAATACCGTCGTCAGGACTTCCGGACGCGCCTTGTTCGAGAGAGCCTTGGCAATTGCCGGGCGGGCCTTGCCGGCGGCGCAGCCGCAGATGGAGTTCACCACGACGAGCAACGTTCGTTTCTCCTGCTTCAGCACCGAATCCACCTCTTCCGGTGTCCGCATTTCGCGGAAGCCGATTCTCGTCAGTTCCTCTCGCATCGGTCGAACCATGTCTTCAGGGTACATCGCTGCTCCTTCGCTGATCTGCGCTCGGCCCATAGAGCCGACGCTAGGTCTAGACGACACTATAGCACGCGCGATCCCCGCCCATCGCAATCTGGCCGTTTCCAGTCAGTGCGTTCACCGGAAACGAACCTGCCGTCGCCGGCGGGCTAACCTTGACCCAGGCTTGCGGCGAGCTTATCCTTTGAGCGAAATTCGCGGAGGACAAATGAAGAAGTTGTGGAGAGCTGAATTTCCGGGTTATTTTCTTGCGGGGGCACTGGTTCTTATGACTGCGGCGGCTTCGTTTGCGGCATCGAGCATTTACGATTTCAACCTGCCGTTGCTGGACGGCAAAGCGGCGCCGCTCGCGAGTTACAAAGGCAAAGTGGTGCTCGTGGTCAACGTGGCGAGCCGGTGCGGATTCACGCCGCAATATACGGCGCTCGAGTCCATCTACGAAAAGTACAAGGACCGGGGATTCGTGATCATCGGCTTCCCGGCGAACAATTTCGGCGGGCAGGAGCCCGGCACGAACGAAGAGATCAAGACGTTTTGCCAGTCAAAATACAGCGTGACCTTCCCCGTGTACGGAAAAGTTTCGGTGAAGGGCGACGACCAGACGCCGCTCTACGCCTATCTCACCAAGGAAGCGAATCCCGCCGTGTCCGGCGACATCAAGTGGAACTTCACGAAGTTCCTCGTCGATCGCCAGGGCAAGGTCGTGCAGCGATTCGAGCCGGCCACCACGCCGGATTCACCGGAAGTGATCTCAGCGATCGAGAAGCTGCTGAAATAGCCGCAGGGTCAAGCCATCGAGTCCAGTGCAGGAAGTAGGGAGGCGCCGAAACGCCTCCCACCTCCGCTTCTTTCTACGGCAGGACGTAACGGAACGACGTAAGGACCATGCTCTCGGAGCCACTCGGCTGGCCGCTCGGATTGGCTACCGATCCTACGCCCGACCAGGTGTTGCGCGTGATGTACGAATACTGCGGCCCCCACTGCACGGTTCCCTTAGGTCCCTTGTAGAACCGATACCAGAACCCGAGCGTACCTTCGATCACGTTTCTCGTATCGCCTGCGCAGTTTGCAAGAGAACCCGGAGCGAAGCCGCTCGACCCGGGCGCGGTCTCCGTCCAGCAACCGGAGTTGTTGAACAGCGGCGACCCATAGCCGACAGCGGTGGTCTCCGAAGTGGGATGTGCCGTGCGAGCTGCGTATTCTCCGCCCACGTTGGCGTAGACGTCGAACTTCGGCGCGTGCCATTCGATCGTTCCGAGCGATTGGTAGCTGCGGACAAGGGCCAGCGTGCCGTTCGGATGCACCGTCGCATCCGGAAGGCCTACCGTGCCGTAGCGCCCAATGCCGCTGCCACCGAGGAAGTGAAGACCGACGTCCAGACGCTTATTGAGGAACGAGACGCGGGCGTTCGCGCCCACGCCGCCGCCGGCTTTTGTGTTGTTGAACGCGCCTGCGGCTGACGGAGCATTCGGAAACACGCGGTCGCGGAACGTGCTGACTAAGCCGAACACTTCAAAGTGTCCCCATCCCGGCTCAAAGGCTGCCTTGAAGATGAGGTCGGGCGCTGCGTTGAAGGAGTAGTTGGTCGTCGCATTGAGCAATCCGCCGCCGTTTCCAGTGGTACCGAGCAGGAAGTTGGCTGACTGGTTGTGGGCCGCGAAAGTGGTCTGCGGGTTTTCGACGGCGAACGCCAGCCACACCTTGTTATTGAAGTTCCTTGCCACGCGGAAGCCGTACTGCCGCGCCCAACTGAAACCCACGTTGTATTGTGAGTCGATCACCATGGGCGGCGCCTCGGTGCGGTTATCCACGCCTTTCTTGGTTTCCGTCACGAGACTCCACATCTGGCCGCCGGTGAAAGTCCAGCCGCTATTGAACGCCGCCTGCGCCCAGAATTGCCGCTGGCGGAACGTGTAGCTGTTACTTTCGTTGCCGTTCGATGTCGTCCCGGCGGAGAGGAAGTCGGCCTCGTAGTAGCCGCCGATCTTCACTCTGTCGAGTTTCCCCTCCGCCAGCATGGCGATGCGCGATTGACGGCCGCTGGCGTTGAACTCCGAAACATGACTCTGGGAGCTGCCGGGAAGCGGGATCGAGTTGAACGGCGTGTTGACGTCAGCGCTGAGCGCGCGCTGCCGCCATGCGGATTCAGCCGCCATGTAGCCGCCCGGCGTCAGCGTGATTCCCTTGATGTGAATGGCCGTCGGCGCCTCGTCGGCCTTCTGAGGCTCCGCTCCGCCGCTGGGCGCGTTCGCTGGCAATCCGGCGGCAGGCCCAATCGCCATGGCTGCAGGCGCGGTGGCGATCAACGCTGCAGAGGGACCCCCGCGGTTCACGCTGAACTGCGCTTCGAGCGACTGCACCTTCTGTTGCTGTTCTCTGAGCTGTTCCTTGAGCTGCTCGTTCTGCTCCTGGAACTGCTTCCCCTGCGCCAGCAACAACTCGCGAAGCTCCTGCAACTCGCTTTGCACGCGTGCCTCGGCCGGGCTTGCGGGCGCGGCCGCATTTGCCGGTGCACTTGCCGAGGACGCCGGATCCTTCTCCGTGCCGCCTCCCGCCGCCAGGGCCGCGGTTCCCCCGAATAGGCCGAACGCGATCAAACACGTTGCCAAGACTCTCATCTGTTTCTCCTTGAAGAGTTTTTTGTTTGGAAAAATGGAACGATCGATTCCGTCGACACCCCCCGGCATGGACGGAACGGTTGCGCTTGCAGCCTTCTTCGCGAACGCTTACACGGCGCGCGAAATCAGGCTGAAGTCGATTGAAAGCTAAATGGAATTAGGAAACGGCCGACGGTCGCTTAGAGGGAGGAGCTTCAAGTGAAGCCGGATCGAAAACGCGGATTGCGGCCGGATGCTCGCATACGGGCGTATATTCATGCACAGACCGCGATCCTTTGGCAAGAACTTACTGAATCCCGAGCAGCCGGCACGCGTTCTTGTAGTAGATCTTCTCGCGGTCTTCCTTGGAAATGTCGAGCGAATCGATCACGCGCAGCGTTTCGCGGATGTACATCGGCCCACCTTCCGGGTCGAACGGCGCATCGGACGCGAAAAGCACGTGGTCGATTCCGTAGAAATCCAGCGCGCAGACGAGCGCGGATTTCGAGCCGAACGTCGCCGTATCGGCGTAGAACATCTTGAAGTAGTCGAGCGGGCGCTTCTTCAGTTCCTTGAGCAAGGGCCGGTAGTCCATGTGAGAGGTGCGCGCGCCGAGCATGTCCCAGCCCGGGCCGACGCGCCCTTCGAAAAACGGCACCATGCCGCCGGCGTGGTGGATGATGATCTTCAGGTTCGGCATCTCGTCGAGCATCTTCGAAAAGACGATCCGGGCCTGCGCGACGCTTGATTCGTAGGGCCAGCCGAACGTCCACCAGATTTCGTAGAGCGAAAGTTCCTCCGTCTGATAGTCCGGGAACTTGGCGGTGCGCGCGGGATGAATCCAGACCGGCTTCCCGAGGTTTTCCATCGCCTTGAAGACCGGACGGAATTCGGGAGCGTCGAGCGCCTTTCCGTTCACGTTTGTATAGATCTGAATTCCACAGGCGCCCAGGTCTTTGATGGCGCGGCGCGCTTCCTCGATAGCGCCTTCCGGATCGCGCATCGCCACCGAGGCGATGAAGCTTGGAAAGCGGTCGGGATACTTTCGGCAGAGTTCGGCCATGCCGTCGCTGCCGATGCGCGAAAGTTCCCTCCAGGCGGCGCGGTCGCCCACCGCGTCGGGCGGCGGCGAAGCGAGCGAAAGAATCTGCTGATACCCATCGAACATATCCATCACCCGGAAGCGGCGGTCCAGGTCCGTCATCATGGGGATGGCTTCGCTCCGGCGGTGCATGTCCTTCATCTGCCCCGTCTGCTTTTGCAGCGCTTCGTGGAATGCCTTCGGCCAGATGTGCGTGAAGATGTCGATCTTTCTCATGATGGCCTTTCTCTCCGAATGAAAAATTAGCGTGGTGCGGGCTTTGCGTTCAGTTGGTGCAGCAACTCCTCGGGATCTTCCGTGCGATCGATGTAGCGCCCTGAAAGCGCGTCGTAGCGGCCCGAAGCAAACGCCACGCAGCGGTCGGTGCACCACGCCATGCCCTCGTTTCGGCCCTGCGTGCGTTGGAGTTCGTGGAGCCGCTCGACCATTTTCGGAACCCATCGCTGCGCATCTGGCGAAGTCATCGTCTCGTCTGCCATCTCCGTCATGATCGAGCCGGGATCGAGCGCGAATGCCTTCACTCCGTGTTCCTTCACTTCGTTGGCTACCAGCTCCGCCAGCCTGTTTTGCGCCGTCTTGCCCAGGCTATAGGCCGAAAGATTCGCCGTCAGCATGTGGCATCGCGGAGACGAGATATTGATGATGCGCCCCGCGCGGCGCTCAATCATCCCGGGCAGCACGGACGTCATGAACAGGAACGGCGCAAGAATATGCACCTCCTGCGCCGCCCACCATTTGTCGGGATCGACCACTCCCACAGGCCCGTATGGACCGGGCAATCCGGCGTTGTTCACCAGGAGCGTCACGCCGCCCAGCTCTTTTTCCACCGTTTGTGCCACGCGCGCGACGTCCGCGCGCTTTGTCGCGTCGCCCGCCACGGCGAGCGCCCGGCCGCCCGCGCTCTGAATTTCCGCCACGGTCTTATCGAGCTGCGCCATCGTGCGTGCCGTGAGGGCGACGGCTGCTCCCTCGGCGGCGAACCTCAACGCGATGCCTCTGCCGATGCCCCGGCCCGCGCCGGTAACGATCGCAACTTGTCCTGCTAGCAATCCCGCCATTTCGTTCACACCTTCCGCGAGCAATGAAGATACAGGCGGAAATTCACAGGGGCAAGAGATTCAGGCGTGCTCGGCAGCGGTGACGGCCACGCTGCCGGCCAGTTTGCGCGCGGGTTTCATCAGGAACAAGCCAATTGCAGCGAGAACGGACAGCCCGGCGACGAAGTAAAACACCGGCGTGTAGGCATGGAAATGATCGAAGACGATTCCGGCGACCGTGGCGCCCAGGAATCCGGCCGTCGTGCCCACGACCATCATGAACGAAATCACCGGGGGATATCCCTTCACGCCGTAGTAGTTCGCGGGGAGAACCATCATCGCCGAGAAGCAAACGCCGAACGAGCCGCCCAGCAGGATCGCGTAGAGATAGAGCCCCGCCGCGCCGCTGGCGTGCAGCGCCAGAAGCATTCCCCCGGCGAAGACGAGCGACGCGAACGCCCAGGTGAGTCGCGGCTCGATGCGATCGGCGATCGCGGCGAAAAGCAGTGTGCCGAACAACGAGGAAAGCAGCATGATGGAAATCGACGACGCGGCCTGCGCCGGCGAGTATCCCAGGTCGCGCAGATGCGCGTTTCCGTGCGCGATGTAGAATGGATAGCCGGCGCTGAATCCCAGAAGCGAAACCAGGATCAGCCAGATCGCCGGCGTGCGCAACGCATCGAGCAGCGTCCAGTGTTCGCTGGTCTTGTGAACGCGCTGCTTCGCCGCTGCCCCGGCGGAAAGCGCCGGATCCTCTTCCGTCGCGCCGTCTGGAAACTGTCCGAGCTCGGCCGGGCTCTCGCGGACGAAAAGCATCGCGAAAACCGCGCAGATCGTGCTGACGCCGGCCATCAGCCACCAACCCGCGCGCCAGTTTCCTCCCGACGCGCGAATCACCCTGTCCACAAGACGCGCCGCGACGAAGCCCCCGAACGTGGTGCCGGTGTGGACAATGGTGATGGCCAGACCTTTATATCGATTGAACCAGTGGTTGACGCCGGTCTGCGCGACGAGAATGCCGCCGGTCATCGCGCCGAGCCCCATCGTGAAGCTGTAAAAAATGTAGGTCTGCCAGCTCGTATGCACGACGGTCGACATCAGCAGCGCGCCGCCGACCACGATCCAGCAACCGATCGCCGTGGTGAATCGCGCGCCCTTCCTGGCGATGAGGACCGAGATCACCGGAGCGGGCGCGCCGATCATCAGCTGATAAATGGCGTAGGCGGTGCCGAGCTGCGTGCGGTCCCAGTGCAGGGCCTCAGCCATGTAGGTGTTGACAACACTTGCGCCGTACAGCGGGAATGCGAAGTTGGCAAAGAGGATGATCCAGAAAATCGCCAGCAGCTTCCAGCCGTAGAACTCCGATTGTCGCGTCATCGCCCCCGCCGTGCGTGCGCGTGCTCGTTGCTACGCTGTGCTACTGCAGCTCTTCCGCCGCCACCCAGTTGCCGTGCACCTGATTGCGCAGGCGCAGCGGCATCTTGATTGTCGCAATGGGTCCCTTATCCACGTGCGCCGCTTCGAGAATCACCATGTCCGAAAGCTTGTCGTCGTGCCGGTCCACCACCAGCGCGAGATAGCCCTCGTGGCCGGGAATCTTCGATGGGATGTGGACCTCCTCCTGAATCGTCGCCGGCTGCTTCGGATGCCACGACTTGATCTTCCCGCTTTTTACTTCGAGCCGGCTGAGAGTATTGAATCCCGCACCCACAGGTCCCGCGATCAGCGGCGGACCGAGCGTCGGGTCAAACCGTTCGTAGTAGCCGACCGAGTAATCCTTCATATGATCCTTCATCGCGACACGCGGGAAATCGCCCGCGGGTGCGAGATTGTATTCCTCGAACTTTTCTCCCGGCTTTGACATGTCGAATGTCCAGCGCACCACGCGGCCGTAAGCCATGTCCTCGGGCGTCGGGTGGATGTGCGACGCTTCCTGGATGAACGGGAAAGGAGCATACTTGCCGATGCCGAAATCCAGGTGCACGAATTTGCCTTCCGTGTATGCGTTCATGAAATGGAACGCGGAACACGCAGGCCTGCGGAACCAGTGCATCTGGTCAACATGGCCGTCGCGCGGCATGATCCCGATGTACGTGTCCTTGTTCGGCTCGCAGATCCAGTGAACGCCGCCCGCCTTGATGCGATCGAGATCGGCCGTCGTCGGGAAAACCGGGAAAATGACGTGCTCTTTCGTGACTGCGAAGTCGTGCATCAGCGAAACGTAGGGAACCTTAAACCACTCTTCTCTTACGAGCTGGCCTTCCTTGTCGGCTACGCAGTAAGAAACATCGCGCGTTGCGAGTCCGCTTGCCTCGTAGCCGAAGAAATACAGGTCGCCCGTGTCTTCATCGAGCCGCGTGTGCGCGGTCATCGTCTGGCTCCTGAGCTTTCCGCGGTAGTTCCACACGCCGACGGTCTCAAGCGTTTCCGGATGGATCTCCATCGCGAGCCCGTCTTCCTTCAGCGCCAGCAGCCGGCCGCCGTGGAAAACCGGCGTCGTATTGTTCACGCAGCGGTTGATGCCGCGCACGCTCGGATCGTCCGTATACGGATTGCGGTAGAGTCCGAAAAGCCCGCGCCGCGCTTTCCTCTCGGCCTTCAGCCGGTCGGTCATCACGTACTTCATCTTGAAGTCGACGTGGCCATTCTCGAATTTGAATGCGCTGATCATGCCGTCGCCGCTCAGATACGTGTCGTGTCCGAGCATGGGCGGATATTGCGGATCGGGAATCGTGCGATACCACGTGCCGTTGATTTCCTTCGGAACGGTCCCTTCGATGACGAGATCGTAGATGTCGCATTCCGTGCGCATCGGTGCGTTGAATCCGGCGTAGTCGAATGTGTCCGGGAATCGGGTGGTCATAGGGGCCTCACTCCATATTTGAGCAGCCTGGGGGTCTAGGGAGTTCTCTTCTATCACCCCGGCGACAAGACTGAATCTCTCTTCCTACGCTTCGCTGATGAACTTCGTCACGAGACACGCCTCGAGCCCTTCGATGCCTTCCTCCGAGCCGTGGCCGCTTTCCTTCACTCCGCCAAAAGGCGATTCCGGCACTGAGATGGCGAACGTATTCACGCCGACCATGCCTGCTTCGAGTTGCTCGCCCACGAGCTTCGCGCGGTGCGCCGAATTCGTGAACGCAAACGCCGCAAGACCGTAGGGCAGACGGTTGGCCTGCTGAATCACGCTGTCGTAATCCGAGAACGAATTGATCACGGCTACAGGGCCGAACGGCTCCTCGTTCATGATGCGCGCCTTGTTGGGCACGTCGGAAAGCACCGTAGGCGCGTAGAAGTATCCGGGGCTGCGCAGCCGCGCGCCGCCCGCTTTCACGTTGGCTCCGCAGTTCTTCGCGTCCTCGATCAAGGACTCGATGGCCGCCAGCCGCCGCGCGTGGATCAGCGGGCCCATCTTGTTCTTCTCGTCGAGGCCGTCGCCGACAGTCCAATTCTTCGCGCGTGTCGCAAAGCCGTCGACAAAACGGTTGTAGATCTTTTCATGCACGTAGAATCGCGTCGGCGAGACGCACACCTGCCCGGCGTTCCGGTATTTCGCCGTGGCGCACGCGTCGAGTACTTTCTCAACGTCCACGTCGTCGAAGACGAGCACGGGCGCATGCCCGCCGAGTTCCATCGTTGTGCGCTTCATGCCCTCCGCGGCGAGCTTCATCAGGTGCTTGCCCACGGGGATCGAGCCGGTGAAGGAAACCTTGCGGATGATCGGCGACGCCAGCAGGTGCGTGGAAATGTCGTTCGGCACACCGTACACCACCGAGAGCACGCCCGGCGGCAATCCGGCGTCCACCAGGCAACGCGCCACCGCCAGCCCCGACGCGGGCGTCTCCTCGGCGGGTTTCATAATGCACGAGCAACCCGCGCCGAGCGCCGCCCCGATCTTGCGCGCGGGATTGCCGATGGGAAAATTCCACGGCGCGAACGCCGCCACCGGACCGACCGGCTCCTTGATCACGGCGAGCCGCGTCCCCGGCGTGCGCTGCGGCAGCACGCGGCCGTACGCGCGGCGGCCCTCTTCGGCGAACCACTCGAAAATGTTCGCGGACATCTGCACTTCGATCCGCGTCTCATGGATCGACTTGCCCGCCTCCATCGTCGCGATGCGCGCGATCTCTTCGGCGCGTTCGCGTATCAGGTCGGCCGTCCGCTTCAGGATTTTGCCCCGCTGGTCGGGGAAGACGCCGCGCCACACGCGAAAGCCCTGGTCGGCGGCCGCCAGCGCGCGATCGAGATCGGCGGGCGTCGCGTGCGGAAGCTGCCCGATTACTTCCTCGGTCGCCGGATTGATCACCGGCGAGGTCTTGCGGCCTTCTGCGCCCAGCCATGCTCCGCCGATGAATAGCCCCAGGTCAGCGTAAGTTGACGCGAGTTGTGTCGCCATGTTGCACGCTCCTGTCCGCTCTGCTCGTGGAAGCCGGAATAATTTCACGTTCCTCCGACGCCCGTCAAGGTATCCCTGCATCGGTCAGCAGGCGCCTGCTTTACAATGGATGCCCTTGCTGACCCAGGCTGAACTCGACCGTTTGCGCGTCGTGCTCGTCTCGACGCGCAACCCGCTCAATATCGGCGCGGCCGCCCGCGCCATGAGCAATTTCGGCCTGCGCCATCTGCGCGTGGTGAACCCGTACGAGCCCGCGTTTCGCGAGGCGCGTTCCGCGGTCGGCGCATCTTCGGTGCTCGCGCGCGCGGAGCAGTTCAAGAGTGTTGCCGAAGCGGTCGCCGATTGCGCGCTCGTGGTGGGGACGACCGCCGTGCGCCATCGCAATCTGCATCATCCGCTCCGCCAGCTCGAAGACGGCGCGCGCCTGATCCGCAGGCGGCTCAAGTCGGGCCGCGTCGCGCTCCTTTTCGGCTCGGAGAAGATCGGCCTCACGAATGTGGACCTCAGCCACTGCCACTGGCTGATGCGCGTCCCCACGCACGAAGGAAACATCTCGATGAATCTGGGACAGGCCGCGGCGGTCTGCCTCTACGAGCTCATTCGTGACGCGAAGGCTCCGCGGCTGCCGGAGAAATTGCCGCCCGCGAAAGCGGCGGAGGTCGAGCGGATTACCGCGATGCTGCTCGACGCGCTGCACGAAAGCGGATTCCTCGATCTGCGACGAGTGGCCGATTCCGAGCAGCGGATTCGCCGCCTCGTCCGCCGCTTGAATCTGCCTGCGCGCGACGCCGTCATCTGGCTCGGCATCTTCCGCCAGATCGTCTGGAAGATGCGCTCCGGCCGCGCGCCTGAAAAATGACTGCGCCCTCATGCTCGCCGGCGCTTTTCTTGTTAAGCGCCGGCGCGCGAATTCAGCCGGAGAGAAGCAACGTTTGCTTCGCCGGGAACTTCCTATACAGTTGAAAGGGACAAACGGTGCGAAGGGCATGAGAAAAGTGCGACTCGATGTGCCGGGCAGTTTCACAGAATTCGGACTGCGCGCTGCGGCGCTTGCTGCGTTCTTCAGCCTGTTTTGCGCTTTGTCGCTCGTCGCACAAGAAACTGGGCCGATGGCACCCGCCGCCCCCCGCGGGGGTGTTACAGCGGCTCCTCCAGCGCAAGCGCCACCGCCGGCGAAGCCCTCGGCCCCAAAGCCAGAGCCCGCGATTTCGAAGGATCCCCCGTCCATCCCAGTGGACCAGATCATCCAGCAATTTGCCCAGCGCGAGGCGGAATTTAGAGAGGAACGCGAGAATTTCACCTACGTGCAGGACTTCGTCGTGCAGACCATCGATTCCGGCGGGCGGCCGGATGGCGAATATCGCATGACGAGCGACATCGTCTTCACGCCCGCGGGCAAGCGCTACGAAAACGTCACGTATGCCCCTCCTCCTACGCTCGAGCGCATCACTCTGTCGCAGCAGGATTTCGATGATCTGCGCAACGTCCAGCCCTTCGTACTCACCACTTCGGAATTACCCAAGTATGACGTCAAGTATGTCGGCCGCCAGCAGGTGGACGAAATCAGCGCGTACGTCTTCGACGTCGGACCGAAAAAGATTGAGAAGAATCAGCGTTACTTTCAGGGACGCATCTGGGTTGACGACATGGATTTTGAAATCGTCAAGACCGACGGCAAAGCCGTGCCCGACATTCGCAAGGGCGACAACGAAAACGTGTTTCCGCGCTTCGAGACCTACCGCGAGAATATCGAAGGCCACTACTGGTTCCCAACCTACACGCACGCCGACGAAGTTCTGCATTTCAAAACGAGCAATGTTCACCTGCGCATGACGGTCCACTATTCCGACTACAAGCGCTTCCGTGTGACGATGCGCCTCGTGCCCACGCCTCAGACCCAGCCCGTCAAGCCGTAAACCCGCTTGCGGCTGCGATGGCGTGGGAGCCCCCCTTTGCCTCGCGCCCGCTCCCGCGATAGTCTTTCCGCATGGACATCGACTGGCTCCGCGAACACTGCCTCTCGCTCGCGCACACCACGGAAAGAATCCAATGGGAGGACGCTCTCGTCTTCAAGGTCGGGGGAAAGATGTACGCAGTCGTCTCGCTCGAACCCGGCGGCCACTGGCTCTCTTTCAAATGCGCGCACGAGCAATTCGCCGAACTGGTCGAGCGCCCCGGAATTATTCCCGCGCCCTACCTCGCCCGCGCCCACTGGGTCGCACTGGAGACCGAGAACGCTCTCCCGCGCGCCGAGCTGAAGGACTGGCTCCGCCAGGCCCACTCCCTGATCTTGAAAAACCTTCCGAAGAAGACGCAGTCAGAATTGAGTCGGCGAAAGCCAAGCACGAAGCGCCTCCGCCGTCCGAAGCCCACGAAGTGAGCGTAGGAGGTGCCCGCCCCCCGAAGCCTACGAAGTGAGCGTAGGATGGCCCGCCGTCCGAAGCCTACGAAGTGAGCGTAGGATGGCCCGCCGTCCGAAGCCTACGAAGTAGGCATAGGACGGCCCCGCACGATTCCGTGGAACGCCTGCCTGCTCGTCCCCTTGATTTCGTAGCGGCCGCCTTTCGCGTCGTGTGCGTCCCGACGCTTTCTGTCGGGAAGGCGGGCGCCGTTGCCCTTGCAGCGCCGTCATCCCGCCTGCCCTGAGTGCCCTGGCGAAGGGAGCGAGTCCGCCGCGGCGGGCGACGAGGGACCTGCTTTTGTTCGCCTCATATCCGCGAGCGCAATATTCCAGAAACCTCATCTTGCAAATGCCACTTTGGAGCCATCGCGCGCGCTCCGCGCTGACCGGCAATGTCGCCTGATTCGTCGCAGAAACGCTCCCTGCCCCAGTGGCGCCCTGGTCTTCTACCCCTTGCCATAACGCCAGCGAATTTCTCCGCACTGGCACTGGGTCCATTCGGGCCCGCCCGCGTCTGCAAATCCGATACCTCTACCGCAGGTTGCACACTTGAAGGATTCGATTGCCTTCTCGCAGGCGTCTATCAACTTCATAGCCTCCGGGAGGGCGACATCAACAGTATGTGATCCGCGGTTGGCCCACGAAACAAGAAGCCGGCCCGCGTTCGTTAAGGCCTCGATTGCATCCTCATGGATCGCATATTGTCCCTCTTCCGTGCGCTTCTCAAAACATCTCCGCCCGTCTGAAACGATGCGCTCGAGGAAGTCATGTGCGTTCCGTCTGTCGTTCCTGTCAAAGCGCAGGTAGGGCAATCTGATCTGGAGACGTTCGGCAATGAGGGCGAGTTCAACATCCATGATCTTTCGCGCGTCGTTTGCAGCTGCGTCCGGACGATGCTTCAGTTGCGCACGGGCATCATCGAAGGTCGTGACTTTGTGCGACCAACGGATTCCGATCTTGGGATTTTCGTATGGCAGGAGCGCTCTGAAGGCCCAATCTCCGCCGCCCAGTTGTTGCCGCAGTTCCGTGTACCAGTCGCGGTCGTGAGTTAGGATGACGATCTGGCGCCCGCCAAAATACTTCTCTAACAACTCGACGATCATTCCGCGGTGATCGCGGTCCAGACTCACAACCACGTCGTCGAGAAAGACCGGCCGATCGTTCTCCGCTTCCCGTTTCGCCATCGCAAGAAAGATACAAAGCCCTAGGCCGTTCCGGTAACCCTCCGAAAGCGTAAGCCTCGGAGAATCCAATTCCTCACCGTAGAACTTCAATCTGATGTCGATGGCCTTGTCTGCATCCGCCGGAAGATAGAGGCCCACGTCCTCTATGGCTTCCAGAGGATGCAGGATTGCCCACATTTTCCGAATATCATCCGAGATTTCAGAAATAACGGCCTTCGATCGTAACCTAATCTCATCACGCGTGGCCTGTTCCAAGGCGCTGATAAGGGCGATCAGCGCTTCGGCGCGTTTCACTTCGACGGCCTGCTCAGTAGCCTCAAACGTAGACTTCGCCGCCTCGACAACGCGCTGGTCCTCCTGCAACCGCTTGGCATCCGGCGGTGCCTCGACGGAGGCTGAACCCGCGGCATCGATGAGCGGCAGCAACTTGTCCTGAATCCCCTGCAAGTCCTTCTCGGTACATGCCGTGCGGAGCGCATCGGCATTGAGGCCTTGTAGGTGTGCGAGGCATTCTTTGAGTTTTCCGTTTGCGATCTCATCCCGCCAGGACTTCAACTCCGACTTGTCGAGATTCAGCTTAAGCGACCTCACGGTATCGCAAAGAGTCCCCATCGCGACCTTCCGTTGGTTGAAAGTTTCTCTAATCTCTCGAAGGCGCTCGAACTCGAGCTTTACGTGCTCGCGGAACCTATCGACCCGGACCAATTGGCCGCAGGCCGGACACTTTACCTCCCCCTCGGCTGGCAGCTCATCTATCAGGGCCTCAGTCGGCTCCAGCACTGAGAGCTTCTGAGCAATAAGAGGGTCGGCAGCACCAGCGAGGTTGACGCTGGATGTGCGCACGGCATCGACATTTCCTTTCAGTTCGAGATCGCCGGCGGTCCGGAGGACTAGGTATCGCCTGTGGTCAGCCGAGAGCTGCGCAATCCGAGTCTCAAGAGCTTCTGCCAAATCCACGCAACGGGACAGCGCATCTTTCTTAGCAACTTTGTCGGCACAGTATTTTGAATGCAGTCCTTCGAGCTTCTCGAGGATTTCCTTGTCACTCATTATCCCGAAGGCACCCTTCCGCTTGGCGGCGGCCTGACTGAGGATTGCTTTAAGCTGCTGGAGACCCGACAGACTCTCAATGTTCTTGGCGAGTTGTCTAAGATTTTCTGCCGCAACTTCCATCGGGTGCAGGCCGAGCAGCGGCAACAAGGCCGAGTACTTGTCCCCCTTCGTACCCTGGATGAAGTCGACCACCTCCCCTTGCCGCAGTACCGTACGTCGGTAGTCCCACACGCCGACCACCGAAGAGACCACGCCAGAACTCTTCGACGATCCATCCTCGTTGATTTCCGTATTGATCTCGGAGTTGTCGCAGAACTTGATGGATAACTTCGTGCTTGCACCATGAGGCTTGAGCCTATTGGGAACCGCATTCTCCTGTCTTTTGCCGCTGTACTCGTGCGCGAGGTGGCTGATCCTGCCGCCGTTGAGCACATACTCGATCGCGTCCACGAAGCTTGATTTTCCTGAAGCATTTGCCCCGTAAACGACCATCGATTTGCACGCCAGCTCCAGGGAAACGGGATCAGCCGCCCCGCGAAACCATGACAAACCGATAGCCTTGATTCTCACTGTGGCTCCTCGGCCTTGGATGGTGCCTGCGCCATTCGCTCGATGAGCAGCCTAGCGGTCCGCTCACGCTCGAGAACCGAAAGTTGCCCCTCGCTTAACCGTCCTCGGAGAAGTGCTTCAACTTGCGTCCACACGGCATCCGGCGCTGTGGCACCACGCTCTTGAGCCTTCTTGATTGCGGCTGTGATCCAATCGAGGTCGTTAGGCATCCCCACACTCCAGAGAAACACTAGCGTTCCGTGTTGCTCATTCAGTTGTTTGCATTTTCTACTATATTGTTTCTAAACGGTCCAAGATTCTGCGATGCTAGCCAGCTTGTCCTCACGTTCCGGGGATCCTGTTTCTTCCGCCTTTCGCGTCTCTCGTCGAGTCCGCCCATCGCTACACGGAGCGGCCGGTGGTAAGTCTTTTCACGCGAGCCACAATCACTCGCCACTAGTCACCAGCCACTCGCCACTGCTTACAAAAGTCCACACGAGCACACGCTTGCAATGCGACTCCCGTGTACTAAGATGGGCGCGTGAAGACCATGTGGAGTTGCGGCACACGAAGCGGCCAACGAGTCGCCGCGCCGGACGTTTGCCTCAAGCCATATCCCGGCCACGAACCGCCTTACGAACAGGAGAAATGCCATGGCAAAGTACGGCAAGGCTGCGGGCAAGAGCGTGGCGAGGGCCCTGCGCCGGGAGAAGGCCGGGAAACTTCGATCGGGCAAAGGAGGCAAGGTGACCAGCCGCGCGCAGGCGATTGCGATCGGACTTTCAGAGGCGCGCCGGAGAGGCGCCAAGGTCCCAAAGAAGAAATCCTAGCGCGATCCGGCTTGGGCCTTTCAAATCAAGTCGACACACCTTGCCAGGTGATGTCGCGCGTAAGTCATAGAAAACAAACGATTGGGGTACATGCAGGGTGTCACACTTTTCGAGGGTCCCGAATCCCGGGATTCTGTTCTGCTCTACTATTTTCAAATTTCCGATTTCAAATCCCGAGTCCCGCCGCCGCGCGGCGGCATCGGATAGGTTTTCAGGAGGAATGATATGAGATTGAGCGACTACGTCACGCTGGGACGCACCGGGCTGCGCGTCAGCCCCCTCTGCTTCGGCGCGATGACTTTCGGCACCGAGTGGGGCTGGGGCGCGGATGAAAATACTTCCAAGCAGATGTTCGACCGCTACGTCGATGCGGGCGGCAACTTCATCGACACGGCCGACGCCTATACCAACGGCCACAGCGAGGAGTTGGTCGGGAAATTCGTCGGCGACCGCGGCCTTCGCGACCGCATCGCGATCGCGACGAAATTCACGTTCAACCCGCAGCCGGGCAATCCGAATTCCGGCGGCAACGGCAGAAAGAACATCTATCGCGCGCTCGAAGGCTCGCTGCGCCGCCTGAAAACCGACTACGTCGATCTCTACTATCTCCACGCGTGGGACATCGTCACGCCGGTCGAGGAAGTTGTCTCGACGCTCACCGACCTGGTCCACGAAGGGAAGATTCGCTACTACGGATTGTCGGACACGCCCGCGTGGTACGTCGCGCGCGCGCAGACCATCGCCGAAAAAGAAGGCAAGGAGCGCGTGGCCACGCTCCAGCTTGAATACTCGCTGATCGAGCGCACCATTGAGCGCGAGCACATCCCCGCCGCGCAGGAGCTTGGCATCGGTCTCTGCCCGTGGGGCTCGCTCGGCAGCGGCTTCCTCAGCGGCAAGTACAGGCGCGAGGGCAACACTGGAAAGGGCGAAGGGCGCCTGGGCTCTCCGAATCAGATGTTCAATCGATTTACGGAGCGCAACTGGCGCGTCCTCGACGCCTTCCTCGAAGTCGCCAAGCAGATCAGCAAGACTCCCGCGCAGGTCGCGCTCAATTGGGTCGCCACGCAGCCGGGCGTCACCTCCCCGATTCTCGGCGCCACCAAGGTCGCGCAGCTCGAAGACAATCTCGCGGCGATCGAATTTGAAATTCCCGCGGAGCTTCGCAAGAAGATCGATGAAGCGAGCGCGCTCGAGCCCGCGCACCCGTACGTCTTCTACTTGCCGATGACGCAGGGCCGCATCAGCGGCGGCACCACCGTGCAACCCTGGAAGCGCGCGTACACCTACACGGGCGCGGTCGCACCGCCGCCGGAAAAGAAGGCCAGCGCCACGTAGCGCTAAGCGAGCGGGGCCGGAATCTTTCGCTCGCTCTCTACAGACGGAAGCTGATCGGCATTGCGCAGCTCGGGAAACATCCAGGCCCAAAGCGCCGTGACGATGATCGCGCCTGCACCGCCTACGATCACGGCGGGCACCACGCCGAGCCATGCGGCCGTCGCGCCCGACTCGAAACCGCCGAGTTCGTTTGAAGTGCCGATGAAAATCATGTCCACCGCGTTGACGCGCCCGCGCATTTCATTCGGTGTTGCAAGCTGAATCAGGATGCCGCGAACCACCACGCTGACCATGTCCGTCGCGCCAACCAGCACCAGCGCGATCATGGATAGCGCCAGGCTGTGCGAAATGCCGAAGAGAATCGTGCACACCCCGAATCCGAAGACGCACCACAGCATCTTCACGCCGACCCGGTTTCGCATCGGCCGGTAAGCGAGCAACAGCGCCATCGCCGCGGCGCCGATTGCAGGAGCGCACCGCAATAGCCCCAGTCCCCATGGACCGGTTCTCAGAATGTCGCTCGCGAACGCCGGCAGCAGCCAGACCGCTCCGCCGAGCAGCACCGCGAACATATCGAGCGATATGGATCCGAGGACGAGTTTCTCGTGCCAGATGTAATGCATTCCGGCGAGAACCGTTTTCCAGCTGAAAGCCTCGCGCGGCCGCGGCCTGAATTGCGGCTTCACGCCCAGCATCGAAATGGCCGCAGCCGCGGCGGTGATCATCGCTCCGGCGTACACGCCGGCCGGTCCGCGAAATGATGCGTATATGAGGCCGCCCGCCGCGGGTCCCAGAATCGTCGCCGTCTGAAAAATCGTGGCTCCCCACGCGAAGGCGCTGTGAAAAACTTCTTCCGGCACCAGCACGGGAAGAATGGCGCGGCTCGCCGGCCCGTTGAACGAGCGAACCACGCCGACCAGCACGCTCACGACGTAGATGGGAAAAACCGAATGGGCGCCCCGCAGCGTGATGCCCAGCAGCAGGGCCGAGCACACGGCGAATCCGGCGTAGCCGAGCGTGAGAACCTTGCGGCGGTCGTAGCGGTCCGCGGCGTGGCCGGAGACGAGAAACAGAAGAATGCCGGGGAGAAACTGCGCGAGACCCACGAAGCCGAGATCCAAAGGGCGCTTCGTGATTTCGTACACCTGCCAGCCGATGGCGACGGCTTGCATCTCGGTGGCCAGGACGATGCAGAATCGCGCGACCTGGTAGAGCGTGAAAGCGGGGTAGGTGAACGCGACGCGCCCGGCGAGCGTGGGGTTCCCTGGGTCAGCCATCGACGACTACTGTGCCACAAAATTGCGAATCGGACGAGGACCCCGATGGAGCGGATCAGCCGGCGGCCTTGGTCCCAAGGACGGCGTCGAAGAAAACACCGAGCAGGTGGCTCATGTCCTGTTCGGTGAAGGTTGTTTGATCGACGAGATGCTCGAGCAGCAGGGCATTGGCCAGCGCGCCGAGCCCCGTCGCTGCAGCCGTGCTCGTAATCGGGAGGGTTCGTCCCGTGGTTTTGGCGAGGCGCTGAAGGAGGCTGGCCGCGGAGCGGCGAATGCGCTGCTGCCGCGCGCGCAACCGCGCATGCGCTTCCGGATGGCGGATGGCGAAAAGCTTGAATTCAAGGGAGAGGAGCGCGAGGCGGCGGTCCAGCGTGATCTGTGCGTAGTGCTCGCGGAGCGCGCGAAGGCGCTTTGCCGGGCTCTCCTTTTGCGCGAGCAGCGATTCCACTTCCGAGAGGCGCCGGGCCACCCAGTGCTCGAGCAGCGCGAAGAAGATGTCTTCCTTGCTCCGGAAATTCGCGTAAAAGGCGCCGCGCGTGTAGCCGGCGAGCGAAGCGATGTCCTCGAGGCGCGCTGCCTCGAATCCATCGCGCGCGAAGATCTTTTCAGACGCCGCCAGAAGCCTCCGCCGGGTTGCCGCCGTGCGCACCTGCTGCTTGGACCCGGTGGGCACACTTCGCCGTTGCGAAGGGACATCTGCGCGGAAGGAGCGAGCCCGGCTCACGCGAGCACCGCCTCGCGATCTTTACAACATACATACATGAATGTATATTATTTCAGTCCACCCCCGAATACAATAGGAATTCATGGCTTCCGCAACAGCGGTGATCGATCACAGCGCCTGGCGCCCGCGTTACAACCCGTGGCTGATCGCCTTCACGGTGACGCTTGCGACGTTCATGGAGGTGCTCGACACTTCCATCGCCAATATCGCCCTGCCGCACATCGCGGGAACCTTCGGCGCGAGCACGAACGAATCGACGTGGGTGCTGACGAGCTACCTCGTCTCAAACGGCATCGTGCTGCCGATCAGCGCCTGGCTCGCGACGAAGCTGGGCCGCAAGCGTTACTACATGTCGTGCGTGGCTCTGTTTGCCGGGAGCAGTTTTATGTGCGGCCTGGCCCCGTCGCTCGGGCTGCTCGTCTTCTTCCGGGTGATGCAAGGAGTCGGCGGCGGAGGCCTGCAGCCGAGCGAGCAATCGATTCTCGCCGACACGTTCACTCCGGCGAAGCGCGGGATGGCGTTTTCGGTGTATGCAATGGCGGTGGTGCTGGCTCCGGCGATCGGCCCGACATTCGGCGGGTGGATCACGGACAACTACAGCTGGCGCTGGATTTTTTACATCAACGTGCCCATCAGCATCGTTTCGCTCTATATGACGCACCGCTTCGTGGAAGACCCGCCATATCTCCACGCAGAGCGCGAGAAGCGGAAGGGCGTCGATATCGACTACGTGGGACTCGGGCTTGTGGCGCTAGGCATCGGGACGCTGCAAATGGTGCTCGACAAGGGGCAAGAGGAGGATTGGTTCGCTTCGCACTGGATCCTGGGAGGATCGATTATCGCGGCGATCATTTTGATGGTGTGGGTGTGGTGGGAGTGGAGGCATCCGCACCCGATCGTGGAATTGCGATTGTTGAAGAGGCGCAATTTTGCCACGGCGATGTTTTCGATGGTGCTGCTGGGCGCGGTCCTCTACGGGACGACAGTCATACTTCCCGAGTTCCTTGAAACCCTGATGGGCTATCCTGCGGCGATGGCCGGAGAAGCAATGGCGGCTGCGGGTTTCCTGATGGTGGTTACGATGCCGATATCAGGCATGCTCTCGGGGAAAATGGATCCACGGATTCTGATGGCGTGCGGCTTCGGCGCTACGTCGCTTGGCCTCTACCACATGGCCACGCATCTGAGTCTGGGCATGGATTTTTGGACGGCATCGAGCCTGCGCCTCTACCAGGTGGCTGGGCTGGCGTTCATCTTCATTCCATCGAACGTGCTGTGCTACGCGGGAATCCCCCGGGAGAAGAACAACCAGGTGGCCAGCATGATGAATTTCGTCCGCAACGTGGGCGGGAGCGCGGGAATCGCCATCATCAGCACGATGGTGACCCGGGGCACGCAGCGGCGGCAGAGCTATCTGGCCGCGAACATGAGCAACGGCAATCCGAGGTTTCGCGAGATGGTCGAAGGGCTCGCCGCAACGCTGCGGGGCCAGGGCATGAGCGCGGCGCAGGCGACGCACCAGGCGTATGCCCGGCTGGAAATGATGATGCAGCAGCAGGCGGCGGCGCTCGCATTCAAGGACGTGGTTTCGATTCTCGCCGTCATCGTGGCTTGCCTGGTTCCGCTGGCGTTCATCATGAAGAAGCCGGCACGCGCCGCGCAGGGCGAAGCTCCCCCGCCGCATTAGGAACGATCATTTCCCGGTCGGGACGAGGCGCTTTAGCTCTTCGGTCCAGTTCAGCACGACGTTGATCTGCGTCCCAGCCGCTTGTTCCTGTTCCACGGGCTTGACCATCAGGAACCGCTGGCCGTCCGGGGACACGTCGTAATTGGGGCGCGCGTTCAAGATTGGGTTCGGCAGGTAATGTCTCTCAAAGAGTTGCCGCGGTTTCCCTGCTGTGAAGCCAGATTGGGCGTTGATATCCACGGCCATCATCTTATCTCCGATGCGATAGAACAGCTCCCGCCCATTGCGGTTCCATACTGGCTCCGTGCCGCCTTCGGTCGAGATCTGCCACTTCCCGCCCGGGCCGGGATAAGGCCTCACGTAAATCTCCCGACGGCCCGATTCGTCCGAGGCATACGCCAGCCAGCGCCCGTCCGGAGAAAATTGTGGCGCGTCCTCTAACCTTGGCGCCTGGAGGAAGAGCTGCGCCTTACGATCGCTCACCCGTAGCACCCAGATTTGTGCTCCCGCGGAGCCAGAGACGTCAACGAAAGTCAGTTGTTGTCCGTCCGGCGACCAGGAAAACGGAACCTCGGTGGTACCGTTTGTCAAACGCTCCAATCCGCCACCGCCATCGGCCAGCTGCCAGAACAAGCTCAACGCGCCTTCCTTGTTTGACGCGAACGCGATCCGCTTCCCATCCGGTGTCCAAGTTGGATATTGATTGAAACTTCCCTCGAATGTGAATCGGGACAGCGTGTCCCGAACGAGATCGTACAGGCCCACCTGTTGAGTGCCCTCATTTTCCGCGATGTCAACGGCGACCTGCCGGCCATCGGGTGAGAGCCGGGGTTGATCGTAGTAGCGCGCGGGCGCGGCTAAGGGTTGCTCAATTCCACTGCGGCTGACCCAAACAAGCCTGCCCTGGCCCCCCGCAAGGCCCCCCGAGACATAGACCAGTGATCCCGTGTCTGAAACACTGTACTGTGCAGGCGCGCCCGCGACAGGGGATTGCAAAACGCCCTGAACTACAGGCACCGCTGAGCCGACGAGCTCCAACTTTCGGGGATCGAACGGCACGGCCATCAGGTTGCCTGCCTGCGCATAAATGAGGTGTCCGGAGGGCGTGTAACGAGGCATGGTTTCTGCCTGTCCTTGAATCAGGCTACGGCGCTCGCCCGTTCCAATTGACTGAACGACGATTCTGGGAGGAAGTATGGCAACAAAGAGAACCGCTTCGCTGCCTGGCAAGAACTCCGGCCAGATGTGGCCAGTCTCCCCGTTCTCACGGCGAGTTAGTGGCTTGGAAGCGCCTCCCCCGTCTGACAGTTGCAGGAGCTCTGAAACGACGACGGGTGCGTAAACTATTGTATGGTCACTTCCCCAAGTCGCTCCGCTCGGCGCCGGGGCCGTATCAGCCAGAGCTTGTGCCACGCCCCCGTTCAAGGGAATCTTCTTGAGTTTTCCATCGGCGAAGAAACCGAGCCACTGGCCGTCAGGCGAAAAGAAGGGACTGACACCTCCCTCCGTACCGGGAATCGGTCTGGCCTCCGTGCTATCCATCGCCCGCACATAAATCTGCTGCGCCCCACCGTCCTGAGTTTTCGCGACATACGCGAGCTGACTCCCGTCCGCTGAAAGCGCCAACGCCAGCTGATCCAGTGCCGCTAGCCGCTGCCCCGGCGGAAGGGCTATCACCGTGCGAGTGACTGGTCTGGCAGGTGCAGGGGACGGCTTCAGATTCCAAACGGCGAAACCGGTGATGGCAACGGCGAGAAGCCCTGCCGTCCACGGCATCGCGCGTCGCCAGGGCGGTCCTGCAGCGCTAGGCGAGGGCGCGCCCTCTGGCGCGCCGGAGAGAACTTCGTCGAGCGAAATGCGCGCGTCGCCGATGTCACGCAGGCGCTGCTTCGGGTCCTTCTGGAGGCAGCGTTGCAAAAGAACGCGAATCCGGATCGGCATCGCGGCTGGAAGCTGCGACCAATCCGGCTCGGCACGAATCACTGCCGCCAGCGTGTCCGTCACCGTCTCGCCGTGGAACGCCATTGTGCCGGTAAGCATTTCATACAGGACGCAGCCGAACGCCCAGATGTCCGCGCGACGGTCCACCGGCTTGCCCTTCGCCTGCTCCGGCGACATGTACGCCGCCGTGCCGAGCAGCACGCCCGCCTGCGTCGCCATCCGGCTGATCGTGGGTGAATTGGCGATGTCGACGGAAGAGGCATCGCCTTCGATTGCTTTGGCTAGGCCGAAGTCGAGAACCTTCACGGCATCGTCGCTCGTTACCTTCACGTTTGCAGGCTTCAGATCGCGATGGACGATACCGCGCTCGTGGGCGTATTCGAGCGCCTCGCATATCTGCTTGGCGATGCGCAGAGCTTCATCAATCGGAATCGGCCCAGCCTTGATGCGGTCGGCCAATGTCGGCCCTTCGACCAACTCCATCACCAGCGCGTGAGTACTGCCGGAATCTTCGAGGCCGTAGATCGAAGCGATGTTGGGATGATTGAGCGAGGCGAGGACTTTCGCTTCGCGCTGGAATCGCGCCATGCGCTCTGCGTCGCGCGCGAACGCATCTGGGAGAACTTTCAGCGCCACGTCGCGTCCGAGCTTCGCGTCTCGCGCGCGGTAGACCTCTCCCATTCCACCCGCGCCAATCGGCGCGAGGATTTCATACGTGCCGAGCTTGGAGCCCGCATTCAACATGAGATCCCTCGCTGCGATCGGGATTTCGCCTGGCGGCTCGGACGCCGCCAAAGCGGCTCAACTTCGTAGGGGCCCAGCCGGGAACCTTTTGTGAGTGACATGAGTGGCGGGATTATACAGTCGATTGGTCGAGAATTCCGCTTCTGAGATGGAAGCGGGATGAGGATAATGGGTGCCGCGGATTTGATTTCGTCAGGGAAGAGTGCGCAGGCACCTCCCGACGCCACCCGGTGCAAGTGAGTGCTTGTGCCGGCAGGGGATTCATGGCGGAAGTCACCACACTTTTCTGGGACAACGGCGGCGTCATACTGACGAACGGGTGGGACCGCGACTCGCGCCGGAAGGCCGTGGAGAAATTCCACCTCGACCTCGCCGATTTCGAGGACCGCCACGAGCTGATGCTCAATGCTTTCGAATGCGGCCAGGCGACTCTCGACGATTACGTCAAACGGACCGTCTTCTACCGGACGCGGCCGTTCACGCCGGAAGAGTTCAAGCAGTTCATGTTCGACCAGTCGCAGCCGATTCCGGAAACGCTCGAGTTTTTGGAAAAGATTGCGGGGGCGCGACGGTACCATCTTGCGGCACTCAACAACGAGTCGCTCGAGATCAACGCGTACCGCATCCGGAGATTTCACCTGCGCGACTACTTCGAAGCGTTCTTCAGCTCGTGCTATCTGGGCGTGCGCAAGCCGGAGCGCGAAATCTACGGCCTGGTGCTCAAGATCACGCAGCGCGATCCGGCGGAATGCGTCCTGATCGACGACCGCGGGCTGAATCTCGAGTGCGCGCGCGAGATGGGAATGGGCACGATTCAGTATCGTGACGTCGAACAGCTTCAGAGCGACCTGGCGAAATTGGGAGTGACGGCAAAGGGATGAAGGGGTGCGTGTGACTACATGCCGCGATAAAGGCAGCGCAAAGGTACGCGCTCCGCGCGACGTTCTTTGGCGGCGGGGTTTAAACCCCGCCCTTCCGGGTGCGACGTTCATGTCAGGGGCTTCCCGATAAAAGCCATCGGGACGCACAAACCGCGAAAGCCCCATAATTCTTTTTTGGCAACTTATGTCGGAGCTGAAGCTCCGACCCCCTAAAGTGCGGGGGAGATATCGAGGAGGGAATTCGATGGAACTGGGAATGATCGGATTGGGGAAGATGGGCGGCTTCATGGTGGAGCGTCTCGTCCGCGGAGGCCATCGCGTGGTGGGGCTCGACCGGGATGCCGCAGCGGTCGGACGCGTGGTTGCGAAGGGCGCCGCGGGAGCCGACTCGATCGAGAAGCTCATCGCGCAGCTCAAACCGCCGCGCGCGATCTGGCTGATGGTGCCCGCAGGCGCGCCCGTGGATCAGACGATCGACCTGCTCACTCCGCATCTTTCGGCGGGCGACACGATCATCGACGGAGGGAATTCGTATTACAGGGATTCGGTGCGGCGAGCCGCTGCGCTCGCGCAGAAGAAGATGAATTTCGTCGATTCCGGGACGAGCGGCGGGATATGGGGCCTGACCGAAGGGTACAGCATGATGATCGGCGGCGACGCGGAAGTGGTGAAGCGGCTCGCGCCAATTTTTCAGACGCTGGCGCCCGGCCCGGACAAAGGCTGGGGACGAGTGGGTCCGGCGGGCGCGGGGCACTTTGTGAAGATGGTCCACAACGGGATTGAATACGCGATCATGCAGGCGTACGCGGAGGGGCTCGATCTGCTGCGGCACAAGGAAGAGTTCAAGCTCGACCTGCTGCAAATTACGAAGATATGGCAAGTCGGGAGCGTGATTCGTTCCTGGCTGCTCGATCTGACGGTGGACGGGCTCACGAAGAATCCGACGCTCGATGGGATCGGCGCGTACGTGAAGGACTCGGGCGAGGGCCGGTGGACGGCGATCGAGGGGATCGAGCTGGGAGTTCCGCTGCCGACGCTTGCTGGGGCGCTGGACATGCGATTCCGCTCGCAGGATACGGAGCCGTTTGCGAACAAGTTGCTGGCGATGATGCGCAATGAGTTTGGCGGGCACGCCGTGCAGAAAACCAAGTAAGAGCGGCTTCAGGGGCTTCCCGATACAAATCATCGGGTCCGATTTCAGGACTCCGGTGGAGTCCATCGGACTCCCGAAACCGGAGACGCAAAAGGCGCGAAAGCCCGCCCTTGCCGTAGGGGCGAGTTTCAAACCCGCCCCTACAATACTAGTGAAGATCCCATGAAGATGGACACGCGAGTTTTTCCTGATCTCGAGGCGCTGAGCCGTGGTGCGCTCGATGAGTTGCTGAAGACGATGGGCGACGCCGTCAAGCAGCGAGGGCGCTTTACCATCGCACTCGCCGGAGGTCGCACCCCCGCGAAGCTGTACGAACTGTGGGCGCGGGCGGAATCCGAAGGCGCGCACACGCCCTGGGACAGCGTGCACCTTTTCTGGGGCGACGAACGTTTCGTGCCGCACGACGATCTGCTGAGCAACTACCGCATGGCACGGGAAGCGCTGATCGCGCACGTGCCGATTCCGGCGGACAACGTGCATCCGATGCCCGGACCGAAGGAATTCAAGACCCCGGCGGAAGCGGCCGAGGCATACGAGTCCGATTTGCGGAAGTTCTTCGGCTCCGGCGCGCCCGCTTTCGATTTGCAGCTTCTTGGGCTGGGCGTCGAGGGGCACACGGCTTCGCTTTTTCCGGGTTCGCCCGCGCTGGAAGAGAAGAAGCGATGGGTGGCGGCGGTCGAGGCGCCGGCCAAACCATCCGAGCGCCTGACGCTGACGCCGGTGGTCCTCAATCAGGGGCGCGATACCTTCTTCCTCGTTTCCGGAGGAGACAAGAAGGAGATTATCGAGGCTCTCCGGAACGAACCCGAATCGAGGCTGAGCAAGTATCCAGCCGGGCGAATCAAGCCAGCGGGACGAGTGATGTGGTTTCTGGACAAGGCCGCGCAGGGTTGAAAAGCCAGCACTTGCACGAAACTTCGCCTTGGCCTGGTGCGTCCAATAATTGCCATCGATCCGGGGCAGACCACGCTTCGAGCAACAGCAGACAGAAACTCACGCGCTCGAAAGAACGCGGTATCATAATAGATGCGAGACCTTCTGGGCCCGCGCCGCGCTGACGCCGCGCAGTATCACCGGCTGCCGATCTGGCACAGACACCTCAGAGGAAGACAGGGGCACGACGATCCATGAATAGGAAGCACATTCGGCTACCGATCCTGCTTGGCACTCTGGCCCTTAGCATTGCGATCGGCGGCTGCACGACCAGCACGGTGCATACGGCGCCGAACTTCACCGTACCGGTTACCGTCGCGAAGGCTGAATCGAAAACCGTGCCGATTGACTTGACGGCAATCGGCTCGGCCGACGCGTACACCTCGGTTTCTATTAAGGCCCAGGTGAACGCGGTGCTGGAAGAGGTGCACATCAAGGAAGGGCAGTTCGTGAAGAAGGGCGACTTGCTCTTCACGCTCGATGCGCGGCCTTTCCAGGCGGCGCTCGCGCAGGCGCAGGCCAATCTGGCTCGCGACAAGGCGCAAGCGGAGCTGACTGTGGTGCAGGCTCAGCGGTACGAGCAGCTTTACAAGGCGGGCGTCGCTGCAAAGGAACAGCTCGACCAGATGGAGGCCAACGCGAACGCGCAGCAAGCGGCCGTCCACGCGGACGAAGCGGCGGTGCAATCCGCGCAGCTTCAATTGGACTATTGCAAGATCTACTCGCCTACCGACGGGCGCACGGGCGCGCTGCAGGTGTATCCGGGAAACATCGTGAAGCAGAACGACGTGCCCGTACTGATCGTCATCAATCAGGTGATGCCCATATACATCGGGTTTTCGATTCCCGAGCAGTATCTTGGGGAGGTCGAGAAATTCATGAGCCAGGGGCGGCTGCGAGTGGAGGCAACGCCCTATGGAGACACGAAACCCGAGGTCGGCTATCTGACGTTCATCGACAACACGGTGGATAACACGACCGGCACAATCAAGCTGAAGGGCACGTTTGAGAATGCGGACCACCGGCTGTGGCCGGGCCAGTTCTCCAACGTCCAGTTGCGCCTGGCCGCGGATGAGAATGCGACGGTGGTTCCCTCACAAACGGTGCAAACCGGACAGCGCGGGGATTTCATCTACGTGGTGAAATCCGATTCGACCGTGGAACAGCGGGTGGTGAAGGTCGGGCGCACCGTGGGGTCGGATTCCGTGATCCTGAGCGGAATCCAGCCAGGCGAAACCGTGGTGACAGACGGACAGCTCAGGTTGATTCCGGGGATGAAGGTGCAGGTCACCGCTCCCGTGCCCCCGAGTTAGAGCGAAGCTCGATGAACATCTCTGAACTATTCATTCGCCGCCCCATCATGACGACGCTGGTGATGGCGGCGATCCTTATCTTCGGGATCATCAGCTACCGCTCGCTGGCGGTGAGCGACCTGCCCACGGTGGATTACCCGACGATCGACGTCGGGGCCAACCTCCCCGGAGCGAATCCGGACACGATGGCGGCTGCTGTCGCGACTCCCCTTGAAAAGCAGTTTTCCACGATTGCCGGCGTCGATTCGATGACGTCGACGAGCCGCCAGGGAAGCACCGATATCACGCTGCAATTCGACCTCAGCCGGAATATCGACGACGCCGCGCAGGACGTGCAGGCGGCGATCTCGCGGGTGGAAGGCCAGCTCCCGCAGGGCATGCCGAGCCCTCCGACGTTCGAGAAGAACAATCCGGCCGACCAGCCTGTCCTCTTCCTCGCGCTGAGTTCGGCGACACTACCGCCGCAGACTGTGGACCAATACGCCGAGACGATGCTTGCCCAGCGCATTTCGATGGTCAAGGGAGTGGCGCAAGTAAGAGTCTTCGGTTCGATGAAATACGCGGTGAGAATCAAGCTCGACCCGCAGGCGCTGGCTTCGCGCCAGGTCGGCATCGACGAAGTAACGACGGCGGTGCAGAACGCCAACGTCAACATGCCGACGGGCACGCTCTACGGCGAGCACAAGGCTTACACGGTGCAGGCCAGCGGCCAGCTCACGCGCGCCTCGGTGTACCGTCCGCTGATCGTTGCGTACCGCAACGGGTCGCCGGTGCGGCTCGACGAACTGGGTAACGTCGTCGACGGCGTGCAAAACGAGAAGATCACGAACTCGTACAACGATGAGCGGGCCATCATTCTGGCCGTACAGCGCCAGCCGGGAACGAACACCGTCGAAATCGTAGACCGGGTGCATCAGGTCTTGCCGGCGTTCCGCGCGATCCTTCCCCCGTCGGTGAATCTGATAGAAGTCTATGACCGCTCGGAGACGATTCGGGCGTCGGTGAACGAAGTGAAGTCCACGCTGTTCATCGCGATCTGCATGGTCGTTCTCGTGATTTTCCTCTTTTTGCGCAACCTTTCGGCGACCGTGATCCCGAGCATCGCGCTGCCGATGTCGCTGATCGGGACGTTTGCGGTGATGTACCTTCTGCATTACACGGTGGACAATCTTTCGCTGATGGCGATGACGCTCTCGGTCGGGTTCGTGGTGGACGACGCGATCGTGATGCTCGAAAACATCGTGCGCCACATGGAGACGGGCGAGGGGGTTCTGGAAGCGGCACTCAAGGGGTCTCGCGAGATCGGCTTCACGATTCTTTCGATGACCCTGTCGCTCGCGGCCGTGTTCATTCCGGTGCTGTTCATGGGAGGGATCATCGGCCGGCTGCTGCATGAATTCGCCGTCGTGATCATGATGGCGGTTCTGGTATCGGGGCTCGTCTCGCTGACGCTCACGCCGATGCTTTGCAGCCGCTTCCTGCGGCCGCAGCACGACCGGAAGCACGGGCGGGTTTACATGTCACTCGAGCGTTTCTTCGACCGCCTGCTGCACCGGTATGAGACTTCGCTGCAGTGGGCGTTGCGCCACCGAGCCAGCGTCATGTGGGCCTCGGGGCTGATCCTCCTGGTCACAGTCTGGCAGTTTGCGCACATCCCCAAGGGGTTTCTCCCGGAGGTCGACTCGTCCACGCTGCAGGGTTACACGCGGGCGGCCCAGGGAATTTCGTTCGATTCGATGAAGGACCATCAGGAAGCGGTCAACAAGATCCTCCTCAACGATCCCAACCGGAAGGGCTTCTTCTCGACGATCGGCCTGGTGGGCGGCGGCGGGAATTCGGGTTTCATCTTTCTCCATCTCAAAGCACCTTCGGAACGGCCCGAGGTTCCCAGCCAAGCGATGCTGGCGCTGGACGGCAAGTACGGAAACGTGCCCGTCGTGGGAAGCGCGCTGCGCTCATTGACTCCGCTCTTCGCGCACCATCCGGACATCAACGAAGTGATGCAAGAATTGCGGGTGAAGCTCGGGACAGTGCCGGGCATCTCCGTGTACTTGAGAAATCCGCCGCCGATTCAAATCGGAGGGGACGTCACCGAGAGCCCGTACCAGCTGACGCTGCAAAGCCCCGATACCGAGGAGCTCTACCGCGTGGCAACGGATTTCGAGCGGCAGATGGGAACGCTCCCGGGAATTCAGGATGTGACGAGCGATTTGCAGATCGCCAACCCGCAAGTAGACGTCAAACTCGACCGCGACAAGGCATCCGCCCTGGGCGTCACGGCGGAGCAGATCGAGAACGCCCTTTACACCGCGTACGGGCAGCGGCAGGTTTCGACGATCTACGCTCCCAACGACGAATTCTGGGTGGTGATGGAGCTGGAGGACCAATACCAGCGCGATCCCGCGGCGCTTTCGCTGCTCTACATCCGCTCGAATACCGGCAGCTTGATTCCTCTGAGCGCCGTCGCGAGGCTGGGGACGAGCCTCGGCCCGCTCACGGTGAATCACCTGGGCCAACTGCCCGCCGTGACCGTTTCATTCAACTTGAAGCCGGGCGTCGCCATCGGCCAGGCGGTGGAACAGGTCAACGGCCTCACGCGGTATTTGCCGCCCACGATCACATCGCAGTTCCAGGGCACCGCGCAGGCGTTTCAGTCCTCGCTGACCGGCCTGGGAATTCTTCTGCTGATCGCGATTCTCGTGATCTATATCGTTCTTGGAATTCTGTATGAGAGCTTCATTCATCCGATCACGATCCTTTCCGGCTTGCCCTCGGCCGCCTTCGGCGCGTTGCTGACGCTGCAGATTTTCGGATTCAGCCTCGATCTCTATGGGTTCGTGGGCGTGATCATGCTGATCGGGATCGTGAAGAAGAATGCCATCATGATGGTGGACTTCGCGATCGCGCGCGAGCGCGAAGGGCACACCACAGCCGCCGAGGCGGTCTATCAAGGTTGCGTGGTGCGCTTCCGGCCGATCATGATGACCACGATGGCCGCGCTGATGGGCACGCTACCGATTGCCATCGGCTTCGGAGCGGGGGCGCAATCGCGGCGGCCGCTCGGGCTTGCGGTAGTGGGCGGTCTCGTTTTTTCTCAGCTAGTTACGCTCTATCTTACGCCGGTGTTTTACACCTACATGGATACGTTCCAAAGCTGGATGGAGCGCCACTTCGGCAAGATAGCCGGAATGGGAAAGCCTCGCCTCGCCGACACATCCGCCTCGGCGGATTAAGCGCCGTTGAGCTGGATCTGTACCCGCCCGTTATGGTCCTGCTGTTTTCGCTTGTCCGCCCGGACAGCGAAGAGCCTGTCTCTGCGTACCATTGACCGCTCCACGCGACGTGCCTAGCATCTCTTTCGACGCATCGAAGCGTCCCGGAATTTGGGGGTTGCTGACTTCCGGCTTCCGGTCCCGTTCAGCGGAGA
This sequence comes from Terriglobia bacterium, assembly GCA_020073605.1. GTDB lineage: Bacteria > Acidobacteriota > Terriglobia > Acidiferrales > UBA7541 > Palsa-295. Next base: position 92,761 of record JAIQEW010000007.1, read on the forward strand.
TGCAAACAGGATGCCCTTTACGCAAGACCTGCCCCGAGACATACGCATGAGAAGCAAGCGGCGCGGACCTCGCATGAACTCGCGCGTTCCCGTGACGATCGAATGGATGGGCGGCGCCGGCCCATTGAATTTTGAACCTGGATTCACGCGCGTGGTCAATACGTACGGATGCCTGCTGGTGAGCCCGAGAGAGATCAATGAGCGGGAGCGGGTGAGGCTCACAAACCTTTCGACACGCGAATCCGCGAATGGGGTGATCGTTTGGAAGGGAACGCAACGGTCTGACGGCTGGGACCTGGGCGTGGAACTCCTCTCGGCAGACCTGAATTTCTGGGGGGTGGATCTATGAAAATGGATTCCTTGAAGATTCCGCCGAAAAAGACCTATGCGACGCCACTGAGACCGGTCGTCACAGCGGCAAGCTCGACGGCAGCAGCAGTGAAGCCGGCGATTGCGAGCCAGGACCGAAAGCATGGCCAGCGAGTGCTGCTGCGCATCCGCGCGAGCCTTCAGGTGGTTTTGCAGGGCAAGCCGACGGTGCTTGATGCAGCGACGCTGAGCGTGACTCCGCAGGGCGCGCTCGTGGTGACGAACCGGAGCCTTCCCGCCGAGACGCGTCTCGTGCTGGAGCATGCAGGCACCAGGCAGCGCGTCGAGTGCAAGGTGGCGCGTCCGCCGCGGGAGACAGCCGAGGGCTTTCACATCCCCCTCGAATTCGAGGCGCCCGCGCCCGGTTTCTGGAAGATCGATTTCCCGCCAACCGACTGGCGCCCTGACGATGTGTGACCCGAGCGTTTGCCAGTTACGTTAGAGTTCGCAGCTAGCGAACATTAAAATTCTTGACTGGCTCCGCGCGCGGTGCCAGCCTCGAAAAACCCCTTCCAAAAGCATTTCATCTACACAAGACCACAGGCTCGTCAGGAGGACACCATGTCAGGTAGAGAACGCCGTACTTCGCCCCGGAAGGTGTGCGCGGTCCCGCTGCGCTATCGCGTGGCATCAAACGGCCATACCGCGCAGGCCTCAAAGAATGCGGAGAGCCGGCCACCGGGAACGCCCAAAGGCTCTGCTTACGCGGCCACGCTGGAAGGCGAGGCCCTGAACTTGTCTGAGCGCGGAGTCTATTTCACGTCGCGCGAAAAGCTGGATGTGGGCGAGCCTCTCGAACTCTACTTCACGCTACCGCGCGAGCTGACCGGGCGAAGTCCCGAGCAGGTGAGGTGCAGCGCGCGAGTAGTTCACGTGGATGAGCCCGCGGATTCACAAGGCACGAGAGGAATCGGCGCGACGGTGGAGCGCTTTGAGCCGGTGGTCGCGCCGCGCAACTGGGGCAATTGAGGCAAGCCGAAGCGGACGGCGGCTCCGACAGGCTCAGACGGGCATATTCCGCGAGCGGCTTACTTGTTGTGCGGCTGGATGGTGAACGTGGTTTTCGCGGTGGTTGTGTTGTTGAAGCCGTCGGCGACCTGGACGGCGAGGGTATGTTCTCCCGCAAGAAGCCCGCGAAGCTCCATGTAGTAGCTTTCCTTGGGCGCGTCGGAGAGCAAACCGGTCGGGAAGATCGTCTGCCATTCGCCTGCATCGACACTGTACTGCGCCCACGCGATCGCGCCGGAAGCGCTGACTGCGTCGAAGGAAGCCTTGGTATTGAGCAAGCCCGAACCCGCGCGCAAATTCTCAATCCGCGGCGGCGTGTTCGCCACCTCCCAGCGATCGCTCTCGCGCTCTCCCCAGAGCGACTGATCGGCTGGGTTCGAAGGAGAATCGGACGCCACAATCTTCAGGTAGTACGCGCCGTCCGGCATCGAGGCCGTGTCCCAGGAATAAAACTTCTGCGTCAGCTTGTCCTTGAGCAAGCGCCAGTTCTGCTCGCCCTCGCCGCGAAAATAGATCGTGAACACGAGATCGTCGTCGTTGGCGTCGTGGGCGCTCCAGAGGACGCTCTGATGGCCCTTGTCTTCGAGGCCCTGCGGCGGAGGCTCCATTTTGGAAACACCGGCGGAAACGTCCGCGCTGAAAATCGCAGAAGATAAATTGCCGCCGGGACGACGGGGAAGCCGAAGTTGCGCGGGCGTTGCGTTTCCGGGAGCGGATGGTTGAGCCGGAAATCCCGCTACGCGGATTCCCGGATCTTGAACGACGACGTCATCGACGACAGGCGCGACGTTCTTCGGCTGGTAGGCCAGGCTGACCCACGAGATGCCGGGCGTTCCTCCCTGATCCGTTTCAAGGAAGACCGCTTTCCATTGCACGAATCGCGCCGGCGGGCATTCCGCGGCCGCTCCAGCGGGATCCTTGTAGGGTCCCGCCCAGGGACTCCAGTTGTCTTCCGGACTCGAGGTATTGCCGGAGCGGACGTAAAACGCAACTTTGCCCTGCGCGCCGCCGTTGTCGCCCCACCACGTGAGCCGGCCCCAGTGGGAAAAAATCTTCGCGTCGAACGCATCGGATTCGAAGCTGCCGTTCGGTTCATAGCCGGGGCCAAGCGTGAAAATTTTTCCAGGATTGGCGGTGGCGACGAAGACCTTGCCGCCGGGTCCGGCGAGCACGCTGGTTACCTGCGCGGAGGCGGTGTTCGCGACGCTCGCGTAGATGCTGTCGCCTTCAAGTTCGATCAGAGATCCATTGTTGCCCGTGCCGAGCAAGAGTTTTCCCGCAGGCGAGAGCCCCATGGAAAGCACGAGGTCCTCGCGCGAGGTCCAGAGGGTTTCGGGCGAACCGTCCGGAGCAATCCTGACGACGTCGGCGCCGCCGGTTGTCGGAAATCCCGGAAACGGGGAGGGGGCAACGATTTGGCCCGCCATGGACTGTGCCGGCGAAATTGCGATGTTTGTGGAAGGGATCGGGGACATGATCGGCTGGGGCGGCGCGCCGGGCAGCATCGGCGGGACTCCCGGCCGGCGAAACTTTTCGCCGATGGAAGCGGCGTAGATGTTGCCGTCCGGGTCTGCGACGAGCGAAGTGACCTCCGCTTTGTTCATTTCGTAGAGGACGAACGGCGTTCCGGCCTCGGGAACAGCCCGCGGGGCCTTGCGCACGATGGCGATGCGGAGAACGAGTCCGTCCGGCTCTGTGCCGACCAGCAGATTGCCCTTGGAATCGAACGCGAGCGATCGCGCGTGGCGCTCCCGGCTCTGATAAAAGAGCTGGCCCTTTCCATCGGGAGTCACCACAAAGATTTCTCCCGTGTCGCCGGTGGCTACGAACAGGGCGCCCTGCGAATCCACAGCCATCGCCCAGATGTATTTCGTCTTTGGCTCGAAGAAGACGCTTTTCTTTCCGTCGGGCGTCACTTGATAGACCTTGCCGTCCGGGGATGTGGCGACGTAGAGATTGTCCGCGGAGTCGAATGCAATCGCCTGCGCGGCGAGCTCGGCGGATTCGAACACCGTTGTTGGCTTGCCGGCGTCGTCGAAGCGAAGGACTCTGGCATCGGAGCCGCCGGCGGCATACAGCCGGCCGCGTGAATCGAGGCGCAGCGCCCAGATGTACGCAAGGCTGGGATCGGAAAACGAGTCAAACTTCGGAGCCGGGCGGAGCTTTCCATCGCTGCGGATGGCTACTCCCTTGGCGGTGCCTTTCTCGAATTCGGAGAAGTCGGTCTGCTTCCAGTAGCGGGTGTGTTCGGCGCGGGCGGCGGGAACCAAGGTTGCGATCACCAACAGGCACACCAGAATCCTTGGCCGCGTCATCACTTGGAATCCCCCCTTGGAGTCTGACTTCACTTCACGGTAATCGTCAGCATGTGCTGGCCCGCAATCACCTGGTGCATTGCGACCGACCATTCTCCGGCCGTGGACTGCAAGAGCAGCCTGGCATTCCCAGGATTCTGGCGCTGGTCCAGCACACTGATCGCTGACATAGGCACGTTGGGCATCTCCTTATCCTCGACGAGCATGGTCGGCGTGGACTGGAGAAGGACGGCGTAGAGACGGTCGTTGTGGCGCTCGCGGTTGATTAGCTGGATCAGCTCTTCGAGGCCGGGCAACTGCCCCTGCGAGGTTGCCGCGAGGGATTGCACGTTGCGATTCAGATAGGCGGCGTCGCTGATCACAAGCTGGAGCGTTCCGCGGGCAGTCTGCGCGGGTATCGTCACCGGGACTTCCTGGACGAAGGGCGCGCCGCGATACGGCCGGAGCAGGACTTTCACGGCGACGGTTTCACCGGGGCGCACCGAGCTGCGCTCGATCCACGCGTTGTCGATCGTGGCTCCGCGCCGCTCCGCCAGAGATTTTATGCGCAGGTCGATTCGCTCGATCTTTGGAAGCTCGTAAGGGTTCGAGTAAATGCGCGCGAAATCGGCCATGACCTCGGTGGCCACGAAAAATGCGGCCGGGGTCTGCTGGTCGGTTGGAGCGAAGAGATCTTCCAATTTTACCGGCGTGTGCCCCTTCAGCGTGATGGCTCCGTCCATTTGCAGCGTGAAACCTTCGCCGTAGGCGGGGCTGCCGACAATACCGTTGTAGGCGGCCGTGGCGACGAGCGTGGGCGTCAATTGCGCGCTCTCGATCACTTCAAAGTGATATTCCTTTTTCTCGGCCGGCGTATCGAGCGTGACGTCGACAGGAATCATCGGCGGCCCGGCGCCCAGCGTGCCCATCACGGCCGTTTGACGGTCCTGCGTGAGAGTGCCGATCGTGCCGCCCGTGGAAATGATTTTCGTCGAAGAAGCCGCGGATGCCAGCGTCATCAAGACGTGCGCGCGGGAGAGCGGCATCTTGACCGCGCCGAATCCGAAAATCGGATGGCCGCAGGCGAGAATGCGGTCGCCTACGACGGTCGTGACCGTGCAGCCCGAGCTGATCGAGAGATCGCCGCGGACCAGATCGATGCCCACCATGTCGCCGGGTCGGAGTTTCGCATCGTCGGGCGAGGGAGCGGCCGTTCCGCCGGCCATCGCCGTCATGCCCCAGGCGGAGAAATCCTTGCCGAAGCGGGCGAGCGTTTCGGGAAAAAGCCCGGCGGCGATGAGCGGCGTTTCGATCGGAACGAGAAATTGTCCCGAGCCCGCCGACGTGCGCTGCGCGAATTCTTCCGGCACGGGGACACGCGATGACGCGCTGGTAATTGCCGGCGCGGAAGATGCGGGGCCCTCTTCGATTTCGAGCATGTCGGCGATGGGAGTGACGCCGCCGATTGCCTCTCGCGTGAAGGTGCCGAGTTTCAGAGCCAGCGCGCCCACAAGCTTGCCGTCGATGTACACGGGGCTGCCGCTCATCCCGGCGACCACGCCCGTTTGCTGAACTTTGTCGCCGAGGAGCCTTACCAGGATGACATCCAGCTTCGGCCCGACCGCGTTGTGCAGAACGCCGATGACCTCAAGGTCGATTTTTTCGACTTTGTCGCCTTCAAAAATCGTGTAGGCGATGCCCTTCATGCCGGGCTGCACGTCGCTGACGGGAAGGATCGCGGGGTTATCCGTCGCATGGACCGGCCGGACACCGGCGAGCAGAACCATCGCCAGGAGGAGCATGCAAAGCTTTCGCGGCGCTAGACGCATGAGGACCCCATGATACGCGCCGGGGAGGCGGGAGGCAATCGGCGCGGGTAGCCTTTGATAGGGCTGGTACGTCTAGGCCTTCACTGCTTGCCGAGGCGGACCTCGAAAAACATGAGCGGTTTGTTCGCGGGGAGAGTGGTGACGTCGGGCATGTAGAGGCTCGCGTTCTCGGCGAGCGACATGTTGCCATTGAGATCGAAGAACAGGAAGCCATGAATCGTCGCCAGCGGCGGCACGATGTCGGCGTCCAGCGCGAGCGGCTTCAGGATCTCCACTAGCTTGTCCGCCTTGTGGTCCGACGTCGATGGTAGACCGATTGGGAAACGGCGCGGATGCGGATCGGACGGGCCGTGGGGATGCGCGACCGCGTCCGCAACTTCTCCGACGGGGATCCAATCGAGGTCCTGGTGCCGGCCGCTCTCGAAATGCACGGTGAGCTGAATCGTCTCGAGGTTGATGTGAATCGGCTGGCTCGTCTCGTTGCGCAGCGTGACCTCCACGGGAAGAATCCCGATGGACATGGGATTGGCCTTGCCGAACTTGTTTTTCGCGCGAGCAACATCCACATACGAATCCGCCGCAACGGTCAAACCCTCATGACGGTCCTGCGGCAGGGATGCGGCGGGCTGCGCCGGGTGAGCCGTCGAATCTCCCGCGGGAGGGTTGGCCTGCGCGAAAACGACTGCGCACGCAAGGAGCGCGGCGAACAAGAGTGTAACGGTGCGCATCATGGTCTGCGAGTCGGATGCCCGGACAGAAAGGAACGTTGTGCGCGATTCACGGCTGCCACTATAGCGCGAATTTACGGTTTGGGTACTCGCGCACATCGTGCCGGAGACTCGCGCCGTCCATGTTCCTCTTGACACAGAACCCCCTGCGTGCAAACTTTCCCCGCACTGACGGTCGGCGAATCGCAGGAGCCGAATCGATGAAGAGCCGGAGGGAATTTCTGCAGATCGGGGTGGCGGCGCTGTCGCCGCCCATTTCGGCGCGCAACGAGGCCGAGAGATAGGGGCATGGGATGAAGATTCCGCCGGGCGTGAGTCCTAAAGATTTTGCCGATGCGATCCAGCAATTCGAAGAGGCGGTCGGCAAGGAATGGGTGTTTACGAGCGATCAGGACATAGCGCTCTATCGCGATGCCTACTCGCCCTTCTTCGGGGAACCGGAGGAACGGGTTGCGTCGGCGGCAGTCGCTCCGGACAACGTGGAGCAGGTGCAAAAGGTCGTAAGGATCGCGAACACCTACAAGATTCCCATCTACCCGGTCTCGACAGGCAAGAATCTCGGCTACGGCGGTTCCGCGCCGGCCTATTCAGGCAGTGTCGTGCTCGACCTGAAGCGCATGAACCGGATATTGGAGGTGGATGAGAAGAGCGCGTACGCGCTGGTCGAGCCGGGCGTCAGTTACTTCGATCTTTACCGGCACATTCAGGAGAAGGGCCTCAAACTCTGGATCGACGTTCCCGATCCGGGCTGGGGCAGCCCGGTCGGCAACTCCCTGGACCGCGGCGGCGGCTATTTGATGGCGCAGTACCGCAACCATTTCGACTCGCACTGCGGAATGGAAGTGGTGCTGGCGAACGGGGAAGTGATCCGCACGGGAATGGGCGCCATGCCGGGCGCCAAGACGTGGCAGCAGTACAAATCGGGCTTCGGTCCGTGGGTGGACGGGATTTTCTCGCAGTCGAATTTCGGTGTGGTGACGAAGATGGGATTCTGGCTGATGCCGGAGCCGGACTCCTATCTCTCGGGGACGGTGATGGTGCCGCGGCACGACGACTTGATTCCGCTCGTCGATACCTTGACTTATCTCGAGAACACGCGCGTCACGAACGGCATGCCAGACCTCGGCAGCCCTCTGCTCCGGATACCCATGATTTCAGAAATAGTCACGTACAACGAAGCGGGCCCTCCGCCCCCGGACGCGGAGCTGGCGGCTCTGCTGGCGAAGCCCGGGGCCGAATCCTCGCCCGAGATGCAGGAGTACGCGCTGAGGAAGGGCGTGAGCTTCTGGAGCTGCAAGCTGAGCTTTTACGGAGCTCCCAAAGCGAACGAGGCCAACTGGGAATTCGCGAAGGAGAAATTCTCCGCCATTCCCGGCGTGAAGTTCGTGCAAAACGAGTCGTACAAGCTTCCGCTCACCCCCGAACAGCGCGAGAAAGTCCACAAGCCGCAATTCGGGATTCCCAGCCTGGCGATGTTCTCCATCGGTGCTCGGACGCCCGTCAATCCGAACCCGATAAACGGCCATTTATGGTTTTCGCCGATCATTCCGCGAACCGGCGAAGCGATCTTCGAAGCGAATCGCGTGTTCGCCGAGGCTGCCAGGGAATTCGGCCTGCCCATGCTCTCGTTCAGCCTCCCGTCGTGCTACTGGGAGAGAGCCTTCATCTACATTTTCGCCTTCCCCGTGACGCACGATGTGGCGATGAACAAGAGGAACCGGGCGGCTTTCCAGAAGTTGGTTCAGAGGGCGGCCGAGCACGGTTGGGGCGAATACCGCACGGCTCCGGCATTTCAGGACGCGATCATGAACACCTATGCCTACAACAATCACTCGCTGCTGCGTTTTCACGAAACGCTGAAGGACGCGGTCGATCCGAACGGGATTCTTTCCGCAGGCCGGTACGGAATCTGGCCGAAGCACCTCAGGGAGAAGAAGGCATGAGAAACGCCGGAATGCGTTTGGCGATCGCGTGTGTTTGCCTCTTTGCGGCGCAGGCAGCCGGCGCGCAAGAGCAGAGGGTCCCGTCGTCGTGGACGACGGCGACGGTCTCGGGCGAGGGCCAGCCCCGGGGCTACGTCGAATACCAGAGGTTTTGCTCGATGTGCCATGGCGAAGGCGCCGACAAGCCGGGCACGATGGCGTTGGATGCGAAATACAAGGGCGCCATACCCGCGCTGCTGGACAAGCGAACGGACCTGATGCCGGGGCTGATCAAGCTGTACGTGCGGAATGGGATCACCGTGATGCCCACTTTCCGCAAGACGGAAATCAGCGACGCGGACCTGAATGCGATCGCGGCGTACCTCACGCGCAACAACAAGTCCAAGCCATAACGCCGCCCGCGCGTTTCGCCCACCCTAAGCTATAATCCCGGTTTTGCGCGCAAGACGGCGCGCCTTGCCTTCCCATGTACTTCTTCTATCGCATTCTCACGGCGGCTGGCATGTTCGTACTCGCGCCGTACTACGCGCTGCGCGGGTGGCGGCGCGGCGAGCCTTCCAGCGCGCTGCGCGAGCGTCTCGGCACCGTGCCTCGAGAGATCGTCTCCCGCGCGAATGCTTCCCGGTCGGCGGAAGGCCCGGCGCCCGGCGCAATCTGGATTCACGCCGTCTCGGTGGGAGAGGTTCTGGCCGCAAAGCCGCTCGCCGAGGGTCTGAAGCAGCGCTTTCCGGACCGCGCGGTGTTTGTCTCCACCACCACCGAGACCGGGCAGCGTCTTGCGCGCCAGCGGCTTCAATCCGTTGACGGCATATTCTACTTTCCTCTCGATTGGGCCGCGGCAGTTCGGCGCGCCCTGCGCGCGATCCATCCGGCGCTCGTGATCGTGATGGAGACGGAAATCTGGCCGAACTTTCTGCGCGAGGCGCGGCGGCTGGGCGCGCCCGTTGTCTTCGCGAACGCGCGCATCTCCGAAAAGTCCCTGGCGCGCTACAAGCGCTGGGAGTTCCTGGTGGGCGAGTTCTTCACGCGCGTTCTGCGGGATGCGGAGCTCTTTCTCGCGCAGACGCCAGAGGACGCCGCGCGCCTGGGTGAAATGGGCGCCTCCGAGGAGCGCGTGGAAGTGGCCGGCAACCTGAAATACGATGGTGAGCCACCGGCCGTTGGCCGGCTCGGCGAATGGCTGGAGGATCAGATTCGCCGGCAGGAACGCTGGCCGGTAGTCGTGGCGGGCAGCGTGGTGGCCGAAGAGGAAGAAGCCGTGCTCGCCGCATACGACGTGGTGCAGCGGCGATGGCGCCGCGCGCTGCTGGTGCTTGCGCCGCGCAAGCCGGACCGGTTCGATGCCGCAGCTGGCATCGCCGAGGCCGCCGGGTGGAACGTGGTCCGGCGAAGCCGGCTCGACCTTGCGGCGGCGCTCGATGAAAATGCGGACGTGCTGGTGCTCGATTCGATCGGCGAACTCGCGGGGCTCTACTCGCTGGCGGACGCCGTGTTCGTCGGCGGCTCGCTGGTTCCCGCGGGCGGACACAACATTCTCGAGCCGGCCTGGTTTTCAAAGCCGCCCGTTTTCGGCCCGTCGATGGAGAATTTTCGGGAGATGGCCGCTCAATTTCTTGCGGCGAAGGCGGGAGTGCAGGTGAGCAGCGGGAGCCAGCTTGGCAAGGTGTGGGTGCAGCTCATCGAAGACAATGGCCTCCGCGAACGCATGGGCAGCGCGGCGCGCGCGCTTTCCGAGCGCAACCGCGGCGCAACCGTTCGTTCGCTGGATCGCATTGCCGCTGTGCTCGGCGGAGAGAGGCGCCCGGCGTGACGCTCAAGGAGTCGCTGCTTTGGCCTTTGGCGCTGCCCTATGGCGCGGCGGTGCATCTCCGCGCGCGCGCGTATCGCACCGGCATCTTGAGGCAGCGGCGGCTCGACGGCGTCGTGATCAGCGTCGGCAATCTCACCACCGGCGGGACGGGCAAAACGCCGATGGTCCTTTGGATCGCGGAGCGCCTGGCCGCGGAAGGGAAGAGCGCGGGCATCCTCACGCGCGGCTATCGGGGCCAGGCATCCGCCGCCGGCTCGACGAGCGACGAAGTACGGCTCATGCAAGCGCGGCTGGGCGGTCGCGTCGCATTTGGCGTGGGCGCGGATCGTTTTTCGCGCGGACGCGAACTCGCCGGGCGCGGCGTCAAATGGTTTGTTCTCGACGATGGTTTCCAGCATCTGCAACTGGCGCGTGACGCCGATATTGTGCTGATCGACGCGACAAATCCCTTCGGCGGCGGCCATTTGCTTCCGGCAGGCCGCCTGCGCGAGCCGCGATCGGCCCTTGCCCGCGCGGACCTGATCGTCATCACGCGCGGCGACCACGCTCCGGCAGTCGAAGCCGCCATCCGGCGCGACTCCGATGCGCCGATCTTCTCCGCGCGCACGCAACTCGGGTCCATTCGCGCTTGGCGCGGCGAATACCCGGGGACGGAAGACGCAGGCGCTCGTTCGCGGAAATTGTTCGCTTTTTGCGGCATCGGCAACCCCTCCGCTTTCCTCGCGGACCTGCGCGAATGGGGATTTCAAATTGCTGGCCACGCGTTGTATCCGGATCATCATCGTTACACTCGGCAGGATATCCACGCGATCGAAAATGCGGCTCACAAGGCGGGTGCGAGTTCCCTCATCTGCACTGAAAAGGACATTTTCAATCTCTCCGGCGATCGCCGACCGTCGATGGACCTGCACTACTGCCGCATTTCGATGCGCATCGATCGCGAGCCCGAATTCTGGGGTGCGATCATGAAAGCCGCACAGTCCCGTGGGCGCGCGGAATGAATCCAGAGGTGGGCCCATCGGGTCGTTCGCGAGGATTCCGGTTCGATTACCGCTTTTGGCGCCGCTGTGATACTTTTCCGCGCGGCGAACAAGACCTGATGGACACGCGCGACAAGATTCTTTCCCGCGGCGGCCTCCACGAAGTGCTCGAAGAGCATCGCCATGCGGGGCGCAGAATCGTATTCGCCAGCGGAGTGTTCGATCTCTTGCACGCCGGCCACGTCCGGTATTTGACCGCGGCGCGCGCGGAAGGAGACCTTCTCGTCGTGGGGATTCATTCCGATGCGAGCGCGAGGAAGCTGAAGGGCGAAGGGCGGCCGATCCTCACCGAGCGTGCCCGGGCCGCGCTCGTGGCCGCGCTGACCGCCGTGGACTACGTCGTGATTTTCGATGACGCCGACGTGAAGCCGCTGCTCCGCGAATTCCAGCCCGATGTCCACGCCATAGGCCCAGGTGGCGAGCGGGATTCGGCCTCGGAAAGGGAGCTGGACACGCTTCTAGGCGTTCGAGTCGCCATCGTCGGCGATGACAAGCAGCATTCGACGCGCGAGATCGTGGAGCGCGTGCGCCGGAGCCAAAGCCACTCATGAATCCGCCAAGAAAATTCTGGACGCGCTGGCGTGTGCGCACGGGCTACCCCATCGCGGCGATTTACTGGCTGCTTGCCGCGCCGACGTTCCGCTCGATCGTGATCGGCGGCGTCATCACGGCTTTCGGATTGCTGGTCCGCGGGGCCGCTTCGGGCCATCTGCGAAAAGATCAGGAGCTTGCGACCACCGGGCCGTACGCGAGCACGCGGAACCCGCTCTATCTGGGCAGCGCGTTTCTCGCTGCGGGGTTCATCATCGCGGGGCATTCGTGGTGGGCCGGCCTGCTCGTGGGCGTGTATTTCGCGGTTTCCTATTACGCGGTGATACGCGATGAAGAAGAAAATCTCCGCAAGCGCTTCGGCGCGGCGTTCGATGAGTACGCGGCGCGCGTGCCGGCTTTCTTTCCGGGATTCCCCGACAGGAGCAGCGAACCATCTTCGCCGCCGCGCCCGCCCACGGAGATGTTCTCGTGGGCGCAGTATCGACGGAACCGCGAGTATCAGGCGCTGATCGGAACGATTGCGGGCCTGGGCGTCGTGTGGCTTCGGATGTGGCTGCGGGCGCGCTTCGGTTACTGACCGGCTCGGCTATTGCAGGCGATAGACGGCGTGCATCACGCGCTGAAACTGCGGCCTGTAGATCAGATCGAACGCGCGTTCCTTGCCGGGAAACATCTCCATCGCCACGCGGCGCGTGGCGGCGATCATTCCCGAAGCTTCCTCGGCGGAGAGGCCGCCGGCCGCAATCTCTTCGAGCGTGAGACGGACCAGGATGCGAAGCCGCCGGATGCGGCGGCTCTCTTCGTCGATTTCTTCCTGCGTGGGTGCTGATGCGGCGCTGTCTTGGATCGTTTCCATGATTGGCTCGACGCCCAACCATGATGCATCCGGCCAGCGGCGCGTGCAATAGTACTCGGGAGCGGAGGCCGGCTTCCGCGCACCAGCCGCCCGCTTTCGCCCGCGGCCAGCCGGGATCACCGCTCGGCGTATGCGTGCACGGAAAGGCTATTTCCATCCGTGATTGCGGTAATGGCGCCATCGCGATCGGTGCGCAGCAGCCGCACGCCGTCATGTTCGTAGCGATCGATCACACTCTCCGCCGGATGTCCGAACGGATTAGACTCGCCCACCGATACGGCTGCGAAGCGGGGCGCGACCGTTGCAACGAATGCTTCCGTCGAAGAGGTCTTGCTGCCATGGTGCGGCACTTTCAGGAAATCGGCCGCAATCGGCGCGTGTTCATCAGTGAGCTTCTCCTCGGCGTGGCGCTCGATATCCCCCGCGAGCAGGAAGCGTACGTGGCCGTCCGTTAGGCGCAGCACGAGTGAGTTGTCGTTCGCAGTTTCACCAAGATGGCCGGTGTCCGGCGGCCAGAGCACGTCGCCACGGACTCCCTGCCATTCGAATTCGGCGCCCTGGGCCTGGCGGACGATGGGAACGCCGCGCGAGCGCGCTTCCGCCATCAGGCTCTTGAACGCCGGAGTCTCCTCGTCGCGGCCGATCCACAATTCACCCACTCGAAAATTCTCAAGCACGGCGTGCAAGCCGTCGAGATGATCGTGGTGCGCGTGGGTAAGTGCAACCACGTCGAGCCGCTTCAATCCGCGTGACCATAGATAGGGCGACACAACTTCCTCGCCCACGTCCGTGCCGGACCGGTATCCGCCGACCCACTCCGAGCCGGGAAGTCCCCCGCCATCGATCAGCATCGTGCGGCCGTCGGGAAACGAGGCAAAGATCGAGTCGCCTTGCCCCACATCGAGCACGCTCACTTCAAGCCTGCCGCGCTGCGTGTCCGGAGGAAACGGATGCGAGGCGACGAGGATGGTGAGCCCGGCGAGAACGACGGCCGAGATCCACTCCGCGGGGGCAATCGGAGGCGGCAACTGACGCCTCGCCGCGCGGTTCATTCGCTTCGCCGCGGCCGCGCGCGCGGTAGCCGCAAGCAGAACCAACGCCGCGAGGAACGCGGCCACCAGCCAAATGGGCGGCCCCGGGATGCGGTACGAAGTGTGCGGCAAGCTGCTGAACCATGCCACCGTCGCGAGCAGGAGCCGCGCGCAGAAGCCGAGGGCCTTCGCCAGCACGACCGCGAGCCGCGTCCAGACAAATGTGACCAGCAGCGTCAGAAATCCGAGCGGCACGATCAAGCCCGTCAGGATTACCGCCGGAATATTGCTCAGTGGACCCGCGAGGCTCACGCGATGAAAATCCTGCGACAGCAGCGGCATCATTCCCCACTGAATCACCAGCGAGAGCAGCACGATATCCCAGAGGCGCAGCCCGGCGCGAACGGGCACGGCCAACAGGACATACGCATGTGAGGCGAGCAGCTGCGGCAGGCGCGGCTCGAGCCATCGCGCAACGGCGCGCAGCTCGATTCGGAATTGCGCCACTTTCGGCGCGTGCACCACGTCGCGCGTGACGTCGGCCAGATGCCGAAGCCCGGTGCGGTAGGGCGCGCTCGTGCGCTCCATCCAAGGCAGGGCCAGGCCGGCAATCACGCCCGCGGCAAGGAAGGAAAGTTGGAAACTCGAATCTGCGAGAGAGGAAGGTCTCCAGACCAGAATCGCGAGGGCCGCGAGCGCCACTGTGTTCAGCAAATCGATGCCCCGGAAGAGCGGCCGCGCGCACAAGTAGAACGCCGCCATCAGCGCGGCGCGCAGAATCGGTGGCCGGTCCTGCACCACGCCGACGTAGGCGGCGAGCGCGGCGAGCGTCACAAGGCTTGTGACGCCGATCGAGAATCGCAATCTGCGGCAGAGCCAGAAGAGAAACACGACGAGCGCGCCCACATGTAAGCCCGCCAGGACGAGAACGTGGTACGCGGCCGTCTTCTGAAATGCCGTGACCACATCGGAGTCGACGAAGCTGCGGTCGCCGAGCAGCATGGCCCGCAGCACGGCCGCGCGCTCGGGCTGCCCCGGAAACAGGGCGTCGAGGCGGGCCAAGAGGTTGCCGCGCGCGCGAGCGAGCCGCTGCGAGATCGTCGGCCTGGGGCGGTCGATGAGTTGCAGCAATTCGCCGCCGCGCAACGAGCCGGTCAGGTCGATTCTCTGGCGCGCCAGATAGCCGTGTAGGTCAAACGCGCCCGGATCGAGAAAGTTGCGCGGCGGCCGCGCCCGCAGGAGCGCTTCGACGCGATCGCCCGCGCGCAGGCCTTGTGGAGCCGTGGCCGCATTCTCCTCGCCGTACAAGTTCACACGCAAGCCGCCGCTGACAGGCAGCCTTACGCCGGCAGGCTGCACTTCCTCGAGGTCGATTTGGTAGCGATGCCCCCAGGGAAGCGACATGGGATCGTCGCGCAGCCGCCCCCGCCAGCGGAGCGGTTCGCTTGTGTCGAGGCGTCCCGCGGCGATGAATCTGGCGATGTGATTCGAGGGCACGGCGGCGCGCTCGACACCGATGGCCACCGCGCCGGTCGCAACCCACGCCAGCAACGCGAGCGCCCATGCCGCGGCAACGCGCTTTCGCCACGCGAGAATTCCGGAAAGCAGGATCGACGCGACGGCCGCCGCGACACAGAGCCGCAGCGATACCGGCCATCGGCTGGAAATTCCAATGCCTGCGGCGAATGCCGATGCTATCCACAGCGCCGGCAATTTCACGGGCGCCGGCGGAGACGTGCCACCGCCTCCATGTGAAATGTCTGGGGAAACAGATCAAACAGGTGCACGTCCGCAATTTCATAGCCGGCTTTGACGAGCGCGGCGAGATCGCGCGCCAGCGTCGGCGGCTCGCAGGAAACATACGTAATGCGTGCAGGCGCGATTCGGGCGATGTGCTTGATCGCGGTGGGCGTCAATCCCGCTCGCGGAGGATCGACCAGGACGAAATCGGGCTTTTCCCTGAATTTCTGGAGGAACTGCTCGACATCCGCCGTGCGCACTTCGATAGCCCGGCCTGCGCGCGCGGCCCGTCCTGAGGTATTCGATTCCAGATCGTGCGCTGCCGCCGGGTTCGACTCGACGGCCACGACGCGTGTGAATCGCGCCGCGAGAGGCGCTGAAAACAGCCCTACCCCGGCAAACAGGTCGAGCGCGAGACTTCCGCCCTCTTCGTTTTCCGCGACTTCGCGGACCAGATCGCCCGCGAGAAATCGGTTTACCTGAAAGAACGAGAAATGGCCCACGCGATATGCGGAGCCTCCTGCTTCGCATTCGACGTAGCCCGGGCCATCGAGCTTCATGCGCTCACGGCTCGGATCGTGGAAGAGCAGGCTTTCGATCTCCGGCAGAATCCCGCGAATCGTTTTGGCGAGTTCTTCGGCGTGGGAGGGGAAGCCGGCGAATGTCGCCGTCAGGAGGAGCTTCGAATCATTCGCGCCCGCGAAGGCCTCAATTTCGCGCAACTCGCGTGGAAGCTGTCCCGCCGCGAGAGCGCCTCGCAAGGCGAGCAGAGTCTTCAGGAGCAGCGGCGAAAGAATCGCGCAATCGTCCACCGCGCAGAGCGCCGTGGAGCTGGCGCGAAAATATCCGATTCCAAGGCCGGCGCCGTCCGCTTCGCTCAGCGGGCGGATTTTCCATTGAGCCCGGTTGCGATAGCCCCACGGCGGGGAGGCGTGGGCGGTGATTTGCCCCGGCCACTCGATTCGCCCGAGCCGCCGGAGCGTCTCGCGAAGGATTTCGGTCTTGTATTTGAGCTGCGAGTCGTAGGGAATATGCTGGTAATCGCAGCCGCCGCAGACGCCGAAATGCGGGCATCGCGCCGCGGCGCGCTCGGGGGAGGCCTCGAGCACCCGCTCCACGCGGGCGCGCACGAACTTCTTCTTTTGCTCGACCGGCGTGGCGGAAACGCGCTCCGCCGGGAGCACGAAAGGCACGAAGACCGTCGAGCCCTCGTGATGCGCCAGACCCTCGCCGCCGTAGATCAGTTTCTCGATTGTGAGTTCCATGATGTCCACCGGCTTCCACGCTATCACACGATGCAAATCGACACAGCCCTAACGATAGCGGAAGCGACGGCGGGACGAGGAGTTAGCTCGGCCGATTCCTTATGCAAAAGATGTGATTTAGACCGCGATGGGAGGCAGCGTCAATCGCGGAAAGTACGTACGCGAGAACTATGGCTTCAGGTCAGATAGAAAAGGCTCAGCCGCGGCAGATCGAATTGCTCGAACAGCCGCTTCTGCGTGTACTGCCGCTCGAGCTGCGCCAGTTGTTCCGCCGACATCTTGCGCCGGTAGGGCGCAAGCGAGCGGTCCATTTCGCGGCGGATCGCGAGAAGCGCCTCTTCGTCCGCATCCGCCGAGAGTGCCGCCGTGAGCTTTTCTTCGAAGACAGTGAGCCGCCGCTCGAGGTCTTCGAGGTCGAGCGCGCCCGGTGAATCGATCAGCGCCTGAGTTTCCTCAAGCCGCTTCGCCGTTTCTTCCAGGCGCACTGCCATCGCCGCGCGGGCCGCGCGGTGCTTCTCGGCGGCGGCGCGCAGGCGCCCCGCATTGCGCCCGAGATATTTTCCAAGTTCATCGCGGGAGAATGGCTCGGCGGCGGGCCGCGCGGATTTCACCTCCGGGCCGGTGCCCGCGGCGGCTTCCTGCGCTTCGGCTGCGGCGTCGAGGACCGCGTCCACGCAGTAGGCGAGGCTCTTCAACTGGCGCCCGCCGGCGGCGCGCCGCGACCGCCCCCAGCTCTCAAACGCGCGGTCGATTCCTTTCAGCACAGCCGCGAGGGGGATTCCCGCCTTCTGCCACGTCTCGACAATCGCCCAATCGAGCGGCGAAACGAGCAGGTGCGCGCCGCGCTTGCGCCAGAAATGCTCCTCGATTTCCGTGAAGTAATTGAAGTAGTTGAAGGAGTCCATCAAGCGAGCGCCTGTGGGTGGCCTACGGTCGAGTCTTGCCCGACCCTTTCTTTTCGGCGCGTTCCGGGGCGCCCGGTTGGTTGCGCTCCCAGATGATGCGCAGGCCATCGAGCGTCAGAAACTCGTCGATCGTTTCGATGTGGCGGGACGCGCCGCCGATCAGCGTCGCCTGGCCTCCGGTTGCGATGACTTTTGTCTTGGCGCCCATCACTTTCTTCATTCGGTCGAGAATTCCATCGACGAGGTCGATATAGCCGTAGAAAAGCCCGGCCTGCATCGATGCGGCGGTGTTCGTGCCGATGATCTTTCCCGGGTCCTTGATCTCGACGCGAAACAGGCGGGCCGCGCGCGCGAACAGAGCGTCCGCCGAGATGCCGATTCCCGGCGCCAGCACGCCGCCCAAGTATTCGCCGCGCGCCGATACGGCATCGAAGTTGATCGCCGTGCCGAAATCCACCACGATGCACGGCCCGCCGTATTTGTCGAACGCCGCCACGCTGTTGACGATCCGGTCCGCGCCCACTTCCTGCGGGTTGTCGTAGTGCACGGGCATGCCCGTCTTGATTCCCGGCTCGACGAAGAGCGCCTTCCGTCCGAAGTAGCGGTCCGCCATTCCTGCGAGCGTCGCATTGAGCGGCGGCACGACTGAACTGATGATCACGCCTCCGATCTCTTTTGGCTCGAGTCCCGCAAGCGTGAAAAGATCGCGCGTAAGGATGCCGTACTCATCGATGGTCTGATCGCGCGCGGTCGTCAGCCGCCAGTTAGCGACGAGCGTTTTTTCACGGAATACGCCGAGAACCGTGTTCGTGTTGCCCGCGTCGAGGGCCAGGAGCATCAGGAGACCTCCGCGACGTCGCCGGCAAGCACCGGCACGGTGCCGCGCCCGTCGTCGCGCGCCACGCGCAGCACGCCGCTCGGCTCAAGCCCGGCCGTCACGCCGGTGAAACTCTCCGTGGCAGTGGTGATCCGCACGCGCTTTCCCTCGGAATAGCTCGAGACCTGGGCGAACCGGCGCAAAATCGGACGGGCGCCCTCGGTGAGAAACTGATTGTAGTAGCGGTCGAGGTAGCGCAGCAACCGGATCAGCAGCTCGAGGCGGGAATGGAGCTTTCCGGTTTCCATCCGTAGGGACGTCGCAATGTCCGCGATCGCTTCCGGCATCTTCGTCTGGTTGACGTTCATGCCGATGCCCACGACGGCGTGGTGCACGCGGTCCGGCTCCGCGTGCATTTCCGTGAGGATGCCGCAGCACTTCCGGCCGCCGATCAGCACGTCGTTCGGCCAGCGGATGTCGGGCTGCGTATCGAGATCTTCGGCGATGGCATCGCGCGCGGCGAGGCCAGCGATCAGAGTGAGCAGCGGCGCATGCGCCGGGGAGATCGGCGGTCTCAACAGGACGCTGCAATAGATTCCGGAGGATTTCTCCGAAGTCCACGAGCGGCCCGCGCGGCCGCGGCCCGCCGTCTGTTCTTCGGCGAGCACGATAGCGCCGTGCGGTTCGCCCGCTTCCCCCAGGCGCATGGCGACCGCATTCGTGGAATCGATCTTGAAAAAATGGTAGATGCGGCGCGCGAACGGCGTGCCGTAGAGGCGATGGCTCAGCATTTGCGGGATCAGTATGTCCGGCATGCGCTCGATGTGGTAGCCGCTGCGCGCGTGGCCCTTCACGCGCACGCCGACCTCGCGGAGCTTTTCGATCCAGCGCCAGACCTGCTGCCGCGTCACGCCGATTTCCTTGGCGATCTTCGCGCCGCTGATGACGATGGTTGAGTTTTCCGCGAGCAGGGTCAGCAGCGCGTCGATGCGCCGGTCGGTGGTGCCGGGGAGTTTCGCCAGTCGCTTGGTGGCCATCTTCGGGAGCAGGAAGAATACTCGACGAAGCAGCGGTGGACAAGCTGGAGAGTAGCTACTGTAGCTGCTTCAGGCGATCCTCGAGCTTTTTGTGCTCGAGTTGGCGCTCGGCGAGAGTGGCTTTCAGATCCTCGACGATCTTGGCGGGAGCTTTGCTCGTGAAGTTCTCATCACCGAGGCGTTTCTGCTTTGATTCGATGTCTTTCGCGAGGCGGTCGATTTCTTTCTTGAGGCGTGCGATTTCCGCGGGCTTGTCGACGGTTTCACCGTACGCGATGCGCAGATCGAATTGTGCTGTCGAACGAATGGCCGCGCCTTCGGGATCGAGATGCCCCGAAGCGATTTGAAGGCCCGAGAGCGCCGCCAGGCGCAAGAGCGGATCAAGATTGTCCTCGACGAGTTTGCGCAGGACTGGATTTCCGGTCGAGAAATCGGCAGCGACCTTGCGCTTGGGATCGAGCTTCATCTCCGCGCGGATGTTGCGGGCGGCGATGACGATCTCCTGGAGCGTGGACATAGCTTCGTCAGAAGTCGCGTCGGTCCAATGGGGATGCGGCTCAGGAAAGCGATCGAGAGCGATCGACCGCGCGGCATCCGGCTGAGGCAAGCGATGCCAAAGCTCCTCGGTGAGGAAAGGCATCACGGGATGGAGCAATCGCAATGCGGCATCGAGCGCGGCGAAAATGTTCCGCCACGCAGCGAGGGCGACTTCGCGGTCGCTCGCGGTAAGCTGCGGCTTCACCCACTCGATGTACCAATCGCAGAAATCGCCCCAGAAGAATTGGTAGATCGTCTGGCACGCTTCGTGAAAGCGAAAATTCTCGAGCGCGTAGTTGACGTGGGCCGTCACCGAAGCGAGCCGCGAGAAGATCCAGCGGTGCGCGAGCGCGCCTTCGCCCTTCACGGGATACGGCGCTTTTGCGCGAATTTCCGGCGCGGCGAGTTCTTCGATCGTGAGGCCGCTGGCTTCGACTTTTTCGAGGTTGACGAACAGAAAGCGCGCGGCATTCCAGATTTTGTTGGCGAAGGCGCGGGCGCCCAGGATGCGGTCTTCGCTCAGGATGATGTCCGTGCCGGGAGCGGCCATGCTGGCGAGCATGTAGCGAAGCGCGTCGGTGCCGTACTGCTGCGTCAATTGCAGCGGATCGACGCCCGTGCCTTTGGTCTTGGACATCTTCGCGCCTTCCGAAGTGCGCACCAGCGAGTGGAGATAGAGGCGGCGGAAGGGAACTCGGTGGCTCGCGTCCGCTCCCTTGGCCAAATGAAGCCCCATCATGATCATGCGCGAATCCCAGAAGAACAGGATGTCGTAGCCGCTGATGAGCAGGCTCGTGGGATAGAACCTGCGCATGTCGTCCGTATCGTCGGGCCAGCCGAGCGTCGAGAAGGGCCACAGCGCGGAGCTGAACCATGTGTCGAGGACGTCCGTATCCTGCGTGAGCTTTGCGCCGCCGCACTTCGGGCACTTTGTGGGGATGCCGGCGGCGCGCGCGTGGCCTTCGACGATCTCGACGCGCGAATCGAGCGCGGGCACCATTTCTTTGCAATCCGCGCAGTGCCAGATGGGAATGCGGTGGCCCCACCAGAGCTGCCGCGAGATGCACCAGTCACGGATGTTGTCGAGCCACTGGAGCAGGATCGTCTTCTGATTGTCGGGAACGACCTCGATGATACCGCCGCGAACGACTTCTTTCGCGGGCTCGGCGAGCGGTTTCATCTTCATGAACCACTGCGTCGAAATGCGCGGCTCGACCTCCGACTTGCAGCGGTCGCAGACGCCGACAGCGTGGGTGATGTCCTCGATATGGTCGAGCAGGCCGAGCGATTCGAGATCGGCCAAGACGCGCTTGCGCGCTTCGAAGCGGTCCAGCCCCGCGTATTTTCCGGCGGCTTCGCTCATGCGGCCGTCGTTGGTCATCACGTCGATTTCGAGCAGGTTGTGGCGCTTGCCGATCTCGAAGTCGTTCGGATCGTGCGCCGGGGTGATTTTCACTGCGCCGGTGCCGAATTCCCGGTCCACGTATGAATCCGCGATAACGGGAATTGTGCGATTCATCAGCGGAAGCATCACCGTCTTGCCGACGAACCGCTGGTAACGCTCGTCCTCCGGATGGACGGCGACGGCGGTATCGCCGAGCATCGTTTCGGGGCGCGTCGTGGCAACGACGAGATATTCCTGCGAGCCGGCAAGCGGATAACGCAGGTGCCACAGCTTTCCGGGGCGCTCTGCGTGGACCACCTCGAGATCGCTGATGGCCGTCTGGCAGCGCGGGCACCAGTTAACCATGTACCGCCCGCGGTAGATCAGGCCCTCGCGGTAGAGCCGGAGAAATGCTTCCAGAACCGCGCGGTAGAGCTTCGGCTCGAGCGTGAAATGTTCGCGCGTCCAATCGCAGGAGGCGCCGAGGCGGATCATCTGGTCCTTGATCACACCGCCGCTTTCCGCCTTCCACTGCCAGACACGCCGCTCGAACTCCTCGCGGCCCAGATCCTGGCGGCGGATCTTCTGCGCCGCAAGCTGGCGCTCGACGACGAACTGCGTGGCGATTCCGGCGTGGTCCATTCCGGGCAGCCAGAGAGTGCGGTGACCCTGCATGCGGTGCCAACGGACGAGCATGTCGATCTGCGTGTGCTCGAGCAGGTGGCCGATGTGGATCGAGCCGGTCACGTTCGGCGGTGGCAGCGCAATCGAAAAGGCGGGTCCGTCGCCTGAATTTTCGGCGCGGAAGAGCTTTTCTTCAAACCAGGACTTGGCCCAGCGCTCTTCGATCTCCTGCGGCTCGTAGGCCTTGGGAATTTCCCGGGGCATGGATTCCTTATGTGCTTGAGTTTCCTGCTGACGTGAAACATTCAATATAAGGGGCGGGTGCACGAGGCGTCAAATGCGGGCCCGGGCTTTGATTCCGTGAAATCATGCAAAGAGAGATCCTTCGGCCAGCCAGAAGCGCTGGCCTCAGGATGACGATGCTTGTCGCATCGTCACTTTTCTTTTTTCGCGAGTTCGCTTTGGAGGAGGTTTTCGACGAGCGGCTTGAGCACGCCTTGCGAGAGCAGGTCGTGAAGCTGCGGCTCGAGCTTCTCGAGGACTTTCCGCACCACGTTGTCGACGGTTTCGGAGTTTACAGCTTCCGCGTCACGCGCATCCGCATGGAAGTCAGCGGGAGGCGACAGGAAGGGAATCTCGGCCAGCGCTTCGCGATTGGGCGGCGGCGCGGTCGGGATGCGCTCGTTCCAGTCGCTCGACGAAGAGCCAAGCGATTGTGCGGGCGTCTCTTCTTGCGCCACGGGATCGGCCGCAATCGGCTGCTCCGCAACGGGCTCCTGGACAACAGGGTCGCCCGATGCCGGCGCAAAGAATGAATGCAGAGGAGGAACTTCCTGCAAACGCGCGTTGTACTGCGATGGCTCGTTCACGGCATGGTCGTCTTCCAACAGTAGCGGCTCCGGCGTGACGTGCACGGCGGGAGGCTCGAAGAGATCTGGGTCCTTGAAAGCGAGCGGCGGTGCTGTGTCCGCCGGGTCGAGTTCCAAGCCTTGATCGGCACTGGAGGAAGCGATCGCAACCGGCTCATGCCATGTCTCCAGGACTGGTTCAAAGACCGCCGGAGCCGGGGCAAACCAGGATTCGTCTGGAGCGCTTGCCGCGGGCTCGTCCGCGACCGACGGCTCCTCATGAGCCAAAGGCGCGAGCGGTGCCTTAGAGGCTTCGCTGGCTGCAATGACGATCGCTTCGGTCGGAGCCTCGACGATCTCAGCGGCCTCAAGAGTCGGTGCGGAAACGATAGCGGACTCGTCGCCAGGCATGGCTTCCAGCGGGCGCCACGAGGTGGCATTCACCGCGTCATCCGTATGTCCTGCTTGAGTTGGTGCAAGAGCATCCATCCAGTGCGGGGCATTGGCATTGGACGAGAAACTTGGCTCGGATTTCACTTCAGGCTCAATAACGGGCGCCGCAATAATCTCCGGCTCAGCTTGCTTTTCGACGGGCGGCAGGCTCGCGGCGGGCGTCTCGATAAACGCCGGCGGAGCAGTCTCTACTTTCGCAGACGCGAGCGCCCGGTCCTGCACGACCGGGTCGGCCACTTCCGCAGGCTCGGGAATTGGGACGCGCCTGGGGGGATAATCGCGCTCCGAAGGAAACGTTTTTGCGTCCAGATCGTCGAGAGAGGAAAACGCCGGACGATTGGCAGCCTCGGCCGGAACTTCGAAGTCCATCGCGTTACGCCGCCAGTCGCTGGTGGTCGATGTGCCGTCGAAGTCGTGATCCTCGGCGTCTTCGGCTTCGATCACGGGCGCTTTGGGCTCGCCCGCGGTTCCGGTCTGGTCGTCGTCGAGAGTGCGTTTCCCTTTACCGAATCCGTACACCAAAGCGGCTTCCTCCGCGCTCGGCTCCGGGAACTCGGGCAGCGGCTTGGGTTCGGCGCGGGCCGGTATCTCCATCTGCGGAACCGGCTCGGGCGGGAGAACCTCCTTGGCTTCCCGTGCCTTGGCGAGCTCCGCGGCAACCTTGGGATTCTTTTCGAGCGCCGACATGACCATCGCGATGAGCGGGTCGGGAGGAACGAAGGGTTTCTTCAGGACTCCATCGGCGCCCACGCGCCGCGCTTCTTTTTCATCGAGAGGGTCGAACGCGCCAACCAGGAGGATGACGGGGATGTGCGAAAAGCGCTCGTCCTTCTTCACGAATTCGCAGACTTCGTAGCCGTTGCGAACCGGCATGAAAATATCGGCGAGGACCAGGTCCGGATTCACGTCGGGAAGGCGCCGCACGGCCGCTTCGCCGTTGCCGACGGAGACGACCTGGACGCCGCGCTCTTCCAGCGACAGCGCGACCATCTTCTGGATATTGGCGTTGTCGTCGGCGACCAAAATTTTCGGCACTGAGATCCCCCGGAGGCGCGTCCACACGGCACCGCGCCTGCCTCTGCCTACACCTATTGCAGCACTACCTTGCGGGAGCGTCAACGAAGTCAAGGGACAGGGGTGCTACAGTTGTTAGCAGGGGGTAAACAGCAGGTTTACCAGGGCACTACCTTGCGCAAGCCCTTCTTTTTCTTGCTTGTGGATTCGGTCTTTGGGTCGTTCTTGGGGGCTGCGGTTTGCGAGTCAGCCTGGGAATTGCCGCTGGCTGGGGCTTGCGCGGTTTGGGACGCCTGCGCAGTGTTGGTTGAGGCTGCATCGGGGGACGGGATTGGCGCCGTGGAGTTCGCCGTAGTCGCGTCGGCCGCTGGCGAAGTGGTAGGCGCAGGCAACGAAGCATTCGCCGCGGCGTTGGCAGTGGCGCCTCCGGTTGGATCGATGGTCTGAACGCCGGTGCTCGTCGCCGGCGCGTCGCTGGTTCCCCCGACTGTTTCGGTATCAACCGGCGCGGAGTCGCCGCCTGCCGTGGCTCCCACGGCCGCCACGGTGAATGAGGGCCCGGCCGCGCCCTGATTCAAGACCTCCGTTGCGGAAACCAGGTCGTCCGGCGGATTGAGGTTGGGCTGGCCCGTCCGGGCTGCGGCATAAACATCGGGACTGGACTTGAGCATCCCCATCGGGAACTTCAACAGCACATTCTGGTGGTGATGCTTCACGTACTCCTGCTGCTGCCGCATCCGAGCCAGAGCTCCGGGATCGGCCGCCGGGATGGGCATGCCCATCGACGTCAGCCGTGCCTTGGCATCTCCGGCGAGGCTCGACAGGGGATAGTCTCGCAAGATCCGGTCATAGCACTTGGCCGCAAGATCGGCCCAGTGGTTCTTGTCGTCTTCGTTCCTCGACGCTTGCTTGGCGCGCGTGTAGATTTCGCCGAGCATCCAGAGCGCGTCGTCGCTCTCACTATAGAGCGGATATCGCCCGGTCACTTCCACGAGGCGTGCGGCCGAGGCGCGATAGTCCTTCTTCAAGTAGTAGAACCGCGCGATCCGGTATTCCCCGTCGGCGAGCATTTCCTGGACGTTGCGCAGATTCTGTTCCGCCTGGGGCAGGAACGGGCTCTGAGGATATTTCAACAGGAACGTCCTGAACTCGTCTTCGGCAGCCTGGGCATGGCTTGTGTCGCGATCCGGTTTTTCCATCATCCGATAGTGCGCCATACCGACCTGCATCTGCGCGTAGGCGGCCTCGTCGAGGAAGGGGAAGAAGACGATGAAGTCCTTGTACGCCTCGATCGCCTGAGTGAAGTTCGAAGTGCCGCCCTCTTTGTAGTAGGAATCCGCGACGGCGAGCTTCGCTTTGGCGAGGTATTCGCTATCCGGATACGTGTTGACCAAGGTTTGCAGATCGAGGCGCGCTTCGGTGTATTTGGAGTGCTTGATGGAAACCATCGCGCGATCGTAGAGCACCTTGTCGGGCTCGGCCGACTCCGTCGTGTCCCCTTTTTTCTTTTCGGCGGGCTGCGGCTTTACCTTGGTGATCTTGGGTTTCTTCTGTGCGTAAGCTCCGGCGCAGAATGTGCCGGTGAGCGACAGGGCCAGGGCAGCCGTCACGATGTGGCGATTCTTTATGAGTGCTCGAAACATGGCGTGTTTTCTCAGACCCGCTGGCTCAAGGCCTCGGCCGCAAGCTTGCGCATCTGGCGCGACGCGGCTGCCGGATCGGGCGTGTGGAAGATCGAAGTGCCTGCGACGAACGTGTTTACTCCGGCCTGCGCCAGCTCGGCCGCGTTTCCGGCATCGACGCCCCCGTCGACTTCGATCCGGAAACCACCATTATAGCGTGCGCGCAACTGGTTCAGTTGGCGGATTTTTTCGATCGCCCCAGGAATGAATTTCTGTCCCCCAAAGCCTGGATTCACGGACATCACGAGTACAGTATCCACCTTGTCGAGAACCTCGGCCAGTGCCGCGACCGGCGTCGCGGGGTTGATGGCCGCGCCCGCTTCCGCCCCGTGCTCCCGAATCATCGATAGCGCCCGGTCCAGATGCACCGTGGCCTCCTGATGGATCAGGACGCGTGCGGCACCCGCGCGGATGAAGTCCTCGATGTAGCCTTCGGGCCGTTCGATCATAAGATGCACGTCGAGCGGCAGCCGGGTTGCCTTGCGCAGCGACGCAACAACCGGGATTCCGATCGAAATGTTGGGCACGAAATGGCCGTCCATCACGTCCACGTGAATCACGTCCGCGCCGCCCTGTTCGACGGCGCGCACTTCTTCGCCCAGCCGGGCAAAGTCCGCGGCGAGAATGGATGGCGCTATCTCGATTCTTGCGTATGGCATGTCGGTCTGGTGGATTCTAGCATAGCCGGGAACGCGGAAACCGGCGTCAGGCGCTACTCGGCGATCTGCAATTCGATCGTCGTGCCGGGGTCCACGCGCTGCCCGCGCGGAGGAGTCTGTCCGGCAACGGTGCCGGAGGATAGGCCGGAGACCGTCTCGGGTGTGAGCTTCGAAACTTTCAGCCCCGCGGCGCCCAATCGCGCCTGCGCCTCGCCCGCCGGAAGACCTGTAAGCTCAGGCATCACGAATGCCGGAGGCCGCGGCCCGAGCGCGACGAGCAGGTTCACGTGGGGGCTTGTGATGTCCGTCGTACCGGGCGCGGGATCCTGCTGAGTCACCGTGTCCGGCACACTGCCGGGAAGATAGACGCTGGACACCTCGCCCAACTGCATCGCGCCACGCAGCAGTTCGACCTGGGCGGCGCGAACGCTGCGGTCTTTCAACTCAGGAATCGTCGCCTTCTGGGGGCCGAGGCTGAGCACGACGTGCGCGTATTGCCCTGTTTTCACGCGCATGTTGGGCGGGGGGCTTTGGCGGACGACGGTGTCGACGGGAAGGCTGTTATAGATCCGGTCTTCGACCTTCATTCCCACGCGGCGCCCTTGCAGAATCTGCCTCGCCTGAACGGCGCTCTTGCCCACGACATCGGGGATCGCCACCTCGCGGCCCTGGATCGCGAAACGCATCGCCGTTAGAGCGCTCAGAAACGCGACCGACGAAAGGATGAACAGCAGGAGAGCCATCCGGAAGATCCATTCCAGGCGTTCCCGCAGCGTCATTCGCTCGTCCCTCCCAAGATGAGCCTAGCATATGGCGCGCCGGTTGCGCGCAGCCGCTGTGACTAGAACGTCAGGCGCGTGGCGATCTGTATGATGCGCGGCCGCTCGGCAGCCTCTTGAACGCTAAATCTTCTGCAGGATTGCGGCGAAGAATCCGTCCGTGTGCTGGATTGCGGGCGACGTGCGGAAATAGCCGTCGTTTGAGAAAAGTGCTCCTGCATCCAACGGCGGCACCAGATGGGGCTGAAGGGCATGCGCGCATTCACTCGCCGGGGCGGGGCGAATCGCCGCCGCACTTCGCAACACGTCGGCCACGACCTCTTCGTTTTCCTCGCGCTCGATCGAGCACGTCGAATAAACGAGCTTGCCGCCCGGCGCGAGCTGCGCGATGGCCGTTTGCAGCAACCTGCACTGAAGTTGGTGGAGTTCGGCGAGCTGCTCCGGGCGAAGCCGCCAGCGAATTTCGGGATGGCGCGCGAGCGTACCCGTGCCGGAGCAAGGCGCATCGACGAGAATCCGGTCAAATTGAATGCGAAAAGGGAGCGGCTCGGCCGCGTCGAGCACCACGAGATGCACGTTCGGGAGTCCGAGCCGCTTGAACTGCGCCTGCATTGCGCGGACGCGATGGAAATGATGATCCGCGGCGATCACGACGCCTCTGCTTCCCGCCGCGCGGACGAGCGCCGGCGTCTTTCCTCCCGGCGCGGCGCACAGATCGAGGACGCGATCTCCCTCGCGAACGCCGAGCAGCAGCGGCACGGCCTGCGACGCTTCGTCCTGAATCGAAATCCTCCCGCTGCGAAATGCCGGTGTGCGCGCGACGCTCCCGCCGCTCACGGAGAGCGCGGCCTTGAGCAAGACTCCCGATTTGACCTTCAGGCCGGCTTTCTCAAGTTCAGCGACGATCTCCTCGCGGCGATGTCCGTCGTTCAGCGCGCAGCTCAGCCGGGGCGTGTGATTGTTGGCTTCGAGCAGAGCAATTGTTTTCGCCTCACCCAGCCGCGAAAGCCATCGCTCGACGATCCACGCCGGATGCGAATGCAGGATTCCGAGCCGTTCGGCCGGGGCGATTGTTGGCGGCAGGAGCTTTTCCGGAGGCACGCTCGTTTCGGCGGCTATCCGGCGCAGAACGGCGTTGACGAGCGTCGCAGCCGAGGCCTTTCGCGCTCGTTTCACGAGTTCCACCGACTCATGCACGGCCGCGCGCTGCGCGACTCTTTCGAGGAATCGAAGCTGGTAAGCCCCCATCCGCAGCGCGAGAGCCACGGGAAGATCGAGCCGCTCGACGGGTTTCTTCAGGTGTCGCTCGAGGAGAAAATCGAGCAGGCGCCGCCACCGCAGGACGCCCATCGTGAGTTCGGTCGCGAGCGCGGCATCCGCCGCTTTGACGTTTGCGCCGAGTTCCCCGTGCAGCAGGTCGCTCGCGTACGCCCCTTCGGCCTCGACGCGCCGCAGCACTTCGTATGCGATTTGTCTTGAGATGGAAACGGCCATGGCGCGGCTCTACGTGCCGAAACGCTCGCCCGGCACGATGCGCGCACCGTTCATGAACTCGCCGTCAGTGACGCGGTTACGGCCTTCGAGTTGGACCTGTTCAACTCGCAAGACGGTGCCGCCGCCGCAGATCACCAACAGTCCGTCTTCTCGCGTGGGCAGTACGATGCCGGGTGTGCCGCCCGCCGAGATTGGCTTGAGCGGCTTCCCCCATATCCGACAGTTTTTCCCGCGAAAGGTGGTAAACGCGCCGGGCCAGGGATCGAAACCGCGAATCCGGTTGTAGATCTTGTGCGCGTCGAGCGACCAATCCATGCGCCCCTCTTCCTTCTTGAGCGGCGGAGCGAGAGTCGCCTGAGAATTGTTCTGCGGCACCGGCGTGATCTCGCCGCGTTCGAGCTTCCGCAAAGTCTCCACGATCAGCGGGGCGCCCGCGTCGGCAAGGCGCGATGAAAGCTCCGGCGCGGTCTCGTCGGGGCCGATGTCGGTTTCGAATTTCAGCAGCGTCGGCCCGGTATCGAGCCCTGCGTCGATGCGCATCGTGGTGAGGCCCGTGCGCTTTTCGCCATTGGCGATGGCCCAGTTGATCGGGGCCGCGCCGCGATATTTTGGGAGAAGCGAGGCGTGGACGTTGATCCATCCGAGCCGCGGAATCTCGAGCAAACGCGCCGGAACAATCTGGCCATACGCGATAATGGCCACCGCATCCGGAGCGAGGCGCTTGAAATACTCGAAGACTTCCTCCGATCGGATCTTCTCCGGCTGATATACGTCGATTCCAGCCGCGATCGCTGCGGCCTTTACCGGTGAGCTTGCGGTTTCCTGGCCGCGGCCGCGCGGGCGGTCCGGCTGTGTGACGACTCCGGCGATCTGGAAATCCGGCTGCGCGATCAAGTGCCGCAGCGACGGAACGGCAAAAGCAGGCGTGCCGCAGAAGACGATTCGTAGCGGCACGATCGGCCTACCACTCGCCGGCTTTTTTCAGCTTGCGGATCTTCCGCTTGATCATGTCCCGCTTGAGCATGCTGAGGTGTGTGATGAAGAGGATTCCATTGAGGTGATCGATCTCGTGGCAGAAAGCGCGAGCCAGTAATTTTTCGCCGCGCATCTCGTAATCCTTGCCCGAGGCGTCCTGCGCGCGGACGGTGACGAACTGCGGCCGAGCCACGTGTCCTCGGAAGCCGGGTATCGAGAGGCATCCTTCCTCTTCGCGCTGCTCGCCCTCGGTGTGCGTGATTTCTGGATTCGCGCAGACGATCTTGGCTTCCGGATTTTTCCCGTTGCTCACGTCGATGACCGCGAGCCGCAGGCTGATGCCGATCTGCGGCGCCGCGAGCCCCACGCCATTCGCGGCGTACATCGACTCGAACATGTCGGCGACCAGCGTCTGCAATTCAGCGTCGAATTTGTCCACAGGCTTTCCGGGAGTCTCGAGCACCGGGTCGCCGTACTTTACGATCGGATGAATCATTGCGCCTGCACTCCGAAAAACTCTAGAAATTATCCAACTGCTGCTGGTATCCGTCGAAATTCTTCCGCGTCTCGCCCAGTGAATCGCCGCCGAATTTTTCGAGGAACGCCTCGGCCAGAGTGAGCGCCACCATGGCCTCGCCCGCGACGCCCCCTGCGGGCACAACGCACACATCCGAGCGCTCGTAGGCCGCCTTGACCGCTTCCTTCGTGTTCAGGTCGGCCGTGAGCAGGGCGCGGCGAAGCGTCGAGATCGGTTTCAGGTATCCCCGCACCACGATGTCCTGCCCGTTGGTGATTCCGCCTTCGATCCCCCCGGCGCGATTCGAGGAGCGATCGAAGCGTTTTCGAGACGAGTCGTACCGGATTTCGTCCTGCACTTCCGAGCCGTAACTCCCCGCATTCGCCACACCGGTGCCGATCTCGACGGCTTTCACGGCCTGGATCGACATCACAGCGCGCGCGAGTTTCGCATCGAGCTTCTCGTCCCACTGAGCGTGGCTTCCGAGGCCGGGCGGAATCCCGCGCGCGACGACCTCGAAAATTCCGCCGACGGAATCTCCGGCGCGCAGCACGTGGTCCACCTCGGCGACCATTTTCCCTTCCACATCTCGATCGACGCAGCGCAGGGGCGATTCGAGATTTTCGCAAATGGCGGCAATTTCCTCCCAGCTTGCCGCGCGCTCGAGCCGCGCATGGCCCACCGCGACCGTATGGCTCAAGACGGAAGCTCCGAACTCGCGCAGCAGAAGCTTGGCGAGCGCTCCCGCCGCCACGCGGGCAGCGGTCTCGCGCGCCGACGCACGTTCGAGCACGTACCGCGCATCGTGAAAATTGAACTTCTGCGCACCCGGCAAGTCCGCGTGTCCGGGCCGTGGCGCCGTCAGGCGGCGCTGCGCGTCATCCGCGCCCTCGGTGTCTTCGACCGGCAGCGCGTGCTCCCAATTCTTCCAATCGCGATTTTCAAGGCGCAGCGCGATGGGCGCGCCGATGGTCTTTCCGTGGCGCACCCCGGCAAGTATGTCGGCCTGATCTTTTTCGATTCGCTGGCGTCCGCCGCGGCCGTACCCCAATTGCCGCCGGTGCAGTTCGCGCCCGATGAAATCGAGATCCACCGGGACGCCCGCGGGCAGCCCGGAAATCCAGGCGATGAGGGCCTGGCCGTGAGACTCTCCGGCAGTGACGAATCGCAGCATGTTCGGTAGCGTCTTTCCTTCAGGAGTAGATGAAAGATTCTACCGGACGCGCAGTTGCCCGTAAAGGCCGCGCGGCGGGCGGCGCACGCATCGGCCGCGCTTCGGCGCGCGCCGTTGTTTGCTTGACGCGCTGCGCAGCGGACGTTACGCTCTCGGAGACGCGGCGGATGTCCCTCAGCCGCTTCGCATACGATGCCCGAACCCACTGAGACTCCATCACTCCCAGCGCTTATCGGGGACACGCTCAAGCGGCAGGTCTTTGCCGTCCAGGATTACTCGCTGATGGCCCTCCAGGGGCTGGTAAACGTCTTCACGCCGCCGCAGTACTGGGGCGACACGATCGACCAGATGAACTTGATCGGTGTCAACTCGCTTCCGATTGTTGCGATCGCGTCACTCTTCATCGGCGGCGTCCTCGTATTGCAGACTGCGTCCCAGTTTCAGCGTTTTGGGGAGACGGCATTGACGGGAGACGCCGTTTCGATCGCGCTGGTCCGCGAGCTCGGCCCGGCGATCACGGCGCTGCTGGTGGCGGGGCGCAACGCAAGCGGAATCGCTTCGGAGCTCGGGTCGATGGTGGTGACCGAGCAAGTGGACGCGATGCGCGCGCTGGGGACCGATCCGCTCCGGAAACTCGTCACGCCGCGCATCATCGCCATGGTGACGATGCTCCCACTGCTCGTGGCTGTCGCAGATTTCGTGGGTCTGGTCGGCGGATTCATTGTCGCGTTTTTTACGTTGCGGCTCGGGGCCGTGCAATTCTGGACGCGCGCGGTGGACGCGCTCGAATTCGGCGACCTCGTTCAGGGGTTGACGAAACCGCTCGTTTTCGCGTTCATCATCGCAACAATTGGATGCTACCAGGGACTGCGCGTGAAGGGCGGCACGCAGGGAGTTGGCAGGGCGACGACTTCAGCGGTGGTCATTTCCTCCGTGCTCGTGCTCGTGGCGGATTTCTTCCTTGCCAAGCTGTTGCTATATATGTTCCGCAAGTAGCGAGCAGCGCGGCCCGGGCAAAGCAAGCCGTGGCTGCGAAACGCGCGCGTTTCCATCTATAATCGCGCCATGACGCCCCCGACCCACTCGGCGCCTGCCGAGCTGATGGCCCCGATCGTTCCGGGCGAACCCCTCATCGCGTTCAAAGACGTCCGCATCGGTTTCGACGAGGGCGATGTCCTGCGCGGAATTTCTTTCGAGGTGTGGCCGGGCGAGACGAAAGTGCTGCTCGGCGAGAGCGGCTCCGGGAAAACGATCCTTATGAAAATGGCGGCGGGGCTGATGCGTCCCGACTCAGGCCGCATCTGGGTGATGGGCCAGGACCTCGCCGAGCTGCCTGAGCGCGAACTGCTCGATTTCCGGCGGCAGATCGGTTTCGTGTTCCAGGAAGGCGCGCTCTTCGACTCCTTGACGGTCGAGGAAAACGTTGCGTTTCGCCTGATGGAAGAAAACATGGACGACGCGGAGATCGAAGCGCGCGTGCGAGAGGTGCTGCGGTTCGTCGAGATGGAGGCGGCCATCGAAAAGTTTCCGGCGGAGCTCTCCGGCGGCATGCGGAGGCGCGTCTCGATCGCGCGCGCTCTGGCCAGCCGCCCGCCGCTGATCTTTTACGACTCGCCGACAGCAGGGCTTGACCCCGTGACGTCGCAGACGATCATCACTCTGATCCTCCGCCGTCGCGACCTGCAGGGAGTGACTTCTCTGCTCGCCACGCATCGCGTGCAGGATGCGTTCGGGCTCGCGAATTTCCGGCTGGACGAGGCGAGCGGCCGCGTGGTCCCTCTCGGCGCCGAAGAAAGGGCCAGTGTGCCACCGACGAACGTTCTGGTGCTGCGCGATGGGCAGGTCTATTTTGAAGGTGCGACAGAAGACGTCCTGCATTCGTCCGATACATATTTGAAAGAGTTTCTCGTATCCGCGGAATAGCGGGGATCGCTGAGGAGGAGCGCAATGGCGCAACGAAAGCAACTGACGTGGGCGGAACTCCGGGTGGGGCTGTTCGTGCTTGCCGGGCTGGCGCTGATCGCGGTCGGGATCTTCTACGTCACCGGCGCCGGCTTCCTGGGTCCGAAATACCGGCTGTACACGTACCTGCCCGAGGTTGAGGGGCTGGGGACGGGGGCGCCGGTGCAGCTGGACGGCGTAGAGGTAGGCAACGTCCAGCGGATCTCGCTCACGCCGCACGCCACCGACCGGATGCACAACATCACGCTCGTTCTGCGGATCGACAAGAAATATCAAGACCAGATTCGAACCGACTCCGACGCGAGACTCGTCACGCAGGGCTTGCTCGGTGACCGGTACGTGACGATAAAGCGTGGGCTCACCGGCGCGCCGATCAAGCCGGAAGGCACGATTCCGGGGGCGGAGGAAGCGGCGGTGAAGCAGGTGGTCGAGCGCGGTGCCGACCTGATGCAGAACCTCGGCGTTCTCACCGACGACATCCGGGACGTCATCACCCAGGTTCAGAAGGGCAAGGGAACGATTGGCAAGCTCCTGAACGATCCGGATCTCTACAATCACCTCAACGACGCTGCCACGAAACTGGATGCGATGACATCGTCCATCAAGCAAGGGCAGGGGACAGTCGGGAAACTGGTGGCATCGGACGAACTTTACAAGAAGGTGGACTCCGCGGCGGGAAGCGCGGAAAACGTCCTGGCCGCCGTGCGCGACCAGAAGGGCACGATGGGGAAACTGATTTACGACCCGAGCGTGTACGAGAACGTGAAAGGATTCGCCGAGAAGGGAAATGCGCTGATGGCCGACGTGCGCCAAGGGAAAGGCACGCTCGGCAAGCTCGCCACGGACGACGCTCTCTACGCCAATATGCGCGACATGTCCGCAAGTGTCCGCGATGCCACCGCGAAGCTGAATTCCAACCAGGGCACGATGGGAAAATTCTTCACCGATCCGGGCTTCTACGACAACATGACGGGGCTTTCGGGCGACCTCCGGTTGCTGATCAGCGACTTCCGTCAGAATCCGAAGAAATTCCTGCACATCAAGATCGGATTGTTTTAGAGGTTGGCCACAGAGGCACAGGGTTAGGAGAGGAAACCAGCCTTAAAAGAACTGCAGCCCAGGCGCTCTCCTACTCCTCTTCATAACGTCCTTTGTGTTTTTCGCACAGGTTTAGATCTTCTCTGTGACTCAGTGTCTCTGTGGCTATTCGTTTTCGGTGATAGAGAACTCGATCGCGATTTCGCGGATGCGGCGCAGGTCGAGTTTTCCCGTGCCGAGGTGGGGCAGCTCCTCAACAAAGAAGAACTGATTCGGGCGCGGCATCCATAAGTTCGGCAAGCCGGCTTGTGGCAACTTCTCGATCACCACCTTCAATTCTTCGGACGCGAGCAGATGCAGGACGACGAGCCGCTCGCCCTTCTTTGGGTCCGGCACACCCGTGACGACGAATTTCTGCTCCGTCACTCCCGCGATTTCGTGCAACTGTTCCTCGACCTTGATGTGCGGCACCATTTCGCCGCCGATTTTGCTGAACCGGCTGAGCCGGTCGGTAATCGTGAGAAAACCGTCCTCGTCCTCCGCGGCGATATCGCCCGTGATGTACCAGCCGTCCTCAATCACCTCCGCCGTTTTTTCTGGTTTCAGGAGATACCCGCGCATGACGTTGGGTCCGCGCACGAGCAGAAGGCCCGGCGTGCCGGCTGGAAGCGCCTCGCGCGTCTCGGGATCGACGATGCGCACGCTGATGCCCGGAAGCGGATGCCCGATCGAGCCGCGCTTCCCGCCGACCTGGCGGAAGCCGGGCGCGCGAAAGTCTCGCGTGTTCACGGCCACAGCGGGTGCGCATTCGGTGGCGCCATAGCCTTCGAGTGGCCGGATGCCGAAGCGGTCCTCGAATGCAAGCGCGAGGCGCTCCGGCAGCTTTTCCGCGCCCACGAGCACGAACTTCAGGCTGCCAAAATCCTCCGGCGAGCAGCGCCGCATGTACGCTTGCAGAAACGTCGGCGTCGACATCAGGAACGTCAGGCGGTAATCGCGCACGAGTTCGCTCACGGCGGCGAGATCGAGCGGGCTCGGATGATACACGGCTCCGACGCCAAGCACTGCGGGCAGCCACAGCGTCACAGTGAAGCCAAAAGAATGGAAGAAGGGCAACACGCCGAGCAGGCCGTCCGTCTTGTCGAACATGAACGTCTGGCCCATCTGCTCGATATTCGAGGCGATGTTGTAGTGGGTGAGCATCACGCCCTTTGGCTCGCCCGTGCTGCCGCTCGAGAAGATAATTGTGGCGAGATCGTCGAGCGTTTTCGTCTTCCCGCCGCTCAGCGCGCGCTCGAGCGCCCAACCCGGCAGAAACCACATCGCGAGCGCCAAGATCCTCTCGCCGAGGCTGGGCGCTTGCGCCGCCTCTTCGAGCAAGATCGTCTTTGCGGGAACCTTTAACGGAATTCTATCGAGCAGCAACTTGGTCGTGATCACCGTCTCGATCTTGCACTGGGCCGCGCACGAGGCCAGCGACTCATCCGATGACGTGTAGTTGAGATTCACCGGCACTTTTCCCGACAGCGTCGCGGCAAAGTTCACAAGCACGCCCGGCACCGAGGGGGGCAGCAGAATGCCGACCATTTCCTGTTCCGCCCACGTGCCGCGCAACCGCCGCGCGAGAAAGATCGCACTCAGAAGTGCGCTGCCCCACTTCATCTGCGGGCGTCGCTTGTCTCCCATGGCGAAGCGGAAGGGATGCAGATGCGCCGTCCGAGCGAACGACTGGTGGAGCGTGCGCAAGCGGCTCTTGCGGTGGCGGTAGGCCTCGGTTTGCAACTCGCGCACCGCCCGGCGAACTTCCTGCGGCGAAGTCGTCGGCGGCATCGGCTTGCCGAAGCTCACCGTCACGGGGTAGGGAATCGAGCGCGGCATTTTCCACACGAAGCGCCCGCGCTCGAAGCTGAAGATGCTGCCCCACACGCCGTCGAGGTTCACCGGAACGATCGGCGCGTCCACTCCCTTCATGATCCTTTCGAAGCCGCGCCGGAACGGCAACATCTGGCCGATGCGCGTGATCTGGCCCTCGGCGAAGATGCAGACCACCTCGCCCGCACGGATCGCTTCGCTCGCCGCGCGCAGCGAATGGAGCATCTCGCGGGGACGCTGCTCGGACGAAATCGGGATCGCGCGGATGATTTTCGCGAATGGCTTCACATACGGGAGATCGTAGATGCCTTTGTAGACCAGAAACCGGATCGGCCGGTCGGTGGAAGCGATCAGCAGGAGCCCATCGACGAACGACATGTGGTTCGCCACGAATAGAGCGCCGCCCGTCTCGGGAATGTTCTCGCGGCCTTCGACGCGGATTCGATAGATCGAATGCGTCGCCGCCCAGAGCACGAACCGCACCAGCGAATCCGGCAGCAAGTAGATCGTATATGCCGTGGTGACAACCGTCAGGATGGCACCGTCCAGGAACATCGCGCCCGGGGTTTGGTGCAACACGTTCGAGAAAAGATAGTAAGCGCCGGATGCGGCGAAGATCCCGATGAACGAAAGCAGGTTTGCCGCCGCGATTACGCCGCCCTTTTGCTCCGGCTTCGGACGATGCTGGATCAGGGCGCCGAGCGGCACCGCAAACATTCCGCCGAAGAATCCGAGGAGCCCAAGGTGCGTGCCCACCATCCACAAGGAGTGGCCGGGACTGTAGAGCAGCGCGCTGAAGGCCGTCATGCCCACCGCGCCGAGCGGTATCAGCCCGTACTCGATCTTTCCGCCGGAAAGATATCCCGCCGCGATGCTGCCCAGCCCGATTCCGATGGCCAGAGCTGCTTGCAGGTAGGTCGTGTGCCGATCGTCGATGTGGAGCACGTCGTGGCCGTAGATAATGCTCACCAATTGCAGCAGCGCAGCGAGAAAGAAGAGATACGTGTTGCCGAGGACAGCCCATCCGAGCACGCGGTCCCCGCGAATGATCTTCATCTGCTCGAAGAAATCGCCGAACGGGTTCTTCCGGTAGCGTTTCGCCGGATTGGCCGGCGGCACGCGCGAAATGCCGAGACTTGCACCGAGCCCCACGAACGTACAAGCCAGCAGCAGAAAACCGGCGATCACTTCGCGGCCCGAATACTGCTGCGCAAGGAATCCGGCCGCTATCACCCCCACGATACTGGCGAGAAAGGTGCCGAATTCGATGATCCCGTTGCCCCAGGAAAGCCCGGCCTCCGGCAACAGCTCCGGCAGCAAGCCATATTTTGACGGGCCGAAGAGCGCCCCTTCCGCGCTGATCAGAAAAACTCCCGCGCACTCCATCGGCAGGTTACGCAGCGCAAGTGCAGCGATGAAGAACGCCATCACGGCGATTTCGAGCAGCTTTGTGCCGATGGTCACGCTGCGCTTGCTGTAGCGGTCGGCGAAGTAGCCGCCGGTCATCGAGAAGAGGATGAAAGGCACCGCGAAGAGCGCACCCACGATCGGGACGAGCGTGTCGCGCCTCGCCTGCGGCAGATTCATGCCGATGACGATGTAGGTGACGAGGAACTTGAGGCCGTTGTCGTTGAAGCCCGTCTGGAACTGCGTGACGATCAGGCTCCAGAAGCCGCGCCGCCAGCCTGACTTTTCCGGCACGGGATTGGGCGCAGCTTCAGGCATGACCATATCCATGGCGCGATGGAGGGGACAGCATCATTAATGTGAGCCGCCTCGAACTGCCGCGAGTCTATCGCACTTCAAGTATTTCGGGGTACGCACCGGACGAAAGCCTGGCGAACTATGCGAGGACGCGGAGAGCAGGTTTTGCCGGGGCGGAAGCGGCCGTGGCCGATGCGGGCAGCGGGGTTTCGCGCTTGTGGTATTTTGTCGCGATGTAATCGTTGACGAGCGCTTGAAACGCGGCGGACAGCTCCTCGTACGTGCCTTCGAGCGTGGTGAATTTCTGGCCGTCGATGTAAACGGGGCAACGGGGCGCCTCGCCCGTGCCCGGCAGGCTGATCCCGATGTTGGATGCCTTTGATTCGCCGGGGCCGTTGACGATGCAGCCCATCACGGCTAGCTTCAGCTCTTCGACGCCCTCGTAGTGCCGCTTCCATTCGGGCATCTTGTCGCGGATGTAACCCTGGATGCTTTCGGCGAGCTCTTGAAACGTCGAGCTGGTAGTGCGGCCGCAGCCCGGACACGCCGTGACGCTCGGGGCGAACGTGCGCAACCCGAGCGATTGCAGCAGCTCGCACGCCGCATAGACTTCCTCGCGGCGGTCGCCGCCCGGACGCGGCGTAAGCGAAACGCGAATCGTGTCGCCGATGCCCTCGCCGAGCAGGATGCCCATCGACGCCGACGACCACACAAGCCCCTTCGCTCCCATGCCGGCCTCGGTCAGGCCAAGATGAAGAGGCTGGTCCGTTCTTTTCGCGAGGTCGCGATAGATTTCGAGCAGGTCGCGCGGGCGCGACACTTTGCAGGAGATGATGATCTGGTCCTTCCGCAGCCCGCATTCGAGCGCCAGCTCCGTGGATTCGAGCGCGGATAGCACCATGCACTCGTTGATGATTTCTTCGGACGTCTTGCCGAGGTTCTTGTCCGTGTTTTCCTGCATCCTGCGCATGACGAGTTCTTGATTGAGCGAGCCGCCATTCACGCCGATGCGCACCGGCTTGCCGTTGTCGCGCGCCACCTTGCAGATCGTGGAAAACTGCTCATCGCGGCGCTGGCCGTGGCCCACGTTGCCGGGATTGATGCGGTACTTGTCGAGATCGCGCGCGCAATCGGGGTATTTCGTCAGCAGGACGTGCCCGTTGTAATGAAAATCGCCGATGATCGGGACATCGCAACCCGCATCGAGCAGGCGCTTCTTGATTTCCGGCACGGCTGCGGCCGCTTCCGGCACGTTGACAGTGACGCGGACCAGTTCCGAGCCCGCCTGCGCGAGTTCGAGGCATTGCTGCGTGGTGGAGGCAACGTCTGCCGTGTCCGTGTTGGTCATGGACTGCACCACCACGGGCGCGCCGCCACCCACCTGCACCTTGCCTACTTTCACGCCAACCGTCTTGTGCCGTTGCTGCGACATTTCAACCTCATTGTAGCGAATCCGCGCGTTCGGGCGCTAGTCGCGAGACGTGCCTCGTGTCATCTAGGTCTTAGATGAGCCCATCCAATCGAGGACAAACCAGTAGCCGAGGAGTTACATCGGAAACAGCGATCTAGCGGACTAGAATTCTGCGCGGTGGGCGACGTTCGAAGTCTTGCCGTTTCGAGCAGGAGGCACGATGGTGGCCATTTTGCGGATCATGGCCAGGACGAGCCTCTTGTCGTCATCCGACAGGCTCGTGGAATATCTCTTAATCTCCGCGAGGAAGCGAATCTCTTCTTCCGAAAGTTCGCCGAGCATCTTGCGCGTCTCGCGGTCCTGAGGCGTGTCGGTGCCGGGGAAAAAGTCCGCCAGGCTGATTTCCATCGCTTCCGCAATTTTCGCGAGCGTTTCAAGCGACGGCACGGTGTGGCCGTTCTCCACGCGGGAGAGATAGCAGCGCAGCAGCCCCGTGCGGCGTTCGATATCGCCTTGCGAAAGGCCGCGGTCGCTCCGGTAGGACCGGATGACCTCGCCGATATTTACCTTGGGTTTTTCCTTGGGCATCGTATCGTTTCCTACAACAGGCGGTATCTTACGAGTTACCCTCGCGGACGCGCAAGAAAAATCTGAGGGTGTGTTCCTGAAAGGAACGCCCCCGGGCGCGGTTAGTTTGTGGGATTCGCAGCCGGCGCCGTGACATCGTGCTCCAGTTTGAATTCAAGCAGCGTCTCGCTCGGGATACGCACCTGTTCGCCGTGCGTCATCACCTGCACGGCCGTGCCTGCACCGGCACCCACGGCCCCGCCGATGACGGCACCTTTCCCGCCACCCGCGATGGCTCCGATGATGGTGCCGACGACGGCTCCGCCTCCGATGCGCTCCGCGCTCTGTGTGCCGCGGCCCTTGCCCGCTACGTCATAGGTGGTCGAGTCCACCGGCACGATGTTTCCGTTGATGCGAATTCCGGTCAATTCGAGTGTCAACTGCGCGCTCCCGGAGATCTTCCCGGCTTCTTTTGCTTGCGCGAGCTTGCCGTATACATCGGCGCCCTTCGGAGCGACCATCGTATTGCCGACGATGAGCGCACTTTCCAGGCTTGCGTGGAATTTGTCACCGATCTTGTTCTCGGAGGAGTCCATGCTGTCGATCATGCGCACCAGCAGCGAAGAGCCCGCAGGGATCGTGACTACCTGCGTCGTGGGCGCACTCAGTTGCGTCACAGAACTCGGCGCTACTTGGGTTGCGGCTGCGGCAGGAGCCGCCAGCGCAACGCCGGCAGAGTGGGGAGCGGCACTCGATGCTTCTCCCGAATCGCTGAAGCCGATGTTCAGGACGTCCTTGGTCGCGAACACCTGCTCTTTGCCATCCACCTGAAACCTGATGTTCATCGGCGAGCCGCCCAGAAACTTGCCCTGCACGATCTGGCCGGTTTTTAGTTCGAGAGTGTCGCCCAGCGCTATTCCTGTTAACGCGGCGCCGCCGATCGTCGCTCCAGCAATGGTGAGCGCCAGAAACCGCAGGATTCGTGGCCTTGCATACATATTCATAGTCCCCCCAGATTTTTCGAAGTCGTCAATTCTGTGGAATGGAATCTCCAGTCTTCCGCCGCGGCTGGGGTGCGGGTCGTTCCCCATCATGATACAGCAAACCGCTCGTTTGAACAGTTTTGGGAATACGTGTTCCCGCAGCGGCTGCCACTGTCGAATATTGCAATCTGGTTTTGAGAGTTTAGTGAGCGGATTGAGGGACGGGATTCGAGTGTCGCGGCTTCTCCGCATTCTTGCCCGCGCGTTTGTTCGCGTAGAGCGTCTCGTCGGCGCGCTTCATCAGCTCTTCGGCGGTTTCACCGGGTTTGTAATCTGTCCACCCGCGCGAGAACCGGCACGGGATTCGCGTGCCGTCGTACTCGAGTTCGAGCCCATCGAGGCGGCTGAGCACGTGCTTCACTTCCTCCGCGCGGCACTCCGGGAGGAGCACCATGAACTCGTCGCCTCCAAGCCGCACGGCGAGGTCCGAACCGCGGATCGCCTTCTGCAAGCGCTCGGAAAATCCCTTCAGGACCAAATCGCCCGCCGGGTGGCCGAACCTGTCGTTGATCTGCTTCAAACCATCGAGATCGATCAGCAGCACCGTCAGTGGCCGTTCATGGCGGACGGCCCGGCTGATCTCCTCTGCCAGACGCTGTTCCCCGGAGCGGCGGTTGTAAAGCCCGGTCAATTGGTCCAACGCGGCCAGCTTATAGACTTCGTTCGTAAGACTCTGAACTTTGGCGAGGGACTGGATCTGATCCGCCATCTGATTCCGCATGCGGATGATCATGGTCTGCTGATATACGAGGTAGCAGCTGAATACGAGCACAATCCCAACGAGCGCCCGAACGGACTGGTTCAAGTAGAATGAGTAGGTTCCCTGCTCGACGCTCAAAATGGCGGGAAACGAGAAGGACGCAACGGCGATCGTCAGCAGGACCAACACCAGTACGGTGGAGGACCACAGCCACCATTGTCGCCGGT
Source organism: Terriglobia bacterium (assembly GCA_020073605.1). Lineage (GTDB taxonomy): Bacteria > Acidobacteriota > Terriglobia > Acidiferrales > UBA7541 > Palsa-295. The sequence continues at coordinate 134,649 of JAIQEW010000007.1, forward strand.
CCAGTCGCCGCATGTTCTCGCGGAACACTTCCGGACGGACACTTGTAGCGTCTTGAGAGGGATTCGTTTCGACCATTGTATTGCCCGCAGGCCTCGCCTGAATACCCTTAGTACCCCCGTTTGCCGTTAAACTCTATAAGTATGTTCCGCAGAGGTTCCAATCTCGTTAGCTCCCCAAAAGCGCCGCGACGTTAGATTTTCAGCAAGACCCAAGGCGCAAACATCGCTAGCTTCCGACTTTAACCATGGGGCCAGCGATACTACGTGATAACTCCCACGCCGCTTTCATTCTGCTTTGCCGTCTTAGCGGTTTCAGCGAACTCTGTGCCGTTTTGACCCACGCCTATAGGCTCGTCCAGACATAAGGGGCCTATCTCAAGCCCGAGGAGAATGAAGACTATGAAACGGGGAAAGCTGGGAGTTCTATTACTGGCGGTACTTGCCGCGCTCGCAATCTCTGCGGCAAGCGTTTCCGCGCGGGGTGACACGCAGGCGTTCACGCCCCAAGGCACGCATCCGCATCCGCATGTGGCGTTTGCGTTGCAGGGCGGTCATCCAAAGCCGACCGGGGTGTTCGTGGCGCAGGGCGGTCATCCAAAGCCGACCGGGGTGTTCGTGGCGCAGGGCGGTCATCCAAAGCCGACCGGGGTGTTCGTGGCGCAGGGCGGTCATCCAAAGCCGACCGGGGTGTTCGTGGCGC
>JAIQEW010000008.1 GCA_020073605.1 Terriglobia bacterium
AGGGTCAGGATCTGAGGTGAGCTCCGCTGTACCCTGCGGAACATTCATCGCCGCAGCAGCGCCCGCTCCGGGCGGAGGTGGAACGAACGAACCGAGGGCAGCCTGGAGCTCGCTTTCCGAATCGATGAGGAAGTTGGCCGATGTGATGATCTGCTCACCGGCATCCAGCCCTTTCAAAACGATCACGTCATCTCCCGAGCGTGCGCCCAATTGGATCTCTCGCGGCTCGAGATAGCCGTCGTCCCGGCTCACAAAAGCGATCTGCCGGGCGCCGGATTGAAGCACGGCGCTTGCCGGAATCACGAGTTGGCGGCCCAGCGGCACACTCAGCGAAACGACCGCGAACATCCCAGGTTTCAGTTGCAGACCCGGGTTCGGGAAGATGATGCGGACCTTCGCTGTTCGCGTATCCGTGTCCACCTGGGGATAAATGAAATCCGTCCGGCCGCGGAAGGTGCGGCCCGGAAACGTATCCACAGTCAACGTCGCCGCGTCTCCCAACTTGATCCGGCCGAGATCGCTCTGAAACACCTGCGCCTGCACCCACACGGTCGAGAGATCAGCGATGGTGTAGAGGCGCATTTCCGGCTGAACGGCCACGCCGGCGAGGGCGTTGCGTTCGATCACGTAGCCGGAGACAGGAGAATCAACCTCCAGCTCTTGCTGGACCTCGTTGCTGGAATTCAGCCTAGCGATCTCCTCGGGAGGAACACCCCACTGCTTCAGGCGCTCCTGAGCCGCGTCCAACAGCGATGTGGCACCGGCCGAGACTCCCTGCACTCGGCTCATTGCAACGTCTTTCGCATTTTGTTTAGCCACCAAGTACTCGCGCTCGGTCGCAACCAGGTCGGGGCTGTAGATGGTGAACAGGGGCTGCCCTTTGCGAACGAATTCGTAGGTGGCATTCACGAAAACTTTCTTGATGTAGCCGGAGAATCGTATCTGGACGTAAGCCAGCCGGGTTTCGTCCACGGCGACGTTGCCGGTGGTCCGAATCTCGTCCGCGACCGTCTTTCGCTCCACTTTGCCGATCTTCACGCCAATGCTCTGCAATCGCTGCGGCGAAATTTGCACGGGAACGAGAGGCGTTTCCGAGGACGGGGGCGCCACCGTGGGGCCTTCCGCTGAAGGCTGCGCGCCAGAACTAGCCTGCGTGGGCGGAGTAGAGTCCATCGCCGGCTTAGAGCCCCTGTAGTGCAACCAAACTCCCACCAGGATGGCGGCCAGCGCAATGTTTCCGGCCACGGCCAGCAAGAATCCAATGCGATAGGTTTTCATCGGCTTGCCCCCTCGTCGCGGAGCGGTAGCCCCGTTAATTCTTCGAGCTTCGCCAGCGCCGCCTCGCGGTCGGCGACGCTCTGCCAGTACTCCTCGTCCAATCGCAGGACGTCACGAAACGACGCCAGAAGCGGCTGGAAATCCTGGCGATTATTCTGGTAGGCGGCCATCCCCGCTTGAAATTCAGCGCGCGCCTGCGGAAGCAAGCCTTCGCGGTCGATTTTAATCAGCTCGTCGGTCCTCTGGATCGTGTCGTATTCCGTCCGGAGTTCGAAGGCCGCCTCTTGGGACCGGGCATCGTACTCGTCCCGAGATTGGCTCAGCTGAGCTTCAGCCTGGGCCAGTTCTGGGCGCTGCTTCCGGCTGCGGTAGATCGGCACGCGAACACCCAACGTGAACACGTAATAGGCCCTGAATTCCGCGGGATCCGTCCGCTGCCACATGAACTGGAGATTGAAGTCGGGATAGAAGTCCTTGTGGGCGAGGTCAATTTGCAGATTCTGCCTCTCGACCATCTTCTGCGCGCCCACAACCTCGGGATTCTGCGTCTTCACTCTGGCCACGAGTTCATCGAATTTGTACGGAAGGGGCGTCTGAGGCAGGTCGACAGGTTCGATGTCCGGCGAAAACTGCGTGCGGCCGGCCAACTGTTTGATCTTGGCCTGCAACTTGTCCACATCCAGGTGGTGCATCATGATCTCGCGCAGAAGTTTCGTTGCTTCGAGCTGCGCCTGAATGAGGTCCTGTTGGTTGCCGATTCCTGAGCGATATCTTGCGTCCGCCGCCTTCGCCATCTGCTGAACCAGCTGTTGGTCGCTTTCCAGGATGCCCAGGGTCTTCGATAGATACGAAAGCTGAATGTATGCCGACTGGAGATCGCTGAGAACCGCGCGGCGCGTGGCTTCGACTTGCTGTTCCATAACTTCGGCGTCCCGCTTCGCGATCTCTCCCTTGAGACGCAGCTTTCCCGGATAGGGAAGATCCTGCGACACGCCCAGGCCCAAGTAGGCGAAGTCACTATTCGTGTATCCGGCGAATGGCCTCGGGCTGCCGACGTTCACCTGCTGCAGCGCGAACTGCGGATCGGGCAACGTCGAAACCTGCGTCGGCACCAGCTGCGCCGCTTTCCATCCCTGGCGCGCCGCTTGAATCTGGGGATTGTTCTGCTCGGCTTCCCGGAGCAGCTCGGCGAGCGGCGTCACGAGGCCCGCGTGCTCGGCCTCTTGCGCAAGACTTGTGCCGGCAAGTGCAAGCACGCAAATCACAGCGCCCAACGCCATTCGCTCAAAGGCGAATGCTCGCTTGGTGGTGGTGCTTTCTCGCAACGTCGAGAACATCTTCGTCTCCTAACAGTGCAGGTCGGTATCCGGCACTCGTTGGCCCGCGACAAATGGCACTCGCAGCCGATCCGGCGCGGCGGATTGTAATGACACACTTTTGTTGTGGAACGAGACGCGGCGCGGAATCGCACCGCTCGAGCGCGGTTTAGATCAAAAGCGAGGAATGAAGGGTGTAAAGCTCGGGGGGAGAATGTTCGGGCGCTTCCGATCTTGCATCAAGCAACGAGGCTGGAATGAAGTCCAAGTTCGAAGGGAGCCGGACTCCCGCTACTTGCAACGGCGAACGCGAGACGGCATGTTCTCGCGGCAGCACCGTCGGCGGATGCGCCGGATCCACCGGGCTGCAACAAGCCTGGAAATGACCGGTCATCTTGCACGATCTCGCGCAACAACACCGCGCTGCGTGCCGACCGGAGGACGTGGCGGAGGCAAAGCTCGCAAACTGCAGCGAGAAGAGGGCCATGGCTGCCAACGCGAGAAATGTGCCTCTGCGACTCATCATTCTGACTCTAAGTCTGTTTGACGCACCCGTCAAGTGTATGGGTACAACTGTGCACGGATGGGGACGCCGGGCTTGTCAATAAGCGCGATTCGAGGAAAGGCTACGCGGCGCTGGTCCGCGACCGACTCATGAGGCCTTTTCTTGCGCGTAGACCAGATACTCTGCGTAGGGGCCTTTGAAATCCTCGATGCGCCCCCCCTCGAAGTGCCAGATGCGCGTGGCGACTTCGTCGATCACATCGTGGTCGTGGGTAACGAGCAGGACCGTCCCCAGGTACTTTTGCAGGGCGATATTGAGCGCGTTGATTGATTCCAGGTCGAGATGGTTGGTGGGCTCGTCGAGCACGAGAATGTTCGGCTTCTGCAGCATCAGCCGGCAGAAGATCAGCCGGGCCGCTTCGCCGCCCGAGAGGGCGCGAGTGGGCTTCAACGCATCTTCCCCGCTGAATAGCATCTGTCCCAAGAGGCCCCGCAATTCCTCCTGCGACGCTCGCGGATTGAATTGATGCAGCCACTCGATGGCCGTGGTTCCCTTCGCGATGGACTCGGAGTGGTCCTGCGCGAAATACCCCACGGCCGCATTGTGGCCCCAAATTACCGTCCCGCCATCGACTGGGAATGCCTTGTCCACGTCCTCGATAAATCCGGTGGCATTGCGGATCAGAGACTTCAACAGCGTCGTTTTGCCGGTACCGTTGCGGCCCATGAGCGCGATCTTTTCCCCACGCTCCACGCTTGCGGTGAACGGCTGGAATACCTTCACGCCGTCATAAGACTTTGCGATGCTCTTGATCTCGAGCGGATGCCGGCCCGAATGCTGGTCCATCTGGAAGCGGATGAATGGGCGCGCGATATTGGACCTCGCAAGCTCCGCGGTCTGCAATCGCTCGACTTCCCTTTTGCGCGAGGTCGCTTGCGCCGAGCGAGTGCCTGCGGAAAATCGGGCGATGAATTCGTTCAATTGCGCGATCTTTCGCTCGCGCTGGGCATTTTCCGACTCGATGCGCGAACGAATCGACGTTTTCGCGACCACCATGTCGTCGTACCCGCCGTTGTACATGATGACCGTCTGATAGTCGATGTCGGCGGTGTGCGTGCAAACGCTGTTCAGAAAGTGGCGGTCGTGCGAAATCACGATCAACACGCCTTCGTATTCGCGCAGATAGTCCTGCAGCCAGTGGACTGAATCGAGATCGAGGTGGTTCGTGGGCTCATCCAAAAGCAGCGCGGGAGGGCTCCCGAACAGCGCCTGCGCCAGCAGGACGCGAACCTTCTGCCCGCCCTGCAATTCGCGCATCTTTCGCTCATGCAGCGGCTCTTCCAATCCGAGCCCGTCGAGCAGGATCGCGGCATCGGCTTCCGCGGTGTACCCGCCCTCTTCGCCTACGATCCCCTCCAACTCCGCCAGACGCATGCCATCCTTGTCCGTCATCGACTCGTGCGGCATGGCGTAGAGCGCGTCGCGCTCCTCAAGGGCCTTCCAGAGACGGGAATTGCCCATGATGACCGTGTCGATCACGCGAAATTCGTCGAAGGCGAACTGATCCTGGCGCAGGATTCCGAGCTTCTTCGGCCGGCCAACCTCGCCTTTGGTCGGCTCGATTTCGCCCGTGAGGATCTTCATCAAAGTCGATTTGCCGGCGCCGTTTGGCCCGGTGATCGCGTAACGCCGGCCGGCAAAAAACGTGCAGCTGACGTCTTCGAAGAGAATCTTCGGGCCGAAGCGCATGGAGATGGTGTTTAGAGAGAGCAAGATATTCAATTATATCGTGAAATTGCGGTCCGGCCGATCAAGATGCCAGATTGTTCAATAGGTCCGCCACGGAATGGGATTTTGAGGTTTTCACGGAAACTGCGAAAAGCCCGCGAGGATCGCCGCCACTATAAGACAAGGAATACTCGCCGCCCCCGAACAACTTCCTGGAAAAACCCTGAAAATCCGCCTTCAGCGCTTCGAGCGTAACCTCACGATTCGGAGCGAGCAGGCGGTCATTGACGAAAACTTCTAACTCTTGCCCGTTAAAGCGGAGCTTGCCCTTCAGACCGGGTTCCGCCTCCAGCCGCTGGCAAGCGGTGAGCGCGGCGCGGGCGGCCTGTTTCAATCGGTCCTGATTGCTGCCATCGAGCGCCGCCTTGCGGTTGTATCGAACGCCCAGGCGGCTGTCTGTATTGTCCACGCTGTAGTTGCCCTGGTGCCCGATCAGGACGACTCCCGGACCGGCGGGCACGTGGCGGTAATCGGCCACGTCCAGCAACAGTTCCTCGAAGACCTGGCCTTGAATCCAGCTGTGAAATACCGGGATCAACGGCTCAAGGTCCACTTCCTCGGAGTTCTTCACGAGGAGTTTCACATTGACGTGCTGAAGCTCCATGGGGCGGCGTTCCTTTGGTTTAGGCGCTGGCTGAGGTTCCCAGCCGATTGTAGCAACTGTGCGCCGCGTCGATGAAAAGCTGGGCTTCGTCGATCAGATAGCGGCTGGAGTCCGAAGTGTAGGCCCCATTGGACTTCTGGTGAGCGTCGAAGAGGTAGTTCGCGAACTTCCCTCCAGCAAACGGATCGAAAAATTTCTGCGTGTCGTAATACAGCGTCCGGAATTCGGAGACGATCCGGTCGGGATCATCCGAAATGTTCTGGTTGCTGATCTTCACGAGCGCCTTCGCGGCATGCAGCATGGAGTGATAGGCCGTCTTGCCCGCCTGATCGATCTGGCCGTTTTCAAACGCCAGCTGGGCCTCGAACACTTCCCTTTCGGCCGCGGCAAGATCAAACTCGACGGAGGAGACAACTTCTCCAGCGCATTCCCCGACGCCGATGTCCTCCAAGCCGTACTCCCGCGGATCGCCCCAATCGCTGAAATACGAGCGATCGCCGGCCGGCGGGCGCGCCAGATCGTCCAGCAGGCTCTTGATCTCCACTTTGCCCGTACGCTTGACGAAATCCTTGAACGTCTCGTTCTTCGTCCGATTCGCCACGTAGCGGTCCGTCAGGCGAGTCACCACCTGAGGGATGTTCTTGGACGGAATCGCCGCCACGGGAAGGCCATATGAACCCGCGTTGTGCTCCCACTCCCCGCCCAGCACGACCTGGAAATGAGGCACCGCGTATCCCCCAACCTTGCGGCTGACGCCGTAGAATCCGAGATCGGCCACATGATGCTGGCCGCAACTATTGAAGCAGCCGCTGACTTTGATGTGCAGGTTTTCGACCGCCTCGTCCGCCTGAAAGCTTTTCTCCGCCAATCTCTTTCGCAGCTCCGCGGCCAGTCCCCGTGAAGAGGAGATGCCGAGCTTGCACGTGTCTGTTCCGGGGCAGCTGACGACGTCCACGATCGTGCCGGCTCCGGGGTCGCCCAATCCGACGGCCTGCAGCGCTTTGTAGAGCTCGGGCAAGTCACTCTTGCTGACCCAGCGGATCACGAAGTTCTGCTCGACTGTCGTGCGGATCGTTTCCCTGGTGAAGCGGCGCACGATATCCGCGAGGGAACGAAGCTGGCTCGACGTGATGTCGCCCAATGGAAGCGTAACCGTGACGGTTACGTAGCCCGGCTGTTTCTGCGGGCGCGTATTGCTCTTCAGCCAGCGTTTGAAGGCTTCGGAAGCCGACGACGGCCATTCTCCGGCGGGGCGCAGCGCAGATTCCACGAATTGCGCGGCGTCCTTCACGTATTCCGTCCAGCGAGGATCGGCCGGCAAAGTCTTGCGCTCCTCCAGAACTAGTTCCTTGAACTTCTCGATTCCCAGATCCTGAATAAGGAACTTGATCCGGGCCCGGTTGCGATTCCTCTTCTCGCCAAGCCGTGCAAACACCCGGGCGATCGCCTGCGTGAGGGGGAGTATCTCCTCCGCCGGAACAAACGAATCGAAGAGCTTCGCCATGTAGGGCACGGCCCCAAGTCCGCCGCCGACCACCATTTCAAAGCCGCGCTTTTCCGTGCCGTTCTCGCTTCGCGTTTTGGCGATGAATCCTACATCGTGCAGGCTCGTGAGGCCGCACGCGTGCTGCGAGCAGCCGCTGAACGCCGGCTTGAATTTTCTGCCGAAATTCTGGCAATCGGGGTGCCCGAGCAGGAATTTCGCGAGCGCGCGGGAATAGGGCGTGACGTCGAACACTTCATCCTGGCAAACGCCCGAATACGGGCAAGCGGTGACGTTGCGGACCGAGTTTCCGCAGGCCTCGCGCGTGGTGATGTTCGCGGCGGCGAGGCGGCGCATCAGGCTGGGCGTATCCTCGATATGAACGTAGTGGAGCTGAAAATCCTGGCGCGTGGTCACGTGCGCGATGTTGTCCGAGTACTCCTCGGCGAGATCGGCCATCGTCTCGAGCTGGTCGGCGTTCAATCCGCCGCCGGGAATCTTGATGCGCTGCATGCCCGGCGCGTCCCACATGGTATTGGGGCCCTTGGTGAGCTCGCCGGAGGGATATGGCATCTGCTGAACTGCCTGGCCGTTGTGGCGCTGGCCGTTGTCATAGCGCTGGCCGTAGACGCCTCTGCGAAGGCGAGTTTCGGCGAATAGCCTCTCGTCCATTTTGCCTTGTTTTCGCAAGGCGACTTCCGTATCGAAAATGTCGATCTCCCGAGCCAGATCTTCCGGCATTTTCCCGGCGAGCCGTTCCTTCCACAATGTGTTCGAGGCTTTCATAAGTGTTTGAGCCTTCAAGGATAACAAATCCCCCGGCGAACTGCATCGTTAACGGCTGACTCCCACGTCAGCACGATCGGATGTCGGCGAAGATGGCACGGATTCGGGATTGGCACAGGATTTGGCACAGTCAGGCTTCCACGATCCGCGAAAGCCTCACACGGATCTCTCCCACTGGGGGCCGGAAATCATGCAGATTGTGGCGGGCGCGCGCTGTCCCTTTTGACACAGTTTTGCGGGAGGCCTTTCTGATAAGGTCAAGATGGCCTGAGAAGTGAGCCGGGATTCGACGCGAAAGCACAGCAGACAAAGCACTTCCAGCAGAAACCATTCCTGGGTAGTCATGCGGTGATTCTTCCGCAAATCAAGGAATCACAAGGAATCAGATGTCACTTTCTAAGATACTGCCTCTCGAAGAAATCGATCAGTTGATTGAAGTGCAGTCTCTCGTATTGGGAGACAAACCGGTAATACCGGCACCCCTACCGCTGCGCCCAGCACTCCCGAATCGAATCGCAGTGGTGGGGAATTATCTTCCGAGGCGTTGCGGAATCGCGACGTTCACGACAGACTTGTGCGACGCCATACACTCGGAATATGGCGCGACGGAACTGCTGGCACTCCCCGTCAACGATACCGAAGAGGGTTATTCCTATCCCGCCAGAGTGCGGTTCGAACTGTCCGAAGGTAGCGTGGATTCCTACCGAAAGGCCGCCGACTTCCTGAATTTCAGCAATATCGATCTGGTTTGCTTGCAGCACGAATACGGAATCTTCGGAGGACGAGCCGGGGCACATGTCCTCGAGCTTCTGCGGCGACTGCGAATGCCTTTCGCGACGACGTTGCACACGGTACTTCGCGATCCAAATCCTGACCAACGAGCAGTAATGCAGGAGATTGCAGACCTGTCGGATCGGCTGATCGTCATGAGCCAGCACTCCGCAGAAATCCTACAGGAAGTTTTCCACGTTCCGATTCACAAGATCGATCTGATCCCGCACGGCATTCCCGATTTACCTTTCACCGATCCCAGCTTCTACAAAGACGGGTTCGGGACGGAAGGGAAAGATGTTCTGCTCACGTTTGGCCTGCTCTCTCCGAACAAAGGCATTGAGAATGTCATCCAGGCGTTGCCACATATCCTCTCGCGCCACAGCAATGTTGTCTACATGGTGGCTGGCGTGACTCATCCGCATATCTTGCGGCATGAAGGCGACACATACCGAACTTACTTGCAGAACCTGGCGAAGGACCTCGGAGTGGCGGACAGTGTGATCTTTCGCAATCGTTTCGTAAGCCCCCAAGAGATGGTTGAAGTGATTGGCGCGGCGGACATTTACATCACGCCATACAAACACAAGGAGCAAGTCGTTTCCGGCACGCTTGCGTATGCCTTAAGCGCCGGCAAAGCAATCATTTCGACGCCATACCTACACGCGATCGAGCTCCTGGACGACGAGCGCGGCGCACTTGTTCCGTTCGACGATCCGGAAGCTATCGCCGCAAAGACGGTTGAGCTGCTGGACAACGACACCGCAAGACACGCCATGCGGAAACGCGCTTATCTATACGCAAGAGACATGGTGTGGAGTCGCGTAGCGCAGAAGTATATGAAGAGCTTCGAAAGCATATACAACGAGCGATTGCGGAATCCGCGCGCCACATTTTCGGCACAGAACACGGAAAAGACGCTCGACCGTCTCCCCGCCATAAAGCTGGATCACCTGCATCGAATGACGGACCACACGGGAATCCTCGAGCATGCCGTTTTCGCGGTCCCGAATTATCCGGAAGGTTACACGACGGATGACAACGCTCGCGCACTCATCGTCGCCGTACTTCTCGAAGAGCACGGGGCGGGCGCACTCACACGCTCGACCGATCTCGCCTCCCGGTATCTTGCCTTTCTGTGGCTTGCTTTTGATGCAAGCACGAAGCGCTTCAGAAATTGTCTGAGTTATGAACGCCAGTGGCAGGAACCCGAGGGTTCCGAAGACAGCCACGGGCGAGCCCTGTGGGGACTGGGAACCGTTCTCGGCAGATCCAAGGACGCCGGGTTGAGGGGCGCTGCCGGGCGACTGTTTGAACTCGCCATTCCAGCAGCTGTCGAATTCAAGAGTCCCCGCGCGTGTGCTTTCGCCTTGCTGGGACTGGAGGAGTACCTCGGCTCGTTCCCCGGCGATCGCGCGGCTCTCGGCGCGTCCGATGCTCTGGCCAACCGATTGTTGAATTCATATCGAGCCAATCATTCCGATGACTGGAATTGGTTCGAACATGTCCTCGCATATTCAAACGCGCGGTTGCCACAAGCTCTCATTCGTGCGGGGATGCGCGCCGGAAACGATGAGATGCTTGCAGCGGGACTCGATGCGCTGGATTGGCTGGTCACGATTCAACGTTGTGAGGTGAAAGGCCATTTCGTGCCGATCGGATCGCAGGGCTTCTATGCAAAGACCACGGAGAAGGCCCGATTCGATCAACAGCCGATTGAAGCCTGTGCAGTCGTCTCAGCATGCTTACAGGCCTATCGCGCCACGGGAAAGAGCCGCTGGCGCAAAGAGGCGTGGTCCGCAATGAACTGGTTTTTGGGAGACAACGATCTTCAGATCGCACTGTACGATCCGACTACGGGCGGCTGTCGAGACGGCCTCCATCCCGACAGGGCAAATGAAAATCAGGGAGCGGAATCCACGTTGTCCTTTCTGATGGCACTCCTGGAAATGCGCAGTCTGGAACAGGCGAACATTACAAACAGCAAGCTCTGACGGTCCGGCCGGCTACGATCCCGGCCTGGGCGGAACCGCGAGGAATCCATTCAATGAGTACCGTGAAATTCTCCATGAAGGCCGTCGTGAAAGAGCACGAGGCACTTTTTCGCCGTCACCTTGCCAATCCCATCTTGACTGCGAAGGATTGGCCCTATGACGTCAGCACCGTCTTCAACGCCGGCGCTACGCGTCTGGCTGATGGTTCAACGCTCCTGCTTTGCCGCGTGGAAGATCGCCGCGGACTCTCACATCTTTGCGCAGCCCGGTCAGTGAACGGCATTGATGATTGGAAAATCGATCCTGAACCGACACTCCTACCCGACCCGGAGCAATTTCCTGAGGAGATTTGGGGCATCGAGGACCCGCGCATTACCTACGTGCCGGAACTCAAGAAGTTTGCAGTGGCATACACCTCCTATTCCCGCGGTGGTCCCGGAGTATCGTTGGCACTCACCGAAGATTTTCGGAGCTTCGAGAGATTCGGCGTCGTCATGCCGCCGGACGACAAGGACGCCGCTCTGCTGCCCCGCAGGATTGGCGGATTCTGGGCTTTGATCCATCGGCCCATGACGCCGCTCGGAGCTCACATCTGGATCTCCTACTCTCCCGATCTGCGGCACTGGGGAAGCCACAAACTCATGCTGGAAGCCCGCCGCGGTGCGTGGTGGGATGCAAACAAGATTGGCATGTCGCCTCCGCCGATCGAAACTCCCCGAGGCTGGGTGATGATCTATCACGGCGTGCGAAGGACGCCTTCCAGCTCCATCTATCGGCTGGGTCTGGCACTCTTCGATCTCGAGCAACCGGAAAAGTGCCTGATCCGAGGAGATTCCTGGATGTTTGCGCCCGAGGCGGAGTACGAGCGTCACGGAGATGTCCAGGACGTCGTATTTCCTTGCGGCTACACGCTCGGGGCGGATGGCGACACGATCAATCTATATTACGGAGCTGCCGATTCAAGTATCGCTCTGGCGCACGGCAGCATTCGCTCTCTTCTGAGCTGGCTGGACGCCAACGGCCATTCAGAAAACTCCGGCGATCGACGTCACAAGTAACTTCTTGTACTGCGTCTTCGCGTGCCTTCGGACATTTCCAACCGCATGAGAAGGAAGAAGATGTTGGTAGGGGCGGTGGGGATCGAAAACAAGGGCGATCGGAATCCCGAAGACTTACGGGGAAGGCGAGGCGACGTCTATTTTTCCTGCCGAACGAGTGCCGCTCCTCGCGGGACCGCAGTGAGCTGCAGGATTTCGCCGAGTTCGCGCAGGACTCGGTGCGGCCGCCTGCCCATGGGCTGCGCGGCCCAGTCCTGCGCTGTCGTAACGCCGGTGGTCACGCCGAAACCGATTGCTCTGCCGCGCCGCGCCATAATCATTTCCACGAGCGGGTCATCGCCGACTACGCCCACCCTGCGCATGGGAATCCCGAGTCTCTTTGCAACCAGCTTCAGCGCGTGCAACGAAGGCTTGCCGGTAAGAATCATGGGAGCGCGGGTTATCTTGCGCACGGCGGCGGCAATGGCATGCGAATAACCCATCGCCTTGCCGCCGGCCGTTGCGAAGAACGGCACGTCGGAAGCGACGTAAAGCTCGGCGCCATTCCAGATCGCTTTGCAGGCCGCTTCGATATCCTTCATGCCGCAGTCTGGGTGCCAGCCGATATAGACGGCCTGTACGTCCTCGGCGCGGTCCTGGCCGGTGAAGACAATCTCGATCCCAGCCTCCGCCAGCGGCTGGCCGACTCCCGGCAAACCCAGCACGAGGGCGCGCTTCACGCCACGCCTCGGCATTAGGTCCGCTGCCACAGTGGAGGGCGTCAGCAAAGCCTCATCGGAAATGGGCAAGCCCAGCGCGCGAAGTTTCGGCGCTTGTTCGGCCGCCGGATACGCGCTGCCGTTTGTGAGTGCGACGAATGGTATGCCGCGAGCTTGCAACTCGCGCAGAATCTCGACGGCGCCCGGCAGCAAACGGTAGCCGCCGAGCGAACGGTTGCTCAGAATCAATGTGCCGTCGACGTCGAACATGAAGCCTTCGACAGGTCCCAACGGCTCATTCCAGCCGTTGTTACGAGAATCCATGCTCACGCCTCCACCGGGGCAGCCTGGCCGCGCAGCTCAAGCTTGAAGCCGCCCTTCTCGATCGATAGGTAAGTGATATCGCGCCGGGCAGTCAACTGACGAACCAGACTCATCACGGGAGCCATATCAGGATCATATGTTTGTTGCGCAGGGCCGGCCGCCTTCATCGCGTCGACTTGGCCAGCGGGCATTGTGGCTCGAAGGAGAAATTCCTCGTCGCTTAGTTCCGGGCCGATGCGCTGTCGCAATTCGCGCAGAGGCGGCATGCCCGGCTGTTGGCGCAGCTCGCGCGTTCGCGGCAGAGATTCAATGCGATCCATCACCTCTGGCGCGATCGGGATGTTGGGTCGCCCGAATCTTCCCAGCGCATAGCGGATGATTTCGTCTGGAATGGTGGCATAGCGCTGTTTTCCGGTGACATTCAGAACCGCTTGCGTGATCAACATCTGCGCGAAAGGAGTCATTACGATTGGCCAGCCAAGCTCCTGGCGCACGCGGCCCAACTCCTCGATCACTGCGCCTTCCAAATGGGAGACTCTGGTTTCGGCGAGGTGGCGGCGCATCGTCCCAATCGTTCCGCCCGGCAATTGGTGGTGGAGATAGCTGGCGTCGAACGCCTGTGGGCAGCCCGCGGGAAGTCCTTCCGCTTCCGCAAGGCGGGTGAAGTAGCGGCCGACTTCAGCCAGCGCCTGGTCGTCGATGTCCACATGATGCCCAAGCGCGCGCAGATTGGAAACCACGCGCTCGGAGGGCGGATTGGAAATGCCGTCCGCGGCGGCGCCCGAGGCGCATTGAACAGCGCTGACACCCCACTCGGGTGCATCCATGTAAGTCAGCTCGCCGATGCCGATTGTGCAGTGCGAATGGAGTTCGAGCGGCTTATCGCCGATTGCGGCCTTTACGGCTGGAATGAGCGTGCGAGCGCGCAGCGGTGTCAAAAGGCCGCCCATATCCTTGATGTATAGCGCGTCCACATCGGGGCTTTCTGCAAGGGTGCGGGCGCGGGCAACGTAGTGGGCGTCGTCGTGAATGGGACTCAGCGTAAAGACCAGGGCGCCGATGACGTATTCGCCCCCGGCTGCTTTGATCATGCGCGCGCAGGCGACGTTTGAATCCGCATCGTTCATAGGATCAGCCAATGCGAACCGGCGCAGCCCTTTGTTAATGAGGGTTTTGAACGCGAGCGCCATGAACTCAGGGCTGGCCGTTTCCCAGGAGATGAAACGAAAGCCTGTCGAGAGGAATTGCAGCGGCGTTTTCGGCACGGCTTTGGCCATGAGGCGAATGCGTTCCCAGGGATCTTCTTTCTTGTAGCGGACGGCGACGCCCATGTGAGTTGAGGTCGTGAAGTCGATGGCTTTGAAACCCACGCGGTCCATGACGGGCGCGATGGTCAGGGTCTTGGCTGTGTCGATGCCGAGCGCCGACCAGAGACACTGGTTGCCATCGCGCAGGGAGGTCTCGATGAGTTGAACATTAGCCATGCGCACGAACCTCCTGCATGAGGCGCCGCTTCTCGAGGAAGCGCGGCAGATAGCCGGTATCGACGCCGCCGGTATTGAATTCCGGATCGCTCAGGACGTCTGCGTGAAATGCGAGATTCGTGGCGACGCCTTCGATGCGAGTCGCAGCGAGTGCGTGGCGCATCCGCTCGAGCGCCGTCGGACGATCGGCGGCATGAACAATAATCTTGGCCATCAGCGAATCATAATAAGGCGGGACGCGGGAGCCAGAAGCAATATGGGTATCGACGCGCACGCCCTCGCCTGAGGGCCACACGGCCGTCCGAACCGTGCCGGGGCTGGGATGGAAGTCGCGCGCCGGATCTTCCGCATTGATCCTGCACTCGATGGCGCAACCCTCTCTTTTGACATCGTCCTGCTTCAAACGCAGGCCGCGACCGTCGGCGATGGCGATCTGCTCGGCCACCAAATCGATGCCGGTTACCGCTTCGGTGACTGGGTGCTCAACCTGGATTCGGGCGTTCATTTCCAGGAAGTAGAAAGCGTCACGCTCCAGGTCAACCAGGAATTCGACCGTGCCCGCGCTACGGTAAAAGAGCCTCTCGGTAAAGTGCACGGCTGCCGCATGGATGCGTGCGCGCAAGTCCGCGGAAAGGCCCGGAGCGGGGGTTTCCTCGATCAGCTTCTGATAACGGCGCTGGACTGAACAGTCTCGCTCGCCGAGATGAACCACGCGGCCGTTCCCGTCACCGAGGATTTGAACTTCCACGTGGCGACCGCGTGCCACGAAACGTTCGAGGTAAACCCGCGCATCGCCGAACGCGGATCCCGCTTCCGCTCCGGCAAGCTCCATGGCCGAGGGCAGGTCCTCCAGGCGATCGACTCGCTTCATGCCGCGACCGCCGCCACCGCCAACTGCTTTGATCAGGAGCGGCGGGCCGATTTCCCGTCCGAGCGCCATGGCCTCGCGCACGGTTTCGACGGCACCGCCGGGCGCGGTCGGCACGCCGGCGGTCTCGGCCTCGGCGCGGGCGCACAACTTATCGCCTACGGCCTCGATCTGAGCCGCTGTTGGGCCGATGAAAATCACACCTTCTTGCTCGCAGAGCCTGGCGAGAGCCGGGCGTTCGGAAAGAAATCCGTAGCCCGGGTGGAGGGCATCTGCCTTCACGCCCAGCGCGGCCTGGACGATAGTGTCTACTCGCAAATAGCTGTCAGCAGGTCGGGCCGGCCCGATGCAGATGGTGCGGTCCGCGAGCCGAGCGGGCAGCGAGTCCAGATCGGCCTCGGACGCAGCCAGCACGGTTTCGATGGCGAGCGCCCTGCAAGTGCGGATCACGCGGAGGGCAATTTCGCCGCGATTGGCGATGAGTATGCGGCGGATCGCCATCGCTAGACTCCGGGACGCACGCGCAGCAGAATCTCGTCGTACTCGACCAGCGCCCCGTTTTCCGCCAATATCTCGACCACTTCCCCTTTTGCTCCCGCGCGCACGGAGTTCATCAGCTTCATCACTTCGATGATGCCGACCACCGTGTCCTCTACGACGTTTGAGCCCACTTCGACGAAGGGCGGCTCGCCGGGCTTGGGCGCACGATAGAAAATCCCGAGCAGAGGAGAGGCGACTTCCGCGAGGCCTGGCTCGGACGGCGGTTTGGCTTTCCGCGGAGCTGACTGGACCGGCTGCGACTCGGCCGGGGGGGCAGGAGATGCGGGCTGCCGGACGGGTGCGGCCGAGCCGCGTTGCAGGTTCAGCTTCACTCCATTTATTTCGAGCGACAGGCTGTCAAAACTCGATTCTTCAAGCAGCCGCATGATCTCTGCCACGTCCTTGGCGGTGAGAGTCATCGGCGGCCTCCGAAGATCTTCATAACGTGTTGGAGCGGGTCCTCGGTCGGTCTGGCGACGGGCGCCCGTTCCTTGGAGGACCAAACGGTTTCTGGCCGGCTCTGCAACAACAGGATCTCGCCGGAGTGATCGATTGCCCACTCAATATCTTGCGGTCGGCCGTAATGGCGCTCGACCCGCCGGGCGATGTCTTTCAGCGCCGCAATCTCTCCGTCGCTAAGGCAGGGCACTCGCCGGGCGTGCTCTGGAGTCTCGACATCGATGACGCCGCCACCCGACGCAGGCAGATGTTGGATGTGCTTATCGGAAATCTCGCGTACGGAGATTTCGCCCGTGATCTTACCGATCACGAACCGGTCTGGTGTGACCTCACCGCTCACAACAGCCGAGCCGAGGCCCCATGCGCCTTCAATGGTGATTACGGAACGGTCGCCCGTCAGTGGGCTCCGAGTGAACATCACTCCCGCTGTTCGCGCATTGACCATCCGCTGAATCACGACGGCCATTGCCACACCGGATTCAGGCAGACCATGCTTGCGGCGATAGGCTATCGAGGGAACGGAATAGAGGCTTGCCCAGCAGGAGCGTACGTATTTCAATGTCGCTTCCGCGCCCATCGTCCACAAGTACGTGTCCTGAAGTCCTGCAAAGCTGGCGTCTTCCGCATCTTCGGTGGTGGCAGAAGAGCGTACGGCCAATGGCCCATTGAGGTCTGCGCCACAAAGCTCCATGTGCGCTGCGACAAGCTCTGATTTCACTTCGTCTGGCAGTGGGGCATTCTCGAGCCGCGTCCGAAGGTGTTCGGACAGAGTGGTGATCTCTTCGAGTTCGTTGGCATCCAGGGCCTCCACCTTCGGTCGGATTGGCTCTTCCTTCTCCAGCGCACTAAGAAAGCGCTCGAATGCGGCTGTGCGCACGACGAAGCCGGGCGGCACCGGAATGCTCGCCCGCGTCAATTCGCCCAGTGAGCCGCCTTTACCCCCTACAGTTGGGCGGTCAACCAGGCAGATGTCGGCGAACCAGCCAATGATCTCTGAAGAGTGCACGTAATCTATCCTACTCGAGAAGGGTTACCACGCCCCGGCCGCCGTCGACGCGGATACGCTGGCCATCCTTTATTTTCTGAGTGGCCGTGCCCGTGCCGACCACGGCGGGCAGGCCATACTCTCGCGCCACGATTGCCGCGTGGCTCATCGAGCCGCCTATGTCAGATACTGCTGCGGCGATCTTCTGGAAAACCGGAGCCCAAGTCGGATTGGTGACCTGGCAGACCAGTATGTCGCCTTTGCGCAAGCGACTAATCTCCCCCGCCGACTTCACAACGCGGGCTATACCCTCAACCACACCATTCGAGGCGGCGAAGCCCTTGATCTCATTGGAATGTGGCTGCTCGCCCGCCGTCAGCCAAGTGTCCAGATTCTCGCGGGTAATGCCCCACAGCATGACAATAGCGGGGTCGTCGATGATGTCGGGAACAGGCCCGAGCGCCGGCGCAGTTTCGTGCTTCGCCCATTCCGCGATTGCCGCCTTGCGCTCTCGAACAATCGCAGGCCAGCGCGAGATACCGCGCGGAGGCGAACCGTTCGACCAGGAAGTCATCACGTCGACGATTGCCGCCTCAAGCTCGTAGTGGCTCAATTGGAACACGTCTTCGGGATCCGAGAAAAGGCCGTGCTCGACCAAGAGCGCGCCGAACTCCCTGATCTTGTTGAAAAACAGGTTCGTGTACCAGTGCTCGCAGTAGAACTTGTGCCCCTCGACGTAGGGGAAGACACGGTGCGCCAGCGTAATCATCTGATCGTAGGCGGCGCGGTCCTCGTCGGTCTCCAGAAGCTCGCGGTAGTCAGCAATTAGCTGCTTGCGCTCAGCCATGAGCCTGTCCGTTTGCCTTTCAAGGCGCTCGCCCTTCTTCGCATTTGCGATGTAGCCTGGCAGTGCAGCGAAAGGCATCGACAAATCATCGTTCCATGAGCGGTGGTAATGATAGAAGCCGTCGCCGACATTGATGTTGAACCAAGGGTCGCGAGAAACAGCAAGCTCTTTCAGCCACGCCAAGCCGGGCTTGCCTAGTTGCTCCAGCGACTTGATGATTTCGTCTGGCGAGGCACCTTCCCGGAACTGGCTATCGACGCCCAGTTCGATGGCACACTTGGCCAGACGCCTGAGCTCGTCATCCGGACGAAAGATTTCCGCCTCTATGCCTGCTACCATGCGTGCTACTGTCTGATCGCTGATCTCCGGGAATGCCTTCTTGCAAAAGTCGAAAAACGTCAAATAGGCCCCGTATCCGAGCAGGAGAAATTCGAAATGGTGTTGCCACATCCGAAAGTAACCCTCAAGGGTCTTCTGATACGTTTCAAGAATGTAATGGTTAGACGCGACGCCGCGGCCGGCATGGACGTGCTCCAATGGCTCGAACTCCGGAAGCTCAGGCTTCGGTAGAGCCTGGGCGTCCCGAATCAACGCCATCATCTTGTTCTTCCACTGGGCGAAGAGCCGCTCCCAGTTCGCGTAGTAGTAGAAGGCTCGCCGCTGAAACTCTTTTGTGCGCCGCTCGATCTCGGCCGGGTCCGTCACAGCGTTACCGCCGATATAAACACGGCCATTAATGATGCGGCAATCGATGCCGAGCGTCGTGGGGAGGCAGTGTATTCGTGTGTTCGCCGAGCCCAACGCGCAATAGGCAGCCTCGGCCGTGATCATATCGAAGACACACATCGGCTCAGGAAAGTGCATGGAATTGTAGAACCAGAACCGCTCGTCGTCGTCCTTGGCGAACTGCATGTAGTAGGGATACGCGGCTTGCGCCCGCTCAGTCCCCGCGACCACTTTCAGCGAACTAGGAAGCGGGAAGCCCGTTCGTTTCGCGGTTGCGTTCATATTTGTGGTTTTCATGAGGCGCCTCGATCCAGCCGTCCTTCTTTCAATCTTACTAGACTTGAGGCTGGCTGCGCGACGATTGCGTTCGCAAGCGGTTGCAATTCCTGTTTGCTGTCACGCGCGCGATAGTATTTGTCCGCCAGAGGCACCAGTACACGGATTCCTTGCATGCCAAGGTCCCTAGATGCGGATTTTGGATCCTGCGACCTCGCTTTTCAACTACAGCAGGATCAGGAGGTTGTTGGTAGGGGCGGTGGGGATCGAACCCACGACCTTCGGCTTAAAAGGCCGCTGCTCTACCACTGAGCTACGCCCCTGGCGTGCTACGGCACAACACATTGCGTGTCGGGCGAGATGGCACGGACGGCACCGCGTCAGCTTCGAGCGGTAGTTGATTCTAGCGTGCGCAGGGGAATCGGGCAACCCGCGCGGCACGGCTCGGTGGAAACTTGTACGAGGGGAGATGCGGCTTAATCCGCTGCGGTCGTCTCGCCCGGCTTGAGGTCAACCCGCACTCGCTTGCGCTTCCAGACGTAGTCCTTGCGCAGCTTTTCCAAGTGCTTCTTCAATTGGCTCTCGATCTCGGTGAACGCGGCCCGCGCACTCGTCGGCACGTCCGCGCCGCGTCCGGTCGCGTAGAGCGCTCCGGTGGGCAGGGTCAAACTTAAAGAGAAGCTGTACTCGGTCTTGCGAGGCGTCTTCTCAATCGTACTGTGGAGCTGGACCAAATCAGGAGCGTACCGCTTTAGCAAGCGCCCCAGTTTCTCGATACGATTCGCACACTCTTTCTCGACGGACTCGCGAAATGCGGCTTCGACATGGCTGTAGGTGATTTTCATTCGAGCACCCTGTGATCGAGAGATAGACGACCTGAAGAAACGTTCTCATAGCGGCAAATTCAGAATAGCGCCGCGGGCAGCGCCACGCAACCCCGGCGCGCGCGATCGCGCGAATTGACAGGCTTGCAGCGGGCGTCATAGGCTCGGTACGAGATCCGCAAACGACCGCTCATGCCCTCGAAATCCAAACCAGACGGCGCCCGGCGAGGCCGGATTCTTGTCGGTCCCGCCGGATGGTCCTACTCCGATTGGAACGGCATCGTCTATCCCGCGCGGCGCCCGCGCGGTTTTCACGAGGCGGCCTACCTCTCCGAGTTTTTCGACACGATCGAGATCAACACGTCGTTCTACAACCCGCTCCGCCCCGATTTCGCCGCGCAGTGGCTCGAGCTCGTCGCAGGGAACCCAAGATTCCTATTCACCGCCAAGCTGTGGCAGAAATTTACGCACGAAGAGGGCGCAAACGCCGCGGACGAGAAGGCGGTGCGCATGGGTTTCGACGTTCTGCATGGCGCGGGGCGGCTGGGAGCCGTGCTATTGCAGTTCCCTTTTTCATTTCACAACACGCCCGAGAATCTCGCGCGCCTGCGGCAGATTCTTGACGCATTCCGCGACTACCCGCTCGTCGTCGAGGTGCGCCATGCGTCGTGGGCGCTGCCGGAATTCTACGCGTTCCTGCACGAACACAATGCGGGGATCTGCAATATTGACCAACCGCTGATCGGGCGCTCGATCAAACCGGGCGAGCGCGCCACGTCCGGGTTGGGTTACGTCCGCTTGCACGGCCGCCGCGCCGACACGTGGTTCAGCGACGATCCCGACGTTGCCAGCCACGAGCGCTACAACTATCTCTACAGTGAGCGGGAGCTAGAACCCTGGGCCCGGCGCATTCGGCTCGTGGCCGAACAGACCGAGACGACGTTCGTCATCTCGAACAATCACTTTGAAGGCAAGGCCGTGGTGAACGCCCTGCAATTGATTCACATGCTGACGGGCAGCAAAGTGAAGGTTCCCGAAACGCTGCGCCACCGCTACCCTGAGCTGGAGCCAATTGCGGATGCGCCATCGCAGGAGCCGACGCTTTTCCCTCTGCCGCCGAAGTAAGTCCCCAATGAAGTCGACCTCGAGGCATGGTCCCGACGCAGACGATGAATCGGTTGAGCAATTGATTTGTATGGTGGATGAAAGCTACTTCTTGAAGAGGTCTTCGAAGGCCTGACGCGCGTTGCTGGGTCTGGCAGCAGCCGGAGCAGCGGGGGCATTCGTGGCGTAGGTCACCGGCGACGTGTCTTTCTCGACCGTCATGCGAAACTCAAAGAACGTGCATTCGTTCTTCGCGTCCTTCTTGGCGATGCGCTCCGGAATCGGCTGCGTGCACTCGAATTGCCTGCCCGTGTCGAAGTGAACGCACTGCTTGCAGCAGTGCAGAGCCGTATGGCAGCGCGGGCATTCGCCGTTCGGATCGAATCCCGGCGCCAGCACCGCGCCGCAGCTCGAGCACCGCGCCCTCATCACCGTTCCGACCATGCGAGGCGTGCGCGGCCCGAGCATGTCCTGCTTCGGACGCGGCTCGCTGGGGCGATCGGTGCGTTCAGCACGCTCGCGTTTCTTATCTTCGGATTCGCGGTCGTGATATCCCCTCTGCTTATACTTCCGCTCCATGAAAACCTCCTGGGGGGTTAACCTAATGATACCCCGGAACGCTCCGCGTCAAACGGCATCTTCATGCTGGGTGCACAAATGACTTTCTGCTGAGTCACCGGCGACATGATCCATCACCCGCGAGCGATTCGCCGCCTCGCCCAGAACTTGGAAAGACCCTCGAACGGCAGGTCGGGTTGCAGAAACTTTCGCGGCCGGCCGAAACCGGAAAGCACAGCCTCGGCCGCCAGATAACCGCTGCGCACGGCCCCTTCCATCGTGGCGGGCCAGCCGGTGCGCGTCCAATCACCCGCGAGGTAGAAATTCTTCACGCCGATTTCCTGCCCGGGACGCCAGCGGTCCACGCCCGGCTCGGGCGAAAATGTCGCGCTGATTTCCTTGATCACCGTGGCCTTTATGAGTTGGGCCTCGCGCGTGGCGGGAAGAACGTCCGCTAGCTCGCGGCGGCAAAGGTCGATAATCTCCTGCCGCGAGCGCGAAACCAGATCATAAGACGCACTGATGACCAGTTGCAAGTACTGGCCGGTCGTGCCGCTCTTACCTCCGCCCAATTTGGCTTCCTCGGTCTTCGCACCGCCGGCGGCTCCGCCCCCGTACAGCAGGGACTTGTTGAAGACCCACTGCGTCGTGTGGTCCAGCAACGACAAAAACGGTTCCTTCATCACGGTGCGGTCGAACCAGAGATGCACGCCCGTGATGGGTGAATTCCGGAGATGCCGCAGTCCTTCGAGAGGCCCGCCCTCCTCTCCCATTTCCTTCGGGAGCAGCCCCGGGAGCGCGTTGTGCGTAACGGCCGCGATGCAGGCGTCCGCGGAGACTTCCGAGCCGTCATCGAGCACAGCGCACTCAAATCGTCCTTCGCGCAAGCGGATTTCGCGCACTCCGCATCGTAGCCGCACAGGACCGCCGCGTCGCTCCACTGCTTCGCGGCAGCCTTCGTAGAGTTCGCCGAGCGGCACCGATGGAATTCCCACGCGGTACCCGGCGCGGCTGCCCAAGAACGCCTTCCAGAAAACGTCGATTCCGTAGCGTGCACCGGTGCGCGCAAGCTCTTCATCCAGCGCGCTCACAAGCACAACGCGCCAGAAGCGCTCGATCGCGCCCGGCGTCTGCTTCATCCGGTGCAGCCAGTCGAGCATCGAGATGGACTCGATGCCGCGCGGCTCGCCGCCGGACCACGCAACCACGAGCAGCGCCCTCGCGATGCCGCTTTTGTCCGCCAGCGTTAATGCGCCGAACGATACGAAAGACGGGGCCATGTGCAGCGGCGGAGGAAGCCAGGACGATTCGATCGTCGAGCGGCGGCCCCGCCGATCCGCGAAATACAGCCGGTCGTAGAAGCGAATCTTGCCCTCAGCCCCGGCGCGGCGATAGAAATCGGCGAGGTTGGTGCAGCAACCGAGAGTGACGTGCTGGCAATTGTCCACTTCGCTGCCATCCGGCAGCGTATAAGAAGTGGCGCGCCCGCCGAGGTGGGGGCGCTTCTCGAGCAAGCGGACCTCGAGGCCCGCTTCAGCCAGCGCGACGGCGGAGGCCAGGCCCGCCAGACCGCCGCCGATCACCAGAACGCTTTGCGAGGGCATCCGTCTTCCACCGGCCTGTCATCCTTGCCGTCAGGAGATATTGAATCTTTTCCGTGCTTGATAACGACACACGCGAGGAAAAAACGTCGAACCCGCGCTCCTCGATCCGCGCGAGCAGGCTGCTATAGGTGCGGATCAATGCTCTCAGAGTGGCGCGGCTGTCGGCGTCCACCTGTGCGACGAGCGGAGCGCCTTCCTCGTAGAAACGCCACGCGCGATCCGCTGAAAACTCAAGAAGCTCCCGCAGTGCCGGCGTCAACGGTCCGCACAACTCCTCTTCACGCACCCCGAATTGTTCGAGATCCTCCTGCGGCAAGTACACGCGGCCCATCTCGTAGTCGCCCGGCACGTCGCGCAGGATGTTCGTGAGTTGGAACGCGAGGCCCAGCCGCTCGGCCAGGTCGGGAGCGCGCAGATCGCGGAAGCCGAAGACGTGCAGGCACGTGAGGCCGACGGTGCCCGCCACCCGGTAGCAGTATTCCGAGAGCCTATCGAATGTAGCATAGGATGTGACGGTCAGGTCCATCTCCGCGCCGAGAATCAGATCGTGAAAGTAGCGCGTGGGAATCTCGAAGCGCGCGATGGTGTCGGCGAGCGCGGGAAGAATCGCGGTGCCGTCCGTTCGGCCAGAGACAGCTTCGTCGAGCATGGCGCGCCAGCGGGCCAGCCCGCGGCGCTTCGATTCAAGGTCGCCCGGCTCGTCCGAAACGTTGTCCACGAGCCGCATGAAGGCGTAGAGCGCGCACAGCGCGTTGCGCTTTTCCTTGCGCAAGCCAAAGAACGCGAGATAGAAGCTGCTGCGCGCCGCTCGCGCAATGCGATTGCACTCCGCGTAGGATGCGGATATGTCCGCCGGCTCAGCTGACGCCGCGAGAACGGGCGAGGTCGCCAAACGGAGGTCGCGCGCGGTCTCACTCGACGCGGAACCGCCAACCGGCTGAGGAGCTGCTTGCGTAAGTGCTTTCGAGACGAGCGCGCGACTGAGCAACTTCAGTTTGGCCCACTTCGTAAGCGCCGGCCTGTGCTCCAGCGTGTTGTATCCGGCAGCTTCGATGGCGTCGAGAATGGCCATCCCGCCGCGGCTAAAAAGCTCGATATCAATCCGAAGCGCCCCATCGACGCGCTGAGCCAGCGGCAGCCCGGAGTCAAACAGTTGGCGCGTGCGGGCGATCAAGGACTTCATCAGCGCCACGTAGCGTGAATCGAATCGCCGCGCGACGATGTCCGCCTCGGTCAATCCGTGCGCTGCGAGCGCGTCGAGCGGAATGTAGATGCGGCCTTTTTCGAGATCGCGCGAGACGTCTTGCCAGAAATTCGCGAGCTGTAACGCCGTGCACGTGTAATCCGAAAGCCGCTGCCGCCCTTCATCCCGGTAACCGCAGACGTAGAGCACCAAACGCCCCACGGGATTCGCCGAATAGACGCAATAGTCCAGGACCTCGTCCCAGCTCTTGTAGCGATGGACTACCTGATCCTGCCGGAAGGCACGCAACAAATCCCGAAAGGGCTGCGCGGGAATATCTTTTGCGCGAATCGTTTCCCCAAGGGCGATGAGAACCGGATGCGCGGGCGCGCGGCCCGGCTCGTAAATCAAGGAAAACTCTTCTTCCCATTTATCCAGCAAGTGGAGCGCCCGATCTCGGTCCGGGACTTCGTCACCGAGGTCGTCCGACCAGCGGCAATACGCGTAGACGTTGTAGAAATGCTGATGCAGGTGGCGCGGGAGCAGCCACGAGACGACGCCGAAGTTCTCATAGTGGTGCGTGGCAAGCCAGCGCGTGTAGCGCTGGGCTTCCTCGGCGCTGCAACCTTCGGGCGGAAGGTGGCGTGCGATATCGAGTTCGGGTGTAGGCAACATCGGATTTTGTCGCGACTAGAGCCGCGCGCGGCCCTTTTCTTCAGCCCCTTGCTATGGAGAACATGTTAGTGAGCGGGCGGCGCAATGCAAGGGGTTGCTCGTGCTAAAACGGCGGCGATGGGATCAGGCGACGCTCAAGGGATGACGGCCGTCTTCAGCTCGCCGTTCCGCTTCTTCATGTGCTGGAACACGTCAGGGAGCTCGACAAGCGGCACTTCACCTGTGATGAAATCACTCGCGCGAATTTCTCCGCGCACGATCGTGTCGAGCGCCTCGCGGATGAACCGCGGCGTATGGTGAAACGTCGACTTAATGCTGATCTCGGAATAGTGCAGTGCCGAAGGATCGATCTTCACTTCCGTATGGCGCGGGCATCCGCCAAAAAGGTTCACGGTTCCGCCCTTGCGCACCATCTGGAGGGCCCACTGCCACGTCGCGGCCTGGCCGACCGCCTCGATCACGGCATCGGCTCCGCGCCCGCCATCGGTCAGCTGGCGGACGAGCCCCACCGGGTTATCGACTTCGGAGACGTCGAAGGCGGCAACCGCACCCAAGCGCTCGGCGGCCCGCATCTGGCTGGCGCGCTTGCCGATGGCAATCACGCGAACGTGCCGGCCGGAAAGAATGCGGATGAACTTCAATCCGATCGGACCACAGCCGATCACGACCACGGTGTCGCCGGGATGAATGCCCGTTTCATGAACGCCGCGCAGCACGCAAGCAAGAGGCTCCACGATGGCCGCGTCGAGGAACGACACGCTCTCGGGAATCTCCAGCATGTTGTCGCGGACGATTCTGCCCGGGATGCGAATGTATTCGGCATAGGCGCCGTTATTGAACAGAAGGTCTTCGCAAAGATTGGGCTGCCCCTTGCGGCAGTAGAAGCACTGATTGCAGGGCGCGGAATTCGAAGGCACGACGCGCATGCCTTTGCGTACGATGCCGTTGACGGCGCTGCCCTTCTCTTCCACGACGCCGGAAAGTTCGTGGCCAAAAAGCGCGGGTGGACGAATCATGCGCTCGTGAAATCCCTGCTTCCAAACTTTCAGGTCGGTGCCGCAGGTGAGCGCCACCTGCACGCGCACCAGCACGTCCTCTTCACCGAGACGAGGGATATCGACGCGCTCGATCTTGACGTCTTCGCTGCCGTAGAGAACGGCCGCGCTCATGTGCCCATTCTTGTCTGATCTGCTCATTCGTGCGTAATCACCACTTTCAGAGTATCGTGTTTCGGGCGCGCCGCCAATTCCAATGCGTCCGCAATCCGCTCGAGCGGAAACCGGTGCGAGATGAGTTCTTTCACCGGAAGGCGCCGCTCGAAAACCAGCGCCACGGACTCTTCCTGGTCGTCCACCGAAGCGCTGTAGCTGCCCAGAATCTCTTTCTCCTCGATCCCCACGGCTGCGGCCGGAAACTCCAATTTGAGCACAGGGTCGTTATGAGCAAACAGTAACACACGGCCGCCGGGACGGGCGATGGCGAGGGCCTCCGGCACCAATGAGGCACTAGGAGCCGCCAGCAGGACGGCGTCCGGCCCGCGCCCTTCCGTGCGGCGACGCATCTCTTCAAACAGATTCACGGCGGCCGGATCGAAGGATTCCTTCGCGCCGAAACGAACGCTTGCGGACCTGCGTCCTGGCATCGGGTCGCTCGTGTACACCGCCGCGCCCACATACTTCGCCAGCATTGCGAGGAGCATTCCAATCGGGCCCTGGCCGACCACGAGAACCGTCTCGCCACGAGCAACGCGCGCCTTCCGGATAGCCTTCAGGCAGGTATTGACCGGCTCGACGAACGTGGCTTCCTCGAAGCTCACGTCCGATGGCAGCGCGACCATGCCGCGCTCGACAATCCAGGGCATCGCGCGTACGTATTCGGCAAAGCCACCGCCGTTCGGATCGAAGCCGGCGGTGAGGCCGGTCTTCTTGTATCCCGCGCACTGGGAGAAAAGTCTTTTCTCGCAGTAAAAGCAGGCGCCGCAGGGAATGTGATGAAAGCTGACGACGCGGTCGCCGGGCTTGAACTTCGTGACGCCGAGTCCCGTCTTGACCACCGTGCCGGCGAGTTCATGTCCCAGGATCTGCGGCGGCGCGATGAAGCCGTGTTGAATCTTCTTGATGTCCGTTCCGCAGATGCCGCACGCAGCTACGCGGAAAAGCACTTCGCCTGCGCCGATCTCCGGAATCGGCACGCTTTCGACCACCACGCGGCCCTGGCCGCGGTAAACGCCCGCTCGCATCTGCCCTTCCCGCCTGAGCGAGGAGTCCGACGCACCGACTTGAGTAACCGTGTTGCTCATCGAGTGGCTGCCGTCGCTTTCGGCTCCAGAGTTCTCGTCCGCTCTATGACCGTGGCAACATACCGGTCGAGAAATTGCGCGAGCGACTCGGCCGCCTGCTTGCTGTTCTGGCGAAGCTTGACGAGACCCGGGATCGCCTGGGGGTGAAGCGCGACCTGGCCCATGACGCGTGGAATGCTCACCTGGCCTTCGTCCGTAAAAAGCTGATTCATGTCGAGTGGCAGATCTTCATCCAGGCCGTCGCTGACGGCCCGGATTGCCACGGCGGGAATTCCGCAAGCCGCGGCTTCGCGAAAGATTTCGAAACTCTCCATCTCGACGGCGTCCGACGTTCGGCCAAGGTGATGTTTTTCCTCGACGCGAGCGACCGCGCGTTCGGCAGTGTGAAATCTCTCGACGACGGTCGCGCCACATTCCGCCGCGAACGAGACCAGCGGCTGGCTGCTCGGCAGCAACTGGCTCGTCAGGTCCGGGTGGGGAAATTCCGAAAACACGCTGCGGGCCGCAAGCACCTGGGCGATCCGATACTCGGGGCGAAGCGCGCCGGCCAATCCCGAAGAGATGCAGAAACTCAGTGAGTCACACTCGTTGCGGATGGCCCTGGAAGCTTCCAGCGCGGCCTGCTTCGGGCCAACGCCCGTTACTGCGACGCCGATTTCCGCGCCATCGATCGTGCAAACGTACACACGGGCGCCGCCCCGGCTTTCGGACCGAAACTCACGTATGGCACGCCACGGGGCGAATTCGCCTTCGAGCGCAAATGTAATGAGGACCTTCATGTTACCAGCGACAGACAATATGAACTTTCTCTGCCTCAGGGGTTCGATCCCCCGCTTATGAGTCACAGCCCGCCGCGGCAATTGCCGCGACCTAAGACAGCTTATGAAATCGTTTGCGCCGCAAATACATCTAGGCGACCTGCGCCTGCGCGACCGCCTTTGCCCCGGCTCGGCCGTGAACATAACCGTGCTCGCCATACCAGCGGACGGCGCTCTCGAGCGCCAATCCGACTTCGCCGGGTTTGTAGCCCAATTCTGTTTCCGCCTTGGAGCTCGCGACGAACATCCGGTGGCGCGACATCTTCACTCCCTCGACGGGAATCCGCGGCTCGCGCCCCGTGACACGCGAGAAGAGCTGATCGGCGTAGCCCGCGGCGAGCGCGACGGCATGCGGCAATCGAATCCGAGGCGCGCGGCGGCCTGTTATCCCCGCCAGCGCGTCCAAAATCTGCTTCAGCGTCATGTTGCATGCGCCGAGGATATAGCGCTCCCCGATTCGGCCTTTCTCCGCAGCAAGCAAGTGCCCCGCCGCGACATCCTCGACCACCGCCAGGTTCAATCCCGTGTCAACGTACGCAGGCATCTTCCCATTCAGAAAGTCCAGAATGATGCGGCCCGTCGGCGTCGGCTTCCAATCGCCCGGCCCGACAGGCGCGGTCGGGTTTACGATCACGACCGGCAAGCCCGCGGCAGCAGCCTTGATCGCTTCGAGCTCCGCCAAAAACTTCGAGCGCTTGTAATGGCCGACCATCTGATCGAGCGTCGCGTGCGTTTCCTCGTTGGGAAGCGAGCCATCATGGGTGGGCACCGCTATCGTCGCCACCGTGCTTGTGTAGACGACGCGTTCGACGCCCGCATGGCCGGCGACATCCATGAGCCGGCGCGTGCCCTCGACATTGGTTTCGTAGATGTCGTACGGATTTGCCGACCACAGCCGATAGTCAGCGGCAACGTGAAAGAGGCGGCGCACGCCTTTCATCGCGCGGTGGAGCGATGCCAGATCCCGCAAGTCACCTTCGGCACGCTCGACGGCCAGTCCCTCGAGCGCCTGCAGATTGCTGGACCGGCGCACGAGGACGCGGACCGAGTGCCCCGTGGCGACGAGCTGCCGCGAAATATGGCTCCCGAGGAAGCCTGTAGCGCCCGTAACGAGCGTGGTCATGGAGTGCGGAAAACCTCTTGGTCCCGCTGTGCCTGGAGAACTAGTGCAAGGCCGCTCGTCGGCAAGTGCGCACAAGCCGCCATCATCTACCCCCAGTATCCGTTCGTCTGCTGTATCTCTTCTGCGGGAACCTGCACGCCCACATACTTCGGGCGACCTGCACGGAGGTTATCGTAGCGCGCCAGCGCGTACAGCGGGAAAGAATTTCGATACAAGTGATATTTCAGATAGAACACTTGCGGGAATCCCGTACCGGTGAACTCGTCCTCATCCCACGTGCCGTCCTCATTTTGATGCGATATGAGCCAGGCAACCGCGCGCTCGACGGCCGGATCGTCGGAGCCAACAACGGCAAGAAGGCCGATCAAACCCCAAGCCGTTTGGGACGCGGTACTCGGTCCTTTCGCCTTGAGCGCAGGATCGTAGTAGGACAGGATCGATTCGCCAAAACCGCCATCGGGGTTTTGCACGGAGCGCAACCAATCGGCCGCGCGCCTGCATTCCGGAGCCGACGCCACTCCCACAGCTTCAAGGGCGCGCAGGACTCCGCTCGTCCCATACACGTAATTCACGCCCCAGCGGCCAAACCAGGAGCCGTCCGGGGTCTGGTCGCTCCGCAAATAGGCGCGGGCGCGCTCGAGCACCGGATGCTTCGGAGACCATCCCATCTGACCGAGGCATTCGACGGCGCGCGCGGTGACATCCGCCGTGGACGGATCGAGCATCGCGTTGTGGTCCGCGAAGGGAATGTGGTTAAGAAACTGCAAATTGTTTTCGTGGTCGAAAGCGCCCCATCCGCCGTCGCCATTCTGCATGCTCACGAGCCACGCAAGCCCGCGTCGAATTGCGGCGCGCAGGCGCGATGGCTCGGGGTCGGCCACTCGGCTCAGAGCCATCAGGACGAATGCGGTGTCGTCCACATCCGGATAGAAATCATTGCGAAATTCAAACGCCCAACCGCCCGGCGCGGCCTTGCGATTCTTCGCCTGCCAGTCTCCTGGGCCGAGGATCTGATTGGCGACAAGCCAACGCGATGCGGCCAGGAGCGACGGATGCGCCGGATCCAAGCCCGCTTCTTCGAGCGAAACCATGGCGATGGCCGTGTCCCATAGCGGAGAGATGCACGGCTGGACGCGCAGCGTGTCCTTGTTTTGGTCTTCGATTTCGTAGCGCGCGAGAAATTCAATTTCGCGAGCGAGCAGCGGATCGGTTGTATCTCCGCCTTCGGCCAACAGAGCGAAAATCGAGTTCATCATCGCGGGGTAGATCGTGCCCAATCCTTCGCTGCGCTCGAGACGCTCGAACATCCACGTCCGCGCGCGGGCCAGCGCCGCCTTGCGAAACGGCTTCCACGGCGAACTTTCGTACAACTTCACGCCTCGGTCCAGGGCGAGAAACACGTTTTTCCAGGAGATGACGCGCTTGTCCCATTTGAACGAACGCGGCTTTGCGCCGCGGCGCAGGAACAGCTCGTCGACGGTGATGCCATCGGGCAATCGCCAGCCGGGCTTGCGCGCGTACACAATGGCGAGCGGAATGACGATCCCGCGCGTCCATGAAGACATTTCGTAGATGTTGATCGGACACCAGTCGGGCAGAAGCATCAACTCGGGAGGAATGGCAGGAACGAGGCTCCAATCGATCGCACCAACCATGGCGAGGTAGAAGCGCACGTAGGAATTCGTGGCTTCAAGTCCGCCCAGTTCGTGAATCTTCTTCCGGGCGCGATCGAGATGCGTTGAAGCCGCCGCGTCTCCGGCGAGACGGAGCGCGACCCATGCTTTCACCGTCGCGTTGAGTTCCGCAGGACCGCCGCAAAAGATATTCCAGCCGCCGTCTGGAAGCTGACGCTCGCGAATATACTTCGCGAGTTTCTCGATTCTTTCGGATTTCGACTCGCCAAGAATGTGGAGGTAGAGGATGTAGTCCGATTCAAGCGTCGTATCGGCCTCAAGCTCGCCCCACCAGTAGCCTTCCCGGCTCTGAGCGGAGAGGAACCAATCGACGCTTCGGCTGATGGACCGTTCCAGCTCCGATTCGACGTTTCGGCGAGGAGCAGCTGCGGCGCCCGGTGCAGCGCCACTGCTGGAAACCTCCACGCGCAGTCTCGCCTCCAGTGTCATCGACCCCTCAGACAAAACTTGTCGCTGATAGAATGGCAGAGCATGGCAGGTTCATCTCGACGCGCCCTCAACCCGCCGATTCTGCTTCCGGGCCGCACCCGTGTCCCGAGCGAGTCGGAATGTGCGCAATCTCCCGGCGTTGCAAGTACTTACAGGCCAACTCACTAATATTATCTTTTGTATGCCGCCCGCGGTCAACTGAAAACACACCGCCCGATTCGCGTCTGCGCCAACCGTGAGATGCGGCGAACTCCGCAGGGGCTGGCTGAGGGAATGCAATCGGCTCTAGAAACTCGCCCGCCTTCGGATCTCGAACTCCATTGGGCAGCGAGCGGAAACCGAAAGTTTAGTCACCACCACTAGTGATTCTTGCCGCTCTTGCGCTCTTTTTCGAGACTGCGAATGCGCTCGGCCAGCTCGGGCAGACGTGCGAACCAGGCGTACTGCTCCTTGAATTTCTCAAGGGGCCGCGCCGGCGTTCCCCACACCGTCTGCCCCCGACGGATCGCTTTGCCGGTCGGGATTCCGGCCTGCGCGCCGACCACCGCGCCGTCTTCGATTTTGCAGTGGTCCGCGATTCCGACTTGACCGCCGATCACCACGCGCTTGCCGAGGGTGCTGCTGCCCGAGACACCCGTCTGCGCCGCAAGGACGGAATGCTCGCCGATCTGGACGTTGTGGGCAACCTGAACCAAATTGTCGATCTTGACGCCATTGCCGATTTGCGTTGTTTCGAGCGCACCGCGGTCGATCGTCGCGTTCGCGCCAATTTCCACGTCGTCGCCTATCTCGACGCTTCCGATCTGAGGGAACTTCCAGTAGCGCCCCTCGCCAAAAACGTAGCCAAACCCATCAGCGCCGATGACGACTCCCGAATGCACCTCGACACGATGTCCCAGGCGAGAGCCGGCGTAAAGCGTGACTCGCGGGTGAAGGCGGCAATTCTCCCCCACGCGGACGCCCCGGCCCAAAAAGCAAAACGCCTCGATCGCGGTCCCCGCGCCGATTTCCGCGCGATCCTCGACGACCACGTACGGGCCCACGAAGACCCGCGGTCCAAGCTTTGCGTTCGCCGACACAACGGCGGTGGGATGGATCGCGGCTTCCGAAACGGGCCGTGGCAGCAGCCATTCGGCTGCTTTCGCGAACGCGAACTTCGGATCGGCTGCCTCGAGGATCGTCTTCCCAGCAAATCGCGCCCCCGGCTGCGCGAGCACGCACACCGCGGCTGACTGGTCCGCGCGGTCCTTATGGCGCGGCGAATCCAGATAGATCAGATCCTCCGCGCGGGCGCGCTCCGGACTTGCAACGCCCGAGATCGGCGCGGCCGGATTTCCTTCAAGTCTGATTTCGAGATACTTTGCGAGTTCACCGGCAGTGCGTGTCATGTCGGCCTCTCTTGTCACCGGACTCGACTCAGCCCAGGCGCGAACTTTTCAGAACGGATAGATCGGTTTCTCACCCGGCGGGCGCGTCTTCCATCGCTTGTGGACCCAGAGCCACTGATCGGGGTGGGCGCGAATGTAGTCCTCGATTACACGCGTAAAGCGCGAGGTGTTCTCGATCACGTCCGATTCTTCGTTGCCCGTGCGCGCGAGTTCGACCGCCGGCTCAAACCGCAGACGGTATTTCCGGCGCTGCGGATCCCACGAAAGAAAACCGGGCACAACGGCGGCGTCTGTCCGGAGGGCAATCCGCGCGAGGCCCGAGGTCGTGGAAGCCGGAATGCCGAAGAAATTCACGAAGACGCTCTCTTCTAAGGACGTGTTGTGGTCGGAGAGAACCCCGACCGTGCCCCCTTCGCCGAGGACTTTCAGCATCGAACGGGCGGCACGATTCTTTTCAATCGGTTGATTGCCGGAGCGGCAGCGGTACGCATTGATCATTTCGTCCACGCGGCGATTGGCGATGGGCCGGACGAGGAAATACAGCGGGTAACCGTACAGCGCTTGCGCGAAGGGAGCCAACTCCCACGCGCTCATGTGCCCGGTGAGGAACAGCACTCCCTTCCCCCGGCGGCGAGCCGCGTCAAAATTCTCGAATCCATCGACAACGACGATCCGCTCGATATTGTCGCGCGTATATTTCGGAAATTGCGAGAACTCGCCCGCCATCCAACCGATTTGCCGAATCATTCCGCGGATCGCCTGCTTGCGTTGCGCGTCGGTCCAATCCGGAAAAGCCAGCCGCAGATTGAATAGAGCCGCGCGGCGCAAAGGTGCCCGCACTCGATAAGCGGCGGCGGCAAAGCAGGCGCCCGTGAATCTTGCCGCCGACCGAGGCAAGAGCCCAAGAAGCTTCAGTCCCGTCCAAGCCGCGGCGTACTCGAGCCATTCCCGCATCGCGAGCCATTATACGGTTAGGAAGTTCAAATTGAATCGGCCGATGCTAGACTCAGCTCCATCTTGAGCGAAATCAAAAATAGCGAACAACGCCCTGCGCGCGGGATTCTGCTCGCGTCCGCAGTCGCGATGGCTGTCTGCCTCTTCGGCAATCTTGGCGCGATTGGGCTCGTCGGTCCCGATGAGCCGCGCTACGCGTGGATTGCGCGCGCGATGGCGGAAACGGGAGACTGGGTGACGCCGCTCCTCTACGGACAGCCCTGGTTCGAGAAGCCGATTCTCTATTACTGGGCCGCGGCGATGGGATTCCGGTTGCACCTCCCCGCTGAATGGGCCGCGAGACTGCCGTCCGCACTCGCCGCACTTGTGGCGGCGATTGCGATCGGCTGGCTTGCACGCAGGCACTATGGTGATGGAGGAACATTTACGCAGCGCGTCCCGCTGCTTGCACCCCTCATCTTCTCGACGAGCGTGGCAGCCATCGGATTCGCCCGCTCGGGTGGACCCGACATGCTCTTCGCGGCTTCGATTGCGCTCGCGATGGCGAGCGCGGCTTGTGCGCTTCGCCGCGCCGGAGCTCTCCGCGGAGAATCGGCCGCTTCGCGAAGCGATTCCCTTCCCCTTTTACTCTTCGGTGGGTTCCTCGGGCTTGGGGCATTGGCGAAAGGTCCGGCGGCCGTCATTTTGGCGGGCGGGGCGATCGGTCTATGGGCGATTGCCACAGGGCACTGGCGCGCGGCGTTTCGGTCCGTGCATCCAATCGCTGTTGCCACATTCTGCGTCGTGGCGCTTCCCTGGTATGTTGTGTGCGCGCTGCGCAATCCGGAATTCCTTCGCGTCTTCATCTTTCAACACAATTTTCAGAGATACCTGACACCTCTGTTCCAGCACCGCCAGCCGTTTTGGTTCTTCGGCCCCATTCTGCTTCTGGCGGTTCTTCCCTGGACTGTGCTCCTGTGGCCGGCGGCACGAGAAGGCCTTCGCCTGTGGCGCGAACAATCGTGGAAGAATTCTCCCGGCTTCTTTTTTGCCTGCTGGGCAACATTCCCTGTTTTCTTCTTCAGCCTTTCGCAGTCGAAACTTCCGGGCTACATCCTGCCCGCCATCCCGCCACTAGCTCTGTTGCTGGCAGTGGCTCTCTCGCGCGCGGCCGTCGCTGACTCGGAGGCGGGGCAACACAGCTTCAGGACCATCGGCGTTGCTCTTGGGATCACGTGGATCGTACTCGGGATTGCCGCCTTCCAATGGGCAAGCCGGCTCCCGCAAGCGGCTCGCGACGCTGCCGGCTGGCCGATTTTCATGACCGCGATCCTTGCGATCACCGGCGGGATCGGCGTGGCAACCGTTGCACTGTTGCGCAAGCGGGCGTTTGTGGCGCTGGCGCTTGCTCTCACCGTGCTGTGCGTTGCAGCCGCTGGGTTGCGGATCCTACCCGCGCTCGACGCATCCTTCTCGGCGAGATGGCACGGCCAACTGATGCGCAACGACGCGCACCCCGATCGGATCTTCACGTACCACTTGCAACGGTCCTGGAGTTACGGGATCGAATTTTACCTGGGCCGCGAGCTCTCCGAGTGGTCACCGGACGACCGGGAATCCGCGCTCGTGTTGACTACGCCGGAGGGTCTGCGCGAAATGCGGCGGCTTGGCAGGGTGCACGGCGATCTCGATGAGTCCTATCGGGGAATCGTCTACGCGCCCGTCGCGCCGGCGCCGCACTGAAACTCGGTCAGCGGGACGTGGGCGGGATGTACTGAAGGAAGAAATTCACGATCTGGCTTTCGTAGGCCTTGCGGTCGTCGTCGGACATATCGCGATAGCTCATGCGTTCGCGCAACGCCTGCTTCGGGTCCGGCGCCTTGACGAAAAGCTGTAGCGTTGCGTTCGCCAGCGCTGGACGATCGTCCGATTCGATGAACAGCTTGGGAACTCCCCTTGTGGCTCCAAAACGCGTCGATACGGGAGGCTCGCGCCGAAAGGGGTAGTTGAACATGCGGAACCCGAAATCCGCGAACCGCGCGACCCCAGGCAGGACCGTCAACCCGGACTTCCTCATCTCCATTCGCAACATGTCGCGGGGATCGTCATACGCATCGTCAACCGCAAAGGCCGTCACACGCGGGTCGGTGGCTGCCACCTCGAGAGCTGCGTATCCACCCATGTCCACGCCCCATAGGCCGAGATGCTGCGGGTCCACGTC
Organism: Terriglobia bacterium; assembly: GCA_020073605.1. Taxonomy (GTDB): domain Bacteria; phylum Acidobacteriota; class Terriglobia; order Acidiferrales; family UBA7541; genus Palsa-295. The sequence continues at coordinate 35,644 of JAIQEW010000008.1, forward strand.
GTCGCGACTCAGTATGGCCTTCACGGCCGATCGGAGTTCACCGGTCTCCTGGTAGCCAAGCGTAGTCCGCCCTACGCTCGTTCCGTGCCCGATGAAGTCGAACAGGAAGACGTTGAACTGGTGATCCTGAAGCGCCGTGACCAGGGTCAGTACGTCGGCTCGCTGCGAGAGATAGCCGTGACACACCACGATCGCCGGGGCTCCACGCAATCCGGGAAAGAGCCATCCTTCGCGGGTCGATCCGTCGGCCAGCGAGAATGAAAACGTGCTCGGGTGCCCCATCATCACGTTGAGGTCGAACGAGGAGGGATTCCGCGCCGGGCGGAGAATCTGGTAAATCAGAAAACCGGAAACCGTCGAAATGGACACGAGGGCGAACAGGAGCAACGCCAGAAGTATGGAGAAAAGTTTGGCGAGAAGCGTGGTGGGATAGCGAAGCTCGGAAAAGACGGCCATCCAGTGAGCGCGGGCGCTCCAGCGTACACGCCTCTGCGCGCCAAATGTTAGCATATTTCCATTCGCGTCCGGGTTTGTGCCACAGGGAAGTTGCGTAAGAGTGTGCCGGTTAGATTCGTGGGCCGGGCGAAGCTATAATAGCCGGGGGGAGGAAAGTATTTGGCTTCCATGCAGATCGTCGATCTTCGGCAGCTGAATTCGCGGTCCTTGGAGGGTCTCTTCCAGGAGGAAGCGCAGAGGTGGCAGGAAGAGCTGCGCTGGGACTACCGCCCGTCGATTGATCTCGTCCGGAAGTTCATCGATTCGCGGGCGCTGGGAGGGTGTGCGGCGATCGAGGACGGTCACCCGACCGGGTACGGCTTTTATGTCCTGGAAGACCACAAGGGGCTGATCGGCGGGCTGTTTGTGTCCGCCCAGCACGCGCAGGCAGCCACCACGCAGCGCCTTCTGACCGAAATGCTGGGAGCACTGCGCGCCACGCCGCGCCTTGAGCGCATCGAAGCCCAGCTGATGCCCTTCGGCACCGAGCTCGATCCCGCGTTTCTATCGCAGCATTTCCGGCTGCACACCCGCCAATTCATGCTGCTTCCGCTCGACGAAGCAAAGCTCAGCGGCAAGCCACTGTCGGCCGGGCTGCGGATCGAACCGTGGACCGACCGGGCGTTCGAGCCCGCCGCCCGGCTGATCCAGCTTGCGTATGCCGACCACGTGGACGGCCAGATTAACGACCAGTATTGCAGCGAAGCGGGCAGCTTGAAATTCCTGCGAAACATCGTTCTCTTACCAGGCTGCGGCCAATTTCTGCCCGAGGCTTCGTTTCTGGTGCGGCCGGCGTCGGGCGACCGCCTCATCGCCATGATCCTCACCTCAACCGTCGCTGAGGGCGTGGGTCACGTGACGCAAGTTTGCGTGATGCCAGGTTATCAGGGCCATGGCATCGGCAGGCAGTTGATGGAGTGCGCGATCGTGGCGCTCCGTCGCCGGAACTACGAATCGCTTTCCCTGACGGTCACGTCGGTCAACAAGCGCGCGGTTGAACTATACGAGAGGCTGGGCTTCCGCACGGTGAAGACGTTCGCGGCCGGCGTCTGGCAGGCGTAGTCGTCTTACTTCTTGGCGCGATCCTTCAACAAGCCCTTCAGCTCGTCCATGAATTCCTTCACGTCCTTGAAATCGAGATAGACGGACGCGAAGCGGACATAGGCGACTTTGTCGAGCTTCTTCAGGTGCGCCATGAGCAGTCCGCCGATCTCGGCCGTGCTGCGCTCGCGGTCGGGCGCTTCGCTGACAAACGCCTCGGCCTGATCGACGATCGTTTCGAGCTTGTTCACCGGCACGGGTCGTTTTTCGCACGCCTTCAGTAACCCTTGCAAAATCTTCTGGCGGTCAAACTTCTCGCGGCGGCCATCTTTCTTGATGACCATGTAGGGAATTTCGTCGATGCGCTCGTAGGTGGTGAACCGGCGGCCGCACTTGAGGCACTCGCGGCGGCGGCGGATCAAATCGCCTGTGCGCGCTTCGCGCGAGTCGATTACTTTGTCATCGAGGTGCGCGCAGAAGGGGCACTTCACCGCGACCTCTCCCTCGGCTCGGCGGCGTGTTCAGCCTCGGCCAGAAGCTCGGCCTCTCCCGCTCGCTCTTCCGCCTGCGCCATGCGCCGCAATTCGCCCATCGACCAACCTTCCCGGAACAGCAACGGCAATCCCGCAATGCAGCAGCCTGCGAAAGTGATCAACCACAGCACGATCGAGGCGATCGCCGCAGGCTCCTTTTCTACTCTAAAGATGAGACTCAATACAAGAAACGTCGCGGCCTGCGATCCCCCGCCAACCGCAGGAGCTTGGGCCGCAGAACCGATCAGGGTAAACGCAGCGACGAGGACGACACTGCCAAAGCTCAGGGTGGCAAGTTTCCCCGGAAACGCCCGGAGGACCCAGACATACACGAGTATGACCAGCGCCCAGTGCGCCAGCGTGTAGAACGACAGCGCTCCCAGATCGCTCCACGTGCGTATGCCCTGCAACCCTTCGCAGAATCCCTCGAGGAGCGCGGCGACCTTCTTGCGCCAACCGGTTCGCCAAACCTCGTGCTGCAGTTTTCGTGCGAGCCACGCCGCGCCGCGATACCGAAAGTAGATCAAGAACACGATGACAGCCACGAGTCCGGCGAGCAGCAACACCCCCGCGGAGCGCGCGACTTTCAGCACTAGATCGTTCTCCGGGCCAACCGCAACTCTCCGTTCGAACGAGAGCAAGGCGAAGACGGCCAGCAAGGCCGCGGCCGCCATGTCGAAGACGCGCTCGAGAACATAGATCCCGAACATCCCCGGCATCGAAAGCGAATCCTTTCGGGCGATCAACACGGGGCGGATCGGCTCTCCTGGCCGCCCCAGAAGGAATACGCACGTGAAGCCAACGAGGGTCGCGCGAAATACGTTCCAGAAGTGCGCTGCACCTAGAGCCCGGCAAAGGCGCACCCAGCGCAGCGCCCGGATCGCGTAACAGACGTAGATCGCCACGAGCGAGAGAAACAGCAGAGAAAGGCGGGCCTGGCGGAGAGACGCCACCACCGTCCCCCACCGAAATCCCTCCAGCGTGATCGAGTTGCGGAACCTGTAAAGAAAGTACGCGAGAGCAAGGAGGACGATGACGAGCAGGACATACCGTCGCGATTTTCGGAGCATTCGCATTGAACCGTAGCAGCAAGGTTTCAGCAGTGTCAAGGAGCGCGTCGGCGCGATTGCAACGGCGAGCGATGGGAGGTAATCGAGCACGCGTCGTGCGCCTTGCTCGCGTACAACGCCGAGCAGCGTCCTTGTGTTCGCGGGCCAAGCAAGCCTAAGATGCGCCCCAGCATGGAACTTTTCGGCCCGGATTTACGTTCCTTAAATTGAGGCCGAAAGGAATGAAGGTCGCGAGGCCAGAAACGATTGGAGCCCGACGCCCAACTGGTTCAACTTTGTCTCCGGGGCGATGGACCTTCCTGGGAGGAGCTTGTGCGGCGGCACACGCGGCGCGTGTATAACCTATGCTACCGGTTCACGGGAAATGCGGCATCGTCCGAGGACCTGAGCCAGGAGGTTTTTCTGCGCATTTACCGCACACTTCCGAGTTACCGCCCCGAGCAAGGAGCCTTCCCGACCTGGCTCACGAGCGTGACGCGGAACCTGCTCGTCGATCATTACCGGCGCACGCGCCGCGACCGCTTGACCGATTCGATCGAGGATGCCATGCCTCAGCTCGAGGAAAAGCATTCCCCGGCGCGCACCCCGGACCGCCTCGCTCAGGCCTCGGAATTGAGCGCGCAGTTGCAGCGCGGACTGGCCCGGCTCTCACCGGAACTTCGCGAAGCGGTGATCCTGCGAGATTTGCAGGGCCTCGATTATGCTGAGGTTCAGAAGGTGCTTCAGGTTCCCGAAGGAACGGTGAAATCGCGGATCAACCGAGGACGCATCGAGCTCGCGCGAGTCCTCGAGGAAATGGGGTTGCGCCCGGCATAGCCGGCGAAGCGAAGATCATGGATTGGAATTGCACACTCACGGAAGAACGGCTCAGCGATTACCTGGAAGGCTCCCTGCTTCCTGGAGAAGCAGCGGCATTTTCAGCGCATGCATCCGGATGCGTCCAATGCACGCAGCTCGTGGCGCAGGTGAAAATGCTTGTCAGCCGAATGCAGCAGGCTCCTCCTGTCGAGGAGCCGCGCCACCTGGCCGGAAGGATTCTGGACGCGACGCTTGGCCCGCGCGAGCGCGAACATAGCGGAAGTGGAATGTTCGCGTGGTTGCCGTCGATTTGGCAGCCGCGGTTCGCGATGGGATTGGTCACCGTGGCGGCGTCAATCCTGATCATTTTCCACGCGTCTGCGACAGCCGGCGGCAAAACCGCGTTGAATCCCGTGAACATGTTCCGCGCCGCGAACCGGCAGGTTCATCTTGCGTACGCGCACGGAGCGAAATTCGTCAACGGTTTGCGCGTCGTCTATGAAATTCAATCGCGACTGACGTCCCAGCCCGAAACCATGTCGGAACCGATCTCCGAGCCCGCCCGCGCGCCGAATGCCGAGCCTCGGCCGGGTCAGCCGGCGCAGCCGCCCGCTTCCGAGCAGCGCCAGAAGTCGCAATCAATTCCGCACTCGGGCCGCCGCCATACGCACGGAGCGAGCGAGCTGGCAGCGCTGTCGATCATCTCGCGCGAAGACCTCACGAACGGTGCCATCAGGAGCATTCTATGAAATGTGCCGAGCACGCCGAAGTTGACGCCACCGGTTATTGTCGCCAGTGCGGCAAGCCTCTCTGCACGGCTTGCACGCGGGAAGTGCGCGGCGCTCTCTACTGCGAGCCGTGCCTCGCGGGTATGGTTTCCGCGCCCCGTGAACAGACGCAGAGCGCACCAGGCACCGGCCATCCAGGCACCGCTCTGGCTCTGGGATTCATTCCCGGACTGGGCGCCGTCTACAACGGCGAGTACGTCAAGGCGCTGATTCACGTTGTGATTTTCGGTGGGATTATCGCGGCGCTAAGCAGCGACCTGCCCGGCGCCTACTATCCCTTCCTTGGAATCGGCCTCGGGTGCTTCTACTTCTACATGCCGATCGAAGCCTACCGCGTCGCCAAAGCGCGCCAGGCCGGGGAACCACAGCCGGCGGACTTGGTTCAGAGCGAGGGTAAGAAGCCGATCGGTGCAATCGTCCTGATCGTCCTCGGCGTTCTCTTCCTGCTTTCAAACTTCCACCTGCTGATGAGGGACTGGTTCGCCAAGGCGTGGCCGATGGGGCTGATTGTTCTAGGCGTGTGGATTCTGATGGATCGAATGAGGAAGAGCTCGTAGGAGAGGCTGCCATGGCGGATGGAACGAAATCGCGCTGCACCTGCATGAACTGCCGCGTGCGCGGGCTGATGGGACCATTCATGCTGATCGCGGTGGGTGTCATATTCCTGATCGGCCAGTTCACCCGTTACGGCTTTGGTGACCTCTGGCCCGTCCTGCTGGTTGTGGCGGGGATCGTACTCTTGACGCAATCGCTCGCCTCGCGGGCGGGGCACACGGGTTCGTGAGGGGCGCGTGAGCAACAGCCAACCACAACGAAGCTCGATCTTCGCCGGTCTGCTCCTGATCGTGCTCGGAGCGCTTTTCCTTCTCAATCGCTTCGATCCCGCGCTCGGCCTTGGCCGCCTGATCCGCCTGTACTGGCCCGTTCTGATCATTCTCTGGGGCGTCGCCAAGCTGATCGACTACCTCGCTGCTCGGAGCGCAGGCCAAGCCCGGCCGCCGATTCTTTCGGGAGGAGAAGCCGCGCTGCTGATTCTGCTTGCGTTTGTGCTTTCCGGCTTCGCCTTCCATGATTGGATTCGCCTGCACATTCCTGACGATGAGATCAATATCTCTCCGTTCGGTGAATCGTTCTCACAGACTCGCGAGGTCGCGCCGCAAACAATTCCCGCCGGGGCTCACGTGACGATCGAAACCTTTCGAGGCAACATCGCGGTTCATGCGGCCGAAGGAAACGAGATCCGGGCGTCCGCCAACGAATCCGCCTCCGCGGCGAATCAATCCGACGCAAACACGAAGATGAACCAGGTCGAGGTTGCAATCGAGCAGACGGGCGATGGCTACATCCTTCACCCGTCGCGCCACAGCGACTATCACGATGGCGTGCGCGTCGATCTCGACGTGCAGTTGCCGAAGACGGCGAGTGTGGACGCCCATGCATCGCACGGCGATATCAGCATCGCCGGAGTGGCGGGGAGAATCGATGCCCATACGGAAAGCGGGGACATAGAAGTCCATGACGCCGGCTCGGATGTCACGGCCGCCTTGCAGAGAGGTGTCGCCCGAATCACGAACGCCGCCGGCAACGTTCGAATTTCGGGGCGTGGAGGCGACGTGGACGTGGCCAATGTCGCCGGTGACCTGACCGTCGAAGGCCCATTTCTCGGATCAACCCGTGTGCGCAAGGTGGGAGGAACAACTCGCTGCCATTCACCATGGACCGATCTCACAGTCGCGCAGATGACCGGGCGGCTCGAGCTCGACGCGGGTCAGATCGATCTTTCCGACGCCGCCGGGCCCGCGAAATTGCTGACGCACAATAAGGATATCGATGTCGAGAACGTGGCGGGGCGCCTTGAGATTGCGGATTCGCACGGTGACGTCAAAGTAGGCTATGCGGCGCCGCCACGCGAGGACATCATCATCACGAACCAAACCGGAGAAGTGAGGGTCACGCTGCCGGCGAAATCGAGTTTCGAGGTTTCTGCGGCGTCGCGATCCGGTGAAGTCGAGAGCGATTTCAGTGATCCGGCGCTGAGAACCGTAAATGAAGGCGCTATGGGGCGGCTGGACGGCCAGTTCGGAGCCAAGGCCGGGGCGCCCGTTCCCAAGATCACGATCACCACGAGCTACGGCACGATCCAGCTTCGAAAGTCTCCCTGATTCGCTGCCAGCCGACCTTCGGGCGCAGCGCCCGGCTATCGGCTCTCCGCTCCGCGCAGGCGATCCAGAGTCTCAAAGAACTGCGGAAACGAAACGCCGACGCAGTCCGCATCACGAATGACGGACTCGCCTTCGGCTCCGAGGGCCGCAACCGACAGTGCCATGGCAATGCGGTGATCCCCGTGTGGATCGATCTTCGCGCCCCGCAACTTTCCGGATGAACGTCCTTCGACGCGCATGCCGTCCTGGAATTCCTCGACGCGCGCGCCCATCTGGCGCAACCCCGCCGCGAGAGTCGCGATACGATCGCTTTCCTTCACCCGCAATTCCTGCGCGTCGTGAATCTCGATTCCCTTTTCGGTGAACGGTCCCAGAGCCGCAAGCATCGGAAGTTCATCGATCATTTCCGCCACCTGCGCGCCGGAGATGCTGCCGCCTTCGAGCGCCCCGTGGCGGACGGAAACATCTCCGGCCAGTTCCCCATCGCGCATCTGCACCGTGGCGATGCGAACGGGCGCACCGATGGAAATAAGAAAATCGAGAACTCGCGCGCGCGTGGGATTCAGCCCGACGTTGCGGAGCATCAGTGACGATCCGGGCAGGACGAGCGTGGCTCCAATCAAGAACACGGCGGTCGAAAGATCGCCCGGGACGGTGAGCTTTCGCGCGGCAAGCTTCGGCCGGGGGTGGATGTGGATCGTGCCCCGGCTCCCCTCGACTTTGGCACCGAACTCGCGCAATGCAAGCTCGGTGTGGTCGCGCGTGCAAACCGATTCGCGCACCGTGGTCACACCGTCGGCGTAAAGCCCGGCGAGAAGGATCGCCGACTTCACCTGCGCGCTGGGAGTCGGCGGCGCGTAGTCGATCGCGTGCAATTTTCCGCCGTGAATCTCGAGCGGCGCGCGGTCCCCTTCGCGGCTGCGGATTTCGGCGCCCATTTGGCGGAGTGGGTCGATCACTCGACGCATGGGGCGCCGCCGAAGCGATTCATCGCCTGTGATCGTGGATACAAAGGACTGTCCGGCAAGCACGCCTGCGAGCATGCGCATCGTGGAGCCGGAATTCTCGGCGTCGAGCACCTTGCGCGGCTGCCTCAGGCCGTCGAGGCCCTTGCCCGAGATGCGCACATGGGCGTCTTTCGATTCGATCTCGATGCCCAGCCGGCGGAAGCATTCGAGCGTGCTGTGGCAGTCCACTGCCGAAGCGTAGTTGGATATCTCGCTCGCGCCTTCAGCGAGAGCAGCGAGAATGGCATAGCGGTGCGAAATCGACTTGTCGCCGGGAAGCTCGACCACTCCATCGACCGTCCCGCCGGGCGAAATGGTTTGTTTCTTCACGTTGGAATTCTAACATGCTCATGCCGTGCCACTTGCGCAGCTTCCGTCCCGCCGGCAGCCATTTTCTTGACGAAATGCGAGAATCCTGCTAAAAACGTCCCCTCTGAGCCGTAACTTCTCGCAAGTACAGGCTCCCGTTCAGGGAGTCTTCCTCCGGGGGGAAGGACGCCATTGCTGAGTAGGACGGTGGACTTGCGGGTGCGGACAGATTCCCCGAGATGATCGACGACAACGGCGAGAATTATTCGCAGAAGAACGCCTGAACAGTCCCTATATATGAAATCTTTCCATGGAGGATCACTGATGCGCATCAGACTCGCAGCCGTCCGCCCGGCGGGTGAAGGCCGGCTCAGATCCCGCTTGACTAGGATATTCGCAGCCGGAGCCGCGCTGGCATTTGCGCTCCTGGGCGCGGGCACCTCCCGCGCAGCCGAGAGCGCCGGCGGCGAGGCCAACCTCAGGCTGCCTGATTTGTCGCTCGTGCAATTCCACAACGTGGACGGCCACAAATTGCTGCTGTGGGGAATCCTCTTCTGCATTTTCGGGCTCGCGTTCGGCTTGACGATTTACGTGCGGCTGAAGAACCTGCCGGTGCACCGCGCGATGCGCGAGATGTCCGAACTGATCTACGAAACCTGCAAGACGTATCTTGTCACGCAGGGGAAATTCCTCTTTTTGCTGTGGATCTTCATCGCCGCCGTCATCGTGCTCTATTTCGGCGTCCTGCAACACTATGAGGCAGTTCGCGTCGTCATGATCCTGTTCTTCAGCGTGGTGGGAATCTTGGGCAGCTATGGCGTTGCGTGGTTCGGTATCCGGGTGAACACGTTTGCAAACTCACGGACGGCGTTCGCGAGCCTGGGCGGAAAACCTTATCCGATCTATCAGATTCCGCTGCGCGCGGGGATGAGCATCGGCATGATGCTGATCAGCGTGGAACTCCTGATGATGCTCATCATTCTGCTGTTCGTTCCCGGTGACTACGCGGGACCGTGCTTCATCGGATTCGCCATCGGCGAATCGCTGGGCGCGGCGGCCCTGCGCATCGCGGGCGGCATTTTCACGAAGATCGCCGACATCGGCTCCGACTTGATGAAGATCGTCTTCAAGATCAAGGAAGACGACGCGCGCAACCCGGGCGTCATCGCGGACTGCACCGGCGACAACGCGGGCGATTCGGTAGGACCGAGCGCCGATGGATTCGAAACCTACGGCGTCACGGGCGTCGCGCTGATCACGTTCATCTTGCTGGGTGTCTCGAATCCGGTGGTGCAGGTGCAGCTGCTCGTGTGGATTTTCGTGATGCGCATTGCCATGCTGGTGGCAAGCGCGGCCGCTTATTTCATCAACAGCGCCATCGCGAGCGCGCGGTTTGCGAAAGCGGACGAGATGAATTTCGAAACGCCGCTGACGTCGCTGGTGTGGATTACATCGTTTGTTTCGATCGCGCTCACCTACCTGATTTCCTACTACATGATTCCCGATCTGGGCGGCGACACGACACAGTGGTGGAGGCTGGCGACGATCATTTCATGCGGGACTCTGGCCGGCGCCGTTATTCCGGAACTCGTCAAGGTCTTCACATCGATGGACTCGAGGCACGTCCGGGAGGTAGTGCGTTCTTCGCAGGAAGGCGGCGCGTCGCTCGGAATTCTCTCCGGCTTCGTGGCCGGAAATTTCTCAGCCTATTACCTGGGATTGGCGATGGTCGCGCTGATGTCGATTGGGTATCTCGTCAGCCTCGGCGGGCTCTCCGCCTTGATGATCGCCGCACCGGTGTTTGCGTTCGGTCTCGTGGCCTTCGGCTTTCTGGGGATGGGGCCCGTGACGATCGCGGTCGATTCCTACGGCCCTGTGACGGACAACGCGCAATCGATCTACGAGCTCTCGCTGATCGAAAGCGTTCCCACGGCGGAGCTCAAGAAGGATTTCAACATCGACGTGAACTTCGAGCGCGCCAAGCATCTGCTCGAAGCGAACGACGGGGCGGGCAACACGTTCAAGGCCACGGCGAAACCGGTTCTCATTGGAACAGCCGTCGTGGGCGCGACCACCATGATCTTTTCGATCATCATGGCCCTCACGAACGGCCTCAAGATCAACGTCGAGAAACTTTCGCTTTTGCACGCGCCATTCGTGCTTGGGTTGATCACCGGCGGCGCGATGATCTTCTGGTTCGTCGGCGCTTCCACGCAGGCGGTGACCACCGGCGCCTACCGGGCCGTTGAATTCATCAAGGCAAACATCAAACTCGAGGGCGTGGAAAAGGCCTCCGTCGAGGACAGCAAGAAGGTGGTGGAAATCTGCACGAAGTACGCTCAGCGAGGCATGCTGAACATATTCATCGCCGTGTTCTTCGCGGCGCTCTCATTCGCGTTCGTCGAGCCGTTCTTTTTCATCGGCTACCTGATTTCGATCGCTGTTTTCGGCCTATATGAGGCCATCTTCATGGCCAACGCCGGTGGCGCGTGGGACAACGCGAAGAAGATCGTCGAAGTTGAGCTGAAGCAGAAAGGGACTCCTTTGCACGACGCGACCGTCGTGGGCGACACGGTAGGCGATCCGTTCAAGGACACGTCCTCGGTGGCGCTCAATCCCGTGATCAAGTTCACGACACTGTTCGGATTGCTCGCGGTACAGCTCGCCGTTTCGCTGACTGCATCCCAGGGAAACACGCGGTTGACGCACATCCTCGCGGCGGCGTTCTTCATCGTGTCGTTTATTTTCGTCTACCGGTCGTTCTTCTCAATGAGAATCAAGGCCGGCAACGATTAGGCAGCTAAACCTCACGTTTCGACGCAAGCGACAAAAAGGGGAGGGCCTTCGCCCTCCCCTTTTTGTTTGCACAAATCTGGTCTAAGACTTAATGAGGTCGAGGAACTGGCGCGGATCGTTGGCGAAACCGGGGAACACGGCGTTGAGATTGCGTCCGCCAAGATGCTTCGTCATGATTTCGCCGAGGACGCTGCGGTAATCGGTCGTCACGGCGAGGTCGCGTCCTTGATAGAGCTGGTCTTCATTCATCCCCGGCCAGCGCGTATAAACCTTCCCACCTTTGATGTCGCCGCCCATGAGGAACATGCAGTTGGCATGGCCGTGGTCGGTGCCGCGGTTCCCATTTTCGTGGGCGGTGCGCCCGAACTCCGACATGCTGACGAACACAACGTCGCCCATGCGGTCGCCCATGTCCTGGTGGAACGCGGCGATTCCCTGCCCCAGATCGCGCAGCAAATTCGAGAGCTGCCCCTGTACGCCGCCTTCGTTGACGTGGTGGTCCCAGCCCCCGCTATCGAGGAATGCCACTTCTAGCCCGATGTCGGCCTTGAACAGCTCGGCGATCTCCTGAAGGCTCTGGCCGAACCGGCTCCGCGGGTACTGCGACCCGTTCTCCGGCTGATACGCGTCGGGATTGATCTTCTTGAGCTGATCGATCGCCTCAAACGTTTCGTGCCCAACTCCGCGCAGAGCCTGATCGACCGTCTGTGCGTACATCGCTTCGAAACCGCCCTCGACCGTCTGCTCGGGGCCGTACATCTTGAACTGCTTGAGGTCCGGGATGGCGACCGCCGGCACACTGCCTTCGAGCGTGCGAGGCAGATACGGACCAAACGCGACGGCACGGAACGGGGACTGTTTTTCTTCCGGAATCGATTGCAACGCGCGGTTGAGCCAGCCGTCTTCGGTGGCTTTCATGCCGGGCGTGCCCGACTCCATGAAATCCTGCGCGTCGAAGTGCGACCGCGTCGGATCGGGCGAGCCAACGGCCTGCACGATCGCAAGCTGGCCATTCTGGAAGAGCGGCTGCAAGGGCTGGAGGCTCGGATGCAGACCGAAGAAACCGTCGAGGTCGATGGCAGCGTCCTCACCGCCGCGGCGCGGCTCCGGGATTGCGATGGTCGGACGGAGCTGGTAATAGTTCGGCTCGGCGAACGGTACGACCACGTTGAGGCCGTCCATCGCGCCGCGCTGAAACAGCACGACCATCTTCTTCTTGTTGGGCGCGGCGGTGGCTGCCACGGCGCGCTGCAAGAATGACGGTAGCGACGCCATTCCGAGCATCGCGATGCCGCCATTCTTCAGAAAATATCGCCGGGAAATGTTCATCGTCGTTCTCCCTAACGGCGCTGAAATTCGGGCGTGCCCAATACCAGCCCGGAGAGCAATCCCTCGTTCACCTGCTTGACCGGGTCATCGAGGCGCGCCTGCAAAATCTGCGGATCGCTCAGCCGGCTCTCGAGCGTCTGGCGCGTCTGCGGTTCCACCTGCCCATCGAGGAAAAGCTCGAGAGCGCGCGTGAGCGCCATTTGGGGATCCTTCGACGCATCCTCCCCGAACATCGCTCGCAGATCTGCGCTCGCGCCCGGCATGTGGCCTGTCGCGAAGGCGAGCGCGAAGTTGAGGCGGTTCAGTAGAGCGCCCGTGTTTACCCACGTCTGCGCCTTGTCCGAATAGCCGGTGGGCGGCTGGCACAGGAATAGCGGCTCGCCCATGCGGCCAACCCACATCACCAGCGGCAAAGAGATCCTGACGTCCGCGTTCAGGGCGCGCGCCGTGCTGGCGACCAACTCGAACGGCGTCTTCACCTTGGCGCGATACGCCCGCTTCGACCAGAACTCCGGCGAGTAGATCATCGTCTTCAGCACGCTTCGAATGTCCCCGCTGGTCGCTTCGTAGTTCTTGGCCATGCGATCCACAAGCGCGGGCGGCGGATTGTCCGAGACAAAATGGCGCGCGAGTTCGGTCGAAATGAACTTGGCCGTACGCGGATCGTTGGCGAGCATTTTCAGAGCTTCTTCGCCGTCTTTTTCGCCGCCGTAGTCGAACGTGCGGCCCATCACCACCTTCTTGCCCTCGGCGTGAAATTCCGGCCGGAAGAGATATTCGGGATCGCGGCGCGGTTCGCGGACGGTCCATCCGGTAAGGCACTTCGCCATCTCGATCACGTCCTGCTGCGTGTAACCGGCATCGACTCCGACGGTGTGCAGCTCCATCACTTCGCGCCCGTAATTCTCATTAAGGCCACGGTCCTGCTGCTTCAGGCGTGCACCGCCCTGCGTTCCCGGAAATGGAGGAAGAACTCCCCCAAAGAGTCCTTGATAGCGCGCGCGGCGCGCCGCGATTTCCTGCTTGTGCCGCTCAAATGCCGCCGGATCTACGCTCAACCAGTTGTCGAGGAAAAAGAGCATCGCCGGGCTCTTGGCTGTTGAGGTCAGCAGGTCCTGAAATGTTCCCATCGTGTGCGGCCGAATCGTGTCGCGTACGTACGACGTCAGCAGCCAGCGGTCCACTCCTTTGTTCGCGAACACGTTGAAGTGGTTGAACCAGAAATCCTCCATCACGGCTTCGAGCTGCCGGTTGCTGTACACGGCGCGATCCAGCTTGCCCATCGAAAGCTCGGCGATGATGCGATTCGGACCCTGGATTTTCGCAAGCGCCTCCTGCGCCCTGTCCATATTCTCGTTGCCGGTCTCCACCACATCGGCCATCGCCGCCCGGCGCTTTTCCATGATCTGCTGCTTGTATTCGTCTTTCGTCTCGCCCGCTCTCTTGGCGGCAAGGTTGGGCGGAGGAAATTCGTCCAGGAGCTTCTTCGAGGACATCCCCAACGTCGGGTACTTCTCCAGACGCGCGTCGAGCGCGGAGTCGTCGATCGAATCCGGGTGGAGTTGCTGGTCGATCCATTTTTCGAGGCCCATCTGGCGAACGCGATCGATGTCGCCCTGGCGGGGGCCGTAGGCCAAGCGGTTCAGCGCGTGCAGAATCGCCTGGTCCTCGGTCAGCTCCGTAATGGGAAGATGGCCTTTGAATTTGCTGTCGAGACTAGTTGATTCCGGGTTGCCGCCGGCCTTCGCTTCGTGTTTATCGGCGTTGGCATTCGGTGCGGCCAGTGTGAACAGCACGGCGAGCACGGCGACAATGGCGGCCCCTAAGAACAGCGCGCCCGCAGTGTCGAGGCGGCCCTGGCGGTACCCGCGCTTGGACCGGGCGATTTGCCTCGCCCGAGATCTGCACGCCGGACGGCGTATGCGGCTTTGCTGCATGGCTTCCACGGGGATTGTAACCCCGCCGGGCGGCAAAAGTTGCGGTATGGAGGGCGGAACGTGCAACATGCGCCGGAAGCTATCAGGTGTGCAGCTGGAGCAGAAGCTCCCTCAGTTTCTGCTCATTCGCTGGCGTCAAGCTCGTGAACTCGACTCCCATTCCGTTTTCGTTGACGTGTCGCACGCTGCATTCCGCCTCGAGCGAGTTGGACCCGCACGTCAATGCCAACGGTAGGACAGTTCCGGGCGGCTGCGTGTCCTTCGTGCGGCAAAACATGCCCCCGACGCCGATCACCGTCGCGATTCCTTCGATGCGCAGTCCATTCCCGCCGCGCGTCACTCGAATCGGGAGTGCCCCGGGCACCACGATCCGTTCGTGGCGCCGCATGTCAGCCCTGACTGTTTCTTGCAATTGTGGCCTGCCTATTCGTGACGAACGGCGCGAAAGCCGTCGAGCGTCCAGAAATCCTGCGCTTCGTCGTGACGCAAAACGTAGTAATTGCCATCATCGGCGAGAACGCGAAAATAGCTCGCTTGAGGGGAATACCACCGGCCATCGAGTTCGTGGATCACGTACTCGTGCCCACGAAGAACGAACCGAAGAGGACGTTCGTCGGCGCGGTGTCCCGCATAACATTCGACGCGAATTTCGCTCATCGCGCCTCCGCGGGGTGGAAGGGTGTCCACCGCAGGGGAACTTCTACCAACACGGATAGTGTAGCAGCTTTGACCGCTGGCACAATAGCTCGGCGGCGGGACCTTATGGAACGATCACGATGAGCTTGGTCTTCCGCGAGGTTTCTTCCCGGGCCTCGCGCGCCTCCGCGTTGTAGGCGGCGCCCAGAAGCACGATCATTGCGGTGAGAAACATCCACACGAGAAGGCCGATCGCCGAGGCCAAACCACGATAGACCACGTCGTAGGGCATCTTCCGAACATAGTAGCCGAACGAAACATCGACAGCCCACCAGAGAACCGTGGCCACTGCGGCGCCCGGCAAAAGCGCGCGGAAGCCGGCGTGGCCGGGACGCCCGATCCGATAGAGCACGACGAGCACACCCATCGCCAAAACGAAAACGCCCGCCGCATAAGCCGCTATTCCGAGCACGTGAGTGAGCTGCGGAGAAGACGTGTGATGCACCATCCAGGCGCGCACCTGCTTGCCGAACACCGTGAGTATCACGACGATCTGAATCGGCACGATCGTGAGGCATAAGAGGCCCAGAGCTCGCCCCTGCCGCCGCCAGTATCCCGGCTGCAGCAGGTCCCCCTCGACCAATCGAAAGCCTTCGATGTAACCCACCATCACCTGGGTGCCGGCGAGCAGCGTCCCACCCAAACCGAGCAAGGCCCATCTTCCGGGATGCACGGCCTTTCGGACGAAGTACTCGGTGACCACTTGTGTGCTGCCGGGAGGGAGAATCTGAGTCAGACGCTCCGGGATTTCTCGCAAGGCATCGTGGAACATCGACGTGCCGCTCAGGAGACCCAGCACAAAAAGAAGCAATGGAAAGAACGCCAGGAACATGTTGAAAGCGATCGCCTGGCTGAGGGTCACGCAGTCCGGAAAGATCCGTCCGAACGCGCGCACGAGGTTTCTCAACACGGGTACCATCGTCTTGGGCCGGATTATACGGGAACTCGGAAGAATCGCACGCTCTGTTTCGCGATGGCGAGCTTGCCGGCGGGTCTGTGCCGTGCCGCCCTTGCCGGAGTGCAAAGGCACAGAGTAAACTGCCCAAGAAATGACAACGCAACCGAAGGCCACGCAGACCCGCAGCGAAGAGATCGTCCGCAAGCACAGGGAGTATCTGTGGCCGGCGGTCACGAACTACTACCGCGAGCCGCTCGTGGCCGATCATGCCTCGATGCAATACCTGTGGGACATCGAGGGAAACAAGTACCTGGACTTCTTCGGTGGAATCGTCACGATCGGCGTCGGGCACTGCAACCCGAAGGTGACCTCGAAGATCAAGGCGCAGGTCGACAAGCTCCAGCACACCTCCACGCTCTTCCCCACCGAGGCCATCGTCGCGCTCGCGGAAAAACTCGCGCAAATCACGCCGGGGAGATTGCAAAAGAGTTTTTTTACGAATTCCGGGACGGAAGCGAACGAAGCCGCCATTCTGCTCGCCCGCATGGCAAGCTCCAGTTATGACGTCGTGGCGCTGCGGCACGCGTATGCGGGTGCGTCGACGCTGACGAAGGGAGTGACGGCGCAGGCGGCCTGGCGCAAAAGCGGCGTTATCAACGTGGGCGTGGCGCACGCCGTGAATCCCTACTGCTACCGCTGCCCGCTGCATTTGAAATACCCCGATTGTGGCGTGGCGTGCGCCAGCGACGTCGAAAGCCTGATACAGACCGCCACCAGTGGAACGATTGCCGCATTCATCGCAGAGCCAATTCAGGGCGTCGCGGGATTCATCACTCCGCCGCCCGAGTATTTCAAGATCGTTTACCGCATCGTGAAGAATTACGGCGGGCTTTTCATTTCCGATGAGGTCCAGACCGGCTTCGGGCGCACGGGCAAGAAATGGTTCGGCATCGAGCAGTGGGAGGTCACGCCCGATATCATCACCTGCGCCAAAGGCATGGCCAACGGCGTGCCGGTCGGCGCGACGATTACGACGGCGGAGCTGGCGGACAAGTTCCAGGGGCTGACGATTTCGACGTTCGGCGGGAATCCCGTGACTTCGGTCGCCGCCCGCGCCGTGATCGAAGTGATCGAGGAGGAAAACCTCCGCGAAAACACGTACGTGGTCGGCGGATATTTCAGGACGAAACTCGAGGAGCTGAAGGAGAAGTATCCGCTGATCGGCGATGTGCGCGGGATGGGGATGATGCAGGCGCTCGAATTGGTCCGCGACCGCCAGACGAAGGAGCCCGCGCCTGCCGAAACCGCCGAGTTGATGGAGCGGGCGCGCGCGAACGGGCTGCTGATCGGCAAGGGAGGGCTTTACGGCAACGTGATCCGCATGGCCCCGCCGATGAACATTTCGAAGTCGGACGTGGACGAAGGCATGCGCCTCCTCGATAAGTCTCTCGGGGAAGTTCCCGTCAGATAGCTACAGCTTGAAATTTGCCGTTTAGGAGATTCCCACGCCAGGACTATTCGATCGCGAAATCTACTTGGACATTGAAACGCTGCGGCTGTCGCACGAAGTGCCGGGCGGCTGGGGAAATATCCCGGCTTTCGGGGTTGCAGTCGCCGTCACGTGGGACCGGGAGAATAACTTCCGCCGCTGGTTCGAGCCCGACGTGGGAAAGCTGGTGGCTGAGCTCGAGAGTTTCACGCACGTCGTCACGTTCAACGGTAATCGATTCGATATCGAAGTACTTCGTGCCTACGCTCCCGTCGAAGGCATTCGCCAGCGCTCCTTCGATGTCCACGAAGCGCTATACAAACAGCTGGGACACCGCGTGAAGCTCGACCAGCTCGCCCGCGATACTCTCGGCACGGCAAAGAGCGGCGACGGCCTGCAGGCGGTCGAATGGTGGCGCGCCGGGCAGAAGGATCGCGTCGCCGCATACTGCGAGCAGGACGTGGCGATTTTGCGCGACGTGGTCGAGCACGGGCGCTCGAAGGGGTACGTGGTCGTTTCCTCCCGGCAGGTGCGCGTGAAATGGGACTAGCGCCGCACGCCGTGCTCCGCAACGCCTTCCGCTGATGTACTCTTCTAATTGATGCGTTCCGCACTTCGAAAACTCAACAGCGGGCAAGCCGCTCATCGATTGACGCGGTTCCTCGCATTCGTGCTGATCGCACTTTTCGCGTCGGTCCCGAATGCGATTGCCGCCCCCCAGAAGAGCATGAGCGGTGAGTCGGGGCTCATTTACTGGAAGCAGATACCTGACGCCCAATTGCGACTTGACGGCAAAGCGCCGCTCGCCTGGAGCGTGTACGCACCCGGGAAAAAGGACAAGAAGGCCAAGACGAAGGACCCCAATTTCGTCCTCGTCCTGCTGGGTCACCGGTATTTGATGCTCGATATCCGGGCCCGGCTCGTGTACCTGGTATTGCCGACGGATCTTCACGCACAGGGAAAGGACTTCGAAAGTGGCGACCTGGCGCAGGAGTCCCGCCTCATTCCCAGCACGGATTGGACAATGCGAGATGTAGGGCCGGCGGAACTAATTCGGCTCACGCTGGGCGATTACGGCCGCGTCCTGGAGGTGTCGCTGCCGCATATGCCGGACCTGCGCCCGTTCTACTGACGTGTGAGACTAGACCGGCAGCAAGTCAGTGGTGCGAAACGCCCGCAACCCACGGAATTCCGACCAGTCCTCCCTGAACCTTCACTTCAACGAAGTCGCCGCGGCTGAAGCTGTCGAAGTCGCTGCGATCCACCCAGAGCCGCTCGACGCGGTGCCCTTCGCGCCACGACGTGACCACGAGGCGGCGGCTCGGTAGAGCGCCTGCCATCGAGAATTTCCCAACGACGCGCGCGACCTGCGTCTGCGCGGGCGCGCGATCGAGCGCTCCGTTGGCGAGCAAAAGGACGGAGAAAAGCCAGGGGAGGGGCACCAGTCCGTAATAGATGCGCTTCATCGCTTCCACTTCCGCGTGGCGCAGCGCGCGGCGCTCCACCCAGATGGCCAGGCCGAGCGTCGGGAAGAAGAGCGCACCGATGAAGATCAGCAGACCGTCCAGATCGAGTGCAGGATAGCGGCCGCTGGCGGCCACGAACGCAAGCGCTCCCAGGACAAAAAGAGCCGTGCGATTCAGCAGCTTTCTGCGCAGCGCGAACTCGGCAGCGGATGAACTGAGGCCGCAAGAAGCGCAAATGTCCGCATCGCGGTCGGCTCCGCAATTCAGGCAACGCGTCATCTGATCGGGCGGACGCTCAGGGGCTTGCCGTCTAGGCAAACCATATTTTCGTCGCGGCCGTTGGCCAGGAGCTGGCAATCGATCTCCTGAGCGCTGCGGACCGCCTGCTCGTAGGTCGCTCCCGCCGCGGTGGCGCAATGAGTTGCGCCCTTGAACTCGACGCAGACTTCGTATCGCTCGTGGGTCTGTTGGAACGAGGAGTAAACGAGCACTCCGACCAGCGCGATCGCGCCCAGCGCCATGATCCACCGAACCTGATTAGATCTCTTCGCCATAAGTCTTCCCAACCAGCCTATCAGATCGGATGCCGCCGCGCATGCGCTCCGACGCTCTCAGCCCGGCGCGACAGCTCGTGCTGGATATGTTTTCTCAAATGCGCCGCCAAGCCTTCGAGCTTGGCTACATCCTTCAAATCGCGCAGCGTGAGATGCGGGAGAAACGCCAGCACCGATGACGTCGGCGTATGCGAATTGCGAATGAGCGCAATCCGCACATTGTACTGGCACGACCATTTCGGATGATGCGCGATCGCCACGACGACGCGTTCGGGTACGCCCGGCTTGGCGAGCACCTTCAGCACCTGGCTCTCGGTGAGAAACGGGTTCACCAGCGCGAGCTTTACCGCCTGCGCGTGCCCCTCTGCTAGGAGTGCTCCAGCGACGCGCGCGGGCCCACGCCTCGCGAGCGTCAGTTTCTCTCCCACCGCAAGATGGGGCACGCGCGTCAAGATCACTTCTTCGGCCACGCGCCGAATGTCGGCTGGCGCGGACGGCAACAAGCTCAGCCGCACGAGATCGAACAGGAAAAGCTGCCGCACGGCGGCCAGTGCGAAGCGCTTGGGAGTGCGCGGATGCCGCGCCAGACGCAGCCGCACTCCTTCACTCGATGTCCACTTCCCCTCCCCGGCCACAGCGGCGAGAACATTCGCCGGCAGGTCAAGGCGTTCGAGTAGCAGGACGACGTGGGGCTCTTCCAGGTTCGGATTCTCGAGAAGCGCGAGAAGTACTTCCTCACTAGCCTCGTGGACGAGGGACTTCAGTTCGTCACCGGAGGCTGACCGGGCGCGCTCGATCCGCGTTTCCGATTCAGGCGGCATGTCCCGTTGCGCCGGCTGTCCGGACGGCCATTCTCGCAGCGGCCTCCGCGGGAGTAATCTCGACCTTCACGCCACGCGCTCGAGGGATTGATTTCTTCACTTCCGCGTCGATCGCGTTATCGAAATACTTCGAGCGTCCATACACACCGCCCACATTCGCAATCGGCACATCCCGCTCATGCCAGCCAAGGTCATTCGCCACGCTGGCCGCGAGCGCGGCGAGAGAAACGGCGGCACCCCCAAGAATTTCGCAGGAAACTGCGTCGCCCTCATCAGCCAGTTTCGCGACGAGCGGAAACGTCATGGGAAACACGGCGTCCGGATTCTTCGCGATCTGCTCGACGAGCAATTCCCAATCCCGGCACTGGTGCCAAGCGAAAATCTGCTTCGAGAGGGACGTCTCCGGGCCGCGATGCTCTTCGGCCAGCACAACAGCCTGAAACGCGCGGCGTCCGATGTCGAACGCGCTGCCTTCATCGCTGATCCACGGGCCTCTGCCGCCCGCCCGCGCGGTCCGGCCACCGGAATCGCGGCCGAAAGCGGCGGAGCCGGTGCCCGCGAGCAGGATGATTCCTTCGGCCGGGCCGAAGGCCGCTTCGAGAGCAATCTCGAGGTCTGTCGTCACGCGCACCTTGGCATTCGGATAGCCGCGCTCGAAGAAACTCGTCACGCTGCGCACGACGCCCGGGCGTCCCGCGCCTCCCATGCCGGCGCAGATGCCCCGAATGTGGCCCGCATGAATCTTCTGTTGCTTCAATACGGAGTCGCCTGCGTCGCTGAGAGCAAACCACGCACGCGCGTAGCCGGTGCGCAGCGGATTGGACGGCCCGGATGACGTCCGGGCCAGCACGCGGCCTTCCGCGTCGGCAAGCACGCACTCCGTCTTCGTTCCACCGCCGTCAAAGCCGAGAAAGTATGAAGCATCCGAAGCAGCGATCTCTTGCGGCATCAATTCCCTTCACATTGCTTGACAGTTTTCCAGGAGGGCGGTTAGCATCGCGCGGCCCGCCCGACCTGGCTCGATGCGAATCAGCCCATTCGACTTCGCGATCATCGTACTGTATCTGGTGGGGATCACGCTGTTCGGCGCGCGCTTCCGCCGCGGCCAGCGAACCCTCCGCGACTACTTCCTCGGCAACCGCACGGCGCCCTGGTGGGCGCTTGCGTGCTCGATCGTGGCGACGGAAACCTCGACTCTCACGATCATCGGCACGCCCGCCATCGCGTTCGGAGGCAACCTCGGCTTTCTGCAACTCGTGCTGGGCTATCTGGTCGCGCGGGTAATCCTGTGCGTGGTACTCATTCCCCAGTATTTCCAGGGCGAATTTTACACGGCTTATCAGCTTCTCGAAAAGCGATTTGGCAGGCGGATGAAGTCGGCTGCCGCGCTCGTATTCATGGGGACGCGCGCGCTGGCCGAGGGCGTGCGGATTTCGGCGATCGGCAAAGTCGTCAGCGTGGCGTTCGGCACGGGCGACCGGCTGTCCATCGCAATCGTTACGGCCCTCACGCTCGTTTACACGTTCGAGGGCGGAATGCGCGCGGTGATCTGGACCGACGTCATTCAACTTGCGCTCTATTTGACCGGATCGCTCACGGCGTTCTTGCTCCTGCTTCACAAGATTCCCGGCGGCTGGCCCGCTGTAACACAAGCGGCAGCAGCGGCCGGAGGAAAGCTGCGCGTCTTCGATTTCACGGTCAGTTTGACGCAAACCTACACGTTTTGGTCGGGCGTGATCGGCGGGACGTTTCTCACGATGGCGAGCCACGGCACCGATCAAACGATCGTGCAGCGGCTGCTCGCAGCACGAAACGAGCGGGACAGCAAGAAGGCGCTGCTCGCGAGTGGCGTCGTTGTGTTCGCGCAGTTCACGCTGTTTCTGGTCATCGGCGTGATGCTCTTCGTCTACGCGCAGCACGCGCTGCTGCCGGTTCCGGGCGGAGATACCGATCGCATCTTCCCAGAGTTCATTGTCCGCAATATGCCCGTGGGCCTGGCGGGACTGGTCCTCGCTTCCATCGTTGCGCTGGCCATGTCGAACGCGAGTGGCTCGTTGAACTCGCTTGCCTCGTCGAGCGTCATGGATTTTGGCGAGAATCGTGGCGCCGCAGCGCCGGCGCAACAGTTGAGCCGCTCGCGGAAGATCACACTCGCATGGGGCGTTGTCCTGGGTCTACTCGGGCTGGTCCGGTGGGGCGGCGTGCTCGAAGCGGGATTGACGATTGCGTCGATCACCTACGGCGGCCTGCTGGGAGTCTTCCTGCTCGGCACGTGGAATCGCCGGGCAAATGAAACCGGAGCGCTCGCCGGATTGGCGGCCGGCATTGCCGCGATGGTCGCCGTCAGATTCCTGACGCACCTCGCGTTTACCTGGTACGTTCTCGCCGGAACGATCGTGACGTTTGCAGCGGGGTCTCTCGCGAGCCTGGCCGGAAGCCCTCCGCCTGCGGCAAGAGATCGGCGAAAATAAATCCGTCCCGCTCGACAATTTCGCCGACTGTGACCGGCACTGCGGCGCGGAACATCGGCCCCGCGTTTGTGAAAGTGTGGAACTCGCCGTTCTCACCGCAGGGATCCACATGGCGCGGAAAGCTGGCGATCAGTTCCGCATCAAAGCGGCGCCCGGCGAATGTGCGATCGAGCTGGCGCGGATCGACGCACGTCAGATACGCGGAAAGGCCGCCCGCAACCATCTCTTCCGCGAGCCGGCATGTGTCCCTTCCCCAAAGAGGGAAAACGGGAGTCATCCCACACCTCGCGAGTTGCTTTTCCCGGTAGGCGCGAACGTCCTCAAGGAAGAGATCGCCGAAAATAATGTGGCGAATTCCCTCGGCTGTTGCGCGCGCCATCGCGTCGCTCATCGCCTGTTCGTAGACTTCGTTCGGGCATGGCGAGGGGATCGGCACCTTCACAAGCGGCAAGCCGGCCGCGGATGCCTGCAATTCAAGCAGGCTCTCCCGCACGGCATGCATGGCCACACGCTCGTGCGTGCGATTCACCGTCGTGAGCAGGGCCACGACGTCGAATTCGCGCGCCTGGCGGACGGTGTGCAGCGCCCAGGCGCTGTCCTTTCCGCTGCTCCATGCGAGCCAGGCCTTTGGCCTCCCGGCATCCTGCGACTGTAAGCTAGTTGCCATTGGGTTCTCCGATCGCCCGCTGCACTCAATCGGTCAATGATAGAGGAGATACTTCTCGCGCATTTTACGGAATTTGTCGAGATCGGCGGACCATCCACGAGCAATATCCGCTGGCGCATCGCCACGTCTGAGGCGATCGAGCGTGGATTGCGAGCCGACTAGTCCGATGATCTTATCGAGTTGGAACCTCTCCGGATACATCAGGTGCAGCGCATCGGCAATTTCGAGGCCCATCCATACCGACCCGAGCGAGCCACGGTTCGTGATCATGATCCTAACGCCCCTGCAGAGCTGCCTGCTGTAGGTGCCCTCACTCGGAGTGAATTCCGCCGGCACAAAGCTCACGCCTGGAATCCTGCGCTGGTTCAGGTCCGCCGCGAATTCATTCGCTTGAATCCAAGGCGCTCCCACAATTTCGAACGGCGAATCGGTGCCGCGCCCCACCGAAATGCCTCCTGCTTGCAGGATTTCGACTCCGGGATAGAGATACGCAGCATTGAGCGTGCGAAGATTCGGAGATGGCGGAATCCACGCGAGGCCCGTTTGATCGTAGGCTTGATTGCGGCGCCAGTTCGTCATGGTGAAGACGTGAAGATCCGCGCCGATTTTGTTTTCGGCGTTGAACATCCGCGCGAGTTCGCCGAGCGTCATCGCGTAGCGCACTGGCATCGGAAAATATCCCGTGAACGAAGTGCGGTCGGGATCGAGCATCGGGCCTTCGATCGCTTCCCCGCCGAGCGGATTGGGGCGGTCGAGAACGTAGAATGGAATGTGGTGGTTCGCGGCCTCCTCCATGCAGTAGGCCATTGTCGTGACATACGTATAGAAACGCACGCCGGCGTCCTGGATGTCGAAGACGAGGGTGTCGATGCCTTTGAGCATCGCGCTCGTCGGACGGCGCGCCTCGCCATAGAGGCTATACACGGGAAGCCCGGTCGCCGCGTCGGGGGCGTCTGCAACGGTCGCATCGAGCCTCCCGCTGATGCCGTGCTCCGGGCTGAAGAGCGCAACGAGCTTTACGTCGCGGGCGTGCGCCAAAAGGTCGATCGTGCGCCGCCCCCTGGAATCGACGCCCGTTTGGTTCGTGATCAGGCCGACGCGCTTGCCGCGGAGCGGCGCGAATCCCTGCTCTTCCAAAACGTCGATGCCGGTCTTCGTGTGGAGGGTGCCGGCGGACGATCTTGAGGACACCCCGGCAGAGCAAACAAACGCGATTGCCAGCGCGGTCAAAGCAACGAGAGAACGGAAACGAAACATCGCTTGAGACGCTTGATTGTGCGCCATGAAACCGCGTGCTATATACAGCTACGGGATGCAGGCGTCAACAAAGAAGGCCCGGGACGAAAATGATGCATAAACGGGGGCTTTCAACGCTGCCGCTCGTCCTTCCCGTCCTATTCTCGCTCATGACACCTCCCGCCCGCGCACAAAAAAGCCCCAGCAGGAAGCAGCCGCCGGCATCGCAGTCAGCCTGGGTCGACCAGGCGCTCCGGAAGATGACCCTGCGCGAGAAGCTCGGCCAAATGTTGATGGTTTCCTGTTTCGGCGTCTACAGCTCGGCCGAGAGTCCCGAATACAAAGAGCTGCTCCGCGAAGTCGAGGAAAATCACGTCGGAGGCCTGATCATCGTCACCGATCGCGGCCCGCTCGGCATCCTGCGCAGCCAGGTGTATCCGACCGCCGTCCTTACAAACGACCTGCAACGCCGCGCCAAGATTCCGCTGCTCGTCGGCGCGGACTTCGAATCCGGCACGGGGATGCGGCTGGACGAAGGCACGTCGTTTCCCTCCGCGATGGCCATCGGCGCGACGGGCGATCCGAAACTCGCTTACACCGCCGGCAAGTACACGGCGCTCGAAGCGCGCGCCGCCGGGGTCCACTGGATTTTCGCGCCCGACGCGGACGTCAACAACAATCCCGATAACCCGATCATCAATGTCCGGTCGTTTGGCGAGGATCCGCAGAGCGTGGCGGCGTACGTGAAGGAATTCGTGCGCGGCGTGCAAGAAAACGGTGCGCTCGCCACCGCAAAGCATTTCCCGGGTCACGGCGATGTGAGCGTGGATTCGCACCTTGCGCTCGCCGTGGTCTCAGGAGATCGCAAGGAGCTCGAAGGCAACGAACTCGTGCCCTTCCGCGCCGCGATTGCTGCGGGCGCGGGGTCCATCATGCCCGGGCATCTCGCGGTGCCAGCGCTGGACCCGGATCCGAATGTTCCCGCGACGCTTTCCCAAAGGATTCTGACCGGCCTGCTGCGTGATCAAATGAAGTTTCGCGGCCTGATCGTCACCGACGCTCTCGACATGGCCGGGGTCACGTCCTTGTATCCACCGGGCGAGGTCGCCGTGCGTGCGGTCGAGGCTGGCGCGGACGTCCTACTGATGCCTCCTGTCCCCGATGCGGCCATGGCGGGATTGGAAGACGCTGTGCGCTCCGGACGCATCCCCGAGAAGCGAATCGACGCGTCGGTGCGCCGGATTCTGGCGGCCAAGGCGCAGCTCGGACTCAACCGGAGCCGCTTTGTCGATGTAGACCGCTTGAACCGCAGCTTTGCTCTGCCGGAATACGAAGCGCAGGCGCAGAAGATCGCCGACCGGGGCGTCACGCTGCTGCGCGATGTGCCGCATCTGTTGCCGCTCGATGCGACCCGCCCTCTGCGCGTCCTGCTCGTGGCGCTTTCCGCCGATCCCGATCCGTATCCGGGGGAAACGATCGAACCCGAGATTCGCCCGCGCGTCGATTCGATCACGGTTCTCCGCGCCGACACGCAGTATTCGACCGTCAGCGCGCTGAAGCTCCCTTCGCCCGACACCTACGACATCGCAATCGCCGCGCTCTTCGTGCGCGTCGCGGACCGCAAAGGCAACGTCGGTTTTCCGGACGATCAGCGCGCATTCGTGAATCAGCTCCTCGCAGCGGGAAAGCCGGCCGTGGTTGTTTCGTTCGGGAGCCCTTATCTCATCGAGAGATTCCCGAACGCGAAGACGTGGCTTGCGGAGTTTTCCACGAACGACGTTTCACAGCGCGCCGCAACTCGCGCTTTATTCGGCCAGGTCGCCATTGGGGGAAGAATTCCGGTTACCGTTCCGGGAACCGTGCAGCGCGGCGACGGTCTGAGTGTGGCCGCCAATCCGATGATTCTTCAGCCGGCGCCCACAGCGATCGTCAATCGACTCAAGCCCGCATACACACTGCTCGACCGTGCTGTAACCGACGGAGCTTTTCCGGGCGGAGTCCTGGCGGTCGGCTGGAACGGCCAGCTTACCGTGCATCCGTTTGGCCAGCTCGAGCAGGAAGGCGAGGCCTATGACGCCGACAAAGATTCGATGTACGACGTCGCATCGCTGACGAAGCCGATCGTCACGACCACTGCTGCGATGTTGCTCGTGCAGCAAGGGCGCCTCGACTTGAACCGTTCGGTGGAAAGCTATCTCCCGGATTTTGCGCCGGCCGCGAAGACAGATCCGAACCCCGCCTGGCGCGCGCGAATCACGATCCGCATGCTGCTGCTCCACGATGCGGGTTTTCCCGCCCATCGCGACTTTTACAAGGAAGCAAAAGGCCGCGATGCGATTCTCGCGCGCGTGCTCGCGGAGCCGCTGGTCCATGAGCCGGGCGCGCAAGTGGAATATTCGGACATCGGATTCATCTTGCTCGGCGAGATCATCGAGCGGCTCACCGGCGAGTCACTCGACGTATTGGCGAAACGGGAGATCTTCAAGCCTCTCGGTATGGACCGGTCGATGTTCAATCCGCCCCGCAAGCTTCGCGAAGATATCGCCCCCACGGAACTGGACTCGGACTACCGGAAGCGGCTGGTGTGGGGCGAGGTCCACGATGAAAATGCGTGGGCGATGGGCGGAATCGCCGGGCACGCCGGTCTATTTTCCACGGCGGAAGACATCGCCGCGTTCGCACAGATGATTCTCAACGGCGGCATCTACGGCCACGAACGCCTGCTCGCCCGCTCGACGATACAGCTTTTCACCGCCCGCCAGACGATCGGCGATTCGGCCCACGCGCTCGGCTGGGACGTTCCAGTCGAACCCTCCTCGTCGGGCCGCTACTTCTCGGCAAAAAGCTTCGGCCATACGGGCTTCACCGGCACATCGCTCTGGATTGACCCCGAGCGAAAGCTGTTCGTCGTCCTGCTCACGAATCGCGTGCATCCCACGCGGGCCAACGAGAAGATCCGCCAGGTACGCCCGGCGCTCCATGACGCGATTATCGAAAGCCTGGGGCTCGCACCCGGCCAGGCTGCCGCCCGATAACTTCCTCGGCACACTCCCAGCCGGAATCCGCCCACGGCGCGCTATCCTAAGCTCCCCTGCCGATATAATTATCCTGGGTTTGAGGGGCTCCTTGAAAGCAGTCCGGACAGAGCAGCGAAATCCCCGCTCGCGCGGGCTCGATCGGCGGTCCACGCTCGAAATCCTGCGTGCACTGAATCGTGAGGATGCGCGCGTTGCGCTCGCCGTGCGGCGGGAACTACCGAAGATCGCGCGTGCAGTCGACGCGATCGCAAAGTCTTTGCGGCGCGGCGGAAGGCTCATCTACCTGGGTGCGGGGACGAGTGGAAGGCTCGCTGTTCTCGACGCGGCGGAATGCCCGCCGACCTTCGGAACGCCGCCCCGGATGATTCAGGCGATCATCGCGGGAGGCGAGCGAGCTCTGCGCCATGCGGTCGAAGGCGCGGAGGACTCCGTCACGAACGGCGCGCGCGACCTCAAGCGTGCGGCGGTGTCGCGGCGCGACGTAGTCGTGGGGATCTCGGCAAGCGGAACGACGCCCTATGTGCTCGGCGCGCTTCAATTCGCTAGAGGGCGAGGCGCAATCACGGTGGGAGTTACTTCGAATCCGCGTTCGCCGCTGGCACGGCAGGCGCGAATCGCGATCGCGCCGGATACGGGGCCCGAGGCAATTGCGGGCTCGACGCGGCTGAAGGCCGGGACGGCGCAGAAGCTGGTCCTGAATTTGCTCTCTACTGCCTCGATGGTGCGGCTCGGCAGGGTCTATGAGAATTGGATGGTTTATGTGGCGCTGACAAATCAGAAGTTGCGGCGAAGGGCCGCGCGCATTCTGCAGGAAGCAACGGGCGCGAATGCGTCCGCCGCGGAACACGCTCTGCGTCAGTCTGGCCACAATCTGCCTGCGGCCCTCGTCATGCTCAAATCAGGTGCCAGCGCCCGTGACGCGGCGCGATGGCTCGCGGCAGCGGGCGGAAATGTGCGGCAGGCCCTCGCGGCGGCAAAGAAGCAGCAAACCAGGGGCCGGAGATAGCGAATGGACCGATTCAAGATCGAGGGCGGGCGCAGGCTCGAAGGCACGGTGCAAATCAGCGGGGCAAAGAATGCAGCGCTGCCGGCCATGGCGGCCGCGCTGCTGACCTCTGGTACCGTGCGTCTCCAAAACATCCCCCACGTGCGCGACATCATCACCATGGCGAAGCTCCTCGCGCACATGCGCTGCCGCGTGGAAAGCCCTGACATCCCGCCGAGCGAATTCATCATTCAGGCCGAAGACGTATCGCACGCGGAGGCGCCGTACGAGCTTGTAAAGACAATGCGCGCTTCGGTGCTGACGCTCGGGCCGCTCGTGGCGCGATTCGGCTACGCGCGCGTTTCCCTGCCCGGCGGATGCTCGATCGGCGCGCGGCCGATCGACCTGCACATCCAGGCGCTCGAAAAACTCGGCGCGACGATTTCAGTCGAGCACGGCTACGTCGAAGCCCGCGCGGAGCGGCTGCGCGGCACAACGTTCCGCTTCCCTAAAATCACGGTGACCGGAACGGAAAACATTCTGACGGCGGCAGTGCTGGCCGAAGGCGAAACCGTGCTCGAAAACTGCGCCCTCGAACCCGAAATTGCCGACTTGGCCGAGCTGCTCGTGAAAATGGGCGCGGAGATCGAGGGCGCGGGCACGCCCACCATCCGCGTGCAGGGCGTGGAGAAGCTCCACGGCGCGACGCATGCCGTGATCCCCGACCGGATCGAGGCGGGCACGTTTCTCGTCGCCGGTGCCATTACGGGCGGCGAGCTTCTTCTTACCGATTGCGAGCCGGGGCACCTGACTGCCATTATCGGCAAGCTCAAGGAGTGCGGAGTCGAAATCGAGTGCGAAGGAAATGGCTCGCTGCGCGTTCGCGCGGCGAAAAAGCTCGTGGCCGCCGACGTGAACACCGAGGAATATCCGGGCTTTGCCACCGATATGCAGGCGCAGTTCATGGCGCTGGCCACGCAGGCGCACGGTGTTTCGCACATTCGCGAAACAATCTTTGAAAACCGCTTCCTGCACGCAAGCGAGATGATGCGCATGGGCGCGAACATCACGATCGACGGAAACTTGGCGGTAGTCACAGGCCCGACGCCGCTCAGCGGCGCGCCCGTCACTGCGTCGGACTTGCGCGCAAGCGCAGGGTTGGTGCTCGCAGGCCTTGTGGCCGACAACACCACCTGGATCGACCGCGTCTATCACATCGACCGCGGCTACGAGCAGATCGAAGTGAAGCTTCGCGACGTAG
The DNA here is from genome assembly GCA_020073605.1 of Terriglobia bacterium. Lineage (GTDB taxonomy): Bacteria > Acidobacteriota > Terriglobia > Acidiferrales > UBA7541 > Palsa-295. Next base: position 65,491 of record JAIQEW010000008.1, read on the forward strand.
GCGCGCGCATCGAGCGCGTTACAGCGTCTAGCTAGAATACCCGCCCCAAAACAAAAGGGAGGCGAATCATCGCCTCCCTGGGGAAACTCTGCTCCTCGGATGCTGCGAGCGGCGCTATCCCGCCGCTTCGCCCTTGGCCTGTTTGTCGCGCTGATCGCGAAGGACTGCCTTGCGGCTGAGCCGGATCTTATTCCCTTCAATCGCCAGCACCTTCACGAGCACCTGATCGCCTTCCTTGAGCTCGTCGCGAACGGCGCGAATGCGCTGCTCGGCGATTTCGCTGATGTGCAGCAGGCCGTCCGTCCCGGAGAAAATCTCGACGAACGCGCCGAATTCCGCGATGCGCACCACCGTGCCGAGATACGTCTTGCCGATTTCGGCGGTGGCCGTGACATCGCGGATCATCTTCAGCGCATCCTCGGCTGCCTTTCCGTTGCTGGCGAAGACGTGGACCTTGCCGTCGTCCATCACGTCGATCTTTACGCCCGTGGCTTCCACGATCGAACGGATTTTCTTTCCGCCCGGCCCGATCAGGTCGCGAATCTTGTCCGTTGGAATCGTGAGCATGTGGAGGTGCGGCGCATACGCGGAAATCTCTGCGCGTCCCGTTGAGATCGTCGGTTCCATCGTGTCGAGGATTTGGAGACGTGCCTTTCGCGCCTGAGCGAGCGCCTCGCGCATCATGGCGATGCTCACTCCACCGACCTTGATGTCCATCTGCAATGCCGTGATTCCCTGCCGCGTCCCGGCGACTTTGAAATCCATGTCCCCGTAGTGGTCCTCCGCGCCTGCGATGTCGGTGAGGATGGCGTACTTGTCGCCCTCCACCACCAATCCCATCGCGATTCCGGCGCACGGAGCTTTCAGGGGCACGCCCGCATCCATCAGAGCGAGCGATCCGCCGCAGACCGTCGCCATCGACGAAGAGCCATTCGATTCGAGAATGTCCGAAACGACGCGCATGGCGTAAGGAAAATCAGCTTCCGCCGGCAGCAGATTTAAGAGAGCCCGCTCCGCCAGCGCACCGTGCCCGATTTCGCGCCGGCCGGGGCCGCGAAGGAACTTCACTTCGCCGACCGAGAACGGCGGGAAGTTGTAGTGCAGCATGAACCGTTTGAACGCCTCATCCTCGAACAAAAGATCGAGACGCTGCTTGTCTTCCTTCGTGCCCAGCGTGGTTGTCACGAGCGCCTGCGTCTCGCCGCGCGTGAAGAGCGCCGAACCGTGGACTCGCGGCAGCACTCCCACTTCGCACGTGATCTGCCGGATCTCATCGAAAGCGCGGCCATCGGGACGCCGCCTGCGAATCAGCATGTCGTCGCGGAAGATGGTCTCCCGCAGACGCTCGAACGCGCGATAAGCAAGTTTGTGCTTCTCTTCGTCTTCTTCCGGGATCGCCGCCATGATTTCGGCCTTGATTTCATCCACCAGCCCGTAGCTCTCGAGCTTCGGATGCTTGGCCGTATCCAGCGCGTCGCGCAGCCGGTCACCGTATTTCTGGGTGATCTCTTTGTAGAGCGTTTCGTCGAACGCCGGCGGCTTCACGACGACTTTCGGCGTATTGACGCGGCTTCCCAGTTCCTTGATTGCGGCGACGATCTTCTTGATCTCCGCGTGCCCGAATTCGAGCGCGTCCGCGACGGTTTCTTCGGAGACCTCCAGCGCGCCGGATTCCACCATCACGATCGCATCGGACGTCCCGGCGACAATGATGTTCAGCAAGCTCGTCTTCTGCCCGGCGACGGTCGGGTTCACGACCAGCTTTCCGTCGATCAGGCCTACGCGCACGCAGGCAATCGGATTGGGAAACGGTATCTTCGAAATGTAGAGCGCGGCGGAAGCGGCCGTCACACCGATAACATCCGGGTCGTTCTCGCTATCCGCAGACAGCACCATAGAGACGATTTGCGTTTCCGTGGCCCAGCCCTCAGGGAAAAGCGGCCGCAGCGGCCGATCGGTCAGGCGCGACGTAAGGATTTCGCGCTCCGAAGGGCGCCCTTCGCGCTTGAAAAATCCGCCGGGAATCTTTCCCGCGGAGTACGTGTATTCACGGTAGTCCACCGTGAGAGGCAGAAAATCCTTTTCAGTGGCCTTGTTGTCCATGCAGGCCGTGGCGAGCAGCACCGAATCACCATACCGCGCAACAACGGCGCCGTGCGCCTGGCGGGCCATCTTGCCCGTCTCCAGCGTCAGTTTGCGTCCGCCCAGATCCACACTCACTTGTTCAAACATCCATCACATCCTTCTGTCCCGGCTCACCGGGAACGGTCATCGGATACGAGAGAATTCTCTCGGGGATTGCCTCGAGGAAGAGGGGAAAACGCGTCGGACGGAGCGATAGACTAGCCGGCAATTGGCCTCGCACACCGCGGCCCTCGCCGCCCGCACGCGGGCCGACAATTCAAGTTTGTGCGGTGGAGGAGGATGCGGCCGGAGCGGCCGCTCGGGGGCTCCGCGCTACTTGCGCAAGCTAAGTCGTGCCACAATCTCGCGATACCGATCCGGGTCGCGCCGATTCAGATAGTCCAGCAGCCGGCGACGCTTGTTGACCATCATGATCAACCCGCGGCGCGAAGCATGATCTTTTGCATGGGACTGGAGGTGGGTCGTGAGGTAGTTGATGCGCTCGCTCAACAACGCGATCTGTACTTCGGGCGATCCGGTGTCTTTCGTGTGCACGCGGTACTGCTCGATTACACCGGCTTTGGCATCCATCAACTGACCCTCCCTCTGAAACGTCGTGCCCTGCTCTATGCTTTTCGCCTCTTCGACTAGAAAATGCTAGCACAGACACTTCAGGGCGCAAAGGAAATTTCCCGTCCGCCCGGCCGCCTCATTTTCCGCTGCGGATCAGGGAAAGGAACTCGTCGCGCGTCTGTTTGCTCTCCCGGAAGGCGCCCAGCATCGCGCTCGTCATCGACGAAGAGTGCTGCTTCTCGACGCCGCGCATCACCATGCAGAGATGCCGTGCCTCGATGATCACGCCGACGCCCTGAGGGCTGAGCTGTTCCTGCAACGTCTTCGCGATCTGGCTCGTCAGCCGCTCCTGAATCTGCAATCGCCGTGCGTACATGTTCACCAGGCGCGCGATCTTGCTGAGACCGACGACCTTCTTGTTCGGGATGTAGGCCACATGGCACTTGCCGAAAAACGGAAGCAGGTGATGCTCGCAAAGGCTGTAAACCTCGATGTCCTTCACCACCACCATCTCGTCGTAGCTGACGCTGAACATCGCGCCGTTCAAAATCTTCTCAGGGTCCTGCCGATAGCCGCTCGTCAGGTAGCGGAGCGCCTTCTCGAAGCGCTCGGGCGTTCGCCGAAGTCCTTCGCGGGTGGGGTCTTCGCCGAGTTGCGCGATCATCTTGCGCACCAGGTCCGCAATGGTCTCGGAACCCGCCGCCCTGGAAAGCGTAATCTCGGTTGTCTCGTCGATAACAGCCTTGCTCGTTGTTTTGCTCATGGCTTGCGCTGCTCCACCCCGGCGGATTCGCCGGTGAATTCGAAGCTGTTCTTGCTCGTCTCTTCAATCCGCACGCGTTCGAGCCGCGCGGACGGGAAATGTTTCAGGCGCCGAAAGATTTCCCTGCAGACATTTTCGGTGGTCGGCACGGCGCTCCGGAATTCGGCGACCTCCTCGTTCAGGAACTTGTGATCGAACGCCTCGACGACTTCGCGCTCGACGAACGGATCGAGCTCGCCCAGATTCGCGACCATGCCGGTTTCCGCATCCACGGGGCCGCCAATTGTGACATCAACTACGTAATTGTGACCGTGGCCGTAGGGATTGCTGCACTTTCCATACAGGCGCAGATTCTCCTCCGGGCTGAAAGCTGGGCTGTGAAGCCGGTGCGAGGCCGCAAAATGGTAGCGGCGAGTCAGCGATAATTTCAACGGGCGGTTCATGTCCCGCTCCCGTTCGAATCCGCCGTGCAGTCCGCGAACAGATCGGGCGATTCGTAGAGCCGCACTCGATCGAGCTTCCCCGTCGTGATCTTAGGCTCGAGCAGGCGCCAGATCACCGCCGCGATGTTTTCGCACGTCGGAATCTTTCCGGCCAGCTCCGGCACCTCGTAATTCAAGTGGCGGTGATCCATGCGATCGGAAACCTCGCGCTGCAAAATGTCCTTCAGCTCCTTCAAGTCCAGCACCATGCCCGTGGCCGGATCGGGGTCGCCCGCGACGGTCACCTCGAGGACGTAGTTGTGCCCGTGCCCGTGCGGGTTGTTGCACTTGCCGAAGATGCGGCGGTTCTCCTCCGCCGAAAAATTGGGGTTGTGGTAGTAGTGCGCCGCCGAAAACTCGAGTTTGCGCGTCACTCGGATCATGGAGTTCTCGCCGGGTACGCCCTTCCCTTCCAAACCACCGCGCCACGCGTGCTCTTCCACCAGGACGCCAAGAGCACCGTGCCGTAGAGCAAGGAGCCGGCAAGGTAGTATTGGATGTGACGAACCGGATAGAGATTCCGGTACAGCGCCGCAAAGTAGCTGATGTGCTTGCCCAGCAGCATGCCGATGATCACGCCCGCCGCCGGAGCAAGCACCGAGCTTCTGAACCCGGCGAAGTGAAGCAGCAGCGCCACGGCCAGCAAGGCGAGCTCCGGTATCGCGGAAGCCTCGATGAACTCCAAAAACAGCGACTTGGCGTTTCCGCCCATCAGCGGATAGAGATTCTTCGTCCAGCCCTGCCACATTGCCGGAAACGATCGATACATCCGGGTGCGCACCACGCCGAGGGGAGCCGTGAAGTAGATCCCGTATCCGCTCTGCTTCACCACGCGCGCGATGGCCACGTCCTCTAAAATGTGCCGCGCCACAGTTTCATGGCCGCCGACCGTCTGGTAGACGTCTCGAAGCACCATCAGGAATTGTCCGTTTGCCGCGGCGTCGAGCCTCGTGGGATCGTTCACCCGCGCGAACGAAAATCTCGCGGCCAGCCGGCAATACACAAACGGAATGAGCATCCGCTCCCAGAAGGTTTCCATCTCCTGCTCGGGTGAGTAGGAAACGAACACCGCATTGTGATCGACGGCGTCACCAAGCGCCCGGCGGGCCGAGCCGGGATAATGGTAGGTATCCGCATCGGTGAACAGCAGCCAATCGCCCGTCGCCGCCGCGGCTCCAATCGAAACCGCATAATTCTTCCCGATCCAGCCGGACGGCAAATCCTCGTTGCGGATGATCTTCAGCTTGGGTATGCGCGCGGCAAGCTCCGCCAGGATCGCGCCCGTGCCGTCGCTCGACTGGTCGTCCACCACGATGACTTCCCCGATCTCCAGCTGCGCCGCAACGGACTCAACCGCGCGCGCAATCGACGCTTCTTCGTTTCGGGCGGGAATGATGGCGGAGATCAAGGTTTTTGCGATCCGATCCGCGGGACTGTTAAACTGTTCACTGTCTACTTGGAGATAGTTCTATTATAGGGCGCTTGGACAACGGATTGAAACGGAAACTGAAAACAGGTCTGGTTCTCGCATTTATCGCCGGACTTCTCGTTCTCTTCGCGCTGCCCGACTACCGGCAGGGCGAAGCGAGCCTGCGGGGACGCCCGGCGAAGGATTTTCAGATCACTCTCGACGGCAAGCCCGTGAAGCTCGCCGACTTCCGCGGCAAAGTCGTCGTGCTGAATTTCTGGGCTTCCTGGTGCCCGCCGTGCGTGGACGAGGCTGCCGCGCTCAATGCCTTGCAGCGGCGGATCGAACCCCTCGGAGGCACGGTCCTGGGCGTCAGCGAGGACGAAGATCCCAGCGCTTTCGATGGCTTCCTGAAGACCTACGGCGTCGCCTTCCCCACCTACCGCGACCCTTCGAAACAGATCAAGCTGAGTTACGGCACCCAGATGATCCCCGAGACTTACGTCATCGACCGGGAAGGGCGCATCGACCGCAAGATCGTCGGCGCGCAGGATTGGACGAGCCCCGCGATGACTTCCTACCTCGACTCCGTGTTGAATGCCCGCTGAGAGGTAGCGACAAAGTTTCTTGATCCCGCCAACGCACGAACTCCTCGAATCTCAATGCTCTCGACTAGCCCTAAGACCGGGCGTAAGATCGCGGCACAGTTCGGGAGGATAAACATGGTCGACTTTGCGGTAATTCCCCAGCGCACGGCATTGTTGAACGTCGATTTGCAGAACTGCTTCGTTGAGGGGTCGCCGATTGCCGCCCCGGACGGCCGCGCGGTCCTCGATCGCATGAATCGCCTCGCGGCGGCATGCCGGAAGGCGGGGATACTTGTTATCCACGCAAGCGTGGTGTTCCGGCCGGACCATTCGAATCTCGGTATTCTCGAAGAGTTCAACCCCTACGTGAAAGACGGCATTCTTGACAAGGGATCTACATCGGCGGCGCTGCACAAGGATCTCGTGATCGACCCACGCGACATTCTTCTCGACAAGCCGCGCTTTGGTGCATTCCATGGTACCGACTTGGAGTTGATCCTCCGCAAGCGCGGAATCGACACAATCATCATCGGAGGTGTCGCCACGAATATCTGCTGCGAGACAAGCGCTCGCGAGGCTGCCGTGCGCGATTTCCGCGTGATCTTTCTTAGCGATGGAACCGCAACCGCTGATATGGGTGACGCGTCCGCACAGGAGCTCCAAAAGGCAACCTGCGCCACCCTCGGCTTCCTGTTCGCGCAGGTGCTTACCGTCGACCAGACGATTCGCAAGATCGAAGGAGCCGCGCGCGCCGCTGCGTCGGCGTCGTGAAGCGGGCGTTAAACGTGGTGCCCGCGCCGTAGTACGGGCAGGTGCCTATTCGTATCGCAGGGCGTCGACTGGATCTAATCGGGCGGCGCGCATCGCCGGAACAAGCCCGCTCAGCACACCTACGAGGATCAGCACGCCGAGGGACGCGGCGAGAATTTCCCAGGAAATCGTCATGTGGATGTCCACCTTGCCGGACGTGTCCTCGTACGCCGGGCCGAGAAACGGCAGCGTGCCAATCGCCGCTCCGATCCCGGCGGAAATCAGCACACCAATCGCGCCGCCGGCGAGCGTCAGAGCCAGCGCCTCGGTGAGGAATTGCATCCGGATGTGCCGGCGCCTCGCCCCCAGCGCCCGCCGAAGCCCAATCTCGCGAATGCGCTCGTTCACCGTGACGAGCATGATGTTCATCACGCCCACTCCGCCGATGCCCAGCGTGAGCAGCCCCACGAACAGCAGCAGGAATTCGAGCCCGTAGGAAATCCCGATGATGACGGGCCGAAACTCCACCATGCTGATCATCGTGATGGCCCGCTTGTCCGTGGGCGAGAAATGCTGTCGCTCAGCCAGGATGGCAAGAATCTGCTCGCGTGCTTTGAGGTCGAGTTGAGGGGCCACGGGTGACGCGACGAGGACGCTGGCGGACTTCGTGTCCCACAAGTCGCCTGCCGTCGAGTATGGAATCCATGCCGACTCGTTATCGTCCGTGAAATACGTCATTTGCTGAAATTTGCGGTCCATCGTGCCGACCACGGTGAAGGGCGAGCCCTTGATCCGGACGGTCTCTCCGACGGCAGGCATTCCCGCGAAGAGTTTCTTCTTCAGCACCGCGCCGAGAAACACGACCCGGCGCCGGTTCACTTCGTCCTCGGCGCTCAGCCAGCGCCCCTCGTTGGGAACCTCGTTCCGCATCTCGCCGTAGTCGGTGCACACCCCTCGGATGGCCGTGTTGGCGAACCGATCCTGACGCGAGATGTCGGTGAATTGAACGGTCTCGGGACAGACCTGCTTCACGTACGTCGCCCCCGCGCGGAGATTTTCCACGTCCACTTGTTCGAGCTGCACCTTCTTCCCGGCGCGCTCGCCGCCCGCCTGCTCGCCAGTTGTCCCGGGCCAACAGACGATCGCGTCATGGCCGAACGAGTCGAACGTGTACATCAGCACGCGGCGAAAGCCCGAGCCGTAGGCCAGCAGCATCGTGACCGCCACGATTCCCCATACGATTCCCGCCATCGTCAGGCAGCTTCGCACCGGCTGGCGGCGCAGCGAAATCCACGCCTGCTTGAGAATTTCTTTCAGCATTCCGGCTAGCCTCCGGCCTCGTAGCGCAGCGCCTCGATGGGGTCCACCGCCGCCGCACGCCGCGCCGGATAGAGCGCCGAGCACATCGCCGTCGTTGCCAGCAGCAGAAACGAGAGCACTCCCGACTTCCACGTTGGCAGCAGGCCGGCGAAAACGGCCGGCATCGGAAGCAGATCCACCAACGCGCAGAAACCGTAGGCGATCCCCATTCCGATGCCTCCGCTCAGGAACGCGATGATCAGCGTCTCGATGAAGAATTGGCCCAGAATGGCACGCTGGGTGGCGCCCAGCGCCTTGCGCACGCCGATCTCGCGAGTCCGTTCACGCACGGCCACGAGCATCACATTCATCACGCCGAGCCCTCCCAGAAACAGCGTGATCACCCCGACCGATCCCATGAAGTACTCCATCCCGTCCATGATCAGCGCATTCGCCTGCGCGTTTTTGATCGTATCCCACACATGGGCAGCTTCCTTATCGGTCGGGTCGAAATGGTGAATTGATCCGAGGGCGGCGCGCGCTTCGTGCTCGCAGTCCTCGTGCTCGGCGAGCGATTTCGGCACGATGAGCAGGTGATCCACGGTGTTCGGCGGCATGGGCGGCGCGGCCGGGAAATCGCGAGTCATCGCGCTGAAAGGAATGAAGACCTTGCGGATGTCCTGCCCGTCGTAGCTCGAATCCTGTTCCTTGGCCCGCATCACGCCAATGATCGCGTAGGGAATATCGCCGAGCCAGAGTGTTTCGCCGATGGCCGGTCGGCTGCCGAAAAGTTGCTTCTTCGCGTCGCTGCCGAGGAACGCCACGCGATGGACGCCCGCCACATCTTCATCGTCGTAGAAGCGCCCCTCGCCCACGTCCACACTGCGCACGTGCGCAAACGGGGGCAGCGAACCCACCACCAACAGCGTTCCGCTGTTGTACCGGCTGCGCAGGGGCACCCGGTGGCCGATTTCCGGAAGGACGTAGCGGCAGGCGGGAGACTGCGCCAGCACCGAAACATAATCGTCATCGTCCCAAAAGACCGCGCGCCCCGCTCGCATTCCCCCTGCTTGCAGGCTCGTGTGACCGGCAAAGAAAATCATGATGTCCTTGCCGAAAGTCTCCGAATTGCGCTTGAGCCCCACGCGCAGGCCTTCACCGGCGGCGACCATCAGCGTGATGGAAATGATCCCCCAGGTGATCCCGAACATAGTCAGCAGGGTGCGCAGCTTGTGCGCCCAGAGGGTTTGAAGGGTGTCCTTGAGCAGGTCGCGGAAACTCATGGTTCTGCTTTCGGTCTCCGGGTCCGTCGGGCTATTGCAGCACTACTTTCTGGCCTTCTTTGACGCCGGTCACGACTTCGGTTTTCACGCCGTTTGAGATGCCGAGCTTGACCGCCAGCTTCTGGCGGCCGTCCGGCCCCTTGGGGTCGGGGACTTCGATCGACGCATTCTTGTTCTTGTCGAAAATCACGGCGCCTTCAGGCACGAGCAGCACGCCCTTCTTTTCTTCCAGGATGATTTCGGCGTTCGCGCTCATGTTGGCCCGCAGTTCACCGGAAGCATTTTGAATCGAGACGCGGACCTCGAAGGTGGTCACGTTGTCCTTCTCCACTCCGAGCGGAGAAATCTTCGTCACCTTGCCCTGGAACTGCTTGTCCTTGAACGACTCGACCACGATTCGCGCCGCCTGGTCCAGATAGACTTTTCCAACATCGGCCTCATCCACCTTGCCCCGGACGTACACCTCTCTCGTATCCCCCAGCGTCGCAACCAGCGTGGCCTGCGAGCCGAGCACGAGAATCGAGCTCACGGCGTCTCCCAATTCCACGTCCTTTGAAAGCACCACGCCATCGATGGGGCTCGTGATCGTCGAGTAGCGAAGATTTTCCAGGGTGTTGTCGAGCGCGGCTTTGGCCTGCGCCACCTGAGCCTTGGCCTGCGCCACTTGCGCGTTGCTCATCTGCGCGCTGCGTTGCGCGGACATCTGCCGGTTGAGCGCCAGTTGAAAGTTCTTCTCCGCGTCCTGCATCACGCTCTGCGCGATCAATCCCTGCTTGTACAGGTCGTGGGCGCGGTCCATATCGTTCTTGAGAAACGGCACGTCGGGCCCCTGCGCGTCCACGAGATTCTTCTGATACGAAGCCTCGGCAGCTTGCTGCGCGGCCTGCGCCGCTTCCAGATTTGCCTGAGCCTCGGCGACGGCTGCCTGGAGCTGCTCCTTGTCGAGCTCGGCGAGTACCTGCCCGGTCTTCACCCTATCGCCCGCATCCACGTAGATTTTCTTAACGATTCCGCTGGCCTTGGATTTCACTTCCACCTTCGTCAGCGGCTCGATCTTCCCCGTGGCAACCACCGACCGGGCAATGTCACCGCGCTCGATGGTGGCAAGCTTGTCGGGATCGAAAGTGTGGCTCGGGCGCAGCGCGGCCGCGGTCGCCATGACGATCACCAACAGACCCGCCGCAAGGCCGCCGAATACCATCCAGCGCTTCCGTCGTTTTCGCCCGTTTTTGCCGTTGCCGCCGTTTGCGTTCACGGACATCCCCCGTCTGAGATGCTTCGACGTGCTGCCGTTAGATACGTGAGCCCTGCCCGGAAAGTTCCGTAATCTGGGTGATGCTTTGACAGTCAGGCGATAATGGGCAGATATGGAGCGCGACCCAGTCTGCGGGATGATGGTTGACCCGGAGCGCCCGGCGGCGACCGCCGAGCACGCCGGCAAGACCTACTACTTTTGCTGCAAGGGCTGCGCGGAAAAGTTTCGCGCCGATCCCGATAAATATCTGAGGCCGGCAGCGGCCCCCCGCGTCGAGCTTATCCAGTTGGGTGGCGCGAAGCCTGCCCCTCCTCCCACCGCGAAGGCCGCCGTCTACATCTGCCCCATGGACCCGGAGGTGCGCCAGGATCATCCCGGCCCGTGCCCGAAATGCGGCATGGCTCTCGAACCCGCAGTCCCTCCGGCTCCTGCGACGCGAATCGAGTACACCTGCCCCATGCACCCGCAAATCGTGCGTCCGGGGCCAGGCTCGTGCCCGATCTGCGGGATGGCCCTCGAGCCCCGGACTGTCTCAGCGGAAGAAGAAGAGAACCCCGAGCTACGCGACATGCGGCGGCGTTTCTGGGTGAGCGCTGCCCTGGCGGCTCCCGTGCTTGTCGTGGCGATGTCTGATCTTATTCCGGGACGCCCTTTGCAGGAGCTTGCCTCGCCTCGCACTTGGGCGTGGTTCGAAATGATTCTGGCCACGCCCGTCGTCCTGTGGGGAGGCTGGCCCTTCTTCGTGCGCTTTTGGAATTCGATCGTCCATCGTAGCCTGAACATGTTCACGCTGATCGGCCTGGGCGTGGCGGTCGCCTACCTCTACAGCTTGATCGCGACTCTCTTCCCCGGCATTTTCCCCGATTCATTCCGTGGCGAGGGAGGCGTCGTAGCGCCCTATTTTGAAGCCGCCGCGATCATCACGGCGCTTGTCCTTATGGGGCAGGTATTGGAGCTGAAGGCTCGGAGCGAAACAGGCGCCGCCATCAAGGCGCTTCTCGGTCTCGCCCCCAAGACAGCTCGGCTGGTTCGCGAAGACGGCACCGAGCTGGACATACCGCTCGATCAGGTACATCCCGGCGACCGCCTGCGCGTGCGTCCCGGCGAAAAAATCCCGGTGGACGGCATCGTTCTCGATGGATCGAGTAGTGTGGACGAATCGATGATCACGGGCGAGCCGATCCCGGTCGAAAAGCAGCCGAGCGCTCGCGTCACGGGCGCGACCGTCAACGGCACGGGCACCCTCGTGATGCGTGCGGAGCGAGTCGGATCGGAAACGCTGTTGGCGCAGATCGTGCGCATGGTAAGCGAAGCGCAGCGCAGCCGCGCCCCGATTCAAAAGCTTGCCGACGTGGTCGCGGGCTACTTCGTGCCGATTGTGATCGCGATTGCCGTTGTCACGTTCGCCGTCTGGGGCTTGTGGGGTCCGAACCCGCGCATGGCGCACGCCCTGATCAATGCGGTCGCGGTCCTCATCATCGCGTGCCCTTGCGCGCTCGGCCTTGCCACCCCGATGTCGATCATGGTCGCGACGGGCAGAGGTGCGACTCTCGGCGTGCTCTTCAAGAATGCCGAAGCAATCGAGCTGCTGAGAAAAGTGGACACCCTGGTCATCGACAAAACGGGAACGCTCACCGAGGGCAAGCCAAAGCTCGTATCGATCGAAGCGCTGGACGGTGCTGAATCGAACAAACTCTTGCGCCTCGCGGGCAGCCTCGAACGCGGTAGCGAACATCCGCTCGCTGCGGCCATCGTCAAGGGCGCCGAGGAACGCGGCGTCGCGCTCGCGTCCGTTGACGCCTTCGAATCCCTTACCGGCCGCGGCGTGAGCGGGCGCGTCGATGGCGTCCGCGTCGCTCTCGGTAATCGCAAGCTCCTCGACGAACTTCATGTGGAAATTGGAAGCTCCGCGCAGAGAGCGGAAACCATGCGCGTTGACGGCCAGACGGTCATGTTCGTCGTCGCCGAACAGCGCGTGATCGGCCTGCTCGGCGTCGCCGACCCGATCAAGCAGACGACGCCCGAAGCAATTCGCAAGCTTCACGACGATGGCATCCGGGTCGTCATGCTCACAGGCGACAGCAACACCACGGCGCGCGCCGTGGCCGCCAAGCTTCAGATCGACGACGTGGTTGCCGAAGTGTTGCCTCAGGACAAGGCGGGCATCGTAAAGAAATTCCAGGCTGAGGGGCGATTCGTTGCGATGGCCGGTGACGGGATCAACGACGCCCCGGCGCTCGCGCAAGCGCAGGTCGGAATCGCCATGGGGACAGGCACCGACATCGCCATGGAAAGCGCGGGAGTCACTCTCGTAAAGGGCGACCTGCGCGGGATCGTTCGCGCTCGTCTGCTGAGCAGAGCCACGATGGCCAACATCCGCCAGAACCTGTTCTTCGCGTTCGTGTACAACTCCCTCGGCGTCCCGATTGCCGCGGGAGTCCTCTATCCGTTTTTCGGATTGCTGCTGAGCCCCATGATCGCGGCCGCCGCGATGAGTTTCAGTTCGGTGTCCGTGGTCGGCAACGCGCTGCGGCTGCGGCACGCGAAATTGTGAAGGTGCGGCGCGCGCGGTGTGATTCCGATGCGGTGCCGATGCTATACTGATCGCCATGACATTCATGACCGTAACCTACGAATTGCAAGGCGCGCTGAAGCCCGAACAGTTCCGTGCGCTCGGCAAGTTCGCGAATACTTACGGCCTGCAAAAGTTCCGCTTCGACGAAAAGACCAACCTGCTGCACTTCGATTACGATGCCTCGCGGCTGAGGGAAACGGTGGTCGAGCACGTCCTGCGCGAGGCGAAAATTCCGGTCCTGCGGCGGGTTGCGCAAGCCTGAATCGGTCCTTCGCGGTAGTTGGCGGGATAAAAGGGGTTCTGCGTTGCCGTTATACGAATACAAGTGCGTGAAATGCGGCCATCGCTTCGAGAAGATCGAAAGCGTTACCGCTTCGGAAACCAAGAAGTGCCCGAAATGCGGGGCTAAGGCGCAGCGCATGGCGTCGGCGCCCGCGATTCAGTTCAAGGGCTCAGGCTGGTACGTGACCGACTACGGGGGCAAAGGCACCGCGCCCGCTTCGTCGAGCGAGAGCTCCGGAGATAGCGCGGCCGCCAAGACCTCGGAAAAACCGGCGGAGTCGAAGACCGAATCGAAACCGGCAGCCTCCGATCATTCCAACAAGGGCGCCGCCAACCGAAAGAAGAAGTGACCTGGCCCTGTTGATTTCCCTCGTTTGTTCCTAGCGCCTGCCCGTCACTTGCCGTTTTCTCCGCAACACTCTCGGCCAGGTCATCCCGAGCGGAGTCCCGCGCGTTGTTACTCCTCCCCTCGTCGTTTGAGGGGCGCGGGACGGAGCCGAGGGATCTCTCTTCGACGTCAGCAAAAGAAAGACGTCAACCCAGCCGACCGACCTCTAAAGATTAAGCCCCCGCAGGTACGTTCGAAAATCCTTGCCGAGTTTGGGATTCTTCAGCGCCATCTCGACCGTAGCCTCGAGGAATCCCAGCTTGTCGCCGGCGTCGTAGGTCTTTCCTTCGTAAATGCACGCGAAGAGCTTGTTCGCCTCCGCCAAGCGGCAGAGTCCGTCGGTCAGTTGAATCTCTCCGCCAGTGCCCGGTTTCGTCGTTGCGAGATAGTCGAAAATTTCCGGTGGCAATACGTAGCGCCCCGTGACTCCGAGATTCGAGGGCGCCTTTTCCGCGCTCGGCTTCTCCACCAGATTCTTGACGCGCAAAAGCCTGTCGCCCCACCGCGAATTCTTCTCCGGCGCCGCGTCCACGATCCCGTAAAGATGGACGCGTTCGCGCGGCACCCGCTCGACGTGGATCGCTCCCGCGCCAGTCTCTTCGCAGATCTCGATCAATTCGCGCGTCGCGGGCACCGGCCCATCCATGATTACGTCGCCGAGCAGCACCGCGAACGGCTCGTCGCCGACCAGTTCCGCAGCGCACAGCACCGCGTGGCCGAGCCCGAGCGCCTCGCTCTGCCGCGTGTAGCTGATGCGCAGCCCGCCGCTGATCTCGTGCACCATCCGCGCGGCATCGTGCTTCCCGTGCTGCTCGAGAAAACTTTCCAGCTCCGGCGCGAGGTCGAAGTGATCCTCGATCGCGTTCTTGCGCCGCCCGGTAACAAAAATCACGTGCTCGATTCCCGACGCGATGCACTCCTCGACCGCATACTGGATCAGCGGCTTATCCACGACGGTCAGCATTTCCTTGGGAATAGCCTTTGTCGCCGGGAGAAATCGCGTCCCCAGCCCCGCCACGGGCAGGACGGCCTTCCGCACTTTCTTGGTTTTTCCAGTCATGTTTTGTCGGAGATTGGCTCGCGCCGAGCGAGCTTCCCTGCCTATGCTAACATAGCGATTTTGAGTCACTTGCAAGATTGAGGCACGGTTGTGACCGAACGCGAACATCTGATTCTGGGAATCGAATCCTCCTGCGACGAGACGGCGGCGGCCGTCGTGGCCGGGGGCCGGCGCATCCTCTCGAGCGTCGTCGCCTCGCAGACCGAGATTCACCGCAAGTATGGCGGCGTCGTCCCGGAGCTAGCCTCGCGCGAACACCTCCGGCAGATCGTTCCCGTGGTGCGCGAGGCGGTCGAGCAAGCCCACGTCACGCTCCGCGACGTGGACGCCGTGGCCGTCACGAACGGGCCGGGCTTGATCGGCGCGCTTCTCGTCGGCGTCACCTATGGGAAGGTGCTCGCTCAGGCGCTCGGCAAACCGCTGATCGCCGTGAATCATCTTGAAGGCCACGTCCACGCCGTGTTTCTCGAGGCGCACGCCGCCGGCCGCGAGCCGGCCCTACCTGCTGTCTGCCTGATTGTCTCCGGCGGACACACGATCCTCTACGATGTGAAATCCGCGTCCTCGAACGGCGTTCAACGCTTCACATACACGCGCATCGGCGGCACGCGCGACGATGCCGCCGGCGAAGCCTACGACAAAGTCGCCCGCATGCTCGCGCTGGGCTATCCAGGCGGCCCGATCATCGACCGCCTGGCGCCGCACGGCGACGCGCATGCCGTCCGCTTCAACGAGCCGAAGATGAGCGGCAATCCCTACGACTTCAGCTTCAGCGGCATCAAGACCGCAGTGCTCTATCACCTGCGGCGCAATCCGCAGCTCACGCCGGAAATCGAATCGCGGCGCCAGGCGCTGGCGCGCGGGGAGCGCAGCGCGGACGCGTTGCGCGCACTTTCCAGCCCCGCGACGCTCGATCTGATTGCAAGCTTCCAGCGCGCCGTCGTCGATAATCTTGTCTCGCGCACATTTGCTGCAGCCGAACAGCACTCCGTGCGCTCGATCCTTGTCTCCGGAGGCGTGGCGGCCAATAGCGAGCTCCGCCACACCTTTGAATCCGAAGCCGCTCGCCGCCGGCTGGAGGTTTACTTCCCCAGCCGCGCGCTTTCCACCGACAACGCCGCGATGATCGCCGCCGCCGGACATGCACGCTTCCTCTCCGGCGAACGCGCCGATTTGATGCTCAACGCCGAGGCCAATCTCCCGCTCGCTTGAGTCTGGCGCGGGCGATGCTGCTCCGAGTCTGAGAGGTCAAACATGTCTGAACCTAGAAGTATGAGCGGGAAGACCTGCATCGTCACCGGAGCCAACAGCGGCATAGGCAAGGAGACGGCGCTCGGCCTCGCGCGAATGGGCGCGCGCGTCGTGCTCGTCTGCCGGAACGCCGAAAAAGGAAAAGCTGCGCTCGAAGATATCCGGCGGGAGTCGGGATCTTCCGCCCTCGACTTGCTAATCGCGGACATGTCTTCGCAAGCATCGGTGCGAGCGCTCGCGGAGCAAATCCTGAAGAAATACTCGCGCCTCGACGTGCTGATCAACAACGCAGGCGCGGCCGTGCGCGCCCGCACGCTGTCCGCGGACGGCATCGAAACGACCGTGGCCGCCAACCACCTGGGCGCCGCCCTGTTGACGATTCTCTTGCTCGATCTCCTGAAGGCCGGCACGCCCTCGCGGATCATCAACGTTTCGTCGGAGGCTCAGCGCCGCGCCCGTCTCGACATGAGCGATCTTCAATTCGAGCGGCGGAAATACAATTCGTTCTATGCCTACGGACAATCAAAGCTGCTGATGAACGCCTTTACGTTCGAGCTGGCGCGCCGGCTGGAAGGAACTGGAGTCACAGCGAACTGCCTGCACCCAGGCGTGGTCGCGACGAACATCTGGGGCGCCGATCCGCCGCTCATCTTCAAGCTGATCATCGCCCTCGTAAAACCCTTCATGCTGAATTCGAAAGAGGGCGCCGAAGTGTCTCTTTATCTCGCAAGTTCCCCCGACGTCGCGCAGGTTTCCGGAAAATACTTCGTGAAGTCGAAACCTGCTGAATCGAGCCCCCTCTCGCAGGATCCGCAAATCGCCGCTGAAATCTGGCAATGGACTACAAAGATGATTGGCATTCAGATGGCGTGATGCCGGCGTGACGGCGCGCCCTACAGCAGCGGCGGTTCGTAAATGTAGGCAAGCCCGTCGGTGGTGACGGCGTAAGCTTTCGATCCGTCGAGGCTCCAGCGCAGATCGACGACCCCTTCAGCGGCGTACTCATCGAACACCGTTAAATTCTTCAAGTCCACGAGAAACAGCCGCCCCTTCGCGGAATTCCTGAGCCACGAGCTGAAGCAAAGGCAAATCGGCAGGTGCGGATGGCACGCGCAGAGCTCGGCGCCAAACGGCAAGGCTTCCGCCTCGATGCTTCCTTCCGCGAGACGATACGCTTGTCCCGCAGCGCAATAGACGAGCTGGCGGCCGTCAAACGTCCAGGCGAGATCGGTGACGTGCCCCTGCGCCTGAATACTTCGCTGCCGTCGCAGCGCAGGCACGTCGAGCAGCACGATGGAATCGTCCGCCCACTCGCCTTCGATTTCGATGACGCTCGCGAGCGTTCCTTCGTCTGGGCTGAAGGCCGTGCAGCCAAAGCCCGAAAACGATCCCTCGTCGCCGGATTCGCCATCGGCCGCCTGCGCGCCCATCCATTCATCCACCGACCGCAGCCCGCCAAGCGCGCTCAAGGGAGCTCCGGAAAACGGCATCATCCCGCTCGAATCGGCGGCCGCTTCCCATAGGCGCAACTCCGCTTCCGTCCCGCCGGGTGTGGAGGCGGCAAAGTATCGCCCCGTGTCCGACCATGCCAGGCAATGCGGGAAATTCGAAAATCTTCCGAACGCGCCCAGCGACACTTTCCCATTCAGATCGAATACGTGCAGCTCTCGCTGCCAGCCGCCCCACGCCGCCACCAGATAGCGCGCCGTCGGCGACCAAGCAAACGCCCCCGGCAGGCCCGGTGCGCACGCCTCGGACTCCCCGGGAACGCTGAGCGCGATCGTAGGCGCACTCAGTTCGATGTCGTATAGCGCGACGCGCTCTGTGCCGTGCCGCGCCACGGGAGAGGCGGCGCACAGCTGGCCCGCCGGCGATATCGCGAGGTGCTGGGACCTCTCGGTGAAAACTTTCTTGACCAGCCAGTTTGAATCGCGCGCGAGGTCGCGCAACCCGCGCGCAACGATTGCAGCCGACCTCACCGCGAGCGCCTGCGAGGCTGCGGGAACGATCTGCTTCGCCTCGGATTGTTCGCGAGTTTCCATCAGCGGGCGTTCGATTGAGGATTCTGGAGACGCTGTTTCGCGAGCGCGATCTGTTCATCCACTTTTTCGATCATGCCCTTGAGCACGTCGCGGCCGCTTTTCTCGGCTTCGTCCACGCGCGATTTCAGCTGGTATAGATCGGAGCGCAGCAACCCCTGCATCTCCGCTTCGATTTCCGCGAGTCGCCCGCGCGCCTGGCTCACGCGCCGGATCACGCGCACCAGCTCCGCTCCTGCTCCTTCTCCCTCCACGGCCTCCGGGCTGTGCTCGTACGCGGTCAGAATCTTCGCCAAGCGCGTTTCGTCGCCTCGCTCGTACGCTTGATTTGCTTCGGCCATCAACTGCTGCCGCTTGGCCCGGTCGTTCCGGTCCGAGGTAAGATCGGGATGGACGCGCTTGGCTACTTCGCGGTAAAGCCGCTTCATCTCCGGCGACGATACGAACGCCCGAGGCTCCTGCGCGGCCTTTTCTCCGGCTGCGGATTTTGTTTCGTCGGCGCGGGCGCGCGCCTCGCGAGCCGCGTGTTGAGCGCGCTCGTTCGCAGGCTGCTCCCGGGCGAGCCGTTCGGCAAGTTGCGCCTTCCACTCGTCCAGCTCGGCGTAGCGCGAGCCGACAAAGTGTAGATAGCGCCGCTCGAACGCCCCGAGCTCCGCGCGCAGGTTTGCCGAACGCAGCTCGCGGTCGGCAAGGTCGGCTTCGAGGGCCTCCTGCTCATCCCGCTTGCGCGCCAGCTCCTGCTCTTCCGGCTTAGCAGGCGTTTGAACGGACTCGCGCCCAGCCTGCTGCGCCGGAGGCACATCCGCTGATTTCAGGGCCATTTCGTCCGCCTCTGATTGGTTCCCGCACACCGACTGGCCGCCGATCACACCCTTTGGCGGCCAATCCGCCTTCAAATCGTCCTTAAATTGTACGACGCAGGCGCAGGCGCTTCGGGCCACTTGGCAACCGGGGTTTCCAGAATGAAAAATAGCCCCTTGGCAAAGGCCATCCGTGTCTGCCCGCTGCCAGCCAATTTGGCTTCGCGGCGCGTTCCGGGCACACAACCTTCTGATTTCGACGGGCGCCGCCCTGATTTACAATCTCGTTCGGCCATCACTCGCATCGCAAGGAGAGAACACATGCAGGAAACCGCAGAACAGTACCGGGCGCGAATGTACGGGCATGTCCAGGGGAGCGATCCACTGAAGCTGCAAGCGGCGGCCCCGGCGCGCCTCGCCAAGCTTTTGAAAGGTGTCAGCCCCGCGAAGGCGCGCAAGCGCCCTGCGCCGGACAAATGGTCGATCGCCGAGATCGTCGCGCACATCGCGGACACCGAACTCGTCGGCGGCTACCGAATCCGCGCGATTCTCGGCGCGCCCGGAACTCAGATCATGGGCTTCGATCAGGACGCCTGGGTGACGGCGCTTCATTACGACAAGCGCGATCTGAAGAAATCCTTCGAGCAGTACCGCGCGCTCCGGGAAGCAAACCTGGCGCTGCTCAAGACGCTCACGCCCGAGCAGTGGAAGCACCACGGGATGCACAGCGAACGCGGCGCGGAGACCGTCGAAACGATCGTCCGCATGTTCGCGGGACACGACCTCAACCACTTCCAGCAGATCGAGCGAATTCTCGCTGCGAAAAAGAAGTAGCCGGACCCTTCGACGGACGAAGCGCGTCCGTCTCAGGATGACGATCCTTTGCCCTTAGGTCGCCAGCGGCGGTCGAAGGGTCAGCGGATCGTCACCAGATTCGACAGCGCTGGCCTTCGGCCCGGACCATTTTCGAATCCGCGCCGCATCCGAACGCCTTGGCGAATGCGGGTGTGTTCGTAAGCGGCCCGTTCCCGCGAAATTGATTGAGCGGGTGCGGGTCCGTCTTGGCGATCAGCCGCGCGTACTCCGGCCGCAGATTCGCAGCCCATATCTGCGCCCATCCTAGAAAGAAGCGCTGCTCCGTGGTGAAACCGTCGATCGGCGCCGGAGCGGATTTCCCGGCCAGCGTCTTCAGGTAGGCCGCGTGCGCGATGGTCATGCCTCCCAGGTCGGCGATGGCCTCGCCCTCTTCGAGCTTGCCGTTTCCGTGCAGGCCGGGCTCGATCTCAAACGCCTCGAACTGCTTCGAGATGCACTCGCCGCGGTCCTGGAAATTCTTCAAGTCCTCGGGCGTCCACCAGTTGTCCAAATTGCCTTGTCCGTCGAACTTCGCGCCCTGATCGTCGAACCCGTGGGTCATCTCGTGCCCGATCACCGACCCCATGCCGCCGTAATTGATGGCGTCGTCGGCCTTGGGATCGAAAAATGGCGGCTGGAGAATTCCTGCCGGGAAAACGATCTCGTTCATGGAGGGGTTGTAATAGGCATTGACGGTGGGCGGCGTCATGCCCCATTCGGTGCGATCCACGGGTTTGCCGATCTTCCCAAGGTCGCGTGCCACTTCAAACGCGTTGCCGCGGAGCACATTCTCCACGTACGGTCCGCGATCGACCTGGAACCGCGAGTAGTCCCGCCATTTGTCGGGGTAGCCGATCTTCAGCGTGATCGCGTCGAGCTTCTTGCCCGCTTGTACGCGCGTCGCGGGGCTCATCCAATCGAGCGTCGATAGATCGTCGTGCAGCGCGGCGATCAGGTTTCGCACCATGGCGAGCGCTTGCGCCTTCGCTTCCGGCGGGAAATTGCGCTGCACGTAATACTGGCCGAGGGCTTCGCCGAGCTGGCCGTCGGTGGCCAGCACGCAGCGGTGCCATCGCGGAAGCAATTGCTTCGCGCCGGTCAGAGTGCGCCCGTAGAAATCGAAATTCTCATCCACGAACTTTCCCGTCAGGCTTCCGGCGACGGCATGGACCAGGTGCCAGCGGAGATAGGTCTTCCAGTCCGCTAGCGGGACGGAAAGGAGCGCGGCGTCCATCTGCTTGAAGAAGTCGGGCTGGCCGATGTCGGTATCCTTCAGCGCGGGCGCGCCGATTTCCTTGAAGTAGCTGACCCACGAAAAATGGGGCGTGAGCTCCCCGAGCTGCGCCAGCGGCATACGGTGATAGTTCGTCTCGGGGTCGCGCAGGTCTTCGCGCTTCTTCGATGCCTTCGCCAGCGAAGTCTCGACGTCCAGCACGGTCTTGGCTTCGGCGGCCGAGGTCGCATCGTCGTCGCCCATGAGCTTGAGCATGTTGGTCATGTGCTTCACGTACCCTGCGCGAAGCTGCTTCGACCGGTCGTCGTCATCGACGTAATACTGGCGGTCGGGCATTCCCAGCCCGCCCTGTCCTGCTCCGGCGATCACCTGCGTGCTGTCCTTCAAATCCTGCTCGGAGGTGAAGAAGAACACGGCATTCACGCCCGAGCGTTGCAGGCGCGCGATTTCAGCTTGCAGCCCGGCAGTGTCCTTGATGTCCGCGATGGCTTGGAGTTCGGGCGCGAGCGGCTTCAGGCCGGCCGATTCGACCTGGCTTTCATCTATGCAGCTCGAGTAGAAGGCGCCGATCTTCTGCCAGTTCGAGCCGGGCGCGGCAGTCTTGTCCTTCGCGGCTTCCTCGAGAATTTGGTGCAGGGCTTCCTCGTTGTGATCGCGTAGCTTGTTGAACGTCGCCCACGCGGCGCGGTCGGGCGGCACGGGATTGTTCTTGATCCATCCGCCGTCCGCGAACTTGTAGAAGTCGTCGCAGGGAGAAACCGAGCGGTCGAGGTTCGCGGGATCGAAGCCGTGGATCGAGGTATCGGCTCCGCGCGGGGACGAAGCAGTTCCCCCCGCTCCGGCAGTGTCCGCCGCAAAACTCGCACACCCGTTCGCAACCCGCGGCGCGGAATTTTCGGCACCATTCGATTCAGAAGACTGCGAAGCCAGCGTGAGAGGAAAAACAAGGGATAGAACTGCAACGAGCGCAAAGCTGGAACGTCGATTCATCGGGAAGCTCTCCCTCGGAGGAAAGCTGCAAGACGCGCGCCTTCCCATCCGGATTGAATTGCGATCGGAAAGCTGCCCCTGGCAGGTTTACCCGCCCGCTACCCACCGCAGCGATATTCTGCTTGTAGGAAAACAAAGTGTCAATCGCCCCGCCTGATGATTCCGTGCGCTCCCCCTGGAGTAGACTAGGCGAGGAGGAAAGCGTGCCTGATCCACGCGCAGAGTACGGAGACCGCCTCGAGTCTCGCGCCAGAACAGTCGCGACACGCGAGCGCAGCCACATCCGAATCGGAAATTCTAAATTGGCGGTGGTGGCCGCCGCTCTCGTCCTGGTATGGCTCTGTTTCGCAAGGCATCTCGTGTCGGCTCGCTGGCTTCTCTTGCCGGTAGCCGCTTACGTCGTACTGGCGATTCTGCATGAACGGATCATCCGCGCCCGGACGCGTGCGGAAACGGCGGCCGCTTTCTATCGCGCCGGAATTGCGCGCATCGAGGACCGCTGGAGCGGCACGGGCGCATCGGGCGAAAGATTCGGCGACGAGAAGCATGTCTATGCGAGCGACCTCGATCTCTTCGGGCGCGGCTGTCTGTTCGAGCTTCTCTCGACCGCCAGATTGCCGATGGGAGAAAACCGCCTCGCGGAATGGTTGTGCAGACCGTCGCCGGTGAAAACGATCGTGGAGCGTCAAGGCTTGATCGCCGAGCTGCGCCCGAAGCTGGACCTGCGGGAGGATTTGGCGGTGACCGGAGAAGAGTTGCGCGTCCGCTTGAATCCGGAGTCGCTCACGAAGTGGTGCGAGGGAACGCCGGTGCTCGGCGGAACTGCCTTGCGGGTCATTGCGGCGGCCTTTGCGTTTGCCGCCGCGGCGGCATTCATCTATTTCGTCAGCACGGCGATCCTTTGGCCGTTTCTCGCCGTCCTCATCGTCGAGGGAATCTTGTACGCCTGGTTGCAAAGGCGCGCGATTGCAGTCATCTCGGAAGTGCATTGCAACGCCGAAGGGCTGGTGCTCTTCTCGAAGATTCTGGCGCGTCTCGAAAAAGAGCCGTTCGCCTCTCCGCGACTGCAGCAGCTTGCGGCCGAGCTGAAACGCGGCGCCGAGCCTGGTTCGCGCGCGATCCGGCGATTCGCTCGCATCGTCAACTGGATCGATGCGCATGACAGCCTGATCGCTAGGATGATGAACCTCCCGCTGCTCTACACAATCCAGACGGCTTTGGCAGCCGAGGCATGGAGAAAACGCTGGGGCAGCCGAATGCGCGTCTGGATCGATATCGTCGGTGAAATCGAAGCGCTGCTCTCGCTGGCGGCGTATTCGTTCGAACACCCTGGCGACCCATTCCCGGAATTCGCGGATCAGGGCGATGCGCCGGCGCTCTTTGCCGGCGAGGAGCTTGGCCACCCGTTGATGCCCGCACTCCAATGCGTGCGGAACAGCGTGCAACTGGATGCGACTACGCGCGTTCTGCTGGTGAGCGGCTCGAATATGTCAGGCAAAAGCACCTTCCTCCGTACCGTCGGCATCAACACCGTTCTGGCTATGGCAGGCGCGCCGATCCGGGGGAAGTCCCTTCGCATGGCCCCGCTCCGGCTGGGCACGCGCTTGCGCAGCATCGACTCTCTGCAAGAGGGCCGCTCGACCTTCTACACGGAATTGCTCCGTATCCGGCAGGTGTTCGACCTGGCAAACGGCGACGCACCGGTACTGTTCCTGTTCGACGAACTCCTGGACGGGACGAATTCGCACGATCGCCGGATCGGGGCGGAGAGCTTGGTCGGGGCGCTGCTTGAGCGCGGGGCCATCGGCATTGTGACCACGCACGATCTGGCGCTCACCGAGATGACGAAGTCACTGGGCGCGATCGTGCGCAACTCGCATTTTCAAGATTACGTCGAGGGCGGGAAAATGCGCTTCGATTACAAGCTGCGCGACGGAGTGGTCACGAAGAGCAACGCCCTGGAGCTGATGCGGCTCGTCGGGCTCAAGGTTTGAGTCCCGCCTCGGCTCTCGCTCAGGCGTTGTCGATCTGGGCGCGCTGCAGCCGGTCGGAGTAATCCACGTACACCGTCTTCCACTCCGAGTAGAAATCGAGCGCGGCGAGCCCTGCCTCGCGATGGCCGTTGCCCGTGTTCTTCGTGCCGCCGAACGGCAGATGCGTTTCGGCGCCGATGGTCGGCGCGTTGACGTACACGATCCCGGTCTCGAGATCGCGCTGCGCGCGAAACGCATGGTTCACGTTGCGGGTGTAGATGGCGGCGGAGAGGCCGTAGTTCACGCCGTTGGCAATCGCGATCGCGTCGTCGAATGAGTCGAACGGAATCACTGAAACGACCGGCCCGAAGATCTCCTCCTGGCAGATGCGCATCTTCCGGTCGCAATCGACGAAGACGGTCGGTTCGTGGAACCATCCGCGAGCGTGCGCGCCTCCTTCGAGGCGATGTCCTCCCGTCGCGAGCTTCGCGCCTTCGTTGCGCCCGATTTCCACGTAGCTCATCACCGTCTTGAGCTGCTGCTCGTTGATGCACGGACCCATCTGCGTCGCGGGATCGAGGCCGTCGCCGACCTTCAGCGCCTTCGCGCGCTCCACAAACTTCTCGACGAACTCGCGATACACCCCCTTTTGCACGGCCACGCGGCTCGCAGCCGTGCACCGCTGGCCCGTGGTGCCGAATCCGCCCCAGACCGCGCCCTCGATTGCGAGGTCGAGGTTCGCGTCGTCCATCACGATGATGATGTTCTTGCCGCCCATTTCGAGGTGGCACTTCTTGAACGTCGGCGCGCAAGCCTGGCTCACGATCCGGCCCACTTCCGTCGAGCCGGTAAAGCTCACGAGATCGACGCCCGGATTTGCGAGCATCGGCGCGCCCGCTCCCGGACCGTCGCCGAACACAACGTTGAAAACGCCCGGCGGCAGGCCCGCCTCGGCAAGAACCTGCGCAAGATTGTAGGTCGAAAGCGGCGTGTCCTCGGCGGGCTTCAGCACCACCGTGTTTCCGCAGACCAGCGCCGGCATCGCCTTCCACGACGGAATCGCCATCGGAAAATTCCACGGCGTGATCATCCCCGCCACTCCGACCGGCACGCGCACCGCCATCGCGAATTTGTTGGGCAGTTCCGAGGGCGTCGTGTGGCCGAACTGCCGGCGGCCTTCCCCGGCCATCAGGTACGTCATGTCGATCGCTTCCTGCACGTCGCCGCGCGTTTCGGCCAGCACCTTGCCCATCTCGCGGGTCATGTCGCGCGAGTAGTCTTCCTTCCGGTTGACCAGAATCTCGGCGGCGCGGAAGAGAATCTCGGCGCGCTTGGGTGCGGGCGTCAGCCGCCACTTCTTATACGCGGCCTTCGCGGCATCCACTGCCTGCGCGACGTCTTCCGGGCCCGAAGCCGGGAACATGCCGACCAGCTCATCCCTGTTTGCCGGGTTGCGATTCTCGATGGCCTTGCCGCTGCGGGCCTCCACCCATTCACCATTGATGTAGTTCTTGAGCGCTTTCGGGGCAAAAGCGGTGGCCATGGCGGGTCCTCCAGTTGGTGCGGTATTGCGCGGACGGTGGTGCCGAAGGCTTAGGTTAGCAATCGCGCGGCTGCGGCGTCAACGCGCGCAACTTACCTCTGCGAAGGCTTGGTGTCTGAAGCGGAGTTCGTTCCGGTGCCGTCGGAT
This sequence comes from Terriglobia bacterium, assembly GCA_020073605.1. Taxonomy (GTDB): domain Bacteria; phylum Acidobacteriota; class Terriglobia; order Acidiferrales; family UBA7541; genus Palsa-295. Next base: position 91,152 of record JAIQEW010000008.1, read on the forward strand.
GTATTTGCCGATCCCGCGGGCGGCGTCGCGGATTGGGTCTGGGGAGCCTTAGAGCAGCACATCGGAGCGGGCTTGTCAGCCGGCGACGTTGTCGGCGCCGGAGACGATGCCGGCATCGAACAGCAGCTCGGCACAACCGGCTTGGGCGCGGAAACACCGGCGATGTCGGAACCGAGCCCGAGCTTTTGCAGCGTCGGGGCGTCCAGCTTGCCGCTGGCCTCGATCCCGTTGGCCGACTGGAATTTCTCGACCGCAGTGACCGTGTTCGAATCCCACTTGCCGTTCGGGTCCCCTTGGTAATAGCCGCCGCGGGCGAGAGCCGATTGAATTTCGGAAATGCGGTCGGGTGTCGGCGCTTTCTGGCCCGGCTTGCTGCGCGGGCGGCCCTTGCGTTTGGATTTCTTGGGAGCGCTCGATTTCGGGGCAGCGGAAGCGGAAGTCGAACTCGACTGGCGCGCGGGTGCCGATGAAGCCGTACCCGGCCAAAGCGTGCATGCGAGCGCGAACGACGCGGCGATTGGCAGCCATTTCATCAGATTTGCCCCTCTTAATTGACGCCCGTTCCCCCGGCTTTGTCGCCTCGACTCAAATCCCGGTAGCTTGATTATCCCGGTTCGACGGGAAGACTCAAGACGCGAGCCACGTAGCGCCACCTATGAGGCAACGTAGAGCGGAGAGGGAACGGCGCACGCATGGAGGATGACGAGCCCCCACGTCTCGTGAGGGCCTCAGGCGCGAAGGCCGGAATCGTCAGTGCGCGGCGGGAATGGACCCGGCGAGAAACAGAGTCAGCACGCGATCGGTTTCGGAGCGCCGTGCAACGCGGAACAGCACGTCCTCGCCGGGCTTGAGCTTCGTCATTTGCGCGCGATAGTCCGCCATCGAGTTGATGGGGATGTGGTTGATTTCGATGATCACGTCGCCGCGCGCAAAGCCCACGTCTTCGGCAAAGCTTGCCGGCTCTACCTGCGTCACCACTGGGCCGGTCAGCTTTCCCATCCCGAGCTTGTGCGCGAGGTCTGACGTCAGATCCTCGACGTGCAATCCGAACTGCCCCGGCTCCTCACCCTGATCGGGCTGCTCATCGGCATCCTGGGCCGTCTGCGGGAAAATCTTGGCGCGGTCGGCGACCGTCACCATCACGTCCTTGGTCTGCTTGTTGCGAACGTAGTGGAGCCGCACGTCCTGGCCGATCGGTGTCTGCGCAATCGGGTTCACCAGGTCGGCGCCCGTGTGGACCGGCTGGCCGTTCACGTCCGTGATCACGTCTCCGGCCTGCAATCCGACTTTGTCCGCCGGGCTGCCGGGCTCGACCGCTTCGACCACGATTCCGTAAGGCGCGCCCAGTTCCCTCATCAGGACCGGATTGTTGCTGTTATCTTCCTGGAACGTAACGCCGATGGAGCCGCGGGTCACCTTCCCGACGGTCACGAGCTGGTTGTAAACGCTGATTGCCGTATTCGACGGCAGCGCGAACCCGACGCCCTCAAATCCCCGGCTGCCGGTATAAATCGCCGTGTTGATGCCGATCACTTCCCCGGAAAGGCTCACGAGCGGCCCTCCCGAGTTCCCCGGATTGATCGCCGCGTCGGTCTGGATGAAGCGCTGGAATTGCTTCCCGACGGTCGAACGGTTCTTGGCGCTGACGATGCCGGCCGTAACGGTTGAGTTCAACCCAAACGGGCTGCCGAACGCGAGGACCCAGTCCCCTACCTGAACCCCATCCGAGTTGCCGAGTTTCCCGGTGGGCAATTCGTGGTCCGCATCGATCTTGATGACCGCAAGGTCGGTGTCCTTGTCCGTGCCGATCACGCGGGCGCTGTAACGGCGGGAATCGCCGTCGAGCGTAACTTGAATCTTCGTGGCTTGGTCGATCACATGGTCGTTCGTGAGGATGAATCCCCGCTTATCCACGATCACGCCGGAACCCAGGCTGCGCTCCGCGTCGGGAGCGTCCTGTGGCGAATCGAAAAAGCGGTCGAAGAAATCTTGGAAGGAATCGTCCGGTTTGCGCTGGTTTTTGCCGCTCTTCGGCTTCTCGATCACCTGGGTGGTCGAAATGTTGACAACGGCGGGCCCCAGGCTCTTCGAAATGCTCGAAAACGCGCTCGAGAGCGTCACCGGGTCCGGGATCGCCAGCAGCGCGGCTCCGCTCGCTCCTTGCGCCCGCGTGGCCAGTGCGCGGCCCGAAACCAGGCTGCCGATGATGATGCCGACGCACAGCGTGAGCGCAATGAGGAGGGAGGCAAACACCTTCCGGCGTCTCATCCAGTTCCACAGTTCCTGAAATTCGATTCCCATCCTCGAGCTCCTCTGCCGCCGCTAAAGAAGACTAAATTACAATTATAGCACCCAATCCAAAATCGCAAGTCCAGCCCTCGGGCCGTTTGCCGTGAAGGCCAAGCCCCCGCCGCCCCGGCAGTCGGTCAGCTTCTAATCACCCGGCTAATCGAAGCTTGATCGGATCGGTCAAAGGAATCCGGCCCGCCAAAAACGAGTTTCTACACCATGAGCTGCTCGGTGTAGAATCCAGCCGCTCGACAAGGGGGCAATAATCGAGCACGTGAAGTCAGGTCTCCGGATCGCCGGCGCCGTCCGGTAACCTCCGGACCGGCCCGCGCGTCTATACCGAGCAGGGTCGCGGGGAGTGAGACGGAAGGAGTGTTCATGAAGAAGCTAAAGGCATTGAATTCTCTGTTGTCGAGCAATTTTGGCGTCATCGTTGCGGTTTGTGCTCTTATGGTCGCGATGGCAACCGTGGGTCTCTCGCGATCGTGGGCTGGAACGCCTGACGCGGCACCAGCGCCCGACACAGGAAAAGTGCTGGGGGTCGCGTTTGACGGCCATCAGGTCTCGAACTTGGATAACTCGATCAAGTTCTATGAAGCGATCGATTTTCACGTGGCGAGCAGGACGGACTGGCACGTCGACAAGATCCTCAATAAGCTCGGCAACACGCCCGGCGCCGAGTCGCGCCAGGCCGTGATGGAAACCCTCAGCTCCGTCTCCGACAAGCCGTTCGACTTGATTCTTACGGAATACCGCGGCATCGACCGGAAGAATTGGAGCAATCTCGGTTTGGGCGATCTGCTCTCCGGCCACCTGGACCTCACCGTCATGGACGATTGCAAGATCGATGTCGACAAGCTCAAGGCCATTGGCATGTTCAAGGATGTGCCAATGAATATGCCCGGAGCGGGCGGAGGCAATGGCCCGCTCCGCTTTGCCTTCGTGCAGGATCCCGACGGCTGGTTTGTCGAATTCTTCGCGATCATGAAGCCGGCCCCGGGAGCTCCGCCCGAGGAACCGAAAGTCTCGAATTCCACAGCGACGGCGCGGAATATCGACCGGCTCGGCAAGCAGCTCGGCTTCAACCATATCGGTCTCGACGTGAAGGACATGGCCAAGGCCCTGAGCTTCTATCAAGGCGTGCTCGGCGGAGATTATCCTCCGCCCGCGCCTCCGGAGCCTCCGGCAGGGGCCGCTGCTGGCGGGCCGGGTGGGGGGCGCGCTGCTCCTCGCATGAACATGATGAACGGATGGTTCCCGCAGGCCGGTACCGACAAGAACGTCCGACTCGAACTGATCGGGGAAGCCGGGACTACGGTGCCCGACGAACATTTCGCGGACATCAACGTGAACTACGTCGGCTTCCAAGTGACCGACATTGACGCAGTGTATGCGAAGGCCAAGGCGGCCGGCGCAATCACGGTATCCGATGGCGGGATCGTGAAAGTGAAAGACGGCCGCGCTGTGATGCTCCGCGACCCGGACGTCGGCGGCTTCGTCGAACTGTGGGAGCCGGCGCACTAGTCCGGCGAATGAAAGTCGATTTCGGCGCGGTCGATCATGTGGACCGGCAGGACCGGCCGGTCCACGAAACATACGACAGCCGGCTGAAGCTGGTCGAGCTCTACGACAAGGCCGGCTTCAGCATCTTTCACGTCACCGAGCATCACTTCACCCCTCTCGGTCTGGCGCCTTCGCCGCTGATCTTCTACGCGGCGGCCTCGCGTATCACCAGGAACATCCGGTTCGCTCCCCTAGTGCTGATCGCCACGCTTTACAATCCCCTGCGACTCGCCGCCGAAATCTGCATGCTCGACCATCTTACGCACGGCCGATTCGAAATCGGCACCGGCCGAGGAGTTTCGAGCGTCGAGCTTGGCTTCTACAACGTCGCCGAGGCCGAAGCTCCCGCCATCTACGGCGAAGCGATGGAAGTGCTCATGGCGGCGCTGACGAAGGACGTCGTGAATTTTCACGGCAAGTATTTCAACTTCGCGAACGTTCCAATCGAGATGAGGCCTCTGCAACAGCCGCATCCGCCGCTCTGGTACGCCACGAATACTCCAGACAGTGCAGCGCGGGCGGCGCGCCAGAACATGAATCTCGTCACCCTGCTGCCGTCGAAGGATGCGCGCGGCGTCCTCTCAAGCTACAAGGACGCATGGAACGCGGCGCACGCGGGAAGCGGCAAGAAAATGCCAAGAGCGGGCGTCACTCGCCATGTCTACGTTGGCGAAACGGACCAGCAAGCGCGAGAACGGGGAATGTTTGGAGCTAAAACGTTCTACGAGAGCCTCGTGTATTTGTGGAAGAAGTCCGGCACCAAGCATTTGGCCGTCGAGGAAGTGATGCGCGCGAGCGAAGCGACGCTCTACACAGGCACGCCCGCGACCGTCCGCGCGAAAATTCAAGAGGATCTCGAGGAATCCGGCGCCAACTACTTCGTTCCCCGCTTTGCCTACGGAAACCTCACCCACGAAGAGAGCGTCCGCTCGCTCGAACTTTTCACCAAGGAAGTGATGCCGCACTTTCAGAAATAGGCGGCATCACCCTTGGCACGCGTCCGCCATTATTCCCCCTACAAGGACCGCAGGAAGTTCAGCAGATCCTGCTTCTGCTGTTCGCTCAGCGTGTTGAAGAACGCGATCACGCCGTTGGCCTCCGATCCCTGCCCCGCGTGAGCCTGAATCGCGCGTAGCAGCCCTCCGTTCGCCGGAGTGGCGCGGCCGTCGTGCAGGAAGAAAATCCGCTGCCCGACTCCCCACAGGGGCGCCGTCCTGAACTCATCCGGCCCGGCCGCTCCCTGCGAGACGCGATCTGACAATCCGTCTCCCATGTGGTGCACCAGCAGATCGGAGAACAGAGCCGCGTTCTGGTTGCTGAGCCCGGAAGTCAGGGACGAGCCGGCGGTTTTCAGCACCGGCGTATGGCACAGGTCGCAGTGCACCTGCACGAAGAGGTTGCCGCCATTCTGGATCGATTGCGCCGTCGGGTTGCCGGGAATTCCCTGCGTGGAAGGCGCCGGCGGCGCGAGGAACCTCATGAACGTCGAAAATCCCGCCGCATCGCTCAGGAGTTCGGTGCCGGACTGATCGAAGTGAGTGAAATCTTCCGGCGTGGAGTTGAAAAGGCACGCGGACGGGGCATTCCCGCGCTCGTTCGGGAACAGCTCGTTGGTCACTCCCATTTCGACGTTGTAGGCCTCCCCCGTGAACACCTCGAGAGATTTGTTCTGCGCCTTCCAGCCGAAGCGCGTGATCGTGCCGTCGTTGCCGCTGGTATTCGGATGGCCCGAGATCCCGAGACGCCGCTTCAGCAGCGCGTTCGCATTCATGTTCGCGAGGATCGTCGAGTCCGCGATGTTTTCCATCAGCCCCGCGCCGAAGACCGGCGTGGGAATCCGGAAGATCACGTTGTTGAGCTGCTGCATCAGCTCGTAATCCGGCTGCGCGAGCGTGCAACCGGGCGCGTCGGTTCGGCCCGTGATGGTGAAAATATCGTGGACTCCGCCGTCCGGAATCTGGGTCAGCCTTCCTCCCGGCGAAACTACGAAGGGAAACCGCGTCTCGCGAACCGGCCCGTCCGCCGTGATGAACGAAGGGATCGTGTTCAGCGCGCTCGCGTCGCTGGCCACTCGAATTTGTGGATTGGGGCCGATGTACGGGTATGCATTCGCGCTGGGGCTCGATCCCCCGGCGAAGGGCTGCGCGTGGCAGCTCGAACAGCTATTGGAATTGAAGCCGGGCCCCAGTCCTTTGCCGGGCTCCCCGGGAATCGTGCCGCTGACGGAATCCACTTCCATGAACCGGATCTGCCCGTCCTGAAAGAATTGGATCTGCTCGGCGCTCAGCGTCGAGAGCGACTGCCCGGCGTTGACGGCGCCGGCGCGCACGCCGGGGTCATGTGCCCGTGAGCCGCCGTTCTGCGGCTGCGCCAATAGCAGCCCGCCTCCCAGCGACAGCACCGCAAGGATTCCTACAGTCGCGCCTGTTTTCGGAATTCTCGTCATGGAACTCTCCTTCTTGCGGCCCGGGATGGCGGCGGGCACACTGCGCCCGCGCAAACGACATGGGACTCATGGCTGGGAGGGTGCCCTGAGGTTCGTCAGAGCCACGCCGGACCATTCGCGGCCGAGCTTTTCGATTTCGGCTCGCGAACGCGCCGGGAAGATACGCTGACGCCTGAAAAGCGTCAACGACCTCGAGGTACAGTTTTCGTACAGGCGAAACGAGTGGCCCTCATCCAGGCCCGCCCGCCGAAGCCTTGGCGTAGGCGGGCCTTCGTGCGGCCATCCAAAGCGAATCGCTCGTCGGCATGCGGTCGAGCAGCGGTCTTGGCAGCGGCTCAAAGCCGACTTTGCGAAGCATCTCGCCGAGCGTGTGCGGCGTGAAGTAATTGCAGTGCGCGGGAATGTGGTAGCCGCACCACTTCATGCCGCGTATGGTGCGATTCCAGCTTGCGTAGTTCGGCGTCTTCATCACCGTGACGCCGCCGGGCTTCAGCACACGATATGCGGCGCGCAATCCCGCAAGCGGATGCCATTCGTGCTCGATGTAGCTGAACTGCGTGACGACATCGAAACTCTTTTCAGGCAAACCGGCGGCAATCTCCGTTAAGGGGCCCTCAAGAATTGTCCCCGCCGGCACGCGCTGCCGCGAAAGCTCCGCGCCACGGGGACTGAGTTCGATGCCCGTCACGTCGAAATGCCGCGCCGCAAGCGCCAGAAAACCTCCATCGCCGCAGCCGAAATCGACGAGCTTCCCTTCCCTTCTCCAGCGCAGGGTCTGTGAAAGCAAACGCCCATTCGTATCGGGCCGCAGCGGACGCAGGCAGCGCGAGAGGAACAGCATCACCGGCTGCTTCTCTCTGCGCCGCGTTACTTCCTTCGTGTACTCGTCCGTCCAATCGTGGTCTCGAGCCTGCACGTCGTACGCGAGGTCGCTCCCGATGAACACCATCGTGCAGCGCGCGCACTCGACGATCTCCCATTGGTCGCGGCGCGACACCACCTGGCGTTCCACGCCGCCGCACAGCGGGCAAGGACGCAATCCGGCAGTCGGTAATCGGGTAGCGGCGCACATGAACGCAAGAATCGCGTAAGGATTGGCAATTCTACCACGCCAAAGATGGTCCAACTCGGGAGTCGCGAACGCGCGCGAGTTGTTTCGAGATCGAACTATCTATTCCTTCGGGGTGAAGGCAAAAATGGGCACCTAAAACCCCTTAGATGGCCGTTTACGGTCGATTTTGGCAGCGGCGAACGCGTTCCTCGACTGTGGGAGTAGTCGCCGATCAATCGCCCGTCTTGGACGCTCCCGATCGCGCGCCATCCGGTGCGATCAGGAGGCCTTTGTTCTGTGGGCTTTCACTTGGACAGAAGCTCGCCGCACCCTTCAGTTCTGGGTAGTCCTTGCATAGCGACTGAAGAATATTGACGATGTGTCCTTTCGCAATATCCTGGCCGATCTGGAAGCCCTCTGCCGTAATCTGGCCGCTGACAGCGTTGAAGTGTTGCCCGGCGGGAGTTTGATAGAAGTCGGCGAGAGCCTTGACGTCGTCATCCATGAGGTACTTTGCGTACAGGGCGACGGAGCGATCCGTGAACTCTTGCGTGGAGAGCAGGCTGATGAGCTTTTCCTGGTACGCGTCGACGATCTTTTCGCGGTTGGGCGTCAGCGGAAGCGAAGCCAATAGTGCCGGCCGCAAGGATTGGAAGGCCGTTCGGCCCATCTCCACCGTCCTCTCCTGTACGTGCAACACGTCGAACAGATGCAAGATATCGGCCTTGAACTGCGGATCGATCTCCTGCGATTCCGTTGGCGGGGCGTCACTGAGGGTGAAAACCACCTGGATTGTGGTATCGACTTCGATCGGCTCGTCATTGAGCAGCGTCGGTTTGTAGCGCCACTGCTTGACCGCGTCCATGGCCGCCTTCATGAGCAGCATCGGCCCAGATACGTAATCAAGCTGTTGGATCGAGCCGTCTTTGGAAATAATCGCGTGAAGCCCGACGGTGCCCTGCACGTGCGCTGTCTTGGCGATTTGGGGATACACGGGCTGCACCTGATTGACGAGATTCGCCGCCTGCACGTTGCCGCCGACGCGGATTCGCCTCGTGGGAGGTGCCGGGGATGCGGGCGCCGGTGCGGGCTCCGGCACCGCTGATGCGGTGGCAGGGGGCATCGGACCCGTTTCTTTCTGGCCGTACGCCAGCGTTGCCATCGACGCTACGACCAGAAAACTCAACGCGAGAATTCTGAATTTCATCGCCGCCTCCCGGGCATCCATTGACCGACCCGTTAGATGCGCCGCAGTATACGCCCCGGGAATCCTCAACGGCGAATGATTATGTCTGACCACTGGCAATCGCCGGACTGCGCGCGAGCAGTTGGCGGGCGCGCGACGGAATTGCTACAATGATTGCGGGGAATGGTGAAATCAAGCTGATGGCTCCACGCACAATCTACGAAAAAATCTGGGATGCGCACGTCGTCCGCGAGGAACCGGGAAAGCCCTCGCTGATCTACATCGACCGGCACCTCATCCACGAAGGCACCACTCCGCAGGCGTTCGCGGGATTGAAAGCGGCCGGCCGCAAGGTGCGCCGCCCCGATCTGACTTTCGCGGTGATGGACCATTCCGTCTCGACGAAAAATCGCGCCCTGCCCATATTGGACGCCAATGCCGCCGCGCAGTTCGAGGCCCTCGCGCGGAATTGCCAGGAGCACGGCATCAACCTCTTCGACATGAACAGCCGCAATCAGGGCATCGTTCACGTGATCGGGCCGGAACTGGGGATCACGCTGCCCGGATGTACGATCGTGTGCGGCGATAGTCACACGGCCACTCACGGCGCCTTCGGCGCGCTTGCCTTCGGCATCGGGACGAGCGAAGTCGAGCACGTGTTTGCCACGCAGTGCCTCACGCAGTTCAAGTCGAAGACGATGAAGATCGACGTCCAGGGCAAGCGCCACCGCGGCATCACGGCAAAGGACATCATCCTCGCGATCATCGGCAAAATCGGAATCGGCGGCGGCACGGGCCACGTGATCGAATATACGGGCGAGGCGGTTCGCGCTCTTTCGATGGAAGGCCGCATGACCATGTGCAACATGTCCATCGAAGGCGGCGCGCGCGCCGGCATGGTCGCGCCGGACGAGACGACATTCGCCTACATCGAAGGCCGGCCCTTCGCGCCGCAGGGAAAAGAGTTTCAGGCCGCGGTCGAGCAGTGGAAGGCGCTCGCCACCGATCCCGGCGCCAAGTACGATGTGACCGTAACGCTGCACGCGGACGAAATCGCGCCGATGGTCACATGGGGCACGAACCCCGGCATGGTGACGCAGGTAACGAGCAGCGTTCCCGACCCTTCCTCGTTCCGGGATCCCGTTGACCGCAAAGCCGCCGAAAGCGCGCTCCTCTACATGGACCTGAAACCCGGCACGCCGATGGAAGACATCCGGCTCGACCGCGTGTTCATCGGCTCGTGCACGAATTCGCGCATCGAGGACCTGCGCGCGGCGTCGAAAGTGGTCTCCGGCAAGCACGTCGCGAAGTCGCTCAAGCAGGCGCTCGTCGTGCCCGGCTCGCGCGTCGTCAAAGCGGCGGCCGAAAAAGAAGGCCTCGACAAGATTTTCCGCGAGGCGGGGTTCGAGTGGCGCGATTCCGGCTGCAGCATGTGCATCGGCATGAACGACGATGTGCTGCCGAGCGGCGAACGCTCCGCATCCACTTCCAACAGAAATTTTGAAGGACGGCAGGGCAAGGGCAGCCGGACCCACCTGGTGAGCCCGGTGATGGCCGCGGCCGCCGCGATCGAAGGCCACTTCGTGGATATCCGCGAGTGGAAAGACGTGGACGGAGCGGAGTAGCATCCGAGGAATCGAGGAGCCGAGGAAAAAGACCGATGCAGCCTTTCACCAAACTCACGGGTCTCGTTGCGCCGCTCGATCGCGTGAACGTCGATACCGATCAAATGGTGCCGAAGCAGTTTCTGAAGCTTCTGACGCGCGAGGGCTTCGGGCGCTTCCTCTTCTACGACTGGCGGTACCTGCAGGGCGAGAAACCGAATCCCGATTTCGTTCTGAACCGCCCGCGCTACAAGGGAGCCAGCGTGCTCCTCGCTCGCGCGAATTTCGGCTGCGGCTCGAGCCGCGAGCACGCTCCCTGGGCGATTCTCGACTACGGCTTCCGCGCGATTCTCGCGCCCAGCTACGCCGACATTTTCTATAACAATTGCTTCAAGAACGGCATCCTGCCCGTCACGCTCTCGAACGAGCAGATTGACGAGCTTTTCAAGCGCACCGAATCGAGCGAAGGCTATCGCGTCACCGTCGATCTTGAGCAGCAGGTCGTCACCGACGACAAAGGCTTGCGCTATTCGTTCACAATCGACCCCTTCCTCCGCGAATACTTGCTGAGGGGCCTCGACGACATCGGACTCACGCTGGTCCATGAGGCGGAAATTACCGCCTACGAAAAGAAGAACGTCCACGCCCCCGAGATGCACGCTCCGCTCGACGTGAAGTACCACCACGACTGACCACACGTTAGCCATCGGACAAGCTGGCCCCGGCTATTTCTTGATTCGGCGCGCTGCCGGGCTGAAGATCGCAATAGGCTCATTTCGATGCCCAGATTCCTGATCCATCATACCGGCGAAGATTCGCGCGTCTTCGAGCTGCTCGGCGATCGCCCGGTCTCCATCGGCCGCGCGAAATCGAGCAGCCTCGTGCTCGACAACGCCAGCATCTCGCGCCTGCACGCCGTGGTGCGTTCTTCCCCTGACGGCACATGGCAGATCATCGATCGCGCGAGCGCGAATGGCGTGAAGGTCAACGGCAAAGCGGTGAAAGAGGCTGTGTTGCACGCGAACGACGAGGTCATCCTCGGCGAATACCGCCTGCGGTTCTTTGAGGATTCCGCGGCGCGCAACATGGTCACGTACGGTACGCCGCAGCTCCCTCCCGCATTCGCCAAGGTGCTTTCGGAGCCGGCCTATTCGGGCACGTTTCTCCCGGTTCAAGCCGTCGGAAGCGTGACCTCCACCAATCTGAAGAAACCTCCGAGCGCGGAGGAGCGTTTGCACGCGCTCGAGCACGAGAACCGCTTGTTGACGTTGCTTTATCGCGTCAGCCGCACACTGGGCGAATTGGCAACGGTCCCGCAAGTAACGCGGCGCATTCTCGATCTGGTTCTCGAAATGGACGGCGCCGAGCGCGGCTTCGTGATGCTCCTCGATAAGGACTCCATCGGCCGGGGCGATTTCAGCCAAGGCGACTACGGTTTTGAGCCTGCCCTCATTCGCCATCGCGCCGGATCAAAGGCTCCGCAGGGCGCGCCTCAATTGACCATTTCCCAGAGCATCATTCGCCAGGTGATGCAAGGCGGCTTGCCGTTGCTGGTCACCGATCCAAAAGCCGACCCGCGTCTTGCCGCCAGCCAGAGCATCGCAGCGGCGGGAATTCAGTCCGCGATGTGTTCCCCGCTCGGCGTGAAAGACCACCTGCTCGGACTGCTCTATGTGGATAATCTCTCCCGCAGGGGCATGTTCACCGTCGAAGACCTCAACGTCTTCACCGTGATCGCCACGCAGGCGGGACTCGCGATAAACAACGCCCGCACGGGCGCCCACACGGCGAAGGAACCCCAGCCATCGCCCGCCCTGGAGTAGTCCCGCTACTCCGCACTCGGCGTTCGAATGAAAGCGACGATGAACAAGACTCCCAGAAGACCATGTGTCGCCGCATTTACGGCTAGTTCCGAGAGGGTTGTTCGTCCCTTCAAAAAGAAGGCGAGGAGAGTCACCATCCACAGCGCCTTTTCTAGGATGGCCGGAATCATGAGGAGCCTGAACCGCTTCGGATTCCAGCCAATCAAGAAGAAGGCAACCTGCCAGGCCGCAAGGGTTGCGAGGAAACCGTAGTACATGGGCTCGCCCGGCTGCCGGTAAAGCGGGACGAGCGCCAAGGCCCCGAAGGCGCCCGCAATCCAGAATACGACTCTTGCGAATTTCATCTGGTCCTCCGTATTCCGCTAACTCGCAACGTCCCGAATGTGCGTGGCGACGAACCAGCGGTTCCCGAAGGGATCCGTCACGCCGCCGCTGCGGTCCCCGTAGGGCTGATCCGCGACGGGCTGGATCGAAGTGGCGCCGGCCTTCATCGCGCGCTCATATGCGGCGTCCGCATCCGGCACGTACAGGTGAAGCGTGCAAGGCATCGGCTGGTACGGCCCGTGCGCGTCGCCCATGCCGATGACAGAATCCCCGATCTGAACCTGCGCGTGGTGGACCACACCGTCGGGCGACTGCGCCCGGTACACTTCCTCGGCCCCGAACGCTTTCCGCAGAAACTCGATCATCGCCGGCACTCGAAGAGGATTCATGTACGGGGTCACGCTGCGAAATCTCTCGAAAATCGTATTGCCGGGGGTTGGCTTGCTGATGTGCCAGCTGTTCCCGCACATATCCTTTACCGTGCCGCTGCGCTCACCGTAGTCTTGGTCGGCAACCGGCTGGAATGGTGTGGCGCCTGCGGCGACCGCGCGATCGTAAACCTCATCGACATTGTCCACCTGAAGCACCATCGAAGCCGGCGTGGGAGGAAACTGCGTATTCGCCTCCGCCAGCTCGACCATCGAGTCTCCGATTTTCACTTCGGCATGCATGATGACGTCCGTTCCCGGCCCTTTGATCCGGAAACGCTCCTCCGCGCCAAACGCCGTCTTCATGAATTCGATCAACTGCGCTGCGTTCGGAATAACGAGGTACGGCGTAATGCTGTGGAATCCTTCGCGAATGTAATTGACGGCCTTTCCAGGGGCTGTTGACATCGCTGCTCTCCTTTCCAAATCGGCTTTCAGACGTGCTCGGAAATCCGCGCGCGGCAGACCACGCATGCCTGCAACCACGCTTGTCACGGGCGCCCACTCCGCGTCGAAAGCGCCCGCGCTCTCCATCCCCGCGAGTGACGCACCCGGAGGTCCGAGAATGGCCTCCACGATTCTGTCGAGTTGTTCGCTCGGTGTTTGCTTGGCCATTTTTCCGCTCACTTCTTGCCCGGCTTCGCGTCCCACTGCGCGCGCAGATTCCGGATGCCTCGAAACTGAAGCTGCTTGATCGCGCCGGGCGTGCGCTTCAGCTCGCGGGCGATTTCGCTGATGCTCTTTTCTTCGGCGAACCGCATCTCGATCACGCGCCTCTGTTCCGCGGGCAATGCGTTGACGAGCCGGAAGAGCCGGGCGCGCCGTTCCGCTTCCTCCGGATTCGAGTCCGCGCGGTCGGCGGGCGGGTCCGACTCGATGGGGTCACCAGTCTCTCTCGCCGTGCGCTGCCAGCGATCTGCGATGGCATTCCCCGCGATCCGGTAAAGCCACGCCGCAAAGGGCACGCCGCGCCACTCGAACTTCGCTAGATTGGCCAGCGCCTGTTGAAACACCTCGGCGGTCACGTCCTCCGCGTTCGCGCGGTCCCGCACACGCCGCGCGACGTACGCGTACACGCGCTCGAAATTCTCCTCGTATAGCTCCGCGAAGCGCGCAGGATCACGCTGCGCCGCTTCGATCAGGAGCCGTTCGCGGGCGTCCTTCTTCTGTGGCATTCGCACTCTGTCCGAAACTGTCCCTCGCTCCGTCCTCTACATGGATAAACCGCTGAACCGCCGAAAGGTTACGCCGGAAATCTATCGAATCATTCGGCGGTGCGCCCGGCCGGTTCCATCGACTCGGGCGCGGCGGGGGCGGCGCCCTTCAATTCGGCAAGCAGGATGCCGGCGAAGATCAGCGCCGCTCCTGCAAGCGTTCGCATGCCAAAACGCTCGCGCGCGAGCAGCCACGACGTCAGCGCGGCAAACACCGGCTCCAGGCTGATAAGGATCGCCACGTGCGACGGCGAAGTGTGCTGCTGTGCCCAAGTTTGGAACGAAAACGCGATCACGGTCGCGCCGATCGAAGTGGTTAAGATTGCGAAGATCACCGTGTCGCTCATCACCATCCGCGGTTTCTCCCAGCCGGCCGCCGCAAGAACCGGGAGAAGCATTGCCGAGAGAACCGCCGTCGTCGCCACCTGCAAGAAGGCGAGCGACCCGACGGAATGTTCCCCGGCGTAACGCCCAATAAAAATGATGTGCAGCGCGAACATCACGGCGCACCCGAAAACGATCGGATCGCCGCGGTTCAGCGCTCCCAGTCCCTCGGAAGGCACCGTCAAGAAATAGAGTCCGGCGAGCGCCGCGGCAGCCCCGCTCCAGATCCAAGCCGTGATGCGGCGCCGCCCGAACACCGCCAGGAAGATCGGCACGAGCACCACGCTCAGGCCGGTGATGAAGGCGGCCTTCGCGGGTGTGGTGAGTCGCAGGCCGGCGATCTGAAAAGCGTAGCCGCCGAACATAAAGAAGCCGATCTGCACCCCCGCCCAAAGCGTGCCCCTGTTCATCCGTCGAAGCGACGACCAGAAAATGCACGCCATCACGGTCGCGGCAAGACTGAAGCGCACGGCGATGTACAGGAAAACGGAAATGTCGGCGAGCGCGTCCTTGATGACGACGAACGTGGCACCCCAGATCACGGTGCAGAAGCCTATCGCGAGATCGGCGCGCGCGCGTTTGCTCAGCATGGAGTTTCCGAGTGTATGCGGCGAGCGGCCCGGCGGCAAGACGCGTCGGAAAATGCTTGACGGCATCTCAATGCCAATGTAAATAGGCGTCACGTTATGACGATACGGTCAATACTTGCCCTGTTTATCTGCTGCCTGATGCTTGCGGCGCGTCCCGTTGCAGCGCTTGCCGGCGGGCAGACCCAGAATGCGCCCGCCTCGGGCGCCACGCACGGAGCGAGCGATGTAAAGGAATCAACGGGCATCGTCACCGAATCCGTGTGCTCGGGGGCGAATCAGCGAATCGAGCTCAAGACATCCTCGGGAGTGCTGCACCTTCGCGGCCCGGCCGGCGGAGGGCTGGCCATCGTGGAAACGTCGCAGTTGCCCGTGGGATTCAACTCCTGCACATCGCTCAAAGGGCTGCGCGTTTCGGTTCAGTACAAGCCCGACATCGCGCAGAAGCAGAGCGGGACAGTCCAGTCCCTTCGGCTACTGCCTCCGGAGGATTCGGATCCCGGCGCGGGCCCGCAGGCCCCGCCTCCATCCAGCGGCGATTCCGCAACGCAGCTTGTTCCCGATGCCGCGATGACCGCGGAAGGACGCGTCACCGACGTAAAGTGCACGGGCAACGAAATCCTCGTGAAGATTGTTACCCCTGCTCGCCCGTTCGCGCTCCACGCGCGCGACTATGCGCGCCTCACCTACGACGACGATCGCACGTCGTTCGAAAACCGGGACTTCCCCGCTTGCACGCAGCTCAATGGGCGCGTCGCCGCCATCCAATTTATCGTCGTCGAGCACAAGCAGTGGGACGGCGAGATGCAAAGCGTGGAAATCGAGAAGTAGACTCGGAGAAAGTTCAGCGCTCGAGGCCGGCGAGCGTTACGGTCGTGAGGAACAGGCGCTTCAATCCCAGCTCGCGCCCGGCGGGATCGTACCATTCGTCGAGCGTGTGCGACCCGCCGCCCTTCCCTCCCCCGCCGAGCGCCACGGCCGGAATTCCCATCGAGAGAGGAATATTCGCGTCGGTCGAGCTGCGTTCCAGTCGCGAGCGGTTTCCCAGGTAGCGGTCCACGTTGCGAATCGCCGCCACCAGCGGCGAATCGTCGGGCAGTTTTCCCGCAGGGCGCGTGCCGAGCGAACGAGTACTGAGTTGAAGGGAGCTGTTCCCCGCGCGCCAAAACGCTATCTCGCTATTCACGCCGGATTGCATCGCGTCCCGCAGGGCCGCTTCGAGCCGGCTGAGCTCGCGCTCGTCTTCCGAGCGCAGATCGATCTTGACGGCGGCGCGCGCTGGAATTGAATTGACCGACGTGCCGCCCTCGATCACGCCGAAGTTATACGAACTCCGCGGATCGTCGGGCACGCGCACCGAAGAGAACTGGACGATTCCTCGCGAAATTGCCGTGATCGGATTCGGCGCGCCGAAATCGGACCAGCTGTGGCCTCCGGGGCCCGTCACGCTCACTTCAAAACGGCGCGACGCGATCCCCTGCGTGGTGATGTGGTCGGTTGACGGCCCGTCCACCGCGATGATGGCCGCGAGCCGCGAACCGTAGCTCTCCACCAGCGCGCGCATTCCGCGCAGGTTCCCTTCGCCTTCTTCGCCGACGTCCCCGGCAAGCACGATCGTCTTCGTCGTGCGGATGCGCGATTCCGAAATTGCGCGTGCCACCCCGGCCAGCGATGCAAGTCCCACGGCGTTGTCGGAAATTCCGGGCCCGACCAGGTGGCTTCCGTTGCGCTTCACGCGGACGTCCGTGCCCGCGGGAAACACGGTATCGAGGTGTGCGGCTAGAAGCACGACGCTCTTTGCGTCCGAGCCGGCGCGCTCTGCGATCACGTTGCCCGTCTTGTCAGTGCGGACTTCGAACCCGCTCGCCGCGAAAAGTTCCTTCAGGGCTTCGCCCCTGCGCGCTTCGTCGAATTCGTGCGCGGGAATTTCCGAGAGGCGAATCTGCTGGTCGGTCACCCAGCGGGAATTGCTGTCGATCCAGTCGAGCCCACGAGCGCAGCGCGGGTCTCCGGCGGCTTTCGAGACGGAATCGTCGGTGGCGCGGGCGGAAATAGTAGCCATCGAAATCAAGATACAGCAGATGGGTACGAGTTTCACGTGATTCGTGCGGCGGATTCTATCGCCAGTCGTCGAGGATGTACACGCCGGCGCGGTTGTAGCCGGATGCGGCATCGCCGATTTCCATCGCTACGCCCTGCATCTCCGTGCGGAATCCACGCGCGATCATGGCTTGAAACGCCTCGCGGCGCGCGAGGTTTACGCCCGCCGTGATCTTCTGCGCGCCTTTGGCTCCCGCGAACGCCTCCACCGCAGCCAGTAGACGCGCGAAGTTCTTGCCCACGCGCGGCCCCGGACGCACCGCCGCAAACTTAACGTAGCATGTGCCGCCCCCGGCCTCTGTGCCGGGGCCCGAATGGCACACCGCGAATGCCCCCAGCCGGTCTCCATCCCACACGAGAACCGTATCGCCGAGATTTTGCTCCGCGACGGAGCGGATTTCGCGCACTAGATCGAGACCTTCGAAAATCGTGTCGGTCACTTCGCGGCAAGAGGCGAGAATTCGAGGCCTGTCTTCTGGCTTGCATTCGGAGAACAGCGCCGTGTCCGGATCAGCGCCAGCCGGCGTCTCGCTGATCGTCTTTCCCATGATCGCGACCAGATCGCGCGGCCAAAAGCCGTACTTTTGATACAGGGCCATGTGCTTTGCGCTGTGCGCGAACGTATAGAGGCCGAGATGCCCGATGCCCCAGCGTCGAAAGATTTCCATCGTGGGAGCGAGCAACTGCTGCGCAATGCCGCGATTCCAGTATTCAGGCTCCACGGTCAAGGGACCGAAGAACCCGAAGCTGCCCCAGTTCGCCACGAAGTTCGATCCGATCAGCCTTCCACTTTCTTCGGCTCCGACCGTCGCGAACGGGTCGGCGGTCCAGCGCGTCCGGGCATAGTCGCTGTCGGCTGGCCGGCGGGGGTCATCCGGCGGCAATCCAAGGAATGTCGAGAATGCCACTCGAATGATGCGCGCGGCTTCGGCAAGATCGCTCTCCACGAGCGGCCGGATGATGATCCCGGATTGGCGTTGCGATGTGGCCACGCTGATATTAGAGCCTCGACTTTCTCCTCTGGCAAGACGCGGAAAGCCTACTTCGCCGCATCAGACTTCACGAGCGCAAGAATTTCCTTCTCCGTCAGGACGGACGCGGATTGCTTCGCCGCCGCGAGAATCCGCTCCACGATTTCATCCGTCGCGGCGATGCCGTGCTTCCCGAGCCAGAAGACGACATTCGAGCGCCCGCTCATCGGCCCAATCTCGATAATCTGCTCGAGGCCGAAGAGGTGCGCCGGCACGCCGCTGTAGATCGCGTCGGCAAGCTCGACGTCGTTTCTCTTGTACGCCTTCGCGATGGCCGCGGCGTGCACTCCGGTCTGCGTGCGGAACGCATCGCGGCCCACCACCGGATAATTCGGCGGAATCACGGTGCCCGTCGCCCGCGCCACCGTCTCCGAATATTTCTTGAGCTGCGAAAGGTCGCGGTCGATCACGCCAAGCAACCGCAGATTCACGAGCATCACTTCCATCGGCGTGTTGCCCACGCGCTCGCCGAGCGCCAGCGCCACCGCGTGCACTTGATCGGCCCCCGCTGCGATCGCCGCGATCGAATTCGCCACGGCCAGTCCGCGGTCGTTGTGGCCGTGCCAATCGACGCGGATCTTTTCTCCCGAAGGCTTCACGATTTCATCGATCGCGAACTTCACCAGGTTGTACGCACCGCGCGGCGTCGCGTGCCCCACCGTGTCGCACAGGACGATCGCGCGAGCCCCCGCGCGAATCGCCGTCGAATAGAGCGCGACGATCGTCGGCGGATCGGTGCGAAT
This sequence comes from Terriglobia bacterium, assembly GCA_020073605.1. Lineage (GTDB taxonomy): Bacteria > Acidobacteriota > Terriglobia > Acidiferrales > UBA7541 > Palsa-295. The sequence goes on from JAIQEW010000008.1 coordinate 109,925, forward strand.
CGTGTCCTCGGTCACGTACATCGCGGGCAGCCCAGCGGACACCGCCTGCTTCACGGCTTCTTCGGTCGTGCGCTTCAGGTGATCGAGGTCCCAACCCTCCACCAGCCGCCGGATCGGGCTCGACCCGAGAAACATCGCCGCTTCCATCGGCTGCCCGACGCGCTCGCAGATATCGATCATCGCCCGGATGTCGTCCTTGTGCGTGCGTCCGCTCACATGCGGACGAATCTTCATCCGCGATCCCAGAATCTCCCGCGCGAGCGCCTCTGCGTCGGCAAAGGCTCGCGGCCCGGCAGCGGGAAGACCGACGTTGACGCTGTCGATTCCGAGCGCTTCCATCAGATGAACGATTTCGATCTTTTCGCCGATCGAAGGATTGCGCACCGACGGATTCTGCAATCCGTCCCGCAGCGTCTCGTCATTGAGCAGCACGCGACGCCCGGCCGGAATTTCCGGCCCGGCGTACGTGTTCCAATCGTGGATAAGTTCTTGGGCCATCTCCGGCGAGTGTACCTGATTTCAGATGCTAGGAATCAGCGGCGCGGCGGCGCGAGCCGAACGACGCGAGCGAATCCGTGGGATCTGGAAATTCGAGCGAAACAAGGTAAAGCCCCTCGGCGGGAACCGTCGGCCCGGAACGCGACCGGTCACGCAGCTCGAATAATCCCGGAATATCTCCCGGCGCGAGCCTTCCCTTCCCGACATCTAGCAGCGTCCCGACAATCTTGCGGACCATATACCGAAGAAACGACTTCCCGCGGACCACATAGGCAATCTCTTCGCGATCCGGCTCGCGCACGATTTCCGACGTAAAAATCTCGCGGACCATGTTCCGGTCGCGGTCGTCCTCTTCCGAGCCGGACGATGCCGCGAACGAAGAGAAATCGTGCTCGCCTTCGAATTGCCGCGCCGCCTCAGCCATCGCGCCCTCATCGAGCGGCCAGGGATAGTGCAGCGCGCGGCGATGCTCGAACGGCGGCAGCACGCGCCCCCGAAAAATACGATAGCGGTATGTCTTCGCCTGCGATAGCCAGCGCGCGTGAAACTCGTGCCCCATTTCCTCTGCGGCAACGATGCGGATCGCGGGCGGCAGCAGCGCGTTGAGCGCGCGCTGAAATTCGGTGGCGGATAGCGCGGACTGCGTCTTGAAGTGCGCCACCTGACCGAGCGCGTGGACCCCCGTGTCGGTCCGGCTCGCCCCGTGGACCACGACCTTTTCCTGCGTGATCTTCCGCGCGGCCTCGTTCAGCAGTCCTTGAATCGTCGGCAGACCGGGCTGCAATTGCCAGCCGTGAAAATCCGCCCCGTCGTATGAAATTGTCAGCTTGATGTTGCGCATGCGCCTGACGCCATTATCGCACGGCGCGGATTTGCGGCGGAATCGGGGGTGAAATTGGCGGGCGGATCGTCAGCAGAAAAGAAGAGGGGGCCCCAGCTTGGGATCCAGGGCCCCCAAAGGCCGCGCTCCTTTGGTCCGGCCTAGGCGTGACCGAACCATGGGGTCATCCATCCTAGCTTCCCTCTCAGAGGCAGGTGGGAACGACCTGCGCCATCTTGTGAACGGGCCCCTTCCTCCCCATTCACTCAACAACGCCGATCGTGTAGGAACGCGACCCGCACTCTCCCTTATGCAAGTCGATTGCCCATCTCTTGTGCCGCTTGCTCCGCGGACGCTTCCATTTTTCAACAACTTGCAGCCTCCGAATCCTCCGCAGCCTGCTCTTCAGGTTCAAATCGGGAAGCAGTGTCCCGCAATGGCGCCGCTCCGAATCTGCCGTCCCGAAGCATCCTCTTCTCGTTTCCATCGTCTATATCTACGAGCCCCCTCATTGTGCGGCGCGCTCGTCTGCCGCATAATGGGTCAAGTGGCGCGCAAAGCATGAAAAAACCCCTCCTTCTCGTCGTGGCGGCGCTCGCAGCGCTCTTGGTGCTGGTGGCGGCGCTGGCGACCCCGCGTTCGGGGCATGTCGCCGCAGCCACTCGCGTGTCGCTCCCTCACAATTCACCAGTTGCAGCTAAGGCCCCACAGGACGAGGCGTCGGACGACGACCCACCCGCCGTCATCCGCTTCGCGAGCAATCCGTCGCCTGTGCCGCCGTTCCTGGTCAGCGATTTGGACGACAACGTCATCTCGACGGCAAGCTGGCACGGCAAGGTCGTCTTGCTGAACTTCTGGGCCACGTGGTGCCCTCCCTGCCGCGAGGAGATCCCGATGCTCATCGAGCTCGAGGGGCGCTACAAGGAGCGCTTGCAGGTGATCGGTGTTTCAGAAGACGACGCGCCGCCCGAGGAAGTACGCGCGTTCGCCCAGAACATGGGAATCAACTATCCCATCGTGATGGGCAACAATGAAATTTCGGCGGAATACGGCGGCGTCGAAGCTCTGCCGACTTCCTTTGTCGTGAACCCGGACGGCCGCATCGTCCAGAAGCACGTGGGCCTCTTCCCGATCGAGGTGTACGACCGCGAGATCCGCGCCCTGCTCGGCATGCCTATCAACGTGCCGATCGAAACGTTCGAGGACACCGGGCAAATCTTCCTGAAGAACGCCGCGCTCGCCACGTCGCTTCCCGGCGTCGAATTCCGCGGACTTACCGCGAAGCAGAAGCGCGCGGCGTTGAAGCGCATGAATTCCGAGAACTGCGCCTGCGGCTGCAAGATGACGATTGCGCAATGCCGCATCAACGATCCCTCATGCTCCACCAGCCAGAAGCTCGCAACGGAGATCGTGCACGAAATCCGTTCCCGCGGCCCCGCATCCCCCTCCGCTGCCACCGCCGCCCGATAGCCCTCAGCGCCTGGTTTCGATTTTTCCGGCAAGCCAAATCGCCGCACGAATCACAGCTACTATTGTGGGAACTTGCCGGGTGGGAAAACTCACCCAGCTCGCAGCGCCCGCTGCGAGGGACAGGCGCCGCAAGCTGGGCCGAGATGGATGGCTTACTAGCGGTCGTACTTGAGGCAGGTCTCGAGTTGACCGATGGCGGCATCAACAGCATGGATCGCCTCCACGCGGTGCCCGCCGAAATCGTGGGCTGCGTGGTTCAAGTGTTCTCGTGCACGGCGAAGCGACGCGATGGCCTCGCGGATTTCGGGATGCGGTTCAGGCGCGGCAGCGGGGTGAGCCGCAGGCTGCGGCTTTGGAGCGGGCGGAGCCGCGGGAACCGCGACCGGAAATGCCAGTGCGAAAACCAGCGCGACAATCGCAAGGATGCCGATGACCGATTTCTTCATGTAACGTCCCTTCTGCTCCGGATAGGCCCGGAGCCGCACGAAATCTTGAGTCTTCTCTGGCGTGCGGGCTGGGCGCTGCACGCCGGAGCATCCCGATGGTATCGCCCCGCCATGATTCGCAAGCGGCGCGATTCGGCGCCTGTCGTCAAAGAATCAAGCATCCCAAGCCGGTCGGTTTTCGTAGCACAGCCAATCCTGGCTGTGCGCGTAAGCCCGGGCACAGGGTAGTTGCACAGCGAGGACTCGCCGTGCCACATGCAAACTGAGTCGGTACCCTAGTCGTCAGAGTATTGACGTCCCCCAGCACATCGGATAGTCTCCTGCGCGCTTAGTCGATTCCAACGCATCGCAATCAACTGCATGCATCGCAGAGGGACGCAAGCCGCATGACTCGTCACCGCGTGTTCGTCACGGGCGCCACCGGCTACATGGGGCGGCACCTGATTCCGGAACTTCTTCGCGCCGGGCATGAAGTGCGCGCTCTCGCGCGGCCCGGTTCGGAGGGCAAGCTGCCCCCCGGATGCGAGCTTGTTTCCGGCAACGCGCTCGACGCGAAATCCTATGCCGAAAAAGTCTCGCCCTGCGACACGCTCGTCCATCTTATCGGCGTATCCCATCCGAGCCCGGCGAAGGCCAGGCAATTCCGCGAAATCGACCTGAAGTCGGCGGTCGAAGCCGTTGCGGCGGCGAAAGCGGCGGGAGTGCAGCACCTCGTGTACGTCAGTGTCGCGCAGCCCGCGCCAGTGATGAAAGCTTACCTCGCCGCTCGCGCCGAAGCAGAAGCGCTGATTCGCTCAAGCGGCCTGAACGCCACGTTTCTGCGCCCGTGGTACGTGCTGGGGCCGGGCCATCGCTGGCCGGTCGTCCTCATTCCCTTCTACTGGCTGTTCGAGCGCATTCCCGTGACCCGCGAGAGCGCACTCCGCCTTGGCTTGGTTTCAACGAAGCAGATGATCGCCGCTCTACGCGGAGCAGTCGAAAATCCCGCCCACGGCGTGCGAGTCGTCGGCGTCCCCGACATTCGTCGTGCCACGTAGGCCCACCCTTTCAGGATACGAACCCGGCTTCACTGGCGGAATGCCGGCACGTCCCTGACAGATCGCAACAGCATCAAGACGTGAGTCACGATGATCACGGGCACCACGAAAGTTGGCAACAGAATGAGCGGAAATTGATCGAGTTGGTGCATCGACCCGGGAACAGCCATCTCGGACCGCGCCGCCGTCACAACCACCGCCACGATATCCGCAAGGCCCAGCAGATTCCACGCGACAATTGCGGGTCGGAAGCGGACGGCAAACAGCAGCGCGAGCGCAATCGTCGCCACGATGATGTCGCCGATGCCTCCGCGGACTGCGAAGTCGTAAGGCAACTCATGCCGCGAATACAGGTAGAGAAAGTAAATCCCCACGAACCGGGTCAAATGGAATGCGATCAGCCGGCGGATATCGACACGGAACGCCCATTCGCGAAGAGGGCGCACAATCGCAAGCGCCAGTCCCAGCGCGGCTGCGATGGACAGAATCGCTTTTGGGTACCACGGCACCATACGACCCTCACACTACCAGAGCCGATGCGGGAGCAGGTACGTGAAACCCGCAAAAGCTTCCCACTGCGTCGAAGTATGCGTCAGCCCCCGATCGAATCCGATATCGAGCACGAGCGTCTTCCGCGCGGCGTAGGACATGGCCCACAAGTTCCCGACGGCGTTGCTCCGAAGAAACGGCTGCGTGAAGTGATAGATTTCGCCTGAAAGCCCGAACCTTCCCACGATCGGATGTGAAATCGAAAGCGTTTGTCCGAATTGCGCGCGGCGCACCGGCCCTTCGGTGACTTCGTTGAAGAGCGCATTCGTGTCGTAGTGAAATCCCTTCACGTCGGCGCTGGCGAGAAGCAACACAGAGTTGGCCGGGCTTCCGATATCGAGGTCCGGCGTGTCTCCGCCGTAGACGGAGTGGAAATAGCTGACCGCCACTGTCGGCTTCGCCGCTTCTCCCCGCAAAACCACCGCCTGCGCCCCTAGCGCGACGCCGCTCGTGCCGGAACCTGCGATCTCGCCATCCGTGAAGTGGGTGAACGGTTGAGTCGAGGCGATGAGCTGCAGGCGGGGAGCGACCACCAGCTTGATCACTTCGTTGAAGTTGTACCACGTCGAAAATTCCGGAGAATCCGTCGCGCCGATGATGCCCGTTTCAAATTGCAAATAGCCGACCGGCGTCAGCGTGGCGGGAGTCGAAACGGTTGGCCGGCCGGGATTCGCCGCAGGCTCATCAGGACTTGCCGACTGCGCCACGATGGAGGCAACGAAAGGACTCAGGAGCACTGCACCCAGGACAATCGCGACCCGCCTCATTGGTGGGCGATTCTACCATCACGAGCCGCCGCAAAACGAAGACCCGCGAAAGCGGCGGCGAGGTGTCTGAGAATTTCTACCGCGGCTTCAGGAGTGCGGGATCGAGAATGGGGATGAGCGAGACAAAGTCCCGCATCAGCAGGTTTCTGAGTTCGCCGAATTCCTCGCTCCGCAGCGACGGGGCGAAACACGGAGGCACCTTGCGATGCGTGAGGGCGCCCGGCGAATCGAGCCCGAGGCACCGCAAAAAGCTCGCGAGATAGAGCGCCTCAGGACTCCACGTGTGCGGCTCGTCCAACGGAACGGGCTGGCCGTCGAGGGCGCCGCCGGGATCTGATCCATTGCCCGCCAGGAGATCGCCGCCTTCGTCGAGGCCCTGCAAAACCGACCACATGTAAATCAGCACTCGCAGGCGGTGCGTGCCCAGGACGACAGCGGAGTCCTCGAGTTTCGGAGCGGATTCTTCCGGCGAAAGCGCGAGCGAGGCGACTAGTCGTTGCACGAGTGCTTCGAGATCGGGCTGCGCGCGGATCTCTTCAGCCACGCGCGCGAGATCGACCACTTCTGCGTCGAGCAAGCTGGTCAGCCGGCGTAGGGACGCGCGAGCGTCGGCCGCTTTTTTTGTGTGAGATTCATGGCCGGGATCGCGGCCGCCCTTCGGGTCGGCTGCTGCGCTCTTGAGAGTCGAACCGCGAGACCGCTCCTGAGATGCGGAGGACATGCAAACTCCGGGGCCGGATAAGTTGCTGCAACCAACTTATCGGCTGTGGCGGGGCGCTCTTTAGGCGGAACAGGGTGGACGCAGTTCGTGCTTCGAAACGTCCTGTGGACGAAACAACTTGTGGATGTGCCGGGTTCAGGCCGTTTTCCACGCTGCCGTTGCGGCGTACGGCTTTCCGCGCGTCAGGTTGGCCACGCGATGCAGGCCGGGCTTCGATGGCGGCGTTTTCGCCAGCAGTTGCGGCAATCGCAAGCGCAGCCGCAGCAGCGCCGACGTGTGGATCTGCGAAACCCGCGACTCTCCGATGCGCAGCAGTGTGCCAACCTCTTTCATTGTGAGCTCTTCGAAGTGGTACAGCGCCAGCACCTCGCGCTCGCGGTCCGGCAGTTCGCCGATCGCTTTCTCGAGCAAGGTCTTGATTTCCGACCGCAGCGCCTGATGATACGGGTCCTCGTCCTCGGAGCCGGCGCGAGCGGGGATCGTCTCCTCGCCGCCCGATTCGTCCGTTTCCGCTTGCAGGCTTCCGATGTCCAGGCCGCGCAGATCGCCGCGAAGCTGCTGAAGACTTTCGAGGCTCACCTGAAGCTCCGCTGCGATTTCCGTCTCGCTCGGATCGCGCCCCAGCCGTGCCTTGCACTGCAAAATGGCCTGCTCGAGGCGCCGGGCCTGCCGGCGCAGCGTGCGCGGTCCCCAGTCGATCAAACGCAGGCTATCGAGGATCGCGCCCCGAATGCGAAACTCGGCGTAGTGCTTGAGCTGAACGTTCTTGCTCGGATCGTATTTCCGCACGGCGTCCATGAGGCCGAGAATGCCGGCGTGCACCAGATCCTCGAGAAGCACCTGTTGAGGCAGCCGCCCGTGGATCCTGCGGGCGACGTGCTGCACCTGCGGAAGGTGCTCGAGCAGAATTTTGTCGCGCTGCGCGTCGTCCAGCTCAGGGATCAGCATGACGTGCGTCAAGCTGCAAGCGGAGTTCCAGGCGGCGCGTCCTGCGATTAAAATTCCCTAATCTCACACCGCCTCGGCGAACATCGACAAATCCGCCGTGCCGATCTCCTCGTTCGCTTCCGAAAGCACGAACGCCCGCTCGACCCAGTGCTGCAGCTCGCGCACGTTTCCCGGCCACGAATATTTCTGAAGAGTGTGCGCCGCTTCGGCGCTGAAGCTCTTCCGCGGCACGCCCGCTGCCACGCAAAGCTCCGCCAGAAAATGCCGCCCGAGCGGCAGTATGTCTTCCCAGCGGTCCTGAAGCCGCGGCAGCGCGATCGGGAAAACGGCGAGGCGATAGTACAAATCTTCGCGAAACTGTTTTTCGCGGACGCGCTGGAGCAAATCGGCGTTCGTCGCCGCGATCAGGCGCGCATCCACGCGGAAGAGGTCCGCGCTCCCGAGCCGCTGCACTTCCCCTTCCTGCACGAACCGCAACAGCTTGGCTTGCATGCTCAGCGGCAGCTCGCCCACCTCATCCAGCAGCAGCGTGCCGCCATGCGCTGCGTGGATGCGGCCGAGGCGCGATTGAAAAGCGCCCGTAAACGCGCCCCGCGTGAACCCGAAAAGCTCCGCCTCCAGCAGGCTCTCAGGTATCGCGGCGCAATTCACCACGATGAACGGGCCCTGGCTGCGCCGGCTGAGGTCGTGAATCCCGCGCGCGACGAGCTCTTTGCCGGTGCCCGTCGCCCCCACGATCAATGCTGCCGTATCGCGCGGCGCCACGAGCCGCGCCAGCCGGTAGATTTGCTGCATCTTCTGGCTCGTGCCGATCATTTTCGGCAGCGCGTCGACCGTCGCGGCTGCGCCCTCGATAGCATCCGCACCCGCTTCGGCTGGACTCTCGCGACCAGTGTCCGCCGCGCAGCTCTCGCGTAGATCAAACGACAGCTGCTCCGCGTCTTTCCCTCGTTCTAGCACCACCACGTTCACCTGAGGAAACCGCGCGCGAATGATTTCGGCCAACTCCTCCGCGTCCAAATCTTCTAGCTGCGAATCGAGCAACACGGTGCGGAAATCGTCCGATTCCAGCTTGATGAGCGCGTCCGCGCCGCCTGTCGCTTCACTGGTCGGCACGGCCGTTGGCCCCAACCCCGCAAGAATTCGCTTTCGGCATTCCTCGAGCGAACTCGCCACAAGCAACTTCCCTTCCCTGTCTCTGGTCAAGACTGCGCTGGCCGCTGGCATGCTTGCTCCCCTCTGTGAATCGTAGATTGGTCTCGCCCCGCACCGCACACTGCATACCGCCGCTGCGTATTCACGCGCCGTTGCCGCCGGATGGATTTCGCGCTTGCAACTGATAGCCGATGCCGCGAATCGTGTGAATCAGCTTGCGGTCGGACTCCGCGTCGACCTTCTTGCGCAGATAATTGATGTACACGTCCACCACGTTGGTCATCGTGTCGAACGACAAATTCCACACGTCCCGGATGATCTGCGTGCGCGTCACGCGCTGCCCGTTGTTGCGCATCAGGTATTCGAGCAGCGCGAATTCCTTGGGCGTCAGCTCGATCTTGCGCCCCGCGCGCTTCACCGAGTGTTCGACGCAGCTCAATTCGAGATCGTCGATGCGCAGCAACGCATCGGCGTGATGGCTTCCGCGGCGCAGCAGCGCGCGTACGCGTGCGGACAGTTCGGAAAAGGAAAACGGTTTGAAAACGAGATCGTCGGCGCCGAGATCGAGCACCTGCACGCGATCCATCGGCCGCGTGCGCGTCGCAAGAATCAGCAAGGGCAACTGCGGACGCTTTGCGCGCACACAGCGCAAAACATCGAGGCCATCCTGCGCCGATAAATTCAGGTCGAGAATTGCCGCGTCATAGTAGCGGTCCTGCGCCATCGACTTGGCTCTGTCCGCGTCGGCGGCCAGATCGACGGCATAGTGCGCGGCCGTGAATTCACGCTCGAGAAACGTGCCGAGCGCCGCGTCGCCCTCGGCCACAAGAATCCGCATGGATGCTCCTGCGGAAGGGGGAAACCGCGAGAGGTTCCCAAGGGGAGTTCAATTTTATTGGGCGCGAGAAACGAGTCAAAAGAAAAGTTCATTGGAACGCGCAAAGTTTCGAAGAATGAGAATGTCGCCGCGATGTGACGCAAATTGACATCGCAAATTCTAAGAATTGGACCGAAATGAACCGCGGGCGAGTTTCAGATCAGGAAGCGTCTCACGGATGAGTCATTTTTTCGGGGCGGACGATCTCGTCGAATTCTTTCTCGGTCAGGTAGCCGAGCATCAGCGCAGCCTCGCGCAGGCTGAGTCTTTCATGGTGCGCTTTTTTCGCGATCTCGGCGGCCTTGTCGTAGCCGATTTTCGGCGTGAGCGCGGTGACGAGCATCAGCGAGTTGTTCACGTCGCGCTCCACGCGCTCGCGATCCACTTCCAATCCCGCCACGCAGTGCTCCCGGAACGAGCGGCACGCGTCGGCGAGCAGGCGCACCGAGTGCAGGAAATTGTGGATGATCACCGGCTTGAAGACGTTCAACTCGAAATTTCCCTGCGAGCCGGCGAAGCCGATCGCGGCGTCGTTGCCCATCACCTGCACGGCAACCATCGTCATCGCCTCGGACTGCGTCGGATTTACTTTCCCCGGCATGATCGAGGAGCCGGGCTCATTTTCGGGAAGAATCAGCTCGCCCAGGCCAGCGCGCGGGCCGGACCCGAGCCAGCGAACGTCGTTCGCGATCTTCATCAGCGATGCCGCCAGAGTCTTCAGCGCGCCACTCGCGAACACGATCTCATCGTGCGCGGAAAGCGCCGCGAATTTATTCGGATGCGATTTGAAGGGTAGCCCGGTCAGCTCCGAGATTTTCCTCGCGGCGCGCTCGCCGAATTCGGGATGCGCGTTCAATCCGGTGCCGACGGCCGTGCCGCCAATCGCGAGGTCGTAGAGTCCCCCGAGGGCTTCGCCGAGCCGCGCGATGTCGCGGTCGAGCAGGCTCACCCAGCCGGACATTTCCTGCCCGACGGTGAGCGGCGTCGCATCCATCAAGTGCGTGCGGCCGATCTTCACGATATCGGCAAACTCCTTGGCTTTCGCATCCAGCGCGTCGCGCAACTGCCCGATCGCGGGAATCAGGTCCTGCGAGACGCGCGAAGCCGCCGCGATGTGCATGGCGGTGGGAAACGTGTCGTTCGACGACTGCGACATATTCACATCGTCGTTGGGATGGACCGGTTTCTTGCTGCCCAGTACGCCGCCGGCGATTTCGATGGCGCGATTCGAAATCACTTCGTTGGCGTTCATGTTGGTCTGGGTGCCGCTGCCGGTCTGCCAGATGCGGAGAGGAAAATGCGCGTCGAGCTTTCCGGCGATCACTTCGTCGGCGGCCTGCACGATCAGCTTGGCTTTGTCGGCGGGAAGCTTGCCGAGATCCTGATTCACCAGCGCCGCGGCTTTCTTCAGGATGCCGAACGCGCGAATCAGCTCGGGCGGCATCGTGTCGCGGCCGATATCGAAGTGAATCAGCGACCGGGCGGTCTGCGCGCCGTAGTAGCGGTCGTTGGGGACCTCGATCTTGCCCATGCTGTCGGATTCGAGCCGGGTTCCGGCTTTCGGTGCAGGCGACGCTTTGGCGTCCACGCTATCTTCCTCCCTGATGCAGCATGGCGAGCGGATGCCGTAAGGATACTGCGAAATGTGGCCGCGCGCAGCCCCTTATGTCAGTGACTAGTGATTCGTCGCGAAGGGTTTTCGTGGCACAGACACTCTTGTCTGTGCTCTTTCTGAGAAGCGTTCACGGCCGCATCTGTTCTATTTGGTGGGCTTCCGCTTTCCCTTCTTCTTGGCCAGCGCCGCGGACCACTTGAAAGCCGCCTGCGAGGCCTTGTAAGCCTTGGACGAATGTTCCATGGCCCGCTTCGTCTTTTCGTGTCCGGTCTGGTGGTCTTCCTTGCCGTGGTGGACCGCGGCAACGCGGTGCGCGTGAGCGGCAAGCTCGTGGAACTCAGCGGCTCGGATGTGTGAATCGCTTGGCATGATCGTCTCCCTGAATTTCAGGCTGACGACGATAGCTTGTCGCGCGCTCGATGTCTAGACGGGTTCCGCCTCGCGCCAGAAATGTGCTCCCGAAGGATCACAATCTAGTAGCTCGGCCATCCCTCTCATCGAGAAAACAGAGAAAATGATTGACGTCTAGTGGCGTGCATGGCAAGTTTTTGGCGCACGCCTCATTGGGCCTGCGTTCGGTGTAGAAAACCGATCAGGCTGCATGGGGCGCAGAAACGGCATGGCATTTTCGAACACCCGGAGGGGCCTCAAATGTGGCGGGCAATCAACAACGGGAAGCAAGCGGGCAGGGGCAGTCATGTGCCAAGCCCGATGCCGGTGGATGGTGGCGTATATCTCCTATTCGACAATGAAGAGATTGCGGGCATGTCATCGTTGTTCGTTCGCCATGCTGCTCAGGGGAATCCGGTCGAAGACGCTGTCCGAGCGGGCGAAGCATTCATGAACCGTCCCACGGCAGAGAAATGCGCAATGGAGGGTGGTGTCATAGACATACTCGGAAATACTCTCACGCCTCCACACCCGATCGCGAAGCAGTCCCTGTAAGACCAAGCTGGTCCTCTGATGAAGAGAAAGAAGACGATTGCCATCGTTGCTTTCTTGCTCATGCTGTTGTTTTGGATCGCAACGATCACGCATGACACCTTGGGATTTGTCGCGCCCAATTCTCCTGAAGCCGTGGGCTTCGATCTCTGGACCACGCTGGTGTGGTCTGCATTCCTGTATTCGATTTGGAATCTTCGGCGTGCGTTCACGACGCAAGGAGAAACCCGTGTCAGCGGAAGTGAAGAATGAAGTTTGATGTCATTGTCCCCGCATTCGTCGCGGCGATTGTCAGCATTTCGGTTGTCTTTCTCGGCAGGCGGTCAGAAACAATCAGGCAACTCCAAACTCTGAGGACGGCCGCCTATGTGGATTTCATCCGCGCCGTCGCTGGTTTGGCGAGCCTTCAAAAGGAGACTGTACAGCAGAGAGAGCATTTCTTGAAGGGATGGGAATTGAAGATGCTACTGGCAGACGCTAAGGCTCGAATCGCCATTTACGGCGGCGAGGCAGTGGTTTCCTCGATGGCAAGTTTTCTGCGTGGCGACCCCATCCTCGATTCTCCAGAAAGAGCCAAGGAATTTACCGCTATCTGCCAAAAGATGCGGGACGACAGCCGACCCAAGCCCGGCGAAGTGAACGATCGGGACGTACATTTCCTGCTATTCGGCCTTGACCTGGGGGATTATTAACGGGTTTCCTATCGTGCCGTCACGGGCAGGCGGATGAACGTCCGCAAGGTGGTGACACACGAGGAAAGGAGGGAGCCGTCGAAAGCACCGGTCACCCACCCGCCAGCCCAAAGTCGAAGCCCTTTACTTCAAGTGTCCGCAGACTTCCTTAATCGCGCTCTCTACCGTCCGTGCTCTCGTGGCGAAAACCATGTCGCCGTTTGTATCAAACACGCTCGCCCCGTCGACTTTCGAGTGCGCTGACAAAGCCAGTCCCGTCAGTCCCCCGAATGCAAACATGCTCGACCTCTTCCCGCCTTCCCGCCGGAAAAGCAACACGTAATCCGCCCTAGGTGGGTCATTCGTCACAACGATTGAAGGGCACTTCTTGTATAGGTCGGCCTGAACCTCTACCGTTCGCGGGTCTGCGCCTTTCTGAGAGTAACCATATGCGCCCCCCACCGAGCCGCCCGAACCGTCTACATGGCCGCTGGACGACCCACTTACATTGCCTGTTCCGTTGGCAAACGAACCTGACACTTGACCGGAAGAATTCCCGTTGACTTGCCATCCTGAGCGATGCGATGCAATAAAGATGGATTCATCTTTGGGTTCATCGGTGACATACAGTCGCACTTTTCCGTCGTTCACCTTTGGGGTTGGGGCCGGAGCAGGTAGCGGAGTATTTGCCGCCTCAGTTGGCGCCGCTGAATTCGGAGCCGAGACAACAGGAGCCGGTTTGGGATCGGCAGCGGGCGCAGGAGTGTTCACGGGAGCGGCTTGTGGAGCAGGCGCGTACGTAACTTGCCGGCATGCTTGGCCATTGACGACGGTTTCCCCTGAATACAGAAAGCCGCCGGAGTCTTTGAGGTCACGGCAGGCCGTCTGCGTTTGGCCGAAAGATGGCACGGCCCAGACAATCAGAGCCAAAAGAAGAGCCTTCTTCACGATTCCTCCTCGAGTATGTTCGGATGCCTAAGTGTGGGACGCACCACCGGGGTTGGGAATGGTACTTTCCACTTTCGGCCATTACCATTTTGGGCAATGGTGGTATGGGTGTGCGAAAAACGGGGCGGACGCCCTACGAACGCCCGCCTTCCCGACAGAGAGCGTCGGGACGCATAAAGCGCGAAAGGCGGCCGCTACGATGGCAAAAGCCAAGCCGGAGCCTTGTACGCTGAGGCCACTGCGTATAGATTGTTGGCCCGCAGAGAATTCGAAATAGAAATCGCGAGTCACAGGAGAGAACAATGGCGAAGAAGGGATATTGGGTGGTTTGCTACCAGTCGGCGCTGGACCCGGCCGTGCGAGCGGCGTATGGCGCGGCCGCGGGGCCGGCCATCGCAGCGGCCGGTGGGCGTCTACTAGCCGCAGGCAAGCCCGCGAGGACGCACGAATCGGGAACGGATCAGACGGTTGTCCTGATCGAGTTCGACAGCGTGGAGAAAGCGATTGCCGCGTATGAGAGCGATGGTTACAAGGCGGCGTTAAAGGCGTTCAACAACGCAGCGAAGCGCGACATCCGCATCGTGGAGGGGATGTAATAGGCACGGATTGTGCACGGCGAGCACGAAAAACGAAGACCACAGAGAAAGAAAAGTCGCCCGCCTGAAGGCGGCCGCTACGAAGGCAACGGCAGATGCCGGTTCTGGCTTTGGGTGTGATTGTTGTCGCGCCACGTACATCGACTACTGTATTTCTTCCGACCTCTAGGTGCATGATTGCCGACGGTTTCGTAGCGGCCGCCTTTCGCGCCCTTTGCGTCCCGGTCGCCTTCTGACCGGGAAGGCGAGCGTAGTGGACTCTCGATGGGTTTTCTGCACAGAAACATTCGCCTACCCGCCGCGAAATACAGAGGTGTGCAGTGGTATTTCGTCACGCTCTGTTGCGCTGGCCGCCGCCGCGTGTTCGCGGATGAGAAGCGGGCGACTTGGATAGTTGACGAACTCCGACGACACGCAACGTCGCACCGCTTTGCGGTCCACGCCTACTGCGCGATGCCCGATCATTTGCACGCGCTCGTGATGGGCCTGGACGCCACGAGCGATCTGCTAACATTTCTGAAGAACCTGAAACAGAAGACCGCCTACGAGTTTCACAGCGAGTTTGACCGCAGCCTGTGGCAGAAGAAGTTCTACGATCACATTCTTCGGCGGGAAGATGCCGTCGAACGAGTGGCCGCTTACATCTGGATGAATCCCGTTCGGAAGGGGCTTTGCAAAGACCCACGGGAATACGCGTTTTCGGGATCGTTTGTGCTGGATTGGAAGAGGGATGGCAAGCCTGTCGAAACGTGGGTGCCACCGTGGAAGGAAAAGGCGCCCGCTACAAAGGCAACGACAGGCCGACAGGAATAAGACAAATCGCCCGCCTGAAGGCGGCCGCTACGAAGGCAACGGCGAAAACACCGGAGACAAATCGCCCGCCTGAAGGCGGCCGCTACGAAGGCAACAGCGCTTGTCGGGCGCGGCTATCGGTGAATCCAGTTCCACAGAGTGGCCAGGATGCAACCCATGATGTAGCCGATCGTCGCTGTGACCGCGATGAGGACAAGCGCGATCCATGCCTTGAACTCCCCGATCACGTAAATCGGCTTGATGAAATGCATCCAGAAAACGAAGTTGACGATCGGCTGCGCCCAACCTAGTGCAACCAATGCCGCCCAGACAGTATGCCAACCTCCGAGTAGCGCCGCGAAGACAAGACCCACTTTGTTAGGGTTGACGGCTTCCATGGACGCCTCCTTAGACCCTTACACCGGCACATCCTTCCATTTCGCCGTGAACAGTGCTACGCAAGAAGAGTGAAGTCAAGGATGTACGTAGCTAAAGATCGGAGGCGTCGGGCATGAGGCGACGGGAATTGATCGAGCTGAGGAGACTGGGCCGCACCTTCTCCGCCCTCAGTGCTCTCTGTGACCCCTCTGCGTCCTCAGTGGTCAGCAGTTTCCCTGCACGATTGGTCGACACACCCTGCAACCTAATTGCACGTCTAACTCGTTCAAAACAAACGATTGGTGCACACTCAGGTCGACACACTTTTCGAGGGTCATGCGGCACGCGCCTGAGAGGACCGGAGCGAAGAGAGATCCTTCGGCCGGCAAGAGGGTAGAACGCCGTCCTCAGGATGACGATCCTCATCGGATCGTCACTTGACCGGTGCGGCGGGCGCGACTATATTCGCGGGCGAACGGGGGATGGGGAATGAAACCTAGGATCGTCGCCATTTTTCTTGCGAGCGTTGGTCTGCTGCTGGCTGCGGGCGCGCCCGCGCGGGCGCATCATTCGTTTGGGGTCGAGTACGACGCGAACAAGCCCGTCACGCTGACGGGCGTGATCACCAGCATCGAGTGGACCAATCCGCACAGCTTCGTCTACATCGACGTGAAGGGCGCCGACGGCAAGGTGACGAACTGGAAGTTCGAGGGCTATCCTCCAGGCGTCCTGTACAGGACTGGATGGCATCGCGACGTGACGATGAAGGTCGGCGACACGATCACGGTCTTTGGGTGGCAGGCGCGCACGGGCGGCGCGTGGGGGCATGCGCGCGACATCACGTTCAGCGACGGCAAGAAGCTGTTTTTCGGTCCTGCGCCCGGCACAGGCGACGGCGGAGCGACTCCGCCGCCGGGCTCCGTGACCTCACCGGCGCCTGCGGGAGCGCCTGCCGGCGCGCCGTCGAATTAGGGGAGATCCCATCATGAAGACGAAAATTTCTGCGGCCGCGCTGGCGGCGCTGATGGTCTTCCCTGCTGCCGCCGCGGCGCAGCAGAAGACTCCCCCGAAGCCGAAGATTCCCCGAATGGCGGATGGCAAGCCCAACCTGGAAGGAGTCTGGCAAGGCGGAAGCAACCGCATCGGAACCTGGGAAGAGACGAATACCGGCAGCGGCCCGCTGGGAGAAAGCGGTCCCATCACGCCGTATGCGATTCAGGGACGGCAACCGCCGCCTCCTTATCAGCCGTGGGTGCAGAAAAAGATGCTCGAGTCATACAACAAGCGCGGCGTGGACGAGCCGATGGTGCGCTGTCTCCCGCCCGGCGTTACGCGCACCACGCTGATGGGCCTCTTCCCAATGCAGATCGTGCAGACGCCGACGACGGTCGTGATTCTGTACGAGGTGTTTCACCTGTTCCGCATCATTCCGATCGACGGCAAGCATCCGGACGACCTCGAGCCCAGCTACATGGGAGACTCCGTCGGGCACTGGGATGGCGACACGCTCGTGGTGGACGTAGTCGGGATGAACGACAAGACGTGGCTCTCGGGCCTGGGATCGGTTCACAGCGAGAAGCTGCACGTGGTGGAAAAGTTCACGCGCATGGACGAAAACACGATCGTCTACGAGAGCACCGCGACGGACCCCGACTCGCTCACCGGGCCGTGGACGAGGCGCGGGACGATCATGCTGCGCCCCGGAACGCGCATCCGTGAATACGAATGCGAAGAGAATAACCAGGACATACAGCGCTACGAAGAACTGATGAAGGACCCTTCAGTTTTCATGAGGAAGTAAGCCGCCTACCGGCTGGAATCGCACGCCGCCTGCTGCGCAACCGAAAAAACTGGAACGAGCCGCATCGAGTCGCCTGAAGCCAGGGCGAACGACGCGGGTGCCGCCGAAGTGTGCTTTTGGGCAAGCGGCATTTTACTTTCCGGCCTGAATGGAACCATCATATTGCCGGGCGTCTTTCGCGCGCGGGCAGCGACCGGAAGACATCCATCGAAACCGGCGAAATCCCAGCCTCGTACCGTTGGAAGTATGCGGATCAAACTGCCAACTCGAAGAAACTGTCTGCTCCCAAGCGGCAGGCGCAACGAAGAACGCGCACGCGAGTCGGCGGGCGGGAGAGCAATATGACCGAGGCCTGGAAACAGTGGGAAGGCCAGGTGGCTGATGGGAAATTCCACCTGCGCCAGTATCTGGGCGGCACGGACGACAGCGCCGTCTTCCTGACGGAGCGCGGAGGTCCGGAACCGCAGAAAGCCGCCATCAAATTAATTCCCGCGCGATCGCAGAATGCGGAATTTCAATTGTCGCGGTGGGAACTCGCCGCGCATCTTTCGCATCCTCACTTGATGCGCCTTTTCGAGATGGGTCGCTGCCGCCTGGGCGACGAGGCGATGCTGTACGTGGTGATGGAGCACGCCGAAGAGAATTTGGGGCAGATCATCACGACTCGCTCGCTCACAGCGGCGGAAGCGCAGGAAATGCTGAAGCCGGTGCTCGAGGCGCTCGCGTATCTTCACGCGAAAGGATTCGTGCACGGGCACATCAAGCCTTCGAACATACTGGCCGTAGACGATCAATTGCGGGTTTCGAGCGACAGAATCTGTGCGGTGGGCGAATTGAGAGCGGGACGCGGCAAGCCGAGTGTGTACGCCGCGCCCGAAGTCGCGACACGAGGACAATCACCGGCCGGAGACGTCTGGTCGCTGGGCGTGACGCTGGTCGAAGTGCTCACGCAGCAGTTGCCGTCGTGGGAGTGGAAAGGACAGGAAGAGCCCGAACTGCCGAAGAACGTGCCGGCGCCGTTCGGCGATATCGTGAAGCAGTGCTTACGGCGGGACCCGCAGGTTCGATGGAAGGTCGCCGACATCGCCGCGCGGCTGCAACTGCCGTTGGCTGTGCCGGAGGAACGAACGAAAGCCGCGGCACCAATCTCAATCGCGGCAAAGTGGCGCTACGTTGCTCCGGTGGCCGCGGGGATCGTCGTGCTCGCCGCGATATTCGCGGGATCGAAACTTTTCAACAAGGGTTCGGATGCGCAGGCAGGTCCGTCGGTCGCAGCCGAACCGCCGGCGCTGCAACCGAGCCCAAAACCCGAGGCGAAGAAGCCCGAGGTGCAGCCGGCTGCCACGAAAGTGGCCGAGAAGCAGCCGGAACCTGTTCGTGCGGCTCCGCCGCCTAGTCCTGCGCCAGTGAAAACAGCAGCGAAGAAAGCCCCAGTAGGCGCGGTGGGCGGAGAAGTGGTGCATCAAGTGTTGCCGGACGTGCCGCAGAAGGCGAGAGACACGATTCGAGGGATCGTGAGGGTCGGCGTGAGGGTACAGGTCGATGGATCAGGGAACGTGGCAGGCGCAACGCTCGACAACCCGGGGCCGAGCAAATATTTTGCGAATCTGGCGATGAACGCCGCGCGGGGATGGAAATTCACGCCCGCGACGGCGGATGGACAAAATGTCGCGAGCGAATGGGTCGTGCGATTCGAATTCGCGCAGGACGATACGCGGGCGAAAGCAGTTCACGCCGCTCCGTAGGGCGATGGCAGAATCGCTCACTGGGCAGGAAACCACAACCAAGGGCACAGGCTTTCACCACAGAGATCACAGAGAGACACTGAGGACACAGAGGAAGACAGGCAAGACGTAGGGGCGCTCCGCTCCCTTCCTGGGTCAAGGCAGGCAGAATGACGGTTCCAACGTGACACGTTCTGGGTAACTGCGCCGATTCCTATCAGAGAGAGTACGTCAACAGGACCAAGCTATCTTTGACCCGGCATGTATGCATTAGGCGAGACCCTGCGGCCAGCTGTACGGCTATTGCACTCCTGGACAGGGGGTTTGCGGCGGACCGGCGCGATACGCTGGCGGAGAGTAGTCTTTATGGATCGGGGTGGCCGGGGGCGATTTTTCGGTCCATAGCTCGCACGGCGCTCCGTTCGCCCGGCTTCTTGCGCGTAATGTAACGGGTTGGGGGCAAGCCGGCGGAATGAAGCGAGCGAATACCGCCCCGAATTGAACAAGCAGGAAGTCTTTTCCGGTCTCTCGGGGGAAAAGGGATCATCCAGTGGCGTCTCTGTTCCATCGTCTGTTCGCGGGCGAGGAAGCCGAGGAGCACTCTGCGCCGACAAAAGAAGGCGCGGAGGCACCCCGGCCGGAATCGCCGGACGGCTTAATTCACGCGGGCGAACTGCCTCCGGCGGCGAACACGCTGGCCGAGATCTTCCCCGAAGAGTCACCGGCCAAGGAGATGCAGGCCGAAGTGATTGGCGAGCCGGATGCTGCGCAGCCTGCGCCGAGAAAGCGAAGCATTTTTCTGCGGCTTTTCTTTCCCCAGGAAGCACCTGCAAGCACTCCTGAGACGCTGTTCGCGACCGGAGACACCATCCAAGAGCCGCCGCAGAATGAAGCGGTGGCTGTTGCGGAACCAGTTCAGCCAACTCAGGCCGACGGGTCCGCAACGGCGGACGTCGCGCCCGCATTGGGCGCAAGCGAAGTTCCGATTTCCGCAGAAGAACTGCCTCCCGCGGCGCACGTCCTCGAAGAACTGTTTCCACCGGAGGAAACTGCTGCCGAGCCTTCGGTGGAGGCGCCCGCAGATTCGTCGCCGAGCATTGCCGACGAGGCGCCAATCGAGGCTCCTGCCGAAGAGCTACTGAGCGCTCCCGAGGAGGCGGCTTCGGCGGAACGCGAAAACGAAGCGCCGCTGGATGCAGCTTCCGAAGAGAATCCCGCCGAGGAAGTGGAGCACGAAGATTCTTCCAGTGCGAGCCACGAAACCGAGGCCCAAGCTTCGGCGACAATCGAAAGCTCGCCGGGCAAGCCAGACGACGCAGAAATTCACGACGAGGCACATCAAGACCTCGCAGAAGTTCCCACGGAAGATTCTTACGGCACGGCGGATGAGCGCGCCACTCCCGCGGCAGCGCCGACAGAAGCACCACGCAGACTTTACCGAGACTGGGCATTCGACGAAAAACTGGCGAGCCATCGTGAATGGGTCGATACGCACGGCGTGACGGGACAGAGGGCCGATCTCTCCGGCGCCGAACTCGAAGGGGCGGACCTGATCAGCGTCAACCTGCGGCTCGCCGATCTGCACGACGCGAATTTGAGGGCCGCCGATCTGCTTCTTGCGGACCTGCGTGACGCCTGCCTGGTGCGCGCCGACCTGGAGGAAGCCTGCCTGGTGGGCGCGAATCTCGAAGGCGCGAATCTGGAAGGCGCGTCACTTGAAACGGCGATGGGGCTTGTGCCGCGGCAAGTGGCCGGGGCGAACCTGCGCGACGCGCTGCTGGCGCCTCAACTCATGGAGTTCGAGGCTTTTTCAGCATTCGAGCGCGCTTCGCGAAACGCATTCCGGTATTTCACCGCGATGACGGCGGCGAGCGCTCTCTCTTGGCTGATCGTCTGGAAGACGAAAGACGTTCAACTGCTGACGGATTCGGCCATAATTCCCTTCCTGCATTCGCGCACCGCAGCGGCCGCGCTGCCGACGGCGGAATCCTATCTGGTCGTGCCGGCGGTGCTATTCATTCTCTACCTCGTGTTTCAGTTTCACCTGCAACGCATGTGGGACTCGGTTCTGGAGTTGCCGGCGATTTTTCCGGACGGGCACACGCTGGGCGACCGGTCGCCCGCAATTATTCTGGGCCTTTTGCGCACACACTTCCGGTGGATGAATCCCGATCCGACCTCGACGCGGCTGGTCGAAACATGGGGCTCGATCCTGCTGGCGTATTGGCTTGTGCCGGCCACCCTTCTGGCTTTCTGGACGCGGTACCTGACGCGGCAGGAAGTTCACGGCACGATCCTGCACATGGTGCTCGTGGTGGTTGCCACAGGGGTCGCTCTCTACGCCACGACGAGAGTCGGGCGGCCACAGGAAAGATGGGCGTTCGAACGAAAGTGGACGCAGCGCATTGCCAGAAAACTGAAAGCGATCAGTCCGGCGACTGTAGCGGCGGCACTCGGCACCGTGTTGATCCTGCTTTCCATCGGGACGATTGCCGGCGTTCCGCACGAGCGGAGCCGCGCGCCGCAATACGGCGTTACCAGTGTCTGGAGATGGGCATCGAACGCTTTCTGGTGGATCGGCTTCGATCCCTACGCCGATTTGACCGAAGCGGCGATTTCCCGGAGGCCGGCGAATTGGGATGGAAGCGACGATCAGGTCCCGTCCATCGACGGCCCGCGGCTCAACAATTCGAGATTCCGCTACGCGCAGGCCTACAAAGCGTTTCTCCCCAACGCCCATTTGTGGCGCGCGAATTTCGAGGGCGCGTTTCTATCGGAGGCGGACCTGCGCTCAGCCGACCTCGGGCAGAGCAACCTGCGGTTCGTGGTGATGGACAACGCGCAGATGAATCACGCGAATCTCGACCGGTCCGTGCTCGACGGAGCCGATCTTCGCCGCACCGACTTGCACGGCGCGAATCTTTCTTATTCGTCACTCGCCGAGGCCACACTCGTGGATGCGCGGCTCGACGGAGCCAGCCTCTACACGGCGCGGCTGGGAGGGGCCACAATGACGCGCGCGAATCTCCAGAAGGCGGACCTGCGCGACGCGGTCCTGAGCGGCGGCCACCTCGACCACGCGGACCTTCGAGGAGCGTATCTCTGGTCGACGAAGCTCGCCGGGACGGACTTGGGAGGCGCGCAACTCGGAAGCGCGATTCTGATCGACGCGGACTTGCACGGAGCGAACCTCGGCGGCGCGCAGCTTTCGGGAACGGTGCTGAATGGCGCGGACCTGAGCGGCACGAGTCTGGAGGGCGCCGACCTGCGGGGCGCGCTCGGATTGACGGCGAGTCAGGTTTGCTCGGCTAAGTCGCGGCGCGGGGCGCTGCTTGACAGCGACATGGAGACGCAGGTCGAGGCCCAGTGCGGGAAATGATCGCGGGCTAAAGCGGTCCTCAGGGGTTAAAACCCCTGTGCACTCAAAAGCTTTTTGTCGGAGCTAAAGCTCCGACCCCCAAAAGACGGCCAACGAGCTTCTGACCTCGGGATACTAGAGGCTGGCCCAGGGAGTGGCGGCCTTGAGGCGGTCGTTGACGTTCTTGATGTTCTTCACGCCCTGATCGGCAAGCCAGTCTTCGAGCGCCTTGACGCCCTGCTTCGCGTAGACGGGGATTCCTTCCTTCCAGGTAGCGCGGCCGCAGAGAACGCCCGAGAATTTGACGCCGGATTCCCCGGCGAGTTCGAGCGTCTCGCTGAAAACATCGTTGCCCACGCCCGCTGACAAATAGATGAAAGGCTTTTTCGTGGCGGTGGCGGCGCGGAGGAAATGCTCCTTGGCCTGCTCGCGCGTATAGGCTGCACCGCCCTTGCAGGCCTTCGCGCCCGCGACGTAGGCCATGTTGATCGGGACCTCCACTTTGAGCACGTCCACCGCGTACTGAGGCTTCGAGAATTCCGCCATGCTGCGCGCCACGATGTCGGGCTTCTTCCGCGCGTAGCCGATGCCCTTTTCGTCCGCGCCCTCTTCGTAGCCGACCAGTTCCAGGAAGAACGGAACATCGGACGAAATGCATTCGGCGCCGATGCGCTCGACCCACGCGTGCTTGATCTCGTTGACATCCTGCGGATCGAAGGGCGTGTAGTAGAGAAGAATCTTGATGCAATCGGCGCCCGCGGCCACGAGACGGCGGACGGACCAAATGTCCAGAAGATCGGGAAGGCGGCCGGGGCGCGTGTTGTCGTAGCCGCTGTTTTCGTAAGCGAGCAGCAGCCCGGCATTTTTCGAGCGAGCGAGGGCGGCGGGGAGTCCGTATTCGGGATCGAGCAGAATGGCGCTGGCGTGAGGAGTGAGGACGCGGACGACGGCGGTCTTGAACTCCTCGAGCATCTGCGCGGTGACGGCGCCCTTATCGATGCCTTTCTCTTTGGCGATCGCGCTCTTGAGCGAGCCGCGCTGGTCCATGGCCGCGGCGGCAATCACGCCGCGCGAATCGGATACAGCCTTCAGACCCTTCTGTTTTCCCGGCGTAAAGTTCATGGTGCCCCCTATATGAGATCGGAGAATGAAGAAGGCGCATTTTATCACGCGGAATGGGGCAAGTTGAGAGTTAAGAGTTGAGAAGTCGAAAGCTGAGAACCGAAACACAGAGTCAACAGAGAAAACCAAGTCCACCGCAGAGGCGCAGAGGGCGCAGAGGGCGCAGAGAAGAACCTACAGAAAGAGGACGTGGTGCTGATGGGCGCACGAGGAGCCATCGGCGGAGCCGGCTATGGAGGCGAGGCGCGTGAGCTCGTCGAGGAGGCCGGTGCCATTCGCGGCAAGCAGCGGCAAAAGGCAGAGCGTGCGCTCCTGCAAGCCGCCGTGCGGATACAGAGAATCGAGCAGGATGCGCTCGTGGCGGTCGAGCACGCCGGAGCGGAAATTTTCCGCGCGGGCGACCTTCCCTTTCAATTGACCGATCTGGTGGAGGATCTTGCCCTCGGACGCGCGGAGCGCTTCGACGAGAGTTGAATCGAGACGCGCGAGCGGCTCTTCATAGCTCTTCAGAATGTCGCGGAGCGCCTTCTCGCTTTCGTCGAAGCGGCTGGAGAGCGCGCTCGGGAGCGATTTCTGCTCCATCCTGGCCCGGAGATGCTGCGGGCCGCCGAGAATGTCGCGGAAATTGAGGTCGTACTGCTTGAGAAAGCGCGCAATGGGCGGCTCGACGATCGAGAAGCTCGCCCGGGGAAGGACCGCGGACATCCGGCCGAGAATCCTTCGGTAGACGACCTGCGCCTGAGCCATGTAGGCCACTTCGGCGGGACCACCGATGTAGGCAGCCGTGGGCAGAAGCGTGTCCTGAACGATCGGGCGCAGCAGAGCGCTGGGCGTGAAGCCTTCCGGCGCCGTTTTCGCCGCGGCGACGAGCTGGTCCCGCGAGAATTCAGCATCGGCGGCGAGAAACTTTCCGTTTCGGGTGCGCAGAGGCTCGCGGCGGCCCGCGACGTTGTAGAAGAGCAGCGTCGATTCGTGCGTGACCTTTACCTGCGCGTGAAGCCCGGCGCCCTCGAGCTCCTTCGAGCGCGCGAGGAGCGCATCGCGGAGCGAATCGGCTTCGTCGAGCGCGCGAAGATACACTGGCGCGGCAAGGCGGTCGAGGCGGGCGTCGAGTTGATCGATGAAAATGATGCCTCGCCCGGCGAGCAGGCGCGCAAGGAGCTTTCCGAAAGCCGAGCCGTACGTTTCGCCCGGCGCATACGATTCGCGGAGCGCGCGTGCGACATCGTCCGCAAAGGAACCTTCGAGCGTCTTCGCTGCATCGGACACAAGCGACTCGATGGCGTCACCGAGGCGAATTGTGCCGACGTGGCGGCCGGAGTCTTCTTCCCGCGCGGGCAGTTCGTAGCGCGCGAGACCATTGCGCGTATTCCAGTCGGAGTGATTGACCTCGGCGAGATCGTGGTCCCCGGTCGCGAGCCAGAAAATCGGGACAGCATCAATGCCACGCTTCGTGGTTTCCTCGGCGCAGCGAACGGCAGAAAGCGCCTTGTAGAAAGTGTAGGCCGGGCCGGAGAAGAGTCCTACTTGCTGGCCGGTGACGATGGCCACGGCGCCCGCGGCAAGCCGGTCGAGATTGCGGGCGGTGGCAGGATCAATATCGCCGCCGGGGCCGAACTGGCGGTTCTGCTCGCGC
>JAIQEW010000024.1 GCA_020073605.1 Terriglobia bacterium
CGCGATGGCAATCTGGAGTTCCTTCGCGGATTCGTCGTAATGCTCGCGGCGAAAGCGAATGAATCCAAGTCCGCTGTGCGCCACCGCTGATTCGCCTGTCTTGAACTGGGCGAATTGCTCGTCGGTGAAGTTCGTTGGCTTCTCCATCTTGCTGAGCACATCGAGGGCGTGCCGCGCCTGCGATTCCGCCTTGTCGAGCTTCTTGTCCGCATCCGGCTCGTCCGGCGTAAATGCGCGCGGAGTCACCCAGCCGTTCAGCGCCAGCAAGTACACGTCGTCCGGGAAAAGCGCCAGCCCCTTGTCCGAAAACGTGTAGAAGCTCGCCAGGTCCTTCTTGTCGTAATAGGTATGGCAAAGCTCTCCGTACACCGCTGCGCTGTAGCGGTCCCCCGGGTATTTGGCCAGAAAGGCGTCGCCGAGCTTGATCTTCTTGTCCGGTTGCTCAGTAGTGTTGTGAAATGCCTGATACGCAGCCTCTTCTTTCGGATCGCCCAGGATCTGGTTCAAATATGCCTCTTGTATCTTCTTGCCCGCGCGAATTGAGTCCGTTTGCGTGAGCGAGTTGTTACCCAGTTCTTGCGCGTTCGAAACCGCCGGAAGGAATAGGCCTGCTGATATCAGCCCGGCCGCCAACCATATGCACTTACTCACGCAACGTGATTTCATAGCTCACCCGGGTCTTGATGTTGAATTGACCTTCATGCCACCCCACACGAAGGCTTACGGAATAGGATATACCCGAAAGAGGGCTTTTGTCAGGGGTCGCCCTCGTAGCGGCGCTGCCTTGTGGTGAGCGTAGCCGAACCATTGTCGTCCTGCCTGCCCTGAAGGCTCGCCGGTGGCGAGGCTGAACGGGCCTGCCCTGACGCAGGAAGGGAGCGAGCCCGCCGACTTCTGGCGGGCGACGAGGGCCTGCCCGCCGTAGTCTTGGCGAAGGCGGGATCTGCTTCTCGTCCCTCATCCCTCGCTCTCGTACCTCACACCTAGGTTCAATTCACGCTAGCACAAGGACGGAGCGGTTTTGTCAAGCTGCTCCTGTGGACTTCTGGTTCGGGGAAGGGGAGAGGACTGAATCTTCGAAGCAACGACGCCACTCACTCAAACCGATGATGGGGCACCCGAAGAGGCAGGAACCGGAGCGTGAGCCACCCGCCTTCCTTCATTTCCTTCTTGGGGCCAAGTCCTCTACCTCCAGATGCCGCTGCATCTCAGTATCGCCGTCTTCCCATAAACCATCCCAAGAAACCTGGATGCGCATGATTTCGGAATCCGCTTGGTCGGACCGGGCCTGAACCCAAACAAGAAATCTGCATTTCCCTTCTTTCCGTGCCTTCATGTTATTCGGGGTGATCAGTGGCATGAGCCAAAGCCCGCCCTTCTTCTGGACCATGAAGAAGTCGCAATCCTTGGCCGCGCCTATTGTCTGGAGAAGGGGCACAAACTCTTGGTCGCGCCAGCGAAGCGGCACTTCGCCCGACCAGGCCAGCTGATACTTTCCACTCGGCCCGGGCTCGTCAATGCGAGTGAGGTAAACTTGGACTTGTTCGGCTGTGGACCAGCGACGTTCATTCCAGACCTTGAGGTGGTAGTACCGAACGTCATCGATATACTGTCCACTCTGGTTTCTCAGCTCGGTTTTCTCCCCTTCTTTTCGGAGGAGCCTCATTCTTAGCACGGGCGGAAACAGCTTCGCCCGTAGCTTCTCTCCGAACAATGCTACTGCCACCGTCAATAGCGTGCCCGTCGCGACGGCGAGGTTTACCCACCAGTTCCACCAGAACTGCTGAGAGGGATCCACAGGAACACCTCAGTCCAACGGCCTTGAGTTTGGCCGTCCTTAGCTAGTCGCCAACTCGGCCCAGACGTCGGCAAACGGAACCAATCAGAACGACGCGAAGCTCCATCTTGCTCCCCCATCTGACCCGTACCACATAGTGATCATGATGTTTCCATCTTTCCTTGTAGTGAGGGAATAACGGGTCTCGCCATTAAACTGTATACCCCGTGCAAACTCAGACGAGTTGTACCTCGAATCAACGCTCTTGTCCCGTTCTTGGACCGAGATGATACTTACATAGGGCTTGCCCATTTTCTCAATCCATTCAGTGGGGAAACCGTTCTTGTGCCCGTGGTGCGATGGGATCAGGATATCTGTGCTGAGAGCTGCTTCTTGCACAGTCTTCGTGCCGACCATTCCCGCCATGCCGTCGCTCTCTAAGTCACCGGCGATGGTGATCTTGAAGTCCCTCCATACATACACTAGGAAAAGACTGGAATTGTTCACGTAGCTTGTTTCGCCGAATGATTTTCTTGCACCTTCGGGCGTGTATCGCCAAGCCGTTAGTCGGGCGCTGCCACCATAGTTCCGAAAAGAAACCTGCTTTTGAAGTTTCAGGAAATCGTCCACCTTGTATGCGAGGTCTTTCATCTCGCGCTTTTTCACGTCTTGCCAATCGTAGATCTGGAAATGAAGACCCAGGGGGCTAAACCTTGCGTCCAGGGCAGTTTCAACATCATCGAGGTGGTCGGCGTGAGGATGTGTGATGAAGAGAACATCCGGCCTCAACTTCATATTCAGAGACAGGTACTTTAGTGGCGTGAAGCCGGTTTCAGCGCCAAGATCAACCAGGGTCACGTAATTCTCTGGACGCTCTATCAGGGCCACCGAAAGACCATGGCCAACATTGAAGACTACCAATTCGAGTTTGTTCATCCTTTCTTTCCCGCCGAGGCGGGGGACCCGGATTGGGCGGTGCTGTCGGCCGCTGCCATCCCTAGGACAACCAGGGCAGCCAAAACTGCGCGGGTTGCGCGGGATTCAGCAAAGCGTTGGTACCGCCTCACGAACAGATACGCGACGGCGCTGATCACAATTGCTGTCGCGAGCAATTCCCAGCAAGAGACCTCGTATCGACCCCAGCTAAAAAGGATAGCCGCGCCCCGAACGAACATGCGCACCAGCAGTGCGGCGCTTGGGAGAACAGGGAGAGTGCCGTTCCTCGGTAGAATCCCTCCCGATAAACGAAGATTTCCCGATCACCGTCCTTGCCATTCTGCAAGGCGTACTCATCCAATGCTCTGAACACCCATCTAGGCTCAAGCTGGCTGGGTATTTCAGAAGTGACCCCGAGGATGGCGCGCGCTGCGTGCTGTGCGCGTTCGCGCATCCAGTGCGGCGCGCTTCCGTGTTGAGAATCTAAAACGGACCGCTCCACGCTGGGAAAGCACGCGTTGGCGATTCCTTGCACCGCATGGCCCAGAATATAGGACGCTAGCGTGACCGCAATCCATGTCACTAGCCCGACCTGAAAGTGGGCGATTCCCAGCGCCATACGCGGAACGAACAGCGCCCAATAGAAAATGAGGAGCGCGAGGAGCGCCACGCCTCCCGGCATGGCGTAACCGAAGATCTCATACAGCGTGAAGGTAAGGTTGCCCATCGACTTTGGGATTGAGGATTGTACCTCGCGGTCCGGTCACGGGGGTACACAAACCTTCACTAGCAAGCATTCGTATCATAGAGGCGGGTGGCCCAGTCATTCGTCGGCGGCCCCTTGCAGAAAGGGAAAGAGATAAGGAGGTACCCTCAGAATCATGCAGCCGTGACGAGGATTCGCGCGCCTTTGCGCGAGCGGGGCTTCCGGCGGATGACGATTTCGACGTCGCGGTCCAAGGCCGTGAGGAAGTGCATCAACCGCTCGACGGAGAAACCCTCGAGGCGATAGTTGGCGAGGGCGGAAATCTTGGGCTGATTGATTTTCAGGCGTCGTGCTGCCGCCATCTGCGAAAGCTGCTGCCCTGTGATGATCTGATTGATGGCCACGGCCAGACGCGCCTTCGTCTGCTTCTCCTCCGCGTTCGGCAGACGCAAGTCGGCGAAGACGTTGCCTGAACTCGGAGTGATTTCGGGTTTATTCCTTCGGCCTGCCATATCGCACCTCGTAGTCCTGCTTTGCCGCACGGAACCGCTCGGCGATCAGTTCGACATCTGTCCTCGGCGTTCTTCTGCCGCTAGGCGATTTCTTCTGGAACACGTGAAGCACGTAGATCGCGCCTTCGAATCTGACGGTGTAAACCGCCCGGTAGGTGTCTCCCCGGTGGTCTTCGACAATTTCCAATACGCCAGGGCCCTCTCCCTTCCACGGTTTGGCGCTCGGATGCTTCCCGCCGAACTGCGCGACACTCAAAGCCACGCCGAGATCGTCCTTCACTTCCTCCGGGAACGTCAGCAAGTCTCGCTTTGACGAACCGACCCAGAAGAGCGGCTTTTCGCCGGATGCCCGTGTCGCCCTGACCATGTCAATTATCCTAGTACTGGGATATTGCCGTCAAGGCCTATCGTGACGCCAGCCCGATGCGATTTCTAGTGTGGAAACTACGCAGGGCAGGAAGGCTGGGAGAGGCTCGGCGAGAATTCCGCCGAAAAGTAGGGGCGGGCGGCGGTCCCGATGCAAGATCGGGTCCGATTTCAGGACTCCGGTGGAGTCCATCGGACTCCCGAAACCGGAGACGCAAAGCGCGGGGAGCACAGACAGGAGTGTCTGTGCCACAAAGGCAAAATGCGCTACGAAGGCGAGACCGACAACGAAGAGCAAAAATCGCCCGCCTACAATGCAAGGCGGCCGCTACAAAGGCGTAGAGAGCACCCGCTAGATCACAGCCCCTATTTCGCCGCCGGGTCCCTCTTTACGCCGTTGTCCATGAACTCCAACCAGAAGCCTTGCGGATCGGGCACGAAGAACATACGCGTCGTTGGAGCGATGAAAACCGGCGCGTTTGACGGGCTCGTCGTGTGCAGATTGGCTGCCTGGACCCGCTGGATCATCACATCGTCGTCTTTCGACATTAACAAGAAATGCGCGGCTCCGGGATCCTGAAAGTGTCCACGCTTAAAATGCTTGCTGTGCTTCTGGTATTCGATCAGCTCCATGACTACCGGAGAGCCGGGAACCATCGCCATGGCCAACCGGAACTGGCCGGTCGTGTTGGTCAGGGTCTCGTACGCCTTGTCTCCCCTTAACGACGGGCTAACCCAGAACTTGAAGTCGGGTCCGACCAGGCTCTGGTACATGCGGCAAGTTTTTTCGAGATTGTCGACGACCACGGTGACGCGCGCGCCAAGAACCCTGCTGCCGGGAGCCGCGGTTGTCGGCGGCGCGGGCGTCATCTCGATCAATTCCACCGGGTATCCGTCGGGATCGCGCACGAAGACCCCGCGGATTTTGCCGGTCGCACCGGGCAATCCGGAAAGCTCGACGGGATTCCCGCCGACTGTGATCACGGGAAAGCGCTCATCCTTCAGAAGGGCCAGCGTCTTATCGAGGTCGGTGACGATGAGCTTCAGGTAGGAGGCGCCCGGATCGGTCAAAGGCGGATTGAACTGGTGAGACGCGATTCCCTTGATTTCGATGGCCTCGATGGTCATCTCAGGGCCGCCCGGCGCTGCGGCGGTCCCGGGAATCGGAAGAAGCGCGACGCGACTGACTTGGTCGTAGGGGTTCGGCACGCCGTCGGCGAGCGACGCAACTTCCTGCAACCCGCGATTCCTGCCAAATGGCCGGGGCTGGTCGCGGGTGCCGCGAAGTTCGAGTCCAATGAGATCGTGATAGAAATGGATGATCTGCTCGACGTTTTCGATTTCGCGGCCAAGGTGGCCGGGACGAAGAACGTCACCGGAAGGCGCGATTCCCGAGGGGGGCGCATCCAGCGTCGCCAAGGATGTTTGCGGCGTTTGGGCCGAGGCAATCGGGATAACGAGCAGAAGCATGAAGCTGACCACAACGAGTCCGCGTGCGGCGTTCTTGAATGATCGTGACACTTGCGCCCCTTTAGTCTGAAGCGGAATTTCCGATCTCGACCTCTTGCTCGCGCGCATCATACGCTTCTACTGACAATCCGGCGAGGATTGTCATCCCGCCTGCCCTGACGCAGGAAGGGAGCGAGCCCGCTCTTTACATGAGCACTATCTTGCGCGGGATTTCGCAATATGGCAGGGTGAAAAGACAGGACGAGGTGCGAGAGGCGATGGAGGCGACGGTGAGAAGTGAAGCGCGAGCAGACTACGCGATGCCGGGACATTCGCCACTCCCTAACCTGATCCCGAGGCTTCGGGATCGGGATAGGGACACGAGTCTCTGCTTTCAGGTCGACACAGGTCGCCACCTACTTGCACTCGTAACCTATAGAAAACACACGGTGGGTGTCACGCCAGGGTGTCACACTTTCGACGATCCGGCGAAGATCGGAGTCCTGAGGCGGGCGCGGTCGGCAGGCCGAAGGATCTCTCTTCAGCGCGAGAGGTCGACTTGAGCACGAGTCACGAGTCACAAATCACGGGTCACGGGCCTTACGACGTGGTCTGCATCGGCGCGGGGCCGACGGGTCTCGCCTGCGCCATCGAGGCCAGGCGTGCCGGGATGCGCCCGCTGGTCATCGACAAGGGCTGCCTCTGCAACTCGCTCTACCACTACCCGGTGAACATGCTCTTCTTCACCACGCCCGAGCGGATGGAGATCGGCGACCTCCCGATGACCACCGCCGGCGGCAAGCCCACTCGCGCCGAGGCGCTGAAATACTATCGCCGCGCCGCCGAGCATTACGGGATCGAGACGCGCCTGTACGAGACGGTCGGGCAGATCGAGGGCAAGAACGGCCATTTCGTCGTGCACACGCTCGACGCCCGCAGCGCCGCGCAGGAATACCGCGCGCGCAAAATCATCATCGCCACCGGCTACTACGACATGCCCAATTTCCTCGGCATCCCCGGCGAGGAATTGCCGCACGTGGCGCACTATTTCACCGACGCGCATCCGTGCTGGGGGCAGGACGTGGTCGTGATCGGCGGGAAGAACTCGGCCGCCGAGGCCGCGCTCGATTTGTTTCGCGCGGGCGCGCGGGTGACGCTGGTCCACCGCGATAAAGAGATGGGCAAGAGCCTGAAATACTGGGTCAAGCCCGATATCGAAAATCGCATTCGCGCGGGAGAAGTGCGCGCGCTGTTTTCGAGTCACGTGACGCGCATCGAGCCGGGACAGGTCTGGGTAAAGAATTCGAGCCACGAGCATCCCGTGCCCGCCGCGCACGTCTTCGCCCTGACCGGCTATCACCCGGATTTTGAGTTCCTCGAGCGGCAGGGAATTCGGCTCGATCACGAGACGCGCCGGCCGCAGTGCAATCCCGATACGCTGGAGACCAATGTCCCCGGGATGTACGTCGCGGGCGTCGTGGTCGGCGGCAAGAATACGTCGGAAATTTTCATCGAAAATGGGCGCTTCCATGGCCGCCAGATCGTCTCCGCCATGGCCGGGAAGGGACGCATCGACGAGACGCCGCCCGTCGCTCCCCCCGGCGAGTGACGCGCCGTCGCTGCTTTGCCCTGAGCTCGCTGCGTGGAGCGAAAGGTGGCTTCGCCTTGGGAATGATGCGACGAGAGAGCCTTTTAGGGGGTCGGAGCTTCAGCTCCGACATGAACAAAGCGGCGCGGCGCGGAGCGCCCTCCGCTGCGCAGCATCACACGCAGCATATAGTCGCCTTTGCTGCGCCGCGCAGGTCACAATGGAAGCGCGGGGCTTGAGCCCCGCCGGAGATCGACGCGCGAAGCGCTTGCCGTTGCGCGCTTCATCCGCAGCCTGTCGTCGAGTTTCTCGATGGAGACCCGGACCATCGGAGATGAAAATCTAAGAACCAAAGATCGCGAAATTTGGTAAAGTGAGGGGCGATGGCATCGATCGTAAGAGAAGTAGGCGAAACATTCTGGACGCTCTACAAGGGCTTCCGCGTCACCTTTCTGACCATGTTTCGCAAGACTACGACCGAAAGTTTCCCGGACGTCCCTCCGAGTGTCCAGCCGCGCTATCGCGGAATCCACGTACTGCAGCGTGACGAAAACGGATTCGAGAAATGCGTAGGCTGTTTTCTCTGCGCCGCAGCCTGCCCGGCGAATTGTATCTACATCGAGGCCGCGGAGAATACCGAGACGCAGCGCATTTCCGCCGGAGAGCGTTACGCAAAGGTCTATAACATCGACTACTCGCGGTGCATTTTCTGCGGCTACTGCGTCGAGGCTTGCCCCACTGACGCGATCACCCATGGGCACAGCATCGAACTCGCCCCGTACAATATCAACGCCCTGATCTACCGCAAGGAGCAGCTTCTCGAACCTTGGCCTCCCCGCACTTCTCCCGCGTCCTGATCTTTCTCGCTCGGACATCCCTCCACTCTTGAATCCCTCTGCCGGGCGCCGCTAGTTTCGAATTCGCGCGCAACTCGCTCATCCGAATCCACGTAATTCGCCGACCACGCGCCTTCCGTTCGATTGCCTCGCTCGTCGAAGTCGGATTCCTCATTCTGTTTGTCCGGATTCCCTCATTCCATCTGCATGAATGCGAGACGCACCCTCGCCTTCGTCTCATCGCCTCTGACTTCTGTCGCCTCCTTCAACGCCGCTCATCGCAATCGCGCAGTCCCGATTCTCCTCGACCGTTTTCTCCATACAGTTGCGACTCGTCCTCGCGTTCTCGCCCCTCCGCCATCCCCAAATGAATAGTTTAGCGTGGAGGCAGCAGGAATGCTCCAAGCGTTGGAGAACGGGCACCGCATTACGTTTTGCGTTTATTCGCACGGGGCGCGGTGGACAACGCAAGAGAGCTGCGCGCGGCGCGTGATGGTGCCGGGCGATGCGCCGGTCAAGGGATGATGCACTCGAATCGATCGCGGCGAGAGACATCAGATATCGTGCAGACGCTTGCGCGGCAGGTATGTGTGAGCAGGGGCGCGTACAACAGCGCGTGTGCCGCAACAAGGCTTCGCACGACGGAAAAGGGCGCGGTGGACAACGCAAGAGGGCTGCGCGCGGCGCGTGATGGCGCCGGGCGCTGCGCCGGTCAAGGGATGATGCACTCGAATCGATCGCGATGAGAGACATCGTGCGGACGCTTGCGCGGCGGGCATGTGTGAGCAGGGGCGCGTACAAAAGCGCGTGTGCCGCAGCAAGGTATCGCACGACGGAAGAGAACGCCGAGAGTTTGCGCGGCAAGTCGTGGCGAACGGCGGGTGATGGTGCCGGCCGATGCGGCGGTCAAAGGATGATCCACTCGAATCGATCGCGACGAAAAGCATCGCGCAGGAAGCTTGCGTGGCAGGCACATGCAGGCAAGGGCTCATCCAACAGCGGGTTTGCCGCAGTAAGGTTTCGCACAATGGAAGAGAACGCCGGGAGTTTGCGCGGCAAGTCGTGGCGCACGCCGACACAGCAGCGGAAGCATGAGGCACCCTGGATTGAATTCAATCGGGGAGATGGCCGGCGGCTTGTGCGGCAGGTGCAGCCGGGCAGCAGCACGCTCGGCGGCGTACGTAGCGCGTCCTGGCTCCAAGACAACCGGAAGAAACGTCGGGAATCTCCGCAAGCGCGGCTGGGGCGCAGCGCCATGAGCAGCGCACTTGGCGCAACCATGCTTCGATGGAGCCGCACAAAGCGCCACATGCGCGCGCGACAAGCGCAGCCATGCACCGGCGCAATTGGCAGCGCAAGTAAAGCACCCAGATATCACCCCGCCGAAGGGAACGCCGGGAGCTTGCGAGGTAGGTCATGGCGCACCACTGGTGATAGCGATGACCGATGCGGCGGTCAAAGGTTGATGCACCCGAATCGATCGCGACAAAAAGCATCGCGCAGGAAGATTGCGCGGCAAGTGCAGCTATGCAGCTGCGCAATCGGCGGCGCAAGTAACGCAGCCAGGCATCACGCAACCGAAGAGAACGACCGAAGCGTGCGCGGCCGATCCATGTCGCCAATGGCTCGACTCGCTGCGCGCGTCGAGATCACACATCGCCCCTTGCGCACAAACGCGGAGACGCACAGTTGTCCCGAGAGACGCGGGAACGAGGGAAGCGTTTTGCATCCGAGAGGGGCGTTGGAAGCGCGCGCTTCGGGGAAACGCCGCGAGCGCCGTGCAAACAAGCGCCTCGCCGCTTGCGTCTTGAGCGGAGAACCATTGCAGTGCGGGAATCATGAGAATGAAGCGCGATTTCGCGATGCAACTCTTGTCCCGCCTTGCATGACATATCCAGGCATCGCCCATCATGCATGGCGCAGCGGCGCGGCAAATGATTTGCTGCCGACAGACGGCCGAACTCCGGCATGCCAATCGTTTTTCATGACGCATCCCGGATCGCCGCAGCCGCGCCTGCGCCGGGCTGCAGCCCTATACCAGCCGCCACTCGGGCGGTTGGACCACCTTCCGGATTTATTGCGTTCATCAAGCCAGCAGTCTACGACGCTGCCGCAGCGTGCCGATCAGCAGCGAGCGCGCAACGAAGCAATCTTCGCGCGGGCGCTAGCGGGCGTAGATCGCGGCCCGGCATGGATGTTGCGCGGCGCGCCGGCCGAACAGCGGACGGCGGTAAGCGCAGCGAGCATTCGTTGTTCGCTCCTCCGTCGAAAGAACTATAAAGTACTTTCCCGCGGTCGCAGAAGACATGCTCGGCGTGGCGAAGCGCAAGGTCCGGTGATTTCACGAGCTTCGCACGGCGAAGCGACGGCAGGCCGGGGACAGAAGCATCGCGATCTCGCTCCGTCCGGACGCACTCAGCCGTACTTCTGTCGCGCAGCAGCCCCGTGTTCGCGCTCGAAAAGCCGCGCGGGGTCGCGTGCGTGCGGGCATCGATCGGCGGCGTGGCTCGGCCGCCTGCTTGATCGGGAGCCGGAAGTGCCGGATGGGCCGCACGGTCAGATGAGGCGGCCGGCTCCATCAGCGAGGGAAGGAACGAGATCGCGAATTGTTGCGGTTCGCCGAGAGACGCTTGGCCGGATCTTTCGTCGCCGCACGGGCTGTCCGCGCGTTTCCACTCCAAGATCGACCGCGCGATGCGTGCATCGACCTCGGCATCAATCCATTTTTCCAGAACCTGCTGGGCTTCCTTGCGCAGGTTCGCGGCGCGATTCAGCCGCGCTAGCTCGACGGACTCGAGCCCCATTTGAGATGACGCCAACAAATATTCGAGCGGCGGACGGGTGTCGCCCATGGACAAGCCTCCAGAATTTGCGTGACCCCCAGAAGCGGGAGGAAAACAAGCTCGCGAAGAGTACCACACACATTACGTAACGCAATAGGACTCGGGTAGCAGTACCCGATGACGGAGCTGTCCGCCGGCTGCGCAGGCGCGGCGGCGAGCGAGATCTCAGTGATCCGGAGGGAGCGATGCAGAGCAAGCGGACCACGGGCACATCGTTGGGAGATCAGGCGCGGGAAGACAGGGGTCAGAGAGCGTTTCTCGAAAAGCGCCGCGAATATAACCGCCGCTACATGCGCGCGTGGCGCGCCGACCCCGCGCATCAAGCTCTCGACCGGGACAATCGCGATCGGTCGAATTACGAACGCAAACTGCGGGATGCACGCATCGACCGCATTCCGTATACGAACGAGCGCGGAGAGCGCGTCTGCGGTTTGTGCCGCAGGCAAGCCCCGGTGACGGAGATCGTGCGTCTGCAAGTGTGCGACTGCGCGCCGCAAGGCTACGTGGAAATCCGGATTCCGTATTGCGGCGAATGTTAGGCCATTCTCGGGCGGCACGGAGAGCGGCGCCGGCAATGAGGTGCGAGTCCACCGTCGAGCGATGAGAGGCATGGACTACAACACGGGCCTGCGCGGAGTGCTCCTCGATGCGCGGCACTATGAGCGGATGGGAGCCGCTATCTGGCTCTACGCATGGCTCGTCCTGCGGCAAACGCACCAGCACGGGACCACGGGCTGGGTGCTGGGCGGCTCGCCCATCAGCTACCGCGAGATCGAGGAAGAGACGGGCTTCAACCGCCGAACGCTCGAGCGCTGGATGCGCACGCTGCGCTTCCACGGGTATATCGAGACAGATGCCGCACCGGAAGGCGTCGTCGTGCGAATCACGAAGGCCAAGAAGTTTCGCGAAGCCGGCCGCAAGATTGGGGAGGGGGTACGCAGAGTTGCGGAGGGGGCCACGCAGAGTTGCGTAGCACATTCTCGTGAAACGTCCTCGAATCTTCATGTTACGGGCGGGATAGGTAGTTCATCTGTAGCTGGATCAAAGGAAAGATCAAAACACACTGAAATCCACATGGATTTCCACAGTCAAAGTCAAAACCACGAGGTCCAAAAGCAAACCCCAAACCCTTCCGGTTTAGGTGAACAGCAAAACCAAAGGCCGAACACAGGAACCGGGTTTGCTTACGGGCCGCATTTGAATTCGAAGGAAAGAGGGTTGATCGAGGCGCGTGTCCGGCAGCAATTGATGCGAGCCGAACGCGACGAGGCGGTTCGCCGCGAGCTTGCCGTGGGGACAGGTCCGGAGATTCACAGGTCATGAAAGCGAGCTTCAAATTGCGGAAGGAAGCAGGGCACGGAGGCTGCATTCCGCGCGGATGGCGCATGGCGTGGTACGAGCCGCGCCGGCGCGTGGGCGTGTACTATCCTGCGCCGCTTCACAGAGTGATGCGTGCGGCGCGCGAATTCGTGTACCGGATCCACGTTGCCGCGTGCGCTCCAACAATCGAGCGCGCGCAGGTGTTCGAGATGCAGCGCGCGCACGCGGACCGGCAGCGCCTGGCTGACGAATACGCGCGCGGATACCTGATCGGCTGGCGCGAATGTTTTCGCGCGGCGCTCGAAGCGGTCGAGGACGAGCTCACGCGGAACGACGACGTGTGGGACATCGGCGGGCTGCTGGTGGATACACCGAAATCGCCACCGGAGAACTGACGATGAGATCTCTCGTCCGGGAGGGGGCATGAAGTCCACGGAAATCTTCGATGTCTGCCACGCGCGCTACCGCGGCCTACGCGAATGGCTGAAGGACGCGACGGGCGCGGTGCGCTCGCTCGACATGGAGAAACCGTCGGCGGGATACCAGTGGCGTCCGGACCGCGCGCGCGCCTGCGAATACGTCGCCGATTTCGAGCGCATCGGCCGCCGCGCGCTGCGCCGGCCGGAGTGGAAAGGGCGGCTCAAGCTCTTCAACGTCTATTTCGTGCGCGGCGCTGAATACCGTCGCGCGATTCGTCTTGTGGGCGTGGCCGAAGGAACGTTCGACTACTGGTACGGGGAAGTGAAGCGCGCACTCGGCTCCGAATTCTCGCGCACGGGACTGTATCCGCCGTCGCGATATTTTCAAAGTCGGATGGAAAGCGTGAAGGAAAGTACAAATCAACACCAGATCCCTCGTCGGCCAGAGTCAGGCCTCCTTCGGGATGACGGCAAGAGTCTCGCTGGGGGCGGCTGATGAATGGGCGGCATCGCGCCAAGCATCTGCGCCGGGCACGGTATACCGTGCCCCTACGAAGGCGTTCGGTATTCGGCGCGCCGTCAATGGGCAACATCGCCACCCGGGAAGGTGTAGGGGCGGGTTTGAAACCCGCCCCTACGGACGCAATTCCAAGGTCGGTGTCATCCTGAGCGGAGCCCCGCGCGTTATCGATCTCGCGCATTGTTTGCACGCGGGACGCAGTCGAAGGATCTCTCTTCGATTTAGCGCCAGGCGAGGGAAGATTCACCACGAAGAGGTATTCCCGAAAGGCAGACGCTACACAACCAGGCACGAATCGCGCAGCTTAGCCAAACATGCACACAGAGAGAGGGTGGTTTAGCTTCGGCTCTTGCGCGAGCTCACGAATAGGCTGCGGATCAGCGGGATGCCCAGGTTGAAGGGCATGGTCAACAAGTTTCTCAACAGCGCCGAGCGCTGGTCGATCCGGTCGTGAACCACATCAGCTTCGGCCTGCTTCGCCGCGACGACTGCCGTGACGTACTTCAGAAAGTCCACGCCGCACTTCTCGCACTTGCCGCCCTGGCGCTGCTCGTGCTTGCACGACGGGCACTGGTAGCGCAGGGTCGCGTGGCAGCGCTGGCAGAAGCGCGCCACGTCGCGTGCTTCCGCTCCGCATTTGGGGCATTTCATGATCGTAGTTTACCGGGCGGGGAGAGCCGCGCGGCAGCGAAGCGCGTTGCGTGCGCTCACGGCGTTAACACTGGCCGATAGGGCAGGGGGCGAGCCGCGCCGAAGCGTCAGCGCGGGCCTTTGCTGCGGCTTGATGGGGCGGACGAGGGAGACTTGCGCGTCGGGTCGGCGGGATGCGCCGGAGCGGTATGCTCCTTGGCTTGCGGCGTGGGAGCGAGCAATCGCACCACGTGCCCGAGCCGCTCGGAACGAAACGGCTTCGCCATGCAGACGACGGCGCCGAGCGAATGCGCGTTGGCGTAGTCGCTCGGATAAGCCGAGCTGGTCGTCAGCACGACGGGCACGGTGTGAAGACGAGGCGTGGATTTCACGTGCGCGCAGAGGTCGAAGCCGGGAAGCTCTTCGCCTTCGATTTCGGAAATTAGCAGCGCGGGAGTGAACATCTTCAGCACCTCGTGCGCTTCGGAGGCGCTGCTGACCGCGATCACGTCGTAGCCTTCGTTCACGAGGTAGGTCTTCAGCATTTCGCGCATGGCCGGATCGGCGTCCACTGCCACGACGAGCGGCTTCTTCGAGTCCGGCGCAACGGCCTGGGCCGGCGGCGCTGGTTGTTTGCCGAGTCTATTTCCGCCCGTATCAACCAGATCCCCCATGGCGGTGATGCCGAGCGCAATCGCTACAGCGAAACTCCCGTCCTCCATCTTCTTGACGCGAGCCACGCGGCCCGGCTGCTCGGCCTGCGCCCCGATCCCCGTTCTGCTGTACGGAAATGTTACGGCGACTTCCATGCCGACGGTAAATGCCGGTTCCGAGCATGCGAAGAGGAAGCCGGTGCGGGAGACGTCCAGCGTGGTCGAAATCTCGCAGGGTCCGTTGCCGGTCAAATCCAGAGCGCGAACGCGCACAGGCGCGGAGATCAGCGCGCGGCGGCGCGTGCGGCGTTCGCCGCTAGGAGCATTACCGGCGGCCGTTTCACGGGCCGGCGATGGCGCCGAGCCGTGCGCGGAGGTGTTCATCATGCCCGCGGTTACATCTTCCCCCTGATGCTGGCCAGGGGTCGAGAATCCGTGCGTGTCGCTCATCCTGGGTTGGCCCTTGTCTGTAAAGAGATTCGTCCGAAGCACTAAATTACCAGCAGGGAAGTGCGGGCACACTAGAAAGGAAGTCACATTCTGCTGGTACTCGGGTGGTACGCCCTTCTGGTACCTGAGTCCTATGGGTCGACTCAGTAACCATCTGTCTGGAACCGTCACGCAACTGTCAGAACCTGAACGTCCGTCTAAACCAACCTACTAATCTATCTACAATGCGAAGCACGAAGTTCTTCTTTGTTGTTCGGCGTTGTATTCTGTAGAGCGTGCCGTTGACCAGCATGCGCTTTGGGTCTGGCCGGCCTTTGGCTCCCACGCTCCCGTCTGCCCTCAGATACTGGTGGACTCGGACAACTTCTAGGTTAGCCTCATCCAGATATGAAATCTGCTGACTATGGGTACAATAAGGCTCGTCAGCCTCCTTTGCTTTATCAAGAGTTAGATGAACGTTTCGGCGGACACTCGCCCTGAGTTCCCCTGATCGGCACCTTTCCCAGTAGCGTCCCTCATTGAACATTCTTCGCAAATCCCACTCAGATACCCGTACAATGGGATATAGGTCATCGGCCATGGTCAGCAGTTCTCAAATTCGGGAGAAGCTAGCGATGCTGCTCGACAAGCGCGTGGACTTCGACAGCTTCGAGGATTGGTTCGTCCGAAATACTTGGAATGTTCATTTGTCCGGTAGTTCCGCCGCCGTAGAGCTGACATTTGCGATAGAAGAAGCTCTTTCAGAGTATTCAAGCGGCAACCTCTCCGAGGCACGCCTGCGAAATACTTTGAGCCAATTGATTCACGCAGAAAATCAGGCCGTATCGGTGCTCACTGACGCTCCGTATGGTCAGTTGTTTCTTGAGGGGCAGGGGAATTCAGCACTTGTACTGGCTTCGGCACGAGCATAAGAGGGATCTTAGTTAGTAGGGCCTCATCCACTCGCACCTCGAACCAATGAAGTCCTTCTTCCTCTACCGTAATCCCCATATTGAGTACCAAGTTTTGTCCCTGATCCCCGCCCTTTAGGTCCACTTCCAGAGTTATCAGTCGTTTGCTCTTTCCTGAAGGTCTTATGCCGTCGAAGCTGACTTTAACTTTTCCAACGACAGGACCAGATTTGAGGCAGATTAAGGCGGTAAAGGGGATTATCGGCTTTATATCGAGTTTTGCTAATTCGGGAACATTTGTCTGAAGCTCATACTCCAGTCGATCGATTATCCGCACCGCGCTAAGCGTGCCACTCTTTTCTTCTAGGACCTTCTCGCAGAGAAGGGCGGCAGTTAGGTAGGGAAGTTTATCCATTGGTGACCTCTCTAGCTGGTGGGAAGAATACTCCAAATGATTTTTGAGACAAGCGCAATCCGCGTAAGCCTTTCGTACGTTTATCGGCCGGATCACGAATTGAATTGCAGCCCCCGGCCATCCAATTCCCATTCAAAAGCCCACCGCGATTGAATTGATGTGGTCCGAAACGGCGCGCCGATGTGCCACAATTGCTGCGCACAACAGGGAGCGCATGGCCGCCGGGAAGTCGTACCGCTTATCCGTCCTCGATGTTTCGCCAGTGCCGTCCGGCTCGACCAGCGCGGACGCGCTGCGCAACACGCTTGACCTCGCGCAGCTCGCCGACAAGCTCGGCTACACGCGATACTGGCTGGCCGAGCACCACAACACGCCTCTGATCGCCAGCTCCGCGCCCGAAATCATGATCGGGCACATCGCCTCGGCCACCAGCCGGATTCGAGTTGGCTCGGGCGGCATGATGCTGCCCAACCACACGCCGCTGAAGGTCGCCGAGACGTTTCGCGCGCTCGAGGCGCTGCATCCCGGCCGCGTGGACCTCGGCATCG
Organism: Terriglobia bacterium; assembly: GCA_020073605.1. Taxonomy (GTDB): domain Bacteria; phylum Acidobacteriota; class Terriglobia; order Acidiferrales; family UBA7541; genus Palsa-295. The sequence goes on from JAIQEW010000024.1 coordinate 16,859, forward strand.
GCCGCGCGCCGGGCACGGATTCGCTCACGGCGCTGGCCCTGCGGCGCTCCCGTTCGGCTCTCAGCGCGGAGGATTTTCCGGCGCGCCTCGGCGATCTGCTTGGCTTTCTGACAAGCGGATTCCCCGAGGACCATCCGTTTCATCATGTCCGCGCGATGCCCGATGACGTGCCCCCTCCGGACGTCTGGCTGCTCGGCTCGAGCGATTTCTCCGCCGAGCTGGCCGCGCAGATGGGGCTGCGGTTCGCGTTTGCGCACCACATCCAGCCGCTGCCCGCCATCGAGGCGCTGCGCTTCTATCACGCGCATTTCAAGCCTTCGGAATACCTGATCAGGCCCCAGGCGCTGATCGGTGTTTCCGTCGTCTGCGCGGAGACCGATGAACGCGCCGAGGAATTGGCGCGCCCGCTGGCGCTCACGCTGCTGCGGTTTCGCACCGGAAAGATGGGCCGCTTCCCGAGCATCGCCGAGGCCACGGAATATCCGTACACGCCGGAAGAACGCGCGATCATCGCGGCCAATCGCGACCGGTCGTTCGTAGGCTCGCCGACAATGGTCCGCGAGCAGCTTACGCGCCTCGCCGACGCGTGTGGCGTCGATGAAATCATGATCACCACGATGACCCACGAGCACGCCGACCGCCGCCGCTCCTACGAGTTCCTAGCCGAAGCCTTTTCACTCCCGAAGTGATCCCGCGATTGGAGTGGCAACGGTAGGGGCGTAGCACTGCTACGCCCGGCAAACATGCTTGGCGATGCTTCGCCATTTGGCACCCATATAGGGTAGAGCGGCTCCCGTAGGGGCGGGTTTGAAACCCGCCCCTACAGACTCGCCGGAGGTGGCATGCCGTGCGCCTGCGCGAGCAAAATCAACGCTGCCCACCATCTTGTCTCCCAAAATGTCTTGTGGTAGGATGCCGTTGCGTTTGTTGCTCTTGTGATCCTTTTGACGCCATGATCGGGGCTGTCGGGCAAGCGCCCGGCAGCCTTTTTTTATGGCGGCAGGTCCCAGCGGGAACAAATAGCCTTCTAGGCGACTAACCGTCGTCTTATGAATTGATTAGGAGTGGTCCACGTGGCTACCGAACAAGGCACAGTGAAGTGGTTCAATGCAGCAAAGGGTTACGGGTTCATCCAGCGACAGTCCGGAGAAGACGTCTTCGTGCACTTCTCGGCGATCCAGTCCGAGGGGTACAAGTCCCTCAACGAAGGCCAGGCAGTCGAGTTCGAGGTCAAGCAGGGTCCCAAGGGCTTGCAGGCCGAGCGCGTCGTAGCCCTCTAAACGAATCCAGCCGTCACGATTTCTCGTCTAAATCCGAAGGAGGCACCGTGCAGATCCTGATTGAGGGGCAGACCATCCGCCACGACCAGTACGGTCTCGGTACCGTCACCGAATCGAACGTCGAGCGCACGACGATCGACTTCGACAACCACGGGGTGAAGAAGTTCGTCACCTCGATCTGGACGGCCGAGCTGGTCGGCGAACCTCCCGCGGACCGGCCCGTAAAGCGTCGCGGCCGCCGCAAAACCGCCAAGAAGTGACGATCCGATCAGGATCGGCATCCTGAAGCCGGCGGTTTTAGCCGGCTAAAGGATCTCTCTTCGATCTGGAGGCCGGCGCTTTCAGCCGGCCGAAGGATCTCTCTTCTCTCCCGCACCGCGCACTACGGCTCAACCAGATTATTCCTCACGGCGTAGCGAACCAGTTCGCTGAAGCTCGCGAATTTCATCTTCGTCATGATGTGATTGCGGTGGCTTTCTATCGTCCGCGTGGAGACGTTGAGCGCGGCCGCCACTTCCTTGTTGCTTTTCCCCTCGGCCAGCAGTTGCACGACTTCGATTTCGCGCGGCGTGAGAGGCGATCCGGGGCCGCCCTCCTGGCCGCCTTCTCCGGTGCCGCCGACGAAATTCTGCGCCATGGTGAGCGCGAGCTGGCTGGTGAAAAACAGCTGGTGGTGCCGCGCATGGTCCACGGCCGCGAGCAGCTCAGAATCGGCGTCGGATTTCAGCACGTAGCCGATCGCCCCCGCCCGAAGCACTTCGCGCGCCAGCTCGTCCGAAAAGTGCATCGTGAGTACGATCACCTCGGTCTCGGGCGACGCATCCTTCACGGCGCGCGACGTTTCGAGGCCGTTCATGTCCGGCATGGTGAGGTCCATGATCACCAGGTCCGGCTTGCTCTTCTTCACGATCTCCATGGCTTCGATGCCCGTGGACGCCTCGCCACACACCTCGATCCCTGCCTGCGATGCCAGCAGTGACCGCAGGCCCCGGCGGACGACCGCGTGATCGTCCACCACGAGGACACGGTATGGCTTGCCCAGCGGTGTTCGGGGCTCTGATGCTCCACTTGCTCTAGCGGCGGCTTGCATGCTTCACCCTCCTTCTGGCTCTCGTCTTTAGTTTTGCTCTTGCCGGGGGCAGCTCGTGGACGGCAGCGGCGCCTTGCGGTTTCTCCGCCGCCGCGCTGGGCAGGAATACTCGCATCGTCGTACCCTGGCCGGGAGCGCTCTCGATCTCGAACACACCGTTCAACTGCTTGACGCGCTCGCGTATGCTGGCGATTCCGACGCCAAGGGGCGCGCGCGAGCTCGGGACCAGATTGGCCGGCGGCAGTCCGCACCCTTCATCCATCACCTCGGCGCGAATTTGCCCATTTTCGGATCCCAGCCGGATCGTCGCCGTCCGGCTGCCGGAATACCGGTGGACGTTCGTGAGCGCCTCCTGCACGATCCGGAACACCGTGGTTTCGATCTCCTGCGAGTGGCGCCCGAAATCCTCCGGGACATCGACGCGAACGCGAATCCCGCTGCGCTTCGCGAAGCCATCCGCGTACCAACGCAGGGCCGAGGCCAGCCCGGCCTCGTCCAGCATCGGCGGGTGCATGAGATAGGACACCGTGCGCACTTCCCGGATCGCCCCTTCCGCCAGCTCGATTGCCGAGTTCAGCAGCTCGTGCGCCAGATCTTTTCCTCTCGGCAGTTCGCTTCCGAGGCGCCCCAGAGACATTTTCAGCGCCGCCAGGCTCTGCCCGGCGGAAGCGTGCAGCTCCCGCGCCATGTGACGCCGGTCGTCGTCCCGCGCGCGCATGAGTTCCTGAGTCAGACGCCGCAACTCCTCTTCGGCTCGCGCCTGTCCCGTGATGTCCTGTATGACGCCGATCCAACGCACGACCTTTCCTTGCGGCCCGATCACCGGAACGCCCCGCGTGAAGTGAACCCGCACCCCTCCATCCGGAGGGAGATACCTCGATACGTGCGAGAAGGGTTCGCCCAGGGCGGTCGCGCGATTCCAAATCTCCCGGACTTGTTCGCGGTCCCCCGGATGCACTCTTTCCCACTGCATCTCGTCGGTCCACTCCTCATCCGGAGCGAGGCTGTACATACGGCGCAGATGTTCGGAGAGCAAGAGCCGGCGGGCCGCGACGTCGTATTCCCAGCTTCCGAAATTCGCGATCTTTTCGGCGTGCGCGAGCAGGGCCTGGCTCGCGCGCAGCCTTTTCTCCGCCTCCCACTGCTCGGTGATGTCGCGGGCCATCCCGCGCACAATCGGAGCCGGGACTCCTTGGGTGCGCAGAGTGTTGTTGTACTCCCAGATGCGGCGTTCGCCGGTGCGCGTCCTGAGAGCCATCAGTCCCTTGGCGGAGCCTTCCCGCTGAATTCGTTGGATGTAGCCGTCGAATCGGCCGTGAACCTCAGGGTCCAACAGGTCCGGGATGCGGCGGCCTATGAGATCTTCCGGGCGGTAGCCCAGTATCCGTGCGGGAAGTTCATTCACGGAGAGGATGCGCCCGTCCAGATCGTGGGTGCAGACCAGATCGTGGCTGTTCTCGACCAGGTCCCGATAGCGTGCTTCGCTTTCTTGCAGCGCCCGCGCCGCTTCGGCCCTGTCGGTGATATCGAGGGCCACTCCAATCCGCTTGATCACGCGGTTCGATGAATCAACGATGGGTTTGCCGCGAGCCAAAAGCGTGCGCTTGCTGCCGTCCGGAAGAATGAACCGAGCCTGATATTCGTATGGAAGCCGGTTCTTCATGGCCCCTTCGATGGCACTCCGAACGATCTCGTGATCTTCGGGATCTACGAGCTGCCAGAAAAAGTCGTGAGGGATGACCGCAGCGGCGGGATCGACACCGAGCATCCTGCATAGGTTCGCCGAGCGGCGAATTGAATCGGTCTCGAGATCGAGCTCCCAGCATCCCGCGTTCGCAACCTGCTCGGCCTGCGCCAGCAGAGCTTCGCTCTGTTTCAGCTTTTCCAAATCCCGCACTTGCTGCGTGACGTCGCGCGCCACCAGGCGAACCGCCTTTGTCCCGCGGCCCTTGCGAGCGACGGGTATCACTGCCAGTGAAAACGTATGCTTTCCGTCATCGATCTCGACCGAGTATTGGCTCTCCATGATGCCGTCCGATTCGATCGCACGCTTGGTCATCTCCGCAATCCACTCGGACGTGCCAGCGTTCATCACCTCTCGCGGCGAGTGGCCGAGCAACATGGTTTCCAGGTCGTGCAGCTCGGCGCGGTTCGCGCTCCAAAGCCCCCGAATGATCCCTTCCTCGTCCAGCGTCACGAGAAATTCGCCGAGCCTCTTAAACAGGCCCGCGAGCGATGGCGCGGATGGTTGGGAGTGGACGGATGGGTTCGAGTGTGCGAAGTCTTCCGGAGATGAGTCCTCGCGGGCATTCCCCGCGGCGTATCCGGTGAAGTCGCCCGGACACGCCGGCAAGTTCCCGGCGGGTTCCTTCGTTTCGAAGTCCATGAGTATTTCGAATGTGGCGCGGCAGTGGCCAACGAGGGGAGAGGTGTCGGCCCGCCGCGAATCTGCGGAAATTTACTCTCTCGTAAATGGCGTGTCAAGTGTCTTTGCCGTATTCCCGCGGCACAACAATTACGGACGCCCTTAGCAAACGCCGCAAAACAAAGACGGTATTGTTCCGAATTGAATCATTCCCTTCGACCGTGTAGGTCTGCATGCACGTTTGGAAGGGAAAGTTGTCTCTAATGTCCGGTCGGGCGTTTCCCGATAAGCTCTCTTGGGGAACACAGGACGGACACTGCTTGCCTGGCCGGAGTCGCACGCGACTGGCTCTTCAACGCGCGCCCGGAGAGCGTTGCCGATGATGGCGGCTCTGGCCGGGTGAACGTCGAGATCTTCGATCGTCCCTGCAAGCCCTCGCGCACGGCGGTTCGGCACACACCTGCGCGCCTTAAGTGGCCGGTTCCCCATGCGAGGAGAGACTATGCCCGTTATGGCCATGCGAATCCTGGTGATCGGCGATCCCGCTCGCCCAACCAGCACGATCCTCAGACGGCTTGCGTCCCGGGGCTGGGGAGCGCAGTACGTCGAAACGCTCTACGAAGCGCAGAATTCGCTGCTGACGTTTCAGTTCGATGTCGTCCTCTCGGCGGAGTCGCTCGCCGACGGGCGCGGCTACGAAGTCTCGGACCTGGTCATGCGGCGGGCTGGAACTCTGATCGTCGGCGTGGCGCTTTCGGAAAGCTGCCTGTGGCTTCCCGTGATCGAGCGGGGCGCGAGGGTCCTCGGCAGCCGCGCTCTCAACGCGCACATGCTCGAATCGGAAATGGAGACACTTCTCTTGGCACGCGAGCGCGCGCACGAGGGCGAACGTGTCGCCGGGACGCGGATTTCACTCGATCGCACAGCGCCGCCGGAGGTCCCGCCGCGGCGCAAGGGTGCCAGCGTTGGCTCGGCGTGAAGCCGCGGCCTCTCGCCCGCAAATTCCTCGCGAGAGGCGAGCGAAGAGTCGCGCGTCGCGAGCGGCGGCGCATCCGCGACGCGAGTGCATCGCGCTGAGCGATCCCACCGACTGCCTCCTCGAGGCCTACGATTCCGTGGCGCGCCGCGCCCACCAGAAATTTCTCGATCGCGGATCGGTCTCCGGAGGGGAACTCGATGATTGGCTCAACGCCGAGCGCGAGTTGCTTCCCGAATTTCCGGTGAACGTCGAGGAGTCCGGCGAATGCGTGTACGCGCTGGCCAGTTTTCCCGGCGTCGCCGACGCGCGCGTTTCCGTGGGAATCGAATCGCGCTGGCTCGTGATCCTCGCGCACCCCGCTGCGCCCGATCGCCCCGCGCACGGCACTCGCAAAGACCGCTCGGTTGTGCAATCCGTTTGCGTTCTCGAATTGCCGAGCGACGTGGACCCTTCTCGCTCGATCGCTGTCTTATCGGACGGCGTCCTCGGCATCCGCATGCCGAAGCTCCCTCCGCGCAGTGGCATCGCGGAAGCGTCGTAGGGGCGCCGTCCGCCGCGGCGGACGCCCGCTTGCCCTGAGTGCTGTGGCGAAGGGTCGCACGTGCTTGGCACGATGCTGCCATGCACCTCGCTCAACCGGCAATAGTCCTGTGGCTGTAGGGGCGGGTTTGAAACCCGCCCCTACGGGCTCGCCTATCGGAGGGGCGGTTAGCTGCTCGCTGCTCCCCGCCGTATCCACAGCGCAAGCGCCGCGCCCGCAAGCATCGATAGAATGCTCGCCGCCTGCGCGTTGCTCATCCCGAAGAACGATCGCGGATTGATGCGAATGAATTCCACCAGGAACCGCGCCACGCCCGTCAGCACCAGATAGGCCGCAAACACAGTGCCCGGCCGCTCAACGCTTGATGCGCGCTGCGCCCTGATCTGCCGCGCGCCGAGCCGCCACAGCAACCACGCAATCGCGCACGCCGCGATCAATTCGTAAATCGGCGTCGGGTGGACGCGCTCGGTGGTCGGCACGAGACCGTTCGGGAAACTCATCCCCCAAGGCAGGGAAGTCGGCACGCCGTAATCGCCGTCGCCCGAAAGCAAGCATCCGATTCGCCCGATACCGTAGCCGAGCGCCGCGGCCGCCGAGCCTGCGTCGAACGCATTGAGTAGCGGAATCTTCTTCCATCGCGCCAGCAACACGAACGCCGCGAATCCGCCGATCAGCCCTCCAAACCACGCGAGCCCGTAGCGGCTCAGAAGCTGCCCGGCAGGATCGGCGAAAAGCTCGCTCGGCGTTTCGAGGACATGATAGATCTTCGCACCGGCGATTCCCACCAGGCAGGGAACTACGATGAACATTTCCGCCGTGGAGGAATCCTTCGGAGCGATCCCGCGCCGCGCCATGTCCGCCCGCAGCACGTAGTACGCCGCCACCATCGCCACGGCGATCATCAGCCCGTACGTGGGTATCAGGAGCGGCCCGAAATGCAAAAAGGGAATCATCGCGCAAGTCAGCCACTAACTCTTGACCGAATGCTTCGTTCTGTCAACCGGCGTTGCAATGCACGGTCGTTGATACCTTCCGATACCGTTGTGATTTGGTACCGATCCTGTTAGTGTCGGCGTTCGCGCGAACTCCCAAGGCGCCGACAACATGTATTGTTGCCACTGCGGCTCCGAAGTCTCTCCGTCGAACGCGTCCTGTCCGGCTTGCGGGGGCTCGTTGCCGCTGATCCCACCTTCTGCGCCACTGCCGCAATCAGACGCGAGCCTTACAACTCCTGCAGGCAAACACGCCAATCCACTCCAAGGCGTTGGCGGCTGGCTGTTGTTTTTCATTTGCACGCTCGTCTTCTTCGGCCCCGCCGCGGAGATATGGAGTTTCGTCCGCGGATATCACCACTTCATGGAAACGGTTTTGCATGTTCCTCATCCCTATTCGGCTCGCGCCTATTACTTTGCCGAGAAGTTGGTGGTGTTTGCGATCCGCGCCTACGGAATTCTCACTGGGATTCAGCTCTGGAAAATCCGCCCGGGCGCGGTGGAGCGTGCCAAGCGGTTCCTTACGATCTATTTCGCTTATGCGCTCGTTGACTATCTGATGGGGATTATCTGGTTGGCCTTGATGACCCCGGAGGGTCTGCGCCATCTCGCGCTTTCGAACTTCCTCTCGGGCAACGCGTACAGAGCCCCGCTTAGCGCGACGGGTTATGCCGCGATCTGGTACGCGTACCTGTCGAAGTCCGCGCGCGTTCGTTCCACTTTTTTCGAGAACGCTCAAGGAGGCGAGATTCCAACCCCTAAGGCACCATCCGCGGCAACCATGTGAGGCACCGGGGCGTCGAAAGGAGTAGAATGACGTTATTGTGGTTTGGTCGTCCCGCTTGCCGGAGGGTGCCATGAAGACATGTTCGGCTCCTCGCGTTTCGTCCCTCACTCGAATTTCGCTTGCCGCGATTGCCCTGGCCTCACTGACGCTTGTGCCGCAACGCGCCTTGGCGCAACATGCTGGCGGCCATCCGACCAGCGGGCATTTCGGCGGCGGCCGCGTCAACACAGGGCACATGGGCGGCGGAGCCTCTTCCGGCGGCTCGCACCAGGCGCCCGCTTCGCACCCAGCCAACACTACGCAAGCCGGATCGACCGCTCGCGTGACGACGCCCCCGACGGCCCAGAAGCCTCCCGTCTCGACCACCAGCACGAGCACCAACGCGACCGCCGACGCAAACGCGCACAATACAGTCATCACTTCTTCGCCATCTTCCGCGCGACCGTCGCTGGGATCTTCCGTCTCCACGCTTTCTTCGAGCGGCGTGCCACCGGGCCTCGCGATGTTCGCCGAACCCGGCACTGCTGGCGGCGGCTCGTCCGCGGCGCGCTCGCATGTGACGCTGGGCTTCCCGGTCTCCGGCGCGAATGGCAATTTGCAACCCGCTGCCGGTCAGGCCCACGTGATGAGTTTTTCAGGCCAGGGCCGCACGCTGTGGCAAGACTCCACCGGCACGATAATCCCTGGCGCTTCCGTCAGATCGTTCGGCGGGACCAATCGCTCGCTTATCTCTCCCGTGCCTTCGGATTTTGGTCCGCGACATTTCCGCGGCCGCTTCCCGATTTTCGGACGCGGCAACTTCGGCTTCTTCGGTCCCGGATTTGGATTCTTCGGCCCGTTCGGATTTTTCGGATTTAACGACGGCTTTGGCTTCGGCAACGGATTTGGTTTTGGCAACGGATTCGATTGCGATCCCTTCTGGGGATTCGGCTGCAACGGCGTCGGCTGGGGATCGGGCTACGGACTGAATATGTACTATCCGGTCGGCGGCTACGAAGGGCAGGCCGATTCGCAGGACGACACGGCTCGAATCTACGGACCATACGCTTGGCAGAATCCTCCCGCTTCCGATGCCGGCTCGCAGGGCAACGTGGCCGTCTCCGAACCTCCCACGCTGATCTATTTGAAGGACGGCACGAGCTACGGTGTCACGAACTACTGGCTCTCCGATTCCAAGCTGCACTACGTCACGACGTACGGCGGCGAAAACGCGATCGACGTGAACCAGCTCGATTTGCAGCGCACCGTGGACGAGAACGCAGGGCGCGGCGTCGCGTTCACGCTCAAGCCCGCGCAGGGCGCGCCATCGCAGAGCGTCCCGCCAGACCCGGCCGGCTCACCCGCGCAAAACGCGCCGCCCGATTCCGCAGCGCCCCTGACGCCGCCCGCCGGCACGCCGTAATTCGCGCTCGCTCGCGCTTCTTCCCAGCGGGCTTTCGCCCCGCCTCGCATCAGCAATTCTCGCGACGGTTTTGTAGGGGCACGACATGTCGTGCCCGGCGCACATGCTTGGCTACGTGACGCCCATTCACGTCCGGTTTCGTAGCGGCCGCCTTCAGGCGGGCGCCTTTTGTTTTGTTGTCATTCCGAGTCCGCTGCGGCGGACAAGGAATCTCTCTTCGCGTTGAACCATTGCCGAGCCTTACATCGAAGAGAGGTCCCTCGCTCCCGGTGGTCGCTCGGGATGCCGACCCTCATCGGGTCGTCACCTTGGACGACTTTTCTTTACACGAATAACCACTTGACACGCGCATCGCACGCGCGTAGAAAAGTTTTCGTTATCCTCGCTTTCTGCGCAAACGATCCCCAGTAGAAATCCTCTCCAACGCCCGATCCGATTTTCTGTGACTTCTTTGCGCCTCTGCGGTGAACTCTCCAGCTTTGCCTTGAGAACAAAGGCAACACACTAACGCAGAGTACGCAGAGATGCAGAGACCGCCGAGCCCCGCACAGCGATCACGAGTCACTACTCACCAATCACTACTCACTGGAGTTCTCATGCCGAACTACAACGCACAAGTTCCCCCGTATTCGATTTTCCCCGGCGACGTCGCGCTCGCCTTCAACAGCGAAGCGCCTTCCGCCGGACAGGCCAGTCAGCAATTCGCCCTGCCGAGCTACGCTGGGCTTCCCGAGAACGGCCGCACGATCCGCTGGCAGACGATCTTCGGCTCCGCACCGTCGGCCGTCAGCATCGTACTGCAAACCGCGATGACCGATTCCGACACGCAGTACACGACCATCGACACCTCCTCCGCCACGGCGGGCGAAGCGCGCACGGTCACCGGCGTGCGCGCGAATTTCGTTCGCGCCAAAGTGTCGTCCATCACCGGTGGCTCCGGCATCATCGTGCAGATCCTCGGCTGACGCTCATTCCCCGAGCTGTAGTACGATCTGGGGCAGCGGAGCGCAACAATGCTGAGGCGATCCCTGCTTGCAATCCTCTTGGGTGTTCTGGCCACCCCGCTCCTGGCGCAGAATCCCGCCACGCCCGATTTTTCAGGCACGTGGGTTTTCAATCCCGCGCAGAGCCAACCGGCCAAGCGCGTCGCCAATCGAACGGAAACCATCGCAATTGCTTGCACAGGGCAAACGATTGAGTTTCATTTCACGACGGATGGCAAAGCCTCAACGCAGGCATATCTCCTCGACGGGAAGGAACACGTCGGAAGAGTGCTGGGAGGCAGTGCGGTATATGGCAGGGCCGAATGGAAGGGCTCCGTCCTAGTTACGAAATTCCGCACCGACCTCTTCACCTTCAAGACTCGCTGGAAACTGTCCTCAGGCGGACGTGTTCTCATTCGGAGCATCGAGGGCCCCGGCCACAATAACCAACTCCTCGTTTACGACAAGCAGTAGACGCGCCGCCGTCTCCTAGTCTCTCGCCCCTCACCCGTCGTCCCTCGTGCCTCGCACCTCATCCCTCGCCCCTATGATCGAAACCCGCCATGCCGAAAAACACTCACGCAAAAAAGCGCGCGGCACCAGCCGCCGAAAAAGTCTCCGCCGTAAAAAAGACGCCACGCAAGCACGCGCGGCGTCACGCCCCGACGACCCTCGCACCAAACCCCGCCCCGCACGAAGCGGCGCCGCCGTCCGCGACCCTCACCCTCCCGAAGCGGCCGCGGCGCCGCAAGCGGATGTCCGTTGACGAAGCTCTCCGCAAGGAGGGAATGGGCGAACGCGAGTATGCCGCCAGCCTGGGCCGGTTCGTCGCGAAGGTCGAAGGAAACAACGACGAGCTGAAACTGATGTTAGACGGCATCAAGGAGTGGGGGCGCCACTTCCAGGAGAAGCGCGCTTCCGATTCATCCGACTCGCGCGACACCCCCGTCATCGTCCAGCTCGTCCACAACGTCCCTCGCCCGGAACGCCCGCCGCCCGGCTCTCCATAGCGGCGCAGTCCGACGCAGGTGCTTGACGTTCGGTCGCTCATCGGCCGCGGCCTAAGAGATTTACATGTAGCGCCGCGGCCTTCAGCCCGGCACGCATGGATTTAGGAATGCCGTGCTAAAGCACGGCGCTACAGAAAATTCGAATCACGAGTCACGAATCACGTCGTTCCAGGGAGCCACCATGAGCGCAAGCAAGAAGACAATCGGCTACATCGTGCAGCTTGGCGGAATCGCGTCGTTCACGCTCGGCGCGATCTTCAGCGCGCACCACATTCCCATCGGCGCGGCATTCCTCGGCGGCGCCGCGGCGTTCTACGTCGGGCAGAAGATCCGTTCGCTTGCTTAGCCACAGAGACACAGAGGCGCAGAGAGAAGAGAGCTGGAGAAGGGACAATAGAAAGCAGGAAACAGCGCACCGCAGCTAAGGCGCGGCGACGCTTTTCTCTTTTCCAGGTTCTATTTTCCATTTTCTGTTCTCTGTGCCTCCTTGCCTCTGTGGCCAATCCACCGGCAAATCCCATGGTCACCATCACATCCGGCGTCGAGCGCTGGTCGCGCGACAAAGTCAATTCCGTCCCGCTCGCCTACGATCCCTTTCCGCGGCAGAGCGCGTTCCACGCCTCGCCCGCGAAGTACCGCCTGTTCGGCGGCGCGGCCGGCCCAGGCAAATCGAAGGCTCTGCTGATGGAGGCCATCGTCCAGGCGCACGAGCACCCGAACGCCAACACGCTGCTCCTTCGCCGGACGTTTCCCGAGCTCGAGCAATCCCTGCTGCTCTATTTCCGCCGCGACGTCCCGCGCGAGTTGTACAAAAGCTTTCACGAATCGAAGCATGTGGTCGAATGGCTCAACGGCTCGACCACGCGCTTCGGCTACTGCGCCGCCGAGAGCGACGTCTATCAGTATCAGGGCGCCGAATTTCTTTTCATCGGCATCGACGAGCTGACGCTCTTCACCCTGCGCCAGTGGCAATTCCTCACCAGCCGCAATCGCTGCCCGGTGCCCGGCGCGTTTCCGTGCATGGCCGGCGCGACCAATCCGGGCAACATCGGCCACGCCTGGGTGAAGTCGCTGTGGATCGATAAGCAGCCCGCGCCCGGCATGGAAAATCCCGCCGCGTACGATCCCGCCGATTACGATTTCGTTCCCGCGCGCGTCACCGACAATCCGATCTATGCGGGAGACGAGCAGTATCTGAAAACGCTGCGCGCGCTGCCGTCGCACCTGAAGCGCGCGTTCCTCGACGGCGATTGGGACGTTTTCGCCGGGCAGTATTTCGACAAGTTTGATACGTCGCGCCACGTTGTGCGCGCTGAGCAGATTTTCACGAATCTTCGCGAGAAGCTGTGGCTGCCGCGCTGGATTTCGATCGACTGGGGCTTCGAGCATCCCGCCGCCGTCTATTGGCACGCCGCGATACCTCCAACCGGGGGTGTAGGGGCGGGTTTGAAACCCGCCCCTACGGATGCTTTGCAACGTGAAGCGCGCACAGACACCCCTCGGTTCGCTGCGGCGGACTCGGGGCAAGGGAGTGTCTGTGCCACGAGCCGGGTCGTGACGTATCGTGAATACGTCACGCACCGCACGCCGCCGCGCGAGCTTGCCCGCGAAATCATCGCCCACAGCCTGCACAGCACCGCAGCTGCTTCCGACGCCTCGGTAGGGGCGGGTTTCAAACCCGCCCCTACGGACGTGCCGGCTTGCGCTGAGCCCGCTCTGGGCGGGCGAAGCGAGGCGCCTTTTCATTCCGGTCCGCGCGAGCGGACAGCGCCTGACTCCGCGCGCGAACAAATCGACGCGATCTACCTCTCGCCCGACGCTTTCGCGCGCCGCACGGATGAAGCCTCGATCGCCGAGCAGATGGGCGACGTCTTCGCCGCGGCCGGCCTGCCGCGCCCTGTCCCCGCGGACGACGATCGCGTCGGCGGCTGGATGCTGATGTACCAGATGCTCGACGCCGATGACAGGAAGGGCTCCCAGGTCGACGGCGAGTCCAGCCTGGGAGATTCCCCCCAGGTCCCCGCACAGATAGGGCTCTCGGGTCGACGGCTAGTCGAGCCCGGGATATCGTCGAGCCTGGGGGATCCAGTCTGGCGCATCACCGACAATTGCATCGAGCTGATTCGCACGCTGCCGAACCTGGTGCGCGATTCCGCGCGCGTGGAAGATGTCGAAAAAATGGACGGCGATGATCCCGCCGACGCCGCGCGCTACGGATTGAAGTCGCGCTATGCGGCGCGGCCCGGCGATCCCGCCGGCTGGCGCTCGCGCATGCCGCTCGCCGACCGCCTGGCCGCGCGAGTCGTCTCCGCCGATCCCACCATCCGCGCGATCCAGGCTCGCAAAGCCGCGCTTGAAGAATCACGCGGCGCCAGGCCCGTCCCCTTCGCCCACCGCCGCCGATGATCGTCGCCGCGCACGCGACTCAGGGCGTAACTTATGATTAAATGCCCGCATGAAAGCGGCAGCGATGTATCTCCTGACAGCCGTCGTGACGGGGGCTCACGCATTGTGGATGGCGTCGGAGATGATTTGGGGGGCTCCGCCAAATCCGCTGCACTTTATATCCTTCGGTGGCTCGATACTTTTGCTGGTTGCGGCTTTGCGATTTCGTGCATCCCCGCGAACTCGCGCCAAGATTGGCCTTGGGGGATGCGTCGCGGCGTGGTGCCTTTACGCTCCGCTGATCGTGCTCTGCGCTTTTATGCCTTATACGATGGGGGAAGAGGTTCGACTTTTTCTGTCGCTTCGAGAATATGTTCCCCTCGTTGGTCTGTTTGGCGGCTCAATCCTGCTCGTGGCCACCACTGTGTACACGATATTACTCTTAATGGGTTCGCGGCGAACCCTATAGTCATTTCTGCGGATATATCGTCATGAATGCATGGCCCACCTGGCGTCAATTCTGGAAGCACATCACTTTGACGCGCGCGCAGTGCGCGCTGAACGACGAGGTCACGCGCCAGCGTGCCGAAATCGCTCGACTGCGCGCGGAAAATCGCGCGCTGCTCAATTCGATTCTTGGCATCGCGGGCGTCCCGCCGATTCCGGTGACCGAGGCCGGAGATGGTGTCGTGGCACAGACACTCCTGTCTGTGCCCAGCGCAGATGCTTGGCGAGATGCTGCTCATGCGTCACCTACGCCGGCCAGCGATCCTGGGCCGGTAGGGGCGTCCGCCGCGGCGGACACCCCTACGGAAGCGTCGGTTAATGGCCCAGCATCCTCAAGCATGTTTGCCGGGCGTAGCAGTGCTACGCCCCTACAAAATCAACGGCATCGCGCGGCGAACGCAAACGGCGCCCGGATCGCCGCGCCTTTGCGCCGGCGGTCGTGGCATCAGATCAACCGCATGCTGGAATTTGAATCAGCGAAGAAGGCCGTAACTAGTGATTCGTGATTAGTGATTCGTGAAAAACCGCCATCGAAGACCTCCACTCTCGCGGCGTGCCACGAATTACGAGTCACAAGTCACCCTCCTACGCGCTTCGGCGGGCAGGCGAGTCACGTATTTTCTAGCCCCTCACCCCTCGTCCTTCGCCCCTAATCCGCCGCCTCATGATCTACAATGTCGGACCAGAGGCACGCGCCGACTTGGGATCCTCGAATACTCCCGGCAGCGAATCGTCGCAAGCGCAGCACGAGACGCGCCGCGTCAAGTACCGGCACAGGCGCCGAGGCGTTCGCATGCCGGCGTACGCGCGCTGGGCGATTCCCATTCTCCTGGCTCTGCTGCTCGTCACGCTCGCGTGGCGCGGCATTCGCTGGACGCTGCATCCCGCCCGCCAGCAGCCTTACGTGCAAGCCACTCCCGGCGCTGCGCCTCCAATCCCGTGGCAGCGCGATTTCATGGATTCGCTCGACGAGGCTGCGCGCGAGGGCGGGGCAGGGAATTTCACCGCGGCGGAGATCGTGGTGGACCGCGCGGAGTCGATCCTCACGGCCGCGCGAATTCAGTCCGCCGCCGGGGAGCCGGAGTTCTTCCGCGCGGCGCTCGCAGGGCTTGACCTCGTGACGCAGCAGCGCCCGGACGATGCGCGGCTGCTCGATCACGTCACGCTGGCGCGCGTCTCGCTCGCCGAGCTGCGATCTTCGATGAACGTGGCGCCGGATGTCAGCAACCCGGTTTCGCTCACTTCGCCTCGCGAGCTCGCTGCCGATTTCACGCTCGACCCGGCGAAGCTCCGCAGCAATTCTCTCGACGCGACGCTGATGCCCGGCACGGCGGAAATCCTGCTACCGCCGGCGTCGCGGTCCTTCGCGGACCATGTGCGCGTCGAGAACCTCACCATCACGGGCGCGGCGCAAACGCTCGACGGCATTCGCTGGCGCAACGTGACGTTCGTCGGCACTCGCCTGCGCTACGAAGGCGGTGAGCTCGACCTGCAAAACGTGCGCTGCGTGCGCTGCCGCTTCGGCTTTCCGTCCGACGACCGCGGCGCCCGCCTCGCGAACGCCCTCGCCCTCGGCCAGTCCTCCATCACCCTCGAAGCCCCGCCGCCCGCCCCGGCTCCGTAGGGGCGCAGCACTGCTGCGCCCGGTGAATGTGCGTGGCGTGATTTCGACTATCACAGGATGGTTTCGTAGCGGCGGCCTTTCCCGTGCTTTGGGTCCCGACGGTTTGCATCGGGAAGGCCGGCGCTTTTGAACTGCGCTCACCTAAAGGTGGCCGCTACGAAAACTCTTCCCGCAGCCGATTGCCCCGGCGACATTCCACCAGCGAGAAACGAATGCCCACACAGACACGAATTCCGAATGCGAATCCTGCGATCGTCCCGGTTGAAGGCCAACAGCAGGTCCCTCGTCGGCCACAAGACGGCCTCGCTCGGGATGACAACGAGGCTGGCGCGGCCTCGAACGTGACGGCGAATCCTTACGGCGCGAACAACGAGCAATTGCCAGACCGCCTGCAAGAGGCGTTGCGCCGGCTCGTCCACCAATTCTCGACCGAATCGGAATCCTCGCGCCGCCAGGAAATCCGTCGCATCAAGCAGGCGCACCAATTCTGGCGCGGCCTGCAATACCTCTGGTGGAGCGAGCGCGACCAGAACTGGCACCTCCCCTTCGAGCAGAAGCTAGCCGGCGGCAGCTCCGTCGAGGGCATGCCGCGCTACGAATTCGTCACCAATATTTATCAGGCGTTCGGCCTCTCGCTCGTCTCCGTGCTCTCGCAGGACGTGCCGCGCGTGCGCTTTTTCCCCACGTCCGCGCAGGCCGAAGAGGACGTCGCCGCGGCGAAGGCCGCGACCGAAGTCGCCGGCCTCGTCGAGCGCAATAATCGCATCGGGAACCTGATCGTCGATGAAGCGTTCAATCTCTGGACCGGCGGCAAGGTCGGCGCGTACGTGCGCTTCGTCGTCGATGGGCAGCGCTTCGGATTTCATCCCGAAACGGAGATCGCCGCGCGGGAGATCAAGCTCGGCGCGGACATGTACGTTTGCCCCGACTGCGGGATGGAGTCTCCCATAGGGGCGCAGCATGCTGCGCCCGGTGCACCTTCACCACGAGTCAGCCACGAGCAAAGCGTCAAGGCCGGTGAGTCATCGACAAGTGGCAAGACCTCGCCAAGTACGTCTGCCGGGCGCAGCAGTGCTGCGCCCCTACCAATGCAATGCCCCCAATGCGGCGCGCTCCTCACCGAGGAACACTTCATCGCCGCCGAGACAGTCACTGTACCGACGACCGAGACGCGCCTGCGCGTGCCCAACGGACAGGAAGTGATCACCATCGTCGGCGGCCTCGAATTGAAAACTCCTCCGTGGGCCAACGAGATGCACGAATATCCGTACATCCAGTGGAACATGGAGGTCCACCAGGCGCGGCTGCGCGCGGCGTATCCGCACGCGGCGG
Source organism: Terriglobia bacterium (assembly GCA_020073605.1). Taxonomy (GTDB): domain Bacteria; phylum Acidobacteriota; class Terriglobia; order Acidiferrales; family UBA7541; genus Palsa-295. The sequence continues at coordinate 34,136 of JAIQEW010000024.1, forward strand.
ACAAAATCGGCTCGCCGGTCGCCGGCGGCTCACAGGGGTACGAGCGTCTGGCGCGGCTCGCGCAGTCGCAGGGCGGTCCGGTCACCGAAGGTGGCGACTTCAATCCCAATCTCATCACCTTCCAGCGGACGTGGCTGCGCCCGTGGGCATTCTTCTCGCTCGACGACAAGTCCCTGCGCGACGAGTTGCTACAGCTTTTCCCCGACGGCGCTTACGTCGCGTTCGCGGGTGACGCGTACTGCGAGTCGCGCAACGAAAATATGGACGACCACTGGCGCGTCCTCCACGCGCTGCCCGGCGACGGCTCGAGCGGCCGCCCCGCGCTCGGCGATTCGCTGATCAGCGTGCAGGAGCGTTTTAATACGCTCTCGAATCTGCAAATCGAAACGTACGAATACGGCATTCCGCCGATTTACGCCGATAGCGAGGTCCTCGACTTCGACGCGCTGCAAAATCAGACCGCCGAGCCCGGCGCGCACTATCCCGCGCGCGCGAAGCCCGGACAATCGCTCGCGGCGGGATTTTTTCAGCCCGAGCCCGCGCAAGTGCCTCAAGCATGACCAGGCGAGAGTTAGCTCCCGTGTTCCCGCCCTGATAGGCAATGACGCCATTGAAGGAACTGGAGAACACTCCCCGCCAGGGAAGTTCGTCGTATTGGATTTGCTCGGCGATGGGGAAGGGTTGACCTTGGATCTCCAGTCGCTCCTCGTCAAAGGGCTGAGCCATCAGCATGCGGTCGCGCACAAATAAAATGTGCCC
>JAIQEW010000030.1 GCA_020073605.1 Terriglobia bacterium
GCTGCAACAAGGCGATCGCGAAACTCAAGATGAAGTGCGGCGAATGCCGCGTGATCATCCAGGGCTTCGGCAACGTCGGCTCGCAAGCCGCGCTCCTGATGCACGCAGCCGGATACAAAATCATCGGCGCGGCGGATATTCACGGCGGCCTCTACAACGAAAAGGGCATCGACATCCCGAAACTCTACGACTGGGTTTACACGCAGCGGAAACCTCTGCCGGAATTTCCCGGCGGCGGAGAAAAGTCGACGGCGCAGGAGATCCTCTTTCGCCCCTGCGACATTCTCATGCCCGCCGCCACTGAAAACCAGATCACCACGCAGAACGCCCACCGCCTCGATTGCCGAATTCTCTGCGAGGGTGCCAACGGGCCCACCACGTCGCAGGCCGATCCTATCGTCGAGAAGAAGGGAATCTTCATCATCCCGGACATTCTCGCAAACGCGGGCGGCGTCACGGTGAGCTACTTCGAGTGGGTGCAGGACCGCCAGGGCTTCTTCTGGCGCGAAAGCGAGGTGAACGAGCGCCTCCAGGACGTGATGGAAAACAGCTTCGATCAGGTGGTGCGGTACGCGGAAACGCACGCCGTGAACAACCGCATCGCCGCCTACATCTTGGCCATCGATCGCGTCGCGCGAGCCTTGAAATTGAGGGGGTTTTATGCGTAAATGTCGCCCCGCTCATACCGGCAGGGAGGCGCCAGTGGAACACGGCTCGATCTCGCACGGGGCTGTAAAGACGGAAGAAGAACACCGCCGCGACATTTGCACCGCGGGCCGCTGGATTCACGAACGCGGCTACGTCGCCTCGACCGATGGAAACATCTCGGTGCGGCTCGGCCCGGACCGCATCCTCATCTCCGCCACCGCCATGTGCAAGAGCATGATGGAGCCGGACGACCTGATCATTGTTGATCGCGAAGGACGCCGCGTGAGCGGCATGCGGCAGCCTTCCTCCGAGCTGGCCATGCATCTTTTGATCTACCGGCTCCGGCCCGACGTCAATGCGGTCTGCCACGCGCATCCGCCCACGGCGACCGGCTATGCGGCGGCCGGCGTTCCGCTCGACAAACCGATTTTGTGCGAGCTCGTGATTGGACTCGGGCGCATTCCCGTTGCTCCCTATGGCGCACCCGGTACGCCCGAGCTCTCCGCGGAGATGGAGCCGTTCGTGCAAGGCCACGACGCGATCCTGATGGCGAATCACGGCGTGGTCACGTACGGGCCGGACCTGCTGACTGCTTTCCTGCGCATGGAGACCACCGAGCATTTCGCGCATGTCTCGCTGGTGACGGAACTTCTCGGCAAGCAGGTGTTGCTTTCCGGGAGGGATGTCGAGAAATTGGAGGCGGCTCGCGCGCGCTACGGTGCAGGCGCCCAATCCGCAGCCCCCGCAGCTCCGGCCGACTCCGCCCGTTCCGAAGCCGGCCCCACCGAACGCGTCACGCTCACGCGCCGAGACCTCGAGGCCTTGATCGACGAAGCCGTCCGCAGGGACCGCACTCTCCGCTGAGTTGGTCTTTACAGCAGCCGGTCCGTCCCGAAGCTGCGGGATAGACAGGGCGTTCTCTTACTTAGTCCGCGATTTCGACGTAGCGCATCTTCCCGCCGAAATGGATTTCCTTGAGTTGGGCGCCGACCATGACGATTTTGGAATACCGAGCCTTGCTCGGTTCGTCCTTCCATTGCACGGGCGCCTCGGCCACCACCTTGCCGTTCTGAGCCAGCGTGACCCGCGCGTCGTCCGCTGTGATGTTGTACGTTCCGGGTTTGAGCTGCTTGCCGGCCAGCGACACAGGCACCGAAATATCGAGCGTCGCGCTCGTTGACTTCCCGTTTTTCGCTCCGGCGTCGTGAGCCACAGCGGGCATCGCCAGCACCAGCGCGACAAGAATCGGCACGAAAAGATTTACTCCACGGCGGGACATTGTTCGTTCCTCCTTGATCGGATTCACCCCTTGCTGGCAGTTAGACGTGGAGCGTCTCGTGAGGAAAGCAGACCGGCGCCATTCGCGGAGACTTTTTTGCCGGGCCAATTTGGCATTTCGAAATTGCGTAGAAATGTGCCCGCATCCGAATTTTCGTATGCGAGCTCGAAGTTCCGCACGCAGGCTTTGCGCGGCGCTCTCCGTGGGCGCGCGTTGACACCCTCCTGCCCCTAACCGATAATCGCTGGACATGATTGGCTCGCTCCGCGGCAAGCTGATTGACAAGCGTCCCAACCAGATTCTGCTCGACGTGAGCGGCGTGGGCTATCAGGTGCAGATTCCGCTTTCGACCTTCGCCGGCCTCGGCGCGCTCCACGACGAAACCACGCTACTGATCCATACGCATGTGCGCGAGGATCAGTTCTCGCTTTACGGATTTCTCACCGCGCGCGAAAAGCATTGCTTCGAGCTGCTGCTGACCGCTTCGGGCGTTGGACCCTCTCTCGCGCTGAAGATTCTTTCGGGGATGGGCCTCGAGGATCTGGTTCCGGCGATCCGCAAAGGCGATGTCGCGCAATTGGTGCGCATCCCGGGCGTGGGCAAGAAGACGGCGGAGCGCATGGTGGTCGAATTGCGCGACAAGCTCGCCGCGGTGGACGTCCCCGAAGCGGGGAAGCCGGCCACGCGCTCGCAGCTTGAATCCGACGTGGAATCGGCGCTTGTCAATCTCGGGTACGATCCGCGCTCGGTCGAGCGAGCCATCGAAAAGGCGCGCGCTTCGGGCGACGCCGACTTCGAAAAGCTTTTGCGCGCGTCGCTGCAGATTCTCGGCGGCGCAGCGATGCAGAAGGGCGCGCGGGCGGGGCAATCGTGAACCGGCCGCACGAGTTCAGGAATCAGGGATGACCATACCAAGGGCCACGGGGAACTCATATGCGAAAGGAGGCGGAAATGGTACGCATTGTCTGGGAATTCATCGCACGCGCGGATCGAGTACAAGAGTTCGAGCATTACTACGCGAATTCCGGCCCCTGGGCTGCACTGTTTCGCAAGAATGCGGGTTATCACGGCACCCTGCTGCTGCGCGACGCGGAGACTCCGCGCCGCTACCTTACGATCGACCGCTGGGAGAGCGTCGCTTCGCACCGCGACATGCGCAAGCGTTACGCGAAGGAATGGGAAGAATTGGACCGCGCCGGAGAAGCTTTTACGGAGAGCGAGCGGCATAGCGGCATTTTCGAAGAGACGTAGAGGAACCGGTTCGCTTGCAGAGAATATGACCGATCCCCGACATCGCGTAATTTCCGGGAAAGCGCTCGACGAGGACGCGCGCATCGAGGCGAGCGTCCGCCCGGCCAGCTTCGGCGACTACATCGGCCAGGACCGCGTGAAGGAAAATCTTCAGATCGCGGTCGAAGCGGCGCGCGCGCGCGGCGAAGCGCTCGACCACGTCCTGCTCTACGGCCCGCCGGGCCTTGGCAAGACCACGCTCGCGCAGATCCTCGCGAGCGAAATGGGTTCGTCGATCAAGATCAGCTCCGGTCCGCTACTCGAAAAGAAAGGCGACCTTACCGCGGTGCTCACGTCGCTCGATCCGCGCGATTTTCTCTTTCTCGACGAGATTCACCGCTTACAGCCCGCGCTCGAGGAAATTCTCTATCCCGCGATGGAGGATTTTCGCGTGGACCTGATCATCGGGCAAGGACCGGGTGCGCGCGTGCATCCGTATCAGCTGAACCAGTTCACTCTGATCGGCGCCACCACGCGCGCGGGGCTGATCATGGCGCCGCTGCGCTCGCGCTTCGGCATCGTGCACCGGCTCGATTTTTACACGCCGGACGATTTGGAAAAGATCGTCACGCGCTCGGCGAGGATTCTGGGGATCACCATCGACAAAGACGGCTCCGGCGAAATCGCCCGACGCAGCCGCGGGACTCCGCGCGTGGCGAATCGGCTGCTGCGGCGCGTTCGCGATTATGCCGAGGTGCGCGCCAAGGGTCACGTAACGCTCGGAGTTGCGCGCGATGCACTGAAAATGCTCGGCGTGGACGAGCATGGCCTCGACGAGACCGACCGCAACCTACTGCTCACGATTATTCAGAAATATTCGGGCGGGCCGGTGGGACTCAACACGATTGCCGCGTCGCTGAGCGAGGAAGAAGACGCCATCGAGGAAATCTACGAGCCGTACCTGATGCAGCTCGGCCTGCTCGACCGCACGCAGCGCGGCCGCGTCGCCACCGCGCTCGCCTATAAGCACTTCGGCATGGAAGAACCGCGCCGCCAGCCGGGTTTGTTCAGCTGACAACGGAGAGATTAGAGGCCTTTAGAGGAAAGATGGGCGCCTTTCAATACTTCGGCGAGCGCCAAGGCGTCGGCCAGCAACAAATACTTGATGCGATCGCCTTCAATTCTCGGCCAAGCTCGACCATCCAATGCCCTATGCTCTTAGGAGAGCCTGCGGATTCTTCTTTGCGATTGACAGGAGTTTCAGATCAGCTCCCTGCGGGCGGCGCGTGCCTTGTTCCCAACTCCGAATTGTGTTCGGGCTAACGTTCAAGAACGTGGCGAAGAGCACCTGACTCGCGTTTAGAGAAAGGCGAATGTCGCGGATATCCCTTGGCCGAAGCTTGCGGGGACGGGGAGGGATTTCCGTGACGCGGAGATCAATCGCGCGTCCCTGCTCAAACGCGAGCGCATCCTGAAGAGATTCACGCAAATCATCGAACACCTTCACTTTGATTTTCTTGACCATCGTTTCCCTTCGCTATTCCTTGATGTTGCCAACCAGTTGCCGAAGAAGGGCACGCTGCGCGGGATTGATATCCTCCTGCTCGTCCTTATCGAACAGGAACAACAGATGAATGTGGCCTTTTCTCTCCAGATACAGATACATGCAGCGGAAGCCACCCCTCTTTCCCTTGCCGCGCCCCGGATTCGAGAAACGCGCTTTCCGAATTCCTCCGAGACCCTTCACCACGTCTCCACGGATCGGATTGTCCAGAAGACCGTTGTGGATGCCGGACAACACCAAATCGGCAGCGTCCCTGGCGAGCTCGTGAAGCCGCCGAGTGAACGCCTTGGATTCAATGAATACCACAAAGAGGTATATACCACGTAGTGGTATTCATGTCAAGATGCGCCGCCGCGGTGAATTCTCCTCGCTTCAGGCTAGAATAGGCGCTTGCCGATGAAGACGATCCATCTATCGCTGGGGTCGAACATGGGGGAGCGCGCGGAGAATATTGCGCGGGCGATTGAGGCGCTTGGTGCGCGAGGCGTGCGCGTCACGCGGCAATCGTCTCTCTATGAGACGGAGCCGGTGGACGTCCGCGGCGGGGGCTGGTTTCTGAACTGCGTGGTAGAAGGGGAAACAGACTTGATGCCGCGGCAATTGATGGATGCGCTGCTTGCGATCGAACTATCGATGGGACGCAGCCGCCGTCCTGTTTCCGACGGTCCGAAAGAATCGCGCACGATCGACATGGATATTCTGCTTTTCGGCTCAACCGTGGTCCACATGCCCGAGCTGGAGATTCCTCATCCACGGATGGCGGAGAGGAAGTTTGTGCTGGTGCCGTTTGCCGAGATCGCCGGCGGCGTCGAGCATCCCGTGCTCAAGAAGACGATTGCGGAGCTTCTGGCAACCACACGCGATCACAGCCAGGTGCGACGCGTGGCTGCGGATCAGGAGTAAGAGAGATCCCTCGGCTCCTGTTGGTCGCTCGGTCTGACAATCCTAGTCGGATTGTCAGACCGAAGTCAGGTGAAGCGTTGGGTGCAGGAGTAAGGGTAAGAGAGATCCCCTGTTTCGAATTCTTCGGGACCCAGAGAACCCAGATACCGCGTTTATGAGCTAACGTGCACAGACAGGAGTGTCTGTGCCACGGAGCACCTGTGGATCGTCATCCTCGGCCGCGATCTTTCATTTCTTTCACTTCTTTTTCACGCTTCTTCTTGTCTTCTTCCTCCTGGCGCTCCCACTCGATCATCTCTTCTTCGGTCATCTGGTAGTCCTCGCGAGTGGCAAACATCGTTCCGCGGCGCGAATCGCGGGAGAAGCGGACGTTGCGGCTGCGCCTCTTGCCCGCTCCAAAGCCGCCGATGCTGCGGATCGGCTCGGCGATGGCCCCAGCCTCCACCAGAAGTTCGCTGACCTTTTCAAGGAAGTCGTGCAGGTGATACGGCTTGAACGAGTAGGGAAGGCCTTCCCGCTCGAGCACCGGCTGGACGTCCTTCGCCCTGGCCATGGGCACCAGAAAGAGCGAGCGGATGCGGTTTCGGGCCTTCGGAGCTTCGTCATCGCCCGGCTCAGCGGGGACTTCCGGCTCGGGAGGGGCTTCGCTCTCGGCCTGGGCAAGCTCGCGGAGGATGGCGAAGAGCGGCCCGCGGACGTCCGCGAGGGCCACGTTGACAATGGCCAGATTCCAGCCTCCGGCGGCCAACTCGGCCAGGGCGTCGGAGGCGGCCGGAACGATCCGGACCCGCCAACCCTCGGAATCGAGGACGTTTTTCAGTGCCCGCTGGCTGGCGACATCGTCATCGACGATCAGAATTCCTACTTCGGGCACGGCAGCGTCTCCAAGGGTCGCCTGCCCAGTATATCGGCGCCGAGGGAAGGCCGGATTAAGGGCTTGGGGACGGATTTCCAGGGGCGATCTTGTACGGGCGAACAGCGAAATAAAAGCGAAACATTTCTCTTGACACGGCGAACAAAAGGCGAATATATTCTGCGCGTGCGGCGAGGCTGCCAATGGCCACTTCTCCCATCCTTCGAGCGAATCCGGCGACGCTTCGGCGCCGTCCGGCCCGCGCGAAGCAAACCAGTCTCACCTTATTCCCCCAAGCCGCTCGCCACGGCAATTGTGAGCCGCCTAGCGGTGCTTCCGCGCCCCCTCCGGCACCTGGCCGGAGCAGGAAGCCCGCGGCGGAACTGGTCGGCATTGCGCGCCTCGCCGCATCCTCCCCTCGCGCCGAAGCCAAGCGCGGGACGGAGTATTTCCTTCTGCCCGTCAAATCGATCCTGAACGAATGCCATTCGGAGCGAGTGCCGTTCCGCTGGACCGCGAACCCCTATCGCGGCTGCGAATTCGGCTGCCGCTACTGCTACGCGCGCTACACACACGAGTACATGGAGCTCGATCCCGCGGAATTCGAATCGAAGATTTACGTGAAGCAGAACGCGGGGCGGCTGACCGAGCGCGACCTGGGCCGCGAAAAACTCCGCGGCGAACACATCGCCATCGGGACCGCAACCGATCCCTATCAGCCCGCCGAGCGCGAATTCGGCGCCACCCGCGCGATGCTCGAAAAGATGGCGGAGCGCGAAGGGCTGAGCCTTTCGATCACGACGAAATCGAACCAGGTGGTGCGCGACATCGATCTGCTGCGGCGCATTTCGGAGCGATCGTCGATCATGGTCAATAT
>JAIQEW010000009.1 GCA_020073605.1 Terriglobia bacterium
CGGGAACCGTGAGGAACAGATGAGCTACGACGTGCGCGCGCTGCGGGCGCGTGAATTTCCGTGGGCCGAAGCCGGGGAGTCGGTCTATCTCGACCACGCATCGACGGGCCCGATCCCCGTGCGCTCGCAGAACGCGATCGCGTCGCTCGGCGCGCGCCGCGCGGAGCCCTTCCGCCTACTGCCCGACGATTTCTTCCCCGTGCACGCGAAGGCGCGGGACGCGTGCGCGCGGCTCATCGGCGCGAAGCCGTCGACGATCGCGCTGATGACGAACACGTCGCACGGCGTGAACCTCGCGGCGCGGTCGCTGCCGTACGGCAAGGGCGACGTGATCCTCTCCACGCACGGCGAGTTTCCGGCGAACGTCTATCCGTGGATGGCGGCGGCGCGCCGGCGGGGCGCCGAGTTCCGCCTGCTGCCGCTCGCGGGCGACTGGCCGGATGAAGCGGCGCTGATGCGCGCGATCGAGACGGATCCGCGCGTGAAGGTCGTATCGCTCTCGTGGGTGAGCTTCTGGAGCGGCCACCGCTTCGACATCGCGGCGATCGGCGCGGCGTGCCGCGCGCGCGGGATCCTGTTCTTCGTGGACGCGATCCAGGGGATCGGGCCGCTCGCGCTCGACGTCGTCGCGGCGAACGTCGACGTGCTCGCGTGCGGGGCGCAGAAGTGGCTGCTCTCGCCGTGGGGCACGGGGTTCAGCTACGTGCGCGAGGAGTTGATCGCGAAGCTCGAGCCCGAGGAAGTCGGCTGGTGGGCGCAGGCGTCGAGCGGCGACTACGCGAAATTCCTCGAGTACGACCCGAAGTGGTCGGACGACGCGCGCCGGTTCGAGGTGATCACGCTCGATTTCGTCGGGTTCAACGCGATGAGCGAGTCCATTGGATTGCTGCTGGAGGTGGGCACGGCCGGGATCGAGTCGCACGTGCGCGCGCTCGCGGACCGCGCGATGGCGTTCGCCGACGACACGCCGGGCGTGGAGTTCGTGACGCCGCGCGATCCGTCGCGCCGCGCGGGGATACTCGCGTTCCGCACGAAGGACGTGGCGGCGACGAGCGAGCGCCTGCTCGCGGCGAAGGTCGCGCACAGCGTGCGCACCGGATGCATCCGGCTGGCGCCACACTTGTACAACACGGCGGACGAGCTCGACGCGGCGCTGGCGCTGCTGTAAGACTCAACAGCATCGCTGTTGGCAGACAGCGACAAGTCATTGGCTCCAAGACAACGGCGCCGCGAGCGAACTGTGCGGGAGTATGCTTCGTGCCGAGAGGTTCTGGTGTCGGGCCGGCGCTGCCGCGCGCGTACGTTCGACGAATGCAGAACTATCATCAGCTGTTGGTGTGGAGAAAGGCTCACGCGATCGCGCTCAATATCCACGAGCTCACAGCAAGAATACCGCGTGAAGGTAAGTGCGTTTCTCGATCCATAACTACGGCTCCGTGTCATTCTACCTGGCTTCATGGCAGACGTTTTTTCGATTTATTCTGGCGATCCTGGTGTGCGAGGTCTCGCTCTATTTCAATGATGTATACGATTTTCGGCTGATTTCTGCCCGCAGTGAACTCCTGGTGCGCCTGCTGAGAGCGTTTGGCATTGCCTGTTTCGGCCTTGCGATCTTCTACTATATGGCGCCGGACCTTGGATTCGGCAGAGGCATCGCTGTTTTGGCCGCCCCCCTCATTTTGGTACTAACCCTGGGCTGGCGCCTCATCTGGCTGAAGAACAAGCAGGCACTCGGGTCCGTGGAGCGAATGCTGGTCATGGGTACGGGACCGACCGGAATATCTCTCGTACGAGACATTATTCACCGACCGGAATTACAGCTGAAAGTGGTCGGATTCCTCGACGAGAAGGGCGAGAATATCGGCAAATCCCTTGTCAACCCCGGAATCATCGGGGCTACGGCAGACATCGAGTCCATCGTCCAAAACGAAAGAATCGACCACGTTGTAGTTTCGTTGCTGGAGAGGCGCGGGCGCATGCCTATTCGGCAGCTTCTTCACTTGAAGTTTGCTGGAGTTCGTGTGGAAGACGCTCACAGCTTCTACGAACGCCTGACAGGCCGCATTAGCCTTGAACATCTTTCCCCAAGCTGGCTGATTTTTTCGGATGGGTTCCGCAAATCGACGCTACTGGTTTGGGCCAAGCGCACGGTCGACATCATCGTTTCGCTGATGGGGCTTATTCTCTGCTTGCCGATCTTCGCCGTGGTAGCTATGGCAATTTGGGTGGAATCCGGATCCCCCGTTTTGTACCGACAAGAACGCACAGGGTTGCGGGGGCAGCCGTTTCAAATGCTCAAGTTCCGCTCCATGCATAACAATGCAGAGAAGGATGGACCGCAATGGACATCTCAGGATGATCACCGAATTACGCGCGTAGGGAAGTGGCTCCGTAGATTCCGCTTTGATGAATTACCTCAAGTCATCAATGTCCTTCGCGGTGAAATGAGTATCGTTGGCCCGCGGCCGGAGCGCCCGGAATTTGTTTCGATGTTGGAAGAACAAATCCCCTATTACGGTCTGCGCCATTCAGTTCGCCCCGGGATCACCGGATGGGCGCAGGTTAAGTATCAATACGGAGCAAGCGTTGAGGAAACCCGCACGAAGCTCGAGCACGATTTCTTCTACATCAAGCATCTATCGCTCATGTTGGATTTTGCGGTCATATTCGAAACCTCCAAGGTCATGCTGTCAGGAAGAGGCTCAAAGTAAGAGGTCAGCGTGGAAGAACACCGATCGGTTTCTCGACTTCGGAAGATCCCGGGAAGATTTCAGGATAAGGTACTGCTGGCAAGTTGGGTCTTCCTGTACGCTGCGTTACTTAGCGTTTTTGGTCTGCTGCAGCATATGGAATCTCGACCCGCTCCGCTAGCAGGACCACTGAAAAAAGGTGGCCTTCAGCGCTGAGCTGCAGCAATAGTCGCTTTATGCAGGCCCAGTGGATGGCGCAGCATAGGGTGAAGTAGTTTTCCATATTTCAGTACTTGGTTTCCATGTTTTCCCCTGAGCCTGGGAAAGATCGAAATTAACTCTCCTATTATGAGGATGTTACACGTAGCCATCGCGGCAGAACCATTGCTACTTGGGAGTCATGAGTCTCCAGTTCTGCAATGGGTCATTATGGGAGGAAGTCGTGATTAGACATAGTCAGTTCCGATGCGGGTTAATCCTTGCGCTCTCAATTATGACGCTGGTCCTAGTCTTTGTCTTTGACTCGGCAGCTGTAGCGCAGGAGTTAGATCAGTCAGGCGCGAAGGCCGGTCAGCAATATGCTGCGGCGAGAGAACATGCGGCTACTGGTGGCTCTGTTGCCTCAACCTCTGATGCCGCCGTCGCTGCTCAACCCCCGAGTGGCTATCGCGTGGGGGCGGCTGACGAGTTGATGATCTCCGTCTGGCACGAGCCAGAATTGTCCCAAGCGGTGACGGTTCGCCGGGACGGCATGATCACACTTCCGTTGTTGAATGATGTCAAGGTCGCGGGACTAACCACAGGGGAGATGCAAAGGCTGCTGACTGAGAAACTGAATACGCTGGTGAATGACCCGCAGGTCACTGTGATCGTGAAAGCCGTGCACAGCCAAAAAGTTTTCGTGGCTGGCAATGTTGCAAAGCAGGGGGTCTACGCATTAGATGGGAGAAAGACAGTTCTCGAATTGCTTGTGGAAGCCGGAGGGCCCGCCCTGTTCGCGAAGACCGGTTCAATCTATATCCTTCGCAATGACAATGGGAAAGAGATCCGCATACCCTTCAACTACAAGAAGGCTCTGTCCGCAAAAGGCCCCAATCCAGAATTGCTGCCAGGCGACATGGTTGTCGTGCCCTGATCCTGGGTGATTGGGAGCATGGTTGATCGAAAAGATGGGAGAGAGCGATGAAAGTTGTGCGTAGCTGGCCAATGAAGCTTGTTCTAGTTCTCGCTGTGGTTGTCAACAACCCGGTTCTGGTAGGAGCGCAGCAGGAAGCACCTTCAAAGAACATCGGCGACCAACCGGAAAATACTGACACTACAGCAACGACGGCGCAAAACATGCCAACTAACCAGGCGCCTGCGGTCGACGTCCCCACCCCAGGGTACCCCATTGACGCACAGATCCATCCTGCGCTGAGGGCCATCCCATGGATGGGAACAACCTCACCACTCCGTTGGGGGAGCTTCTATGTCGGTGATTTCTCTATCGATCAAATAAGAGACAACTTCCGGCCAGCCGGCGGCTTAGCGAGCGAGAATCTCAACCTGAGCATTTTTCACACCTCCATCAATTTCGACAAGACTTTTGCGAAGCAGGAGCTCGTTCTCCAATATTCACCACAGTTGGCTGTCCTCAATGGCCACGTAGCGTCAAACGCTGGGGTGAACAATAATTTGATGTTCGGAACAACGTTTCAATTCAGTCCTAGGTTAAGTATGAAGTTGGAGAATGATTTAGTTCAGGTTGACTCCCGCGCGCTCTTTCCCCCGGATATTCTCGGTGTGGATCAGAAAACCGGAAACTTGGTTCAGAACGCTTTTCTTGCGAATGACGGCAAGTTCTTCGCGGATAAGGTCGATGCGGTGATCAATTACCAACTCAGCCCAAGGAATCTGCTCACCGTGTCTCCCGGGTTTCGCTATGCCCAGGACGTTAACCATGACCACCTCAACAACCCGAATTACCTCGCGAATGGGGATACCATCGGCGTGGACGTCGCTCTGACGCATGCCCTTACGTCACGACAGAATTTGGGAGTTCTCTACAAACTGCAAGTCCTCCGCGCGACCAATGTTCCTGGTGTCTCCAATTCGGTTTATACGTATTTCAAGACGTATCACCTTTTCTACGCCAATCAACTCTCCCGGACCTGGTGGTTGCGGAGTGAGATCGGAATGGAAAACGTCGATTATCAAGGATTTGCTCCAAATACCACCGAGATTGGGGTTGGCTTCGGGCTACTGAGGACCTTCACGAATTCAGTATTTGGGATCTCCTACAACCGAGGCGCCATGGGTCAAAATATCAATTTCATCACCGGGCGCATCGGCGACCGTGCCGACGCCTATTATGAATTGCAGCTGACCCGGCGGCTGAAGTGGTCCAACGGGGGCGGATTTTATCGTGAGACCGGAGCACCTCCCCGGACATCGGGCGATTACGGCTCAACAAAGGTTAAGTATTCGGTCCTGACGAGCGTCACTTTGGTTGGAGGCTATACACACATTTTCCAGGATTCAAACACGCTGCAATTGCTTTCAGGCACGCGCGATACATTCGACTTCGGACTAACATGGGCGCCAGCCGGAATTCCGCGTCGGTAGGAGACCCCGTCCCTCCGACCCATTGGGGTCTGGGAACCACTTTGGTGTTGCTATTTCAGGTTCTGTTGGAGCTACAAGCGATAAGGAGGCGAGCAACCTTTGCATGCCACATATTCTTCCAATAGTGTGACCACCCCATTGCTTCCGGGTACGGACCTCAAAACGTACTTGGAAATCGGCCGCCGCCGAATGTTGTGGATCATCCTGGCCACCTTGGGCCTATCTGTGTGCACGGTTGTTGCGACTTCTCGACTGCCCAACATATACCGCGCCGAAACCGTGATTCTCGTGGACTCGCAACAGGTCCCGGACAAATATGTCCCCGACGTCATACCGGGGGACATTGCAGGCCGTCTCACGACGGTGCAACAGCAGGTGCTCTCCCCGACGCGGCTGAAGACACTTGTCGAAAGCGAAGGACTTTATCCCGATCCAACGGGAAAGCTAAGCGAAAAACAGGTGATCACGTCTACCCAGAAATCAATCGTTGTGGAACTCATAAATCCGGGCGCTGGCAAGCTGGGATCCTTCCGAATCCAATACAGCGGTCAGAATCGTTCCATTGTGGCACCGATCGCAAACCGGCTAGCACAAATGTTCATCGATGAGAACATGAGCGCGCGCGAGGGGCAGACGGCGGATACCGCAGAATTCTTGGAAAGCCAGCTTGCTGAAACGAAGAAAGAACTCGACGACAAAGATGCACAGCTGCAGGCTATAAAAGCGCGCAACATCATGGATCTTCCAGAGTCCAAGCCCTATCATCTTGAGGCACTGGCAAATTTGCGCGGGCAAGTTACGACTATCCAAAACAAGATTCAGGACGACCAGAGGGAAAAATCGATCGTCCAATCCATGCTCTCCTCCACCATAGATGCTCCCACAATTGATGTCGATGGTACGGCAGTGGGTGGCGGCCCGACGGGGCCGTTCGATGCACAGCTGCAGAAACTGGAATCGAAGCTGAGTGAACTCCGGTCACACTACGGCCCGGGGCATCCTGACGTGCGCAGGACCCAGAATGAGATTAACAAACTGAAGGCAAAAATGGCCGCGGCCGCCGCCGACCCTACCAATGCTCAGGCCGTCGAGGATTCTCGGCCAGCGATCCAGCCAAGTCCATTGCGGCACAACCCCGTGCTCGAGGCTCAGATCTCACAACTCGATGAGGAGATGCGGGGTCAGACAAATCTCCTAGGGCCGCTTCAGGAACAAATTGAGTTCCACACGACGAAGCTGCAACAGATGCCCGTATTCGAACAACAGCTTGGGCGCCTGCAACAGGATTACGACATCATCAAAGGGCAGTATAAAGATCTTCAAGACAAGGAACAAGCGGCCAAGATTTCCCATGCTCTCGAGGTCCACCAAAAGGGAGACAGGTTCGTTGTCCTTGACGAGGCTACAACCCCAGAAAGCCCCGCTGCGCCGAATCGCCTGTTGATTAACCTGGCCGGATTAGTCGGCGGCTTGCTCGCCGGGATCGTGCTGGCCGCGATTGCGGAAGTGAATGATAAGTCCGTCCGAACGGGAAAAGAGGCCGCGAAAATCTTCGGCAGACCAGTACTGACAGAGACTCCCCTGGTAACTTCCGAGCCGGAACGGCGCTCGCGATTCATACGCTTGGCAGGGGTGCTTGTGGGCACTGCTGCCGGCTCCGCGGCGCTTGGGTTCATCGTTCCGATCGTTGTAGGAAGATTCTTCTAAGTGTGTCTTTTCTTATTCGCCAGGCGGAGGACGACACGTCGCTTTGGACTCCAGCAGTGTCCAGCTTAGGAACGATTTGACATGTACCCAAACCTCAAACTGCAAATCTTTCGCCGCGGAAGCCATCAGAACCAGCTTGCGAAGGTTCTGGGAATCGACGAAACCGTGCTGAGCAAGATCATCCGCGGCTATCGTGACCCAACAGCGGCACAACGCAGACTGCTGGCGAGCTATCTCGACGTGGATGAGGTCTGGTTGTTTGAACGGTTCGAAGCGTCTCCGGATGCAAAACAACCAGTCTCCGCGCCGCTCACTTTCGAAAAAAAGACGCCCGAGAACGGTGATGATTGAATCCTCCGCGGCGCCGCCTCTAGCCGGGCCGGCCCAAGAAAACGGCACACTACCAGAAATAGCCCCCTTCAACGAGGGCGTTGTCGGCCAATGGGATTCCTTCGTGCAGGCGCATCCGAAAGGAACTTTCTTCCATCAGGCTGGCTGGAAACGGGTCATGGAAAAGACCTATGGCTACCGTGCCTACTACTTCTACACCCACCGAGCTGGCCAGATCACCGGGATAGCTCCAGCATTTCTTATTTCTAACTGGATTACAGGGCGCTGTTTGATCTCGATCCCGTTTGCGGTCTACGGGGGCATCTGCGCCGTTGATGCGGAAAGCGAAAGGAAGCTGCTCGGCCATCTCGAACAGCTCGCTCGGGACTTGAGGGTCGAGTACCTTGAGTTGCGCAACCGCAATGGCGGCTTGATGCCTGGTTATCACGCCAATCCGCGCTATGCCACCTTCACTGTGCCGGTGGTTGCTGAGACAAAGGCGATGTATGACGGATTCCCAAAAGACATTCGCTACATGATACGCAAGGGCGAGAAGGCGGGGCTAAAGGCGCGCGGGGGATTCGATCAGTTGGATAGCTTCTACCGGTTGATGACCATTAACCTGCGGCGGCTTGGCACACCCACTTTTCCGCGCGCTCTATTCGAAAATCTGATCCGTGAATACCCGGGCCAAGTCGACCTCACGCTTGTGTACGCGGAAAATCAGCCCGTCGCCGGGGGGATGTCGTTTTTCTTCCGCGACTGGATGCAACCTTACTACATTGGGTCCATGGAAGAAGCGAAAACGTTGGCCGCCAACAATTTTTTGTGGTGGGAGTTGATCAAGATCGCCTCCGAACGCGGTCTACGGACATTTGACTTCGGCCGCAGCAAGAAGGAATCCGGTAACTACGCCTTCAAGGCCAAGTGGAATCCACGAATCGAACCTCTCGACTACCAAGTACGCCTGGTCGGCCGGAACGATGTGCCCAACTTCAACCCGACCAACTCCAAGTTTGAGTTGGCCATGAATCTTTGGAAAAAAGTTCCGCTCGGATTGACGCGGGCGATCGGACCTCGCCTCGTGCGATGGTTTCCATGATGCCAGTCCAAATCCAACACGAGAACGCTGCCACCGCTTCTCCTCCTTCGCACACCATGCTGCTGCAGAACGGGGAGCGTCTGCGCGTCCTGCACGTTGTGAGCTGCCTGGGAATGGGCGGCACGGAACACGGTGTGCTGAAAGTGATCAACGGGCTCGGTGAGGATCAATTTGAGCACCGCATCTGCGCCGTGCGCGGCATCGACGCAGATTTTGCGCGCCGCATGAACGCGCCGCATGCGTATTCTGTGGGTAGCGCGAAACCGGGATTCCAGTTCCCGCTGTTTCGGCTGGTCCGGATCATGAAGGAATTCCGGCCGCATATTGTGCATACGAGAAATTTCGGCGCACTGGAAGCCATCCCGGCCGCGCGGATGGCTCGAGTCCCGGTCGCTATTCACAGCGAGCACGGCTACGAATTGGAGATTCTTGCCGGACTTCCCCTTCGGCGGCGCGTCCTATGCCGCGCGTTCTACGCAATGGCTGACGCGGTGTTCGCTGTAACTGGGGACTTGCGGACGTACCATTCGAAGCAGTCCTGGCTACCTGCCACAAATTTCCGTGTGATCTACAACGGCGTGAATTTGGAGAGGTTTTCCCGCCGCGTGGACGCCGCGCCTGAAGTTCGCAGGAAGTACGGTATTCCGGAGGGGCGTGTCGTGGTTGGCAGCGTCGGAAGGCTCGTGCCGATCAAGGATCATGCCACGTTGCTTCGGGCAGCCGAGGCGCTGTTGCGCCAGGGAAAAGACATGCAGGTTCTTCTGGTGGGCGACGGGCCTGAGTCAGCTAAATTGAAAGAGAGTGCGGCCGCGTCGCCTGCACTTGCGGGACGCGTGACGTTTACGGGAGCCTCCGACTGCGTTCCGGAGCTGTTGTCGGCGATGGATGTGTTTGTTCTCCCGTCGATTTGCGAAGGGATGTCGAACACCCTTCTCGAGGCGATGGCGAGCGGCTTGCCGGTCGTCGCGACTCGTACCGGCGGCAACCCGGAGCTTGTCGAGGATGGACAGTCTGGCTGCTTGTTCTCTCCGCGGGACGCGGAGGGATTGGCGCATGTTCTCGGGCAGCTAACGGAAGATGCCTCGAATCGCCGCAAGTTTGGCAAAGCGGCGCGAGATCGCGCGGTCGAGCAATTCAGCTTGACTGGAATGATGCAGCGCTACCGGGATTTGTATCTCGAGCTCGCTTCACGCCGCGGCTCTGGGAAAAGGAACTAGGCGAAGACTCTATGTGCGGCATTTGCGGAATTTTCGAATACGAACGCCGGACCGACATCCTTACGGATGTCGTGCGCCGAATGAACCAGACCATGATTCATCGCGGCCCGGATGACGGCGGTGTCTTCGTGGGTCCGGGCATAGGGTTGGGACACCGGCGCCTCAGCATCATCGACCTCGCCGGCGGGCATCAGCCCATGTCAAATGAGGACGGTACAGTCTGGGTGTTGCTCAACGGCGAAATCTACAACTACCCGGAACTGCACGCCGACCTGCTGCAGCGGGGCCACAAGTTCGCATCGAAATCCGACACCGAAGCAATCGTCCATCTCTACGAAGATTACGGCGAAGAATGCTTCGCCAAACTTCGCGGGATGTTTTCCATCGCCATTTGGGATTCACGCCATCGAAAGCTTGTCCTGGCGCGTGACCGCGTGGGGAAGAAGCCACTTTTCTATGCCGCCGATCATAAGCGGATTCTCTTCGGCTCTGAGCTGAAGGCGCTGCTGGCGGGCGATTCCCTACCTCGCGAAATGGACGAACACGCGCTCTCCGACTATTTTTCATTCGGATACATCCCCGCGCCCAAGACGATCTACCGCTCCGTGCGCAAAGTCATGCCCGGGCATTACCTGGTGGCGTCGGCCAACGGCGTTCGTGAAACCTGCTACTGGGACATCTCGTTTGCCAACGTAGAGCAGCACACCGAGGCCGAGTGGGGCGAAATGTTGCGGCACGAACTCTGTGAAGCCACCCGAATCCGTTTGATGAGCGACGTTCCGCTTGGGGCCTTCCTCAGCGGGGGCATCGATTCTTCGTCGGTTGTGGCCATGATGAGCCATCTGATGAAGCGAGCGGTCACGACATGCTCGATCGGCTTCACCGAAGAGAAGTACAACGAGGGCGAGTACGCGAGGCAGGTCTCCAAACTGTTTTCGACCGACCATCATGAAGAAGTGGTTGAACCGAATGCGGTCGATATTGTCGATAAGCTTGCGTGGCACTACGACGAGCCTTTCGCCGATTCGTCCGCGATTCCAACCTACTACGTCTCCAAGATCGCGCGAAGCCATGTGACCGTTGCGCTGGGCGGTGACGGTGGCGACGAGAACTTTGCCGGATACCGCCGCTACAAGCTGGACTACTACGAGAACCGCCTGCGGAGCCATGTGCCCGCTGCCCTGCGCCGTACCGTCTTCGGCCCTCTCGGACGCTGGTATCCCGCGCTGGCTTGGGCGCCACGCGTTTTCCGCGCCAAGGCCACTTTCCAGAGTCTATCGCGTTCGCCGCTCGAGGGTTACTTCAACTCCATCTCCTATTTTCGCCCGGACGACAAAGCGCGTCTCTTCACGTCCGATTTCCGTAGCCGCCTGGGCGGCTACGATTCGATGGACGTCTTCCGGCACTACTACGACCGCGCCGACACGGACGATCCCCTCTCGAAGATCCAATATGTGGATATCAAGACGTATTTGACGGACGACATTCTGACGAAAGTTGATCGCGCGAGCATGGCCGTGTCGCTCGAAGTTCGGGCGCCTTTGCTCGATCACAAATTGATGGAACGCGTCGCCGCGATACCCAGCTCACTCAAGCTGCACAACGGCACAGGCAAGTACATTCTGAAAAAATCGCTCGAACCGGTTCTTCCGGAAAATATTCTTTACCGCGCCAAGCAGGGGTTCGCTATTCCGCTCGACATCTGGTTCAAACGTGAACTGAAGGACATGGCCCACCGGGTGATCGTGGAAACGGATGACGGAATTCTGGACAAGCGCTTTCTGAAGAAGATCTGGGACCAGCACCAGAAGGGTTACTACGATCGTTCCGCGCTTCTTTGGGCCACGCTGATGTTCCGGAAGTGGCACCAGACATTTTGTGATTAAGGGAATCGCATGAGCGGGATTTGCGGAATCTGTGAACAGGGTCGCGAGTTAAGCACCAGAAATCTGGCGCCCATGCTCGACGCTCTCACTCTGCCGGGTGAACAGGAGCGACAGGAACATGCTAGCCGATCAATCGCTCTTGGTGTTGCCCGGCGCTGGGATTTCCAGCGGGTGGCGGATCTGAACGGAGTCTCGGTAGCCGCCGACGCCGATCTCGTGGATTTCGACCCGTTGGCTCAAGCGTTGTCTATCTCTACTGCCGAAGCCGCTTCGGCACCCGTGGCGGAATTGATCGCCCGGCTCTATCTTCAGCGAGGCGTGGATTTCCTGGGCCTGCTCCACGGCGGCTTTTCCCTCGCGCTATGGGATGAAAAGACCCAGCAACTCATCCTGGGGATCGACCGCATCGGCGTGAAGAGCCTCTATTGGCGCAGAGAGGGCGATCGACTGCTGTTTGCGTCTCGCGTCGGAGGAATCCGCGCGATCCAGAGAGATCCCGTGGATGTGAATCCCACGGCGATCCTGCAATTCCTGCTTTTTTCCGCAGTGCCTGCTCCGATTTCAAGCGACCAGGGAACGGAGAAGCTCCGGCCCGGAACATTCCTGACGTTTCGATCCGGAATCGTTGTCGAGCATCAATATTGGGATCTCGAGTATCCGGAGAGCGATGACCAAAGTGTCTCGCACTGGTCCCAAGAGTTGCGCGAGGGGATGCGGGCCGCCGTGCATCGTCATCTCGACGGTTGCGAACAGACGACAACCGGCTGCTATTTGAGCGGCGGGACTGACAGCAGCTCTGTCGTTGCCTTCGCGAGCGAACGGCACAAGCCGGCGCGTTCATTTTCCATCGCGTTCGAAGAATCAGGCTTCAGCGAAATTGAGTTCGCAAGAACTGCCGCAGCGGCTTTCCACACCGACCATTCCGAGAAGTTTCTGACGCCGCAAGACGCTTCAAATGCGCTCGACAAGATCATCGCGTATTACGACGAGCCGTTCGCGAACTCATCGGCGATCGGGTCTTACTACTGCGCGGTACTTGCGCGCGAAAAAGGAGTCGGAACGCTCCTCGCTGGCGATGGAGGCGACGAGCTGTTTGGTGGAAATGAGCGCTACGCGACGGACAAGCGGTTTGCTCTTTACTACTCGCTTCCCAAATGGCTTCGCCGGGGACTCATTGAACCGGTTGTCAGCCTGCTACCGCAGGACGGCAGCAAACTGAGCCTTCCGCGCAAGTACGTTCGCCGTGCGAACATTCCGAATCCGCGGCGGATTCTCTCCTATGGCTTTTTTCTGAGCATGCCGCCGGAGGAAATCTTTGAGGACGGTTTTCTGCAGCAAGTGGGCACTCAGAACTGGCTTGGTGTTCCGGAGGAGCATTTCCGCCGCGTGCGGGCCTCAAGCGAGCTCAACCGCATCCTCTATCTTGATGTGAAAATGACGCTCGCGGACAACGATCTCCGCAAAGTCTCGGGCACGGCCGAGCTGGCAGGGGTGAATGTGCGCTATCCCTTGCTGGACGACCGGTTGGCGGAGCTTTCCGGGCGGATTCCCGTAGCGCTCAAGCTGAGGGGTTTTGAAAAGCGCTACATCTTTAAGCAAGCGATGAAGGACATCCTTCCACGGAAGGTGCTTTACAAGAAGAAGCATGGCTTCGGTGTGCCTCTGGCCCAGTGGCTACTACAGGAACCACGGATGCGGGAATTGGTGGGTGATCTGATGCACGATCCGCATACGCGTCAGCGCGGCTATTTCCGGGCTGGCTTTGTTGAGCGCCTGATGAATCTTCACAAGGAACAACCGAATTTTTACGGCGAAATCGTCTGGTATTTGGTGGCGCTCGAGCTGTGGCATCGCAAACATCTCGGACAGAGCCGAGAGACCGTTCATGCAACATAAGGACGCAAATTTGCCTCAGACGGCAGCCAGCGGCGCGGGCGCCGACGCATCCTCTTCATCCCGGCGCTTCAGGGAGCGGTTCAAGCAGGTTGTCGCCAGCAGTTTGTATCACTCGGGCCTGCTTCGGTTGGCGCAACCCCTAGAAGGCACGCATGAGCTTACCTCGGTCGAAGGCTCGCGGCTCCCGCGCCTGCGCCGCTTCGCAGGCTCAAAGTTCGGCATCCTTTGCTATCACCGCGTGGGGACGGAAGGAGTTCCCCTGTTTTCGCGGCTGGAACCTCGCGTGTTTGAAGCGCAGATGCGTTACATCAAGAAGCATTACAGGGTCGTTCCACTTGGACAAATGTGCCGTGAATTGCATGAAGAGCGTCCGGTTGCGCCAACTCTCGCTGTTACATTCGATGACGGGTATCGAGATCTGTACAGATATGCCTTCCCAGTGCTGCAAAAATACGGCATTCCTGCGACGATTTATCTGATCGGCCGGTGTATGGAAACCGGTGAGGCCCCCTGGTACGACCGGATTTTTGCCGCGCTGAAAGCGGCTCCAGTCACGACGCTGGATGTGGAAATGGAGACGCCGCGCAGTTTTGTGCTCTCTTCTCCGGCGGCGCGCGCCAAGGCCGCATGCGAAATCGTGTGTTATCTCCGCACGATTCCGGATGCACGCCGTCGCAAATGGTGTGCGGCATTCGAGAGCCGGGTCGCACCACTAGAATCGGACCTTTCGGATCGCATGCTGGACTGGGAGCGGGTTCGAACAATGCATCGGGATGGTGTCTCTTTCGGTGCGCACACGATGACTCATCCTGCTGTTAGCCGTCTCGACGCCGCCGCGCTCGAAAACGAGCTCGGCCTGTCGAAACGTGTTTTGGAGAATGGTCTCGACGCTCCCGTCGAAGACTTCGCCTATCCCTTCGGCAAGCCAGACGATTGCAGCCCAGCCGCGGAGGAGTTTCTTGGGCGCAGTGGCTATCGCTCTGCTGCGACGACATCGGAAGGTCACAATGCAGCTGGGACGAATCCCTGCCGATTGCGGCGTCTCCAAATAGGCGATAGCACGGCGATGTCATCCTTCGCGTTTACTGTTAGCAGGATGTTACTGGAAGCGATGCCAATCTCACCCGCCGGAATATCCAGTAGTCCCAGCCAGCAAGCCTTGCAAGTACGCGCGGAATCAGGAAGGGGCGCGCTGTGAGGGCATTCTATGCGTGACTTTCTCCTGCTCGCAATAATTCTCGGGTCAGTCCCGTGTTGTTTCGTGAATCCCTACTTCGGCGTGCTGATGTGGTATTGGGTCACGTATTTCAACCCTCACCGTTTTACGTGGGGGATTACTTACGATTTTCCGGTCGCACTTGTCGTCGCGGCCCCGACAATCCTGGGCGCTGTATTTACGCGGAAATCGTTTCGATCCTTGGCCGCAAGGGAAAGCATTCTCCTGCTGATGCTGTGGGCTTGGTTCGCGATCACGTACATCCATGCACAAAGTGTTCCCCTCTTCGCAGGCAACATGGCCGATGCGGCCTACGAGATGGGACACATGAGCAAGATTCTCCTGTTCACCTTCGTCATGATTCTTATCGTGATGACGAAAGAAAGGTTGCGAGGGGTATTGCTTGTCACGGCAGGCAGCCTTGGATTGCTGGCTGTTAAAGGCACGCTCTTCGGTATACGAACCGGAGGCGAATCGCGCGTGTGGGGTCCCCCGGACTCCTTCCTTTCGGACAACAATGCGTTTGGTCTTGCGCTCAACATGTGTCTTCCGCTCTTATTTTTCTTGGCCTCGCAGGAAAAACGCCGCTGGTTGCGCATTGGCCTCTACATTACGTTCGTTTGCGCAGTCTTGGCTGTTTTGCTGACATATTCCCGAGGCGGCCTTCTTGGTCTCGCGGTGGTTCTAATGGCGATTATGCTAAAGACCCGACACAAAGTTGTGGGGACGGCTCTAGCGATAGTTGCCGCTGTTGTGGTGTTCAGTTACGCCCCCGACGCCTGGATGAACCGCATGAGCCAGTTCGCGAGTGGCGATCTCGATGCCTCTGCCGAACAGCGGCTCGTCTCTTGGGGAACAGCGTGGAATTTTTCACACGATCACCCGATCACGGGCGGATCATTTGACGTCCTTCCCAATGTGGTCGTTTTCCAACGCTATCAACCGCGACCGTTGCCCCTAGGTTTTCCTTCGAGTGGGCCTCATAGCATCTACTTCCAACTCTTGGCGGATCAAGGGTTCCCCGGATTGATTCTATTTCTATTTCTGATTGGATCCTGCTTCTGGAGTTTGTGGAAAATTCGTCGTCAGGCGAGATACCTGCCTTCGGCCACGTATCTGGCAGATTATGCTCACATGGTTGAAGTCTCAATCTTGGGCTTCATGGTAAGCGGCGCGTTCCTTGGTTTCGTCTATCTCGATGTCATTTACGAGATGATTGGATTGGTCATCGTGATGAAAATGCTCTTCAGGCATGAATTGGAGACGAACGGTGGTCGCCTGGAGGAAATAGAAAGCGAACCCATCCCAACCGGTCAGGAAGAGATGGTTGTGTCTGGGTGAGATCTCGAAGATATTCGGAAATGGTTTGAGGAAGGAAGCCGATATGTTCACTCTCTCACATAGGATAAAGATGAGATCTAGGTGCGTGCTCTGCGCTGTCGTTACAATCATGGTTCTGTCTTCGCGCAATGCGAGCGCGCAGTCGTGGACCTGGACCATGGAAGACAAAGCGATTGACACGGAAGGTAGCAACACGTCAATGGTTGCTGACGAGCAGGGAAATTTACACCTCAGCTACTATTTCCCGACAGGGGGGCAGCTGAAGTACGCGTTCAAGAGCATCGGCACCGACCACTGGGACAAGATGTCTTTGGAACACGGCCTGAATGTCTTTGTGACGAGAATTGCGCTCGATTCCAAGGACAACCCACACATTTGTTACACTCCGCAGAAAGTGAAGTACGCCTTCTTCGACGGCTCCAAGTGGCACACGCAATCTGTCGATTCAGCGGCTGGTCTTGTCGGTTACTACTGCTCCATTCAGATCACACCAGATGGAAAACCCGAGATGTCCTGGTACATGGAAGGAGGCACTTATTTCCGGTACGCGATCCTACAAGACGGTGCATGGCAGGTCCGCTCGATCGAGGGGGGTGGCGGAGCGTACCCCGGCAAGTGGAATTCCATGGTGCTTGATGCCGAGGGCAATCCGCACATGGCATACAGTTGGTTCCCCACTGGCCAACTAAAGTACACAGCTTTCGACGGAAAGAAATGGAGTGTCAGCATCCTAGATTCCCCGGATCAGAGCGCGGGCGGAGAGCGGGGGATGGGCGTGTCGCTTGCGCTGAGATCATCCGGCGACCCGATTATCAGCTATTACGATACGCAGTCTTTGCGGGTCGCGCAGTTGTCAAATGGGGCATGGAAGAAAGATATTGTCGCATCGCTTCCTCCGTTCGGTCCATACAGCTGGAAGAACTTCAGGAGCACGCTCGTTCTCGACAGCAAAGGCAATCCGCATATCAGCTTCGAGAGCCTCGCCGGGCTGGAACATACCTGGTGGGACGGAAAGAGATGGCACAGGCAGCTGATCCTGGCGCCGAGGGGAACAACCTATTTCGAGAGTTCCATGGCGATCGACAAAGAGGACAACTTATTCATCTGTTTCAAGGATCCCTCGGACGGAGCTCTGAGACTAGCAACTGGTCGTTTTCAAGCGGCGCAGCAAACCACCAAAGTGGAGCGCGACAAGACAGCCAATTGAGTTCCGTCATCGCATTTGATTCATTACGAAATACACTAATGAACTGCACCAGAAGGAGCCCTTCTTGAACGCGACGGTGTTCGAGGTTCTGTTTTGGGTCACCGCGGGGCTTGTGATTTACACCTACGCGGGCTACCCGCTTCTTCTATGGGCATTTGCTCGATTGTTTCCGCATCGCGAAGCCACACCTGTTGAGCCGTTGCCGCGTGTCACGCTGATCATTTCGGCATACAACGAGAGCGCGGTGATCGCAGAAAAGCTCGACAATACACTCGCTTTGGACTACCCGAGAAAGCAGCTTGAAATCATCGTTGTATCGGATTCCTCGAGTGATGGCACCGATGGAATCGCGGCAGGCTATGCCGCACGCGGTGTGCGACTGATCCGGCAACCGGACCGCCTGGGCAAGAGCTGCGGCCTGAATCTTGGCGTTGCCAAAGCCACCGGCGACATCATTGTGTTCTCTGATGCGAATGCGATCTACTGCCATGACGCAATTCATCAGTTGGTGCGGCACTTCTCCGATCCGCGGGTCGGCTATGTCGTCGGCAACGCACGCTACATGGATTATCCCGGCCAGCCGCCGTCTGCCGAATCCGAAGGGTTGTACTGGAAACTGGAGACTTGGCTCAAGCAGAAGGAATCAGAGTTCGACTCAGTCGTAGGTGGCGACGGAGCAATTTATGCGATCCGCCGCGAACTTTTCACACCGCTGTTGGCGACGGACATCAACGACTTCCTTAACCCGCTTCAAATCATCGCTCGTGGCTACCGGGGAGTGTATGAATCGGCTGCGGTGTGCTTCGAGGATGCCGGTGACAGTTTCGAGAAGGAATTTCACCGCAAAAGTCGAATCGTTAGCCGAAGCTTGAACGCTCTGCGCCGTGCACCTGCCGTGCTGCTTCCTTGGACGCAGCCCCGCCATTGGTTCTCTCTGATTTCTCATAAGGTGCTGCGTTGGTTCGCTCCTGTGTTTCTCCTGATCTTGCTTCTCGCCACGATTGCCCTTTGGAATTCGCCCTTCTATCGGTTGTTTTTGTTGCTTCAAGTCGGGTTCTATGTTTTGGCGGCAATAGGTTGGCTAATCGAAAGCCGTGCCAGTGCGCCAAAGATACTTTACCTGCCCTATTACTTCTGCCTCGTGAACCTGGCCTCTCTGATTGGTATTGCCAAGTGTTTCCAGGGCGCGCTCTCTCCCACTTGGGAAACGATTCGCCAACAACAATCAGCTGGGAAAGACTCTGCTGTGGGCATCGTCCGACGAGAGTCCTGAGCTGTGCCGCTGCGCGTTCTTCATGTGCTCGACCATTCCTGGCCGGTGTTGGACGGGTACGCCCAGCGAAGCCGGAGCATCGTGGCGGCACAACATCAGCTCGGCATGGAACCAGTGGTGCTGACAAGCCCATTGCATCAATCCGACGATCCTTCCGCGTCTGATACCTCGCTTGATGAAGTCCGCTATTTCCGCACGCGCGCGGATTTGGGGATCACGGCGGCTGCGATTCGTGGCCGTTGGCCGATTCTCCGTGAGACGGCCATCGTGCGATTGCTCCAGAAGAGGATCGAATCGCTTGTTCAACGTGAGCCATTCGACGTCATTCACGCGCACTCTCCCGCCCTTTGCGGCCTCGCGGCTCTGAGGGCCTCTCGAAAACGCGGCCTCCCATTCGTGTACGAGATACGGTCCTTTTGGGAGGATTCTGATCTCAGCCAGAGTAAGAGCTGGCCGAGGAAACTGCGCTATAAGTTGGGACGAGGCCTGGAAACGTTTGTGACGAGACGAGCGGATGCAATCGTAGGAATCGCGCAATCCATTATTGGTGATCTCCAGTCACGAGGGGTCTCATCGGCCAAGCTGTTTCACGTTCCAAACGGTGTAGACGTAATGCGTTTCACGCCGCGTCCACGAGACTCCGCTCTCGCCGCAGAGCTGGGCGTTACTGGAATTCCCACGCTGGGTTTCATCGGCACACTGTTCTCATGGGAGGGTGTTGCGTGGTTGGTGCGCGCAGCAACAGAACTTCATCGGAGGGGCGAGCCGTTCAAGCTGGTGATCATCGGTGATGGCGCGGAGGGGCCTGAAGTCCGAAAAGTGATCGCAGAAACCAAGTCCGAAGATTACGTATCCCTCTTGGGCCGCGTTCCGAACGACCAAATTGAGCGGTACTACTCGGTGTTGGATTTCCTGGTCTATCCGCGGGTCAGCGTGCGCATCACCGAACTCGTCACTCCGCTGAAGCCGCTCGAGGCCATGGCTTTGGGAAAGGCCATACTGGGCAGCGGAGTGGGCGGAATCCGCGAGTTGATCGAGCCGGAAACAACCGGGCTCCTGTTCGAGCCAGGAAACATCGACGAGTTCTGCGGGCAAGCATCGCGCCTATTGCGGCAACCGGATCTGCGGCGCACATTGGGTGATCATGCGCGTGAGAGGTGCGTTCGAGAAAGGGACTGGAAAATAGTGGTCCGACGCTACGAAGACGTATACGAGTCCGCCATCCAAAATACGCGGGCACGCTCCTGATGCCAAATCCATTCTTATGTGCATCCGGAGTAAGGCAGGCACATTGAATGCTCATCTCTCACAATTCGAGGCCTGAGGTTATACTTCGACGGTCCGGTCAGCACGCTTGGGAATCTGCGTCATGAGCACTTCCTCCACCTCAGTAGCAACCACGTCCCATGTCCGCGCGCGTGTTTGGCGAGAAATTGCTTCCCGATTCCAGCTTCTGGACAGGGCTTGTTCCAGTCCTGCCGCCAATGATTCGGGGGTTTCTTCCACGAGGACCCCGAGTTCGGGACTGTGAAGGATTTCAGGAATTCCTCCCACCCGCGTGGCGACAACGGGTGTGCCACAAGCCAGCGATTCGGTCACCACGTTTGGCCAACCCTCCCTCGCGCTGGTGAGGCAACTTAGGTCCGCGGCGCTGAACCAAAGACGCAAGGTTTCGTTTGGAATTTTCCCGGGCAGATGAACCTGTTCGACGAGCCCCAATTCCTGAACGAGTCTCTCCAGCGCGTCGCGACACGGGCCCTCGCCAAAGATAAAGAGCTGGATGCCGGGGTACCGCGGCGCAATCCCTCGAATGGCGCGAATCAGCAATTGATGCCTTTTCGTTTCCGTTAGCGAGCCGACCGCAACAATCAGTCGGTTCGTCTTGGAAAGACTAAGTGCCTCTCGCGCCTCTCCGATGTCGGTGCGCCAAAACCGATCCGTATCCACGCCGTTTGGAATCGTGTGAATCGAAATGTCCTCACCGCAGACTTCCGTCATTTTTTCTTTGAGTGCTGCCGAAACAGCCACGCATGCCGCGGCTTTCCGCAACGTCCACCGGACCATCGGACGGATCAGCGCGTGCGACGGATATGAATTGATGTCCGTGCCGCGCGCGGAAACCATCACCGGGATACCCAGTCTTCTGCCGAGAAGCACGGCCGCGAATCCATCCGGGTAGACGAAGTGTGCATCGATACAGTCGAACTTCTTTTCCGCGTGCAACTTGCGCACTAGCGGTAGGCTTCCCCAGTACATGAACAACCCATGCAAGGGCATCGATATCTTGGGCAGAAGGAAGTATCTCGGATGATGGACTGTTAACGGACCAATGCGTTCCGTGGCAGGCAATTGGCTGACTGCGCTCCAGCGTTTCGCGGGCAGCCACCTCGGGAAGAAAGGGACCGGCGCGACAACTTCGACGAAGTTCCCGGCCCGGCGCGACAAGTGAACTATCCGCTGGTAGATGAAAACCCCGAATGTGGGGTCGGCACCATTTGGAAAGAGGTTGGTGAATGCCAGTACGCGCAACGGTTCACTCTCGGTTCGAAACACCGTACCCCAAGCAAGTCGAGATAATTGGAGTATTCTTCCACAAGATTGTCACGTTGTGACCCCCAGCTCAGCTGCCTCTTCGGCTTTCGAGATCACCCGTACTAAATTGAAAATGCATGACATAGAATGGGCGAAGGCCAAAGCTTGAACTGGCGCCTGATTTGCTGCCATCGTCCAAGCTGGCGTTTATGACCTGGGTCCCCAACATCGGCACCACGCAGCAGTGTCATTCAAATTCCGGTATCATACATGGATTGGGTGCCCAGGTAGAACTTTGAGTGCCGGATATCGCGGCTCGCCGGATTCTATTCGGGGACGCTCAGGGTGGGCTTGAGCACGAACTCGATATGAAGAACGCACTCACAATTGATCTTGAGGACTACTACCACGTAAGCGCTTTTCGCGATCAGATGCCCGCGAACCAATGGAATTCGCAGCAGAGCCGCGTGGAACGCAACACGGACCTGCTACTCGATCTGTTCGATGAGGCTGGTTGCAAAGCGACTTTCTTCACGCTCGGATGGGTCGCTGAACAGCACCCTCACGTCGTCCGGCGCGTGGCCGAGCGCGGCCATGAAGTGGCGTGTCATAGCTTGCGCCACCGCACCGTCTATGAAATGATTCGGGAAGATTTCCGAGAGGATACGCGTCAGGCCAAGCAGCTGCTCGAGGATTGCGGTGGCGTTCCCGTACGTGGGTACCGTGCTCCTAGTTTCTCGATAACGCGTGACTCCTTGTGGGCCTTCGATATTCTTGCGGAACTCGGCTTCACATATGACTCGAGTATCTTTCCGGTAGAGCACCCAAACTATGGGATCCCGGATGGGTCCCGCATTCCATATCGGGTTCAGACGCCGAGTGGGCCGATTGTCGAATTCCCCATGACCACTCTTGAGTTTGCGGGCCGCCGATCGCCGTTCGGCGGGGGGGCATACTTCCGATTTCTACCCTACTGGTATACGCGTTGGGGAATTCGCTTCGTCAACGCACACGAACATCGCCCAGTGTGTGTATATCTTCATCCTTGGGAATTGGACCCTCAACAGCCGCGGATGAACGGCAGCCTCACCTCGCGACTGCGGCACTATCTGGGACTCCGAAATACGCCGCGGAAATTCCGAAGCCTCATTCGTGATTTTGAATTTTGCCCTTTAGGCGAGCTTGCGAGTTGTGTATAAGTCACGCTAACTGAGGGCTCACACCGCCCCCACCTAATTCGACCGAGGGCTAGCCGCGCGCGAAAACCCGCTCGAACAGATGCGAGAACTTCTGGGAATAGTCTTCCCTATGGCCTTGGTCCAGGCACAACAGCCAGTAGCCCGCCGCCGCGAGCGGCAAGGTGATCAGCACCTGAGAGAAAAACACAAGCAGATGGTCCGCTGGCCAGTAGTGTTCGATAGCATATGTGCCTAATACGAAGGGCACGATGGCAACTGCGGGGCGAATCCACGCGGACTTCATATAGGTTAGGGGATGTATGCCCAACGTGCGACGAATATACCAAGGCCAGAAGAGCAAACTGGTTGCTAGGCTAGGTATAGCAGTTCCCCAAGCCACTCCTAAGATCCCAAGACTCCCTCGAACGAGCAGTATACTCAACGCGAGATTGCAGACTCCCTCCGCGAGCAATGCGGGCACGAGAGGCCTGTGCTTGCTCATGCCCAGAAGAGAGCCCGAGGTCACTGAATTGGCTGGCCAAAACAAAAGCGTTAAGGACAATATCAGCAGCACTGTTCCTGAGGTGTGCGCATACTGAGCACCCATCCAAAGGCCAATGAACGTTCTTCCCCTCAAAATGAAAGTGATCGCAATAGGAAGTACGGTCATCGTGCCCGCTCGGCTGCTGAATAACACGATGCGCTGAACTTGGCTCCAATCCTTCTGCGCTTCGACTGAACTGGCCAGCGGCGTCATCGTCTGTGATATTCCACTCAGTAGTGTCCGGGTGTATTCGATAAGATTACCGCCAATCACGTAGAAGGTGACCGCGGTTACGGGCAGAAATGCCCCGATGACCACGTTGTCGCTCGCATAGATTAGGCTGCCACTCACATGCAACAAGAAGGAGAAAGCACTGAAAGAAAAAATCAACTTCACGCCGGCCCGGTCAGCTTCGGACAAACCAATCCGCAATTCTCGATAGAAATGGCGCGCCAGCCCTATGTTCGCAACCCAGCGAAGAAGGTTGAAACCGAGTTGAATGGTCGCCAGCATAACGATGCCGTAACCTTCGTAGAGTGCCAAAACGATTGTAGCCGCTCGTAGAAGACTGATCCCAATTTCAATGCTGTTCGTGATATCGAAACGCTGGAGTCCTACAAGGATCCCACCGAACACGCCGTTTACGAGCGAGGTGGCGACACTGAGCCCAGCTAGTACCAATACAACCCGCGAGGCGGTGAGGTATTGGGCGGGAATCTTCAGGTGCCCGACCACGAACGCAGCCAGGATGACGGAACCAAGAATTGCAACTAGCCCAGCCGAGGAAAAGATGACCATCGCCGATGATGCGACGTTACTCGCTCTCTTGTGGTCTGCTTCGGCGTGAAACTTGGCAACGTATCGGGTAACCGCACCCCGAACACCTAGGTCGAGGAGCCCCAAGTAGCCTGTCAGGGCGAGAATTAGGGTCCAGACTCCGTACTCCGTGTTCCCCAAATGACGGACCACAAATGGAGACATAAAGAAGTTGATGCCGGTGCCGAGAACATAGGCTCCCCAATTCGACATAACGTTGCGCACAACGCGGGGTTTACGCTGCGCCGGATAAGCTTGCGCCGGAGAACTTCCAACTTGAGTTGACATGAGTATCCGCAGAGGGCGGCTTTTCGTGAACGGCAAGTTTATGACCAACTACCTCCACATATATAGATCACGGATAGAAAAGAACTTACGCATGATTTGCCCGAAGACCTTGCGCATCCCAAGGATTTCGGGTCCTAGACTGGGTAAACAACTACCACTATTTGGAAGTCCCCTGCCGATGGCAGGGCGGACTAGCTGAATCAAGTTCAGTAGCCCCCATAGGTAACACATTCATTCTAATTGTCTTATTTGGAGAGCAGCGTAACTATCCTTTGGTGTCAGCCGTGCTTTTCCGATCCCCGAGACTATAGCGGCCCTCTGGCGCCAGCAGGCGGTACCCTTGGTGTGCGGGGAAGACCCCTCAGGAGTTTGTCTCGGATAGTTGCAGTGGTCAGGAAATGGGTCTCCCCAGAGGGACTGTTGATATGGACGAAGAGCGCAGTGCTGGGAAACCTTGGATAAATGCATGACAAGTCGTCGCACGAAGGGGGACAAGATGGCGAGTGCGCAACAGGTGCCGCCTATCCAAGAGCAGCAGCAATTCTGGGATTGGCATTGGCAGAACTTGGAGGAACGAAAGGTACTGAACGATTGGACAGAGCGGCGCGCGCGAGAAATCTTTCGGCTGATTCAAGGCCTTCACCTTGAGCGCCCGCGCATCTTGGATATGGGCTGCGGTCAGGGCTGGTTTACGGAACGTCTTTCGGATCTGGGCGACGTCACCGGAATTGACCTTTCGCCTGAGGCCATTGCTGCGGCGCGAGCGCGCCGCCCGGACATCAAATACATTGCCGCAAACGTTTATGAGGCTCGTCTGCCTGAGAATCACTACGACGTCGTTGTCTCGCAAGAAGTGATCGCACATGTGGAGAACCAGCCAATGTATGTGGAACGGGCTGCCGATTCGCTGAAGATTGGCGGCCACCTCATCATGACGACCGGCAACAAGTTCGTGATGGATCGGATGGGGGATGTGGGCTGGAATGTACAACCTCCCCAGCATATCGCACACCAGCTCAGCAGAGTGCAGCTCAAGAATATGCTGGCTCCCCGGTTTGATATCCTGAAAATATTCACCATCATTCCGCACGGGCAGCGAGGAATTCTGCGCGTTGTCAACTCGTACAAGCTCAACGCTTTGGTCCGCCGGCTCATCCCTCAGGAAAAGGTCGAAAGACTTAAAGAGAAGAGCGGGTTCGGCTGGCAGATAGTTTTTCTGGCACAGAAGAAGGCCTAAAAGCGCCGTGATTGCGCCAGACAATTCGGAGAAAGTCACTTCACCAGCCAGAAGAATAGGGATTTTCGGCCACGTCGGCACAAAGAATCTCGGCGATGAAACGATTATCGCCGCAGTAATTCAGAATACGCGGCGCCGCTTCCCCGAAGCCGAAATCCGCGCCTTTACGTTTCAACCCGAAGATACGCGCCTAAGGCACGGGATCGCCGCTTTTCCGATACGTCAAGTCGTTCAATCGCGTGTCGATCCGGAAGCGCCTACCAAGGGCGAGCATCGCACAGACTCATCGGACGGCCCGGGTGCAAGGATCCAAGCTAGCTTGAAGAAGATTCCACTTTTGTATTCCTGCCTGAAGGGAATACGGGACGGCTTTGGTTTCCTGCGGGGGATCTGGAGGGAAGTGGGATTCTTGGCGCAATCCTATCGCAATCTAAAAGGCACAGAGCTCTTGATGATCGCCGGCTCAGGACAACTGACGGATCAAAGCGGGGGCTCATGGGCGTACCCCTATACTTTCTTCAAATGGTCGTTCCTCGCCCGCGCGACGGGGACCAAGCTCGCGTTCATGAGCATCGGAACCGGTTGGATAGATTCGCCTTTGAGTAAATTCTTCTTTAGGTCTGCACTCTCCCGGGCGGACTATCTCTCCTTTCGAGGTGAAGACTTCCGCAAGCAGGTCGGGGAATGGGGTCTTCGAGGAGAAAGCATTGTTGTTCCAGACTTGGCGTACAGCTTTCACATGCCGAACATTGCGGCACAGCCGAAGTCTTCTCACTCTTCTCCAGTAGTCGGTATCAATCCCGTACCGTTCTTTCATGAAACGATGTGGCACAAGGCTGACAAACAGATCTACGACCAATACGTGCAAACGCAATCCAGCTTTGCGTCTTGGTTGATTCGCAGAGGATATACAGTACTTTTCTTCCCGACCCAATTGCGCGCTGACCCGCCGGTAATTCAAGACATTGTTCAGGCGCTGGAGCGAAACCACCCCGGACTTTCGGGATATCAAACCGTGGACCCGCCGATGCGCTCGCATGAAGATCTCATCTCCGTGATGAGCGGGATGGATATCGTCGTTGCAGCTCGCTTCCATGGCGTTCTTATATCGCATCTGCTTCACAAGCCGGTCCTGGCGGTTTCCTATCACGCAAAGACGGCGGACCTCATGGCGCAAATGGGGCAATCCCAGTGTGTATTGCATATTGATGCCTGCAGCTTGGACGCGCTGACAAGCCGTTTCCTCTTCCTGGAATCACAAAGCAAGGCTATTGCGGCAGAACTGGAACGAAGGGTTCCTTCGTGTCGCGCAGCTCTGGATTCTCAGTACGAACGGGTGTTTGGTTTATTGGAACAAGGCGTGGTGCGAGCCCAAACGCCTAACAAATCGAAAGCCTGGCCGAAGGAGCCATCGAATGCGCGTATTGATTACGGGTCATAGAGGATATATCGGGACAGTCCTGGCGCCATTTGTTGCCGCGGCAGGGCACGATGTCGTTGGTTTGGACACCGATCTTTTCGAACATTGTACCTTTGGGAAGCCTCCGGCAGATTTTCCCTCCATGCACAAGGATCTTCGAGACGTTTCGGCTTCCGATCTGGAAGGTTTCGACGCAATCATCCACTTGGCGGGTCTCTCAAACGATCCCCTCGGCAATCTCAATCCTGACCTGACTTACGAGATCAATCATCGGGCATCGGTTCGGCTGGCGGCACTTGCGAAGGATGCAGGCGTGCCACGTTATCTTTTCTCCTCCTCCTGCAGCACGTACGGAGCAGCCGGCGATAAGTTCCTCGATGAAACTGCGGAGTTCAATCCCGTCACGCCGTACGCCCGCTCCAAAGTTCTTGTGGAAATGGACGTGGCAAAGCTCGCCGACGATAGTTTCAGCCCCACATTTCTCCGCAATGCTACTGCCTACGGCGTTTCTCCGCGCCTTCGCTTCGATCTTGTGCTGAATAATCTGGTGGCATGGGCGATGTGCACGGGACGCGTTCTCCTGAAGAGTGACGGAACACCCTGGCGGCCTCTCGTTCATATCGAGGACATCTCTCGCGCGTTTCTGGCGGCGTTGGAAAGCCCCCGGGAGCGCGTACACAACCTTGCTGTAAACATCGGCCGGACCGATCAGAACTATCAGATCCGGGACATCGCGGAGATCGTTGAAAAGACAGTGCCGGGTTGCCGAATCGAATTTGCCGGCGATGCGGAGCCGGACAAGCGTTGCTATCGTGTCGATTTCGGCCTCGTTCAGAAGGTTCTTCCCGCATTCAAGCCCGTGTGGGATATCCCGAAAGGCGCTAAAGAGCTTTACGAGGCTTACAGGAATGCGAGCCTGAGCGTCGAGGATTTCGAGGGAATCCGTTACAAACGCATTGATCACATCAAGAACCTGCTGGCGACGGGCCGCTTGGATCTGTCGTTGCGGTGGACAGCGCCGGCTTCACCGCACATGGTATCAACGAGAGCTCTCTAAGCGCCTGATTGCGCGGGAGGATGAGGCTTGCTCTTTACCGAGACAAAACTGAAGGGCGCATTCGTGCTTGAACCGGAGCGGCGGGAGGACAATCGTGGTTTTTTTGCCCGCACCTTTTGCCAGCATGAATTCGAAGCGCATGGGCTGAATCCCCTGGTAGTGCAATGCAATATTGCCTACAACAAGAAGAAGGGAACTTTGCGCGGAATGCACTTCCAAAATGCACCCTTCCAGGAGGCCAAACTGGTCCGGTGCACCAGGGGAGCGATCCAGGACGTGATTCTGGACTTGCGGCCCGATTCACCGACTTACAAGCAGTGGGTCAGTGCAGAACTGAACGAAGACAACCACAGGATGCTCTACGTTCCAGAAGGATTTGCGCACGGCTACCAAACGCTCACGGAGACGGCGGAGGTCATTTATCAGGTTTCTCAATTCTACGCTCCCGAGTCGGCAAGCGGCGTGCGGCACAACGACCCCGCTTTTGGCATTCGATGGCCGCTTGAGGTCACGTCGATTTCGGAACTGGACAAGAAATGGCCCGATTTCAAGGATTCAAAGACCACATAAGTGCGGTCTTCTAACCCTTGGAGACTCGGTTCTGTGACTTTGGAGTGCCAATTGAAGATCGGTAAGAACCAAGGAGAACTGGAATGATTCTGGTGGATACGGCACTCGAGAAACGCAAGTCTGCGGGCAATCCCATCCGTGTTGCGCTGATCGGCGCGGGATTCTCGGCTCGCGCTGTCGCACTGAACATCGTCACGGGAGTCCCAGGAATGGAGCTCGTCGCCATCGCGAATCGCACGCTCGAAGGAGCGCGGCGAGCCTATCGCGAGGCGGGGGTGGACTCGGTGAAGTCCGTGGAAACCGTAGCCCAACTGGAGCAGGCAATCCAATCCGGGCAGCCCGCGATTACCGACGACGCCATGCTGGTCTGCCAAGCGGCAGGGATTGAGGCCATCATAGAGGCCACCGGGCAGGTCGAATTCGGCGCTCGCGTGTCGATGAAAGCCATTGAAAACGGCAAGCATGTTGTTCTGATGAATGCCGAGTTGGACGCCACGATTGGGCCGATCCTGAAAGTGTATGCCGATCGCGCAGGCGTTGTCTTTACCGACACCGACGGCGAGGAACCTGGCGTGGCCATGAATCTGTATCGCTTTGCGAAGGCGATGGGATATCAACCCGTCGCGACCGGCAATATCAAGGGCATCCTGGATCGCTACAGAACCCCGGAAACGCAGATGGAAAGGGCTGCGCAATGGGGTCAGAATGCGCAGATGATCACCTCGTTTGCCGATGGCACGAAGTTAAACATGGAGTGCGCCATCATGGCCAACGCCACCGGATTCCGCGCCGGGAAGCGGGGCATGTATGGACCGGCTTGTGCCGATGTGCGAGAGGCCGCCAAGCTGTTCCCCGCGGATCAACTGCTCAACGGTGGGTTAGTGGATTATGTGCTGGGCGCCGAGCCGAGGACGGGGGCGTGGGTTCTTGCCTACACCGAGCACCCCGTAAAGAAGTTCTATCTCGATCTATTCAAACTTGGGAGTGGTCCTTTCTATTGCCTCTATACTCCCTATCACCTGCCGCCCCTGCAAATAGGCGCCTCGGTTGCCCGCGCAGTTCTCTTTCACGATGCGACAGTTGCCCCCATGGGCGCGCCCGTTTGCGATGTGCTCGCGGTGGCCAAGCGGGATCTAAAAGCTGGTAACGTACTCGACGGGACCGGCGGTTTTATGGCCTACGGATTGATTGACAACGCGGAGGTTCACCAGGTGGAAGGTTTTCTGCCCGTTGGGCTCTCGGAAGGTTGCCGGCTGAAGCACGACCTTCCTAAGGACGCCCCGATCCGATACGCGGACGTTGTGTTACCCGAAGGCCGTTTGTGCGACAAGCTGCGCGCCGAGCAAGACGATTACTTCTCGGCAGCCGTTTCCGCAAGGATGGCGAGCCGTTAGGGAGAAGTGCAATGAAAGTGGTTCTCTTCTGTGGCGGGTTGGGACTTCGGTTGCGAGAATATGCCGAGAACATTCCCAAACCCCTTGCGACGATCGGCTATCGGCCGATCCTTTGGCACGTGATGAAGTACTATGCTCATTACGGCCACAAGGAATTCATCCTGTGCCTCGGCCACCGAGCTGATGCCATCAAGAACTACTTCGTCCACTACGATGAATATGTGTCGAACGATTTCACACTGACGGGCGATGGCAAGAACATGAACCTGATCAACCGGGACATCCATGACTGGAAGATCACCTTCGTCGACACAGGTCTTAATTCGAACATCGGCCAGCGTCTCTGCGCCGTCGAAAAGCATCTCGAAGGCGAAGAGATGTTCATGGCCAATTACACTGATGGTCTCTCCGACCTGCCGCTCCCGGAACACATCGATCACTTCCGGCGCCACGGAAAGACCGCCAGCTTTCTTTGCATCCGGCCCAATCTGAGTTATCACCTTGTCACGCTAAACGGCGGAGACCTCGTAACGGGTATCGAGGATATCACTCGCAGCAACATCCGTATCAACGGCGGCTTTTTCATTTTCCGCAAGAACATCTTCAAGTACATCAAGGAAGGTGAGGAGCTCGTACAGGAGCCCTTTCGCCGCCTTGTGGCGGAGCAGCAGCTTCTTGCGTACCGCTATGACGGTTTCTGGGCTGGCATGGACACTTTTAAGGACAAGCAGCAGCTTGACGACCTCTACGCCAGGGGCAGTGCCCCCTGGGAGGTCTGGAAGACTCCCAGCGGTTACTGAGCGACCTTAGATGCTTCCCCTGAATTTCGCCACGAACCGCCGCGGAAACTATAGGATTCTGTGCCTCGGCGCTCATTCAGACGACATTGAGATCGGGTGCGGTGGTTCGATTCTTCAGCTTCTCCAGCGCCACCGGAATCTCGACTTCCATTGGGTCGTATTCAGCTCTGGCCACAAGCGCGAACGTGAGGCACGTCGCAGCGCGGGTCTCTTCCTCAGGGGCGCAGCGAAGGAAAACGTCGTCGTTCATGACTTTCGGAATGGCTACTTCCCATCTGTGCTGAGTGACATCAAGGATTACTTTGAGGAGCTGAAGGCGGAGATTTCGCCTGACATCATATTCACGCATACGCGGCACGACCTGCACCAGGATCACCGCGCACTCAATCAGCTCACCTGGAATACGTGGCGGAACCACGTCATACTGGAGTACGAGATCCCGAAGTACGACGGCGATCTTGGCACGCCGAATTTCTATATTCCCTTCGACCGGAAGATCGGCGCGCGCAAGATCAAATACCTGATGGATTGTTTCGGAACGCAGCGCGACAAGCATTGGTTCACGCCCGATACCTTCCACGGGTTGATGAGGATTCGCGGTATCGAAGCAAATTCGGAAGGCGGCTTGGCGGAGGGTTTCTACGCCCGAAAGGTTGTTTTGGGCGGATGAATCGGTTTTGAGAGGAGAGCGGAGGAAACGCATGGGAGAGGCCACACCTAAGCCCCGCGTAAGCGTGGGGATGCCGCTATATAATTGCGAGAA
Organism: Terriglobia bacterium; assembly: GCA_020073605.1. Classification (GTDB taxonomy): domain Bacteria; phylum Acidobacteriota; class Terriglobia; order Acidiferrales; family UBA7541; genus Palsa-295. The sequence goes on from JAIQEW010000009.1 coordinate 31,069, forward strand.
GTACGTCGCCGAAGCGATCGAGTCGCATCTCCGCCAGACGTATACGGATTTTGAGCTCATCATCACCGACAATGCCTCCACCGATCGCAGCGAAGAGATCTGCCGTGCCTACGCCGCCAGAGACTCGCGAATCAAGTATCACCGCAATCCTGAAAACATTGGAGCGGGAGGCAACTTCAGACGGTGTTTCGAGTTGGCGCAGGGCGAATATTTCCGCTGGACTCCATCCGATGACGTTGTCGGCCCCGAACTGCTTGAACTCTGTGTCGAAGTGCTTGACCGGGATCCCTCCGTTCTCGTCGCCTATCCTCAGACCCGTTTGATCGATGCCGATGGCCGAATCATTGAGGATTATGACGAGAACCTTCACCTCGTCCAGGAACGTCCCAGCACGCGATTTATCGAGGTGATGCGCCGGTTGCGCCTATGCAATCTGCAATACGGACTTACACGGCGCGAGGTATTCGGCCGGACGGGCTTGATGCGCAATTACGCTGGTGGCGACATCCCCTTGATTCTTGAGCTTTCACTCTACGGGAAGTTCTATGAAGTGCCTGAGCACCTCTTTTACCGCCGGATGCATGAAGGTGCCTCCAGCGCGATGAAAGATAACAAAGACGTTATGGCCCTGTACGACCCCAAGAAACGGGACAAGTTTTTCGCCAGGAACTGGGTGCATTTCGGAGCGAATCTGTTGTCCGTAAGCCGCGCACCGATTCCGTTCTCTGACAAATTGAGGCTCTACGGCTTTCTGTGCCGCGTGGTCGTATGGAGTCGAGGAGAGTATTTCAACGAGCTGGCTGGCGCCGTGCGCCATACCACGCGGAAAATCACACACCCGTAGTTCCTTCAAGCGAGCGAGACTCCGGTTGCGCAATGGCCTCGGACCGGAATCTGCGCAATGCCGTCTTCTGTGAATAGTGAGCGAAGGAAGGCTTGTGCACCTCATGCGCACAATTTTTCCTATGGAATGCTCCTGAGTGCTCCGTGCGAACAGCATTTCACTGAGTGCAAGGGGGATATGACTCCGCCTAGACTGGCGCGTGGCCTGCAACAGGTTAAGGAGTGCGCTTGGTTTTGATGTTTTTCGGCATACTTCGGGAGGCTGGGGGGTTGGCGGTTTTGGGCCTTGTGTTAGTCGGTGGAGCAGTTCTTCTCCGCAGGGTCAGCCGCCACAAACACCCCGACTTAATCTCAGCCCGAGACGCAGCAGGATCTCGAGTCTAGCTCAAATTTTCGGAGGGTTGTCGCCCGCGCCCCTCTTCCCCCGTCAGACAATATCCATGGCACGCCCTGGTTCTACGAATCGTTCTGCACAATCTGCGTAATTGACGAGGCGGGAGTGGCGTAACGGTGATCGTTGCGCTGACCGTCTTCGTGCGCGGTATTCACCCCAGCCCTGCGGGAGAGTGCTGGCATCCTGGTTCCCCCGCATGGAGTGGACAGACAACCCTCGCGCTCCGCTTGCTCTGTGCGGGCGAAGGCGTGAGAATCGATCTACCCCAGAACCGCACTCTCGAACTGCTCGCTAGAGGGAGGCACCACCGATGACATCCGGCACATCAGAGCTACAGATCATCGTGCAACGCTTAGGAAAGCTGGAAGCGCAAAATCGAAGACTCAAGTGGGCCGGCGTCACGATCCTTGCGACTCTCTCTGCTGTCGTCTTAATGGGCCAAGCGGCGCCTACGCCTCGCGTCGTCGAAGCTCAGAGGTTCATACTCAAGGACAGTGACGGGAATGTGCGCGGTTGGATGGGGACCATCGGAAAGGGGTCGGAATTCACCCTGGGAAACGTCAATGCGCAACCAATGATGCGACTGATCGTGGGCACGGACGCTAGCGACCTCCACTTCTTTGGTAGTCGCAAGAGCGGAATGAATCTGGGCCTCGATTCTGGCAACCCAGATATTTCCATGGTGGGTGCCGAAGAGAACGGCGGAGCACGAATTACGTTCGGGAAAGACGGACCCACCTTGACGTTAGAAGACGCGAAAGGATCCTCCACGATTGTGGGAGCGACCCAGCTCGGGATACCGGCCAACAGTGAGACTCATCCTATGTCGGCTGCGTCCATCGTTCTCTTGGACAGGGACAAGAGGGTAATCTGGCAAACGCCCTGATCTACAAGCGGCAAAAAGACCTGTGGATGCTGAATTCACACAGCTAATTTGGGAGCAGGCCGAATACCGTGAAAGCAAGCTGCCCACCCACATAGACCTTACCGTTTGCCACGGTCGGGACCGTAAACTTACTTGCGATTGTAGCCGCTCCCGGCCCGCTGCTTGGGCTGCTGTAGAGGAGGGTGGACACATTGGTCGCGTCGTATGCATCCAGAATCACCGCGCCGTTGTTCTGATAGGAGGCGATGTCCGCAACCCAGACGATGCCATTGGTTGTGCTGTTGGCGGACACAGCAGGAGTCGCGCCGCGGAACGAAAAGAGGTTGTTCGAACTGGAGATGGACACAGTTGAGATGCTTCCATTCGAAATTGGATACTGCCTAAGGGAGTCACCTACAATTACGGTATAGATGTTCCCATTCCAGTAGGCTGGCTGACCGTAGAAGCCGCCATCGCCATTACCTAGGTTGAATCCGACGCTCGCTTCCCCTACATCCTGATTGGCGGCTGTGTTGTACTTGCCCATATTTGTCTGATCCAGAAGGTAAACCACGCCCACCTTGCCAGTGGCAATCATCAGATGCGGATTCGTGGTCGACCCGACGGCGTCAGGGAGAATGATTGGACCGGATGAACCGAGGTCGATGTCATCTTGCTGCATTACTAACTGATCCAACGGAGTGAAGTAGTCGAGCACGGTTCCCGTCGGGCTGAGTTTGATGACAGAATCGGAGTAATTATTGGTTCCGTCAAAGGTGCCGTTGCCAGTTTCCACGTAGATGTTTCCGCTTGCGTCCAGGGCAGGACCGTTCCCTGAGCCCCAAATCGCACCCTCGTTACCATGGTTACTATTGTTGGTCTGGTTCGTGGGATCGGTTGCATGCCAAATCCACTGTTGCGCGAGCGACGTTGCGCTGTAGGCCACCAGCCATCCCTGATAGACGTTGTTGTCTCCGTGGGATCCAAAACCAATGTAAATGGTCCCGTTGCTAAGCAGCAATGCAGGCCGCTGGAGATGATATAGGGGTACAAAATTGGGCGCGGCTACCACAACGGGACCTCCGAACTTCTCCACTCCTGTGCTGAGGTCCAACGCGTGCAGCCGATGGACGTAGCAAGGATTGCCTGTGGAGCAGCCCGAACCCACCGTTTCCTTAGTCTTGGCCATGACGTAGATTGTGTTGGTCGACCGATCAATGACCGGCGTGGAAGTGATGCCGATTTCCGGATCGAGGTCTCCAGTTCCCGTGTCTGACGATGGGACAGTCGCTACGCCGGACGAGAGGAAACTGTCCTTCCACAGTTGTATGCAGCCAGGAGAATCGGCGTCGAAGGCGTAGACGCTGTCGTGTTCTGTGGCGATGAACACTACGTTGCGCGTCTGCCCCCCCACATTGAAATTGGCGACGTAAAGCGGCGATGCATAGATGTAACCATCCACGGGGCACGAAAATAGCACCCCGAACGTTGATGAGTTCACGGTTGCAGGGGTCAACGCATACTCCTGCAAGTTCTGGCCTGTTCGTGCCGTGTCGTTATGATACGTAAACACGCCCGTGAGGTCTGTCACCGCAATCATTGCGGAGGCGATTGCCGAGCTTTTGGAGTTGCTTGTGGCCGCGACGGTGTGGACCCCAGGCTGCGTGCCTGGAGTGAAAAGGCCAGCCGACGAGATAGTGCCGCTCGTGGTGTTACCGCCGTTAATTCCATCCACTGACCAACTCACGCCGCCATTTTGAGGGTCGTTATTGACAGTGGCCGCGAACTGCTCACTTTGAGACATCGTCACGGCGGCGCGCTTGGGGCTGACTGTGACCGTTAGGGTCGTCCCGAGCGTCACTGTGATGGCCGCGCCGGCCGACTTTGTTGTGTCCGACACGGACGTTGCTGTCAGCGTAACCGTTGCAGGACTGGGCACGCTGGCTGGAGCCGTGTAGCTCGCCGAAGTCGCAGTAACGCTGCTCAACGAGCCACATGTCGCCCCCGAGCATCCTGCCCCCGACAAGCTCCACGTCACACCCTTGTTCTGCGAGTCATTTTGCACCGTCGCTGTGAACGGGGAAGACTGACCCGCTTGCACGCTAGTGCTCACGGGCGAGACCGAAACTGAAATGGGTGGTGGAGGTAAAGCCAGCGTGATGCTCGCATTGGCCGACTTGGTGGTGTCGGTAACAGAAGTCGCCGTCAACGTAACAGTCGCGGGGCTAGGCACGCTGGCTGGGGCCGTGTAAGTCACCGAAGTTGCCGTGACATTGCTCAGCGAGCCGCACGTCGCTCCCGAGCATCCCGCCCCCGACAAGGCCCATGTCACACCCTTGTTCTGCGAATCGTTCTGCACCGTCGCCGTGAACGTCAAGAACTGATTCACCTGCATACTCGTACTTATTGGAGCGACGCTCACCGATATCGGCGGTGGCGGGAGGGATACGCCACCCGGTACCAGCGCTGCGGTGATTAAGGTCCAAGACATCGTCGCCGGGAAACTCAAGCTCACCGCTCCCGCCGTCGTCGGCGTGCGGCTCGTCACCAGGTTGCCGTCGTAGCTGGAGAGCGATGTCCAGCCCGATGCATTGGTCACCTGCCCCGACTGAATGAAAGCCCACACGAACTCTCCGGCAGCGGTGGTCGTCAAGGTAGCCTTCGCGGGGCCAGGATAGCCCACCGCCACAATCTGTGTGTCAATCGGGTGAGCCAGATTCACGCCCTTGAGTTCGGTGACATAGATTTCATTGCCCTGAGTAACGGAGGCGGTGGTGCACTGGACGGTTGTGGGGCCACCCTTGACGTTGGTGGCGATGTACGCCCGAGAGGAGAAGTCTCCGGTGTCGGCTTCGGTGCCGATCTGGGCAAAGGAGTCTCCTACCGTATCGGAGATTGCGGAGAAGCGGATCCCGGCATCGAAGTTGCAACCTACTAGGAGGGTATCACCGGCGACAGGCGTGACAGCGACCGACCACTGCGCCGACCCGTTGTTGCTCGATGCCTTGGTGGTGCTGACGGTCGCAATTTGCGCCTGCAATCCGAAGCTGGCCGCCAAAGACAAGGCCATCACCAGCAAAACTCTTTTCACACATCCCTCCACAAAAGGTCTCGGCTGGCGTCGTCAAGGGGTGCAAGCCAGTGACATGAATGCGCGCCGAAGTCATGGATCCACCGAGTTCGGTCGCCTGAGCAACCCCGTGTTGCAGCGTTTCGATCTCCCGCCGCGCGGTTAGAACGAAAGACCCTGCAAATGGAAAGACCGGCAGCGCCGCTTCCTGAGTGCGTGAGCTGTGCTGGATTCAGTCCGGTCTGCGATGCGGTCGTTGGAGCCGGTGAACGCATGAAGCCCCCAAATGGCCCCCAGCAACTCCGGCGCAATGACAAAACCGCCCGTAGATGCACCGGCGTGTCGATTCTGCGCTTCTGCTTTGTTCCGGCTAGACTCCGGTTTCTTTCTAGACACGTGGCGGCGCGCTGCACGACTACATTCCCTCACGCCTAGTCCTGCTCGTACACTACAAGTTGGAACTGAAGCGTGAAAGACTTGCGATCAGCATCAGCTATGCTTTGATCGGTCACTTTTACATCACGGATACACTGATGTAAAGAGTTTGCGTCACGAAACCGAGGATTTCTTGTGGAAATTTCCCTGCATATCGTGTCGGGCACAACTTGCCTTCCACGTGTCAACCTGGACACCCTAGGGGAATGGATGAACGGCGGCATTTCGATAGCGATAATAGAATATCAAGAGGGGGTATCACCCTAGAGGTTGCGTCAGCGGCGAAGCCGAGGCCAGATAGGAGAGAGGCAACCGCAAGATAGTACCGTTTACCTTATTCTGTTTCTTTGTCGCTCCGCCATGAGATCAAATAAACGTCCGCTGCGCATTTTTGGAGCCATCTTTGTCATCTTCATCATGGGGCTGACTGCAGCCGGGTTTGCCTCCAGCGAGGTGGCCTGGAGGTTCACCGTACTTGAAGAAAAGTTGTCAGGAAAGATCCCCGAGATTCCCTTTCTGACTTTAATAAGATGGATGCGACCGGGCAGCGCTGTATATCTGCGGGATTTGGCCGAGTTGCCGAATGTCAACGCAAGCATCAACAGTTTTCATAGCGATCGCAAGTCGGCGGAAGCGGGTGCCCGGGTCTATGGCCGGGTTTGCACGGAGTGCCACGGAGACAATGCCCGAGGCCGAACCGGTCCCGACTTAGTTGCTGCGCTCGCCAGTATGAGCGACTGGTCGTTCTTCTCCACAGTTAAGTGGGGACGTCCGCGCACCATCATGGTCGCACAGCCATTATCGGATCTAGAGATCTGGCAAGTGCACGCCTTCATTAGGCAAACTACGATAGAAATGGCCGTTGGGCGACATTCCCCGGAGGCCATGCTCCCGGCGTTTCAACCAGTGACCTTCGACATGCTACGGGAAGCAGATCGCACGGGCGAGTGGCTCACCTATTCTGGCAATTACGCTGGATTCCGACACGGCATGCAGAACCAAATCTCCCGTCGGAACGTAAGGGAGCTCCGCTTGACCTGGGCAGCCCAACTGCCCGGGGAAGGCATGCCCCTCGAATCGACCCCCGTTGTCGTTGGAGATCGGTTGTTTGTTACCCAATCCCCCGAGGGGGTGACAGCCCTCGACACCAAGACCGGAGCCGTAATATGGGCGTTCCATCGTCCGGTCCCAACTGATATTCCACTGTGCTGCGGCGCTCAGAATCGGGGCGTTGCGATCTTGGGCGACACGATCTTTGTTGAGACCCTTGATGCTCATCTTATTGCACTCGATGCGGCCACTGGCGCTAAGCGCTGGGACGCAAGAGTTGCCGACTGGCGCGACGGTTATTCGATGACTGGAGCCCCGCTCGCGGTCGAGGATTGCATTGTTGTGGGTGTGGGGGGGGGCGACTTAGGCATCCGGGGTTTTCTCGCCGCGTACGCTGCAAAAGACGGCAGTCCGAAATGGAGGTTCGATACCGTGCCCGGTCCCGGCCAGCCAGGGAACGAAACGTGGGGGAACGATTCGTGGAAACGTGGCGGCGCAGCAACTTGGACCACGGGTGCCTACGATCCGACGCTCAATCTCATTTATTGGGGGACTGGCAACCCCGTTCCGGCGTACTTCTCGGGAACGCGCCCCGGCATTAATCTGTATGCGAATTCGTTGATTGCAGTTGACGCGCGAACAGGCCAACTGAGGTGGTACTTCCAATTCACACCTTCCGACACTCATGACTGGGACGCCACCCAGCAGCCCGTCCTAGCCGACATCCCGTGGCATGGCCAGACGCGGCCCGTGCTATTGCTTGCCAACCGCAACGGATTCTTTTACGTACTTGACCGGCAAACCGGGCGCTTCCTGCAGGCCGAGCCATTCGCCAAGCAGACGTGGGCGTCAGGTTTCACCGCCGACGGCCGTCCAATTGTTCGACCCGGCTCTGAACCGAGCCGCTCCGGGAGCCTCGTGTGGCCCACGGCCAATGGCGCGACGAATTGGTGGCCGCCTTCCTTCGATCCGAAGCGCAATCTCCTTTTTGTGCCGTCGGTCGACTCGGCTGCGATCTATTTCCACGATCAGACTCCACGTTTCCATCACGGCGAGTCGTTCGGTGGCAGTTCTTACGACCGCGCGGCCAATCAGTCCACATCGGTGGCCATCCGGGCGATCGACGCGACAACAGGCGACAAACGTTGGGAGGCTCTGCTTGCGACCGGCGGCGTAGAGGTGCGGGGCGAGATGAGCGGCGTCTTATCGACCGAGGGGCATCTTGTGTTTGTAGGATATGCAGGCGAATTTCTTGCGCTCGACTCGGACACGGGGAAAACGCTCTGGACCACGCCTCTCGGCGCCGACATCCACGCACCGCCCATCACCTACACGGTTGCGGGCCAGCAATACGTCGCGGTGTTTGCGGGCAGGACCCTGTTCACATTTGGGCTACCGCCAAAGGACGAAAGCATCGACGTGCACGTCGCGGCGGTGAAAACAAAATCGACCGACCATTGAGCGATTTTTCGCAAAGTGAAGTTTCTGATGGATGCGTCGCTCGTTTTGAGATATGCCGATCCCGCAGTCAAGGGGGGCAGGTGCTGGGCAGTCGGCGCGCGGGGGCTGGATCTCTTCGCCGCGACGATTCTCTCGAATTACGGCCAGATGGATGGGCGGAACTAGAATGAACGACGCTCACTTGAACCCGAACACCGCATCAAGCCGTGCGAGCTTCGTCCCCAGGAGCCGCATAACGGCGTACATTTTCATCGTCCTCGCTGCGATCCTCGCTGCTTCATACTACCGACTGAGAACTGACAGCATCTTCGCATGCCAAGCGAATGGGTACTCAAAAGGGCAATATCTCGCTTATTGCCAGAGCGATGGCTACGGCGACTTCGATCACGGAGCGTTCTGGTTTGATCTCGAACCTGCCGCGACACGATCCGCCGCGGCGGCTGACGTGCTATTCATCGGCAACAGTCGCATGCAATACGGATTCTCGAGCACTGCGGCACAAGACTGGCTGGCCAAGAATACCCCGTCTTACTACCTGCTCGGATTCGCATATAATCCGAGGGTGCAATTCGAACGCGCATTGCTGAGCAAACTCGCCGCGCGCCCCCGCGTCTATGTAATTAACCTCGATACTTTCTTCGAGGAGAATGGAGATGTGCCGGCAAGAATCGTCATGGATGAGCCGAACGCACTATCCCGTTATCAACACAAGCAGCGCTGGCAATACCTGCACCGCGCAGTGTGCGGAAAGGTTGCCGGATTCTGCGGCAACTCCTATTCCTTTTTCAGAACGCGCCAAACGGGCGTGTGGCAATCATCAGGAGCGATTTCGGCCAATAAGGCGGTATCCGTCGACCCCAAATTCGACGCCGAAATGGTGGCGCGTGAAACTGTATCCGGCAGAGTCTTTCTAGACAGCCTCGGCGTGGTTCCAGGTTGCATAATCTTCACGCTCGTGCCGACCGTCGATACACCATCCGCGACATCTTCGGCAATCGCGACGGCACTGCACACCGATTTCATTGCGCCTGAGCTCGGGGGCCTCGTGACCTTTGACGGCTCACACCTCAACCGCGCGAGCGCTGAGCGATGGTCGGCAGCCTTTTTCCAAGCTGCTGGCCCCAAGATTCGGGATTGCCTGCGGACGCAGACCGCGCCGCAAGTGACGTCGGCGAATTAGATGTCGATGACTACGTCATTATCTGCATGTTCCACGAACGCTATACGGAATCTCTAAATGCTGGACTGGCTGCCATACCCGCATGATTTCAGCGCACAGCTTCGTGACGCCGTCCGTGCCGACTCAGCAGCGGAGCGCGTCGGGCGCCTGATCGCTCTTTCCCAATACCGGCTCGACTTTCTTCAGACAATTCAACTCAATCGGGCCATGGATACCATATTGCTGCAGGCCGGCGAAGTCCTGCCTCATTACCGGCTCGCCATTCTGGGGTCTGCCACAGTGGAGCACCTTGCTCCCGCAATTCGGGTGGCAGCTTTGCGTCGCCAATTATGGGTCGATGTCTATTGCTGCGGGTACGGCCAATACCGCCAGGAAATTATGGATCCGGGGTCCGCGTTGCACCGATTTGCTCCCCAAACGATTCTCTTTTCGATAGCGACCATGCACGCTGTTCCCGCCGTGGAGCCTGCGGCGACCGCAGACGAAGTCGACCGTCTGACCGGCGGCGTCGTTGAGGATCTTAAATCGCTCTGGCGGCGCGCACGACAGGACCTCGGAGCGGCTATCATTCATCAGACCCTCTTAAATGTGACCGAACCCCTGTTTGGCAGTTTCGATCGCTTGGTCCCAGGATCCCCTTGGCGGGTTGTCGAACGGTTGAATCATTTCCTCGCGGAAACTGCCTCGGCCGAAGGAGTGTCGCTGCTCGACATTGCGCGGGCCGCCCAGCGCGATGGTCAGGATTCGTGGTTCGACGCTGCTCGCATGCTGCAGGCGAAGCAGGAAATCGCTCCGCAGTCAGCCCCCATGTACGGCGAGCTCGTTGCACGCCTCTTAGGTGCTCATCGCGGCAAATCAAGGAAGTGCCTGGTACTCGATCTCGACAACACATTGTGGGGCGGGGTGCTTGGCGATGACGGCGTAACCGGCCTCGTATTGGGACAAGGCAGTGCGGCGGGAGAGGCTTACTTAGGCGTGCAGCGCTACGCCCGACAGCTCAAAGAACGGGGCATCATTCTCGCGGTTTGTTCAAAGAACGATCCTGTTGCCGCAGAGGAAGCCTTTTCGTCCCACCCGGAGATGATCTTGAAGCGCTCCGATATCGCCGCGTTCATGGCAAATTGGGACGACAAGGCACAGAATCTCGAAGCCATCGCGGGTCAGTTAAATATAGGCTTGGACAGTCTCGTATTCCTCGACGACAACCCGGTGGAACGAGCTCGAGTGCGTGAGGCGCTTCCGGTCGTCGCTGTTCCGGAATTGCCGGACGATGTCTCGGGATACGTCCGCCGCCTTGCCGACGCCGGATATTTCGAAGCCATCAGCTTTACAATGGAAGATCAGCAGCGAGCTTCTCAATACTCGCAAAACGTCGAGCGAGAGTCGATGCGAGGATCGGCTCAGAGTGTTGACGAATTCCTACAAGGGCTGCAGATGTTCGTCCAATATGGACCTTTTGCAGCCGTCGACTTGCCGCGCGTCACCCAGCTGATCAACAAAACGAATCAGTTTACCCCGACGACACGGCGATATTCGGCAGAACAGATTGCGAATTACCTCAGCACGGCGGGAACCATAAACTTGCAGTTCCGTCTTCGGGACCGATTTGGCGACAATGGTCTGGTTAGCGCGATGCTGATGTTGCCGGTCGAAGGTGCAGCGGGCTGCATTGAGATCGATACGTGGGTCATGAGTTGCCGCGTGTTCGGTCGGCAACTCGAATATGAAGCGATGAATATCGCCGTGGAGACTGCTCGGTGCAACGGGATCCGGGAAATCATTGCCACATATATCCCCACGCAAAAGAACTCTGTGATTCGTGATCTGTATCCGAAACTCGGGTTTCGGGCTGCGAACCTTCCGAATCAAAACCCGGAGGCGTCACGGTGGTCGCTGCTACTATCGGAATACATACCCTGCGCAACGCACATAACGCGAGAAGTGAGGCGCCCATGACGGCAGGCGAAGTTCTGAAATCGTTCACGCAGATTCTCAGGGACTTGCTCGGTGATGACTCAATCGTTCTGAGTCCCTCTACGAGGCGGATCGACGTGTCTGGATGGGACTCCTTTAACTACGTGAATTTTGTGGTCGCCGTCGAAATGAAGTTCGGCGTCAAGTTTGGTGTCGCAGAAGTCGAATCGTTCCAGACCGTGGGTGAGATCGTTCAGCGCACACTGGCGTTGCTTCAGGCATCTCCGAGGTAAGCAGGCCGACATCGATGCTTTTCAACTCCTACCAATTCATTCTCGGCTTTCTTCCAGTAACTCTGGCGATCTTCTACATTTTTGGCCGGTTCTCCAGGACATCCGCCCTGCGCTGGCTGATTTTTGCGTCTCTCGTCTTCTACGCTTGGTGGAGGCTTCTGAACGTTGCAATCATTCTGCCGTCGATCTTGATCAACTTCCTGCTCGCGCAGCGGCTGCAGCGACTCGGCGTAGATGAATCAAATCGCCGCGCTTCGAAACTGACTCTCATTGCAGGCATCGCCTTCAACGTGGCTTTTCTCGGTTACTTCAAATACACGAATTTCTTGGCCGGCGCGATCAACGATGCTTTTGGCACTCATTTCATTCTGACGCACATCATCCTGCCGCTCGGCATCTCGTTCATCACGTTTCAAAAGATCGCGTTCCTGATCGACGTTCACGGCAAACGGATCGAACCGTTCACGTTCGGAGACTACGCGCTATTCGTGCTTTTCTTTCCGCAGCTCATTGCCGGACCTATCGTCCATTACCGGGAAGTCATGCCTCAGTTCCGGCGCGCAAGCTGCAGATTTAATGGCACGGACATGTGCGTGGGGCTCACGATGTTTTTCTTTGGTTTGTTCAAGAAGGTATTCCTGGCAGACGGCATCGCACCCTTCGTTTCGCCGATCTATGAACGAGCAGCACACGGTGATCCAGTCTCCGTCCTGCCGGCGTTGATGGGTGCTGTCGGCTTTACGCTGCAGATCTACTTCGATTTTTCCGGTTATTCGGACATGGCTATCGGCATCGCCCGGTTGTTCGGAGTGCGATTGCCGCTTAATTTCGATTCACCGCTAAAGGCCTCCAGCATCATCGATTACTGGTTGCGGTGGCACATCACACTGACCAGGTTTCTCACGGCCTATATCTATAATCCGTTGCTGCTGTGGCTTACGCGACGCAGGCTCGCTCGCGGCCGACCGGCGCTCGGCGGCCGTAACGTAACGTTCGGTGCGTTCCTTAACCTGCTCGCCCTTCCGACGATCCTGACAATGTTCATCTCGGGGTTGTGGCACGGCGCCGGTTACACGTTCATCATCTGGGGACTGCTGCACGGCGTGTTTCTCTCGATCAATCACGGGTGGCGTCTGCTGAAAGCGAAACTGCGGCCGGCTCAAGCTAAACATGATCAGTCCGGAGGCATCGCCGGTTTTGTGCTGACCTTTGCCATAGTTTCCATCGCGATGGTGTTCTTCCGCGCCCCCACTCTCAAGGGAGCGTCGGTGATCCTCGCCGGGATGGTCGGCGTGCACGGGATCGGCTTGCCCGCCTCGATCTTTGAACACTTGGGTCCGCTTGCAAATCTGCTGCAACGAACACGAGTCGGACGTGAAACGTGGTGGAGCGCCGTCAACTTCGCGTGGCTTACGGCCTGGACATCGCTTGCGCTGGGCATTGCGCTGCTCTGCCCGAATTCCTCGCAACTGCTCGCGCACTACGAACCCGCGTTGGGCGTCCGACCCACCGATCAAGAACAACGTGGAGCATTTGCGCGACTGGCGTGGAGTCCTTCACTGAAATGGGCCTTGGCGGTTGCAGCGGTGGCCGCCGCTGCGATCCTGCGATTCGGAGGGCCAAGTGAGTTTTTATACTGGCAGTTTTAACACGAGGCGACCGCACCCGGCGCTCGGTTATAGGCTGCCAATCCCGGCGGCCTATAACCCTCTCGTTCCACCAAACTCGATTTCACAGCTCGAGGCTGTGATGTAAACTCTCTCATTCGCCGTGGTACAAAAACTCGGTCCGGTCGTGCCGTCCTCGTCGCGGCCTGCAAGTGAGGTGTGATTCTTGTTCGTCGTCGCCAGCCCTGAGCCGTGGTTCGCTGAGTGGAATCACGCAGTTCTCGAACATTTGTTCCGAGTTCTGCCGTTCACGTGGCTGCGGATCACGATCGCTGAAATCTTCACTTACAACTCGCTTGCGAGCACCTGGGTTTTTGCGATCGTCTTCTATCTGTACTGGCGACGGGAAGATGAGCGAACTCTGTGGCGAAGGACCCGCCTGGTCGAGGGCACGATCGCCTGCTGGTTCGTTGTTTTAGCGACGCTGCCGATGCGGCCGTTGATTTCCTGGCCTTCTCCGACGCGCGTCCCATTCTTTCAGGATCTCTATCCGAGCCATCTTGGTACGGTCGGCACGCCCGACTCCTTTCCGAGCGATTCGACTCTCGTTTACTTAACGGTAGCGATTGGCTTCGCTCCGCTGAGCCGAAAAGCGTGTGCCAGCCTGATTGCGTTCACATTGCTCGCAATTTCCTTTCCGCGAATCTATTTGGGGGGGCACTATCCGATCGACGTGCTTGCTTCGATCATCATGGCCGTTGTGGCCGCGATTTTGGTTCGGCTCTGGGGCGCGCGGTCCGGCATGTCTCGCTTCCTGGAATGGGCTGCCACGCGCGGGCGCGTGACCGAGTTTTTTGTTTTTGCCTGGCTCTTCGAATTAGGGGAGGGATTTCGTTCGGGAATGGATCTATTTCACACGCTTCTTCGCTCGGTGCACCATGTGGCTCGATAGCAATCTGCTCTCCTGATGGCAAAGGCACGACCATTCCCGTCTTGCCCGACTTCGTCTGCTTGCTCAGCCACGCTCGGCTCGTGCTGACCGACTCGGGAGGCATTCAGGAGGAAACCGCGGCCCTAGGGGTGCCCTGCCTCACGCTCCGCCAAAACACTGAGCAGCCCATTGCGGTAACCGATGGGACGAAACATATCGTCGGCACAGACCGCGCAAAAGTCGCCCGCGCCGCATCCGACATTCTTGCCGGCGAGGCCAAGGCAGGGCGCGTTCCTGACCTTCGGGACGGCAAGGCCGCACAGCGCATCGTCGAGATCATTCTCAATGAAGTGGCTCGTCACTGAGAAGCGCGCGGCCTGCGTTCCCAGTCTCGACTTGCTTGCCACCCTTTCCCACCGCAGCTTCCCACTCTGCCAGGGTCTTGCGAGCCGATACGAGGGCAATGTCCTGCCCATTGTCGGCAAGCATTTGGAGTTCGATTGGCCGCATCGAGGTTCCGGCTGTACCGGGAGCTCGCGGGGTCACATAAAGATCATAACACATTGAAAATAGGCTACTTGTCGCACGTTCGAATCCGGCCTGGTCCCCCTCATTCTGCCAGGATTGGTATCGGAGGTGCGGAAGGATTCCTCATTCTGCCTTGGCCTCTACCCGTTGACGGGAGGAGGTTAACGTGCCGCTGGACTAGTCCCCAGCCAATTCTGAGAGGGGCGTGATGAACTCACGATCTGAGAAGCCAACCTCGGGGATCCCGCTAACACATGAGACGCCGGCGCTCGGGATCCCAATCTCGATCATCATTCCGGCATATAACGAGGCGGCTCGACTGCCGCGCGCTCTCGAGCGCATTCGCGATTACATTGAGCAGCGTCAGCGCGGCTCCAGTGTGCTGACTGGTGAGCCTGGACCGATTGAGGTCATCGTCGTCGACGACGGCTCGCAGGACGGCACCGCTGAAATCGTCCTTTCCGCGCGGGAGGCTTTCCCCGGCTTGCGCCTCGTGTCCAACGGACGTAACCGCGGAAAAGGCTATAGCGTTCGGCACGGAATGCTCGAAGCCGCAGGTCGCATAGCACTCTTTACGGATGCCGATCTTTCTGCCCCGATTGAAGAAATGGAGAAGCTGCTCGGGCCTTTGGCTTCTGCAGATGTCGCCATCGGCTCGCGCGCGCTGGAACGATCTCTTATCGCGGTCCGGCAGTCGAAGCTGCGCGAAATCGCCGGCAAGACCTTCAACGCACTTGTTCAGCTGATTACGGGAGTTCGTTTCCGCGACACCCAGTGTGGATTCAAGGCATTTGTCGTCTCGCGCACGCGCATTATCTTTGAACAACAACGCATTGAAGGTTTCGGCTTTGATCCCGAGCTTCTCTTTCTCGCCAAACGCCACGGCTTTAGCTGCGTGGAGATCCCCATCCGCTGGGCCCATGACCCAGCTACCAAAGTCCGGGTTGTGCGGGACAGTTTCCGGATGTTTTGCGACCTGGCACGCATTCGGTGGAACTGGTTCATCGGGCGGTATCCAAGAGCAGAATCGCACGCGTTTGCCGCCGATTCGCCCTTGGAAATTGACTGAGCTTTTGCTTCA
Organism: Terriglobia bacterium; assembly: GCA_020073605.1. Taxonomy (GTDB): domain Bacteria; phylum Acidobacteriota; class Terriglobia; order Acidiferrales; family UBA7541; genus Palsa-295. The sequence goes on from JAIQEW010000009.1 coordinate 46,721, forward strand.
CGTCGGGAACTTTGACCCGGCTTAAGGTGTGAATGCCAAGAGCCGGAAGACCTTTCGGGGCCTGCTGCGAAGCGCTGTCTTCTAGGTTGATGGGTACTCAGGCTGGAATCCGTCCATCACGATTGACACTGCGTCCCCACCCAATCCCATTATTGGTGGGGATACTTCTTGCGTCCCTCTCCCGTCAGATTCGCTCGCAGTTCATCTTGGTCTAATTTGGCAGCAGGTCGTAGACATCATGTTTCATTTGAGTTCAGACGTATACCTTGCCATTGGCCACGGTTGACAAACTACATTTGATGGCCAACCCTGGCGTCTGCGATCCGCCACCCGGGGTCCCCCACAACAGGTTTTGAAGATTCGCCGCATCGCGACAGGCGCGCATCCTGTTTCAAGTGAGAGTCACCAACTCGTGTCTTATTCCCGGGCCAGTGACCATCACCTAACCGGACGAATTCGATTCCCGGGCCTGAGCAATTGACGTGCGATATACTGCGGTTGCACAAACGCCTGAACCGGCACGTCGGTTAACCTTGCAAATCTCAGTAATCGGCTGCGGCTATGTGGGTCTGGTGACGGGAGCATGTCTCGCCGAAATCGGGCACGATGTAGTGTGCGCCGATAAAGACGAATCCATCATCAATGCATTAAAGGACGGGAAATCCCCCATCTATGAGCCGCACCTCGATGAAATGCTGGCCCGGTGCAGCCGGGAAGGCCGCCTGACGTTCACCACTAATTCCGCGGAGGCCGTTCGCTCGAGCGATATCATCTTCATCTGCGTCGGCGTACCACAGATGGAGACTGGCGACGCCGACCCGTCCGCCATCGAAAGTGTGGCACGGCTCATCGCGACCGCATCGCCTTCCGAGAAACTCGTGGTGGTAAGAAGCGGCGTTCCTGTTGAAACGGGGCAGAAGATTCGGCATCTGCTCGCAGTCTACAGCCGCGGAGACGGACACAACTTCCGCGTGGCCGCGAACCCTCAGTTCCTCCGGGAAGGGACCGGTGTAGAAGATCTTCTCCATCCCGACCGCATCCTGGTAGGTGTGAGCGAGCCGGAAACCGAGCAGCAACTCCGTGAAGCCTACCAACCGATCCTGGATCGTCGATTCGTCTGTCCTATCCATACGACTGGCTGTCCGCCGAGCGCGCCGCCAAAGTTCGTGGCCACGAGCGTCCAGAGCGCAGAGCTGATCAAGCACGTCTCGAATTCATTCTTGGCCATGAAGATCTCGTACGCCAATATGGTCGGCGACCTCTGCGAACAGATCGGCGGAGATGTGCAACAAGTGACGCGAGCGCTTGGGCTAGACCGGCGCATCGGCTCTCAGTTTCTGAATGCCGGCCTCGGTTTTGGCGGCCCCCGTTTGCCCCGTGACATCCGCGCACTATGCCGGCTGGCAGACCGGATCGGAATCGATTTCGGAATGCTCGAAGAAGCCGAACGCATCAACCAGCAGCGCGTCAATCGCTTTCTGGCAAGGATGCAGCGGGCCCTGTGGGTCATCAAAGACAAACGCATCGGTTTTCTCGGGCTCGCCGCCAAGCCGGATACCGACGACATCCGCTCTTCACCTGCCATCGAATTGATCCGACGCCTTGTGGCGGAGGGCGCGCAAGTACGCGCCTACGATCCCCAGGCGTTGGCCAAGGCGCAAGCCGAGTGCCCGCAACTCACCATCGGCGCAAGTCCGTACGAAGCCGCCGAAGGCGCGGATGCCCTCCTGATCGCCACGGAATGGAATGATTTTCGGGAGCTGGATTGGGAGCGTATTCGCGATGCCATGGCGCGTCCCCTCGTGTTTGACGGACGCAACTTGATGGACCCCCGCAAAATGAAGTTGCTCGGATTCGAATACCATTCAGTCGGACGGCCTGACTAATCTCACCCATCTCAGACAGCCCGCTCGCCGCAGAAGCAACCGGGGATAGGCTTTCGACACTCCGACTCTTCGCCACAAAACGAGCGAAACCGCCCGAATGCTATACTCCGTCCGAAGCTGATTCGAAATGAAGATCGCCAACATCGTCGGCGCGCGTCCCAATCTGGTGAAGATCGCGCCCTTGCTGCGCGCGATGCGTGAGCACCCGGAGATTCAGCCTCTGCTGGTCCACACAGGCCAGCACTACGACGAGAAGCTTTCCGACATCTTTTTCCGCCAAATGGCCATCCCTGAGCCGGACGTCAATCTCGAGGTGGGTTCCGGCTCGCAAGCGTTCCAAACCGCTGAAATCCTGAAGCGGATCGAGCCTGTTTTGCTCGAGCATCGCCCGGACCTGCTGCTCGTGGTCGGCGATGTCAACTCGACAATCGCCGCCTCTCTGGCCGCCGCAAAATTGGGAATACCGATCGCGCACGTGGAAGCGGGTCTGCGCAGCTTCGACCGCGCGATGCCGGAAGAGATCAATCGCGTTCTGACCGATTCGATCTCGGACTATCTTTTCGTCACCGAAAGGAATGCGATCGAAAACCTGCTACGCGAAGGGCGCCCCCGCGAACGAATCTACTTCGTGGGCAACGTGATGATCGACGCCCTGCAGCACTTCTTACCGATCGCGCGGCAATCGAAGATCGGCGCGGAGCTCGGCCTCATGAACGGAAATGGCGCGTTCCATCCGTTCGCGGTGCTAACGCTCCACAGACCCTCGAACGTCGATTCCGTCGATACGCTGCGGAACCTGATGGGCGCCGTCGAGGAAGTGGCGGCGAAAATGCCGGTCATCTTCCCCGTCCACCCGCGGACCCAGCAGAAACTCGAGCAACTCGGTTCGCAAAGCCACTACCGCACCCGCACGGTTCCGCCGCTCGGGTACCTCGACTTCGTTTGTTTGCTCAGCCACGCCCGGCTCGTGCTGACCGACTCCGGCGGAATCCAAGAGGAAACCACCGCTCTGGGGGTACCCTGCCTCACGCTGCGCGAAAACACGGAACGGCCCATCACTGTCACCGAAGGGACGAATCAGATTGTCGGCACAGACCGCGCCAAGATCGCCCGCGCCGCGTCCGAGATACTCGCCGGCAAGGCCAAAACAGGCCGCGTTCCGGAGCTATGGGACGGCAAGGCCGCACAGCGAATCGTCGAAATCATTCTCAAGGAAGTACCTCACCACTAGCCAATGCGCGCACACACGCAATCACGCTCCGTCGCAATAGCGAATCCTACAGCGCGCATCTTTGCGCCTTAGCAATGGACCAGGCCAACATCGTTATCATCGGCGGCGGCGTCGTAGGCTGTGCGATCGCTCGCGCGCTGTCGGCGCGCTGGGATGACGTCTTCGTTCTCGAAGCTCTTCCGAAAATCGGAATGCTCACGAGCACGCGCAACAGCGGCGTGATTCATTCCGGCCTGTACTACGCTCCCGGCTCGCTGAAGGCCAAGCATTGTGTGCGGGGAAATCAGCTCACGTACGAATTCTGCCGGACGTACGGAGTGCCTCACCGCCGGATCGGGAAACTTGTCGTTGCATCTTCCGAAGGAGATTTCGAAGAACTCAAGGCACTCGCCCGCACCGGCGCCGCGAATGGTCTCGAAGGTTTGCGGATCGTCGACCGCGCGGCGATTCGCGCGCGCGAGCCGCACGTTGAAGGCGCTCACGCTCTCGAAGTTCCCTCAACGGGTATTCTTTCCAGCGAAGATCTCGTGAAGGCCTACGCGCGCGTTGCAGTTGACCACGGCGCGCACATCGTCAAAAACGCAAAAGTGAGCAAAATCGAGGCCGTGCGCGGCAATATCCGCGTCTTGAGCGAGGCCGGCGAAATCGAGGCTCGATGTCTCGTGAACAGCGCGGGGCTTTTTGCCGACGACGTTGCTGCCCTGCTCGGTTCGGATATGGCCGCGCACCGCATCTATCCGGTCCGCGGCGAATATTGCGAACTGGTCCGCGCGAAGCAGGACTGGATCCGCGGCCTGGTCTATCCGATGCCCCATCCCCAGGGCCTCAGTCTCGGCACCCACTTCACGAAGACGCTGTGGGGCAACGTCCTGATCGGCCCGACGGCGCGTTACATCCAGGACAAGAATGATTACGAGAAGGACCGCGAGCCTGTCGAAGAGTTCGCGCGCCACGCCCGCCTTCTTTTGCCCGACATCGAGGCGGCCGATCTAGTCCCGGCTTTTTCCGGCATCCGTCCGAAGCTCACTCCGCCTTCGCAATCCTCCACCGCACACGCACACTCGAAAGGGGCGCCCGATTTCATCATTCAGCGCGATCCACAGTTTCCGAACGTGGTTCAGCTGATAGGTATCGAATCTCCAGGATTGACCTCAGCGCCCGCCATCGCCGAGCAGGTGGATGAACTGGTCGGCGAAATTCTCGCCTAGAGTTTCTCTCTACAGCAACGGCTCGCCCGAATTCCGCGCGATGATTTCTCGCGTGGTGTCCCGCAGCCGAACGATCTCCTGCCAGTCATCGCCCGCGGCTGGATTCGGTGTAATCAGCGGACCAAACGTCACGGTCACGCGTCCCGGCCGGGGCAGGTACGTGCCGTCGCGCAGAATGCGGCGCGCGCCGCGCACGGCCACAGGGCAGATCGGCTTTTGCGTTAAGGCCGCCGCCTTGAACGCGCCAAGATGAAACGGACGGATCCCCGTGATCGGCGTGAATGTCCCTTCGGGATAGATCGCCACCGACTCGCCTTGTTCGAGCGCCGCATCCACTTCCTGCGCCAACTCGAGCCGCGCCTCGGGATCGTTGCGGTCAAATGCAAATTGTCCCGACCGCCGTACGATCGTGCCGACGAATGGCATTGCCAGCACCTCGCCCTTTGCTGCAAACCGGACGCCCGCGGGCAGGAACGCAAGTGTGACGAGGATATCGATGTAGCTCGAATGGTTCGGCGCGAAAATGCACGGCCCCTTGCGCGCTTCGGCCAAAACATCTCCGCCCTCGACATTCACCGGAATCCCCGCGGCAAACAACATGGCGCGCGCCCCGGCGCGCAACAGCCGCGCCGCTCGCCTTCGATCCCGCATGATCGCGATCGCGAGCCATAGCGGGAGGAGCAACACGCCGACCGCCAGAAGCGCCCAGACGCCATACAGAAAATTGACTACGCTCTTCCCGCCGTCCTTAACGGCGGCCCACAGTCGCGGACCAGCGCTCCGCAGCGATAGCCTCGCCACCTGCATCCACGCTGGCTCCGATTTCTTTCCCAGTTTTCCATCAAGGAAGAGCTGGCGCGTATCGCTGCGGCGCAACTTCCCGCTGGATGTTTTCGGGATCGAGCGCGGCGGAAGCAGCTCGACCGAATCGGGCGGCATTCCCATCGCGGCGTCCACAGCGCGGATGATTTCCGCCGTGATGCGTTTCGCTTCCGCCATGCTGCGCACCTCGGCCGCGATGATGAGTCTTTCCGTCCCGCTGCGTTCATCGGGTGCGCCGAACGCGACCACGTATCCGGCCCGCACGCCGGGGATTGTCCCGGCGATCTCTTCGATCTCGTGCGGATATAGATTGCGCCCGCCTTTGATGATGACGTCCTTGGCCCGGCCTGTGATGTAGATCTCGCCTCCGGCCACATACGCGCGATCGCCGGAATCGAGCCATCCGGGCTCGCGCACAAGCTCCAGCGTCGCCGCCGGATTCCGGTAGTAGCCGCTCGTTGCCGATGGGCTCCGGAACCACAGCCTCCCTTCGACGCGCTCGCCCGCATCTCGACCGTCAGCTTCGATGATGCGCACCTGGACGTCAGCAAACGGTTTTCCCGCGCTCACGAACTCCAGTGGCGAAGGATCGCCCGGCGCCGCCGGAATCGCGCGGCCCTCGGATTCAAACGCGTCGCGTTCGATCCTATCCACCTTGTAGCCCGACCCGGCCTTCGCCGCCGAAATACCGAGCGTCGCTTCGGCCAGTCCATAGACCGGCAGCAGGGCCTCGCGGCGGAAGCCGTAGGGAGCAAAGCGGGCCGCAAACCGCTCGATCGTCGCGGCGTGGACCGGCTCTGCGCCGTTGAACGCCGCACGCCACGAACTCAGATCGAGGCCCTCCAGGTCTTTGTCCGCGATCTTTCTCACGCACAACTCGTAAGCAAAATTCGGCGCCGGACTGATTGTCCCGCGATGGCGGTGAATCGCCCGGAGCCAGCGCTCCGGGCGGCTCAAAAAAGCGAGCGGCGACATTACCACCACCGGATTGGCGGAAAAGAGCGGCACGAGCCACGCTCCGATCAATCCCATGTCGTGATAGAGCGGCAGCCAGCTCACGGCCACGTCTTCCGGCTGCAACTCGACGGCGGAGGCGATCGAGCGGATGTTCGCCAGCAGGTTCGCATGCGTCAACGTGACGCCCTTCGGATCGCCCGTTGACCCTGATGTGTATTGCAGGAATGCGATGTCCTCGCCCCGCGCGCGATGCGAAAGATTCTCCACGGGCCGCCATTCGCCTGGACGTGCCTGTCGCGCTTCTTCGGCGGGCACGGCGCTCGCGATCCGTGCGGCGTTCAATACCCCGCGGAGCGAAGGCACGCGCGGCCGCAACAGGCGCGCAAGCGCTTCGGCCTGCCGGAAGGTAATCAGGAACTGGGCTTCGGCGTTGCAAAGGATATTCGCCTGCCGCGTCGCGTACTCCGCGATGCGGTCGGCCCGGAACGGCGGATAGATCGGTACGGGAATCCCGCCCGCGAGCAGGATTCCCGCAAATGAGTAGTAAAACTCAGCGCAGGTGGGAAGCATGATGGCGACCGTCTGGCCATGTTCGAGGCCGCGGCGCCGCAATTCCCCCGCGACGGCCGAAGCGCGGGCGTAGAGTTCGCCGAACGTGATCGTGCGCAACTGTTCGTTTTCTTCGTAGAGGTGGATGTGCGCGCGAGCGGGCTCGCCGATGCCGCGCAGCCTCAGAATTTCCGTCAGCGATTCGGCGCCGCGGATTCGCTGCTCGAGATCCGCGCGTTGCGTGTGGCGGGGCGGTGAAATCGTGGCGGGAGCCGCAGCCGGGCCGCCGGCGGCGTGGACGTGGGACGCCAAATCCTCCCGAAAACTCTCGTGGACGAGGGCATCGGCGAGATCCTGCACCGTGTCCGCTTCAGCGACCACGCGATCGGGCAATCGCACGCCGCAAGCATCGCCCAGGCGTAGCATCAGCTCGACACGTTCGAGGCTGCCAAGCCCGAGTTCGCGTTCGAGGTTCGCCGCCGCTCCGCGCGCCGCCAACTCCTCGATCCCCCGCGACCCTCCCAACTCGGTCAGCAGTTGGCGCACGGTTGCGAGTGTCTGCGTTTCGATGGAAGCGACGCGGTCGAGTCTCGTTCCTGTAGCGCTCATGAAAGGGCCGTTTGGGCGGTCTCTCCGGTGGAGTGATTGTACAGCCGTCCGTGTCATCCGCAAGGCCGGTCCACCTGCACGAGGCCTCTCCCGCTGCCGGTTTGACTCCGGGGCCAGTTGCCGCTATCCTAGTGATAGTAACTATGATGTTCGCCGCTTTCTATTAGCGCACCACGTTCCGCTCCTCTCGGAGCGCCGCCCAAGCGCATTTCTCTGTCTTCCGATTTCCCGTTTCTATTTTCCGTTTTCCGGGTGCATGACCATGGCTAATTTGACGCTTTTTGAAAAACTCAACCAGATCGAATCGCGCTACGACGAGATGACGCGCGAGCTTTCCTCGCCCGAAGTCCACTCCGACTCGGCGCGTTACCAGAAGCTCGCCCGGACGCACTCCGATCTCGGCGAGATCGTCGCCAAGTATCGCGAATGGAAGGATATTGAGAAGGGTTTGCAGGGCGCGAAGCAGTTGCTCGCCGAATCCGACGACGCCGAGATGAAGCAAATGGCGCACGAGGAGGAACGCGCTCTCGAAGCTCGCCGTGAAATCGTCGAGCGCGAGGTAAAATCCCTGCTGATCCCGAAAGACCCGAACGACGAGAAAAACGTCATCCTCGAAATCCGCGCCGGCACGGGCGGCGATGAGGCGTCGCTCTTCGCCGGCGAGCTTTTCCGCATGTACTCGCGCTATGCGGAATCGCAGGGCTGGCGCGTCGAGGTACTCGAAAGCTCTGCTTCTCCCGTGGGCGGCATGAAGGAAATTGTCGCCGCCATTCAGGGAAGGAAGGTCTATTCGAAGCTGAAATATGAAAGCGGCGTGCATCGCGTCCAACGCGTCCCCTCGACCGAGCAGCAGGGCCGCATCCACACGTCCGCGGCAACTGTTGCGGTGCTACCCGAAGCGGACGACATCGACATCAAGATCGAGCCGAAGGATCTGCGCATCGACACGTTCTGCTCCTCCGGTCCGGGCGGGCAGTCCGTGAACACCACCTACTCCGCCGTGCGCATCACCCACATTCCCAGCGGCCTCGTTGTCTCGCAGCAGGACGAGAAATCGCAGATCAAGAATCGCGCCAAGGCCATGCGCGTCCTCCGCACCCGCCTCTACGAAATGGAGCAGGAAAAGCAGCATCAACTGCTCGCCGCCGAGCGTCGCGGGCAGATCAAGACCGGCGACCGCAGCGAAAAAATCCGCACGTACAATTTCCCGCAGAACCGCGTCACCGACCATCGCATCAATTTCACCCTGCATCAGCTCACGGAAGCGATGGACGGCAAACTCGCACCGCTTGTCGATGCGCTGGTCACGCATTTCGAATCCGAGCGCCTGAAGCAGGAGCTCGTGGAAGCATGAGAAGCGCGGCCGGAACTCGATCGGCAGATCCGATGGCGCTGGACGTTCGCGGGGCGCTGAGGGAAGGCATGGCGCGCCTGCGCGCGGCGCAGGTCCCTTCGTCCACCCTCGCCGCGGAACTGCTGCTGATGCACGCCATCGGCCGCGATCGCACGTGGCTCTATACGAATTCAGAGGCCATGCTCGATCTTGCCGCGTCAGAGAAGTATTTCGCGCTCGTCGCTCGGCGCGCCGCCGGCGAGCCCACGCAATACCTCACAGGCAAGCAGGAATTCTGGGGGTTGGAATTCGAAGTCACTCCTGCCGTCCTCATCCCACGCCCTGAGACCGAGCACATCATCGAAGTCGCGCTCGAGCGGCTCGGTCCACGCGGAATCAAGATCGACATGGTGACCGGCGCGCCCAGTCCGCGCCTCCGCATCGCCGATGTCGGCACGGGCTCGGGCTGTCTCGCCGTCGCTCTCGCGCACGAATTGCCGCACGCCGAAATCTTTGCGACGGACATTTCCGCAGCCGCCCTCGAAGTCGCCCGCCGCAACGCTGCGCGACGCGGTGTCTCCGACCGCATCCATTTCATAGAGACCAATCTTCTTGAGGCCGTTATTCACGAGTCACAAGTCACGGGTCACGAGCCACGCCTCTTTGACCTGATTGTCAGCAATCCGCCTTACGTCGCGCGCAACGAGGCCGCCACGCTCCCCCGCGAAGTCCGCGACCACGAGCCCCACGCGGCCCTTTTCGGCGGCCCCACGGGCGTCGAGATCTACTCGCGCCTCATCGAACAGGCCGGCTCGCTCTTGCGCGAAGGCGGCGTCCTGGTGCTCGAACTCGGCCACAATGCAGCGGACGAAGTTCGCAGAATGTTCCACGTGCAACCAGGATGGGTTAACGTGAGCATTACCAACGATCTTGCGGGCATTCCCCGCGTACTCGCCGCCGAACACAGAGTGTGATGCCGTGCCCAAGCTGGCCCATTTCCGCGCGAAGCATGGCGCACCATCGGCCAGCCCAATCGATTCGACTGCAGCGATTCTGCACATCGACATGGACGCATTTTTCGTGTCGGTCGAGCTGCTCGCGCGTCCCGAGCTGAAAGGCCTGCCTGTCGTCGTCGGAGGCCAGCGCGACCAGCGCGGCGTGGTTACCTCCGCGAGCTATGAAGCGCGCCGCTTCGGCGTGCAATCCGCGATGCCGCTCCGCACCGCCGCGAAGCTCTGCCCCCAGGCAGTCTTCCTCGACGGCCATCACGAACTGTATGGCCAGTGGAGCGACCGGGTCGCCGCGATCCTGGCGAAATATTCCCCAGTCGTCGAAATGGCTTCGATCGACGAGGCGTATCTCGATCTTGCGGGCACGGAACGGCTCCACGGTCCTCCGCTTTCCGCAGCGAACAAGCTATTGCGCGAAATCACTTCCGCGACGGGCCTGCCCTGTTCGGGCGGCCTCGGCTCGACGCGCCTTGTGGCAAAAGTGGCGAGCGAGCAGGCCAAGCCGCGCGGCCTCGTCTGGGTTCCATCGGGCAGCGAAGCCGCTTTTCTGGCACCTCTCGCTGCAAGGAGAATTCCCGGGATTGGCAAGGTCACTGAGGCTGCGTTGAAGAATCTCGGCATCGAGACCATCGCGCAGCTGCAACTCCTGCCGCTCGAGCGATTGGAGGAAACCTTCGGCCGGTGGGGAACGGCGCTCTATCGCAAGGCGCGCGGCATCGATTCCTATGAATTCTTCGTTGATGCCGAAGCGAAGTCGCTCTCGCACAATCAGACGTTCGGCCACGACACGAACGACCGCGAGCAGTTGCAATCCACACTCAGCCATCTGTGCCAGAAAGCGTCCAAGCGCCTGCGCGACGCTGGGCTGCATGCCCGCACCGTGACTCTGACGCTCCGTTTCGCCGATTTCACGACGATCACGCGTAGCCAAACCCTTGCGGAACCCTCGGACCTCGACGCTGTGTTCCTGAAACCAATTCGCGAGCTCTTCTCGCGCTCCTGGAACGGCTCGGCCATGTTGCGGCTCGTGGGTGTCGCTCTTTCTTCGTTTTCCGCCGGATCGGGGCAACTCGATCTCCTTGATCCCGGCCGGCGGGAAAAGCTCGAGCGCCTCGCGCGCACCACGGATCGTCTCCGCGATCGCTTCGGTTTTTCGAAGCTCCAGCTTGGCGGCTCTCTCACCCGCAGGGACACCCGCGATTGAGTCCCGACGAGTCCCCGCCTGCCATATAATCGCGCTGCCATGCCGCCTGCTCCGAAACGTCCGCCCAAAGACCCTCGAGGATTCGTGCGCGCGATACGGACGTTTTGGGCCCGCGTGACCGAAGGCCTCGAAATGCAACAGCTCTGGGGCCAGTTCCTTTCCGAGGCCAAGTCCAGCTACCACTTCTACTCGAAAGACGTCGACTGGGACGAGATCGGCCGCAAATCACGCGGACCCGGAAGGATTTGGATGTCCGCGTGGGCGCTCTTTCAGGCGATGCTGATGAAGCTCTCGCCCGCGCGGCGTGTGCTGCTTCTTCTCGCGATCTTTCTGCTCGTCGTGCAGCCCGACATCCACTGGGGCACCAAAGCAGAATTCGCGTTTCGATTCGGCGGCATCGGCGTGGTGATTCTGTTTGTTCTGCTTGCGGTCGAGCTGGCCGATCGCGTGACAATGAAGCGCGATCTCGAAATCGCCCGCGAAATCCAGCAATGGCTCGTTCCCGACCGACCGCCCGACGTGCCAGGGTTCGACATCGCATTCGCAACGCGCCCGCAAAACACCGTGGCGGGCGACTACTACGACGCGTTTCTACGTCCAATTTCGGATGCCGCCGGGGCTCCGCCCTTATTCATCGCGGTCGCTGATGTTGCCGGGAAGAGCGTCCCGGCAGCTCTGCTGATGGCGACTTTTCAGGCCAGTTTGCGTGCGCTCACGGCCACGCCGGCGACACTCGACGAGATCGTGACAGGCCTCGACCGCTACTGTCGCACCAACAGTCTCGAAGGACGCAGGTTCACCACCGCCTTCCTTGCGCAAATCGATCCACAAACGCGCCAAATGCGCTACACAAATGCCGGGCATAACTATCCAATTCTGCGCAGGGTTTCGGGTGAAATTGAAAGGCTCTCGACCGGCGGCCCGCCATTCGGTGTGCCGCTCTTCTCGGATGGCGAAGTGACCTATGGATTGTCGAGCGTTCAGCTAGAGCCTGGCGATTTGCTCGTCATTTTCACCGACGGTGTCGTCGAGGCGGTAGACAGCCGGGGCGAGGAATTCGGTGAATCCCGCTTGATTCCACTCATTCAGTCGGCGCGGCCCGAAAGTGCGGCCGATACGCTGGCCGGCGTGATGGCACAGGTGAATACGTTCGTAGGCCAAGTGCGACAGCACGACGACATCACCTGCTTCGTGCTTTGCGTGAAGGGCTAGCACGTTTCCAGAAGCGCTTCCGGTGGCCCGCTTCGGATTACCCGGCTCTGGCTTCCAACCTCCGCCACTTTCGCTCATAATCGCGCTATGAACGCTCGTGCTCTCGCCGAACATGTCTGCCGCACCTTGCGAGGAGCGGGCAATCAGGCCTACCTCGTCGGCGGGTGTGTGCGCGATATCCTGCTCGGGCGCGAGCCTGCCGACTACGATGTCGCCACCGACGCCACGCCGGACCGCGTCCAGGGGCTTTTTCCGCACAGTCTGGCCGTGGGCGCGCGGTTTGGAGTCATCATCGTCACGGACGAGGCGGACACGGGCGAGTCCGTGCAAGTCGAGGTCGCGACGTTTCGCTCCGACATCGGCTATTCCGACGGCCGCCACCCCGATCACGTCGTGTACGCGAAATCGGCCGCGGAAGACGTTAAGCGCCGAGACTTCACGATCAACGCCTTGTTGCTCGATCCGGAGACGAAGGAAGTTCTTGACTATGTAGGCGGGCGCGATGACCTTCGCGCCGGAATCATTCGCGCCATTGGCCGAGCGGAGGACCGGTTTCGCGAGGACAAGCTCCGCATGGTTCGCGCCGTGCGCTTCGCCGCGCGATTTCGCTACGCCATCGAATCGGCCACGTTCAGCGCGATCCCGAAACTTGCGCCGGAGATTCACCAGGTCTCGGCGGAGCGCCTTCGCGATGAGCTCACGAAGCTCCTCACGGAAGGCGCCGCGCGGCGCGGATTCGAGCTTCTCGATGAGACGCGGCTCCTGGCCGAGTTGCTCCCGGAGATTGCGCGCATGAAGGGCGTGGAACAGCCGCCGCAATTTCATCCCGAAGGCGACGTATGGACGCACACGCTGATCATGCTGGAAAATTTGCCGGCCGGATGCGCTCCCGCGCTGGCCTGGGGCGTCCTGCTTCACGACGTTGGAAAACCTCCCACGTTCACGCCGCCCTCCGGTCCGAACGGGCGGATCCGCTTTGACGAGCACACCGAGGTCGGCACGCGCATGGCCGAGGAAATCTGCCGCCGCCTGCGCTTCTCGAACGACGAGACCGGCCAGATTGCCGCGCTCGTGGCGAACCACATGCGGTTCAAGGATGCGCCCCAGATGAAGCAGGCCACGCTCAAGCGCTTCGTCCGGCTCAACCGATTTGGCGAGCATCTCGAATTGCACCGGCTCGATTGCGTCTCAAGCCACGGCCATCTCGACAACTACGAATACGTCCGCCGGTTCCTGGCCGAGACCCCGCCGGAGCAGGTACGTCCGCCGCGTCTTTTGAACGGCGACGATCTGATCGCCCTGGGATTCGCCCCCGGACCGCCCTTCCACGCGATCCTGGAGGCCGTGGAGGAGGCCCAGCTCAATGGCAAGGTTAACACCCGCGAAGACGCGCTCCGCCTCGTACAGGACTCATACAAGCCCGCCTCGGGAAGCCGTTAAGGCCTTTTATTTCATTTCATTAGGTATGGTTCACGCTGCGTCTTTGTGTAAGTCCAATGGAAACTTGCAATTATAGATTTAGCATGATACGCTCATATCTTCTTATAGCAGTAGGCGAACATGATGAAATCCTTTCTGCTGGCCGCGCATCTAACCGTTTAGACAGCCGATAAAGCTGTCGAACGGTTTTATTTGCATTTGTCGCGTATGTTGTCCAAGGGGGCCAAATTGGCTAAGTCCACGACCGCTGTTCCAAAAGAACTCGCTATTCTTCCCGTGCGAGACACGGTCCTGTTTCCGGGCGCGGTGATGCCGCTGCCGGTGGGCCGCGAGAGTTCGCTTGCGCTTCTCGATTCGCTGGAAGGACCTGAGAAACTCCTAGGCGTGGTCGCGCAGCTCGATCCGCGCGTTGAGGTGCCGACGGGCGCCGATCTTCACGCCATCGGTACGATTGCGAAAGTTCACAAGATGGTGCGCATGCCCAACGGGAACGTCGTTGCGTTCCTGGAGGGCCTGAGCCGCATCCGCGTGGCCGAAGTGATCATGCTGAAGCCCTTTCTTCGCGCGCGGGTGGATGCCCAGCCCGATATCGAAGACCAGCCCGATGCCGAGCTGACCGCGCTCGAACGCAACGTCCAGGAATTGTTCAAGGAAGTGGTGGCGCGTTCGCCGCAACTTTCCGATGATCTTCAAACCGAGGCCGCGAGCATCGATTCGCCCGCCCGGCTGGCGGATTTCGTTGCATCGACGCTGCCCTCGCTCAACACGATGGTGCGCCAGGAACTACTGGAAACATTCAGCGTGCGCAAGCGCCTTGAGACCTTGATCAACGAGCTTTCCAAGGAGAAAGAGGTCCTCGAGCTGCGCAGCAAGATTCACGAACAGGTGCAGGAGCAGGTCAACCAGAGCCAGCGCGAGTTCCTGTTGCGCGAGCAGATGAAGGCCATTCAAAAGGAATTGGGCGAATCCGACGACTCGCAAACGGAGGTTGAAGAGCTCCGCAAGAAGGTTGAAGAGTCGGGGATGTCCGCCGAGGCAAAGAAGGAGTGCGAGCGCGAGCTGAAGCGCCTCTCGAAGATGACTCCGGCTTCCGCCGAGTACATGGTTTCGCGGACGTACCTCGAATGGATGACCGCGCTTCCGTGGAACAAGACTTCCGGCACGGGCGAAGAGCAAATCGATATCGCCAAGGCGGAGGAAATCCTGAATGAGGATCACTACGACCTCGAAAAGGTGAAACAGCGGATCCTCGACTATTTCGCGGTGAAGAAGCTCCAGCCCGGGATGAAGGGGCCCATTCTTTGCTTCGTCGGGCCTCCCGGAGTGGGCAAAACCTCACTCGGCAAGTCGATCGCACGCGCGATGGGGCGTAAGTTTGTGCGCATCTCCCTCGGGGGCATGCACGACGAAGCCGAGATTCGCGGCCACCGGCGCACGTACATCGGCGCTCTGCCCGGCCAGATCATCCAGGGAATCAAGCGCGCCGAAACGTCCGACCCCGTCCTCATGCTGGACGAAGTGGACAAGCTCGGCCGCGATTTCCGCGGCGATCCGTCGGCGGCGCTGATGGAGGTGCTCGATCCGGAACAGAATTCCACATTCCGCGATCATTATCTCGACGTGCCGTTCGATCTGTCGAAGGTCATCTTCGTGATGACCGCAAACTGGCTCGATCCGATTCCCGAGCCGCTGCGCGACCGCATGGAGATTCTGGAACTCCCCGGCTACACCGAGGAAGAAAAGATCCACATCGCCAAGCGCTTCCTGATCCCGCGCCAGACCAAGGAACACGGTCTTGCGCTGGGAGAGCAGATCGAGTTCAGCGATGAATCGCTGCACGACTTGATCCACCATTACACGCGCGAGGCGGGCGTGCGAAATCTCGAACGCGAGATCGCCACGCTCGTGCGCAAGCAGGCTCGGCGCATCGCCGAAGGCAAGACGGACAAGCTGATCGTCACGCCGGAAGTGATTCGCGAGGCGCTCGGCATTCCCAAGTTCCGCCTCGAGAAGGAAGTCGAAGAGCGAGTCAAGCAGCCCGGCGTCTCGGTGGGGCTCGTCTGGACGCCTGTCGGCGGCGACATCGTCTTCATCGAAGCCAGCAAGGCCCGCGGCGGCAAGGGCTTCACCATGACCGGACATCTCGGCGAGGTGATGCAGGAATCCATGCGCGCTGCTCTGAGCTGGGTGCGATCGAATTCGGACCGCTACGGCATCGACCCGGACTTCTTCCGCAAGCTCGACTTGCACATCCACGTGCCGTCGGGCGCGATTCCGAAGGACGGGCCGTCGGCGGGCATCGCCATGGTCACGGCTCTCGTGAGCCTGCTGACCGGGCGCCCCATCCGGCCGCGCGTCGCGATGACGGGAGAAATTTCACTCTCCGGAGTCGTGCTGCCGATCGGCGGGGTCAAGGAAAAGGTGCTTGGAGCCAAGCGTGCGGGCATCCGCGAGGTCATCCTGCCGTCGGAGAACGAGGCCAACGTGCAAGAGGACTTGCAGCCCCCCATGCTCGAGGGCATCCAGATCCACTTCGTGCGTACGGTGGAAGAGGCGCTCGAGATCGCGCTGGGCAAATTCGATAAGCCGGTCCGCCCGGTAACGGGCGGACCGCGCGGTGAAGATCGCCCGGCCGCAGGCCCCGTCCACTAAGAGCCCGAAAAACCGAAAAATGAAGGCCCGGACGGAAACGTCCGGGCCTTTTCTTTTGGGCTCACGAAAAACCTTTCCTGTTGCGGCGCGCCGCGCATTCGCGTAGACGTAGCCGATGCCCTACCGCCCCCGTGAACTCGTCGTGCGCGCGCGCGAAGCCGCGGCGGTGCTGCTCGCAACGCTCGACCGCAACGAGATGGTCGCGCGCTTCCTCGACCTTTACGCGGCGGAGCATCGCCGCCCGGGCCGCGCCGATCAGCCGGCGTTCTACCGCGAACAGCTTCAGATGATCCGCCGCGAGGCGATTCTGGCATCGGTGTTGCGCATCGAAGCGGCGCTGCCGGCCCGGCTCAAGGTGAGCGTCACGGTGCGCGGCGCGAATCGGCGACAGAAGAAGAAAAAGGGGAAAAGAAGCGTCCGAACGAAGCCGAACAGGAAGAAAGCGGGCCTGGAGCTCGCGATTCCTTTTCTCGATCTATTTCGCGAGGAATTCTTCGTCGCGCTGGGGCAAGCCCTCGACTGGACCGACGATGACGCTCAGGAATTCTGGCGCGACCTCGAACTGTACGAGAAGCTCTCCGCTCGGGATCCCGTGCGCCGCGTCGGGCGCGCGGCCAGGGCTGCCGCTTCGGGGCCCTTCGTCGATCGCGTGGCGCTGCTGCTCGACCCCTCGCTGATGGAGCAGGCACGCCGCGAGGCCGGAAAATTTCAGCTCGAGCTCAACGCCAACGCCGACCGCGTCCTGCGAAAAGTCTTCTCCCGCCGCCGCGCGAATTGACCTTTGCTCCGTCCCGGCGATCCTACGGCCGCGCTTCAAGCACGATATTGAACGGCGTCTCCGCGGCGCGCCGGACGCGCGTGAATCCCGCGGATTTCAGAATCTTAGTCAACCGTCCTTCGCCCGCCTGCGCTCCCAGCCCGAGCCCGACCTCCTGCGAAAGCGAGGCGGGCGTGCACACCATCGTGGATGCCCCGTAAAACACCCGCCCGATGGGATTCAGATTGTCTTCCAGTTTGTCGTGCGCAAATGGTTCGACGATCATCCAGGTGCCGTTGGGCTCGAGCGTCCCCAGCACATGCCGCGCCGCGCCCTCCGGGTCGCCCATGTCGTGCAGGCAATCGAAGAACGCGACCAGACTGTAGCCCGTGCCCGGGTAGTCCTTCGCTTTGGCCACCTCGAATTTCACGCGATCGGACACGCCTGCCTTCTCGGCAGCTTCCTTCGCCAGCCGAATCGACTCCGGATGGTAATCGAAACCTGTGAATGTGGATTTCGGATAGGCTTCGGCCATCAAAATCGTCGAGGTTCCCAGGCCGCATCCCACGTCGGCGACCTTTGCTCCGGCCTTCAGCTTCGCTTCCGTGTCACCCAGAGCTGGAATCCATTCGCCGATCAAATGCGCGCGATAGTTTGGGCGGAAGAAGCGCTCGGTCCCAATGAAAAGCGAGTGGTCGTGCTCGTGCCAGCCCACGCCCTTGCCGGTGCGAAAAGCTTCCGAAATCTTGGGTTCATCCCTGATGCAGGCGGAGAGGGCCTGAAAAAATCCCGGAAGAAACACGGGGCTCTGCTCATCGGCCAGCGCCATCGCTTGCTCAGGTGGCAGCGTGAACGTGCCCGTGGCGGCGTCATAGGTGACGAATCCGCCGGCGGCCTGCGCGGAGAGCCACTCGCGCACGTATCGCTCCGCGGTCTTCGTCTTCGCGGCAAGCTCGGCGGAGGTCATCGGGCCCGCGCCGGCCATTGCTTTGTATAGCCCCAGCTTGTCGCCAACGAGGATGAGCGCCGCATTCATTGCGGCTCCCATTTCTCCGACGGCCTTCATGACGAATTCATGGAGCTTGGCTTCGTTAATCGGTTGAGGAGCCGCGGTCGACATAAATTCCCTCCGGACGCCGTGTGGACTGGGGAAGAGCGTGAAATTGGGCGCGATTTTACCCGTGCCTATCTAGCAAGTCAACGATGGCAACCCTGCGCATCCTGCCCCTTTTCTTGCTATTCTCCGGCCAATGGTTGATCTCCTCTATTTATTCGTCATCTTGCAGATCGCGCTCGGGATCTATTCGCTCTGGGACGGCTACACCTGGTTCCAAATGGTCCGGGGACGCCTTTCCTCGCATGCGGGATTTTACGCTCCGGTCGCGGCGGTCATCTGTCCGTGCAAGGGAAGCGAGCCGGGGCTCGAAGAGAATCTTTCCGCGCTCACGCGATTCGACTACCCGAACTACGAAATCTACTTTTCGCTGGCCACCAGCCTGGACCCGGCGCTGAAGATCATCGAGCGCGTGAAGGCTGCGAGCAAGCGGCCGGTGCATATCGTGATCGCCGGTCCGCCGGAGGATTGCGGCGAAAAGGTGTACAACCTTCGCCGCGCCATGGAATCGCTCCCGGAAAATTTCGAAGTGATCGTCTTTACCGACTCGGACGTGCGCCTGCCGCACGGCTGGCTCGGCAAGCTGGTCGCTCCGCTGCAAGACCCGCGCATCGGCGCGACGACCGCCTACCGGTGGATCATCCCCAGCCGCAGCATTGGTGCGGGCGGACTTTCGAGCGCCCTCGCATCGGCCTGGAACGCTTCCATTGCCACCATGCTCGGCCGCGCTCGCGAGAATTTCTGCTGGGGCGGCGGCACGGCGATCCGCCGGCGGACATTCGATGAAGCCAAGGTCCTCGAATTCTGGAAGGGCGCCGTCAGCGACGATTTCGCTCTCACGCGCGCTCTTGAAGCCGACGGCAAGCCAATCATCTTCTGCCCCGAGTGTCTCGCCGCGACTCCCCATCCGTGGACCGGCGCGACCCTGCTCGAATTCACCAACCGGCAGATTCTGGTCACGCGCGTTTATGCTCCCCGCCGGTGGGCCATGGGCGCGGCCGCGCATCTGAGCTATTCGCTCACTTTGATCTACGCCGCATTCGTCATCTTTAGCATGATGGCCGCCGGCGACCCGTGGATGCAGCCGGCGCTCATGACGCTGGTAGTTGTTCTGCTCCCGGCGATGAAGGGGGCGCTTCGCACGATCGCCGTCAGCGAGATGCTGCCTGAGTGGAAGTCCCAGCTGGGCCAGTGGAGCTGGGTCTGGACTGCGCTCGCCCCGGTGGTCCCTTTTCTCTACTCGTGGAATTTCATCGCATCGCTCTTGACGAAACGCACCCGCTGGCGCAACATCCGCTACGAACTTGTCTCCCCAAGTGTCACGCGCGTCCTGAAACACTAGGTGCCGCTCGTTTCGATGTAACTTTTCCGGGCGCCGCGCGTAAACCACAGAAGAAGCCGGTCCCGGCTCGCAAACCACAGGAGGGAACTCATGGCCAGCGCGACTACTCCCACGGCAGAAGCACCCGAACGCATCAACTCCTTCGGCCGGATTTTCGGGGCGCTCTTTAGCCCCAAGGCGACGTTCGAATCGATTGTTCGGCGGCCCAGTTGGCTGCTGCCGACGATGCTCCTCTGCGTTCTAGTCTTGGGCGTTGTTGGGATATTTTCGTATCGCGGTGGATGGCCGAGTTTCTTCCAGAAGCAGATGGCGGGAAACAGCCGCATCGAGCAAATGCCACCCGAACAGCGGGAGCGGGTCTATGAGGCGCAACTCAAGTACGGGCCGAAGGTCGCCTATGTGCAAGGAGTGTTGGCGCCATTCATTTTGGTCATCGTCGTAGCGGCGGTATTTCTGGGCGTTTTCAGTGGGCTGATGGGTGCGAAATTCAACTTTAAGACGTCGCTCGGGATAACATCGCACGCCTTTATGCCGGGGCTGATTTCTGGCTTGCTCGGGATATTGATCGTCTCAGTCAAAGACCCTACGACAATCGATCTTCAGAACATTGTGGCGTCAAACGCGGGGGCGTTTCTTTCGAGTGATTCGCCGAAGTGGATGAGTGCAATGTTGGGTTCGATCGACGTGTTTTCGTTCTGGAACATGACTCTTTTGGCGATTGGCTATCACGCTGCGGCGCCCAAGAAACTATCGTCTACAACAGCTTTCTTCTCGATATTCGCACTCTGGCTCGTGTACGTGCTGATTAGAACCGGCCTCACCGCGGCGTTCGCCTGATACACTCGCGGGATGGGTTTTCGTTTTGAGGTTCTCGCCACCGATCCGACGGGCGCGCGCCTGGGACGCCTCACAACGCCGCACGGCGTGATCGAGACGCCCGCATTCATGCCCGTAGGTACGGCTGCGACCGTAAAGGGGCAGACTCAGCAGGATCTCGAAGAGCTGGGCGTCCAGATTCTTCTCGCCAACACCTACCATCTCTACTTGCGTCCCGGGCATGAGCTGATCCGAGGAATGGGCGGGCTGCACAAATTCATGTCCTGGCCGCGGCCGATCCTGACGGACTCCGGCGGCTACCAGGTATTCAGCCTGAGCGATCTCCGCAAGGTCGGCGACGACGGCGTGATATTCCGCTCTCACCTCGACGGCTCCGAACATTTTCTCTCTCCCGAAAAAGCGCTCGAAATACAGATCGCTTTGGGCTCGGACATCATGATGGTGCTCGATGAATGCATCGAAGCGCCGTCCGATGAACCGCGTGCGCGCCAGGCCGCCGCGCGAACGCTCGACTGGGCGAAGCGGTCGCGCGGTGCTTTCGAGCGCCACGGCGATGTCTCCCGGCAAATGCTCTTCGGCATCGTCCAGGGCGGCACGTACCCCGCGCTGCGCCGCGAGAATGCCGATGCTCTGGTTGATCTCAATTTTCCGGGCTACGCCATCGGAGGGCTCGCCGTCGGTGAATCGCACGGCGTAACTTGCGAGATGACGCAGGTTGCCGCGTCACGGCTTCCGGCGGACCGCCCGCGGTATTTGATGGGCGTCGGCAAGCCGGAGCAGATCGTTGACTACGTTTGCCTTGGCGTGGACATGATGGATTGCGTGCTTCCCACTCGCAGCGCGCGCCATGGATGCCTGTTCACATCCCGGGGGCGCGTGCTGATTCGCAACGCGCAGTACGCGAATGATCCACGGCCGCTCGACGAAAATTGCAGGTGCGCTGTCTGCCGGCGATATTCCCGCGCGTATCTGCGGCATCTTTATGCCACGGGAGAATTCCTCTCGCTCATCCTGAACACCCACCACAACCTCTACTTTTACCTTGACATCATGCGGCAAATTCGGGAGGCTATTCGTTTTGGAAGCCTAGAAAGTTTCCGCTCTGACCTTCAGGCACGCCTCCAATAGGCAAACCCAAGCGGGCGCTGGGTGCGGCAAGGGCCGGGGTGGCTTCTTCGGGGAACGGCTTCCATGGCCTGCCGGCCCCGGTAGGCGTGTCGGCGGAAGAGGCGAAAAAGGGTGGAATTCATGATGACCGTACCGGAAACAATGGGTCTTTTTGTGCAAGCTCCTTCCCAGCCCGGAGGCACGTCGATCCTCGCCAACCCCTTGGTTCTCTTGGTTCCCATGATCGCGATCTTCTACTTCCTGATGATCCGGCCCGCCCAGCAGCGTCAGAAGAAGGTCACTGAAATGCTTAAGAATCTGAAGAACGGCGACAAGGTGATCACCAACGGGGGGATCTACGGCACGATTGTCGGACTTGAGGATGATTCGGTCCAACTGCGTATCGCCGAGCAGGTGAAAATCAAGCTGTCGCGCAGCGCCATCGTCGGACTCCAGGCCGAAAACAAGGAGAGCTAATCAGCTCGCATGAATTCCCAGCTCAAGTGGAAATTCGCGTTCATCCTGGCGGTCCTCCTCGTCTGCATATTCGGCGTGATCGGAGTTCCCACTTTCCCCACCTCCTGGGCGCAGGTGAAGGGCAACCTTGCAAAACGCATCCAGCTCGGCCTCGATCTGAAAGGCGGCAGTCACCTCGTTTTGCAGGTCCAGCTCGAAGAGGCCATCGGCCAGCGCTGTGACCAGGCCGTGGATGACCTCACCAAGCAGCTTCGCGCCAAGAATGTCGGCGTCGGCGAAATCCGCCGCGTGGACGACACGCACATTCTGGTGCGTGATGTGGACTCGAACACCTCAGGCGGCTTTCGCGATCTGGTCAGCAATCAATTCACGGAATGGACGATGGCTCCCGCCGCGGGAGAGACGAATGGCTATCTGCTCGCGATGAAGCCTTCGGTGGTCGCCGATCTTCGCCAAGCGTCTATGAACCAAACGCTCGAGACGATCACGCGCCGCATCAACGCGCTCGGGCTCACCGAGCCGACCATCGCCTTCACCGGCCGCAGCGACGACGAAATTCTGGTTCAGCTTCCCGGCGTAGGTGACCCGACCGGCGCGAAAGCCGTCATTCAAGCGGGCGGACAGCTCCAGTTGGTGCGCGTTGCCGACGGTCCGTATGCCTCTGAAGCGGAGGCGCTCGCGCAGCATGGCGGCGTGCTGCCCGCAGGCACGACGATTGTCCCCGGTAAGAATGAATCGGTCGCCGCCGGGCAGCCTAGCGGACAGGTCTTCTACATCCTCGATCGATCTCCCATCGTGACCGGGCAGGATCTGCGCAGCGCTGACTCGAATCCGAGCACCGAGTCTCCGGGGCAGTACGAGGTGGACTTCAAGCTCTCAACGGCCGCAGCGGCTCGCTTCGGTCCCTTCACGGAGGCTCAGGCCGCGATCGGCGGCCGCATGGCAGTCGTCCTCGATCGTCAGGTTTTTGAGGCGGCGACCATTCAGTCCCGCATCGAAGACTCGGGCCGCATCACGGGAGGCTTTAGCCAGGAGTCGGCGCAGAACTTGGCGCTCGTGCTCCGCGCCGGCGCCCTGCCTGCTTCGATCAAGTACCTCGAAGAGCGCACTGTCGGCCCGTCGCTCGGCGCGGATTCCATTCGCGAGGGCGTGCGAGCTTCGATCGGCAGCATGATTGTGGTGATGATTTTTCTCGTGTTCTATTACCGGCTGAGCGGTGTCAATGCTGTTGTGGCCCTGGTGCTGAACCTTGTGATCCTGGTCGCCTTCCTGGCGTACGCCGGAGCGGTGCTCACGCTTCCAGGCATCGCGGGCGTGATTCTGACGATCGGCATGGGCGTGGATTCCAACGTCCTCGTTTTCGAGCGCATTCGCGAGGAATTGCGCGGCGGCAAGGTGCCGGCTCCGGCCGTGGACACTGGGTTTGACCGGGCGTTTCACACCATTATCGATACGCACGTCACCACGGTCGTCTCGGCTATCTTTCTCTTTTTGTTCGGCACGGGCCCCGTGCGTGGGTTCGCGATCACGTTGATAATCGGTCTGATTGCAAACGTGTTTACGTCCATTTACGTTTCGCGAGCCATCTTTGATTTTCACCTGTCGCGCATGGACCGGCAGGCTCAGTTGAGCATCTAGGCTCGGTACCAGAACCAGGTTGTGAGGCAGTGAGCTGCCCGGGAACAAATCCGGGCGCAGCGGTGTCAAAACTAGACGGATAGGACCCAGCATGGAATTCTTCCACGGCGTCAATGTTGACTGGATGGGGAAGGCGAAGTACTTCGTCGCTCTTTCGCTCCTCCTGCTGGTCGTGGGGTGGCTTTCCATATACCGGACGATCGTCGTGAAGCACGGGACGCTGTACGGCATCGACTTCCGGGGCGGCACTCTCGTCTATGTCCGTTTTGCCGGCAAGCCTCCCATCGACCAGATTCGCAAGGGCCTCCAGCAGGCCGGACTGCCGAATAGCACGATCCAGGGCATCAGCGACACCCGGAGTATCGGCTCGCAGAACGATGTGGTCATTGGTCTTGAGCAGGCCCAGGGGGATGAATCGCTCGACGCCGGCAAGCAGAAGATTTTGGACGTGCTCCACGCGACCTTCGGAACCGGCAGCAGCAAACCCGACTTCAACTCCCTCACGCAACCAGTTCTGGCCGCCGACCTCACGCGGAAGGATCCGCTCCTGCTCGGAACGAACGCGGGTGATCGTTACAACCAGCTTGCAACCCGGCTCACCAGCGCGCGCGATACGGACCACAGTGGCATCGTCACCAGCTTTGATGAGCTCAAGAACGTCGAAGGCGTCACTCCTGCGGTCACCGGGTTTCTGGCGAACGATTATTCGCTCGGCAACTTTGCCGTCCGCGACGCAGAGATCGTCGGCCCCAAGGTCGGCGCCCAGCTCCGCCGCCAGGCTTTCTTCGCAACGCTCTATGCTCTCGGGGGTATGCTGGTGTATATTGCGTTTCGTTTTGAGTGGGTGTATGGGGCTGCCGCCGTCATCGCCGTCTTCCACGACGTGCTGATCACGCTCGGTTTCTTCTCGCTCTTTCATTACGAGATTTCGCTGACGGTGATTGCAGCCTTGCTGACTCTGGTCGGCTACTCGATGAACGATACGATTGTCATCTTCGACCGCGTGCGGGAAAACCTCCGGCTCATGAGGCGCGAGTCCTTTCCGGAGATCGTGAACAAGTCCATCAATCAGACGCTCTCTCGAACGATCCTGACCAGCGGTTTGACCTTCCTCACCGTTTTGGTACTGTGGGTGATGGGTGGCGAGGTGCTCCGCGCGTTCTCTTTTGCCATGGTAGTAGGAGTTGTGGTAGGTACCTATTCCAGTTTTGGCATTGCAGCACCGATCGTAGTGCTCTGGAATAAGTACGGTGGTGGGCAGGCAGCAACCGCCCGCGTCGGATCCGCAGCCGAAAAGCGCGTGGCGGCAGTCGCAAGGAGGTAGGCATGTTTGACGATCTCGTCCTGTCGGGGAAGGCAAGGAAGAAGACGAATATGTCGTGGACCGTCCTTCTCTCGACGATCGTTCAGTTTATGATACTCGGCGTAATGATTTTGATTCCGCTGATCTACACCGAGGCATTGCCCAAGGGAATGCTCAGCACGTTCCTCGTGGCGCCGCCTCCGCCTCCACCGCCGCCTCCGCCCGCCCAGCCAGTGAAGATCGTGCGGCCACGCATCGTTCAGCCGCAGAGAATGGTCGCGCCCACCGTGATCCCCAAGAAGATTGAAGTGATCAAGGACGAAGCGCCGGATATCGGAGCCGAGGGCGCAGTCGGAGTTGCGGGTGGCACCGGCGGCGTCGTCGGCGGCGTGCTGGGTGGCATCATTGGACCTCCGCCACCGCCGAAGCCCGTTCAGAGGGCCCCCCTCAGGGTCGGAGGCAACGTTCAGGCTGCAAACCTGATCCGCAAAATTGACCCGGTTTATCCGCAGATCGCGAAGACGGCTCACGTTCAGGGCACCGTGGTTTTACACGCAATCATCGCGAAAGACGGAACGATTCAGGAGCTTCAATACGTCTCCGGGCCCGCGCTGTTGATGAAGGCGGCGATGGACGCTGTGCACGAGTGGCGCTACAAACCGACGCTGCTCAATGGCGAGCCGACGGAAGTCGATACGCAGATTCAGGTTGTGTTTACGCTGGGTGGTTAAGCAGGGCCGGGCCCGTTCGCGGGTTCGGATCGCTGGGGATTGGAATTCCGACCGGCAGAATATAGCTGCCGTGATCGAGTGGCAGGGACGGAGGAGGATCGAACTTTATGCTTGCGAACGTACTGTTGGCGATGTTTCAGGAGTCCGAAGTCGGCTGGGACCTGATTACGATGTGGCACAACATGGGCTATCCGGCTAAGACGGTCGTCGCGATTCTGATCATCATGTCCGCATGGTCTGTCGGAATCATGATCGACCGGGCATTGATGTACAGCGCCGCGCGAAAGCAGTCCCGCGTGTTCGTCCAGCAGGTGGCCGGCGCTCTCAAGGACAACAAGCTCGACGAAGCGATTTCCATCGCCGAGCGCAACAAGAAGAGCCACATCGCCAAGGTCGTGGCGACGGGCCTTTCCGAATTCCAGGCGGCGTCCGCTCAGGTCAGCGATGAAGAAGTGATCGAAGCGGCCAAGCGCGGCCTCGAGCGTTCGGTCGCCATCGTCCACGCCGAAATGAAGCGCGGCCTTTCCGGCCTCGCCACCATCGGCTCCACGGCGCCTTTCGTCGGCCTCTTCGGCACCGTCATGGGCATCATCAACGCGTTCAAAGGCATCTCGAGCCAGAAGGTGACCGGTCTTTCGGCCGTCGCCGGCGGTATCGCGGAAGCCCTCGTGACCACGGCCCTCGGCTTGCTTGTCGCCGTTCCTGCCGTCTGGACATTCAACTACTTCACGAACCGCGTGGAAGCCTTCGACGTCGAGATGGACAACTCCTCGATGGAGTTGATCAACTACTTCATCACCCGGCGAAGCGGAAAGAAGTAAGCAATGGCATACAAACCCAAAGCGCCCCCGGTGATGGCGGCACCGAACGTCATCCCCATGGCGGACATCATGCTGGTGCTGCTCATCATCTTCATGGTGATCACGCCCATGTTGCAGAAGGGCCTTCCCGTAAACATGGCCAAGGCGGAAAACGCCGAGAAGATGCCCAATGCCGATCGGGACGACGCCGTCATCGTCGCCGTAACGAAGGACGGGCACTTCTTCCTCGGTAGCAGGGAAATCACGCTGGGCGAGATTACGGACGAAGTCAAGGATCAGCTTTCCAATCGCCTAGACAAAACCGTCTACGTTCGATCCGATGCACGCGCCAAGTACGGCGACGTGGTCAAGGCGGTTGACGAAGTTCGCTCCGCCGGCGTTGAGAATCTCGGCCTGCTGACTGAAAAGCCTCAGACGAACAAGAATGTGCCGCCCCCGCCGCCTGGCGGTTCGGACTAGCTTAGGCGAGCAAGGAGTTTTCCATGGGAATGGCAGTTGGTGGTGGTAAAGGCGGTCCGGTTTCGGAACCCAACATCGTTCCGTTGATTGACGTGCTCCTCGTGCTGATCATCATCTTCATGGTGATCACGCCGCGAACGCCTACGGGATTGAGTACTCTGGTGCCCCAGCCCCCTCCGCCCAATCAGAAGCAGACCGAGCCCGATAGCCGGACGATCGTGGTTCAGGTGATGAACGGCGGGAAAGTCATGATCAACCAGGATCAGAGCAACTGGGGGGAGCTCGGTCCGCGACTCTTTGACATCTTCAAGGAGCGTGCCGACAAGATTGCTTTCGTAAAGGGTGATGACGATGTCGAATTCGCGCAGGTGGCGAAGGCAATCGACATCATGCGCGGCGCCGGCATCGATCACGTGGGTCTTATCACCGCAAAAATAGAAGCAGGTCAGTAGCTGGAATTTGTGTAGTCGTCTGACTTGCGGATTCGCCGCCGCTGGCGGGCTGGCGCAGCCACCGACTTCTTAAGGAGAGCAGGGATGCAGCGGAAGCCTCATGTTCTGTTTCTTGCGGCTGTCGTCATGGCCGCATTGGCCGCCGGAGCCGGCTGCGACAAGCTCCGCGCTCGAGACAAACTCAATAAGGGCGTCCAGGCCTATAAGAACGCCCAATTTGACCAGGCGATCGAGGATTTCAAGGCGGCGAAGGACCTCGATCCGTCGCTCACGAACGCCCAGCTCTATCTCGCAACCGCCTACGCGAGTCAATACATTCCCGGCGCTCCCTCGCAGGACAACATTCGCAATGGCGAGCAGGCCATCGCCGAATTCAAGAATATTCTGAACAACGATCCCAACAACATCTCTGCGATCGATGGCATTGGTTCCATCCTTTACAACATGGGCGGAACGCCGTTCGATGCGCAGAAGCTCCAGGACTCAAAGACGTATCACCAGAAGCATATCGCGATTAAGCCCGACGATCCCGAGCCTTACTACTGGATTGGCGTGATTGACTGGTCGCTCTGCTATCGCGCCAACAAGGAAATGCGCGAAACGTACAACAAATCGTCAAAGAAGCCGGTCAAGGAAAGCGACGCGATGCCGCCGGCTCTCGCCACGCAATTCGCCCAGAAGTATGGCTCGACCATCGACGATGGCGTCACGAGTCTCCAAAAGGCCATTAGCCTGCGCCCTGATTACGACGACGCAATGGCTTACCTGAATCTGCTCTACCGCCAGAAGGCCGATACCGAATCCACTTCCGCTGCGCGCGATGCGGATTTCCAGCAGGCGGATGATCTCGTGGAAAGGGTCAAGGCGATCAAGCAGAAGAAGGCCAATATCCAGCCGACTTCGTAGCCACCCCGGGTTTCCCGGGTGCCATTCCTTTCGACGGCGGGCCGTTCAGGCCCGCCGTTTCTTTTTTCAGTGGCAATGCGGCGCCGCTGCGCGATCGTGCTGGCCGCAGAGAAACACTGGGGATTGTCCGCTGTGCAATTGCTGGTGAGACTTAAGCCTTGTGCTGCAAAATCATGCCCGAAAGGCTCAGGCCGAGGCCGCTCAGGAGCAGCAGGGGAGATAGGTAGATAGTCACGAGCGGCGCGATCGGAAAGGGGAGTTGCAGCCCGCTGTATCCGCCGGCGAAGTAGTGGACGAGCGCAGCCAGAAGCACGCAAAGGAGCCCCTGGCGAATCTTCCCCCGCCCCACGGCGCGGTGGGGATTCCTTAGGCGAACTTCTGGAACGGCCGAGAGTGCCTCCCGGCAATACGGACACTGCGTGGACTGATCGAATATCACCTTACCGCAATGCGGACACTGGCGCGTTGGCATAGTACGACCCCGCTTTCTATCGTAAGTATTGGCCGCAGGGCTGTCAATTTCCCGGCATCCAGATGGTAACCGCCAGGCGGGCCGGACCCGCCCGCACATCCGATCGTTCAAACACCCCCGCAAACGAAAAGTTTCGGGGCGCTTTTGTGGTCCCTGGCGATTTTCCGTTGACGGTTCTTCCGGCCGTTGTGAGAGAATCCACGCGATGGTCGGCGGAAGGGAATTTCGTTCGATGAAAGTTGTCTTGGGCGCGATGCTGATCGCGCTCTTCGCTGGGGGAGCTTCACGCCTCGTGTCGGGCGCGTTGGCACAGGCCCCTGGCCAATCCGCCGCGGCGCATCCCGCATCCGCTGCCGGTTCGGCTCCATCCGACCCGTGGACCAGCGCGCAGACTGTGCAGCCTTCCGACCTGGCCAAGGAACTCGCAGATGCGCCTCAAGCCTCAAAGCCCACGGTCGTCTGCGTTGGCCCGCGCGTGCTATACAGGGGCGGCCATGTACCCGGTGCCTCGTATCACGGAACGGCTTCGACTCCGCAGGGCCTCGACGATCTGAAGAAGTGGGCGGAGAGCATCCCGCGTTCCACGAACGTCGTGGTGTATTGCGGCTGCTGCCCGCTCGATCGCTGCCCCAACCTCCGTCCGGCGTTCACCGCCCTGCACGACATGGGCTTCACGCACCTCCGCATGCTCTTGATTCCCACCAACTTCTATACCGATTGGGTCAAGCCCGGCTATCCGTTCGAAAAGAGCGAGTGACGCGGGCCGCGAAATGCGCCCGCGGAAAACGAGCCCGCTGCGTTTCTACTTCTCTTGGAGGGACTTGAGGTAGTTGGTCAGGTTCGTGATGCGCAGCGCGACTTGCTTCTCGTCGGATTTTGTCGTTGCCGCGAAGATCTTCCCCCAGATTGGCATTTCCGAAGGACCGTGGTCCTGCATTTTCGCCCCGCTCAGCAGAATGGTCTGGATATACGCGTCGGGAAACTTTCCCTCGTGGCGCTGGGCGAGCGTGGTCAGGTCGGGCACCGGCGCCGTGAATGGAGACGAGGCGGGCGGGGGGCCGTTGCCCTTGCCGTCGTTGCCGTGGCAGACCGCGCAATTCTGCTTGTAGAGTTCCGCGCCGGAATTTGGAACGCGTGGCGTCTTCTTTGGCTTGGCTGGTTTCTCCTGCGCCGCACAGTTCCCGAAACACAATCCCACGAGCGCGCAAAGGATCGCCGCACCGCGAATCGCCTGCACGAGGGTCCGATGTTTCTTGAAGGAAGTCCGCATGGATGCTTTCCCGACGGTAGTTTGATCGCGAGGCTTTGTCAACGAAACGGAGGGTGGAGAGTGCTTGTATTGCGACTGCTCCGGACCGCCGAAGTCGATCCGCTGCAACGGCTTGCGCCCTGAAGCACAAGGGGTCGCGAAAGCATCCAATAAAATACTACAATGAAATCGTCCATGGACTTGGCCGGCAAACCTGCCATTAGTCTCGCTGCGCGGCGCACGGTCGATCTGCGCTTCGTCGAGCTGACGGACAAGGTGCGCCGCAACCGCCCCGGCGACGACCTCGATCTCCTCCGCCGCGCCTACGACTTCGCTGCCGAACAGCACAAGGCGCAGACGCGCCTCTCCGGTGAACCGTATCTATCGCACCCTGTCGAAGTGGCGCATCTCCTCGCGGACATGAAACTCGATGTGACTTCGCTCTGCGCCGCGCTTCTCCACGACGTCGTCGAAGACACGAAGATGCCCATCGAGAAGATCTCCGAGCAATTCGGTCCCGATGTCGCGCGGCTCGTGGAGGGCGTGACGAAGATCAGCAAGCTCGACCTTCTCGCTCCGGAAGACCGCCAGGCCGAAAACGTCCGCAAGATGCTGCTCGCCATGGTCAACGACGTTCGCGTCGTGATGGTGAAGCTCGCCGACCGCCTGCACAACATGCGCACGCTCGAATATCTCGCGCCCGAGCGCCAGCTCCGCATCGCGCGTGAGACGCTCGATATCTATGCGCCCGTCGCCAACCGGCTCGGCATGGGCCTCATCCGCGGCGAGCTCGAGGATCTGGCGTTCCGCTATCTCGAGCCCGAGGCGTTTTTCGAGTTGCAGAAGAAAGTCGCGTCCAAGCAGAACGTCTTCGACAAATTCCTTGCCGAAGTGCAGAACACGATCCGCGAAAAGATGGTCGAGAGCGGAATCCCCGCCGAGGTTCAGGCCCGCATCAAGCGCCTCTATTCGGTGCACCTGAAAATCCAGAAGCAGCAGCGCAATCTCGACCAGATCTACGACCTGCTGGCCGTCCGCGTGATCACCGACACGGTGAAGAATTGCTATGCCGCGCTCGGCGTGATCCATCAGATCTGGCGGCCCGTGCCCGGCCGCTTCAAGGACTACATCGCCATGCCGCGGCCGAACCTCTACCAGTCGCTCCATACGGCCGTGATCCATTCCGGACAGCCGTTCGAGGTGCAGATTCGCACGCAGGAGATGCACCGCATTGCCGAGCAGGGCGTCGCGGCGCACTGGAAGTACAAGGGCGGGCCTGAAGTGGCGTCATCGGCCGACGATCAGCGGATCGTCTGGATGCGCCATTTGATCGAGTGGGTGCAGGAGATGCAGGAGCCGAGCGAGTTTCTCTCGACGCTCCGCGTGGATCTCTATCCCGAAGAGGTCTATACGTTCACGCCGAAGGGTCGCGTGGTCGTCCTGCCTCGCGGTGCCACCCCCGTGGATTTTGCCTATGCCGTCCACACCGAAGTCGGGCATCAGTGCTCCGGCGCGAAGGTGAATGGCGAGATGGTGCCGCTGCGCCACGCGCTCGCCAATGGCGATGTCGTCGAAGTCGTCACGCAGAAGGGCCACGCGCCCTCGCGCGACTGGCTCTCGTTCGTTCACACCTCGCGCGCGCGCAGCAAGATTCGCCAGTGGATCAACCTGCACGAGCGCGAGGAGGCCACAGACGTCGGCCGGCGCCTGCTGGAGAAGGAAGCGCGCCAGGTAGGCGCGAGCCTGAAGAAGATCCCTGACGAAGTGTGGCAGCGCGTCGCCGCAGAATACGGCTGTTCGCGGGTCGAAGATCTCTACGCCGACCTCGGCTACGGGAAATGGTCCGCGCGCCAGGTGATCGCCAAGGCCACCGGCCAGCCACAGGCCGCTCCGCAGGAGGAGCAGCAGCCGAAGCTCACATCGACCGTCAAGCGAATGCTCGGTATGGACGACGCAGCCATCGTCGTCCGCGGCCACGACGACTTGATGGTGTACCGCTCGAAATGCTGCAATCCCATTCCCGGTGACGACATCATCGGGTACGTCACGCGCGGGCGCGGCATCGCCGTCCACAGCAAGAAGTGCCCCAACGTCGAAAATTTACTGTACGAGGCCGATCGCCGCATTGCCGTCGAATGGGCCGACTCCACTCAAGCTACTTTCCCGGTTCGCCTGCGCATTTTCACCGAGGATCGTCCCGGAATGCTCGCCGCCATCACGAGCGTCATCAGCGAGACGGGCGCGAACATCCGCACCTTTGAGAGCGGCGGCGACGACAACATCCGCGCGCGCATCGAAGTCGCGCTCGACGTCCGGGACCGCAAGCAGCTTGAGCACATCCTCTCCGGCATCAAGCGCATCCCGGGCGTCTTCGATATCGAGCGGGTTTACAACGTTTAGTTTCTCCGGCGCCCCAACCCAGTAATCCTTCCGCGACATCCCAATCCGCCTTCGCTCCCGGCGCGTACAATGTATCCATGGGGGTTATTATCCTGGCACGCCATCTCGCACATGGCCTCGGTAAGCCTGCGCTCGCGCGCCTGACTCTAGTGCGCGTCCTGTCCGCTGCTGCGCTTGTATGCTGCATTGTCGGCTGCCATCGCATTCCTCCCCTCGATACGAAACCGCTCGACACAGCGGGCATGAGCTACGACACGATCCAGGAATTGAAGGGTCTCCAGATCACGGCGCCCGAAGTGACCGAGCTTGCGGCAGCGCGCCAGGGCGGTCTTTCCGATTCCGGCTGCGTCGAGATCGTCAAGACGTATCGCAGCCGCAGCCAGGCGTTCGATGCGGGCGATGCCGTTGCAGGATTGGTCCGGGCGCAGGTAAGCGAAGCCACGATCCTCGAACTCGCGAAGCTCAATCAGCTGGGCCTCAATGCGGGCGAGCTTCAAGCGATGCGCCTCGCCGGTTTGTCGGATGCCATCCTCCTCGAAGTGGCTCGCCACCGC
This sequence comes from Terriglobia bacterium, assembly GCA_020073605.1. GTDB lineage: Bacteria > Acidobacteriota > Terriglobia > Acidiferrales > UBA7541 > Palsa-295. The sequence goes on from JAIQEW010000009.1 coordinate 79,453, forward strand.
GCGGCAGGCAAGCCGGTGCTCGCGGGCGCTTCGCTCGCGAATCTCAAGAACGTCGGCGTGCGCGAACTGACGCTGCTCGAGCTCTCGCGCCGCGGGGTTCCCGATTCGCAGGCGGCTGCAATCATCTCGGCTCGCCACCATGGCGCGAGCGACGCCGAACTTCTCCGCAGGTTCAGCGGCTCCTAGTGCCGATTTTCCGCCTTTTCCCAGCCGTTGCGTCCCGGTAGAATCTTCGCATCTTGAAGAGCATCGCTCCGCGCTCGCTTGTCTTCGCGTTGGTTCCCACTCTGCTTCTCCTGTGCGGATTTTCCTGCGACGTGCCGCTCGCTCCGGGGTATCGAGTCCTCAAGGAATCGCGCGGAGTCCGCTTCGTTCCCGGCCAGACTCCGGAATTGCGGGTTCAAACGCGTTACGTGCTTCGGAATTCGGGCAGCGCCGATCTGACGTTTGTGGATGCGATCTTCCCGGAAGAACGATCGTTCGGCCGGAAGAATCTCCGCGTGCAAGTGAGCGGCCGCGAAGCAACGCTCTCGAATCTGCCGGGAGATTACCAGGCCGAGCGGCCCAACGCGCTTCGCATCGCGCTCGATCCTCCCTGGCAGCGCAAGCAAACGCGCGAGCTCCTGATCGAATACACGTTGAGTTCTCCTGAAAACCTGGGCGCGAGAATCACGATCGAAGAGAACAGTTTTCATCTCGGTTCGAGCGGATGGTTCCCCGAACTCCTCCCTCCCAAGCACCTCCTTGCTCCGCATCCGAACGCGCCGAAGGTCACGGACTACACGATTCGCGTGCCCGCCGATTTCTTTGTCTTGGCCAGGGGCGCGTCCAAGGGCCGGAAAGCGGATGGCAGCGAGATGGAGCACCGCTTCGTGCTGGATGCGAAGGATCTGGCTCCGTACGTTGTCGCCGGCCGCTATGCGGCGTGGCCCGAGCCTCGAAACAACCGCTCCGCTGTGTTTTGGACGCTCCAGCCCTTGAAGGACGACCCGGGGCCAGCCGCGGAACGGCTCATGGCGGCGTGGAACACATTGGAAAAAACCTTCGGCCCGCTCGACAAGAACATCAAGGCTCCTCACATCGTCGAAGCGCCCGGATTTCGCGGGCACCTTTCCGGCGAGACGGGACCGGCGGCGGCGGATTTCCCGGGAGGCGCAATCGTGAATCCTGCGGCCCTGGAGCTCGGGACGAGCAGCGACCGGTTTCTCGAAATCGTCACCCACGCTCTCGCCCACGATTGGTTCGGCGACCAAATGTATCCGAGCCCCGATGCAGCGCTCGGCATCGGCGAAGGTTTGCCGGAGTACGCCACGATTGTGGTCGACGAGGCGCACAGCGGTCCGGATGGACGCCGCCGGCGCATCGTCCAATATCTGCGGAGATACGATGAGGCTCGGAGCAATGTGGCCGAGATTCCCCTCGGCACCACATTGCTGGATAGCCCGGCCGCCCAGCGCCGCATCGCTCTCGCCAAGGCGCCGCTCTTTTTCGTGGCGCTGGAAGACGCCTGCGGGGAAGCGCCGTTTCGCGCCGGGCTCGCGCATCTCCTGGTGGTGCTGCGAGGGCAGGAGGTCGATTACAATGCCTTGCGGTCGGCGCTCGAGCAATCGACCAGCAGGAATCTTGGGAGCATGTTCCGCCTATGGCTCAATAACAAGGGCATCCCCGACGACTTTCGGAGCCGGTATCAGGGCTCGCCCGCGGGCGAGGTAGCCGAGAAATGAAGGACACAGTCGCCGCGAGTCTCGTCTAGTTCCGACTTTCCGTTTTCTAATTTCCGTTTTTCAGGAGGCGTTGTGAGGGAAATCATCGCGACAGAAAAAGGGCCGAAGGCCATCGGCCCTTACTCGCAGGCGGTCAAGGCCAACGGGTTCATCTTTACGGCGGGCCAGGTTGCGTTCGATCCGGCCACCGGCCAGCTCATCGAAGGAGACGTCGCGCGGCAGACGGCTCGCGTGTTCGAGAATCTAAAAGCAATCGTCGAAGCGGCGGGCTCATCGCTCGATCGCGCCGTGAAGGCCACCGTCTATTTGAAGGACATGAACGATTTCGCCGCGATGAACGAGGTCTACGCGCGCTATTTTCCAGCGAATCCGCCCGCGCGCTCGACTGTGGAAGCGGCGCGGCTCCCGCGCGACGTCCGCGTGGAAATCGACTTGATCGTTCTGGCCTGAAGCGCGCTCGCACCGTTCTCGCGCACGGCGGCTCGATCGAGTATTTCCGCGACACCGTCTTCAACCATCCGACCCTCGCCGAAGCCTGCAAGGTCGCCGCCCTCGACGGCCTCAATAGATTGTGAGGCTCGGCGGGATGTAATTCCTGCGCCAGCGCTGTTACGTCGTGGAACCAGCGTGGTAGAATTATTGCCGTTGTTCGTTGGATCATCCCGCGTGGGCCTGTAGCTCAGGTGGCTAGAGCGCGCCCCTGATAAGGGCGAGGTCGGTGGTTCAAGTCCACCCAGGCCCACCATCTTCATATGCCCTACCACGCCTACATCTTGCGCAGCCAGTCGACTGGACGATTTTACGTCGGGCACACGGAGAATCTGGGGAAGCGCGTCGTTGAGCACAACAACAATCGCACGATGTCGATCAAGAACCGTGGTCCCTGGGTGCTTGTCTATTCCGAGGAGTATGCGACGCGCTCAGAAGCATCTCAGCGCGAGCGGCAGATCAAGAAGATGAAAAGCCACCGTTGGATCGAGCAGGTGACTAGAGCGTCCCGATGAAGTGAATCGGGAAGGTCGGTGGTTCAAGTCCACCCAGGCCCACCAGAATTCATCACGCCGCATTCAGGAGCCCGCCCTGATGTTCACGAACAAAGCGAAAGACGACAGCAGCGCGATCGCCAGGACCCGCCGGAATTTCCTCGAATCGAGCCTGAAAATGGGTGCCGCCTCCCTTGCGTTGCCTGCCCTTGCCCGCGCGGCCAGCGTCGAGCCGCAGCCACAGGAAGTGAAGCCATTCGATCTCGAGGAATTAACGGTCGCCGATCTCCAGGAAGGCATGAGGACGGGAAAGTTCACCGCACGGTTCCTCGTGGAAAGCTACCTCGCACGGATCGCTAGCATCGATTCGAGCGGTCCCTCGCTCAACGCCGCGATCGAGTTGAATCCGGATGCGCTCTCGATCGCCGACTCACTCGATGCCGAGCGGAAGTCCAAAGGCTCTCGAGGGCCGCTGCATGGAATCCCGATTCTGATCAAGGACAACATCGGCACGGCCGATCGCATGATGACCACGGCCGGGTCGCTCGCGCTGCTGGGCGTCACGCGCCCGAAGGATTCCGGCGTTGCGCGGCGGCTTCGCGAGGCAGGCGCGGTGATTTTGGGGAAAACGAATCTGAGCGAGTGGGCGAATTTCCGGTCGTCGCATTCGTCCAGCGGCTGGAGCGGGCGCGGTGGTCAAACTCGCAATCCGTACGCGCTTGATCGCAGCCCGTGCGGATCGAGTTCGGGCTCAGGGGTCGCCGTCTCGGCGAATCTGTGCGCAGCAGCCGTAGGCTCGGAGACGGATGGTTCCATCGTCTGTCCATCTTCGGGGAACGGAATCGTAGGGATTAAGCCGACAGTCGGCCTCGTGAGCCGAGCGGGAATCATTCCCATCTCGCACAGTCAGGACACCGCCGGCCCGATGTGCCGCAGCGTTGCCGACGCGGCTATTCTGCTGGGGGCGCTGTCCGGCGCGGACCCTGCCGATCCCGCAACGAAAGCTTGCCCCGGAAAGTCACCGTCCGATTACACGCAGTTCTTGGATCGCGGCGGGTTGCGCGGCGCACGCATCGGAATCGTACGGAAATCTTACGACTTCACCGAGAGCGCCTCGAGCGTTTTCAGCGGGGCCCTCGACGTTATGAAGCACGAAGGAGCCGTGCTGGTCGATCCGCTGGAAATCGCATCGCTCGGCAAGTTCGACGATTCTGAAATGGAAGTGCTTCTCTACGAATTCAAGGCCGATTTGAATGCCTATCTTGCGTCTTTTGCGCCGAATGCGGCTGTGCATTCGCTCAAGGAAATCATCGCTTTCAACGAGAGTCACCACGACCGGGAACTGATGTACTTCGGACAAGATCTCTTCCTGAAAGCCGAGAAGAAAGGTCCTCTTACGGACAAGGCATACCAGGACGCGTTCGCGAGGAACCATCGCCTCGCCCGAGTCGAGGGAATTGACGCTGTGATGGATAAACACCGCCTCGATGCGCTGGTCGCGCCGACGGCAGGGCCATCCTGGCTGATTGACCTAATCGACGGCGATCACGATACGGGAGGAAGTTCGTCTCTCGCAGCGGTAGCGGGCTATCCCAATATCAACGTGCCGGCGGGGTTTGTCTTTGGCATGCCCGTAGGAATCTCATTTTTCGGCCGCGCGTGGAGCGAGCCGAAGCTGATCAGAATCGCCTATGCGTTTGAGCAGGCGACACGCGCGCGCAAGCAGCCGCGGTTCCTTCCCACTGCTGACTTGAAACTCAACTCCTGAATTGGTCTGAGAATCGCGCCTCTATCGAGCGGGCGTCTGTGGCGGCAATGGTGCCAGCGCTGGGTTCGTGATCCGAGGCGTGTTCGTGAACTCGTGCACGTGCATGATCGCGATCAGCCACGATCCGTCGCTCTGTTTTGTCATCACCAGGCTATGAAGCCCCTTGCGCGTCGGTCGCACAGTCCCATCCTGATTCTTTGCGCCTGTCATTTCCCAGTCCACGTCAACCGCGGCCACATCGGGCTTCAGGAATCGCGTCGACCGCACCTTTCCCGTCTGATGAGTCTCGCTGTAAACGCCGGTCATGAACGGCCCGAACGTCGCCTCCATCCCCGCGCGGCCATGTGTCACGTCTCCAAAATTGTTAGTGAAATCGCAGTCTTCCGTGTACGTCATCGCCACGGCATGCAAGTTGTGCGTGTTCCACAAATCCATATAGTTCTGCACGGCCTTTGCGATCCCCGCGCGATCTTTCTCCTGGGCCGGATCCGCGGCACCCTGAGCTACGGCCATCGAGATCATGCCCGAGGAAATTGCGATCCAGAGGACAAGGAAAAACACGCGCTGCGTCATCCGCATTCTGGCCTCCCGGCGCACCAGTCCTGTTTCCAACGACCTGATCCAACCCAACCGCGCGAAAGCCTAACCCATCGATCCGCTCGCGTCAAATTCACCGCGGGGAGCCTTCTTCGGCACAGCCGGTGCCCCGTGCCTCCTTTCCCGTTGCAATGTGCCGTACACCCCTTCCCCCATTTTGGGCATCTCTTTATCGGAGGGTGCTGACATGACCAAGCTCTTCAAGTTGCTCGCAAGCTCGCTTCTATTCGCTTCTCTTCTTCTCGCTGCACGTCCGATCGACGCCCAGCAGCAAGCGGCTCCTTCAAAAGTCCCGGTCACGACCGTCGTCACGGTTCTGGGTCCCATCTTCACGGCTCCTCCCGCCCTCGGCAAGGACGATGTGATTGTTCACACCGGCAGCCAGCGCGAGGACGTGACTGCGTGGACCTCGGCGCAAGGGGACGAGGCCGCGCTCGAACTCGCCATCGTGATCGACGACGTCACAACTCTGGGGAATCAGCTCGACGATCTCCGCAAGTTCGTCCGATCGCAGTCGAAGGGCACCAGCGTCGGCCTCTTCTATGCCGACAACGGCATGGTCCAGACGGTTTCGCCATTCAGCGCCGACCACGACGCCGTCGCCAAGAAGGTTCGAATCACCATCGGTGAAGCGGGAGCCTCCACGAGCATCTATCTTTCGCTCATGGACCTCATAGCGAAGTGGAAACCGAGCGGCGCCCGCCGCGAAGTCCTTCTCGTGGCGGACGGCATTGACCGCTTCCGCGGCGATCCGGCGAGCCCTGATGTCACGCTGGCCATCGAGAAGGCGCAGAAGGCCGGCATCATGATTCACACGCTCTATGCGCGGGGCGTCGGCCGCGCCAGCCGGAATCTCTTTCGCCAAAGCTACGGCCAGAACAACCTTGCCCAGATGACCGATGCGACCGGCGGCGAGTCATTCTTTCAAGGTCTCGAGACGCCTATCTCCTTTGCGCCGTTTCTCGCTCAACTGGACATGGTGCTGCACAACCAGTATTTCCTGACGTTCACGACTGCTCGAAGCAAGAAAGCGAAGGGAGATCTCCGCGCCTTTCGCGTGAACACCGAACAGCACAACGTCGACATTTCCGCCGCGAGAGAGGCGTTTGTTCCAGGAACCAAGTAGCTTTGGCGCGCACTCGATGATCGTTCGGCCTCGGCGTTGTCCCGTTCACTCAGGACGCGCCGAGGGACTCCCGCGCAAGCCGTAACCGGCTGGCTGGACACTCCTTCTAAAAGGTGTTACACATACCGCGCAAAATCGCTGTCTCGCACGGGGGGAGTTCATGAGTAAGGGTGCCTCTTGGTTTTCCGGCTTCAAGCCTGTGGCTCTGGTGTGCGCGCTCCTAGTGGGCGTCGCGATCTTCGGGCTGCGGCAATCGTCGAGCGCCGCGCCGCAATTCGGGTCAAGCAAAGGCGCAGTTGTCGGCATCGAGTTCGACGGCCGCATGGTTTCCGATCTCGACAAATCCGTCGCGTTCTACAAAGCGCTCGGTTTCGTGGAAGTTCCGAACCTCGACAAGTCCTGGCGCAATGATGCGGTAATGAACCGCATTCACGGCACCAAGGGCGTCGAGTCCCGAATGGCCAAGTTCACGCTCAATAGCAACATTTCCGGCAAGCCGTTCACTCTCTACCTGCGTGAATTCAGGGGAATCAAGCGACGCAATGTCATGAAGGACAAGACCGCGTGGGAGCCAGGCGCCACGCACATCGATCTCACGATTCCCGACGCCGAAAAGACCTGGGCCGACTTGAAGGCTGCCAACATGCTCTGGCCGCGCACTTGGGATGGGAAGTTGATGCCGCTCCCCGGCGCCACCAAAGGCACGCTCGCCTACATCACAGATCCAGACGGCATGGACGTCGAAATCATCGAGCAGCGTCCCGCCATACCCGCCACCGATACGCGCCCGGCCGTTCCGGCCGATCTTCCTGGCTTCAATCACATCGGCCTCGTCGTCCTTGATCCGGACAAAGCCCGCGCGTTCTACGGCGTGATGCTTGGCGCACAGTGGCCCACGGCACCCGTAAACTGGATTGGCGGCGACTTCTTCGATTCCGCCGTCGGCGGCCACGGCAACGTGATTCGTCTCGCCAACGCCACGTTCGCCGAAGCGGCCGATCCGAAATCACGCATGCGTTTTGAAATCGTCGAGTACGAAAACCGCAAGAAGCCCCTCGCGCCATACAGCATCACCGACATCGGCGTGAACTACATCGGCCTCGAATGTACGGACATCGATTCGCTCCTCGCGCGCCTCAAGGGGTTCGGCGTCACGGTCGTCTCCGATGGAATCGTCGAGATGAAGACCGGCTATCGCGTGGTGCTCGTGCGCGATCCGGACGTCGGCGCTTTCGTCGAGCTCTTCGAGCGACCGAAGAGTTGACGCCACAAACATCCTGAAAAACAAAAAGCCCGGTCCGATTTTCATCGGACCGGGCTTGCGTTTGTCTGCTGCTAACTCTTTGACTTAAATCGTCCCGGCCCGAAAAATTCGGGTGCGGGATCCATTCCGCAAACCGCGCGAAACGGAGATAAAACAGGCCAGAACCCGTTCGGCTGAGAAAGCCGAACGTCCCGGATCGTGAGAACCGGGATGGAGAGCCGTGCCTGCCATAAAGACAGACCGTGCTCCCTTTTCTTTTAGAAAGGAGGTGATCCAGCCGCAGGTTCTCCTACGGCTACCTTGTTACGACTTCACCCCAATCATGAGTCATACCTTGAGCGCCTGCCTCCTTGCGGTTGGCACGGCGATTTCTAGTACAGCCCACTTTCGTGATGTGACGGGCGGTGTGTACAAGGCCCGGGAACGTATTCACGGCGCCGTTCTGATGCGCCATTACTAGCGATTCCGGCTTCATGCAGTCGAGTTGCAGACTGCAATCCGAACTGAGCGCGCTTTTTTGCGATTAGCTCCCCCTCGCGGGTTTGCAACGCTTTGTGGCGCGCATTGTAACACGTGTGTGGCCCTGGACATAAAGGCCATGCTGACTTGACCTCATCCCCACCTTCCTCTCCGTTATCCGGAGCAGTCCTCGTAGAGTTCCCCCTTGCGGGTGGCAACTACGAGTAAGGGTTGCGCTCGTTGCGGGACTTAACCCAACACCTCACGGCACGAGCTGACGACAGCCATGCAGCACCTCTACACAGGTCCCTTGCGGGAAGTCTCTGTTTCCAAAGATGGTCCTGTGCGGTTCAAGCCCAGGTAAGGTTCTTCGCGTTGCGTCGAATTGAACCACATGTTCCACCGCTTGTGCGGGCCCCCGTCAATTCCTTTGAGTTTCAGTCTTGCGACCGTACTCCCCAGGCGCAGGACTTAACGCGTTAGCTACGGGACTTGCCCCGTACAGGGCAAACCCCAAGTCCTGATGGTTTAGGGCTAGGACTACCAGGGTATCTAATCCTGTTTGCTCCCCTAGCTTTCGTCCCTCAGCGTCAGTTGTGATCCAGCGAGCCGCCTTCGCCTCGGATGTTCCTACGGATATCTACGCATTTCACCGCTACACCCGTAATTCCACTCGCCTCTCTCACACTCTAGCATGGCAGTTTCGGAAGCAGCCTCTGGGTTAAGCCCAGAGATTTCACTTCCGACTTGCCACACCGCCTACGGACCCTTTACGCCCAGTAATTCCGAGCAACGCTGGCCCCCTACGTTTTACCGCGGCTGCTGGCACGTAGTTAGCCGGGGCTTCTTATACCCGTACCGTCAAACCCTTGCGGGCATTCTTCCGGGTCGAAAGGGGTTTACACTCCGAGAAGCTTCATCCCCCACGCGGCGTTGCTGCATCAGGCTTTCGCCCATTGTGCAAGATTCCCCACTGCTGCCTCCCGTAGGAGTCTGGACCGTGTCTCAGTTCCAGTGTGGCCGGCCAACCTCTCAGTCCGGCTACCGATCATTGCCTTGGTGGGCCATTACCCCGCCAACAAGCTAATCGGCCGCGGATCCCTCTTCTGGCGACTTGCGCCTTTGAAGACAAGAGCATGTGCCCTCGTCATGTTATGCGGTATTAGCCCAGTTTTCACTGGGTTATTCCCCACCTGAAGGAAGGTTATCCACGTGTTACGCACCCGTTCGCCACGCGCCCACATCCTGTATTGCTACAGAATGCTGCGCGTTCGACTTGCATGTGTTAAGCACGCCGCCAGCGTTCGCTCTGAGCCAGGATCAAACTCTCATTTGAAACTGGTGTTTCGACCGTGGTGATTTGCATCGCCACGACCGGAACGAACTGTTAAATCGCTCGGTCTCTCAAATGGCCTCTGTCCCGGTACACCCGGAACAAAAGCCGAAAACCAAACGGGTTCTGGCTTGTTTAATCCGATTGTCAAAGAGCAGGAACTCCCAGGCCGGCTGGAAGGACTACAGACAAACCCCAATTCTATAGACGCGCCTCTCTTCTGTCAACCAACTTCTGCATCTTTCAAGGTGCGTCGTCTGTCCTTTGAAGTTGCTTGTCGTGGCACAGACACTCCTGTCTGTGCGCTTCGCGGATCGTTGATCTCGAAATCTCGGGATGATGCCCCCTCGAAAAGTGTGTCGATTAAGATGTGTCACTGTTGTTTGTTTTGAATGAGTTAGACCGAGAATTACTCGGCAGGGTGTGACACTTAGCTTGTGGCGATTCGTAACTTGTGACGAGTGATTCGTAGGGGCCGGGAAGAAGGAAGACGTCAGGCGTGATACATGTCCAGCCGTCGATTCGTTCATTCGCTCGTCACTCTTCATCGCTGTCTCCGTCGTCTCTGACAATCCGATGAGGATTGTCATCCTGAGGCCGGCGCTGTTGAATTTCGCCGGTCGAAGGATCTCTCTTCACTCTCCACTAGTCACTCTTCCTGCCCACGCTAGCACAAAGAGGAAGCGGTTTTGTCAATCTGCTCCTGTGGACTTTTCTCGAGGTTCGATGATGGATGCTAGAGGCTGAAATTCGAAACGGAAAACCGTCCCACAAAATCAGACTCCGGAACGTGGGCCACGCGCCCACTGTTCACCAGATAGCGAGATGGAAAGCTATTGAGGAGGGGGAGATTGAGCGGATGGAGCACTGTTCGGTGCTGTTGCCGGCGGCGCCCCTGACGACGGCGGTGCGAGCGTGAACTTGCCGTTGACGATGGGATTGCGATCTTCGCCCTCGCAGTCCTCGTAAACCATGCGGTGAATGTGAGTCACCCGCTGGTAGGTGCGTCTCACGTGCCAGGGCGCCGTGAAACTGGTCGGATCGATCACGGTCATCTGATCCTCCAAATGATCCTTGTCGATCATCCGGATCCTCTCAATGAAGCGCGCCTGCGGACTCAAAATGGTGATCGTCTGCGCGCCCTCGACATCCCCAAACGCCAGGACTGCAACACCCTCCGACTCCGAAGAAGCAAAAGGAGACTTGACCGCGATGGTGTCGATGACGAGAGTCTGTCCTTCCCAGTGGCCGATCGAGTCGCCCCAGGGCGTCGCCCACAGGTCCTCCTTCGCGGTGTGCGGCCTTCCGTCCGTGTACACGTGCCGGATCTCCCGGCTCGAGAAGATCAGAGTCGTCTCCTTCGGCGTCGGTAGAACTTCGAACATCAACGGTGAATCGAGCATCAGCAACGGATATCCGAACGTGCAGGCCCGCACGGCCCCGCCCGGATCTTCTCCGCGGTTGACAGCCTCTAATCTTTGGCGCTCCGCCGCGACGATCTTGTCCACTCTGGCCTGTAGCTCGGGATTGTTCGGCGGGGACCACTGCATCGTCTTTAGGACTTCATCGAGCGACTGATTGAATCCTCCCGTTGCATCGGGCGTCGCACCGACAATCTCCCACTGGCCGCTCCAATCCGGCAATCCTCCCGACGCGCCCATGCTGGCCACACACCCCAGCAGGATCGCCGCCGCTTGTGCGAGTCTCCGCAGGTTCATCTGCCTTCACCTTTCGACGCTGGTGAGCCGATCAGGGGTCCGTCCGGTCCGGTTCCCGAGAGATACTGGCCACCCTTGAAGCCATCGCGCATCGGATGGATGACCAAGGTCACCTTGTCTCCCGGCTTCAAGGTTCCAGGCTTCCACCCGACTCGCGCCAGATGCTCCGGGCTCGTCATCTCAATGCTCCACTCTTCTTCGCTGCCACCCTCCGTCTTGACGAGCAGCTGGATGAAGACATGGGGATTGTTCCAGCGGAAGTCCTTGACGGTGCCATGCAGCGTGACCGACTTCGACTGGTCGAACATCGCGAACGAATGGTGCGCAAGCGCCGAACTTGCCGTCAGCATTGCGGCGATGGCGATGAGCCAGCGTCTCCTGGCCGCCGAGGTTCGCGTCGGCGAACAGGTAGTCAATGCTGGCGTCGGCCACCGGAGTGAGCGTTACTGTTGTTTGACTCGCAGCTGGACGCGCGGCGAACAGCAGGACTGCGGCGACCGCAAGAACACTTCTGATCGACGCTTGCATGGTTCACCTCCCGCAGGTCTCAGACAGTTCGAGACCGCTCCCGGCTGCTTCCCGCGTCACTCAACACTCATCACTGCCGTCACTGATCACTGGTCACTGCCTCTGCGCATCCATTCAGCGCGTGGCTCACCGCTGCGATGAGCTCATCGATCGTGATCTGCCCATCGCCGTTGGAATCGCCCGCCGCACACGTGGCCACGTCCGTACTTCCGAGGGCGATGTTCACCGCGGTGATGATTTCATCGATGGTCACTTGACTGTCCTCGTTGCAGTCGCCGCCGCACACTGCCGCACCCACGACGATGTCGACGCTGGCGGTGCTGAGCAGGCCGTCACTGTCCGTGGCCTTCAACGTGATGTGGTGAGGACCGGGCACGAGGGTAGAGACGGGCAGGTCCTGACCGCTCCCCAGCATGCCTTGTTGGTCCGACTCCCAGGTGAGCGCAGCACCACCCAGCGGACCGTCCTCCGGGTCGTACGCATAGCCGGAGAGCATCACCAGCGCTCCGGTCACGAACCGAGCAGCTGTCGCCGGCCACTCGATCGCCGCCTGCGGCGGCTTGGGCGCCACCGTGAACGCTGCATCCGAAGTGTCCTGCGCGGTCCGCAACCCGTCGGTCGCCACGACGCGGATGAGCGCTTCGTGACTGGCAGGGACTTGCGCCGTGTCGAACGTGTAGCTCGTCTCGGTCAGGTCGGTGACCAGCGTGATCCAGTTGCGCGCGTTGTCGAGGGTGAGCTGCAACAGGTAGTGCAGCGAGTCGCCGTCGGCGTCGCTGGCTTCCCAGGAGATCGTCTGCGTTCCATTCGCCCAGCTCTCGCCGTCGTTCGGAGAGACGACGCGCACGATAGGCGCAGTGGCGCTGGCCGTGCGCGTTGCGAGGACTTCTCCGCCGCATTGAATTTCGACGCGCGACAAGTCCGGGTGATCCGGGACCAACACCTGGAAAGTTTCGATGTCGTCATGTCCGTCGAGCGGCTCGGTGTCGACATTCGGTTGGAAGGCAAACGCGGCGAGCACCGATCCGGCCACATCACGCAAACCCACGGTGCAGGGCCCGGGCTCCGGCAGCTCCGGTGCCGGCTGCTGCAGGCGATACATCGGGTTGAGCCGCGTCTGTCCAGTCGTCTTGTTGATGGCGCCGCTGACCAGGAGCACGTCGCTTAGCTCGGCGGCGCGCCCCGTAGCCAACGGAAAAAAGTGCGAGATGCGGTTGAATAGCTGCAGGTAGTTATAGTCCGACACCCAGCGCGCTGTTTTGGGGCAATAGCTCATCACGTCCTTGAAAGTGGGTGGGTAGACCGCCTGCGTCAGAGTGTCGAACCCATAAATTGCCGAATCGTAGCTAATCTGGCAGTTCGGGTACGGGAACGGTTTGCCGCCCGTCGCGCCGCAGCACTCGGCGTGGTAGAGGTTCAGCGAATGGCCCAGCTCGTGGCCCGCCAGCACGCCTGTCTCAAACGCATTCGCATAGATCACCCCGGTTGCCTCACCACTCGGGATGCCGTTGGCCTTGCCGTCGGTGTAGCTGCCTCCGGGGCACAGTGTGGCGTAATCTCCCGGGAGCATTCCGTAGTAGAAGCTGTTCCGTAACGAGAGAATCAAGTTGTATACGCCTGGATACAAGACCTCGACGAGGATACTTGTCATTTGCCGTTTGGCCAGCTCGTCGTTGACATCGTTGAACGCGCCCCCATCGCAGAAATCGGCTGGATTTCCGGAAAACTTCACGGGCGTCAGATCCACTACCGCCGGCACATCCGGCACGGGGTAGGCACGCCCTAGCCAACTGCGCGCGTCGTTCATCGCGTTCGCTGGCGGCTTTCGCAGCGTGCCACTCATGTCGTACCACACCTCCGTGAAGGCCACGTGCAGCGGTGGCATCTGCTTGAAGGCAAACGGCCGTACCTCCTGTAGGAAGGCGCCGGTCGAAAAGGTGACTCCCGGTGGCGGATCGACCTCGATCAACATGAAGCCCGATCCTTGTGCGTCCTGGGCAGGGAGCATGAAGTTGAGGCTGTGGTTGAGCATGCCGCGATCGGGATTCGCCCGCGCCGTGGTGCGGCCGGAGGAGTTGATCGGGCTGCGGATCACGCCACTGCCATAGGGATATTGCATCAGCCCGGTCACGTTTGGGATGTCACCCATGCCATCCGTCACCCGCAGGTGCACGCGGACGACGGCGGTTTTACCGGCGATCAGGTAGGCGGCCAAGGCGCTGTTCATCGTCTGCACACTCTGGTTGACCTCGACGCCAACGATCTGCACCTGCCGGACCACGGGCGTCGGCACCTCGGTCGGTGTCGGCGTCGGTGTGGGTGTCGGTGGCGGCGTCGGCGTGACGAACGGCGTGCTCGACTGCACGTGGAGCACGAGGCGCGGTCCGGATGTGCCTTCAAAGCTCGTGAAGCGGCGGCCCCAGGTGGTCCCCTGCTCCGGCCCTATCAGCGCCACGCCGTTGTTGGACAACGGGTGGTCGATCCAGCTCTGTACGAGTGCTGTCACGTCCCAGGTCTTGTAGCCGGCGCTTTGGTCGACAACGTGCGTCGCGCTCGCGCCGGAATCATAGCTCGGCTGTTGGTTCCAGGTAATCGGCACCGGGAAGGAGCAGGGTGCAGCATCGCACCAGCGGTCGAGCACGCGATGCACCGACAGACACTCCTGCTGAGCGCCGCTGCCGCTTTCGAGATTCAGGTTCAGCGTGGCCTGGGTCACCGTGGCGCCGGCGGGAATGTAGGTGAGGTCAAAGCGGATGAACGCCCGGTTCAAGAACAAGTCGGGCCCACTGCTGTATCCGGTCAACAGGGAGGGGGCGAGGCCATAGTTGAAGTCGGAGGCCTCCTGGCTCACGTACGCATCCCCGGCGTTGCCTTCGCCCCCCGCGTTGACCTCCTCGCCGGCAACGAAGTCGCCGAAGAAGTCGTTGTTGGGAAGCGTTCCCGCTGGCGGCTGCTCGAACCGTACCCACCCCTGGTCGGTCGGCTCGCCGCCGCTCTCCGACCGTGCCCCGGCCACGTGAAAGCCGTCACTGTGCACGATGAGGTTGTAGTAGAGCGCGTCGGTCCTGATCGGCGTGGAATAGGTGAGACTGAAGCGGCCGGCACCGTCGGTAAGCGCTTCGGCGACCAGCGTGCCTTCTTCGCACGCGATGGCAGCCTTGTAGAGGCCAACCGAGACGTGCGAGAGGGGCTCACGGGTGTCGCCAAGCGGTCCTTTGTAAACCCGGCCGCTGAAGACCCGTTCGATGACTGGCAGCCCTGTGGTGGGGGTTGGTGTGGGAGTGGCTGTGGCCGCTGCCGTCTTCGTCGGCGTGCGCGTTGATGTCGGCGTGGTCGTTCTTGTCGCCGTGGGCCTAACGGTCACCGTTGATGTGCTGGTGTCCGTGGGTGCCGGCGTCGCGGTACGCGTTGCCGTCGGCGTCCGAGTCGGGGTGCGGGTTGCCGTGTGCGTATGCGTGACGGTAGCGGTCCGTGTCGGTGTCGGCGTCCGCGTCGCGGTGCGGGTCGGCGTGGCGGTGGGCACGCCGCAGGCCGTCAGGCTGACGTCGTCGACCGTGAATGTGGACGGCTGCGCCCCATCCGAGTACGCGGTGAAGTCGATGCCTTCGAGCTTGCCGACGTAGCTGCTGACGTCGAGTGTCTCATGCTGCCACTGGCCGAACGGCGCCACGGCGTGCACCGTCTTCAGCTCGGTGGCGCCGGTCTGGTGCAATGCAAAGGCGATGAGGATGTCGTTCGGCTGGTCCGAGCCGCCCGTCGCGAGCCACCAGAAGTCGAGGCGTGCGAGCGTCGCTTCGGGTGGAATGCCGACCGATTGCGAGACCGCGTCGACGGCGTTGTTGTCGCCAAGCAGCAGCACGCCGGCGGCGCTGTTGCGGCCGGGACCCAAGCGCGCGTTGCCGCTGGCTTGCCAAGGCGCTAGATCGCCGTTTTCGAAGTCACCGTTCATCAGCAACTCGACGCAGTTGCCTGGGGTAGAGGTGCGAGTGGGGGTTCGCGTCGGGGTGGGGGTGCGAGTAGGAGTGGGCGATGCCGGCAGGTGATAGTTCACCACGAGCTGCGGCGGCGTCTCGATATTCTCACGACTGCTGAAGACGCGCCGGTATACCGGCTCACCTTCCGGCCCGCGCAACTCCAGGCCGTAGTGCGGTACGTTGTGCCAGGCGCGCGCGATGTCAGTGACGTCGACGCTCTTGTACCCCAACACGCCGTTCATAGTGACGCCGACGGTCGGCTGGTCGCGGTTTGGCTGATTGTTCCAGGTCACCTGCGACTCGACCCAGTCCTCGGCGATCAGCACGGCGAGGAAGCTGGCGGGGTCGGCACCGTCGGTGAGCTGCAGGTAAAGTTTGAGCTGCGCCGAGTCGATGACCGCGTCGGACGGGACTCCCGATAGGTTGAAGCGAATCAGGGCGCGGCGGATGTGGCGCTCGGAGAGATAGCCGACTTCCAGTACCTCCTGTCCGCCGAGGTTGGTGTCGCCGAGCAGGTAGTCAATGCTGGCGTCGGCGACGGGGCTCAGCGTGACAGTGGTCTGACTCTCGGCGGCGGTGGCAGCAAGCAGCAGTGCAAGGGCCAGCCCCAATGCCGGCAACACGGTGCCAACCTGGCGTCTCGCCTCCGTTCCGCGTTGTGGCGCGTCCATCACTCCTCCTGGTGTGCGGCGTGCGCCTGCGCTGCCTGCAGCCGGCGCATCAGCTCCGGCTGCTGCGCCCACTCCACACTCGTCTCCACGGGTTGACCGTATGCCTCGGGGTCCAGGTACGTGCCCTGTTCCTCGGCAGGCTTGTCCTCCTCAACCGGATGACTGTGCCGGCGGATGGAGGGATCGTTTCTGATGCCTGCGACCTGCCAGGAGACTTTCATTCCCGCTGCGCCGCCGGCGATCTTGAACCGGTTGTCGGTGATCTCCTCGGCAATGTAGACGGGCGCGAAGCGCCCGATGCAGGTGAGCTGATAGCGCGGATCGCGATTGGTAGCTGCGAACCACGCGGGCAACGTCACCTCGGCTTCTCCGTGGTCATCGAGCACGACGGTGCCGTGGTACAGGTTGGTGACCTCGTTCGACTCGACGCCGAAGTGGTACAGGTACCTGTGCGCCGCATCGAGCGGATGGTCGATCTTGAAGTTCTTGGTGTGGCCCGCGAGTACGCTCAGATCGCCGTCCACTTGGACCTTGCCGGAGAAGTAGCCGGCGAACGATAGGGAACCCAGGACCCCGTAGTTGTGCGTCGGCTCGTTCATGCCGAGCACGCCACTGTCCTTGGTACCCAGGTAGCCGGTGTAACCCCCGTAAACGCCCTGCGCACCAGACTCGCCACCAAGATAGCCGGTGGTGCCTCTGTTGCTGTTGCGTCCGAACACCCCATAGCCACCGGCGTCGCTGTTGACGCCATAAACGCCGGACCGGTTGACGCCTGCGCTCTCCCCGCGCACGCCATCGTGGTCCGTGCTGATGCCTTGCACGCCGGCGCTGCTGTCACTCTCGCCGAGCACCCCAGCGCCGTTCGTGCTCTTGCCATTCACACCCACGCCGCTAAAGCTTCGCCCACGCACGCCCTTGCCGCCGTCGCTCTCGCCATAGACGCCCCAGGCATTGGCGCCCCCGTTGGCGCGTCCGTACACGCCATTGCCGGAGCCGCCGGCCGCTTCGCCGAACACACCGTTCAAGCCCTGCAGCGTGAAGCCGTACGCACCGGTGCCGTTCGTTGACTCGCCGCGGATTCCGAAGAAATCGTCACTCGTGCCGATGACGCCGGCATTCGTGTGCGCATCGCCCCACACGGCAGCGACCGGTGGAACGATAGTACTTGGGTCGCCGCTGAGACCCTTCACCCCAACGCCGGCGGTGCTGCTGCCGAACACACCTACTCCGTTGCCGCTGCCACCGGCCACGCCGACGGCACCGGGCCCACCACCGCTGGCAGTCCCGATCACCGCCGTACCGTTCAACGCGCTGTCGTTGACCAGGAGACCGTACGACTGGGACGCCGTCCACTGCTGACCGCCGTGCGTGTGGTTCCCGGCGGCAACGGTGTTGGCGCCGGTGCCGAAGTTGACGCTGAACTGCGTTCCGGAGAGGACGAGCCCGCTGCCAGCGGTGTAGGTGGTGTTGTCATCGGCGGCGCACGCCCAGGTTCCGCCGCTGCGTTTGGCGACCTGGCCGTTGGCGCACGAGAGCGCACCCAGGGCATCGTTGTCGGTGCCGTCGCTGAAGCCGGCCGGTACGCCGCTCAATCCGCTCCACGGCACGCTGCCCGCCGCCGCCGCGTAGCTCGCATAGGGCGTTGCCGTGAGGGGTTGCCGCGGGCTGAGCGCCGTGTAGCTACCGCTGGAGGGGGGACAGCGCACGCTGATCTGCAACCAGCGCTGCTCACCGGCGAACGCGTTTGGACCGAACTGCCCGCTCTCGTTGAGTTGCACGGTGAACAACCCATCGGTCACGCCGATCGCCGCCAGCGTCTGTGTGCTGCCGAGCTGCGCGCCGCCCGCTGCGGCATCGTACAACACGAACTGGAAGTCGCAGCTGTCATTCGCCGGCTCGCCACTCCTTTGCAGCTGGCCCTGGTACGTGAAGGCGGTGCCGAGCGGCGCGGCGTGGGCCCGCGACGCCGACGCGCCGGCGCACGCGAGAGCCGCGCACGCGATCGCAGCCGTGAGCCAGAGCTTGCGCCACAGGGTCATGGGGATCCTCCTCGCAGTTACATTCACTTGCCTCCGCCAGCAGGCCGCCCGCCGCCCGCCAACGCGGCGCCTTGCGCAGTGGCGGCCCGATCGAGCGCGGTGACGCGGGCATGGAGGTCCGCGAGACTCGCTTTGAGCGCGGCGATCTCGGCGTCCTTCTCCTGCATCATTTGGTGGAGCCCCTGGATCGCCGCGAGCGCCACACCGTTGGCGTCGACCGGGTTGATGTGCGTGTCGTCCTCGCCGACGTTGAAGGCGGCGTGGAAATCCTGCGCCATCGGGCCGATGTGGCGGACCGATGCATCCTCTCCTTTGTAGCTCCATGCCTCGACGGGCACGGCTGCGAGACGGGCGAGCACGTCGCGCTCATCTACCGTGGCGAAGTTGGTTTTGGTGTCGCGGTCGCTGGGTAAGGGACACAGCCAGCCCGCCGTCGAGTTGAGTCGGCAGAAGTGGCCGGCGTTGTCGTAGTAGAAGTAGAAGCCGCCGGTGGCCAGCGCGCTGAACGAGCGCACACCTTGTGATGCGGCGAAGTTCGAGCCATCGCCCCACACGAACGAACCGTCGTGACTCGCCAACGCCAGGCGCCCGGCGGCAAAGCTACCGGGCGCACTGGCGATGTTTGCTGAACCTCCGGGAACCGTCGCGTGGTCGGCGGTGGCGGAGTTGAACACACCGCCGGCGACCGTGGCGTACAGCGCTGTCGCCTGGTTACCACCGCCGCCGCCGACCGTGGCCCCTTGTGCGCCGGCGGTGTTGCCGCCACCACCACCGACCGTGGCGCCGAATGCGTTGGACTGATCCATATCGGCGTCGCCGGCCTGGTTGTTCTGGCCGCCGCCGACCGTGCCGTAGTTGTCAGTGACCCGGTTGGCGGTAGAGGGATCGTTAATGTTGGCTCTGCCGCCGCCACCGATGGTTGCGTACGCCGCGTCGGCGTGGTTGCCGAATCCGCCGCCAATGGTCGCCGAATCAGCGCTCGCGGTGTTTTCCCTGCCGCCACCGACGACACCGTACGCCCCGGTGCTCGAGTTGCTGAACCCGCCGCCCACGCTGGCCGCTGTCGCGGCAGCCCTGTTCCCGATGCCGCCCGCGATGGTGGCGTACTCGCCGTCGCTTGGATCGCCGTCTAGGCTGCCTGCGAGATTCTGTATTCCGCCACCGACCACGTCGTAGTTGTCGGCGACCGAATTGCCGGCAGAGTTGCCCCGGCCGTCGTCCGCCGCACCGCCGCCGGCGATGACCACACCCATTGCGTTGTCGAAGGGGCGATTGCCTGGCCAGCCACCGATCAAGCTTGAAGTGGTCCCAGGGCTCAGCTGCAAGGCACGGGTATGGTGCACGTACAACTCGAGCGGCGCGTTGTCCGTGGTGCCGAGGAAGCTGCTTTTCCCCACAGCAGTGCCGGCGTTGCCATCGAGCTTCCAGTACGTAGAGTCGTGCGTGTGGTCACCCGCCGCTACCGTGCCCGCAGTGGTCCCGATGTCTACGGCAATGGTCCCGCTGGTGGTGATCGTGCCGGGGAACAGGCCGGCGCCGGCGGTGATCGAGGTCACGGTGCCCGGTGTGAAACCCAGGTTGAACGGCTGGATCGTGCCGGCAGCGATCTGGTTCGAGGTCACTGCGCCGTTAGCCAAGTCGGTGGCCGTGACGCAGCCACTGCAGGTGAGATTCTTGGCGGCACCGGCGGATGGTGCGTAGAGCGCATACGGTGACGCGGAGAGCCGCTGGCGAGGACTGAGTGTCGTGTAGGGACCGCTGCCATCCGGGCAGCGGAGGGTGACCTGCAACCAGCGCTCCTCACCCTTGAACGCGTCTGAGCCGAAACCCAGCACCACCGTGAACAGACCGTCGCTCACGACCACGCCGCCTGCTGATTGCAGGTTGCCGATCTGGTTCCCCCCGGTTGGTGGTGAGCCGCTGCCGGCGGCATCCCAGAGGGTAAACTGGAAGTCGCACGTATCGTTCACCGCACTGCCGCCCTGCCGCAGTTGACCTTGGTAGGTGAACGTGGAGCTCAGTGAATCGGCATCGGCGGGCGCCGGCGTGTGAATCGCCATCACCAGAAGCGTCGCAACGATCACAAACGGGCAGTACCGAGCGCTATCCATTGCGAATCTCCTCTCTACCACGCAGAGCACTGGTCACTGGTCGCTCACGGGTCACTGGCTACTGGTTACTGACTACCGGTCCCTGGTTTTGTCGCTGGCGACTGGCGACGGGGCATCCATTCAGTGCGTTGTTCACTGCGATCAGGATTTCATCGATCGTGATCTCGCCATTGCCGCTCCTGTCGCCGGCCGTGCATGCGGATACCGGGGTCGCACCGAGTGCGACGTTGACCATGATGAGCAATTCATCGATGGTGACAGCGCCGTCGGCGCGACAGTCGCCGCTGCACGGCGGCCCGGCCGTCGCGGTCGGAGTCGGCGATGCAGTCTGGGTCGGCGTAGCGGTAGGCGTCGCGGTCGGCGTGTGCATCGCCGTCGGCGTTTGCGTCGGCGTGGGCGTGCGCGAGTGCGTCGCGGTGACAGTCCGGCTGGGGCCCGGCGTAAATGTGCGCGTCGACGTCGCGCTCGGCGGCGCGGTGAGTGTCCGGGTTGGGGTCGGGGCGTTGGTCACCGTACGCGTCTTGGTCGCCGACGGCGTAGCGGTTGTGCTCCTCGTCGGCGTCGCCGTGCTCGTCGGTGTCGGCGTCGCCGCCGGGAGAACCCCCGCCCAGAAACCACCGCGGAGAGTGTAGGCACCGGCGCTGAGTGTACCGGCGTCCGGCTGGCCGGCGGTGTCGCCGACGACGTACGACCCGCCGGTGCGTAGCGTCGCTCCGCCACCATCAACGGTCGACCAAGTGATGTCATAGCCACCACCGCTCTGCGCAGCGGCCGGTGCAGCGGCGGTCGCGGCGGCGCCGGCCGATAGGAGAACGAGTGCGACGGCAACGCACCGTCGCATGGTCGGCTGCAGCGCGCGTTCACCGGTAGATGACGTGCGGCGCGGATGCCGCCACCGATTCAAGAACGAGAGGCCCGCGGAGTGCTCGGTCATCCTGCACCCTCCTGTGGCCCCGGTGCGCACCACTGCCACCGGATGTTGAATGTTCCAGCAATACGCGCACCCATGACTGTAGTGGTGACTCTGCGTGCGTTCGAGTGCGCGCGCGTGTGGCTCGCGGTGCGCCTGATCGCGGTGCACACGCGCAGCGCGCATGGTGACTCTGGCGACGCACAGGACGGAGCCTGATCTCCGTCACTCGCTTCGCTGCCGGAGTGCTGCTCACGGCGCTGGAACCCGAAGCCATCCCGAGAGTGCAGCGACCGCACTCTGCGGCGAGGCAGCGATGCAGCATGAATTTCCCGGCGTGCTCCCTTCTTGCGTCCTGCCGATTCGCTGCTTCCGACACTCCGGAATCTCTCTCAACCGTGTGAATCACAACCGGCGGTCATACGGAGAGGCGCCGTGTCGGTGCTCTCTTCGGCGACGTTGCCGGTCTCGCGGGCCGCGCCCGAAGTCGAGCGGCGCTTCGGCACCTTTGCCGGGTCCGACCTGCGGGACCGCAGTGCGACCGCGTTCGGCTGGCCAAAGACATCGGTGTCGCCGGCTTTGCCGCGCATCTCGTCGCGCGAGGTGACGGGAAACATTGCCTGCGCGGCGAGGATGCTGTCGAGTCCTGGCGGCAGCGCGTCATGCGCCGGCGTGCTGAAGCCGGTGGCTGTGGTGCCGCTGACGCGCATGTCCCAGAACATGGTCGTCCACAGCGAGACGCCACGATTGAACACGTCCGTGGCGTTGCGAGGAATCAGCGCGCGGCCCGCACCGAGTGTGCGTGTCGGGCCGCGCCCACTCCCGCCGGTGCCCATCGACACCGACAGCCCGTCAGCGGTGTGCATGAGCGGATGATGACAGGTAGCGCACGAGATGTCGCGTTGCCGCTCAGTTCCTTGTCGAACATCAGCACACGCCCCAAGGTAACTTTGGCAGCGTCCGGTTACGGGCCCGGGTCCAACGGCGTGATCTCCGCCGTCTGCATCAGGGGGCGCAGTTGCTGGTCCGACGTCGGCGGTTGCGAATCGTTGCCGCCACCGCATCCGGCAGCGAGCATGACCAGCCCGGCGGTGAGAACCGTGATGCGTGATCTCTGCATGGCGTCTCCCCTCGCTCATCAGGGCGCCGTGGCGCCTCATGCTGTCGCCCCATAGCGGCTCGCTGTGACCGAAGTGTTGCCACGTGTCACCGGTGGTGCTGATGATGATCAGCTCGACGTACCGATGAAGATCTCGCCGGCAGTCGTCGTACTCGGCGACGTTCGCGTGCTCTGGTTTCCGACCGTCTGGAATCGCTCTCAGTCGTGTGAATGCGAGCGCGGCGCGGTGCGTGTAGATGCCGCCTGAGTGCGCGGTGATCTGCATGGCGCGCCATCTGCTGCGCACCATAGTGTCGAACGAGGGCAGGTTATGAACCATGCCCGGCATCCAAGGTGGTTCGACAACGGCCCCCGCCGCAGGCGGTGGTTCTGGTTCCATCCCGCCGGCTTCGGAGGTCCGGTTCCGGGCCACCATCGATCGCAGTACTCAAGACTGCGGAGAGAGGACTGTGCCCGCACGCGCCAGACCTCTCCCTCGGTCCCTCTCCGACACGGCCGTCGCTCTGGGGTCACCCACGCGGGCCCGGCCCGCCAATCAGGAGGTTGGGATGAAAGACCAGCGGCACCGTCGCACGTCGAATTTTTTGCTCGTCGCGGCGATCGTTACGACGATTGCCGTCAGCCTTGAAAGCAGCCCGGCGGTGGCGGAATTCCACACCTTCTACGTGGCCGCCGACACCTATATCAACTCTTGCAACCCGACCTCCAATTTCGGCACGGCCGACGTCATGTACGTCGGGAACGACTTCTCGGAGTTCGTTTGCAAAGCGTGGTTGCTGCTGAAGTTCGATCTGGCGGACTACCCCAGCGGGGCGACGTTCCGCGCAGCTACCCTGGGCCTGTACCAGCACAACGAGTACATCGGCGACGGCTTCAGGGCGATCGCCATCCATGCCGCCAGCGACCCCTGGGACGCGGGTACCGTCAGCTGGAACACGCGCCCAGGCGCGTCGATCTTACTGGTCACTGCCAGTGTCGCTACGGGGAGCGGCTGGCGCGAGTACGATGTTTCGACCCTTGCACAGCTGTGGCTGGGGGCCGGGGTTGTGAACAAAGGGTTCGTCATCACGGAGGACCCGCACGGCAACTGGATGCGCAGCTATCGTACCATCGACTACGGCACCGGTCTGTACCGGGCGTACCTCGTCGTCAGCTATGACTTGCCGACGCCTACCGCCACGCGCACCCGTACTCCCACACGGACCCCTAGCTTCACTCGCACAACCACACCGACAGCCACACGCATGGCTACGCGTACTGCCACTCCAACCGTCACGGGAAAGGTTACCTCTACGCCTTCGCGAACCCGGACGGCGACGCTGACGCGAACCCGCACCCCAACCCCAACCCGGACGGCCACGCCGACCCTCAAGCCCCCTCCCACAAAGACGGCGACGGCCACCCGAACGCCGTCGCCGGGTGGTGATCGTGACCAGGACGGCGTGCCGGACGTCCTCGACAACTGTCCCGGCACTGCCAACCCGGATCAGCGGGACACGGACGCAGACGGCCGCGGCGACGCCTGCGATCCCGATGATGATGGCGATGGAATCGCCGATGAGCAGGACAATTGTCCCCTCGTGCCCAACCCACAGCAGGAAGACGTGGACAAGGACGGCGTCGGCGATCTTTGCGACCAAGACGGTCCCGGACCCATCGTCGAGGCCACCCTGAAACCGCCACACCCCGTTCTCGGTGATCGCGCCACCTACTCGGTCCATGCCAGCAACGTCGGCGCTGTCGTGGCGATCCGGATCTTCTTCGACGGCACGGAGGTCCGCCGGTGTGCGGCGGCCCGTTGTGACTTCGTCACGCCGCCCCTGGTGCAGGATGCATCCCTCGGTGCCATCCTCGTCGCGGAAGCGTCTGTCCGCGTGGAGGGTGTTGTCCCGGCCGGTCCAGTGTTGGCCACCCTCGATCGGTTGGGTGTCGACAGCGACGATGACGGTGTGCCCGACGCAGTGGACAACTGTCCAACGGTTCCCAACCCCTCCCAGGATGACAGCGACCATGACGGGGTGGGCGACAGCTGCGACGCCTGCTGCGTGACCTGCGGCGATACTCCCTTCGGCGCCGAGTACTGCTGCTACCCCGGCGGCACTGGGTGTCGGGAACAGGTCTCGCACTACGACGCCGACCGCGAGCGCGACGTATACTACTGGGAGGATATCTACGACATGGTCGATGAGAACGGCTGCGGTTGCCGGGATTCCGACGGCATGGATACTGCCACCCACGGCACGGTGACGCGGGAGGTCGTCGAGGGTTCCCACTGCCGTATCGTTTCCGTTGGTGGCCACAGCCGGACGTTCTGTGAGCCCGCCCAGAGCACGTGCGAGCAGCCCGGCGACCGCTGCATCGACGACAACACGGTCGAGGAGCGGGTGTGCACCGCGCAAGGGGTGCAGAGCGTTGCCGTCCATTGCACGTTCGCCTGCGAGTCCGGTCGCTGCACCTGTCCGGATACCGACGGCGGCTGGATGTATTTTCGACAGGGAAGCGTTCTCGACCACACCGATTACTGCAGGAGTGTCCCCCGCGCGGACGACCCGGATGTCGTCGACCGGGTCCTGACGGAATACAATTGCGGGCTCGACGCCGCCGGCAACTTCATCGCCGACCACCGCGAAGTGACGTGCCCGTACGGCTGCGAAGCCGGCGAGTGCCTGTGCGAAGACACTGACGGCGGGATCAATGCAACCGAGTTCGGACACATGGGCACCGAAGAAGACTCCTGCATCGACAAGCGCCGCCTCTCCGAGGTGTATCCGCAGTTCCACGGCGCCGGCGAAGAGCGGGTGTGCGACGTCATGCGGCAGGAGATTGAGTGCGAAGGCTCGTGCGTGGATGGCGCCTGTGTCCCCGCCACCTGTGACGACGGGGTGCAAAACCAGGGGGAGGACGACATCGACTGCGGCGGACCGTGTGACATATCCTGCGACCTCTGCGGCATCGACGAGGATCACCTTCCCAAACGCTTCGACTGGCGGCACTGGAAGGGGCGGTCGTACGTCACGGAAATCCGCGACCAGGGGATGTGCGGCTCGTGCTGGGCCTACGCCGCCGTGGGGCCCGTGGAGACCAAGTACAACATCCAGTTCACGAGCAGTCTCGTCGAGGTGGATCTCTCCGAACAGAACCTGCTTTCCGCGTGCGGAACGGGTGATTCGTGCAAAGGGGGCAATAGACTCAAGGCGCTGCGGTACATTCGGGACACCGGCATCGTCGACGAGGATTGCTTCGCGGACACGTCCAAAGCGTGCCTGGTAGAGACGGGCGACAACGAGTACGAGTGCGTAGCGGCGTGTGGCGGCGAGGGCGCCGACACGTGCGCGAACCCACAGGAGTGCCCGGCCGTCTGCGGTGACACGGGCCGCCACGAGTGGGGCAGTCGGACGTGGAGCATCACCGACTACGACTATGTGCTCGGCCTGATCAACAGGCGGGAGAAGGTGAAGGACGCCCTGCTGTGCCACGGGCCGCTCGTAGCCCGCTCCTCTGACTGGGACCACGTCGTCGCCGTGATCGGCTGGGACAACGACAGCGACATCTGTCGAGACGCGTACGGCAGAAGCGGCTGCTGGATCATCAAGAACAGTCACGGGACGATCAACGACTTCGAGGAGGGTCCCGACGGCAGCGATGTGTGGCACGTCGACGGGTTCGCCTACATCCCGTTCGAGGGTCACGAGTACAGCAGCGACATGGAGAACTATGTCAGGTTCGTCAACACGGTGGAGCCGCCGGCTCCGTGAGGGGCGGTCGCCCGCAGGCACAGAAACGGAGTGACGATGATGACGACGACTCGACAAATGATACGCACAGCCGCCCTCGCATGCGTCGGACTACCTCTCGTGTTGATCGTCGCGGTCGCTGGTCCGGCGCGTGGAATGCTCAGCCCCGGCGACGCCTACTGCGCCGCCCTCGGTTACGAACCGATCATCGTGCTCACCAAAAAAGGGGAGAAGGGCATGTGCCGCCTTCCCGATGGGCGGTTCCTCGACGCCATGGCCTTCTTCACAGGCCGGGTCGGGCTCGACGCCAGCTACTGCGCCAAGCAGGGGCTTGAGGCAAGGCACGTGGAGGATCGCCAGATCTGCGGCAGTTGCACCGTGTGTGTCATGCCCGATCACAAGCAGGTGCGCGTCAGCCAGTTGATGGGCCTCCAGCTGCGCGAGACGACCTGTGGTGACGGCTTGTGCCAGGTGCCCGAGAACTCGCAGGTATGCCCGGCCGATTGCCCGAGTGGCGGGGCGGACGAGTTCTGCGACGGCAACAGCGACCACATCTGCGACCCGGACTGCGTGGAGGCGGAGTTGCCCGATCCCGACTGCGTGGCCTGTTTGGGTGATTGCAACGGCAATGGGGAAGTTACCGTCGACGAGGTGCTGCGTGGCGTCAACATCGCGCTTGGGGCAGCGCTACTAACTGATTGCCCGTCGTTTGATCGCGACGCGAGCGGCGAGGTCACAGTCAACGAGTTGGTGCAGGCGGTCAGTAACGCCCTGGCCGGTTGCCAGTAGCGCTCCCTGCGAAGGGAGGGACGCCAATGGGTCATCTTCGCCCATGTGAAGGAAGAATACGGGGCGCTGGTGAGACGGATCGAGGGGGGGCCAAGTCGCCCTGCGGCCTCGTCATCGGCAACTGCCAGAACTGCCCAGGACGGCGCCCCTTTGCGCCTGTCGCGGCAAGGAGGTCAGTCGTGAACCAGCAAGCTTCTCCCTTCCCACCACCGACAGGTCGAATCAGTACCATTCTGTTGATGCTCCTGCTGCTGGCCACGCCGGCCGGCGCCGCCCAATACACGGTCACAACGACGAGAGACAAGAACGATGGGGCGTGCACCCCGGCGGATTGCTCGTTGCGCGAGGCGATCAGTGCCGCCAATGCCACGCCCGAGACCGACGAGATCAACGTGCCGGCAGGCACGTACGTGCTGAAGCAGGGCGAGCTCGGCATCAGCGGCGATCTCTCACTCGTCGGTGACGGGCCCGACACGACCGTCATCGACGGCAACCGAGAGAGCTGGGTGTTCGCCATCACGAATGGCAACGTGAGCATCTCCGCCGTGACCATTCGAAACGGCAAAGGTCGCGACTTCGGCGGCGGTATCTTCGACAACGGCAGCGGCAATCTCACGCTCACGAACTGCACGCTGAGCGATAACTCTGCAAGCGGCGAGGGCGGCGCGATCTTCAATGAGTACGGCACGCTGGTGCTGACGAGCTGCACGCTGAGCGGCAACTCGGCCTTCTATGGCGGCGCCATCCGCAGCTACTACGCCACGTCGAAGCTCACAAACTGCACGCTGAGCGGCAACTCGGCCGCGTACGGCGCCGCGATCTACAACGTCGGCGGCGCGGCGACGCTGACGAACTGCACGCTGAGCGTGAACTCTGCCAACGTTGACGGCGGTGGCATCTACAACGAGTACGGCGGCACCGCGACAGTGGCGAGTTCTGTGCTCGCTGGCAACTCGGCGATCTATTCCCGCAACTGCTTTGGAAGTGGGATTACCTCTGGCGGATACAATCTCACCGACGACGGCTCGTGCGGACTGACGGGTACGGGGGACCGAGAGGACGTCAACCCGCGGCTCGGCCCGCTCGCCAACAACGGCGGCCGTACGCAGACGCACGCACTGCTGGCCGGGAGCCCGGCGATCGACGGGGTCACCGATCCGACCGCCTGCGCCGTGACCACCGACCAGCGCGGCGCTGCGCGGCCGGCGGACGGCGACGGCGTCGGCGGCGCACGCTGCGATATCGGCGCCTACGAGCTGGGCGCGACGCTGCCGCGATGCGGTAACGGGGTGGTCGACGCCGGGGAAGAGTGCGACGACGGCAACCTGAACCCGCGCGACGGCTGCACCAACGCGTGCACGCTCTGCGGCAACGGCGCCATTCGCGCCCCCGAGGAGTGCGACGACGCGAACCGGCAGTCCAACGACGGCTGCGACAGCGCCTGCCATCGCGAGCGCTGCGGCGATGGGACGCGGCAGATTGGCGAGGAGTGCGACGACGGCAATCTCGTTAACGGTGACGGTTGTGATGCGAACTGCCGGCCGAGCGGCTGCGGCAATGGCGCCCAGAGCGCCGGCGAGGAATGCGACGACGGGAACCTCGTCGATGGCGACGGCTGCGACTCGAACTGCCGCCCGACCGGCTGCGGCAACGGTGTCCAAACCACTGGCGAGGAGTGCGATGACGGCAACACGATGTCGGAAGATGGCTGCGATAGCCGGTGCCGCCGCGAGTTCTGCCGCGACGGCATCCGGCAGGTGGGCCTCGGCGAGCAGTGCGATGACGGCAACAGCGTCGACGGCGATGGGTGTGACTCGAACTGCACTCCGACCGGCTGCGGCAACGGTGTCCAAACCGCCGGCGAGGAGTGCGATGACGGCAACACGACGAATGGCGATGGGTGTGATGCGAACTGCACCGTGACCGGCTGCGGCAACGGCATTGTCACCGCGGGTGAAGCCTGCGATGACGGCAACTCGGTGAACGGCGATGGCTGCGACGCGAACTGCACCGTGACGGGCTGCGGCAACGGCATCCGAACCGGCAGCGAGGAGTGCGACGACGGGAATCATAACCCCTTCGACGGCTGCACGGCGGCGTGCAAGCGTTGCGGCAACGGGATCGTGACGCCACCGGAGGAGTGCGACGACGGCAACACCGACCCAGCCGATGGCTGCACCACAGCCTGTACGCTGTGCGGCAACGGCATCATCACGCTTCCTGAACAATGTGACGATGGCAACTCGATCAGTGGCGACGCGTGCTCCGCAACCTGTACGACGGCGCCCGGCTGCGGCAACGCAATCCGCGAGGGCGACGAGGAATGCGACGACGGCGGTGTTTGCTCCGGCGGCGCGGACGAGGGCAGCTACTGCAGCGGCCCGGGACAATGCTCGGGCGGCGAGTGCCAGGCAGTGGGCGGCGACGGCTGCGCCGCCAACTGTACGCTGGAACAGGCCGTCACCGTGCACGTCGTGCCCGGCGTGGTGGAGGACGGGGGTCTCAGAGCCGGCACGAGCGGCGTCGTTGTCGACTTTGGTTACCTCTTCAAGGTGCCCCTGCCGTTTGCAACGGCGCACATGACGCTGCGCGTCGGACGGCTTCGTGGCACGGCGCAAGCCGACGGCATCCCGCTGGCGGCGCGCGTCGCCGACGTGTCGTTCGGACCTATCCCGATCTCGTATTTCGGGTGCGTGTGCGTCGAGGCCCTGGAAGATCCGGCCCTGGGTGAGGGCGTAGCCGGAGTGGGCTCGGTGACGTGCACCGGCACCCGGCCGGGCGTCGACCTGACTGCGAGCATCGACCACAACACCAACAACGTTGATCCGCAATGCACGGCCGGAGTCGTCGAAAAGGCAGGGCAGTGCGAGTACGCGATGTGCACGGACGGCAGCTACCCGGGACGTGCCTGCCGTGATGACCTCGACTGTGGTGGCCCGCACGCCGGCGTGTGCAATGGGCCCGAGACGATCACGCCCACAGGCAGCGGACCCGTAGGCTCGGCACGTCTCGACCTCCGGCTGCTCACTCGGCACTTCGACTCGTGCTCGGTGGAGACGAGTTCGAAGATTTGCGTGGGTGCCAAGAACGCGGGAGCCGAGTGCGGCAGCGACGGTGACTGCCCCGGCGGCCGCTGCGTGCCCGCGAAGGGCGAAGACGGTGTCCCCTGCACCGCAGACGACCCCGTGCCGGGAGCGTCGAGGATGGAACCTTACTTCGGTGCCCTGTTACCTCTGGACCTCCGTGCCGTCCTGACCACCGGGGTGGCGACGGCGGAGATCCTCGATGCGAACAACGACGCGGGCTACCGCCTGGCCGGCGAGGCAACCGGCCTCCCGTTGCGCTGCGACGCGCTCGCGCACGGCGGCTTCGACGGCACCTTGGTAGCCGGGGCGCCGGGACTGCACGTCACGAGTGGACTCGGAGATGCCGTCACGGCGTTCGTGCTGGCGTTCCGCCTGTGCGGTAACCGTGTCCTCGACGCCGGCGAGGACTGCGACACCGGCGGCGAGTCGGCGACCTGCAATGACGACTGCACGCTGGCCGTGTGCGGCGACGGAATGGTCAACCGAAGCAGCGGCGAGCAGTGCGATGATGGCAACCGCAACGACAACGACGAGTGTCGCAACGACTGCCGGCCGAACGTCTGTGGCGACGGCGTCATCCGCACCGGCGCCGAGCAGTGCGACGATGGCAACATCACGGACGGTGATGGCTGCGACTCCAACTGCACGCCAACCGCGTGCGGTAATGGCATCCTGACGGCCGGCGAGCAGTGCGATGACGGCAACACCGTCTCCGAAGACGGCTGCAGCAGCGGGTGCCGGATCGAGCGCTGCGGCGATGGCGTGCGCCAGGCCGCTCTGGGCGAGCAGTGTGACGACGGCAACGCGCTGAACGGCGACGGCTGCGACGTCAATTGCACCGTCTCGGCCTGCGGCAACAGCATCATCGCGGCGAGCGAGCAGTGTGATGATGGAAACACCGCGAACGGTGACTGCTGCTCGTCGGCGTGCAGGTTCGAGTCGGTCGGAGTGCCGTGCTTCGACGGCGACGTTTGCGACGGTGCCGGAAGCTGCGACGGCAGTGGCTGGTGTGATCGAAGCACGGACACCCCGCTCGAGTGTGAAGACACCAATCCCGAGACGCTCGACTTCTGCGATCCAGCCCACGGCTGTCAGCACATCCGGCCGCGGGTGTGTACCGGCGATTGCAACCGGAGTGGCAGCGTGACGATCGATGAGCTGATCACCATGGTAAACGTCGCCTTGGAGATCGCGCCTGTATCGAGCTGTGACGCCGGTGACGCGAACGCCGACGGCGTCATGACGATCGATGAGATCATCACCGCGGTGAACCAGGCGCTGTCCGGGTGTCGGTTCCCGCCGACGCCCACGGCGTCGCCGGCCAGACGGCGTCTGGCCGCTACGCCGACGCCAACGGCGCGCCCGGCACCGACAGCGACGCTGACCACGCAGAACGGCCGGCGGTGGAAGCCGAGTGAAGGACGGCGATGAACGCAAGCCAGACCTCTCCCTCGATCCCTCCGGGATGGAAGAGCAACGACTGGAACAGAACGGCAGCACTACATTCCCCCTTCCCGCGCCGGGAAGGGGGGCACCATCGCACGTCCGCTGCGCAGCTCCTCGCTCGCGCCTGCTTCGCGCTCGCGCTGGTGAGCGATTGACTTCACGCGCTGGCCGCGTCAGAGACCACACATGGAGCTAAACCAACTCGCGGCAGAGGAACAAATTGCGCTGGTGGCACTTCTCGAATTCGTGATCGAGTCCGACGGACGCGTATCCGAGGACGAGGCCGACCGCATCGACGCGGTGGTTGCGGCGATCGGCGAGGATGCCTATCGCCGGGCGGCTGCGGAGGTTGACCGCCGCTTTGAAGGCGAGGACGGGCTGCGCGCCTTTCTTCCCACCATCACGCGACAGGCAGCGCGCGATTTGATTTACGGGATCGTTCTCGAAGCTGCAACCAGCGACGCCGTCGATGCACACGAGTCGGAGATGCTCGAGTGGGTGGCGAGTGTGTGGCGGATCTCAACCCAGCTCGACGAATCGGAACCGTGAAGTTGAGTGCCCGCGCCGGGCGCTGTTCTCAACGCGCCCGCCAGTATGCGGCGCTCACCCACCTGTAGCTGCTGGTACAGGCATGGGCGTTGCGGAACGGTGCGACACTCACGTATTGCAGAGGGAGAAGGAGACCGCGTGCGAATCAGGCGGCCCGCATGCGCAGGCCCGGGATGGGTGTTTGCGGCGACCCTCGCGCTGCTGAGCGGCGCAGGCTGCGGTGGTGAGGTATCGGTCGCCGGCGCGCCGGCGATATCTGATCGGTTCGACTGTGAAGGTTTTGCGCCACCGCCGCGGCTCGACACGTCGACGTGCAGCGACGTCGATGCCAGCCAACCGGAGAAGCTCGTGGCGTGCCTGCGTGGGTCCGGCCATCTGGGCAAGTGGAGCGTCGATGCGGGTGGACTGCCGGCGTACGACTTCGGCGTCGAGCAGCGCTGCGACGCGGTGGCGCACGCGTACTCGCCGCGCAAGACACCGCTGCGCGATCCCATCCACCTGATCGGCAACGGCCGCGGCTTGGTTGCCATGGCGCACGCCTCGGGTGGCGTCGAGATCTACACGCAGGACCGCGGCCACAAATGGCTCAATCACGTCGATACGTGGGCCGATCCGCTGAACCCCGACTACCCGCTGCAGCTCGGCGGCGGTTTCAACTACTACACGGTCGCTAGCGACGCGGTCGCCAGCGGCGCAGGTGGGTGGCGTGTCGGCTCGACGCGGTTTGAGGACCTGCCCGTCAATCGCGCCACGCAGATGCAGACGCGCCGCTTCGGCGTCGGCTACGTCGAGACGGTCACCCATGACGCAGACATCACGGTGCGCCGGCGCGTGTTCGCACCCGACGCGGCGGCACGTGCCCTGGTGGCGGAGGTCGCCGTGGAAAACCCGACGAACCGGCCGCAGCACTACGAGCTCGTGGAGTTCTGGGACGTCAACGTCCACCAGATCACGCTGGAGTTGCTGACCAGTGACCTCGGGTATGCCAACGTTACCGAGGCGATCGACCGCCGGCGGCGAGACTTCGCGGCGCAGTTTACGCAGCGCGTCCGGTGGCGGGCAGAGGATCGCGTTGCGATTGTCGAGACGACGGCGAAGAATCGTCCGGCGAATGTGCAAGACCGTCTCGACGTGTCGCGCACCGACTACTTTCCCGATCCGATCTATCTGGCGGTGCTCGACGACGGCGTCGCGCCTGATGCAGTGTGGCTGAGTGACACTGAGCTGTGGGACGGCGCGGGGCGGACGCCGCCGGTTGCTGCCGCGGGTGCGGGTGACGCGACCTCGCGGACGCTCGACCTCGACGGTGGCGGGCAGCATGCCATCCTGGCCGTGCGCGTGCCAGTCGACGTGCCGGCACACGCGGCCGTGACCCGGCATTTCGCGTTCGGCTACGTCCCGGGGGGCGGGTCGCCGGATGCGGCCGTGGCCGAGCTGCGTGCGCGCGGCGCCGCGTTGCTGCAAGACACGGAAGCAGCCTGGCGCAAGCGGTTGGTGTGGGCCGCCTTTCCGGGGCTGCCCAATGCGGGCGTCGTCCAGCGCGAGATCGCGTGGGCTGCCTATAGTGCCCTCGCGCTCACCACCTTCGACGAGTACCGCAACCTCCTGCTGCTCGGGCAAGGAGGTGCCTACAAGTACATCCATGGCATCGACGGAGCGATGGGTGATCTAGCCTTGTTTGCCGAAGCCGTGGCGCTGATTGATTCGCACGTCGCGCGCGACACGCTGGCGTATGCGCTCGCGACGCAGCTGGGAGGCGGGCAGCATACGCCGTGGCGCTTTCCCTACGCGACCACCGGTGTCGGTGCGTTCACCGATGTCCTCATCTACACCCAACGCAGCGACGCCTACTACTTCGTGCCTGCGGCAATCGGCCGCTATGTCGGGCTGACGCGCGACACCGCATTTCTTGATCAGTCCGTTCCATTCTATCCGCGCGCCAGTGGCGAGAGCGGCGACGTCATCGAGCACATCGGCCGGGCCATCGACTACGGTACGGAAACTCTCGGGTTCGGCGCCCACGGCCTCGTCGCCATGGGCACGGGCGACTACGCCGACGGGATCACGGCGCTCGCCACGGAGCCGGCGACGCCGACCGGCACCTCGTCGACGTACAACGCCGGCGCCATCGTCTACGGCTTCCCGTTGGCCGCCGACGTCGTCGAGGCGCACGATCCGGCGCTTGCCGCGCGCCTGCGCGCTCTGGCTGCTTCGCAGGCGGATGCGCTCAATCAGCAAGCGTGGGAAGGGCAGTACTTCTACCGCGGCTTCGTCGACAGTGGCAATCCGCTTGCCCCACAGATCTTCTTCCTCGAGCCGCAGGTGCTTCCCGTGCTTGCAGGCATCGTCGACTCGACCCGCCGCGACCTGGCATTGAATGAGGTCGTGCGCCGCCTGGAGACGAGCATCGGCGCCCTGAGCAACGTGACGATCGGTTCCGACACCGGCGTGGGTGGCCCCGACCGCCCGCTCGTGGGTGGCATCTGGCCGGTGGCGAATGCGTGGCTGACCGGGGCCTATGCGCGGCGCGACGTCAATGAAGCGTGGAGCAGCTTCACCCGCAACACCCTTGCCGCCCACGCCGAGAAGTACCCGGATCTGTGGTACGGCATCTGGACCGGCCCCGATTCGTTCAACGGACCTGACAACGAGCGGCCTGGTGAGGCCGATGCCCACCTGGTGACGGCCCTTACTGACTATCCCGCACTCAACGCGCACATGCACACGAGCCCCCTGCGCGCGCTGCTGGATCTTGTCGGCATCGCCGGCACGCGCGATGGCATCCGCGTCACACCGCAGGTTCCCACGGAGACCTTTGCGGTCGAGTGGCCGCGGCTGCGGTTGCGCAGTGAGCCCGATTTGATGGACGGCACCGTCGTCGCCTCGTCGGCTGGACCGCTGATGATGGAGATCGCGCTGCCAAGCGGCCTGCGGGGGACCTCCGCTCCACACGTGACTGTCGATGGCGTTGCGGCTGACGCCCGGGTCACCGACGGTACCATTCGATTCGTCCTGCCGGCACAGCAGGACGTGCCGGTCAGTTTCCACATCGAGTAAGCGCGCGCGTGTTGCCGCGCACGGCGGCAAGAGTATGTCGCGGCCCGTCCAGAATTGTCGGCGCCCTGATGCAGTGACGCGCGCTTTCCTAGCGCGCCATGCGCACGCACCTGGCATGCAGCTTGCGGGGCGACCGCGGGGACTGAAGGCTGAGATGACAGGGAAACCCGCAGCTGGAAACGTGGCGCTGCTGCGCTACTTGGCGCGCAGTGAGCTGATTTCCAACGACGTTGCGCTGAGGGCGGAAGCGGAGTTGGCGGGTCAGAAGGAAGGCGTCACGGCCATCGACTGGCTGGTGCGCAACGGCGTCGTCGGCGAAGACGACGTGGCGCACTTGCTGGCGAAAACCATGCGCTTGCCGTTCGTGAACCTGGCGGCGGTGGCGCTCGACCAGGCGGTGATCCGCCTGCTGCGCGAGGAGCTGGCGACGCGGTTTCAGGTCGTGCCGCTGCGCATTCACGCGCAGACCCTCGTCGTCGCCATGGCCAATCCGGTCGACCGCGGCGTACTGCGCGACCTCGAGTTCACCACCGGCAAGCGGATCCAGGTCGAGGTGGCGACCCAGACCGCGATCCGCGACGCCCTGCAGCACGCCTATCACCTCGACGACGCGCTCAACCAATACCTGCGCGGGGTGCCGGAGGGCGGTGATGTGCCCGTGGCGGAGCTGAACGATGAGCCGAATACCGACCTGCGCAACCTCATGCGCGAGACAACGCTCCCGCCGGTGGTCAAGCTCCTCAACTTGATTCTTGTCGAGGGCGTGCGTGCCCGTGCCAGCGACGTGCACATCGAAGCGGGGTCGGCGGCCGTGCGCGTGCGCTACCGCATCGATGGCATCCTCGAGGAATCGCTGCGCTTGCCAAAGTGGATCCAGGATCCGCTGATCGCACGATGCAAGGTGCTCGCAAAGCTCGACATCACCGAACGCCGCGTGCCGCAGGACGGCCGCATCCACATCCGCTTCCGCGAGTCGGTGGTCGACCTGCGCGTCTCCAGCCTCCCGACACAGTTCGGCGAGAAGGTCACGATGCGAATTCTCGATCCGAGTGGCGCGCCCACCGGACTCGAGCGGTTCAATCTGTCGCCCCGCGATCTCAAGTCGCTCCGGCAAGCGATCGCGCGGCCGGAGGGGATGATCTTGGTGACTGGTCCGACCGGCAGTGGCAAGTCGACCACGCTCTACGGCATGATTGCCGAGATCGTTTCGCCGACGCGCAACATCGTGACCATCGAGAACCCGATCGAGTACCAGATCGCGGGCGTCAATCAGGTGGAGATCAACGAGAAGCAGGGCCTGACCTTTGCGGAGACGTTGCGCTCGATTCTACGGCAAGATCCGGACGTGATCCTCGTCGGCGAGATTCGGGATGCGGAGACGGCGCAGATTGCGCTGCGCGCCGCGCAGACGGGTCATCTCGTGCTCAGCACGCTGCACACGAACGATGCGGTGGCGACCATCAGCCGGCTGCTCGATCTCGGGATCGAGCCCTACATGCTGGGGTCGTCCCTCAACCTGATCGTTGCGCAGCGGCTCGTGCGCCGGGTCTGCGAGGCGTGCGCGGAGCCGGACGAGCCCGATGCCGATTCCCTGCGCGTGCTGCAGATCGACGCTGCGGGGCAGCCGTTCCAGCGCGGTCGCGGCTGCCCCGCGTGCCGCAAGACGGGATGGACCGGTCGCCTTGGAGTATTCGAGGTCATGCCGATCACTCCGGCGCTGGGAAAGCTCATCGAAAGCAAAGCCCCGGAGAGCGCGCTGCGCTTGCAGGCCCGTGCCGACGGCACCACGCTGCTCGCCGAGCATGCCGCAGCACGCGTGTGTGCCGGTGCGACGACCGCCGAAGAGGTGCTACGCGTGGTCGACATCGCGGCCGCGGCGCCACGCTGCCCGTCCTGCGACCGTGTCGTCGAGGAAAACTTTGCGGTCTGTCCACATTGCGCCACGGTGCTCCAATGCAGCTGCTCGAGCTGCAACATGCGGCTGCAAGAGGAGTGGCAGATCTGTCCGTACTGTGGTTCCCCTGCGAAACACGCGGCGGCCGCGGCCGCCGCGTCCCCGCAAGTGGCGGCGCCCTCCGCGGGCGCCGCTTCCCGCCCACCCGCGGAGAATCGTCGCTATCGGGCGTTGGTGGTCGATGACCACGAGGACATGCGGCGGTTGATCAAGTTCACCTTGGATCATAGCGAGCTACCGATCACGACGATCGGTGCGGCCGGTGGTGCTGAGGCGCTTGAAGTCGCACAGGCCGAGCCGCCCGATCTCATCCTCCTCGACATCATGATGCCCGGCATGGACGGCTTCCAAGTGTGCGAGCAGCTGCGCGCCAACGTGCGCACCGCATTCATTCCCATCCTGATGCTCACGGCGCGTGACGACCCGGGCAGTCGCGCCCGTGGCTTCATGGCGGGCACCGACGACTACGTCAGCAAGCCGTTCGCACGCGCCGAGTTGTTGGCGCGCGTGCGCCGCCTGCTCGAACGTACCTACGGGACATTCTTGCCCAAGCTGCCGGCGTCGGCGCCCGTGGCGGACGTCGACACCGACGGGCAACACGCCGCCCTTCAGTGAAGGACGGCTACGCGAGCAGAACCGCAGCGTGGCGTCACGGCGCGTGAGCATCCGCCCGCCCCCCGCAGGCTTCGGGGGACCACCGCCTCACCCGAACGGACTGCTGCACGGTAGGTCGATATTGAACACCGTGCCGCGTGGGGTGAGGCGCGCGCAGCCGATGCTGCCGCGGTGCGCCAGCACGATTTGCCGGGCGACCGCGAGGCCAATGCCGGAGCCGTCCGGCTTGGTGGTCTCGAACAGGCGAAACACGTGCACGCTTTCCGGGATGCCAGGCCCGGTGTCGGTGACGGAGATGCGCACCGCTTCCGGTCTCAACCGGATGACGTGAATGCCAACGCGGCCCGGGCCGCGATCGATCGCCTCGATGGCGTTTTTCACCAGATTGTCGAAGACGCGGTGCAGCTTCTCCTCATCCGCCGCCAGTGGCGGCACGTCGGG
The DNA here is from genome assembly GCA_020073605.1 of Terriglobia bacterium. Classification (GTDB taxonomy): domain Bacteria; phylum Acidobacteriota; class Terriglobia; order Acidiferrales; family UBA7541; genus Palsa-295. The sequence goes on from JAIQEW010000009.1 coordinate 117,449, forward strand.
CGGCAAGGCGAAGTCGATGCCAATTGCCCGCGACGCCGCCACCGGTTGCCACAGATCGACGATCCGCTGCAGGAAGGGCTGCAAGTCGACGGCCCGCACATCGAGCCGCTGCTCGCGTGAGAATTCCATGAACTCCTTGGTGAGGGAATCGAGACGGCGCACTTCGCCGAGGATGCGCTCCACGCTCTTCACGACCGTGCTGACGGGCTGACTGGCGTCGCGGTTGGCGCGCCGCAGGATGAGCTGGGCTTGCATCGACACGCCGGCCAGCGGGTTACCGAGATCGTGCACGATCTGCGCGGTGATGGCGCCGATGTCCGCCAGCCGCTCGCGTTGCTGGGTCACCTTCTGCAACTCGCGTAGCTCGGCTTCGGCGCGCCTGCGTTCGATGAAGTCACCGAGCTGGCGGCCGAGGCCATCGAGCGTCTCCAACCAGTCAGGTTCCGGTTCGCGGTGCTGGCGGCCGAAGAACACCGTCACGCCGAGGACGGCGGTGTCGGTGCGCACTGGGAAGGCGGCAGCGCTGTGCAGCCCGAGCTGGGAGGCGGCGAGCCGGTCGAAATGCGCGCCCACCTCGACATCGGCAAGCCACGCCGCCTGCTCGCTTGCCCACACGCGACCAGGCAAGCCGCTCCCCGGAGCGAAGGCGGTCCGCCGGCTCAGCGCGACGAAATCGGCTGCGTCGAGCGCCGCCGGATGCCAGGCGGCACTCCACCGCAGGACATTGGCGGCCGTATCGACGAGCC
>JAIQEW010000010.1 GCA_020073605.1 Terriglobia bacterium
ACCAAGCCGGAAACGATCAACTACCGCACCTTCAAGCCGGAGCGCGACGGGCTATTTTGCGCCAAGATTTTCGGGCCCGTTACCGACTGGGAGTGCCTGTGCGGGAAGTACAAGCGGATGAAGCACCGCGGGGTCATCTGCGACAAGTGCGGCGTGGAAGTCACGCTCAGCAAGGTCCGCCGGGAACGCCTAGGCCACATCGAGCTCGCTTCGCCGTGTTCGCACGTGTGGTTCTTCAAGGGCCTGCCCAGCCGCATCGGCTATTTGCTCGACATCACGATGCGCGATCTCGAGCACATTCTCTACTTCGAGACGTTCGTCTGCGTCAATCCGGGCGAAGTGCCGGGAATCAGGGAAAAGGAAATTCTGACGGAGGAGAAGTTCCGCGAATTGCAGCGGGAATTTCCAGGAAAATGCGACGTGCGCATGGGCGCCGAAGCCATCAAGGAACTTTTGCGCCGCGTGGACGTGGAGAAGCTTTCGACCGAGCTTCGCGAAAAGATGAAGATCGATCCGAGCCTTCAAAAGCGGATCAAGTACGCGAAGCGCTTGAAAGTGCTCGAGGCATTCCGCAAGAGCGGCAACAAGCCGGAGTGGATGATTCTCGACGTGATTCCGGTGCTGCCGCCGGAGCTGCGCCCGCTCGTACCTCTCGATGGAGGCCGCTTTGCCACATCGGACCTCAACGATCTGTACCGCCGCGTGATCAACCGCAATAACCGGCTCAAGAAGCTGATGGAGCTGCACGCGCCCGACGTGATCGTCCGCAACGAAAAGCGCATGCTGCAGGAAGCCGTGGACGCGCTCTTCGACAACGGCCGGCGCGGCCGCGTGCTCCGTGGAACGAACAACCGCCCTCTGAAGTCGCTCTCCGACACTCTCAAGGGCAAGCAGGGCCGTTTCCGCCAGAACCTGCTCGGCAAGCGCGTGGACTATTCGGGCCGGTCCGTGATCGTGGTCGGTCCGGAGCTCAAGCTGCACCAGTGCGGCCTGCCGAAGAAGATGGCACTCGAGCTTTTCAAGCCGTTCATTTATCACAAGCTGGAAGCCGCGGGGCACTGCACCACGATCAAGCAGGCGAAGGAATTGGTCGAGGCGCAGGAAGCGATCGTGTGGGACATTCTCGAGGACGTGATCCGCGAGCATCCGGTGCTGCTCAACCGCGCTCCGACGCTTCACCGCCTAGGCATTCAGGCGTTCGAGCCGGTGCTTGTGGAAGGCAAGGCCATCCGCATCCATCCGCTGGTTTGCACGGCGTTCAACGCGGACTTCGACGGCGACCAGATGGCGGTGCACATTCCGCTGTCGCCCGAGGCGCAGGTGGAAGCTTCGGTGCTGATGTTGAGCTCGCACAACATCCTGTCGCCTGCGAACGGCTATCCGCTCGCCGTCCCCACGCAGGACATGGTGCTCGGCATCTACTACATGACCAAGGCGAAGCCGAAGGCCAAGGGCGAGGGCCGCGCGTTCGGCTCGACCGAGGAAGTGATCATGGCGCTGGAAGCAGGCGAGGTCGAACTGCTGACGCCGATCCGCATGCGCTATACCGGCGAAGTGATCGATCTTACGAACGCGTACGACGATCAGGACGTCTCGCACACCGAGCCTGTGAATCTTTCAAAGCAGTTCCTGCAAACCACCGTCGGCCGCGTGATCTTCAACGACCACCTGCCGTCGGACATGCCCTTCGTCAACGGCTTGCTGAAGAAGAAGGGCGTGCAGGCCCTGGTGCAGTACGCCTATCTGCGCTTCGGCCTCGAAAAGACCGTCGTGATGCTCGACCGGCTGAAGGAGCTTGGTTTCCTGTACGCCACGAAGGCCGGCGTCTCGATCGGCATCAGCGACATGGTCATCCCCAGCGTGAAGTTCAAGCTGGTGGACGCGGCCGAGCACGAAGTGGTGAAGGTGCAGCAGCAGTATCTCGACGGCGCCATCACCAACGGCGAGCGCTACAACAAGGTCATCGCCATCTGGTCGGACGTCACCGAGAAGGTTGCGGACGAAATGTTCAAGGCGCTCGAGGAGCAGGACAAGCAGGGCGTGATCAATCCGATCTACGTCATGGCCGATTCCGGCGCCCGCGGTTCGAAGCAGCAGATCCGGCAGCTTTCGGGAATGCGCGGATTGATGGCCAAGCCTTCCGGCGAAGTCATCGAGACGCCGATCACGTCGAACTTCCGCGAAGGCCTCACCGTGCTGCAATACTTCATTTCCACGCACGGCGCCCGCAAGGGTCTGGCCGATACGGCGCTCAAGACCGCCGATTCCGGCTACCTGACGCGCCGGCTTGTGGACGTGGCGCAGGACGTGATCATCAATGAGTTCGACTGCGGCACGGCCGACGGCATCTTCGTCGAGCCGATTCTCGAAGCCGGCGTCGAAGTCGAGCCGTTGCGCGACCGCGTTGTGGGCCGCGTCTCGCTCGAAAAGATCAAGGACTACGAAGGCAACGTGATCGTCGAGATCAACCAGGAGATCACGGAAGAGCTTGCCAACGCGATTCAGGCCGCGGGCATCGAGCGGGTGAAGATCCGCTCCGTGCTCACGTGCGAATCCCGGCGCGGCGTGTGCGCGCGCTGCTACGGCCGCAACCTGGCCACCGGCCGCTTCGTCGAGATGGGCGAGGCCGTCGGCGTGATCGCCGCGCAGTCGATCGGCGAGCCCGGCACGCAGCTGACCATGCGGACGTTCCACATCGGCGGCACGGCTACCCGCGTCACCGAACAGTCGAAGGTCGAAGCGCGCAACAACGGCTTCGTGAAATTCATCGACTTGAAAGTGGTGGAAGGCCGCAACAAGCTACTGATCTCCATGAACCGTTCCGGCTTGATCGCGGTAGTGGACGAAAAGGGTCGCGAGAAGGAACGCCACCACGTGGTTTACGGCGCGCGTTTCAAGGTGGAAGACGGGCAGCCCGTCACGCTCGGCCAGACCATGTGCGAGTGGGATCCGTACACCTTCTCGATTCTCACGGAATCGGGTGGCACGATCGAGTTCAAGGACTTGCAGCCCGGCATCACCATTGAAGAGCAGGTGGACGAAGTCACCGGCCTTTCACAGCTTGTCGTCACGCTTCCTCCGGGTGACGAAAAGCACCAGCCGACGATTCTCGTCCGCGATTCCGCCGGCCGCGCCAAAAAGAAGTACCTGATGCCGTCCCGCGCCCACTTGATGGTGGTGGATGGCGACGAGGTGCAGCCCGGCGACGTGCTCGCGAAGATTCCGCGCGAGACCACGAAGACGAAGGACATCACGGGCGGTCTGCCGCGCGTCGTGGAACTCTTCGAGACGCGCAAGCCCCGCGATCCGGCGGTCATCAGCGAAATCGACGGCATCGTGAAGTACGGCGAAATCGCCAAGGGCATGCGGAAGATTTACGTCGAGAGCGAGGATGCAAAGACGTTGAAGGAATACTCCATCCCGCGCGGCGTCCACATCAACGTGCAGGAAGGCGAGCACGTCCGCGCCGGCGAGCCGCTGATCGACGGCCCGCTCAACCCGCACGACCTGTTGGCCGTGCTCGGCGAAAAGTACACGCAGGCGTACCTGGTGAACTCGATCCAGGAGGTCTACCGCCTGCAGGGCGTCAACATCAACGACAAGCACATCGAGACGATCGTCCGGCAGATGATGCGCTGGGTGAAGGTCGAAGACGTGGGCGATACGTCGTTCCTTCTCGAGGAGCAGGTGGACAAGTTCCGCTTCCGCGAGGAGAACGACCGCATCATCCGCGAAGGCGGCCGCCCGGCCACGGGACGCCCGTTGCTCCTCGGCATCACCAAGGCTTCGCTCTCGACCGATTCCTTCATCTCCGCGGCGAGCTTCCAGGAGACCACCCGCGTCCTTACCGAAGCGGCAATCTCCGGAAAGGTCGATTACCTGCGCGGCTTGAAGGAAAACGTGATCATGGGCCGGCTGATTCCAGCGGGCACGGGTCTCGAGCGCTATCGCAATATCCAGCTCCTCACCGAAATTCCCAAGGAGGAGCCGCAAGCGATGGAGCCGGAGCTTACGCCGGAGGAGGCCGCGGCGCTCGATTTCCTGCGCAAGGATACCGACGCCGTCGCCGAGAGCTAGAAGCAAGAGGGCCGTCGTCAGGCTCGCATAAACCCCGAATCAATGAGGGCCATCCAGCGCAGCAGCTGGGTGGCCCCTTTTTCTTGTTGCTGTCGAATTCGCGCGTTGCCCGTCAAACGCTGAGTGTGTTTAAATCCCCGGGTTGGGCGATCCATCGCTGCAGGACAAAAGGATGTTATGCGCCGAAAACTATTTTGGTTCGCAATCGCGCTTCTGACGCTGGTCACGCCGAGCCGCGCCGCCAAGCGCGCGTTCACCATCGAGGACTTTTACCGCGTCCGCCGAGTCGAGGATATGCACCTCTCTCCGGATGGCCGGATGGTCGTTTTCACGCTGGCGAGCACCGACCTCGGCAAAGGGAAGCGCGTGACGCACATCTGGGTGATGGATGCAGACGGAGCGAACGCACGGCAATTCACGTATGGCGATGCGGGAGAGTCTTCGCCGATCTTCTCGCCCGACGGGAAATGGATCGCGTTCATCAGATCGCGCGACGGCGGGAGCGATCTCTACATCATGCCGGTGAACGGCGGCGAGGCGCGGAAGCTCACGAACATTTCGACGGGAGTCTCCGATCCGCTGTGGTCCCCGGATGGCAAGTCGATCGCCTTTTCGAGCGACGTGTATCCCGAATGCGGCGCCGACGACGCATGCAACAAAAAGATCAGCGACCGCTGGAGCAAAGGGCCGCTCCACGCGCATATGGCGAACGCGCTGCTGTACCGCCACTGGACCGAGTGGAAGGACGGGCAGCGAACGCACGTGCTTTTGGCGAGTGTTGCCACGGGGGCCGTGCGCGATCTGACGCCTGGAGATTTCGACTCGCCGCGCTTTCAGCTTTCCGGGCCGCTGCAATATGATTTCTCGCCGGACAGCGCGGAACTCGTGTTCGATTCGGAGCGCGACCGCGACCCCGCGTCTTCAACCAACTGCGATGTGTGGATCGTTTCGCTCTCCGGACCGCAGCAGGAGCGCAACATTACAGCCTCCAATCCCTCTTTCGACGGCAATCCGAAGTACTCGCCGGACGGGAAGTACATCGCCTACCTGATTCAGAAGCAGCCGGGCTACGAATCCGATCTCTTCCGGATCGCCATCTACGATCGCGCGGCGGGCACCTCGCGCGTGCTGACGGAATCCTTCCGGAACTGGGTGCAGGATTTTCAGTGGGCTTCGGATTCGAAGTCTCTCTATTTCAGCGCGCCGATCGAAGGGGACACTCCGATTTTCCAGGTGACCGCGGACTCCGGCGCGATCCGGCAGGTCCTGGTGGACAAGTCGATCAACGCCTACGAAGTCTCCCGCGACAATCGACGGATCGTGTATATCGAGCACGCCGTGGGCGCGCCGACCGAGCTCTACGCGGCGGATTTGGCGGGGGGAAAAGCATCGTCACCCCTAAAACTCTCGCACTTCAACGAAGAGCTCGCCAACGAAGTGGACATCCGTCCCGCGGAGAGGATGTGGGTGGCCGGGGCGGCGGGTGCGAAGGTGGAAGTCTTCCTCGTCAAGCCCCACGATTTCGACCCGGCGAAGAAATATCCTCTGATACTCAACGTGCACGGCGGGCCGCAATCGCAGTGGCAGGATTCGTTCCGCGGCGATTGGCAGGTCTATCCGGGCGCCGGCTACGTGGTCGCGTTTGCGAATCCCCACGGCTCCACGGGCTACGGGCAGGACTTCACGGCGGAGATTTCGGGCGACTGGGGAGGAGCCGTTTTCGACGATTTGATGAAAGTTACGGACGAGCTGGCGAAACTGCCGTACGTCGATCCCAATCGGATGGGCGCCATGGGCTGGTCCTTCGGCGGCTACATGATGGATTGGTTCGAGGGCCACACGGACCGGTTCAAGGCCATCGCGTCCATGATGGGCGTCTTCGACCTGCGCTCGATGTACGGCGCAACGGAAGAGCTGTGGTTTCCGGAGTGGGACCTCAAGGGTCAGCCCTGGAATTCCGAGCAATTTCAGAAGTTTTCGCCCTCCTACTACGTGAAGAATTTCAAGATGCCGTGCCTGGTCATCTCCGGGGAGCGCGATTACCGGGTCCCCTATACCCAGTCGCTTCAATTCTTCACATCGCTGCAGAAGATGAACGTTCCTTCACGGCTGATCATCTACTCCCGCGCCGGCCACTGGCCAAGCTGGTATGAGATGGCGCTTTACTACACGGCCCATCTCGAATGGTTTCATACATATCTGGGAGGAGACGCCCCGCCATGGACGTCCGAGCAGTTCCTGCGGAACGCGGTTTTCGACCCCGAAACGGGCCAGCGCGCGAAGTAAGGGGACGCCGTTTCACCCGCACCTATTGAACAACTTGAAATAACCGCGAGGTTTCTTTCCCCACCAGCCGCGTCTCGTCTGTAAAATTTCAGCAGGAAGTCTCGCGCGAGCACAACTTCCCGGCACGAGCACAAGGGCGAACGCGTTCATGTCCACGGATTCATTGCACGGAGACAAGGAGAAGGCCGACGCACGGCCGGCTGCCGACGGGCAAGTGGAGAAACTTGCGGAGATCATTTCGCGCTCCCAGCACAGTTACCGCGAGCTGATCGACAACCTGGACCAGGCTCTCTTCACGCTCTCTCTCAAGGGTGAAGTTCGAGTCGCCAACCTCCGCCTGGCGGAAACGCTGGGTGCTTCCTTTCAGGAACTGATCGGCCACCCGCTGAGCGAGTTCATCGAATCGCCCACATTGGCGGATGTTGAGCGCGCGCTTCCGGCGTTTCTCAAGAAGGGCGTCTGGGCCGGCAAGCTCCCTGTCAGGCTCAAGAAGGACAAAGAGGTTCACTTTTTCGATTGCTGGCTGCAGACGGTTTTGGAGAACGGAGAGGTAACGGCTGTCACCGGCTGGGCCCGCGACGTCACGGCACAGCACGAATCCGAGATCCGCTTCGCGGAGCTCTTCGAGTCCCTCAGCGAGGGAATCCTGTTTGTAACCCCCGAAGGGCAGTTGCTCGATGCGAACCCTGCCTTGGTCCGCATGCTGGGGTACGAAAGCAAGAAGGAGCTTCAGCGACACAATTTCCGCGAGATGCACGACGACCCGTCCACCCAGGACGCGATCCACCGGGAGTTGACGGAAAAGGGTTTCATCCATGATCGGGAAATCGTCTTGCGCCGGAAGGACGGAAAGCGAATCTATTGCCTGACCTCGGGCTTCGCGATCCGCGATGCGTCCGGCCGCCCTATCCGCTTGCAGGGAACTCTGGTGGATGTCACCGAGCGCCGGGAGATGGAGAAGCGTCTTCAGGAGGAACAGGGATTCGTTCGCCGACTCGTAGAGAACTTTCCCGATTTGATCGCGGTGCTCGATCGCGAAGGACGGTTCATCTACGTTAGCGGAGACGTTCAGAACATTCTCGGACGGTCACCGAAAGAGTACATCGGAGGAGTCTTCGGCGAGCGCGCGAACGAAGAAGACAGGGCGAAGCTTCACGCGATGCTTCAGCGAGTCGTCCGCGGCGAAGAGGCCCGCGCCCAGGTGGAATTTCGAGCGCGGCACACCAACGGCAGCTGGCGCATCCTTCTGGCGACGGCCAGCCCTCTCTTCGATGAGGATGGAAAGATCAGCGGCGTGGTGACTTCGGCACGCGACGTCACCGAGACCCGCGAGATCGAAAAAAAGCTCCGCCGGGAACAGGAATTTACCCGGCGTCTCATCGAGTGCTTTCCCGATCTAATCATCGTCATCGATGCCGAGGGGCGGTTCGCCTTTGTGAGCGAAAGCGTTCGAGACATCCTCGGTGTTTCCCCGGAGGAGTACATCAGCAAACCCATCGGCCAGCGAGTTGGCGGGGAGGACCGGGCGGAGCTTGTCGCGATGTACGGGGACATCATGTCCGGCCGCAAGTCCAACGTGCAGACTGAAATTCGGGCCCGGCACATCGATGGCACGTGGAAGACGCTGCGAGTCTCCGTAAATCCGCTCTCCGACGAAAACGGAAGAATCACCGGCATGGTGTCATCGGGGCGAGACGTCACCGAATTGAAGCAAGCCGAGCACCAGCTTGCCCAGAGGGAGAAATTCTCCGCGATGGGGCACATGATGGCCGGCGCGGCGCACGAACTCAACAATCCGTTGACGGCAATCCTCGGCGTGAGCGATCTCTTGCGGGAGCGCGCCACGGACGACACGACCCGCCGCCAAGTGGACCTCATTCTCCAACAGGCTCGCCGCGCCGCAGCCATCGTGCAGAACTTGCTCGCCTTTTCCCGGCCGGCGACCGCCACGCGGTTGCAGGTGAGCCTCGATCAGATCGTCCGGGAGGCCTTGCAGATCGAGCAGGCTGCGCTGGCTCGAAAGAACATCCGCGTGAACGTCCTGGCGCCCGGCGATCTTCCACCGGTCGAAGGCGACCGAAAGCTTCTCCAGCAGGTGTTTCTGAATATTCTGGTGAACGCCGAGCAATCCATCGCGGCCGCGAAAGACCACGGCACCATCGAGATCACCCTTTCGCGTAAGGGCGAAAGGATCCGCGTCACGATTGCCGACGATGGTCCCGGCATTCCCCCGGAAAGTATCGGGAAGGTTTTCGATCCGTTCTTCACCACGAAGCGCCCCAGCGGCGGAAGCGGACTCGGCCTCACGATTTGCCTCGCCGTGGTCAAGGAGCATGGCGGGACGATTGAAGTTGAATCCAAGCCCGGGTCCGGCGCCACCCTGCACGTTTTCCTGCCGGTTGCCGCGGAGGCCGCTGTTTCCGCGCCGGCCCCTTCTCAACCCACGGCGAGATCCGCCCCGCCCGGTTCGGAGGCGCTGCGCGGCCGCTCGGTGCTGATCGTGGATGACGAGGAGAGTATTCGCGAAATCGTGCAGGAGAGCCTTTCAGCGCGGGGAATGAAGGTCGGGGCGGCAGAAAGCTCCGAAGCAGCCCTGTCTTATCTTGCGAGCAACACTTGCGACATCATTCTTTGCGATTTCAATCTCCCCGGCATGAAGGGCGACCAGCTTTTCGAGAAGGTCCGCGCCCAACGGGGCGGATCGCCGGCGCGGTTCGTATTCATGACGGGCGATCTGGTCGATCCCGCCGTCATCGAGAAATACCGGGAAAAAGGCGCCCTGGTCCTGCAAAAGCCCTTTCAAATTTCCGCGCTCACGAGGCTTCTGACTGAACTTCTACAGCCGCAGCCGTCTCAGACGACCTAGCCCGGCGCGGAGCCCTAATCGACTCCAAAATCCCAGACATACAGGCTCATGTTCTCGTCCTGTACGATTTCCGCAAGCGCGTACTCTCCCTTGGGGAGCGGCTGGCCGAGCGTGAAACGATATACGCCGTGAGCTACTTCCCACCGCTGCATCGGCACCGTTTCGGGGGTCGCACGCCGAGCTCCAAATAGTTCGTCGAGATTTTCGAGCTGCCGGGCCTCGCCGTGAATCTTCGCCCGGATCAGCTCCATCCTTGGCTCACGCGCGTTGGCGGTGCGGAAATAGAATTCAGGCCGGTCCGTCTGAAGGCGAAGCTTGGCGCGGGCTCCCGCGATCGAAACGGAGCGGCGCGTTGGAATAATGGGAACCGGCACCAGCACCTGTTCGAGCAGATGGCCCTTGGCGAGTTTGGAAGTGGTTTCGGCTTGCGGCAGCGGCAGGACGGCCTTGCCGTCGAATGCGAACAGCCTCTCGCCGGGCGGCAAGAAGATTCCCGGCGCAACCTCCAGGCTTGCGTCAATGTCGATGGGTTCGGCGAGGCGCGCAGCCTCCTGCTTGTGCACTTTCGCGAGCACCGCGGCATCGCGCTTGGCGTCCTCTGCCTCGGCACTCTTCGTGGCGTCCCAGTCCACGAGCGCTGCGGGAATCTCCTCCCACGCGGAGCGCTCGATGCTGTAATAGCGGACCCGGTCTCCCTGCACCTGGTATTCACGCACGAGGTGAAAGCTGCCGTCCTTCAGCATGAGCTTCTTTCCGCGGGGCAGAGCGGATGCGCGGTCCGCACGGGCCGGCTGAGCGTTCGCGGAAGGCGCCGAAGAGGAACTTGCGGAGTCTTGCGCCGTCAGGCGCGGAGCCAGCGGAATGGCCATGACGAGCAGGGCAAGCGCCTGCCCGATCGCCACGAGTCTCCGCCCATTCAGGGCACGCTGGCTACGGCGCGGCTTACAGACCACGGTCGGTACGTCTCCTCTGAACAGTACGATGCGATTTGAAGCCATGCGGTTGAGTGAATTCGAGGATAGCGCGACGCGTGGTGGGCCACAACAGGCTTCGATTCGGGGGAGGGATACTTGCAGTAACGCGGAAGGCGGGTAGCGATAACTCGGCGCTAGAACGGACTAGTGGTCGCAGCGGGGATGCAGGACCGCCATGATGGCCAGGTCCGAATTCGTGAACAGCAACCTCCCGGTGCTGCTGCCGGCCGCCGCGGCCATCGTTCCAAGATGCTTGTCCTGCACCAAGCCCCGCAGGTGCTCGCGGCAGATGCCGGTCAGACCAGTGGCTTCCTCTTCGGTAAAGAACTTCTGGCTAGACTTAATCCGAACCATGCGCTGACCTCTCAAGCTTCCGATGCTTGAAGCAGACTAATCGCTGCCCAATTTGCCTGCAATAGTCGTTCCGTACCAAGCTCGTAGAACTCTGCGGCTAGGACTGAACCCAAGTTCCCTTATTTCTGTGATTTATGCGGGAGTCGACCCGATTGGGCCTAGCCAAACTTGTTCTTGGCACCGTGCAGCGTGCAAGCAAAAGTCTATAGGTGGAATATTTCTACAGTTTCACGGAGGCGGGAAAACGCGATGAATAACGCGAGACTGCGCCGGCTGGCAACGAGATCCATTACGTCTACGCGCTTAGATCGTGGAGCCGCCGGCTTGCTCGAAGGCGTGAGCGATCTGAAGGACGCAGCCTTCCTTGAAATGAGGCACGAAAACTTGCAGGCCCACAGGAAGCCCGGCTTTTGTCTTCCCGCAGGGAACCGAGATGCCCGGCACTCCGGCAAGCGACCCTGTCACGGTATAGATGTCGGCCAAGTACATCTGGAGCGGGTCGAGGGCCTTTTCGCCCAGGCGGAAGGGGGGAATCGGCGACGTGGGCGTGACGATTGCATCCACTTTCTGAAACGCGTCCGCGAAATCTCGGGCGATCAGCGCCCGGACACTCTGTGCGCGGAGATAGTAGGCGTCGTAATAGCCGGCGGAAAGGGCGTACGTTCCCAGCATGATCCGGCGCTTCACTTCGGGGCCGAAGCCCCGCTCGCGCGTCTGGCGATACATTTCGGTAAGCGTCCCGCCGGGCACGCGCAGGCCGTAGCGCACGCCGTCATACCGGGCCAGGTTGGAGCTCGCCTCGGCGGTCGCGATGATGTAGTAGGCGGCGATGGCGTAGTCCGTATGCGGCATCTGAAGGGGAACTCTCCGGCAACCGAGCTTCTCGAGCAGGGCAATGCCGCTCTGGACCTTTTCCTTGACCTCCGGATCAAGCCCCGCGCCGAAATAGTCTTCCGGGACGCCGATCCGCAGGCCCTTCACTGACTTTTCCGTCTCCCCGATGTAGTCCGGCACGGGCACGGCCGCGGAGGTGGAGTCGTTTTCGTCGTGCCCGGCGATGACCGACAAGACCGCGGCTGCGTCGGCGACGTTCGTCGCGAAGGGCCCAATCTTGTCGAGCGACGACGCGAACGCAACCAGTCCGTACCGCGAGACGCGGCCGTAGGTCGGCATCAATCCCGGGATTCCGCAGAACGATCCCGGCTGGCGGATCGAGCCTCCGGTATCAGTCCCGAGGGCTGCCACTGCGAGGCCTGCCGCGACGGCGGCCGCCGACCCGCCGCTCGAGCCTCCCGGGACGCGGTCGAGCGCGACCGGATTGCGCACCGGCCCGTAGGCGGAATTCTCATTCGAGCCGCCCATGGCAAATTCGTCGCAGTTCGTCTTTCCAAGCAACACCGCGCCCGCGCGTTCGAGGCGCTCGACGGCCGTCGCGTCATAGGGGGGAATGTAGTCCTCGAGCATCTTCGAGGCGCAGGTGGTGCGCACGCCGCGGGTGCTGATCACGTCCTTGATGGCCATGGGCACGCCGGCGAGTGGCGGGAGAGTTTCTCCGCGGGCCACGGCGGCATCGATCCGGTCGGCCTGCGCGTAGGCACGCTCGGGCGAAAGCGTCAAGTACGCGTTCAATTCGGCATTGCGCTTGTAGATGCGGCCGTAGAACTCAGCGGCGAGTTCGCGCGCCGAGATTTGCTTCGCCTGAAGCGCGGCGCGCACGCTCGCGATCCTCCATGGGGTGCCCGCGCTCATCGATCGATCACCCTTGGAACGCGGAAGAACGGCTTCACAGCGTCCGGCGCGCGCGTAAGGACCGAATCGGCCACGTCGCAGGGCCGCAGCGTGTCGTCGCGCAATTCAGGATGACTCTCCGTGGCCGAGGGCGTCGCCGACGTATACAGCACCTGCGCCATCGGCTCGACGTTCGCCAGGTCGAGCTCGTTGAGCTTGTCAATGTACGTAAGGATTCCATCGAGCTGAGCGCGATAGGAATCGATCTCGTCGGGGGTCAATCCGAGGTGAGCCAGCTCGGCGACTCTCACCACGTCTTCGCGGCTAATCTTCATTGCGGTTTCGGGTCCTCATTTGCGATCGATTCCGGACTATGCCCGCCGGCGGCGGATGAAAGGAATGTGGTCGTTATCCGCTTCACGGGCGATCCGCTTCGGGCCGGGTCGAGCCGGGACGAATTTCACGTCGCCGACCAGCTTGCCGCCCCAAGACTGATTGATTCGCCCGCAGAGTTCGCGCTTCATGGTCTCAAGCTGCTTCTGCCAGGCTTTGCCGTCCGTTTCGAGTTCCAGGCAGCCGCCGCTGCATCGTACCGGGCGCGTGTGCGCCGCAAGCGCTTTTCCCACGACTGCAGGCCACGCGCTCGCGAGCCATGCGATGGCAGCTTCCGGCCGGTGCAGGCGTCGAAGCGTTTTTCCGAGAAATTCTCCCGCTCTTTCCATGGAATAGAAATTCTACCACGGCGCGTGATTTGCGAAGCTTACGCCGGAGGAATGTGGAAAACCCGCTCGGCGTTGCCGTGGTAGAGCTTTTCTTTTTCCGCGGCCGAGACCGGAGCGGAATCCATGAAGGCAACGGCGGGCGCCGAGGGCTGATAGGGATAGTCAATCGCCCACAGGACATTGTCGATGCCGAGTGCCTTGATCGAGAAATCGAGCGCGAGGTGCGATTCCTGGCCGCTCGTCGTGATGACGAAGTTGCGCTTGAAGTATTCGCTGGGCGTCAGCTTCGTCTTGGGCGCGGAGCCTCGGTTCTGTGCGTTCTTGTTCATGTAGTCGAGGCGCCACAGCCAGAATTGCACTGCCTCGCCCATGTGCCCAAGGCAGATCTTGAGCTTGGGGAAGCGGTCGAAGACTCCGCTGACCATCATGCGCACGGCGTGCGTGGAGACTTCGATGCCGTAGCCCCACTGGGCGCCATCGAGACCGTAATCGCGGAATGGCGCGTCGAGGCCATCGGAGGGCGCGCGGGGGTGAATGTAGATGCATGCGTCGAGCGCCTCGGCGGCTTCGAGGATCGGAAAGTATTTTGGATTGTCGAAATATTCGTTGTTCGTATGCGAGTTGACGATCAGGCCGTTGAGCTTCAGCGTCTTGATCGCGCGCTCCATTTCCTTGGCCGCGCGCTTGGGCGATTGCGGAGCGAAGGTCGCGAGCCCGGCGAAGCGCGCCGGATGCCGGCTGATGACTGCGGCTAGGCGATCGTTGGCAAGCGCGGCCAGCTCCGTCGCCGTGTCGGCGTCGAACATCTGGACGCCCGGCGCGGTCAGCGAGAGGAGTTGCACTGCGACGCCGTTCTGATCCATATCGCAAAGGCGCTCGTCCTCGAGATCAAGCAGGCGCGGCAGCAGGCGCGCTGGCCCATCGTCCACTTGCGCGTCGTAGATGCGCTTTACCAGAATCAGGTCGAGGCTGTTGCCGGGAGCGCGCGCAACGCCGCGCAGGCCTGCGGCGACCTCCGGGATCGACAACGCCTCTTCCGTCGCAATTCGCCGCCACTTCTTTGCATCAGCGGTCATCATTGCTTCCTTTCACTGAAATGAATGCGATTCGCCGGGACGATGCCGGCCTCGATCCTGCAGGTCACGGAGCGAACGGCAGGTTCGCGCGGCCCAGCAGCTTGGCGCGTCCTTCGCCAAAATGCAAGGGGACACCGCCGAGCGGCGCCAGGCTCGTCTGCTTGCGCCGGTGGTTAGGGCGTGCGAAAATTGCATTTGCTTGCCTGCCGGCTTTCCGCGACGCAGGTTTCTTCGGCGGGGCGATATCGTCTAAGGGTTAGGACGTGGCCCTCTCAAGGCCAAAATCCGGGTTCGAATCCCGGTATCGCTACCAAGTTTTCAAATCAGCCCACAAAGACGGAAACATCGAGTAACGGGCGGAATTGCCGCTAACTTCTATTACTAAGATCCATTCCTTGCCCCGGCTGCGAAGGCTGTTTCGGTAGGGGCGGGCCAGGTCTTGCGATTGCGGTAGTTTCGAGCGAGCTCGAGGAAGATGCCGACGTCGCGCTCCAAGTCGGATTGCGTTCCGTCGAAGTAGAAGTTTCGAATCGGGATGCCCCCGTTGTCGCGGCTGACGCGCGGGTAGATGGCTTCGCAGATGATGCCGTTCATGCACGTGAAGGGACTGATGTCGATGACGCCATCGAGCCCCTTTCGCGCGAAGTACACGGCTTTGCCGATGTTGACGATCATTTCGCCGGAAGCCCCTTCGGCCGGCAAGTAAGGCACGGCAATGTCGAGAAGGTCGCGGAAGTCGTCGGGTTCCTCACGTCCCGTGAAATCCTCGCGAAAAAGAGATACCAGAGCGTGCTCGTCCCTTTTCTGAAAGATATTCCGGAGTTTCGCGCGAAGGGCGGCCGCCGAGTAGGTCTTTCCCGTGCGCGCGAATTGCCGGGCTTCCTCGTCGTTCGTGTACCACAGCCATTCGGAGACATCGTTCATCCACACTTCGGCGCCCGCAGCTTCTAGCCGGCGAGCCAGGTCTTCGTTGCTGAAAGTATTCAGGCGGCAAAAGATCTCGCCGACGACACCGATGAGCGGGCGATTCCGATCCTTGCGCAGGGGCAAAGCGCGAAAACGCGCCCGGACGCGCAAAAGGCCCGCTTGAAGCTCGTCCATCTGATGTGCGTAGCTCCGGTGGTGCGTTTCGAGTATTCGCGAAAGGTCCGTCAGGGACTCGTCGTAGAGCGCGTCGGCGCTGCCGGGCGTGATCTCGTAGGGCCGCGTGCGCAGGAGAAGCTTGAGCAGGATATCGGCGGAGACCACTCCACGCCAGGCGCTGCGCACGAATAGAGAGGACGATTCGCCGTAGTCGGCGTAGCCGTTCTCAAAAGAGGGTGAAACGAGCGTGATATCGGGATAGCCGAGTGATCCGAACACGGATTGGAAGTAGGGCGCGTACTGGCCGAAACGGCACGGTCCTTGTCCCGTAGCTACCAGAAACGCCGTGTTGGTTTTGTCCTTGCCCGGCTGTTCGAGAATCTTGAGGCAGTCCCCGAGAGTCAGCTTCAGTGGATAGCACTCATCACCGCAACTGTGGCGCGCTCCCAACTCACGCGTGCGCTCGTCGGAGGGAGGCAAAACCTCCGCGTCAATGCCGATCGACCGAAACGCTGCCGCAAGCAGGCGGCTGCCGCCTACCTGAAGGCGCGGCACCCAAAGTTTCTTGCCAGCAAGAGCGGGCGGCGGCGCTAGGCGACCTGGGCTTTGCTTTTGGAAGAGCATCGCAGTATTCCTTTGCTATCGAGATAGGCTTCACAACGGGTGAGATAGCCGGCGTCGTTGCCATGACCATCGAACTGGAGGATCAGAAAAGGCGAACGGGCAACGTCGCGCAGGAAATGTTTGATGAACGAATCGGGGCCGCACTTGAAATTGGTGATGTAGATGATGTGGATATTGGGATGATTCCGCGCAAAACGCCCAGCAGCGAGAATGCGGCGGCCGGAATTCCAGAACATGTTGGAGTGCAGATCGTCGATCCCCGCGTCGTCGAGCGGCAGGAAATCGAGCGGCAGAACGTTGACGCCATAGAGGTCGCGCAGCTTGCGGGGAACATCGCAATTGCTGCTCCAGTCGTAGATGTTGTACGGGCGGCCGACAAGAAGGATGGCCGGCTCCCCCGTCTTTTCAAGAGCGGCACAAGCCTCCTGGCCTGCGCCTGAAAGCTCGTCTGCAAAGCGCGCCTGTGCAGCGAAGGCGCGATCAACAGCCGCATCGCTGGTGCGGCGAGGAACGTCGAAGCGCGAGAAATAGTCGTGCAGCTGGCGCTTGACGTGGTCGTGGCCCAGCCGGAAGTAAATCGTCGGACAGAGGATCTTGTCCGCTTGCTCTTCGAAGGCGGGAGCGGAACGCACAACGAACGGCAATGTCTGGTTCCATGGGCAGAGCTGCGAGGCGGTGGGTGAAGGAGGCGCCTCCATGTCCATGACGTTGGGCAGCAGGACATAGTCGACTGGAGGGCATTCGGAGGTGCCGTTGAGCAGTGCGTGAACGTGACCGTGCGCGATCTGAACCGGGAAGCACGGCTCGGCCACGCTTAGCTCCGCGCCCTGTGCGGCGATGTAACGATCGCCCACAGGGGAAACCACCACGTCGAAGCCGATTTCGCGCAGATAGGTTCGCCAGAACGGGAATCGATCGAAGAAGAACATCGCGCGCGGAATGCCGACGCGATGCTTCGACAGCGCTGGCTGCGATTTGGAAGCCGCAAGATGATGTTCCGTCTCTGCGAAGAGAGCCCGATCGCGGAGGGCCAGCAAGTCCTCGATGACGGGCTTCCGGCTGGTACGAATCCTTTTACGGAATTTATCCGAGCATTTGTCGCCCCAATATGTTTTCTCGCCTTCGACCGTGATTTCCTTCATGTCGCAATAGTTGGAGCACGCTTTGCAGACAAACTCGCGGGTTTCGAAGCGCGTCTGATTCAGATCGAAGCCGCGGAACGTGCTTACGGGAAGCGCGCGAGATACCGCGTCGAGAGAGGCGCCATTTTCTTGAGCGGATCGAATCCGGGCCCGCGATTGCGCGACTTCCTGTGCGATCAAAGCCATGCCGATCGCACCGATGATGCCGTTGTGGGGAGGCACGATGATCCGCTTGCCCAGAATCTGGGAGAATGCGGCGGCGACGGCGTCGTTGTAAGCCGTGCCGCCTTGAAAATAGATGACGTCGCCGATCTTCCGGCCGCGGACCACGCGGTTCAAGTAGTTCAGAGCCACAGAGTGAGCGAGTCCAGCGGCGAGATCCGGAACGCTGGCGCCCTGTTGCAAAGCCGCGTTGACGTCGCGTTCCATGAATACGGTGCAGCGTTCGCCGAGGAGTGCCGGGGACGCGGACGACAGAGCGAGGCGCGCGAACTCGTCCTTGATCTGAACGCCGAGCCGCTCGGCCTGCTCCTCCAGAAACGAGCCGGTCCCCGCGGCACACGCTTCGTTCATGGCGAAGTCGACCACGATGCCCCTGTCGATCGAAATGTACTTTGCATCCTGGCCGCCGATTTCGAAGATTGTGTCAACCGATGGCGCATTCTTTTCCGTGCCGGCCAGGTTGCGGACGATGCGCTCATGGACGTACATGGCGCCGGTCTTGTGCGCCGTGATCTCATCGTTGGCGGTATCCGCTCCCACGAGTTCGCCGATGAGCTCGCGGCCGGAACCTGTGGTTCCCACTCCGCATATCCGCACGCGCGTGCCGAAGATCTTTTCGATTTCCTGAAGCCCCTGGTTGACGACTTCGATCGGGCGTCCGACGGTGCGCAGATAGATTCCATGAAGGAGCCGGCCGGACTCATCGAGCAAAGCCAGATTGGTGCTGACGGAGCCGATATCGATTCCCAGATATGCGGGGATCGCGTCATTGCCGGTTTCCGGCAGAGGCTCGGTCCTCGAAGCTGCCGGATGGTCGCGCAGCAACAAGACGTTCTCGAGCGAGAGCGGCTCGCAATGAGAAATCGAAGCGGAGGAATGACATTGAGCGGAACCATCCGCGTCGAGGTGAAGTGGCTGGGATTGTACGGGCTCCGCAAGAAGTGCCGCGCCGATGGCGCCGAGCCACGCGTAGAGCTCAGGAACAATGATGTCTTCCGGAGCGAGATGGAAAGCATCCGCCAGACTTCGGACGACTCCGGCGTTTTGCGAGACGCCGCCAATGAACGCAACGGGGGCGACCACCTTGCGGCCTTTGACGATATTGCTTTTGAAATTCCGGGAGACTGCCTCGCACAAGCCCTTCAGCACTTCCGCCGTGCTGAATCCCTTCTGTTGCGCGTGGATCATGTCGGACTTGGCAAACACCGAGCAACGTCCGGCGATGCGCGCCGCGGAGGCTGTTTTCAGGACGACTGCGCCGATATCTTCCACGCGGTATTGCAGCCGTGACGCCTGCTGGTCGATGAACGAGCCGGTGCCCGCGGCGCATTGGCTGCTCATGGAATAGTCGCGGATCCCTGCCGAACGGCCGGACAGATCGGCGCTCACGTCGCCATCGCTGCTCTGGGAACCATCCAGCAAAAGGTACTTCGAGTTCTCGCCGCCCATCTCGAAGACCGTGCGAATCTCCGGATACAGCGCCGATACCCCGCGTGCGATCGCCTTGAATTCGTTTTCGGACGGCAGGTTGAGCGCTTCGGCGACGCGGTGTGCGCCGGAACCCGTAACGCGGGGCGCAACTTGCCAGGAATCCGGAAGCAGCCCTTGGAATTCACGCAGCAGATCAATCGCTACCTGGAAGGGATTTCCCAGAGAACGCCGGCATTCCGACACAACGATCGAGTTGACACCGCTCGAGCGCCATTGCTTCGGCAATTCCGAGACGGAGCGAAACGTCGATGATCCCGTCAGACGTTCGACGAGCGCTTGAGTTTCCTCGGGGCCCAGGATCGCAGCCAGCTTGACGCTGGCGCTTCCCACATCCAACCCGATCCTTGCAGGCATAAAGCCCCCCGGCCATAGCTGTCAGGGCGGATGGAGTGTCATTTAGTAATGAGCTGACGGCTGTGATGACGGTCACGGTATGTTGTGTGCAACATCACGGGACTAGCCTCGACGCGGCAATCAGCGTCGTCTCACAGAACGCCGGAAATTGCGCCCCGCAGAGGCGGGATTCGTGGCCCCTTCATCGCGATTTCGAGCAATGCTCAAACTGCCGGATGTGACTGTCAAATCGAGGCTTAAGTCGCTCCGTTTATGAAATCCTTATGAATTGCTTATGCCTCGTTTATGGCTCTGCGTTTACCGTGTGAGCGGTAATTCATCCCTCGTTCTAAGGCGGTTATGGCCTCCAATCCCCGGGGTTCGTCGTTAACGCAGAGTGTGCGGCCGGTTGCCAAAGTCCTCGTGGCCACGACGGCCATGCTGGCGTTCATTTCCTTCTGGCGCGCGGCGGCGGTTGTCCTCAACGATTTGGGTTCTTCCGCGTTCTACGCCGGCGCCATCGCGGAGCACTTCATCGGCAAGACGGCGCCGTGGTTCGTTCTCGCCATCATGCTGTTCGCGTTTGCAGTCCAGGCGCTCTACTTCGAAAGCTGCGGGATGTTCGTGCGCGGCGGCGTCTATCGCGTGGTGAAGGAGGGGATGGGATCGACGCTTGCCAAATTCTCGGTGTCGGCGCTGATGTTCGATTACATCCTCACGGGACCCATCAGCGGGGTATCGGCGGGCCTGTATCTGGTGGGCCTTCTGAACGAGCTGCTGCACTACGCGCACTCGACTATCGTCCTGCCCGTGAACGCAACTGCGGCCGCTTTTGCGGTGTTGGTGACGCTCTATTTCTGGTGGGAAAACATCAAGGGGATTCCCGAATCGAGCGAGAAAGCGCTGCGCATCATGTACGTCACCACGGTGATGGTGATCGTGATGATCGTCTGGTGCGCCTACACGCTCATGGTTCGCGGGGCGCATCTCCCGCCCTTGCCGCGGCTTGCGAATCTCCATTACTCGGATGATGCGCTCGGCTGGCTGCGCCACACGTCGCTGCCGTACACCGTCGGGCTGATCGGCATCTTCATCGGCTTGGGGCATTCCGTTCTGGCGATGAGCGGTGAAGAAACGATGGCCCAGGTTTACCGGGAAATCGAGCATCCCAAGCTGCCCAACCTGAAAAAAGCAGGATTGGTGATCTTCCTCTACAGCTTGATTTTCACGGCGGGCGTCGCGTTTTTCGCCGTGATGATCATCCCGGATTCAACGCGAGGCAGCTTCTCCGATAACCCCATCAGCGGGCTCGCCATGTACCTCGTGGGGCCACTGTCGCTGCGGATCGCGTTTCGGGTCTTCGTCGTTGTGGTCGGCGTGCTGATGCTCGCCGGGGCCGTGAACACGGCCATCGTGGGCTCGAACGGCGTCTTGAACCGGGTCTCCGAGGATGGGATTTTGCCGGACTGGTTTCGCCATCCGCATCGCCGCTTTGGAACCTCCTACCGCATTCTGAACCTCGTCGTGGGCTTGCAGCTCCTGACGATTGTGCTCAGCCGGGGCAACATCTTTCTGCTCGGCGAGGCGTACGCGTTCGGCGTGATGTGGAGCTTCGCAATGAAGGGGCTGGCGGTGCTGGTGCTCCGCTACAAGCAGCCGGGCGCGCGGGAATTCCGGGTGCCTCTCAATCTTAAGATCGGAAAGGTCGAGATTCCCGTGGGCGTGGCGCTGATCACGGTGGCGCTGACCGCATTGTGCTTGATCAATCTTCTGACGAAGCAGGTCGCCACGGTCTCCGGCGTCGCTTTTACGATCATCTTTTTCGCGGTTTTCGAGATCTCCGAAAAAATCACGAAAAAGAAGTCGGCCACTCACGTCGAGCTCGATCAGTTCAATCTCTCGCAGGCGGCGGAGTTGACGCCGGAAAATGTGGGCGTACAGCCGGGCAACATTCTCGTGCCCGTGAGCACGCAGTACGCCCTTTATCCGCTCGAAGCCGCGCTGAGGAGGGCGAAGCGAGGCACCGCAGAGGTCGTCGTGCTGCACGTGCGGATGCTGCGGCGCGCGGCCTCTGGTGAATACGACCTGGCACCCGACCAGCTCTTCACCACGATCGAGCAGATGCTGTTCACCAAAGTGCTGTCGATGGCCGAGAAAGAGGGGAAGCCGGTTCGGCTCGCCGTGGCCGCGGCGAACGACCTGTGGGAAGGCATCCTGCGCACCGCCGACAACCTGCAATCGAGCACGATCGTGGCCGGGAGTTCGTCGAAGATGGTGATCGCCGAACAGGCTCTAGAAATCGGCGTCTCATGGGAGCGAATGCCCGAACCGCGGCCGCGCGTCTCCCTGGAGCTTTACACGCCTTCGGGCCAGGAGCAGGTTTTCTACCTCGGGCCGCACGCGCCGCGGCTGACGCCGAACGAAATCGACCTGCTGCACAAGATCTGGCTCCGCCTGGGGGAGAAGCTGCCGGGCAGGGAAATCCACCACCACGACATCGTCCATTTCGCGCTGACGGAAGTCGAACGGGAGCTCAGCAACGGCGCAAGCGACGAAGTCTTCGCGCGGCTGCGCGATCACCTCTCGGATATTCAGAATCGCCGGCAGAATCCTTGAGAATTTCATAGCAAGATCACCCGGATCGAGGTATCTGGATGAGCGAAGGGCGCATCCTGGTGGTTGATGACGAGCCGCAGATCCGGCGCGTGATGAGAGCGACGCTCGTCAACGAAGGCTACGAGGTCGAGGACGCGCGAACCGGGCGGGACGCGCTCGACCGGATTCACTCCGAAAAATTCGATTTGGTACTCCTCGATATCAACATGCCCGGAATGACGGGAATTGAAACCTGCCGGGAGATTCGCCTAGTCTCCGATGTGAGCGTCATCATGATGACGGTGCGCGACACGGAGGGCGATAAGGTCGAGGCGCTCGACGTGGGAGCGGACGACTACGTGACGAAGCCGTTCAGCATGGCGGAAATGTTGGCGCGCATCCGGGCGGCGCTGCGGAGGACGGTTTTCCATTCAACAACCGGGGCTGTTCACGTCCGGCTGGGGAATGTGGAGATCGATTTTCGCGCCCGGCGCGTGACGGTCCACGGCAAGCCGGTGCGGCTCAGCACCAAGGAGTTCGACCTGCTCTCCTATCTCGCGTCCCACCCCAACCGGGCAATTCCGCATGAGGAACTGCTGCGTGCCGTGTGGGGGCCGGAGTACGGGGAACATCTGGAGTATTTGCGCGTATTTGTGAACCGCCTGCGGAAGAAGATCGAACCGTCGCCGGAGAACCCCAAGTATCTTCTCAAGGAACCCTGGATCGGATACCGCCTGGAACTGCCCAAAAGATAGGCCGGCTGTGGCGGACCAGCTCAGGGGGGCGCAATCGTTCGCCGCGCTGGAACGATCCGTCAAATGGGTGGTCGCGAACGGGCGAAATCTTCTAGAATTGCGGGGAGCGCCCGTAGCTCAGTGGATTAGAGCGTCTGCCTTCTAAGCAGAGGGTCGCAGGTTCGAATCCTGCCGGGCGCGCCATTTCCCGCGTGAGCGTCAGATCAATTGGTCCGGACGCGCGTTCCTTCCGCCAGTTGATTGGATGGGTGAAGTATGACTTGCTGGCCCTCGGCCACGCCGCTCAGGATTTCCACTTCGGATTCATTGCGATGCCCGATTTCAACGTTTCTTGTACGGGCCCTGCCAGCCGTGATGACGAAAGTGCTCCAGCCCTGTCCGCGCCGGAAAACGGCGCTCAACGGAGCTTTCAGCACGTTTTGACTCGTCCAGATCACGATATGAGCCTCGACGCGATAGCCATCTCCCAGGGGCCCGGGAGAATCGACGAAATCCGAAATCACGTTCACACGCTGTTCTTCGACGCCCAGAGCCGACACCTTTGTGAAGCCGTAAGGCTCAACCAATCGCACGCGGGCGCGGAGCGGATGGTCGCCACCCCACCCATCAAGCAGGACGGTCGCACCGGGCTGGATTTTCACGGCATCCGTCGAGAGCACGTCGGCAACAATCTCGATCTGTCCGGGCTCGCCAATTATGAGGATGGGAGTGCCCATGGGGACGACGCGCTCGCTCTTCTCGACGACCCGAAGCACGCGGCCCGCGATGGGAGAGCGCAGTTCGATGAGGGGCCGTGGCTTGCTCGGGTCCGAATCCACGCTGACGAGACCGGCTCGCGCGACCTTCTCCTCCGAAGCGGCCACCTGTACGCCGTACTGTGCCGCGCTCAATTCGTTGCCGGCGGTGACGTCCGCGTTCCTGGCCTGCTCCAATGCCTGCTCGGAAATCACGCCTTCCTTTGCGAGGCGCTCGGCACGTTCCCGGTCTCGATGGGCCTGTTCGCGATCCTCCCGGGCATGCGCCTCGCGAGCCGTGGCCTGGCGGAGCGCCGCTCCGGCTGCTTCGACGCGCGCGTACACTTCCTCACGCTCGCGCTGGTTCAATGGAGCGGGATCAATGCGGGCGGCGATTTGGTCCTTGCGAATCGGATCGCCGTCGTAGAATTCGACGCGCATGAGCCGACCCACGACCGGGGATGACAGCACGAAGCGATCGCGCACCCGCGTCTCACCTTCCTGGTCGATGGTGATTTGCAAAGGTCCACGGCTGACGCGCGCTGCTTCCACGGGGAGCGGGGAAGGCATCAATGCAAAGACGATCGCGCCGCCTACGACCAGCACGACGACCAGAGTGATGATGATTCCGCGGAGTTTCCTTCGCTCCACGCTACTCCCTCGCTTTCAGTACCGAGATCAAGTCCAGGTGTCGCAGCCGCTGGAAAATCAGCACTCCGGAAAAAGCCGAAGCCAGAATCACGATGATTGCTGAGAACGCATACGTGCGCCCGCTGATAACGAGCGGCATGCGATACAGCTCCGACTCCATCGCGCGAACAAGCAGCGCGCAAATCCCGTATCCGAAAAGGAAGCCGAGCGGGATCGAGACGCCCGCGAGCAAGCCCTGCTCGCCGAGCAGCATCCATCCGACTTCGGCTTTCGTGAAGCCGAGCACCCGAAGAGAAGCCAACTCGTGGGAGCGCTCCGAAAGCGTGATGCGCGCGCCATTGTAGACCATGCCGAACGCGATTACACAGGCGAAGCCTACGAGCGAGCCAACCGAGATACCCAGACTGCGTGCGATCGTGTCCCGAAAGCTTGTGAGCATGGCCTCCCGGACGCTGACTCCGCTCACGGCGGGCGTTCTCTTCAAGAACAAATAGAGACGCTCGGCGACGAGCGGATCCACTGACAAGAAGGCGCCCGACGTGGTGGGGCCCTCCTCCATCAGCCGGTTCAAGGCATGGATATCCATGTACGCCGAGGCTCCGATCAGGTCGTCGACGACTCCAGCGACAACAACCTGCCGCACGGGGCGTCTGCCTTCAAGGACTTCAGCGGTGATTCGATCTCCGGGAGCGGCACCCAGGATTTTCGCGAGGCTCGAAGAAAGCACCACCCCCTCCGGCGGAAGATCGACGGCGTTGAGACGAAGATCGATCAAACGCCGAAGCTGGCGATCAGGCTCGAGCCCCATGATGGCGACGCGGCGGAACCGGTGCTCGAATCGAAGTCTCACAGGGACGACACGAAAGGCCTCGGTGCGCATCACGCCGGGGAGCTGCGCAACCGCGTACTGTGCCGAGGAGCCGTGCGGCTCGTTGAAAGTGACGGCCACATCCTCGCGCGAGGCCGTTTGAAATTCGACGCGGATCATGTAGTCGATCCCATCGTAAAAGTAGAATCCGACCACGAGGATCGCGCCCGCCAAGGCTAGGGCAAGCGTTGAGATGAGGGCCTTTCCCGGCCGCCGCTCAAGATTCCGCAAAATCATTCGCGCGGAGATGGAAAGGAACCGCTGCAACCCGAGGCGCTCGGCGAACCCGGGCCGGAAGCGGGCAGGAGCTTCCGGACGCATCGCTTCGGCGGGAGGCAGCGCCACCACGGAGCGCAATGCACCGAGAGCGCCCAGGCAAGCGGCTACGGCGCTGATCAGGATTGCCGACCCGATCATTCCGGGGCTCGAAATGAATCGAAGTTCGGGAAACCGGAAGAAGTCCTCATAGAGTTTCGCCAAGCCACGACCGAGCCAGATTCCAAACGGGGCTCCTACAATGGTCCCCATCAGTACGGCAGTCAGAGCGTATTTCAAATAGTGGAGTCCGATGGATAGATTGCTGTAACCGAATGCTTTCAGCAGGCCGATGGGGGCGCGCTGCGTATTCACGAGCCGCGACAACACCACGTGGATCAGGAACGCCGCCACTCCAAGGAATATCGTGGGGATGAAAATGCCCGTGATCCGATCCTGCACGATTTCGTCCGAGAGGAAACGATTGGAGAGTTGATCGTATCGTCCATAGGCGCCGAGCCCGCCATAGGGATCCAGCAGCGTATCGAGTCGTGTGATCACATCCGCTTCGCTGGCTCCCGGAGCAAGCGACAGGGTGAGGTCATTGAATGCGCCTTCCATGTTAAATGGCGGCCCGAGCGCTTCGCGGCTCATCCACATGACTCCAAACCGCCGATTGTCGGGAAACACCTCCGTGCCGCGGATTTCATAGACGTACTCGGGTGAAATGGCGACGCCCGCGATCTGGAGCCGTTCCCAGCGTCCATTGATGACCGCGCCGATCGTGTCTCCCACATTCAGCTTATTGGCCTTCGCGAACGATTCACTGACGATCACGCCGTCGCGCCGGCCCGGATCCAGATAGCCTCCACTGCGGATGCACAGGCTATTCAACATTGGCGCAGCGCGCTCCGGAATCGAGATGATCCTGCCCAGCGCGGGTTCGTCGAGTCCGGGCACGTCCAGAGTCACTTCAACCACCACGCGGGTCTGCACCGAAGAGACGCCCGGGATCGAGGCGATGCTTGCCGCAAGAGAATCGGGCGCACGCGTCAAATGATCAAAGACATCTGCAAACCGGTAACGGCTGTAGTAGTCCTGCTGCGCATACAGCACGGACTCATAGGCGCCGCGCATCGTCACGTATGTGGCAATGCCGCAGGCAACAACGAGAGCGACCGTGATGAGCTGGCCCCGCATGTGCCAGAGGTCACGCGCGAGTTTTTTGTTGAGGGCGGTCATATCCGGCTACCACGTCAATTCGGATGGCGCTACTTTCGTCTCATTCTTGTGTATGTCGATGATTGCGCCGCTGCTGATGCGGATCACGCGGTCCGCCATCGCGGCGATGGCGACGTTGTGCGTGATCACGACCGTAATCGTCTTGAGTTGGCGGTTTACGCGCTCGAGGACTTCGAGCACGAGCTTGCCGGTGGGATAGTCCAGCGCGCCGGTCGGCTCGTCGCACAGCAACACTTCGGGCCGCTTGGCCACGGCGCGCGCGATCGCAACTCGCTGCTGTTCGCCGCCCGACAACTGTGCGGGGAAGTGATGAAGTCTTTGCTCGAGTCCAACCAGCCGAAGACACTCATCCGCACTCAGCGGATTTTCGGCTATTTCGGTGACAAGCGTCGTGTTCTCGAGAGCAGTGAGGCTCGGAATCAGATTGTAAAACTGAAAGACGAATCCGACGTGCTCGCGACGATAGCGCGTGAGTTCACGTTCGCTGGCCGAAGTGAGGTCGTGATCCAGATAAATCACTTCACCCGACGTGGGAACGTCCAATCCTCCGAGGATGTTTAGCAGCGTCGATTTGCCGCTGCCGGAGGGCCCAAGCAAGACCACGAATTCGCCGGGGAACAGGTCCAGGTCGATACCGCGAAGGGCGTGAACCTCCATGTCTCCCATGCGGTAAACCTTGGTGACGCCCCGCACGTGAAACACGGCATCGCCGGCAGGCCGTTTCCGGCCCGGCGCGATCCACTCTCCGCCCGGTGGTTGGCTAGGTTCCGGCACGTCTCACTTACTCGCAAACGCCCAGTCAGCTTATTTCGGCGCGTCGCCAGGGCTCGCAGTTCGCAGGGGCGCAGAACACAGCGCTTCGATCCGCTGGTCCGGCGTATATTCGAGCTTCTGAGGTGGCTCGCAGCCTTCCTCGCGCGTGATGCGCAGGCTGGGCTTGCCTACTTCTTCCTTCTCCGCCGCGACTGTAATCGGCGCCAGTTTCTTTTTCATCTCTTCGAAGGCGGAGGTCTGCGTGACGAACCGTGGCTTGGGAGGCATGAAAAGAATTTCCCGCTCCGCACTAACCATGCGCTGGTAGAAGGGCGGGTGAGTGCGGAACCAGCTCACGCCATTGATGTACCCCTTCGTGGTCGCCATTTTGTCGAAGAAGCGGATGAAGCCGGCCGGATCGTACCCCGAAGCCCAGGCATACTGCACGCCCAGCTGGTCTGCCTCGAGTTCATAGTCGCGGCTGACGCCCAACAATTTCAGGTCGAGCACCAGCCCAAGACCGTAAAACCCATATTGGAGTGCGTAGTACAGACCGATGCCAACGGCCCCTCCCGTGAGAATCACGGTTGCGATCTGGGCCGCCTGATAGAAGATGCTGGCAATCGTGGCGCGCTTCATCAGTTTGTTGCTGTGACGGGCAACGTCGTGCGAGATCTCATGTGCGATCACGCCCGCCAGCTCCGATTCATCGTCAGCGGCCTCCAACAATCCACGCTGCAAGAACAGATATCCTCCCGGCAGCGCGAACGCATTGATTTCTCGCGATTGAAGCACGCTCACATGAAGAGGGATTCTCAGATCGGAGTGCTTCGCGATGTTCTGCGCCACAGAATTGACGTACTCCTGGATCGACTTGTCTTCCACTTCCGGCGGGAGCAGGCCGGCGTGCTTCATCTCGTCGATCGCTTCTTTCCCCCTCTTGATGTCGTCCTGCTGCCCCGCGGCGATCTCGCGAAACCCGACATCCTTCACGTCGCCCCATCGGCGCGACAGGTACGATCCATCCGCGATTTCCTTTTTCGTTTGCGTGTAGAGAGCGGGCCACTGCTGAATCACATCCAGCTTGGCATTCAGGTTGTCGTAGGCTGTCGGAATAGCCTGATTCGCGAGCACAGTGGCTTCGCTCCCGAGGAGGTCAAGGTTCTGGATGTTGCAGTGTGCCTGTTTGCGGTCTGCGTCTCCGAGTTTCGCAGATTGCGCCTTCAGGCCCTTTTGCGCCGCGTCGAGTTGCTGCTGATACCGTTTGGCGTGATCCTTGAACCTCGTGACGCACATCTTTCGTCCGCCCTCGAGTGCGGCACGCTGGCTCGCTATCTCGCCGCTGCTGAATTCCAGCCCGGGAGCCAGTTCGAAGAGATCGAGATACGGCTTCTGTAGATAGTCTCGAAGCGGGGTTGTTGTCGCCGGGGTAGCAGGCCTCGATGATTGTTGACTCCCGGCCCCTACGGCCGGCAAGAACACGAGCAACTCACACAAGACGAGCGCGGTTGCCTTGCGAATGAACTCCCTCATCTCCCCCTCCTTCCCGGCATTGTGGTTGCGCCCCCGTTGGCCACAGCCGGCTTTCTACGCTCGATGCTCCGCTTTAGTTGTTGCCTGGCCTTTTGGTATCCGTATAGCCTTCCCGTGCGTACACGATCACCTTGCGGCGCTTCCCCTTGTCATTCTTTACCACGAGCGGCTTTCCGTCGGGGCCGACGATCTCCACTTTGAGCCGATGGTATTTCCCGTCGTGCGCGAGATCCGGTGGCGAGAAACCGATCCTGTACTGGTTGCGAAGAAAGTTTGCGACACTCTCGAAGATGCTGGGGAGTTCTCCTTCAAAGCGAGGGAACCAGCTGTGTCCGCCGGTCAATCTGGCAAAGGTCTGGAGCTGATTCTTCGCCTGGAAGTATGAAAGCGAATTGCCGGCGTTCATGTACTCTCTTTCGGCTGAGCCGATACAAAAGACCGTCACGTCCGCTTCCTTCAACCGCCTGTACACCTGATCGAGGGTATGACGGCTGAAAGTGTCTGCGCCTGTGGTGATGAGCAGAATCGATTTTTTCCCTTTCACTCGCTCGAGTCGATCGAGCGTATCGAATATCGCATCGAACATGTTGGCTTCGCGAAATTGCGGGTAGGACAACGTATTGAGCGCGTCGCGAACCGCCGCTTTGTTGTGAGTGAAATCCACCGCGATCGCGGGCTTCATGTCGTACCTGATGAGCGCCACCCAGTCTTCCGGGTTGAGATGGCTGAGAAAGCCCGAGCCCCAGTCCGCACCCTTGTATGCGAAGTAGTCGTAAGCGATCCCGCTGTACTCCAGCAGCATGACGATCGTGATGGGGGCCTCGACCGGGGCGAGATTCGTGATGGCTTGCGGGCGCCCGTTGTCGAGGACGCGAAAGTTGTCCTTCTTGAGACCGGCGAGAACTTTCCCATCCTCGTCGGTCACCAACACGTCGAGGTTGACCAGAGCGGATTCCACCGAGATGGTGTATTCCGGTCCCGCCGGCGCCGCTTGACCCGCTGGGGGCGGAGCTTGGGTGTCCTTCTGCTGCGCTGGCGGCACGGGATTCTGGGGTCCCGGTGGCGCCTGCGGAGGGTTGGCGGAGCTTCGCGGTGTCACCCCGAGCATGACCGCTAGTGCGGCCAACAACACGGGGCGAAGTCGCGGCGTGATCTTCACGGGTTTGTCTGGTTCGTTCCTGCTCCCGCCCCTGGTCGAACAGTTTGCGTCCAGCGGCAGACCGTCTGTATATCCGCGTCCGTCAGCTTGGCAGTTGGATGCAGAATCGGATAGATAGGGCCGGGCATTTCTTTTTCCGTCAGTTCCTTGCAAATTCCTTCGAGTGCGTCGGCTCTCTTCTTCGGATCGGCCATGCCCCATTCGGAGAAATTCAGCTCGCTCCGCCCTTGGTTGACGTCAAACGCGACCAGCCACGACGCAGGAGCCACGGTGCTATACCAAGGCCAGATCGTGCGGTTCGAGTGGCAATCATTGCACGACCGGGCGAAGATTGCTGCAACGTCCGGCGGCACCGCCAGACTGGCCGACATTTCATTCTTCGGGTCTACTACTGGATTGCTTCTAGATGGCCGGACCACTTGAATCACCACCAGCAGGACAACAAGCGCAAGTACTAGACGTTTCAACCAAAGCATGATGGCCCTCCGTTACCGCGTCTCACTCAAACCTTGCGCGGCGGCGTCGTAGCGGCTTGCCGAGAAGGTCCCAAATACGTCTGGAACGACCCTCCCCGCCCCGGCGGCCTTCCGCTTGCCCGTGAGTCTCCAACAGTGCACGAACTCCCACTGTGACCGGGGTCACAGGGAGGGGTGAGCCTACTCACCGCCCCCAAAGGGCATCCAAGCTATAGAACGGTGGCGAAGGTCGGACTCCATGAGGACGAAACACAAGCGCAAAGAACCCGGGGGCGAGAGCTCGGAACGTAAGTCCGGGTAGTTCCATGGTTCGATCTTCGAGGAGGAAACAGCAATGAAAGCGACCAAGGCAGTATCACTAGTTCTTGGGCTGATCGTGTTCGCCGGGGCTATGGCGATCCAAGCCCAGGCCCAAGTTTCCCAGAAGAGAACCAGCATCACATTCGACCAACCCGTGGCAGTTCCCGGACAGGTTCTGCCGGCGGGGAAGTACACGTTCACCGCGCTCGATTTGACCGGCTTCCAGCACGTCGTGCAGATCTGGAACGGAGACAAATCGAAGCTGATTACCACAGTTCTAGCGATTTCGAACTATCGACTGGAGCCCGCGGGGGAGACGATCATCGAGTTCCACGAACGGCCGGCAGGCTCGGCTCAGGCCCTGAAAGCGTGGTTTTATCCTAGTTACAAACACGGCTTCGAATTCGTCTATCCGAAGAAGGAGGCGATTCAGATAGCTCAGGCGTCAAATGAAGTCGTTCCCGCCGAAGCCGTTGAGGCGACTCCCAGCACGCTCGAAACGGTTCCACTTGTGGCGATTACGCCGCAGGGGACAGAAGAACCAATAGCCCAGGCGTTCCCAGAAGAGGCGCCAATGGTGGCCAAGGAACTGCCGAAGACGGCCAGCCTACTTCCGCTGATCGCGTTGCTCGGTGCATTGAGCCTCGCCATTGGATTTGGCGTCAGGCGATTTGGATCAAAGAGGGCGTAGTTGCAACGATTCTCTTTGTGCCGCGGGACTGGGCAAGAGGCTTGGTCCCGCGGTGCGGAGAGAAGAGTCGTTGAAGGCGAAGGTTCGCATGTCTCGCTTTCCAACCCGCAACCTTAAAGCCGCGTGGATTGCCGCCATTCTGTTCATCACCGTCCCGGCCGCTTACCCGCGCGACGGCGCGTCACTGCCTTTGCCGCAAGGGGCGAATCATCAATCCGTCATTTCGTCCAATACGGCGCTGGTGGCGCTTCCCGTCAACGTGAGAGACGCGCGCGGAGATTTTGTCACGGGTTTGACAGTCGGCAATTTTCGCGTTTTCGAGGACGGGAAGATTCAAAACATCAGCTTCTTCGAGCAGGAGGATACTCCCGTCACCTTGGGGCTGATCGTCGACCACAGCGGCAGCATGGGCCCCAAGCTCCGTGAAGTGGTGGCGGCAGTGCTCGCCTTCGCGCACTCGAGCAATCCAGAGGACGAAATGTTTGTCGTCGACTTCGATGACAACGTGTCGGTCGAACTGCTCAATGGAAAAGCCTTCACCGGCGATGCGGAGGAACTGGGCAAGGCCGTGACGGCGGTGGCTGCTCAAGGTCAAACCGCGCTGTATGACGCGGTGGCGGAGGGATTCATCCACTTGCAGCTCGGCCAATGGAACAAAAGGGCTTTAATCATCGTCAGCGATGGCGGCGACAACATCAGCCACTACAAGTTCTCACAAGTTCTGGAATTGGCCAGAAGCACTCAGGCGGTGATCTATGCCATCGGGTTGGTGACTGAGTCCGGTCAGGAGGAGAATCCCGGAGTGCTTCGGCGGCTCTGCCGCGAGACGGGCGGAATCGCCTTCTTTCCGCAGAAGGGTGAATCCATCGAGGGTGTCACGACGCAAATTGCCCGCGATCTCCGAAAACAGTACATGCTGGGGTACGTTCCGCCGAAGAAGGTGGATGCCGGCGCGTTTCGCAAGATTGAAGTGAAAGTGTCTGCTCCCGGCCGAGGCGACCTGCGCGTCAGAAGCCGGACCGGCTATTCGGTTGCCGCTCAACCGCCCGCGCAATCCGGGAGGAGTGCGCCGTGACATCATTCCGCGCCTCTGCAAATTCGCACGAAGCGCCGGTGGGCGTGATGCTGAATTGGGTTTCCTATTGCCTGTTGTTGACCGGCCTTGCCGCTCTGGCTTACGTCGCCTACGTCCTTGCGAGCGCCCGATACTACGAGGCAATCGAGATGGGCAAGCTCGAAGATGCTGTTGTCCAGCCGGGAGGTGGGTTCGGTCCGCGCGTCGTGGCGGAAGGCGACGTGATCGGCCAAATCCAAGTTCCCCGCCTCGGGCTCAATGCAATCGTGGTTCAAGGAGATTCAGACGACGTTCTTCGCCGTGCCGTCGGCCACGTCCCCGAAACGGCGTTGCCGGGCCAATCGGGCAACATAGCTCTGGCCGGTCATCGCGATACTATTTTTCGTCCGCTGAGGGATATCCAAGTGGGAGACATCGTCACTCTGAAGACGTCCATCGGCGACCACACATACCAAGTGAACTCCACCGAAGTTGTGCCTCCCACCGACGTTGAAGTGCTCCAGTCTCGGGGGAACAACGAACTGACGCTGATCACTTGCTTTCCCTTTCACTACATAGGCCACGCGCCGAATCGCTTCATCGTGCGCGCTCGCGAAGTGGGAAACTAGCCAACAGCAGTCGGCACGGGCAAACTGCTGCCGCTCAAACTTGAGAAGGATCAGGAAAACTTAGGCGGAAACTTCTTCGGATAACAGGGTTGTGCCGGTAGTACGGGGCGCCGCTGAGCTGCAGGCCGAGGATGTCCAGGAATCACTTGGCAATTCGAGCCTGAAATTAGCGACCAGCGGCAAGTGGTCAGAAGCCACCAGAGCCGTCCGGCTTCGATGAGGGCGGAATTCTTCGATCTCCAAGGCTGCGTCGTGATAGACGTGGTCCAGGTCAAGTAGAGGCAGAACGCCCGGGTAAGTGCGTCCCCACCTTGTATCTTCGCGCAAATCCGCTTTGGTCAAATGACGTGTCAGCAAACGGGACGTCAGTCCGCGGGTCCATTCGTTGAAATCCCCAAGCAAGATCCGGGGCCCTTCGAAATCGTCGCTGGTCAGAATCTCCGGTCCGACAAGCATTTTTCCTTGAGCCCTGCGTTCGAGAAACGCGGTCCCCAAGTGGACGTTGAAAACGTGCAAGACCGTGGATTCATTTAATTCGATATCGGCCCGCAGGCATCCACGCGGTTCGCGGCCGGACACGCTCACGCTGTAGTTCCGCGCGGCACGCATCGGAAATCTGCTGAGCAAGACGTTCCCGTAAGCGCCGCCATCGAGAGGGCGGTTCGATCCGAAACGGAAGTGGAGACCCAGCTCTTCGGCGATAAACGCCGACTGATTCTCCGCGCGCGGACCGCTTCCCACGCTCACAACCTCCTGCAGGGCCACGATATCGGCATCGATCTCGCGCAACACCTCGACAATGCGGTCGGGGCGAACGCGCCGATCCAGTCCACGACATTTGTGAACGTTGTACGTCGCTACGCGCAAATTGTGCGATTCAGGCGACAATCTCTTTCTCTCTCACTTCTTTCGCAACGGAGCGTTGTAATTCGCCCCGGCGCATTTGCCTCCCAGGCTGCTTACCCTATGAATGTTTCTAGGCATTCCTTGGGAAGGTGACCTGTGGATAGTTCATATTATAGCGCAAGCCAGATGGACGCGTCTTCATATGTCCTTGTTGGAGCGCAATCGATAGGCCCTGAGGAGGAGGGCGAAGGCAAACCAGACCCCCAGAACAACGAGGGGGATCGCCATCAACCAGGGCCATAGCGCAGCGATGAAGGAGAGAGCCAGCAGCAGCAACCCACCGTACAGCATGACGACCGATTCTGCCGGACCCAAAGTGCGGCGATTCGTGATCGCTGCGGTGACGGCATTGCCGATTCGAAGCACTCCGGCTGCCGTGCGCCCCGCGCTGCCTCCGCCCCGCCTTCTCCTGGGCCGGCTCACTGCCCGTCCGTCCGGTGCCGCCAGTCGCACTTTGTGCCGGGGGCTGAGGACAATCTCGGTCGAATGTTCCAAATCCTCCAGAAACATGTCCTCCATTGCCTGGCTGAACTGCTCGTCCTCGACCACGACGTCGAGTTCCCAATTTCCAATCCAGCTGGCTATATTGAGGTTCGTGGAACCGACTCTCGTCCACTTGCGGTCGGCCACGGCGGTCTTGGCGTGAAGCATCGCTCCGTTCCACTCAAATACCCTGATGCCGGCCTCCAGAAGCGGCCGGTAACCTGCGCGCGACATGGCGCGGATGAGCGGCACATCGCTGGTTCGCGGGACCAGGAGCCGGACGTCGACGCCGTCCATAGCCGCGGCTCTAAGCGCCTGCACATAGGGCGAAGTGCCGACAAAGTACGCGTCCGTCAGCCAGATATATTCCCGGGCCAGAGCCGCGATGAGTTGGTCGAGCCTGTACAGACCCGC
Source organism: Terriglobia bacterium (assembly GCA_020073605.1). Taxonomy (GTDB): domain Bacteria; phylum Acidobacteriota; class Terriglobia; order Acidiferrales; family UBA7541; genus Palsa-295. The sequence continues at coordinate 34,477 of JAIQEW010000010.1, forward strand.
GGCATTCGGCACGCCTGCCACGACACGCAAGGCCACATCACCGACAGCGGCGCGCCGGTCGGTTACCGACGGAGCGTCTTCCGGCGGCAGCGGACTCCCCGCAGCGGCCCACATCAAGGCGAAGGCTTGTGCAAGGCCGGCCACTGCGGGCCCTTCGATTTGCAGGCCCGTATCCCGCCAGGGTTCGATGCCGCGCTCCGGGTAACCAGCCCAGTCCTGGCCGATGCAAAGTCCGCTCACAAACCCAACGTCTCCGTCCACGACGATCAACTTTCGGTGATCGCGACTGAGCCAGCTCAAAGGGCTGTCCAATTGCGGAGGGTTGAACCATCTCACTTCAACGCCCGCTGCTCGCAAGGACTTCCACATGCGGCTCCAGCGCGTGCCGCGCACCCCGACCCAATCCAGGATCAATCGTATTCGTACGCCTTCTCTTGCTTTCCTCTCGAAGAGATCGGCGAACTCTTTGCCGATCGCATCGTCATGAAGCATGTAGGTTTCGAAGTGAATGGATCGCCTGGCGCCACGGATGGCCTCGGTCCAGGCAGGATAGTTTTCCTTGGCATCGCGCAGCAGCTGCGCCCTGTTGCCTGTCACGAGCGGCGCTCCCGCGGCTCTCGAAAAGGCCCGTTCAGCAAGATCGCGCAGCGCTATTTCCGCTTGGGGCTCTTCAAAAGCTGTGGGTGAATCTCTCATCTCCGGCCTCGCATTGCCCGCCGGGCATTATTGCTCGCGCCCCGGCAACTGCACGGTTCTCCCAACACGATTTCTACACCATCTTCATACGGGCCTGTACCGCCCACTTCAGCGCTTCCAGCACGAGAAGGTTCAAAAGTCCTGCGGCAAAGCAGATTACCAAGTCATCTGCGTGCACCGTGGAAAAGCGGAACGCCTCACGTGCGCCGGGTATGGCCAAGATCGCAAGAAAGAGGCCGAAGGCGCCTCCCACAATCCACCAGAGTGCTGAGTTCGCCGATCCGCGCAGCGAAAACACAGAACGCGTCCATGACCGGTTCGCGAGAATCAGCGCCAGGTTCCCCAATAAGAGAGCGCCGAACGCCAGAATTCGGACGTTGCCCTCTCCTTCGCCCCGATGCAAACCCAGCCACATCGCACCCAAAGATATCAGCAACACGGTGGAGCCTCCCAAAATGCTCATGAACAGGCTTGGGCGGCTGAAAAGCGGTTCACTTGGGGATCGAGGCGGCCGCGTCATGATTCCCGGCGCTTCGCGTTCGGCCTCAAACGCAATCGAACATGCGGGATCAACAATCAGTTCGAGAAAGACGACATGCAAAGGCAACAGAACGATTGGATATCTGAAAATCACAGGAAGCAAGGCGAGGCCGGCGACAGGAATGTGCACCGATACAACGTACGCCATCGCCCTCCGCAGGTTGTCAAAGATCCGGCGGCCCAGCCGGATTGCCTGCACGATCGACGGGAACGCATCGTCCAACAGCACGAGATCTGCCGACTCCCGGGCCACATCCGTGCCCCGCTTGCCCATGGCAATCCCGATGTGAGCCGCTTTCAGCGCAGGCGCATCGTTGACGCCATCGCCCGTCATGGCCACCACTTCTCCCCGCGCCTTCAGCGCTTCCACGAGCCGCAGTTTGTGCTCCGGCACAGCCCTGGCGAAAACGCTGATCTCTTCGATGCGCGCGCGCAGTTCCACGTCGTTCATGGTGTCCAATTCCTTGCCGGTAAGCACCTGGCTATGGGTCAGCAGGCCGATCTGTCGAGCGATGTATCGAGCCGTCTCCGGATAGTCTCCTGTGATCATGACGACTCGCACGCCTGCCCGAGAACACTCCTGCACCGCCGCCGGAACGTCGGCACGTATCGGATCGGCGAGTCCGACGAGACCGAGGAACTCAAATACGAAATCCTTTGGGTCTTGAGGCAATGGGTCTCCACTCAGATGCGCTCTCGCCACGCCAAGCAGTCTTAGGCCCTCGGAAGCCATTTCTGCCGCGACCCGATTGGCGTCCTTCAGAACCCCGTCGCCCAAGTGGCACAACTCCGCAATCGCTTCCGGCGCGCCTTTGGCGGCAACGATGTAACCCTGGGTGCCGGAGTTTCGCCAGACACGCGCCAGGGCGAGTCTCTCCCGGACGAGCGGATATTCATGAACGAGGCCCCAATCGGGATGCAGGTGCTCGGTATCCAACAGAAAGCGTTCTCCCAGATCTTGGAAGGCCAGATCCATCGGGTCGAACGGTTTTCTTTCGCTTGCCAGGATGGCGAATTCCACCAGGGCGTGAAAATCTTCGGGGAGCTGCTGTTTCTCGGAGGTCAAATCGCAGAACCCGCCGTGCGCCCAGAGCTTTTGGACCGACATTTTGTTTTCCGTCAATGTTCCCGTTTTGTCGACACACAGCACGGTCGCTGCCCCAAGCGCTTCGATGGCGCTCGGTTGCCGCGTCAGCACATTGTGCTTGGCGATCCGCCAGGCTCCCAGCGCAAGGAAAACCGTGAGAACGACAGGGAATTCCTCGGGCAACAAAGAGATGGCAGCTGTAATTCCTGCCAGGGTTCCATTGAGCCAGTCGTGTCGAGTGAACCCGTATATCAACGCAATCAGAACGCAAACCCCAAGCCCCAAGGTGGCAAGGATTCCGACCAATCGAGAGGTCTCTTTCTCAAGGTGAGTTTTTTCCGGCACGAGCGATTGCAGGGATTTGCCGATCCGGCCAAGTTGAGTATTCAGGCCGATCGCTTTCACTTCAGCGTTTCCGCTCCCTCGCACCACCAGGGTTCCTGAGAATACGAACGGGAGATCGTCTCCCCCGGGCAAGCCCATATCAGCGTCCCGGCTTCCGGCGGACTTGCTGACCGGCACGGATTCACCGGTGAGCAACGACTCGTCCACTGACAAGTTGGTGGCAGAGAGCACGATCGCGTCGGCCGGCACGCGGTCTCCTTCCGACAGAACGATCAGGTCGCCACGGACAACCTCGCGACCGGCAATTCGCCGTTCCTGACCGCCGCGAATCACCAGAGCGCGCGGGCTCGAGAGATCCCGCAATGCTTCCAGGGCGCGCTCCGTCTTGCGTTCCTGGTAGAGGCTGATTCCCACGACGACGAGAACCGAAGCCAATAGGATCAGAGAATCCCTAAGCTCGCCCAACAGCAGATAGACGATTGCCGCACCTGCCAGCAGCAGAATCATCGGTTCCGTGAGAATGCCCCAGGTTATGGCGGCAATCGAACGCGCTCGGGATGAGGGGAGTTCGTTGGGCCCTTCGGCCTGGAGCCTCGACACAGCCTCCTGCTCGCTGAGGCCGGTGACCGGAGGCGTTTGTTCGGGGGAATCCATACCAACCAGCACGAGATTGTAGCTTAGGTGGACGACGCGCAGCCTTAGTTAGATCGTCGAGCGGGAAACCGAGGAAAGACACTGTGAGATTCGACGGGGTCGACTGCGCAACAATTGAGGTGGGAGCCTAGGAGTTCGGCTCCCACGGCAGATCATCGGTCAGCTTCGGCTCGGGCCGGCGCGCCTATCGCCACTTGTCAACGGATGCGCTGGTGACGTAGCTGAAGTCGCCCCCAGCCCAGTAGGTGTTGGTCTCGCCCCCGAGCACGACGACCTCGATCGAAGATTTCGGATTGGGATCGGGCGGTGCGCCGGGGCGTCCGCGGCGGTAGAAGCGCTGGAACGGAATCTCGCCGTCGCCCATCTTCAGATACGAGGCGTATGGCTCGACGCCCGCCTGGGCCTGCTTCAATTCGTTCCGGTGCGTGTCCCAGTAGAGCCACGCCGGAGTCTTCGAGTTCTTCGACCAGTAGTCGCTTAACGCTTCCTTCGAGTTGTATCCGTGGTCCTTCGCGTCGCGGGCGACGGTTGGATCGAGCAACAACGTGGCTGCAGCGGTCCCGAACGAGAAGAAATGCGTCAGCCAGTTCTTGATCAGTTCGTGGTAGGGCATGTTGGGGAACCAGGCGACGTTGTTCAGGCTCCAGCCGCTGAAGATGCTGACGACACTCTCGTCGGGCTTGAAGCCCTTTTGCACGTGGAAAGGCTTCCAGCCGTCTGGCAGCTTATTCTCGGTTTCTGCAATGCAGAGATTGTTGTAATTAAAGTTAGATCCCAAGCTGCCCATGTAGGTCTCGCCGGGCCGGCCGCAGCCGCCAAGGTTTTTCGAGAGAATGGTCCACGCGCGGCCGATAACAGCGTTGGGTTCGGCGAACGGGCCCATCGCGCCGATGCCGTAGTTCATTTTGATCTGATCGGAGATCGGACCGTTGAGTAGCACCATGCGGGAGAAGGACGACGTGGAGCTGAACAGTGCCGGCTGCCCCGTCGCCGAGATCGCGAGAATCACGGGAAGATATTCCGGGCTCGCGCCGGCCATAACCGCGTTGATGGCCACGTGCTTGACCGTGAACGACCACGAAGGCTGCGCGCCCTGGGCGGCGCTCAGCTTGCCGACCACTTCATCGGGGCTGTGGCTCGTGCCCTTCAACATCGCTTCCACCTTTTCCGCGGTGGGCAGGATGATGGGCATGAAATCGGTCATGTTGTTGTCGCAGTAGAGGCGTTGCAGCTCGTCTTGAGTGCCCACGTAGGTCGCAGGGCCGATGTCCGGGTTTACCATTCCGGTCTTCTTTTCGTCAGCGGTGAGCGGCTTGGTGAGCGCGTCGATGATTTCGGCCATGAGGGGCTTGTTGGTGACGGGGTCGTTGCCCTCGAGAACGGCGTACATCTGCTCGTCCGACTTATTGGTCATGGGATGCGGGAGGAAGCAGATTCGCTCGCCGGGCATGCCGCGGTTGGCGGCGTTGGATTTCGCGAGATCTTTGAAGGCAATCGTGACCAGAGGAGCGGTCGGGAAGCCCATCTTTTCAACGTCTGCGCAGTGACCGACGGTCGCTGGGGTGCAGGTGCTTCAATGCCCGTACGCCATGATCATGGCGTTGCCGCTGGCCTTAATCTCCGCCATCAGCTTGGGGTCGTTATCGAAGTAGCTGCCGGCCTTCAGGCGATAAACGGTCTTGACGCTCGGCTTGTTCTTGGAAAACCAGACAGCAATCTGGTTGAGGAAGCGGTCAGCGCCGGCGAAGCCGTCGGAGACGAGGAAGATCGTCTTGCCGTCCACGGTATCGAGGCGCGGCGCCATGGGGAAAAGCTGGATCGGGGGCGGCAAGCCCTTGGGATTCAGAGTCTCGACTTTCTCCTGCCCGTGGGGTACGGCATGCTTTTTCTTCTTGTCGTCGGCGACCGCGGGAGAACCGGCCAATATCGCCGGAGAAACGCCAAGCAACGACAACAGCTTTCGCCTGTTGATCTTCATCGATTTCCCTCGCTTCCGTTTGCTCCCAACGAGCCTATCCCCGGTTCCGCATGCATTACAATACCGCTTCCGTCTCTTGCGTCAACCCCCGGTTGCGTCAAGCCACAACAGCAGGGTACGCCTGACCCACGTTGCTCGCCTGTCTCAGATTCAGACGTCTCACCGGCAATTTGGGTTTCCGGCTCTTGCATTTGTGTTCGTCTTACGGCAATGCGAAAACATAGACCGCGTTGTGCCCGGTCGGCGTGTGCATGTCGGGTACCTCGGCGCTCAGTTCCGGCACTTTCGGATTGTCGCCCGTCATCACGCAGATGTATTGCTTCCCGTTGACCGCGTAGGTGATGGTGCTCACCGAAATATTGCCTCCGAGAATCGCCTCCCACAGCTTCTTCCCGGTGACGGCGTCAAAAGCCTTGAACCTTCGGCTCATGTCGCCATGAAACACCAGGCCTCCCGCCGTCGCCACGACCGCGCCATTGCTGGGTGCGCGGCCGATGTCAAATCGCGTGATCTCGCCGGTTGATAGATTGATTTTCGCCATTCCTGTGAGCGCGTTGGGATCAGAGCCCGGACGAGGGATCACCTTCCAGCCTCCGCGCGCGGCAGGCCCTCTGGTCGTCAGGTCGCGGCAGTTGTCGATGTAGGGGACGTAAAGCGAGGCCGTCTCCGGATCGTAAGACGTGGGCCAATAGCTTCGCGTGTTCCAGTAGCACATGATGTGGTGGTCGCCGGGATTCTTGAACACGAGATCCCAATTGAGCGTCGTCTTCCCCGTCTTCACGTCAATGTCGGAGAGCACGAGATTTGGATCGTCATAGGGAAACGGCGTCGCCCACAGAAATTGGCCGTTGCTTCGGTCGAGGACAAAAACAGTGCCGGCTTCCGCAACCATTGCTGCAACGTCGTGCATCGAACCGCGTGGAACGTCTGGGTTGATCCATTTGATGAACTTCGGATCGGGATTGAACGCCACGCGCGCGAGTGTGCGCTCGTGCGTGTGATCCGAATCCCAGTCATCGCCCGGCAGATGCTGGTAATACCAGATGAGCTTGCCGGTTGCGGGATCGAGTGCGAGCGTGCAGTTGCTGTAAAGATCGGAAGGAGAGGAACGCGAAGTGCCATCCGGATTGCCGTTGTGGCGCGCCATCCGTTGGTCCGGCATCGGATTAGCCACGCCCCAGTAAATCACGTTCCGGACGGGATCGAAGCTGCCCGGCAGGCCCCACGTGGAGGTCATCGACTGCGAATTGTCGCCACCACCCCAGGAAGCGTAGCCGGGATCGTCGGGATGCGCGACGGTGAAGAATCGCCACACCTTCTCTCCGGTATTCGCGTCATCCGCCTCAATGAAACAAGTGTCGCTCCCCCTGCCGCATGTGCCGCCCGAGATGACCTTGCCGCCGATCACGAGCGCACCGGAGGTGTTCTGCGTCTCGGTCTTGAATGTTTCCCAGCGAACCTTGCCCGTGCGCGCGTCGAGCGCGACGACGTAGCCGTCAGGCGCCGTGAAATAGACCATATCTTCGTAGATCGCGAGCGCCTTCGACCGTGCGACGGAGCCAATCTGTGGATTCTTGTATTCGCGCTTGTACTCCCAGATCAGGTCGCCGTTGGTGGCGTCGAGGGCGTCCACAAGGCCGCCGGGCGCGATCACGTACATCACGCCGTCATGAACGATCGGTATCGTTTCCGTGGCACCTGGACCCAGGCCGCGCACCCAAGCCATCCGGAGCTGATTGACGTTTTTCGTATTGATCTGCTTGAGCGGGCTGTAGCGCCACGCGTCGTAGGTGCGGCTGTACATCAGCCAATCATTCGGACTCGGATCCAAGAGCATCTGCTGAGTTACGGGCTTGTAGTCCTGGACCTGCGCAACAGCCGGAGCGATCGCCGCAAGAAAAACGAACACTAAAAAGGCCGAAATTCTGGTCATGCGTTCTCCTTAAATCGTTTCTCAAATATCACATTCCGCTCGTGAAAGATAGGCGCGAACCCGAGCGCGGCGAGATAGGCCCCACCCCCGCCATACGCCGCGTCGTTGTCACCGAAAACTCACTTTGCTGTAACGCCGCAGCAACATATAGCTTTCTACTCTACCGCGCATCACGAAGACATCATGGCACCTAGCGCAAAACGGTCCGCATGAATCACAGCAGAGTCGGTTTGGACGAGTCGCGAGCGCACGCTGACACGATTCAGCAAAAGTGGTATATAGGCGCGTAGTCACAGGTCTTTAGTCGGCCCCTGATAGGAAGCGGCGGGCAACTCTGCCGGGACGGTTCCAGGAGGCAGAAGATGGCTACAAGTCGTCGTGATTTTCTGAAAGTCGCGGCTATCGGTGGAGGAGCGGCCACCGTTTTGGGGTTCGATCTGGCCCCGGCCTACGCGCAGCTTCGTGAGCTGAAGATTGCGCGGGCTACGGAAACGCGATCGACGTGTCCGTATTGCTCCGTGAGTTGCGGCGTGATCATTTACACGCTGGGCGACAAGGCCAAGAACGTCACCCCACAGGTGATTCACGTCGAGGGCGATCCGGATCACCCCATCAATCGTGGGACGCTCTGCCCTAAGGGCGCGTCGCTTGAGCAGGATATTCTGAACCCGCGCCGTTTGCTGAAGCCGCAGGTGCGCCGGCCGGGTGGAACGGACTGGGAAGATATCCCCTGGGATACCGCGCTTACGGAAATTGCCCAGCGCGTAAAGAAGTCGCGGGACGAGACGTTTGTCGAAAAAGACGCGATGGGGCGCACCGTAAACCGCTGCGAAGGAATTGCCTTCACCGGCGGATGCACGGACACCAACGAGTTCAACTTTCTGGTCGTCAAGGCCATGCGCAGCCTGGGGGTCTGCTACCTGGAAAACCAGGCCAGAGTTTGACACGGCCCCACGGTCTCAAGTTTGGGACCAACGTTCGGACGCGGGGCAATGACGAATGGCTGGATCGACATCAAGAACACCGACATGATGTTGATCATGGGTGGGAATCCGGCGGAGAACCACCCATGCGGTTTCAAGTGGGCCATCGAAGCAAAGCGCAACCGCAACGCCAAAATGATCGTCGTGGACCCGCGCTTCACGCGGACCGCCTCCACAGCCGACCTTTTTCTTCAGATTCGCGCCGGGGCCGACATCGCGTTCCTCGGCGGCCTCATCCACTATGCGATCGAGAACGATCGCATCGCAAAAGACTATCTTCTCAACTACACGAACGCCGCCTTCGTGGTCAAAGAAGGCTTCAAGCTGCCTGAAGACGGCCTCTATTCCGGCTTCGATCCCGCAGCCCATACCTACGACAAAGCCACGTGGAACTACGAAGAAGGTGGGGATCTCACGGGCAAAGCAGTCGCCGCCGAAGCCCCGCACAAGCCGGCGCCCGTACCCGCTCCGGCAAAGCCGGGCCAGACTCCTCCTCCGGCACCCGCGCTGCCTCCCAACGTGGCCCATGACTTGGCGCTGCAGCATCCTCGGTGCGTCTTTCAGCTTTTGAAGAAGCAATACTCCCGCTACACGCCGGAAATGGTCGAGCGCATCACCGGCATTCCGAAGGATCAGTTCCTGAAAGCCGCCGATCTTTTCACTTCGATCCGCAAGAACGGCGACATGAAAAAAGCGGCGACGATCATCTACGCCGTCGGATGGACGCAGCACACCTATGGCACCCAGATTATTCGCACGGCGGCGATGATGCAGCTCTTGATGGGAAACGTGGGCCGTGCGGGCGGAGGCGTCAACGCCCTCCGCGGCCATTCGAACATTCAAGGCGCTACGGACATGGCCGGCATCTTCGACAACTTGCCGGGATATCTCAAAGTTCCGAATCCAGCCGACACGGATCTGGCGGCCTACCTCAAGCGCATCACGCCGACGCCATCGAAGCCCGGGCAGTGGGATTCGTTCAACTATTGGTCCAACACGCCCAAGTTCGTCACATCGCTTTTGAAAGCGATGTACGGCGACGCCGCAACCAAGCAAAACAACTTCGCGTTCGACTATTTGCCGAAGGTGGACCGCAACTACTCGTGGACCAACATCTGGGACAACATGTACCGCGGTTCGGTGAAGGGAATCTTCGCGTTCGGAATGAATGGCGTGATGATCGGCCCCGACACGCAGAAAAACATCGATGCGCTCAAGAAGGCCGAATGGCTGGTGGTCGGCGAGATCTACCCGGATGAAACCAGCGAATTCTGGCGCGCGCCGGGAATCACAGCCGACGAAAAGAAGAACATCAAGACGACGGTGTACCGCCTGCCCTGCGCCGGCTTCGCCGAAAAAGACGGCAGCATGACGAACTCGGCGCGCTGGCTCCAGTGGAAGAATGCTGCGCTTCCTCCGCCGGGCGATGCCCGGCTGGATCAGGACATCGTCGCGCAGATATTCCTGCGAGTGCGCGATCTTTACAAGAAAGAGGGCGGCAAGTTTCCGGACCCGATTTTGAATCTGACTTGGCCGTACACCGATCCGCAACATCCCTCGCTTACCGACATCGCGAAGGAGATCAACGGCAAGGCTCTCGCGGACCTTACCGATCCGGCGACACAGCAAACAACCAAGACCGGCCAGCAACTGCCCGGCTTTGCCTGGCTGAAGGACGACGGAACCACCTCCTGCGGGAACTGGATCTATTGCGGCTCGTGGACCGAGGCTGGCCCGCTGGTCGCGCGTCGCGGCACGGAGGATCCGTCCGGTCTGGGGATTTATCCGAACTGGGCCTGGTCGTGGCCGGCGAATCGCCGCGTGCTATATAACCGCGCGTCTTGCGATTTGGACGGCAAGCCCTGGGATCCGCAGCGGCGGCAGGTTTGGTGGAACGAAGCCGCGCAGAAATGGGTGGGGAACGACGTTCCGGACTTCAAGGCGGATTCTCATCCGAAGGACCACCTGGGCCCGTTCATCATGAATCCGGAAGGCGTTGGCAGGCTTTTTGTCCCGCTGGGCGCGGTTAGCGACGGGCCTTTCCCGGAGCATTACGAGCCGTTCGAAAGCCCGATACAGAATCCGCTGCATCCGAATCAGTCGAATAATCCGGTGGTGAAGAAACTCACCACGGCGGCCGACAAGTTCGGGACCCCGGAACAAGGTTTCACTGTTGTCTGCACGACGTACCGCCTGACGGAGCAGTATCACTACTGGACGAAGAACAACCCGATGAACGTGCAGCTCATTCCCGAGCCATTCGTTGAAATTCCAGTCGAGCTGGCTAGCGAAATCGGCGTGCGCGGCTCCGAAAAGATAAAAGTGACGAGCGCTCGCGGCACGTACGTCGCGAAAGCGTTTGTCACCCGGCGAATCAAGCCGATGACGATCGACGGGAAGAAGGTCTATCAAATCGGCGTGCCGATTCACCAGGGCTTCCGCGGAATCGCCGAGGACGCTGAACGAAACGCGCGCACGCCGGCGAATCTGCTCTCGCCCACTGTGATCGATCCGAACGCTTACACCCCGGAGTTCAAGGGCTTCCTCGTGAAAGTGGAAAAGGCCTAGGGGAAACCATCATGAGCCAGGCAACCTTGGGAATTCGCGCAATTTCGGGCCATGCCGGTTCTGTTCCCGGAGCCGGCGTCGAGCGCGGGCTTGAAGTCTGCAAGCTCATCGACACCACTACGTGCATCGGCTGCAAGGCTTGCGAAGTGGCGTGCCTCGAATGGAACGGCCTCACGTTCAGCGAGACCACCTTCGACAACTCCTACCAGACCATGCCGGAAACGTCGTGGAACTACTGGAATCTGATCAAGTTCAACGAGCACGAGCGCGAAGACGGCAGCATGGCGCTCCTGATGCGAAAAGACCAGTGCATGCACTGCGAGGAGCCGGGGTGTCTCGCCGCGTGTCCGGCCGACGGCGCCATCGTCCAATACGTGAATGGGATCGTGGATTTCCAGCAGGACCATTGCATAGGTTGCGGCTACTGCATCACCGGCTGCCCTTTCAACATTCCGAAATTCAGCCCCACGGCTCGCAAGGTATTCAAATGCACGCTCTGCAATGACCGCGTGACGCAAGGGCTCGAGCCCGCCTGCATCAAATCCTGCCCGACGGGCTGCCTGCACTTCGGCTCAAAGACGGATATGAAGGATCTGGCCGATAAGCGGGCCGCGCAGCTCCGCGAACACTCCGGCTTCGCCAATGCCGGCGTGTACGACCCGCCCGGAGTCGGCGGCACGCACGTGATCTACGTGCTGCACGATTCGACGAATCCCGAGGCTTACGGCGGACTACCAAAGAACCCGACGATTCCTTTGACGGTACAGCTCTGGAAAACACCGCTGAAGTGGCTCGGCAATCTGGCGATCATCGGCGGTCTTATCGGGGTTTTCGCTCATTACCTGCGGTTCGGGCCGAAGATCGTTGAGGAAGACGAGAACGGCAAGCAAGGAGCGCGACAATGACCCCCGAACCCCACCTTCTGCCAAATGGGCGTGTGCTGCGCTATTCGTATCGGGAGCGCCTCGTTCACTGGCTCGCTGGATTTTCCTACGTCTATCTTCTTCTCACCGGCCTCGCGTTCTGGAGTCCCTGGCTGTTCTGGATCGCGGTCGTGCTGGGGGGCGCCACTGTCTCGCGCGAGTTGCATCCGTGGGCCGGCCTCGTGTTCGTTGCCGCCGTCCTAATGATGTACAGGATGTGGGCGAGTGGGATGAAGGAATCGCCCGCGGACGCAGCCTGGTGGAAAGCTGTCCGGCACTATATTCGAAATGAAGACGAGCAGATGCCTTCCGCCGACCGGTTCAATCCAGGGCAGAAGCTTCTCTTCTGGGGATTCCTGTGGAATGGGCTTCTGTTGCTGCTCTCAGGCGTGATTCTTTGGTTTCCGCAGTATATCCCTTGGAGTCTTCGGTTCCTGCGGTACCTCGCCGTGATCGTCCATCCTGTCTGCGCGCTGCTCACGATCGGCCTGTTCATCATCCACGTCTATATGGGGGCGGCGATCGAGCGCGGCGCATTCGGCTCCGTCATCCGCGGGGACGTCTCGCGCGCTTGGGCGGATAGGCACCACCACACGTGGTATCGGCAATTGCTGCGGGATTCCGAAGCAAGAAAATGAACGGCAAGTGGGACGCTCGCATCCGCCGTGCCGGCGAACTCGCTCAGGCTCATCCGTTCGCCTCCGAAGGACTCCGTTTCTACCAGCGTCTCGCTCAGTTTCAGAAGTTTCTTTACGGAAGTTTTGAAACCGATTGCGGCCAGGCCACGAGACCCTGTGCCCCGGGCGCATTGCGGGACGAATTTGATCCGTTCGTCCTTTTGCCGCGCTTCCCTTCGTTGCTCGGCCTGGTTGAGGCGAGCGCGCCTTCGATTCTCGCGCAGTCCGCGCGCGCCCTGCAAAACGAGGGTGCAAAGCGCTGGCAAGCGATGCTGGAGAAGTTCTGGTGGGATGGCAATGAGTCCGCGGCAGGTGCCGCCGGCGCGGAAACCGTCATATCGTGGATATTCCTCCAGCCCTACGCGGAGTATCTCGCCGACCACATCGAGCGCCCCGCACCGAGCGGGACGCCCTCCGTGTGCCCCCTCTGCGGCGGCAAGCCGCAGGTTGCGGCGTTTCGGCCGGAAGGCGACGGCGCCAAGCGCTCGCTGATTTGCGCCCTCTGCTCCACGGAGTGGGATTATCGCCGCATCGTGTGCCCCTCGTGCGGTGAAGAGGACGTGCACAAGCTGGCTGTGTACTCGGCCGCCGAATTCAAGCACGTGCGCGTCGACGCGTGCGATTCCTGCCGGAGCTATCTCAAGACGGTCGATCTCACGAAGAACGGCCTCGCCGTGCCTGTTGTTGACGAGCTCGCCATGATCCCGCTCGATCTGTGGGCCGCCGAGCACGGGTACGCCAAGCTGCAGACCAACCTGCTCGGCATCTAGCGCCTCTTCTAGTTCGCAAGTCAGCTTCTAAGCCGCGCGAAGCCAATCCGCTCGATCCGCTCACCAAGTTTTTGTCTGGCTGTAACCGTGCGGCAACAAGCCTCCACCAGAGTACCGTCGGTCGAGCTAACGCCAGGCGAGAACGTGCGGGCCGACAATCTTTTCACCAAGAGAAGGCCAATTGACATGATCAACAAGATCGCGACTGTTTGTCTGTTTGCTGCATCACTTGCGGGCGCGCTGCCCGCTCAGGAGGGTCCAACCCCGCGAGGCATACCGCATCTGGACCACGTATTCTTCATCATGATGGAAAATCACTCCTACGGCCAGGTCGTGAACAACCCGAATGAGCCGTTCGTCAACCAGTACGCGAGGTTCGCCAATGCGGCGACGAACTACTTCGCCATCGCCCACCCCAGCCTGACCAATTACCTGGAAGTTGTGGGCGGGTCGAACTTCGGCGTGCAGACCGACAACAATCCCGACTGGCACAACACGAATTGCATCACGAACCTCGCGTCCGGCGCCGTCGCGACCGACAACCCTTCGAGCCCCAATGTTTGCCCGATCTGGGGCAGCGGTACGGACGCGGCAACGCCGAAGATCGACACCACGAATGAAACCACGCCTCCGTCGATCACTTCCGTGACCAACATCGACGGCATTCAATCCATCCCGGCAAATCCTCACACGGTCGGGAAGACCATCGGTGACCAACTGGCGGCATGGGGGCTCAGCTGGAAGAGCTATCAGGAAAGCCTGCCGCCCACCGGCCCCGATGGCGTGAACTTCAGCGATGGTTTCTTCACCGACAGCACCAACATCCCAGGAGTCCTGCCGGGAGAAACGCAGAGCCTTATCAAGCTCTATGCCGCCAAGCACAATCCGTTCGTCTACTTCCGCAGCGTGCAGGAAGGTTTGAACCCTCACAATAGCCTGAAGAACGTGGTGGGCTTCGAAGGTGCGCGCGGCCTTTTTGACGATCTCAACTCAGGCCGCGTGCCCTCGCTTTCCTTTATTGCTCCGAACCAGTGCAACGACCAGCATGGGCGCGGAAATGCGGGCCCTGCGTGCGACTTCGATCCGAACGACAATGGCACGCAAACCGGACTGAATCCTGCGCTCATCTACATCGGCGACGTCACCGTGCAGAATCTCGTCACCGCGATCCACAGCTCCCCGGCCTGGGGCGAGGGCCACAACGCCATCGTCGTACTGTGGGATGAAAACGACTACAGCGCGACCCCGAACGTCAACCAGGTGTTGCTGGTCGTGGACACCAACTACGGAGTCCACGGCTTCTCAAGCAGGCAACGCTACACGCACTTCTCTCTGTTGAAGACGCTCGAGGCAGGTTTCGGGCTGCCGTGCCTGAATCATGCCTGCGACCAGAACGTGCAGGTGATGTCCGATCTCTTCGCCGATGGCGATCACGAAGGCCACCGGTAAGAGCGCGGAAATATGAACCGCCGCGCGTGACGTAAGCTTCCACGTTCGTTGGGAAGACGGATGTTCACGCCGGCGCAGGAATGGATCGCCGCCTGATTGCGCGATGCGTTGCGACGCCTCGCGCAGCGGGCGGCGATTGTTTTTCTTCCGCTCCACGAGGCCCAATCGCGCAGCTGTACCGGGTCTTTTGCCTTTCTTTCTCGCGCCATGGACAACGCCAAGATGCGCGTCACCTCTCTTATGCATCCTTCGAATGCCAGTGCACTCATGCTCGCTCTCTCTTGTGACGCCGGATTCTAAGGTGTTCGGTACAATGGGCCTGCTATCGTCGCGGGGTCGGTGGCTGAATCATTGAGGTGAATGCAATGAGCAACTTTCTGGAATCGAGACGCCGGTTTCTCGAGGCCACAGGCCTGGCGGCAGGAGCCGCGCTAGTTTCTGCGAGGGGTCTTCTCTCTCAAGCGGCGATGCCGGCGGCGCCGAGTGAAACCGGCCGCGAGGCGAACGAATCTGTTTCCGCGGACTACACTCTGCACATCAAGACCTCGCCCATTGAAATTGCGCCGAACCGGATCATCTCCGCGACCACATACAACGGCCAGTTCCCCGGGCCGCTGCTTCGCTTCAAGGAAGGACGGCAAGTCACAATCGATATCCACAACGAAACCGACACGCCCGAGCAGTTGCACTGGCACGGACAAAAGATTCCAACCGATGTGGACGGGGCGGCAGAGGAGGGAACTCCGTTCATTCCCGCGCAGGGCAAGCGGAGAATCGCGTTCACGCCAAATCCTTCCGGCTTCCGCTTTTATCACACGCACAATCGCGCCGGAGCCAATCTCTCCGCCGGGCAATACAGCGGCCAGGTGGGGCCGGTTTACATCGAGCCGAATCACGAGCCCGGCCGGTACGACCGCGAAGTTTTTCTCGTACTGAAGGAGTTCGAACCCACTTTTAGCCGCGGTGGCGACATGGCCATGGACTTCTTGCTCCCGGCAGCTCCGGTGAAGGCGCTCGAAGAGGAAGGCGAGTCCGCAATGAAAGCTTCGCTCGCCAAAGGAATGCCGCACGGCTACGAGGTCGGCTACAGGTCATTCACAATCAACGGACGCATGCTCGGCCACGGCGAGCCAGTTCGCGTGAAGCAAGGTGAGCGCGTCTTGTTTCATATCTTAAATGGAAGCGCCACGGAGATTCGTAGTTTGGCGCTGCCGGGTCACTCATTCCAAGTTGTCGCGCTCGGTGGCAATCCGGTGCCCAATCCTGTCCAGGTGCCGGTGTTGTGGCTCGGCACGGCGGAACGCATCTCCGCCATCGTGGAGATGAATCATCCGGGAGTTTGGATCATGGGGGATCTCGCCGACGACGACCGCCGCCACGGCATGGGGATCGTCGTGGAATATGCAGGCCGCAAGGAAAAGGCGGTGTGGATCGCGCCGCCGCCGTATCGGTGGAGCTACGCGCGCTTCGCGAAAGCGGGCGCTGCCGCTCCTGCGCCGGATGAAACGATCGAGATGACGTTCCGGAAAGAAAACGCCGCCGAGGACGGCTTCAATCGGTGGACGATCAACGGCGTCGCCTTTCCGATGTCCGATGACGTGGTCCCGGCTTCCTTTCATGTAAAGCAAGGCAAGCGTTACCGCCTCCGGATGTGCAACGCCAGCGACGATATTCATCCGATTCACCTTCACCGCCACAGTTTCGAGCTTACGAGTCTGGCGGGGAGGCCTGTGGCCGGAATTTGGAAGGACGTCGTGATGCTGGGAGGCTATCAGGAAGCCGAAGTCGATTTCGTTGCGGACAATCCGGGGCTGACTTTATTTCATTGCCACCAGCAACTGCACATGGACTACGGTTTCATGACGCTATTCGATTATGTCTAGACAATCGGAAAACGAGGCAGCAGCGGGATCAGTCCCTGCGCCAGAACGAAGCTCTCTCCGGGAACTCGCCGCGTTCTTTCTCCGCCTGGGCACCACGGCCTTCGGGGGGCCGGCGGGGCACATCGCCATGATGGAGGATGAGCTTGTCAGGCGCCGCAAATGGCTTTCGCGCGAGAAGTTCCTCGACCTGCTCGGCGCAAGCAATCTGATTCCCGGCCCGAGCTCGAGCGAACTCGCCATTCACATCGGATACCTGCGCGGTGGCTGGGCAGGACTCTTGATTGCAGGCGTCTGCTTCATTCTTCCCGCGGCTTTCATGGTTTGTGCCCTTGCATGGGCCTATGTGCGTTTCGGGAAATTGCCTGCGACGTCCGCGCTTCTCTACGGCGTCAAGCCGGTGGTGATCGCCGTGATTCTCCAGGCGCTTTGGGGATTGGGTCGAACTGCGCTCAAGACGAGATTTCTCGTCGTCGTGGGTGTTGTCTCGGTGGCTCTGGCCGCTCTGGGCCTGCACCCGCTTCTGTTGCTCGTGATTGCGGGAGCATCGGCGGTGCTCGCCGATCAGATTGTTCGCGCGATGAGAAGTGGCCGCGCGGCTTCGCTGTCTCCTCTGGCTGCGCTGCGCTCCCTCGCCCGCTCATCCGCGCCACTAGCCTCGGCTTCGGGTGCAGCGGCGATCGCGGCTCCATTCAGTCTGGGAGGTCTCTTTCTCGTTTTTCTGAAAATTGGCGCGGTCGTCTTCGGAAGTGGTTACGTGCTGCTGGCCTTCTTGCGTGCGGACTTAGTGGCCCACCGCGGCTGGCTTACCGATTCGCAGCTTGTGGACGCGGTTGCGATTGGCCAAGTGACTCCTGGTCCCGTATTCACGACCGCCACGTTTGTCGGCTATCTTCTGGGCGGCGTTCGCGGTGCACTCGTCGCCACGATTGGAATCTTTCTTCCGGCCTTCCTCCTGGTTGCGGCCAGCGGACCACTCGTCCCGCGCATCCGGCAATCGAAGGCTGCCGGAGCTTTCCTCGACGGCGTCATCGTGGCATCGCTGGCGCTGATGGCCGTCGTCACCTGGCAGCTCGCGCGGGCGTCCATCACGGACGCCGTGACAATCCTCATTGCCGTGGCGTCTTTAGTCGCGTTGCTCCGATTTCGCGTGAACTCCGCCTGGCTTGTGCTTCTCGGAGCGATTGTGGGGCTGTTCACCCGCGGCCTGTACGGGCATTAGCTCTTTCCGTCGCTGGGCAAGACGGTTGCAGTACCGTCCCGGTACTGCCCGTCGGCGACACGCCGCTGCGACGAGCAACTTGGCAAAATGGAATTCGCGGTTTACATGCGGAGGTCGCGCATGTAGTATGGCGGTTTCGTAACTCGACTTGCTCTTATAAGGTGATTTTTCGTTGCCCTTGCTCCGTCGGAAACTTTGGCTTCGAGTTGGACTTATTCTCGGCGTAATGGTGTTGGCGGCCCTTCTTGAGCGGACATCGCCCGCTGAGGGTCCTGACACGGCGTCACAGTCGTCGGCGCAGGTATCTCCTGTTTTCACCCCGGCGCACCGCACCGTCCTTGACGCGGTCCGCGAGTTCTTCGGCAGGCGGCCGGAGCCGGTTCAGCCGATCGCTTACACGCACAAAGTTCATTTGGCCAACGGCCTTCAGTGCCCCTTCTGCCACGTCGGCGTGGATCAAGGACCCGACGCCAGAATCCCGAGCGTCAACTTTTGCATGACTTGCCACCAGGCCGTCGCCACGGACAAGCCGGAGATCAAGAAGCTGGCCGCTTACATGGCGCGGGGAGAAGACGTGCCGTGGCAGCGCGTGTATGGTTTCGCCCCGTCCGCTCACGTGAAATTCAATCACGCGCCGCACATTCGCGCGGGAGTGGATTGCGTCAAGTGCCACGGGGACATGACGCAGCGGACCGTCGCCATCCGCACGGTGGACCATACGATGGGTTTTTGCATCGGGTGCCATCGGGAGAATAAAGCGTCGGTGGATTGCGTGACGTGCCATTACTGAGGGTTTGTTGCTGAGTGTTCGCCGCGGCCTAGGGCCGCTGCAAAAAGGGATCCATGCAACGTCGTGACTTTTTGAAAATCTCGGCTGCGGGCGGGGCCGCTGCGGCACTCGAAGGCTGCGGCAATCCCGACCACCAGCTCATCCGGTTCGTGCCGGAAGAGGACCTGGTTCCCGGCCTGGCCACCTGGAAGCCGAGCATCTGCACGCAATGTCCCGCAGGCTGCGGCTTGATTGTGCGTGTGATGCAGGGCGAAGCGGAAGTCGTGCGCAAAGGCCAGCTCGGTCTGCTGAAAATGGGCCTGGCGAAGAAGCTCGAAGGCAATCCCGCGCACCCGGTCAATCAGGGGAAGCTGTGCCCTCGCGGGCAGGCGGGTTTGCAGGTCACCTACCACCCCGACCGCATCAAGAATCCGCTCGCGCGCACCGGCCCCCGCGGCTCGGGCCAATTTCAGGAGATTACCTGGGACGAGGCGCTCAAGCAGCTCATATCGCAGCTATCGGCGCTGCAAGCGAGCAAGAGCGGGCAGCTCGCCTTTGTCACTAATCCGCTTCGCGGGTTCCGGAGAAACATCGTCGGCAATTTCACCGCGAGCTTCAAGAATGCACAGCTTGTGGAGTTCGCGCTCTTTGATGGCGGCGTGATCCGGGCGGCGAATTCGGCGAGTTTTGGCATCGACGCGCCTCCGACGGTGGATCTGAATCAATCGAACTACGTCATTTCCTTCGGCGCGGATTTCCTCGGAACATGGAATTCGCCCGTCGCTCAGTCGAATGGATACGGTCATATGCGCCAGGGACGTCCGGGCCAGCGCGGAAAGTTCGTGCAGGTCGAGCCACGGATCTCTCAGACAGGCGCCGTGGCGGACGAATGGATTCCAGCGCAGCCGGGCACGGAAGGAACCTTGGCGCTGAGCCTCGCTCACGTAATTTTGCGCGACAAGTTGCGCCCTGCGGCTGCCGCGGGACATGCGGGCTCGCTCATCGACGGCTGGTCGCAAGGCCTGCCGGACTACGCACCAGAAAAAACTGAAAAGCAGATTGGCGTTCCGGCGGCCACCATCACAAGAATCGCCCGCGAGGCAGCCGCGACTCCGCCCGCTGTCGCGTTGATTGGTGACGCGTCAACGGCGCAAACCAATGGTCTGTTCAACGCGCTGGCCGTGAACGCCTTGAATGCGCTTCTGGGCGGTGTGGGCAAACCCGGAGGGGTCCTGTTCAGCCGGGCATGGATTGCCCAGCCCGCGGGCTCCATGGGTGCGGAGAAGAACGCCGCGCACTCGATTCAGAAATTGGCGGAGCAGATCCACTCCGCTCCGGACGCCGTGAAAGTTCTGCTTCTTCAAAACGCTAATCCCGTGTTCGCGACTCCCGCGACGTGGCGCGTGCGCGAGGCATTGGAAAAAGTGCCCTTCATTGCGAGTTTCGGAAGCTTTATCGACGAGACCAGCGCTCTTGCAGACTTGATATTGCCCGACCATTCGCCGCTTGAGTCCTGGCTCGACGACGCTCCGGCCTCCGGCACGACAAGGGCCGTCGCCAGCCTGGCGCCTCCCACGATGAACCCGCTGCACAATACGCGGTCCATGCCGGACGTGCTTCTCGACGCTGCATATCAGCTCGGAGGTGATCCGGCCAAAGCGCTGCCGTGGAAGACGTATGATGAAGCGCTGAAGGCCGCATTCACGGCGCTCTACAAGGAGAAGGGAACCAAAAGCGCGAAGGACGCCGACGAGTTCTGGACGAAGGCTCAAGAGCAAGGCGGCTGGTGGAGTGCGGAAGAGAATGGAGTCGTTCCCAGCGGCGGCAAGGCGGCTGGCGCGGCGGCAAAGAAATCGGCGGCTGAATTTGACGGCGCGCCCGGCGACTTTCCGTTTCACTTCCTGCCCTTTGCTTCGCAGTTGTTCTACGATGGCTCGCTTGCTCATCTACCCTGGATGCAGGAGGCGCCGGATCCTCTTTCGACCGTCATGTGGGGCACGTGGATCGAGATCAATACGCAAACAGCGGCGAAGCTCGGTATCCAACAAGGTGATCTGATAGAAGTCGCGTCGCAGCATGGCAAGCTTCAGGCCCCGGCGCTGGTTACGCCCGGGATTGCGCCGGACGTGGTGGCGATGCCGGTCGGCCAAGGCCACGAGAATTTCACGCGCTACGCGAGCGGCCGCGGCGCGAATCCGATTTCGATCCTGGCTCCCGTGACCGTATCGGACACAAGCTCGCTTGCATGGGCGGCGACGCGCGTGAAGGTTTCAGCAGTGGGCCGTGGGAAGATGGTTTTGTTTGGCGGAAGCATGAGCGAAGCGCCGCCCGAACTCAGACACCGCTAAGGAAGGTTGACGAGCCAATGGCGCATCAGTGGGGCATGGTGATCGACCTCGACAAATGCACGGGCTGCGAAGCCTGCGTGGTCGCGTGCCATGCCGAAAACAACATCTCCACGGTTGGCGAGGATCAGGCCGGGCGCGGGCGTGCCAAGCATTGGATTCGCGTCGAGCGGTATTACGAAGGCGAGTTTCCGGACGTGAAGACGAAGTTCATGCCGGTGCTTTGCCAGCAGTGCGACGCCGCTCCGTGCGAACCCGTGTGCCCCACGTTCGCCAGCTATCACACGAGCGAAGGCTTGAACGGGCAGGTGTACAACCGCTGCATCGGCACGCGCTATTGCGCGAACGCCTGTCCCTACAACGTGCGCTTTTTCAATTTCTATAATCCTGAATGGGAAAAGCCGCTCCACCTTCAGTTGAATCCCGACGTATCCGTCCGCGAAGTGGGCGTGATGGAGAAGTGCACCTTCTGCGTGCAGCGCATCAAGGCGGGCGAGATTCAGGCGGCTGCTGAAAAACGCGATGTAAAGGACGGCGAAATCCAGCCGGCCTGCGTGCAGTCGTGCCCCACGACAGCGATGGTTTTCGGCGATCTCAGCGATCCCCACAGCCAGGTTTCGCGACTCGCGCGCTCAAACCGCGCCACGAAACTTCTCGGCGAACTCGGCACGCTGCCCAAGGTAACTTACCTACAAAAGGACTCATGGCATGGCGCAGAAGACGCCTGAACAGATCAGTGACGACCTGCTGCGGCCACTCTCCGGGGTCTCGGCGCGCTATCTGGCTGCCATGGCCTGCCTCTTGGCCATTGTGATTGCAGCCGCTTTTGCCTTCGGCTGGCAGGTGTATAACGGTCTCGGCGTTTCGGGGCTGCGCTCACCGGTCTTTTGGGGTTTCTACATCACGAATTTCGTTTTCTGGATCGGGCTTAGCCACGCCGGCACGCTCATCTCCGCGATTCTGCGCCTTGCGAACGCTACGTGGCGCCGCCCGGTCACGCGCTGCGCCGAGGTGATCACGGTCTTTGCGCTTTCCATCGGCGCGACCTTTCCGATCGTCCACCTGGGCCGCCCGTGGCTCGCCTTCTGGCTCGCTCCCTACCCGAGCGAGCGCGGCATCTGGCCGAACTTCCGCTCCCCGCTGCTCTGGGACTTCTTCGCGATCAACACGTATCTGATCGGCAGCGTCACGTTTCTGCTGCTGCCCATGATTCCGGATTTTGCGCTGATCCGCGACCGCTCCAGCGGATGGAAGAAGAAGATTTATGGCGCCGTCGCTCTCGGCTGGTGCGGCACGCCGCGGCAGTGGCACCGTCTCGAGAAGGCCATGCAGATCATGGCGGTTGCCATCATCCCCGTGGCGGTTTCGGTCCACAGCATCGTCTCGTGGGATTTTGCCATGGCCATTGTCCCCACGTGGCACTCGACCATTTTCGCCCCTTACTTCGTTGCCGGCGCGATCTTCAGCGGCATCGCCGCGCTGATTCTGGCCATGGCCCTCTTGCGGAAGTTCCTGCACCTCGAAGAGTACTTGCTCCCGATCCATTTTCAGAATCTGGGCAAGCTTTTGCTGGTGATGAGCCTCCTCTGGGTCTATTTCGTTTTCGCGGAGCGCCTGACGACGTGGTATGGCAACGATCCTTCCGACATGGCCGTCTTCTGGCTCACGCAGACCGGCGCCTACTCGCCGCTTTTCTGGACGATGGTGACCTGCAACTTTCTGATTCCTTTTCCCATCCTGGCGATCAAGAGATTTCGGACGATTACGGGAACCGCGATTGCTTCCTTCACTGTTGTGATTGGCATGTGGCTCGAGCGATTCCTGATCATCGTGCCTTCGCTCTCTCACAAGTTTCTGCCCTATAGTTGGGGCACCTATCGCCCCACGTGGGTCGAGATCACGATCACTGCGGGGACCTTCGCCGCCTTGGGGCTTCTATACATGTTGTTTTCAAAGGCCGTGCCGATCATCTCGATATGGGAACTCAAGTGGGGACGCCACGAGGAGCCCACTCGCGATCCCGTGCTGGCACGGAGGGACGAGGAGGCCATGGCCTAGCATGGCTACCGTCAATAGCATCTATGGACTTTTCCCCGGTCCTCATGCGGCGGAGCGCGGAATGAACGCGTTGCGCGCTGCAGGCGTCGCTCCGAACAAGATCGTTGTTATGTCTCCGGAGCCTTTCGAGGAGTACGGTTTTGCGCAGGCCGACCGCCCGAAGTGGATGGGCTGGCTCGCCCCGCTGGGGGGGATAGTTGGCGGCGTCACCGGCTTCTCGCTTGCGTGGTACACACAGACGGCCTATCCGCTGGTTACCGGAGGAATGCCGATTGTGGCTCCCTGGCCCACGGGAATCATCACCTACGAGCTTACGATGCTGGGAGCGATTCTGACCACCATACTCACCTTGCTGGTTGGTTCGCGCCTGCCGAACTGGAAGCCCAAGTTGTACGACCCTGAAGTCTCGCACGGGAAAATTCTGATCGGAGTTCTGGACCCATCGGTTGCTGCGCGCGCCGACCTCGAAACAAGACTGCGCGGCGCTGGTGCCAGCGAAGTGAAGGTCACCAGCCGCTCCGCCGCGGAGTAATTCCACCCTTCTGGCTGTAGAATATCCCCAGCGCGCCCGTAGCTCAGCTGGATAGAGCATCTGGCTTCGAACCAGAGGGTCGGGAGTTCGAATCTCTCCGGGCGCGCCACCTCCTTAATCCTGTGAACTGAAGGGCTTAGGGCAGTTTCCTTCCACCTGTTTCGCGCTTCACTCGAATGTCACCGCCAGCTTCTGAAAGGCATCGTTTCAATCGACGGCACGCGCTAACTGCACCGATATGTGACCAGGATCACTTCTTTTCTCCGCGCCAGGGCGTAGAAGAAAGGCGCTCGAAGACCGGGTGAAGGAGAGATAAGGTGATGCGAAAAGTCTTGGCCATCTCACTCGCGTTGTCCCTTTTATACGTTCCCCTGCTTCAAGCGGTGCCATCCGCGAACAACTACTCTCTGCGAGGCGCTCTACCCCAGGACCAATATCAGGATCAGGGCAATTACGTGCTCTATTCACCCGAGCAACTCGAAAACCTGCTTGCTCCAATCGCGCTCTATCCCGATCCGCTGCTTGCCCAGGTTTTGCCCGCTGCGACGTTTCCTGATCAGATTGACGAAGCCGCCCGGTACGTGCGTTCGTACGGCCAGAACGGAATTGACGATCAGCCCTGGGACGTCAGCGTAAAAGCCGTGGCGCATTATCCTTCCGTCCTTTACATGATGGCGGACAGGATCGACTGGACCAGTGCAGTCGGTCAGGCCTATGTCTATCAATCCACGGACGTCATGAGTGCTGTGCAGCGCCTCCGGGCAATGGCGCGCGCGCAAGGCAATCTGGTTACGGGGCCGCAGATCGAAGTCGTGGAAGAGGGAGGGTTCATCCAGATCTGGCCCGCGAACCCGCAATACATTTACGTCCCTGTGTATGACCCGGGGATCGTCTATTTCAGTCGGCCGTTCTGGGGAGTGGCGATTGGTTTCGGCATCGGGTTCATAATCGGCGCATGGTTGAACAATGACTGCGACTGGCACAGGCACCGCATTTACTACACGGGATGGCAAGGCGGCGGCTGGATCGCGCGCTGCCGGCCCCATGTTCGCATCACGAACGTGTATGTGAATAACCGCTACACGAACGTGATTGTCAATCGGAGGGTCGTCGACCGGCACGTGAACTTTTATAACGTGAACCGCTACAACAACGTGCATCGAAATGTGAACTTTGACAACCACGACCGCTCCGGGCGCGTTCCACGGCCAGACAGCCGCGTGAACAATCAGATCATCAATCGCAACATACCGAATAACACTCGAGTGGACGATTTCCGCGGGCGCTCGTCCCGGCCTGCGCCGCCAGCCGAAAGACCGGTACAACCAAGCCGGGTGGAGCGGCCTACGCCTCCCGCAGAGAGACCGGTCCCGCCAGGCCGGGTGGAGCAGCCTACGCCTCCGGCAGAAAGACCGGCGCAACCAAGCCGGCCGGAGCGGCCAGCGGCCCCGCCGCAACAGCGTTTCCCCCAGCCGCCGGCGGCACAACCTCAACCTGAGCAGCCCGCGCCTCACACGTTCGGACGAGGCGAAGGCAACTTTCCTCCGCGCGAAGCGAGCCAGCGAGGACAAGCCAGCCGCGCAACCCCTCCTAGTCCGCCTAAACAACCTGCGCCCGGTCGCACCAGTCGGCCTTCACAGCCTGCACCCAGCCCGTCCAAACAGCCTGCGCCCAGCCGCCCCTCAGGGCCTCTTTCAGGGAGGCCGCGATGAGAACAGCCGGCATGAACGTCTGCGGCAGCAAACGGGATGAGAATCTGAGCTTGAAAGGGCGGACTCCTATGGACAATCGATATCAAAGGAACTCGCTCCACATTCTGGAAAGCAAACCCTCGGTCTTGCTCTTGATGATCCTGTTCGCATTTGTGCTTGGCAATAGCGCGATTCTTCACGCTCAGTCCCAAGCGACTGCGAATCCCAGCGCAACTGTCACGGAACAGAAAACGTTCTCCACGCCCGACGACGCATCGCAGGCACTCGTTACGGCGGTGAAAGCGAAGGATCGCTCGGCGCTTGCGAAGATTTTCGGGCCCGATCAGAACCAACTGGTTTCTGGCGATCCGGTGGAGGACAACAACGACTTGAACGACTTTGCCACCGGATTGGCGGCATCCGCGCAGCTTCGAAAGGATACTGACACCCAATACACGCTTCTCGTCGGGGAAAGCAGTTGGCCGATGCCGATTCCCATCGTGAAGCGAGGGAACGAGTGGCTTTTCGATACGAAGGCGGGGCTCGATGAAATCCTGAATCGCAGGATCGGCGATAACGAGCTATCGGCGATTGCTACGTGCCGCGCATACGTTGTCGCGCAATGGGAGTATTTTACCGAGGGCGATCACGACAACGATAGCGTGGCCGAATACGCGCAGAGACTCTTCAGTTCGTCCGGGCAGAGGGACGGGCTTTACTGGTCGACAGCTGATGATGAAAAGCCAAGCCCGTTTGGCGAGTTTGTCGCGGAGGCGCGCGCCGAAGGATATGGACCTAAAGCCCGAACGAATGTCAGAAGCGCCAAGCCCGAGAGCCCGGCTGGTCAGCCCGAAGAAAAGACCGCGCAGCGTCCCCGGCGTCCGTACCACGGATACTATCTGAAAATCCTCACGCGGCAGGGACCCAGCTCCCCCGGTGGGCAGTACAACTACATCATCAATGGGAACATGATTGCGGGCTTTGCTCTGGTCGCGTATCCGGCGAAGTGGGGGAATTCGGGAGTGATGACATTCATCGTGAATCAGCAAGGCCGCGTGTATCAGAAGAATCTCGGTCCCGACAGCGAGAAGATCGCGGGCGCAATGACCGAGTACAACCCCGACCCAAGCTGGCAGCTTGTCCAGCCATAGAATCGAATCAAGAGCGTTCAGAGCCTGGGTCTCGATATTCGAAAAGCCCGCTTTGTGAAGTTCCAGCCCTAAACCCCCGCATGCCGCCGCAATCCAGTTGCCGGCCGGAGCGCGGAGCGTCTCGCGGTCTCTGCGTCAGACGCTTGCAAAGTCCGGACAATCTGTGGACACTACCACCGGCTTGCGTCCCCCGTGTCGTCGGTCTGACGCAGCAGACGGCAATCATTTGGGAGGCCCGATGAGGAAGAAATCAAAGCAAACGAAGAAGGCGACGAGCGGGGCGGCGATGAATCGCCGGAAGTTCATGGGCACGCTCGCGGCAGCGGCGGGAACAACCGCCGTGGCGGGCAGCCTTTCTCCCTTCGCGCCATCGGTCAACGCGGAAACCGTTCATTTTGCCGCCAACACTCCCGGCATGGGCGGCGCTGGGCCTTTCCGCACGGAATGCGACATACGCGATTGCGACGTGGAAGGCGAGATTCCCTCCAACATCGACGGTGCTTTCTATCGTGTGGGCCCCGACTGGCAATATCCGCCGATGGCTGGAAACATTCCCTTCGACGGCGAAGGCCACGTCAGCATGTTCCGCATTCAGAACGGCCACGTCGATTTCAAGAGCCGGTATCCTCGGACGCAGCGCTTCAAGGCGCAGGCTGCGGCGCGCAAGAGGTTATTCGGCATGTATCGCAATCCTTTCAGTGACGACCCGAGCGTCAAGGGCGTCAGCCGCGGCACCGCCAACACGCACGTGGTCTATCACCACGGGCTTCTTTTCTCGCTGAAGGAAGATAGTCCGCCGGTGGCGATGAATCCGCTCACGCTCGACACCGTGGACGACTACTACACATTCGGCGGCGGTCTGCACAGCCTCACGCACACGGCGCATCCCAAGTTCGATAACGCGACCGGCGAGATGATCTCCTACGGTTACGAAGCGAAGGGGCTCGCCACCGACGACGTTTACATTTTCTCGGCGAACGCCAAAGGCCACATCACGTGGGAAACCTGGATCAAGGTCCCTTATGTCGGCATGATCCATGATTTCGCGGTGTCGCAGAAATACATCGCGTTCCTCATTCTCCCCATGGCCACGAACGTCGAGCGGATGAAGCAGGGCCAGGTCCACTTTGCCTGGGATTCCACGCTGCCGACGTGGTTTGGCGTCCTCGAACGCGGCGGAGACGGCAAGGATGTTCGCTGGTTCAAGGGGCCCGAGCGCTGCGCCACGCACGTGATGGGCGCTTTCTCCGACGGCAACAAGATTTACGTCGATATGGATATGGCGCTTAAGAATCAGTTTCCTTTTTTCCCAAACCTCCACGGCGAGCCTTTCGATCCGAAAGCCGCGGCGGGAACCGTGCATCGCCTGTCGGTCGATCTCTCGGACAAAACTCCGCGCGATTACAACATGGAGGAGCTCTACCCGCAGACGGGCGCGCTGCCACGCCAGGACGACCGCTATCAAACGATCCCGTATCGCTACGGATTCATGCCGACCAGCGATCCAACGAAGCCGATCAATCCAAGACTCGGCAACGTGGCGTTCCGTCCCACGAACTGCTACACCATGTTCGACCATGCCACGCGAAAGACCAGCCAGTTCTGGATTGGCGACGATTCAAGCTTGCAGGAATGCTGCTTCGTCCCGCGCCACAAAGGCGCTGGCGAGGGCGACGGCTACCTGATTGGCGTGGCGACTCGCATGCTGGAGGCCGGGCGGTCCGATCTCGTCATCGTCGATACCCAGCACATGGACGACAAGCCGATCGCCACGGTCAGGCTGCCTTTCCGCAGCTATAGCCAGGTGCACGGCTGGTGGGTGCCGGGCGAGGACTTGCCGAAGGTCTAAGTCAAGATCGCAACTCTGCAGGCTTTTGCCGGCCTCGAATCATCTGTAGGCTTCAGCTTCATGCCCACCCGCTCGAAGCCTGCAACAGCAAAACCGGGAACATTTCCCAAGCTGCAGGCGTTTCTTGTATGACGCGATGACGAACTCTTTTTCTGCCCACGAAGGCGACCGGCGGTCCGCGTTCTCAACCGGCATGACCGCGATCTGGGTCATTGCTCTGGCGAAGCTGCTGTTTCACATCTACTACAACAATCACTACGGCTATTTTCGCGATGAGTTCGACTACATCGCCTGCGGCAGTCATCTCGCCTGGGGCTACGTCGACCAGCCGCCGCTGACTCCGTTTCTCATCCACATCTGTCGTGCAGTGCTGGGCGATTCGCTCCGCAGCATTCGCTTCATTCCGGCGCTGGCCTCTTCTCTGCTCGTTGTGCAAACGGCACTCATCGCGCGCGAACTTGGAGGCAGGCGCTTTGCTTTGCTGCTCAGCGCCGTAACTGTCGTGATCGCCCCGCAGTACCTTTCAAATGGCAGCTTGCTCACCACAAACTGTCTGGAACCAAATCTGTGGATGGGCTGCGCCTACTTCGCAATTCTCGCGATTAAGCGTAACAATCCGCGCTACTGGCTCTGGTTCGGGGTAGTCGCCGGCCTGGGTTTGGAAGAAAAGTACACAATCGCGCTCTTCGGCTTCGCGATTGTGGTCGGCCTGCTCCTCACGGAACACCGCCGTTTCTTCCTCGACAAATCGATCTGGCTCGGTGGCGCCGCAGCGTTCCTGATTTTCCTCCCGAACCTGCTCTGGAACATTCACCACCACTGGCCTTTCCTCGAGCTGATGCGCAACATACGCGCCGAAGGCCGCGATGTGGTTCTGGGGCCGGGCCAATACTTCTTTCAGCAGATGATCCTCGTGCATCCGCTTACGGCGCCGATTTGGATCGCCGGCCTTCTCGCGTTTTTCCTCTCCCCGAGACTAAAGCCGTATCGCTTCCTCGGCTGGGCCTACATCATCTGCTATGTGGCCCTCTTTGCCTTGCACGGAAAAAGTTACTACCTCGCGCCCGTCTATCCCATGTTGCTGGCCGCCGGTGCGGTCGTAATCGACTCCGCGCTTGACCGTCCCATCGGAGCCTGGCTCAAGCCCGCAATAGTCATCATCTTGCTCATCAGTGGCGCCCGCCTCGCGCCCATCACAGTCCCGGTTTTTGCGCCGGACCACTTCATCGCCTACGTGAAGGGTCTGCCGTTCAAACTTCCCGTGATGGAATACCAGCACCGGCGCGCCGTGCTCCCGCAGTGGTACGCCGACCAGTTCGGCTGGCAGGAAATCGTCGACGAAACCGCCGTCGCGTGGAACCAGCTCGCGCCCGCCGAGCGCTCCGACTGCGCCATCTTCGCGCAGGACTACGGCCAGGCCGGCGCGATCGACTTCCTCGGGCGCCGTTACGGCCTTCCGCCAGCGCTCAGCGGTCATCAAACCTATTTTCTCTGGGGACCGCACGGCTACTCAGGGAATTGTATGGTTGTTCTCGGCGACCGGCGTGAGCGCCTTGAGAAGCTCTTTGACTCTGTCCAATACGTCGGCACCTCGGCGGATAATCCCTACGCGCTCGAGCGAGAAATCGCTGTCTACATCTGTCGCGGACCGAAATTCGGCACGCTCGCGCAGTTCTGGCCCGAAGTGAAGAAATGGCGCTAGTTTTTCCCGGGGATCGTAAATCTCCCGATTGGTGCAGTTACTCCTTTGCAGTTAGCGTGGAAATTCTCCCGGTTGCGCGTCCCGATGCCTTCTGATATAGATGCGGCGCGCCAATCACATCTCGAAACGGTGAACGGGGGAACATGATTCGAACAAGAATTCTCGCAAGCTCGCTTTCGGTCGTGATTCTTGGACTGTTGGCCGTCCAATCCACTTCCGCGCGACCCGGTGCGGCCAAAGCTGGTGATTGCGATCGCGCCTGCCTCAACGGCTTCGTTGACGAATATATGGCCGCCGTCGCCGCGCACGATCCGTCGAAGCTGCCGACCGCGGCGAAAGTCCGATACTCGGAGAACAACGTCGAGATGAAGCTCGGCGAAGGTTTGTGGCAAACATCCGACGGCTGGGGCTCGTACAAGGTTTACACCGACGATCCGCAAACAGGCCAGGTCGGATTTCTGGGCGTCGCAAACGAGGATGGTCATCTGTCATGTTTCGCAGCACGCCTGAAAGTAGTCGGTCACAAAGTGACGGAAATTGAGATCATCGCCGCGCGTCCGGATCGCCCGGGTCCGGTTGGCTCTGGAAATCTGACGGGAGGCCCCGACAACCTCAAGGATAAGCCGCTGTTTAGCGAAGACGAGCCGGCCAGCGAGCGAGTGTCCCGCGAAAAGCTGATCCAGCTCGCGAACGGCTATTTCGACACGATCCAGCTCAACACCGGCAAGATCTACACGACGTTTGATCCTGATTGCCAGCGCATGGAAAACGGATCGATCACCGCCAACAATCCAAACGCGACAAACCCAGTGGCCAAGATAGGCTGCCAGGCGCAACTCGAGACCGGCCTGCTGAAGATCGTCACACGCGCGCGCGACCGCCGCTTCGTTGTCGACGAGAAGCGCCAGATGGTTTTTGTGGCCACATTCTTCGATCACAACGGCACGGTGCGCCAGAACAAACTCGTCGATGGCTCCGTTCGGGCCATCGGGCCGCCGTTCGATCGCCCCTTCACCTTCTTGATCTTCGAACTGTTCAAGGTCAAGAACGGCAAGATCCGCCAGATCGAGGCCGTCCTTCTGACCGTTCCGTACTACATGCCGAGCCCCTGGGTGAATTACAAAAGGAAGTAGTTCGTGAGACGCCATGCGATTCGCTCCCAAACCTTTCGTGTTCGCGGCGGCGTTGTTCCTGGCTGCGCTCGCGTCCATTCCGGCGCGGGCGCAGAACGCGCGTCCGCCCGCCGATTACGATCCGAGCTTCAATTACGATTGCGACCGCGCCTGCCTCAACGGCTTCGTCGACGACTTCCTCGCGGCACTCGTGGCGCACGACCCTTCGCGTTTGCCGCTCGGCAGGGAAGTGAAGTACACCGAGAATGGCCAGGTGCTTCACCTCGGAGACGGGTTCTGGGGCACCGCCAGCGCGCTTCCTGTCTACAAGATCTATGCCGACGATCCGCAGGCCGGGCAGGTCATGTTCATGGGCGTGCTCCAGGAAAATGGCGCACCTGTCATCTTCTGCGTGCGCTTGAAGGTTGAGCTGCGCCAGATCACGGAAATCGAGGCGATGATCTCACGCAAAGAGCCCGGAAGCCTGGCACGTCCGGAGAATCTCGTTCAGCCCAACCCCGTCTTCGCCGAGACAGTCCCGCCCGCCCAGCGCCGCTCGCGCGAAAACATGATTGCTATCGCCAACAGCTACTTCAACGCAATTGAGAAGGGCCACGCGTCCTTCGTGCCCTTCGATAGCAATTGCAATCGCATCGAGTCCGGCGTTCAAACGACGAACAATCCACAGTTGGCCACTCAACCCGACTCGGTCCTGGGCCTCGGCTGCACGGACCAGATCAAGACCCGCAACTTTCAGCCGGACACGCTGATCCGCGACCGCCGCTTTAGCGTCGTCGATGAGGAGCGCGGGCTCGTTTTCGTCCTGGGGTTCTTCGATCACGACGCCACGCTGCGCTCCTACACGCTTGCAGATGGCCGTACCGTGAAGCAGACGCGCACCGCTCCGTGGACTTGGGAAATTGCGGAAATGTTCAAGATTCAGGACGAAAAGATCATGCGCGTCGAAGCGCTCGTCAACCCCGCCCCATACGGAATGAAGGCAGGCTGGTAATCAGGCTGGCGCCTGAATTGGCCGATCGCTGCAATCGCCTTACTTCGTGAAGCCGGTCCAGCGGCCAAAGGCCACCACGCCTATCCAGAGAATCAAACCCACGCCGCCAGCCACCTTTGCGGCCAGCGGAATGCGCGGCCCTCGATCCCATGCGGTGACGCCGCGATACGTGCGCAGCTCGAAGTATGCGGCGTTTATGCCCACCAGCAGCAGCGACAACATCTTCATTCTGAACGTGAAGTTGTGATAGTACTTCGTGGCGCTCGAGCTGAATAGCAACGAGCCTGCGATCGCCGCGCAAACGAAACTGGCCCACGTCCACGGCAGCACTTCGTCGTGCAGCTCGCTGACGCTTCGATCGCGGTTCGCGAGATTGAGCAGCCGTAGATCGAGCATGGTGATCGAGCCGACCACCATCACCGTGAAGAGAACGTGAATCGTCTCGATGGTGGGAAATAGCCAGGTCGATTGGCGAATGCTGGACGCAACCGCCGTGTTTTCGAGCCATGCGCAGAATTCGGGGATAGCCATCGGGATCAGGTTCCTCTGCCGAATGATGTCGCTGCGGAAGCGGCTGAATCAAAAATACGCAATCCAGCGCCCCGCCGTGATGATTCCAACCCACAGCAGCAGGGATGCCAATCCCGTCACTATGGCTGCGGCCTTTCTTGTTTCCCAATACGTGGTGTTCCTCTTGGACTGGCGCTGAACCACGAACGTAATCAGAGTCACGGCCGCAAGCATGACCATCTTTGCTTGGAAGTATGGGTTCAGTAGCTCGCGAGAGGGCTCTCCAATAATCAGGATGGCGCCCGAGGTGGCGAGCACCACCAGCGTCCTCCACACCCACGGCACGAACCGGCCCACCATCTCCGAAATCGTCCGGCGCCGGCCCACCAGGCCCATCAGCCGCAGATCCAGCATGGCCATGGAAGACATCACCACGGCGACGCAGAGAATATGAACCGTTTGCACGGCGGGAATAATCCACAGGACGGTTTGTATCGTCATGCTGAAAGGAGTATTGGAAAGCCAGTCGCAGAATCTTTCGATCATCGTCCTGTGTTCGTCTTCCCCGGGCAGCGGCGCCCGGAATAGTAATATGTCGCTGGCGCATCTGTCGAATGGATTGCTCGGAAACATGAAGACGTTGACGTGAGAAGCGAAGATTCGTAAAGTGGCACCGCACAAAGGAACCGTTACAGCCGATTCGAGCAGGTGAGCCTGACGGGCGACCAAATGAACCAATCGAAAGCGATTCTAGCAGCGGCTATGATATCGACCCTTTGCTTCGCTGCTTTTGTGCCGGGTGCACGGGCGCAGCAAAAAGGCGCCGCCCCGCAGTTTCCGCAGGGAGCGCTTGCGCCCGACAATCTGGCAAAACCCCGGCCGAAGCCGCCGTTCAATCTGACCGGCACGTGGACGGTGGATTTGAGCGCTGGGTTCAGTTCGTTCATGTTCGGACCGCCCTACCCGAAGTTCAAGCCGGAGGCGCAGGCTGCGCTTGAAGAAGGGAAGAAAGCGGCGGCCGCGCACAAGCCGTACCGCGACGATATCGGCCATTGCTATCCCGCCGGCCTGCCGATGCTCATGACGCGCGTTTGGCCGATCGCGATGATCCAACTCCCGACGGCGATCTACATGGTGAGCGGCTTCGAAAACGGGCTGCGTATCATCTATCTGGATGGCCGGCCGCATACCGATCCCGACATCGTGGTCCGCTCATTCAATGGCGATTCCATCGGACATTGGGAGGGCGACACTCTCGTCGTGGATACGAACAGCATGACTACGGAGCACCACTGGATCGATAGCGGCTTGCCCGTGAGCGATGAGTTTCATGTGATCGAGCGCATGCGCTTGATCAATGGTGGAAAGACGCTGGAAATCAAATACATCATGACCGATCCCAAGAATTGGGAAGGCGAATGGACCAGCACCAAGAAGTGGGTCCGAGTGGACGATACGGACATTACTGAGGTCGAGTGTACTCCGGACCTCAACGAGCACCTTCTCAGCACTCACTAGAAACCAGCGTGTGCTTCCGGCTCGCGCGCTCAGTATTTGGGAGCAGCGCGATACGAGGGGTCGGTGAGCACCTCTCCGTTCGGGAGCGTCACCAGCAGGAAGCTCCCCCCTTTTTCGCCGGTCCTCAGCGGGTGAATGACAATCGTTACTTTGTCGCCGGGCTTCAGGCTCGTTGACTTCCATCCCTGACGGGCGAGATTGTTTGGACTATTGCACTCGACGCTCCACTTGTCCGAGCCGCCGTTTTCATTTGGGACCTCGATCTCGATCCAGCTGTGCGGATTGGTCCACTCGAATCTCAGGATCGTGCCGGTCAGCGATACCTGCTTGTCGCGGTCAAACATCGCGCCGGAGTGGTGTGCGGCTGCGGGCATGGCCGCCAATAGGAGAAACAAGCTCAAGCAACCAACCGCTGCAGTTCTCGTCATCTTGCCCCTCCGCTTCTCAGTCTGCGCTAATCGCTATCTTTGCGGTCCCGCGCACCCATTCGCTCTTTCTTAGCCCAGGACAAATCGCAATCAAGGCTTCGGACGATGGCGGAAAGCCGCTTCGTCGAGAACTTGGCCGTCGGGAAGCGTGAGCGAAATGAAAAGTCCGCCCTTTTCGCCGCTCCTCAGAGGCCAGATCACGACTGAGATTTTGTCGCCCGGCTTGATGCTGTTTGATTTCCATCCCTGCCGCGAGAGATTGTTCGGGCTGTTTAGCTCGATGCTCCACTTGTCCGTCCCGCCGTTCTCGCTCGGAACATCAAGCTCGATCCAGCTGTGCGGGTTGGTCCACTGAAACTCGGCGACTACGCCAACCAATGTCATCTCTTTCGAGCGATCGAACATCGCGAAGGAGTGGTGTGCGGATGCGGAAGCGGCAAGAAGCAGAAACGCGCCCAAGCACGCGCCCAGAACTTTCTTCATCGAGGCCCCCCGGTCAGCCAATTCCGGTTTTCGATCCGGATTCCCATGCAGCGCCGCTCGCGCCGCCCGCATAAAGCATTATAATACGCGCCGGAATTTGTAACATGGTTTCGTGCGCGACGCCTCGTGTTGCCCAGCGTGGGGGGATGGCCGCAGGCCCGCGACACGGCGTTGCCGGGATGGAGGGAGTATGCGATTTTCGCTGGCGATCTTTTTGGGTATTGTCTGCCTCTGCCTGATGGCTCAATGTCAGACCGCGCCATCGGCCGCGGATGGGGCCGTCGCGGGAGCACACCCTACCGCGGCGTCCTCCGCCGCTTCGTTGCCGGATTGGGCCGGCATCTGGACGCCCAATTTCGCCGGCGATCCCACGGGCGAGCAGCCGTCCTTGACTCCCGCGTCTGCCGCGCAGTTGAAGGCCATACAGGATGCGCAGGCGAGAAATGAAGAGCCCGCTACGGAAGCTGCGAATTGCGTGCCTCCCGGCATGCCGACGATTATGTTCATGCCGTATGATCTCGAATTCCTGTTCACGCCCGGGCGCGTGACGATTATTCAGGAAGCATACATGCAGGTCAGACGCGTGTTCACCGACGGCCGCAGTCATCCGGCCAATCTCGATCCCACTTTCAACGGCCACTCGATCGGGCGCTGGGAGGGCGATACCTTGGTCATTGATACGGTTGGTCTGGGGCATAAAACGCCGCTTGGATTCAGCCGCCTCAATCACGGTCCTCAACTGCACGTCGTCGAGCGAATCCGTCTCACCGCTCCCGATACGATGGAGGTTCGAATGACTTTGACGGACCCGGACGTGCTTCAAAATCCGTGGCACATCGTAAGAACCTTCACGCGTCACCGGGAGTGGGATCAACTGGAATACGTCTGTGAAGAGAACAATCGCAATCAAATTGACAGCAGTGGGAAGATCTCGCCCGGCCTTCGCAAGTAAAACGGAAGGATGCACGGCTGAACTGAATGCTTTTGCCTAGCGCTGGCCGTGGTGGTCCAGGTTGGTGGACCCGCGCTACGCTTCATATCGACTCGATATTCCTTTCACGTATCGATCCGGCTCGAATTACGTCCGCTTGAATGCCGCAGCGGAGGCTATCACTGCTCGCGGATGCGGAGGACGCGCGGCGAGGGATGCGGCGCGTACATTTCCTCAACCAGCGCGGCGCGGCGCTCGAGAATCGCGCCTTGATTCAGAGAGGTCTTGTCGGTAATCTCGCCGGCGTCGAGCGAGGGCGGCTCGTCGAGCAGAATGGCGCGCTCGACGCGGTTCGAGCTGCCGGTCGCCTGCGCGGCGAAGGATTCCAGCAGCGCCGTGAATTTCTTAACGACCGCCTCGTGCCGCAACACCTCGGCGGGCGCGGCTCCGGCCGGCAAATCTGGCGCGAGCCGGCGGCACGCCTCGAGATTCGGCACCACTAAAATCCCCAGAAAATTGCGATCGTGCCCCGCGATCACCACGTCGTTCATGTAGGGCGCGAACCAGTGGATGAGCTTGAGACGCAGAGGGCCCACATTCACGAACGTTCCCGAATCCAGCTTGAAATCCTCCGCGAATCGCCCGTCGAAAAACAGCCCCTTGTTAATATCCTCCGGATCGACGAATCGCACCGCGTCGCCGAACTTGTAATAGCCCTCTTCATCGAACGCCCTCCTGGTGAGCTCGGGCTCCTTCCAGTAACCGGGCGTCACATTCGGGCCTTTCACTCGAATTTCGAGCTTCGTCCCCACGGGCGCCAGCTTCGCTTCCACGCCCGGCATGGGAAATCCGATGACACCGGTATCTTCCGAGTCCCAGGTGCATTGCAAAGCCATGGGCGAAGTTTCGGTCGCGCCCAGGCCCGTCGCCATCATGATCCTTTCGCCGCATGCCTCCACCATCAGGTCCCTGTACGCGTCCCACAGCGCCTGCGATAGCGCCGCCCCGGCGTAGAACATGAACTTGATCCTGCTGAAAAAATTCTCGCGCAGCCGCGCATCGGTGCGAAAGTGCGGGAGCAATTCGTCGTAGCCCCTCGGCATGTTGAAATAGACCGTCGGCGCAATCTCGCGCAGATTTTCGACCGTGGCGGCGATGCCGCTCGCTGTCGGCCTGCCGTCGTCGATGTAGAGCGTGCCGCCGTTGTAAAGCACCATGCCTGTGTTGTGATTCCCGCCGGCCGTGTGGTTCCACGGCATCCAGTCCACCACCACCGGAGGCTCGTCGCCCATGAACGGAAATCCCTGCAAGATCATCTGCTGGTTGCTGCAGATCATCCGGTGCGTGTTGATCACAGCCTTGGGCAGCCCGGTCGAGCCGGAGGAGAAAAGGAACTTCGCGATGTCATCCGGAGCGATTGCCGCATGCGCCGCCTCGACGGCGTCTGTGGGCGGCGTTGCCGCGAGTTCGTCGAACGCAGTGGCCTTGCGGCCGGAAATCGCGCCCTCGCTGAAGACAATTTCGATCCCGGGATCAACTGCGGCATTGAGCGCGCGCCGATATCGCTCCGCATTCGCTACGAATACCATTCCCGGTGTCAGAATCTTCATCACGTGCTTCAGCTTCGCGAAGTCAGTGGAAACCAGCGAATAGGCCGGCGCGATCGACGCGGTGGGAACTCCCACGTGCTGCCCGGCGAACATCAGCAGCAGATGTTCGAGATCGTTTTCCGAAAGTATTGCGATGGGGCGAAGCGCTGACAGGCCGCGGTCGAGGAAAGCCTGTCCGAGGCTGCGGACCTTCTTGAGCGCCTCCGAATAGGTCAGGTAGCGCCACTTGCCGTCCGCGCCGCGCTTGGCGGCGAGCGCGCGGTCCGGCGCCACGCGCGCCCAATAGAGCAGGCGCTCGGTGAGCACGCGGGGATATTTCCCGAGCGGCTCATCCGGGCGGATGATGATTGTGCCGTCCTCGCGCCGCTGCATCGACGCCTTG
This sequence comes from Terriglobia bacterium, assembly GCA_020073605.1. Classification (GTDB taxonomy): domain Bacteria; phylum Acidobacteriota; class Terriglobia; order Acidiferrales; family UBA7541; genus Palsa-295. The sequence continues at coordinate 72,265 of JAIQEW010000010.1, forward strand.
GACGTGCGCAGCCTGACCGGGCGCACTCGGTGCATCGGATTTTCCTTCGCTGTCGCGGGCGTCTTCGTCATCGAACGTCCCGGTGCCGGGGAATTCTTGAAAAAGCCTTCAACTATCTTCGTGCGGCCGGGCTTTCGTACAGCCGGAACCACGCACCGCCGCCACGGTGGATTACGCTGCCGACGTCTTCTTGAAAAATCATCAGCGGCTTGTCGGCGCCTCGCGGCACCCGGAAAGCGACCCATCCTTCCAGCGCGCTGCCTGGTGCCAGAGTACCGTTCAGCCGAGGCTTCGGAGATTCTGCTAAAGACGCAGCCGCATACTCCTTGCCGTCGGAACTTGTCGCGGTGAACTGGCCTTCCTCAATTGTATAACGATAGTGCGACGGGGAAGTTCTCGCGGAGAATTCAAACCGGATACGCGTCAGCAGATATTCGAAGCCCGCGCCGGGCGGCTTGTTAGAGGCGCTCGCGGCCTTCACCATTTCCCATGCTTTCTCGCCGCGCACTACTTGCAGTACCGTGATCTTGGTGTCGTAAAGTTCGTCGCCGCCCAGGTATTGGTCGCCAAACCCGATGACGTACGTGAGAGGCACGCCGAGCGGTTGCGCGTGAGCGGAAGGAGAGGTCTGGCCGCTCAGTGCCGTGACATGCAACAACGCCGATAGAACGAGGATGGCCGCGCTACGCCGCATTCGGATGAGAAGTCTTCCCTACGCCCACTGATCGATCGAGACGCTCACACGGTAACTCATATTCGCCACCATGTGATACGGGTTCGTCTGGCCGCCGACGACCACGAAATTGTATGAATCGGGGCGCTGGTAATAGGGAACCATCTCGTCGTCGGGCGTTTCGACTTTCGGAACCCATCGGCCCGCAAACAGAGTTGACCTGGCGTTCTTCGCGGAGATCTTTGAATTCTTCTGCAGCCAGTCGGCGAGTTGTTCTTTCGTTTTGAAGCCCAGCTCGACCAGCCCCTGCGCCACGAGCGGATCGCACACAATGAGCGCGCCGAAGAGCGGGCCAAATGGTATGCAGTTGTAGGCGATGGCCTCGTGATATTGCGGGACCGGCCTCACCCCGAGGCCGATGCCTCCCTGTCCCTGCGAGATGCTGAAGCCGACGAAGAGACTCGCGACGTTTTCTTCGGCCTTGAATCCCTTTTGCACGTGCAGCGGTGTCCACGGACTCGCCTGCTCGTTTTCCGGAATGATCAGGTTGTTGAAGTTGGTGCTATTGCCCAGCGTGCCCAGATACGTCTGTCCGGGTATGCCGGAATTGCTCAGGTTCTTTGAGAGTATCGTCCACGCGCGTCCGATCGCGGCGCTCGGCTGCGAAAACGGTCCCATCGCGCCGATTCCATAGTTCATGTTGAGCTTGTCGCGAATCGGCCCGTTGATCACGGCCGCGACAGCAAAAGAATTGGTCGAACTCGAAAGCGCCGTCAGGCCGCTCGCCGCGAGCGCGAGAATCGTCGGGAGATACTCCGGCGTCGCTCCCGCCATCACGGCATTAATCGCCACCTGTCTCACCGTGTACGACCACTCCGGATAAGAACCCTTGGCCGGAGCCATTTTGCCGACCACTTCATCCGGCTTGTGGCTCGTGCCCTTCAGCATCGCATCGACTCGCTCCTGCGTGGGCAGGACGATCTGCATGAAATCCGTCATGCCATTGTCGATGAAATACTGCTGGAGGTTGTCCGCCGTATCGCTGTAAGTCGGAGGCCCGACGCTGGGCGTGACCGTCCCCGTCTTCGATTCTTCGGCCGTGAGCGGGCTGGTCAGCGCGTCGATCACTTCCTTCATCAACGGCTTGCCGCTGACCGGATCGTTTCCTTCGAGATACGCATACATTTCCGCATCCGTCTTTCCCCACACGGGGTGCGGCGTGAAGCAGATGCGCTCGAGCGGCATGCCGCGTTGCGCCGCGTTCGTCTTGGCGAGATCCTTGAACGCGATCGTCACCATCGGAGCCGTCGGGAAACCCATCTGTTCGAACTTTATGCAGTGACCGACGGTCGCTGGTGTGCACGTGCTTCAATGGCCGATGGCCATGATGACGGCGTTGCCTTTCGCTTTGATCTCCGCGTTTAGCTTGGGATCGTCATCCGCGAACGCTCCCGCCTTCAACCGGTAGACGGTTGTGACGCTGGGCATGTTCTTCTTGAACCAATTCGCGACTTGGTCCAGAAAGTGATCCGCGCCCGGGAATCCGTCGGACACGAGGTAGATTGTCTTGCCGTCCAGAGAGGGCAGACGCTTTGCCATCGGAACGAGCTGGATGGGAGGAGGGGTGCCTCTCGGGTTCAGCGCTTCGATCTTGCCCGGTCCGGCGGCTGCCGCAGTCTTCTTGGCCTTGTCGGCTTCGGCGCGGGAACCAGCCAGGAGTGCCGGAGACATCCCCAGCAGCGACAGCATTTTGCGCCTGTTCATGGCCTGCCTCCTCGCGGCACCGTCGCAAGAGATATCGTTCGGTTCCCGGCGCGCCTGCGGCGGATGTTAGCCACCGGACAAAACCTTGTCAAGAAAAGGCCCAACCACCTGGTGGTGGGTTATTTCACCCAGGATTGGACTACATAAAAAACAACGGCTCCGATCAAAGCTGCGCCAGGAATCGTCAACACCCAGGCGAGTGCGATTTGGCGAGTCACTCCCCACCGCACCGCGGTGAGGCGCCGTGAGGCGCCGACGCCGACGATGGCGCCGGTGATCGTATGCGTAGTGCTCACGGGAATGCCGAAATGTGCCGTGCCGATCAGAGTGAGGGCGCCGGCAGCTTCGGCGGAAAACCCTCCGAAGGGCGTGAGCTTGGTAATGCGCTGGCCCATGGTTTTGATGATGCGCCAGCCGCCTGCCATGGTGCCGCCGCCCATGGCGAGATGGCAGCAGATGATGACCCAGTAGGGAACGGTGTAGCTCTTCATGAGGCCGCCGGCCACGAGAGCGGCGGTAATGATGCCCATGCCCTTTTGTGCGTCGTTGGTGCCGTGCCCAAGACTGTAGCAGGCGGCGGAGAAGAGTTGCAGGCGGCGGAACCAACGATCCACTTTCTTCGGGCGCTGTTTGTGGACGATCCAGCTTGTAACTACGGTGACGACCGTACTGACGCAAAAGCCGATGACTGGGGAGAGGAAGATGAAGAGCACCGGCATAGTCCAGCCATGGAGAATCAGAGCGCGAAAACCAGCGTGCGCGACCGCGGCTCCGCCGTAGCCGCCGATGAGCGCGTGCGAGGAACTGATGGGGAGGCCGAGCACCAGCGTAATCAGATTCCATGTGATGGCGCCGAGAAGTCCGGCGAGCAGGACTCTTTCATCAACCAGCTCGATGTGCACCATGCCCTTGCCGATCGTGTTGGCGACCGCCGTGCCAAACACGAAGGCAGCGATGAAATTCCAGAAGGCAGCCCAGGCGACGGCGCGGAATGGCGTGAGGACGCGGGTGGATACCACCGTGGCGATGGAATTGGCGGCGTCGTGCCAGCCATTGGAGAATTCGAAAGCGAGAGTCAGCCCAACCACGACAAGAAGGAGAGTGAAGCTATTCACGAGCAAAACCCCGGGCGGGAAAGGCAGCAACGGAGACCCGCGGTGCAAAGAGAGATTTCTCGCCCGCGAGCGTGCCAGAAATAATGACGGGCTGTGCTTTCACGCAGCCTTAGGTCGAAGGGGAGCATCGGCGGCTCAGGCACTCTTGAGGATGACGCCTTCGACGACGTTGGCGACGTCTTCGCACTTGTCCACGGCAGTCTCGATGACTTCGAAGATTTCCTTCCACTTGATGACCTGGAGCGGGTCCTTTTCTTCATCGAAAAGCTGCGCGATGAGCGTACGGCAGAGGCGGTCGCTCTCGTTTTCGTGGCGGTTGATCTCAATGCAGTGCTTCAGCGATTTTTCCGGCGTCTCTATGGCTTGGATGGCGGCGGAGACTTCCGCGGCGGCGGAAAGAAGGATTTTGACCAGCTCCACAGTGCCCGGCCGCACCGCATCCACGCGATAAAGGACGAAGCGGCTGGCGGCGGCGTCGATCAGATCGATGACGTCGTCGAGCTGGCTGCAAAGTTCGTGGATGTCCTCGCGGTCGAACGGTGTGATGAAGGTCTGGTTCAGCTTGGTAAAAATTCTGTGGGTAATCTCGTCGCCTTCGTGCTCGATGGCTTTGATGATTTGCACCTGTTCGGGAACTCCCGTGTAGTGCTCGAGCATCTGAACCAGGGCTTTCGCCCCGGCGGAAATGTTTTCTGCTTGTTTGCGAAAAAGGTCGACGAAACCTTCTTCTCTTGGCAGGAACCGCTGCAAAAGGCCCGGCATATTGTGTGACTCTCCCTTGAAGAGTCGAATGAAAGCGCGACCACTCTAGCAGAGGCACGGAAGACGGGGCAACAAGCATGAATGGATGAGAGAGTTCATCGGAAATGCGGGAAGAAGGACCCGCCACCAAAGGCTTCCTCAAGTTGACAACGCTGCTGCCCGTGTTTTATGGTGGATTTTCTCCGCGTCATTCAGGTTTTTGGCAGCGGAGGCGGCCTCAGTTGCCAATTCCCACGAAAAATCGGCTCAACAATCAGTTTCGACATAATCCGAAGTCTGGACCGCACCAGCGGAAGTTCATGCAATCCTTTGCGGCCGCGCGGTGAGCGTGCCGCCTCCGCATCTTTTGCTTCTTCCGGGCCTCGTCTGCGACGCCGATGTCTGGAAACATCAGGCGCACTCTCTTGCCGGCGTCACCACGGTCAGCGTTCCGGATTATGGATTGAGCGATTCGCTCGAGAAAATGGCGCAGGTCGCGATCGAACGCGCGCCGCAGCGTTTTGCGCTCGCCGGGCACTCCATGGGAGCGCGCGTGTCCTTCGAGATCGTGCGCCGCGCGCCGGAGCGCGTCGTGGGGCTCGCCATCCTGGATAGCGCGTACAGGCCCCGGCCGGCCGGTGAAGCGGGCGAGCGCGAGAAGGCGAATCGGCTCGCGCTGTTAAATATCGCGCAAACGCAGGGAATGCTCGCCATGGCGCTTCGCTGGCTGCCGGGCATCGTCCATCCCGCCCGACTTGCGGATCAGCCGCTGGTCGATTCGATCGTCGAAATGATATGCCGCAAGACCCCTGAGATTTTCGCCGCGCAGATCAAGGCGCTGCTCGAGCGCCCCGACGCCGCGCCCGTGCTCGCCTCCGTCCGCTGCCCCACGCTTGTGCTCTGCGGCCGCGAGGACACGTGGAGCCCGCTCGCCGGGCATCAGGAGATGGCCGCGCTTGTTCCGAACAGCAAGCTTGTCGTCATCGAAAATTCCGGGCACATGTCCACAATGGAGCGCCCTGAAGACGTGACCGCCGCCATGACCCTGTGGTTCGCGGGCCTCAAGAGCTAAGTGCGCCGCCGATGGGCCATATGCCCACTAGTCTGACTTACCAATCACTGGGATGGAGCCCAGCGGCAATAAACGCTGTTGCGATGTAAGATCGCCTGACATGACCACTCAAGAAGAGTTTTGGAATTGGTTCATCCAGCATGAGGGGGAGCTGTTCGATTTCGATCCTCGTAGGGAAGCTGAACGAGAGAGAATCTTTGATGAGCTCGCCGGTGAGCTGCGGAAGGTCGATCCGGATCTTGCCTTCGAATTTGGGCCGAATGAACCGAGAAGAGAATTTGTCGTCAGTGCTGGCGGCATCAAGCGCGCATTTCCTGCTGTTGTCTCGCTAGTGAGTGTTGCGCCGACTCTCGACCGTTGGCAAGTGATTGCCTTCCGCCCGAGACGTCCTCCCCAGGTTGTGGAGTTTCGAGGTAAGCGTGTTGACCCAGACGACGTTCAATTCTCGCTGCTCGATAACGGAAAGACCGCCGGCATCTATCTGTTCATTCCCGGCTTTCGAGAAGGTGATGTCGACCTAAAGCAAATTGGCTACCTGCTGTTCGATGGCACGCTAGGAGAATATGACGTGGAAACCCGGCTCGGTCTCATCAAGATGTTTTCACCGGACACGCACACAGTCGGAGACCGGTATCCACTAGCCGATTTACCCGCTCTCTTTGACGGATTGGTCGCCCGGCTCGAGGGGCACCGGGTGAGACCCTCGTAGTGAGGTGCGCATCCTTTGTCTGCGGTAGGCGGGAGGGGTTGGTATTTCGCGGTGCCGCGCCATTCGCATCGGCCGCGCGGCGTTCGCACATTGACGCAGCCGTTCCGCCCTTCTAGAATCCGAACCCGAGATCAAACATCATGATTATCGATTCTCACCAGCACTTCGTCCGCCTTGCCCGTCACTCGGAAGTGGAGGGCTTTCGCCAAGCGCAGCTTTCCGGAAAGAATCCCGATGTCCTCCCCGACATCTCGGATGCCGACGTTAAAAAGAGTCTGGAACAGGTAGTCAGCTTGATGGATTCGCGCGGCATCGATGTCGCGTTCGCCTCTCCCCGGGCGAAAGCGATGGCGACCCATGAGGGTAGCGCGGAACAGAACGCCATCTGGGCCGATCTCAACAACGGCCTTATCCTTCGCGCCTGTCAGTTGAATCCCGGCCGCTTTGCGCCGGTCGGCATGCTTGGACAACATCCTTCGTGTCCATCCGAGCAGGTGGCGAAACAGATCGAGCGTTGGACCAAGGAAGGTTTCATAGCGTTCAATTTTGATCCCGACGGCACCGGCGGCCGCTGGCAAAACCAGCCCTTCACCGGAAAGCACAATTATCCGGTTTTCGAGGCGGCGCAGGGGTTGGATGTGCCGCTCGTACTGCACGGCAGCGAATCGATCAATAAGAACTTCCCGCATACGGCGGTCCAATATCTGGTCGCCGACATTACGGGTTTCGTGCAGCTCATGATCGCGAAGGATCTGTTCCGGGATTTTCCCCGCCTGCGCTTTCTGATCCCGCATGCCGGCGGCGCGTTGCCGTGCCAGATCGGGCGCTGGAGGGCGATCGCGAAGTACAACAGCTGGGCGAGCCCGGACGAGATCCTCGCCAATGGCAACGTTTTCGTCGATACCTGCGTATACAATCGCCTCAACATGCAGATGTTATTCGACGCTGTGTCGGTCGACAACATCCTGTTCGGCTCGGAATGCGACGGTGCGTTTCCCGGCGTGGTCAATGACGAGACGCACGACCATTACGACAATACGCGGCGCTATGTTGACGATTCGAAGCTGAACGCAGGCGACAAGGCCCGGATCTATGCGGACAACGCGCGGCGCGTTTATCCGCGTGCGAGCGGCTGGATTCAAGCGTAGCGGACTTTAGGCAGGCGCGGAATCTGGGGTTCCGCGCGCCCCGTGATTTGTGCAACCATTGGCGCCGCGCTTCCGCACCCCCTGGAATCCCGGGCCGAGTCTTAGGAAAGGTGCCTTTGTGGCCCATAAGAAGAAAACGGCAAGGGTGGTCAAGAAAATCCAGTACGGCGAGGCCTATCAGCGCGTCTTCCCGCACGTCACCGAGGAGCTATCATGAGCAAATCAGTCGTTGTCCGGCGCGTGGAGCAGCCGCCCGAAGACGCCGTCGCCGCGCTCGAGAAGTACGGCGTCTCGACCGTGCACGAAGCCCAGGGACGCACCGGGCTGCTCGCCTCATATATGCGACCGATCTATCCCGGCGCGGCCATTGCCGGCGCCGCCGTCACGGTCTCGCTGGCGCCGGGCGACAATCTGATGATTCACGTGGCCGTCGAAGTCTGCCAGAAGGGAAACATCCTCGTCGTGGCGCCTACTTCTCCCTGCACGGACGGCTATTTTGGCGAGCTCCTTGCCACGTCGCTCCGCGCGCATGGCGTGAAGGGCCTCGTGATCGAAGCGGGAGTCCGCGACGTGGGGCCGCTTACCGAAATGAAGTTTCCGGTCTGGAGCCGCGCGGTGAGTTCCCAGGGAACAGTCAAGGCCACGCTTGGGTCGGTGAACGTCCCGATCGTTTGCGCCGGTGCGCAAATCGATCCAGGTGATGTGATCGTGGCCGATGACGATGGCGTGGTCGTCGTGAAGCGGGCCGATGCGGCCGCGGTTGCCGCTGCATCGAAACAGCGGATTGATAAAGAGGATCTCGTCCGCGCACGGCTCGCGAAGGGCGAACTCGGCCTCGACATTTACAATTTGCGGCCGAAACTCAAAGAACTAGGTCTCGAATACAGGTAGGCCGATCATGGCAGAATTCAGCCAGGCGGAAATGCGAAACGTCGAGGCGGCGTGCTACGCGCTTGCCGCCGAGTACGCCGAAATTGTCGATAGCCAGGATTACGCCCGCCTGCGCGAAATCTTCGCCGAAGACGCCACGTTTGCGCGCCCGGCAAGCCCGCCACAGATATTGAGCGGCATCGAAAGTATCATCGCCTTTTTCGAATCGCGTCCGCGCAACCGGCTTACGTTTCATCTGATCTCCAATTTCCGCGTGCGCATGGAGACGATGGACACGGCCGTTGGAACGTGCCGCGTGCTCCTTTACACCTCCGATGCTTCCGAGCCCGAGACGCCGGGAGAGGGAAGGAAAACGGCGAGCAAACAGATGATGGGCACTTACCAGGACCGCTACGTCCGTACGCCCAAAGGCTGGCGCTTCTCCGAACGCGGCGGCAGCATCATGTATCACACCTAGGCAGGCGCGATGGCCCACGAACCCATTCAGCGGATTGCGCTCGTCGGCTTCGGCGAAGTCGGCGGGATCTTCGGGCGCGATTTCGCGGCGCAGGGCATCGGCGTCTCTATGTACGACATTCTGCTTCACGCGAAGGAGTCGCGCGAAGCGATGCTCGCGAAGGCTCGCGACGCCAAAGTTCACGCGAAAGAAAGCTTGGCCGATTGCGTGCGCGATGCGGACCTGGTCATCTCGGCGGTCACCGCATCGTCGGCGCTCGACGTCGCCAAAGACGCCTCGCGCATCCTCCGCTCCAGCCAAATTCTTCTCGACATCAACTCCGTCTCACCGGCGACGAAACGCGCCATGGCCGATTACTTCGCTCGCGGGCAGGGCCGCTTCGTTGAAGCCGCCGTGATGGCGGCGGTTCCGCCCCAGAGGTTGAAGGTTCCGATGCTGCTCGGCGGACCGCATGCCGCCGAACTCGCCCCGCGCCTCCGCTCGATCGGCATGAACGCCACTCCCGCAAGCGACCGCATCGGCGTCCCGTCCGCGGTGAAAATGTGCCGCAGCGTCATGATCAAGGGTCTCGAGGCGCTCACGGTCGAATGCCTCTTCGCGGCGCGCCGCCATGGCGCGGAAGAGGCAGTGCTCGCCTCGCTCGCCGCCACGTTCCCCGAGATGGGATGGAAGGAAAAGCTTCCGGACTATCTCATCAGCCGCGTCGCTGAACACGGCCGGCGCCGCGCCGCCGAAATGCGCGAAGCCGCGCGAGCCCTTCGCGACGTCGGTCTCGATCCCCTGATGGCGGAGGCTACGGCCGAGCGGCAAGAATGGCTCGTTTGCGAGATCGCGGGCCTGAATCCCGGCGCGCCCGCCGACGAGCCTTTTTCGTGGCGTGCGCTTGCCGACGCAATCGACGCCGCGCTCAAGGCGGAAAAGAAAGAGTAGCTCGTCCTCAGCGGGCCCCGCGGCACTCTAGAAGAACCAGAAGCGCTTCCGCCGGCGCGTTCCCCGCGCGCCGGAGTGTTCCTGATCCCTCTCGTCGGCTAGTTCGGGCACGTGCGGCAACGGTCGCCCCTCGAACACCGCGAGCGGATTCTCCACCAGCAGCGCGCGCGCCACATCCTCGCCGCGCGTCTTCGCCAATAGATCGAACGCTTCCTTCAGCCGCAGCGGGCGCGACGTCACGTTGTGCGCGTCGCTCGCCAGAAAATGCACCGCCCCCGCATCAAGCCACCCCTGCGCCGCCTCTTGCGCCGAGCGCCCGAATCGACCGAGCAGCGATTGCGCCGTCACCTGCACGTAGCAGCCCTGCCGCAGCCATTTGAACAGGCGCTCCGGCTGCGCGCGAATCAGCGGATTGCGCTCGGGGTGCGTCACGATCGGGTGCAGCCCCGCGAGTTGCAACTCGTGCAGGGCCTGGTCGAGCGAAGGCGGAATCGAGAAATCCGCGAACTCCACGAGGAGATAGTTCTTCTGGTTGAGCGTAAACCGCGTCGCATTCTGGCGGATGTCCTGCAGATTCTCGAAGCTCAAATGGAAGTCGCATCCGGTGGCTAAAACGAGCCGCCCTTCAAACCGAGCCTGAATTTCATCCCGGCGCTGCCGTACCAATTCGGGAACGAATTTGTATTCCGGACTGGCGTGTGGCGTTCCGATGACGTGCGTAATCCCGTCCGCAATTGCCATTTCCGCCATCGCATAAGCGACCTCGGTGGACTCCGCACCGTCGTCCAGGCCCGGAAGTATGTGGCAATGAATGTCGATCATCTGCGGGGCAGGATAACGCAGCGCGCAAGAGATGACAACGCGGTACGCGAAGCGCTCAAAGAAAAGTGGCGCGGGCGATTGGCGAGCCGTTTGCAATGTAAGGGGTGAAGCTCTCTGAAACAGTTTCAAATCCGGAATCGGAGAGCCGCTACGAAGACGTGAATCACCAAACTGGGTTTTCTGACGATGAGGTGGATTGAGGTCGTGGCGCCCGATGGCAACGACTTCGCTGTACCGCTGTGGCTCTGGAGCAGACCTTTCTCTGGGGCTGCATCGCGGCACAGGTATTCTTCGGAAAAATCGAAAGAGGAGGCGTGTCCATGAATTGCAAGAGGATTCTCGTAGTGGCTTTGTCGTGCCTGCTTCTCTACGTGCCGGTGGCCCCGGTCAGTGCATCCGTGACGGCCGGAAAGATGATCACCAAAGGCAGCGCCGAGATCAATGGAGTTGCGGCGCCGGCCGTGACCTCGGTCTTCGTCGGTGACCGCATCGCCACACAAAAGGAAGCCACAACCTCCCTGAGCCTTGCGGGCGGGGACACGATCGTGATGCCCGAGCTTACCAGGGCCGCACTCGGCCAGCGCGATGGGCGCTTTGTCGTAAGCCTGGAGGACGGCACGGTTTCGGTGCTGAACAAGACCCAGGCGCCGATTCTGATCGAGGTGCGCGGAGCGCGCATTGAGGCCGCGTCGAACCTTCCCGCGACGTACGAAGTAACGATCCATGGCAACGCGCTGCGGGTTGTCACGCGTAGCGGCTCGGCGCGCGTGGAGACCGCCAATCGCTCCGGAATTATCGAATCGGGCAACGCGCTGAGCGCCACTCTCGCGCCACCCGCGTCTCCACAGCCCGGCAACTCCCTCTTCGGAACAAGCACCTGGGTCGTGGTCACGGTTGCAGCAGCGGCTGCCACGGGCCTCGGAGTCGGAATCTGGGAAGCGACCAAGGACAGCTCTTCACCGACCCAATAAGAACGGCCAGCACTCGCTGGCCCGGAACAGAAACGCGCCGTCAGTACGGAAGGGCCTCGAAGCCGCACCAGGGTTGCGTGGGGCGGCTTCACGCCGGATAGGCGAGCGAACGCTCGGGGTGTGCCTGACGGGGATGATGTCGCATGAGCTTGCGGGAGAGTTCTTGGATGAAGACGAAAGCCAGGGCGAACACTTTGAACTGCGGCACGTGTAGCGGTCTCGTGATTGGGGCGGTCGTTCTGCTCGTTGCGGGATCGTTCCCTGGCTTGGCGCGAGCGCAGGGCGAGACGGCGCGCCCGGCGGACGCCACATCGCCGTATCAGCATACGACGGACGATTACAACCAGCGCCTCGCCGATCTCAATCGCAACGTGTCGCAGCAGACTCCCGGCCTCTCGGCGGAAAACTATCGCGCCGACTATCGCATCGGGCCGGACGATCAGCTCGACATCTCGGTTCTCGAAGCGGCGGAGCTCGACCGCGCGCCCAGGGTTTCCGCCAGCGGCGAAGTCTCGCTCGCTCTGATCGGCACGGTTCGCGCAGCCGGGCTTACCACGCGGGAACTCGAGATCGTGATCGAGGAGCTTCTGCGGCAGCACTACATCAAGGAACCGCACGTCAGCGTGCAGGTGCGGGATATGCAGAGCCACCCGGTCGCGGTCTTTGGCGCGGTGAAGAAGCCGGGCGTGTTCCAGCTTCGCGGCCCCAAAACGGTGGTTGAGCTGCTGTCGATGGCCGAGGGCCTCGACGTCGATGCGGGCGACACGGTGCTTGTCGAGCATCGCGGCGGCGCCGTTGCGACGGACTTATCATCCGCGCCGGCGGGCTCGTCCGATCCGCCGGCGGGCGGCGCAGCCACGGCGAATCCTGCGAACACGGTCGCGATCGATCTGAAAAAACTGCTGGCCACGGGCGATCCCCAATTGAATGTGGCGGTTTATCCGGGCGATGTCGTGAAGGTTCCCCGGGCCGAGGTTGTGTACGTCGTCGGCGAAGTGGCGAAGCCTGGCGGATTCCAGCTCAAGACCAACGAAAGCGTTTCCGTGCTGCAGGCCATCGCTCTGGCCCAGGGTCTCACGCACACGTCTGCGTCGGGCCGTTCGCGGATCATCCGCACCAATTCCGCCACCGGCGAGCGGAAGGAAATTCCAATCGACCTCAACAAGATTCTCGCCGGGAAAATTGCCGATCCGATTCTCCAGCCGCGGGACATCGTCTTTGTGCCCAACAGCGCCGGCCGCTCGGCCCTGTATCGGGGTGTCGAAGCGGCGATCACGATCGGTTCGGGGGTAGCCATTTATCGGCGGTGACATGCAAGCTGACAATCGCATAGAAATCTTCGAACCGGGGCCCCGCCTGATCGACCGGCGGCGCACCGAAGCCATCGCCGCCCTCGAGGCCGAGCAGGCCGCGTCGCCGAACCTTCTCTCCTACTGGATCGTGCTCCGCAAAAGGCGCTGGACGGCGCTCGCGGTTCTCATCGTCGTGTTCGTTCTTGTCCTGATCGCGACGTTGAAGGAGACGCCGCTCTATCAGGCGAAAGCGCTGATCGAAATCGAGAAGGAAAACCCCAACATCGTCACCGCGAGCGATCTCTTTGAAATCGACAGCGTGAACAGCACGTTTCTGGAGACGCAGTACAAGGTGCTCCAAAGCGAAAGCCTTTCCCGGCGGGTGATACGCGACCTCGCGCTCGACCAGCTCAGGGAATTCAATCCGCCGCGCCACTGGTGGTCGCTTCCGCAGTTCCAGCCGTCGCACTCCTCGGCAGCATCGACAGGAGCAGGCGCCACGCCCGCCGCGGATTCCGACGCGGTCTATCACGCCCTGAAAACCTTCAAGGACCGGCTCGATGTCGAGCCGGTGAAGCAGAGCCGCCTGGTGGAAGTCACGTTTGAATCGCAGGATTCGGTGCTTTCGGCGCGCATCATCAATAGTCTCGCTTCGAACTACATCGACCAGAACCTCGAACTCCGCTGGGACGCAGCTGCAAAGGCTTCCGAGTGGCTCTCGCAGCAGTTGGTCGGCGTGAAGGCCAAGCTCGAAAAGTCGGAAGACGAGATGCAGGCGTACGCACGCGAGAACGGGCTGCTCTTCCTTGAGAGCGAAAAGGGCACGACGGAAAACATCGTGGACTCGCGGCTGCGCGAATTGCAGACCGCGCTCACCGAGGCGCAGGCGAACCGGTTCAAGGCGGAGTCGCTCTACCGCTTGGTCCAAGCCGGAGATGAAGGCGCGCTCCCGACCGTGTTTGACAACCACGAAGTGCAGGAGCTGACGCTGAGGCTTTCCGATCTTGAGGCGCAGCGCGCGCAGCTTGCTACCACGTTTACGCCGGACTATCCCAAGCTCAAGCAATTGCAGAACGAGATCGATGAGGCGCAGCAGAACCTCGATAGCGAGCGGGCGCGCGGCGCGGCGCACATCCAAAACGAATATCTTGCCGCCGTGCGGCGCGAAGCTTTGCTCGAGCAGGCCTTCGCCAGCGCGCAGCGCGACGCCAACGGCATCGCCGAACGGTCGGTGCAGTACAACATTCTCAAGCGCGAGGTGGACACCAACCGCGGCCTGTACGACGGCTTGCTTGACCGGTTGAAGCAGGCGGGCATCGCGGGCGGCCTAAAAGAAAGCAACATACGGATCGTGGACCCGGCCGTGCCGCCGAAAAAGCCGGCGGTGCCACGCACGGCCCTCAATCTCTCGCTCGGCCTGCTGGTGGGCCTCGGACTGGGAATCGGCGCGGCGTTCCTACAGGAGCACTTCGACAATTCGCTCAAGACCACCGAAGACATCGAGCGGATCATGCAGCTCCCGGCTCTGGCGATGATTCCCGCGGTCGAATCGCTCAACGGTCACGGCGTTTATGGCGCGGAGCACGCGCGCACGAATGGCAATCATCGCTTGCTCGCGATCAGCGGCCGCGCCCGCCGCGAGCGCACGAACGGCCATGGCAGCAACGGCGCGAGCAGCCAATCGTTGCCGCCGCACTGGTACCGCATCGACGACCTTCCGCCGCAATACGCCGCTCTGGGGGAGGCTTTTCGCAGCTTGCGGACGTCCGTGCTTCTCTCATCCGCCGGGCAGCCGCCGCGCTCTCTGCTCGTCTCGAGCGCGCAGCCCGGTGAAGGCAAGACGACGGTCTCGGCCAACCTGGCGATCTCGCTCGCGCAGCTCGGCCAGCGCGTCCTGCTCGTGGATGCTGACCTGCGCCGGCCGAGCGTGCATCGCGCCTTTCAAATTCAAGGCAGTCTTGGCGTGGTCAGCTATCTAACGGGACAGCAGGACTGGCGCACGGCCGTTGAGAAAACCGCTCTCTCCGGGCTCGACGTTCTCGTCTCCGGGCCTGTGCCGCCGAATCCTGCCGAGCTGCTTTCCTCCGACCGAATGCAGAAGCTGATTCAGGAAGCGCTCGAGGAATACAAGTTCGTGGTCGTCGATTCGCCGCCGCTTCTCAACGTGTCCGATAGTCGCATCCTCGCGACGCTGGTCGAAGGTGTCGTGCTGGTCGTGAAAGGCGGCGACACGCCCCGGGAGCTGGTGCAGCGCGCGCAAGCCTGCATCTCGGACGTGGGCGCGCGTGTGATCGGCGCGGTGCTGAACAACATCGACCTGCACCGCGAGGAGTATTCCTACTACCGAAGTTACTCCTACGACGTGCAGGACGTGCCCTCGGCGGATGCAGACGTGGCGCGTTGAGGAGCGGGAAGAGAAGTTTCAGAAACGCGCGTTATTTCAGGGAGGACCAGCATGCAGATCTATCTCGATTCCGCGGACCATCGCGAGATTGAAAGGTGGACGCGTGAAGGAATCGTGGACGGCGTCACCACGAATCCCAGCATTTTATTCAAGGACGGCGTGTTCGATCTCGAGGACGGCGCCCGCGCGCTGGCGCGCCTGCTGGGCGACCGCCCGCTAAGCGTGGAAGTGACCTCGGACGATCCCGCGCGCATGCTCGCGCAGGGGCGCTCGCTCGCCCGGCTCGCTCCGAACGTCGTCGTGAAGATTCCGGTCACGAACGCTCAGGGGGAATCCTGCCTCGGCGTGATCCACTCGCTCAGCAGGGAAGGCATCGCGGTCAACACCACGGCCATCCTTTCGTTCAACCAGGCGATCCTCGCGGCCAAAGCCGGCGCGGCATACGTCAGCATCTTTGCGGGTCGAATCGCGGATGAGGGCAACGACCCGTCGATCGTGATCCGCAACGTCCGCAACTGGCTCACTGAATGGGAGTACACGGCGAAGATTATCGTCGGCAGCATTCGCGCTGTGATCGATATTCAGGCAGCCGCGCTTGCCGGCGCGCACATCATCACGATCCCGCCGCAGTTTCTTCCCAAGATGGTGGACCACAAATACACGCGCGAGACGGTTTCGCAGTTCAATCGCGATGCGGCGCGCGCACTCGAGCAGATGTCGGAAGCCCGCGCGGCGGCCGCGGCTTCGGGATCAAGCCAGCGCTGAGCCGACCACATGACCAGCACGAAAAAAGCGCTTATCACCGGCATCACCGGACAGGACGGGTCCTACCTTGCCGAACTCCTTCTCTCAAAAGGTTACGAAGTCCACGGGATCAAGCGCCGCTCGAGCAGCTTCAATACCGCGCGCGTCGATCATCTGCTCTCCGATTGGCACGAAAGCGACGCCCGCCTGTTTCTCCACTTCGCCGATCTTTCCGATTCCACCAGCCTGGTAAAACTTCTCTATCGTCTCGCGCCGGACGAAATCTATCACCTCGGCGCGCAAAGCCACGTGCGCGTCAGCTTCGATATTCCCGAATACACGGGCGACGTCACCGCGCTCGGCACCACCCGCCTGCTCGACGCCATCCGCGAATCGGGCATCCCGGCGCGCTTCTACAACGCGGCGAGCAGCGAGCTTTTCGGCCAGGCCACCGAGCGTCCGCAGAGCGAGTCGACGCCCTTTCGCCCGCGCAGCCCCTACGGCTGCGCGAAGCTCTACAGCTACTGGATGACCACGAACGCGCGCGACGGCTACGGCCTCTTCGCTGTCAACGGCATCTTGTTCAACCACGAATCGCCCCGTCGCGGCGAAATCTTCGTCAGCCGCAAGATCACGCGCGCCGTGGCGCGGATTCTGCACGGGCTTCAGGACAATCTCTATCTCGGCAACCTCGAAGCCGAGCGCGACTGGGGCTACGCGCCCGAATACGTCGAAGGAATGTGGCGCATGTTGCAGCAGGCCGCGCCGGATGATTACGTCCTGGCGACTGGTGAAACGCATTCGGTGCGCGAGTTTGTCGAGCGGGCCTTCGCGCACGCGGGGCTTGACTGGCGGCGCCATGTCGCAATCGATCCGCAATATCACCGCCCCACCGAAATCGATTGTCTGCTGGGCGATGCTTCGAAGGCGCGAAAGAAACTCGGCTGGGCGCCTCAAACGATGTTTGGCGAACTCGTCCGCGTCATGGTGGATGCGGACGTGAGGATGCTCGAGGACTCCCTCAGCGGCCAAGCCGAGCGGCGCATGTCGGCGCGCGCCGGAGAGTAGCGGAAAGACGATCGCGCGGGAAATGACTTTCATGTCTAAGAACGAACAGACGGCGCACCGAAAAGACGCACCCTTTGCCGGGAAGAAGATCGTTGTGACCGGCGGGGCGGGATTTCTCGGCCGCGCTGTCGTCCGCAAACTGGCTGAGCGCGGCTGCCGGGAGATTGTGGTTCCGCGCCGCGCTGTCTGCGATCTCCGGCGCGGCGAGGAGATCGCTCGCCTGCTTGACCGCGCTCGCCCGGACTTCCTCGTGCACCTCGCCGCCACAGTAGACAACCCGGCCGGAAGCGCGAACGCCGCCGCGAGCTTTTGCGACAACGTGCTGATGACCACGCAGCTCGTGGACGCGGCCGCCCGGCGCGGCATCGAGAAGATGATCTGCCTCGGCAGCGCCAGCTCGTATCCGGCCAACGCGCCGATACCTCTCCGCGAGCACGATTTCTTCAACGGGCTCCCTGAAGCGTCGCGTGCGGCTCACGGCATTGCGAAGCGCCTGCCGCTCGTCCAGGCGCAAGCCTGCCGGAAGCAGTACGGTTTGCGGTGCGTCTTTCTGATTCCCACGAACTTCTACGGCCCGGTTGACAATTTCGATCCCGACACCTGCTACGTCATTCCATCCTTCATCCGGAAGTTTGTCGACGCCGCCGAAACGCGCGCGCCCGAAGTCACCTTGCGAGGAACGGGCAGCGCCACCCGCGATTTTCTGCACGTTGAGGATTGCGCCGAAGGAATCGTGCTTGCGCTCGAGCGATACGACGGCCCTCAACCTGTGAATCTCGCCAGCGGGACCGAAGTGGTGATCGACGACCTCGCGCACCGGATTGCCTTCCTCGCCGGCTATGCGGGAAGAATTCTCTGGAACACCCGCTATTCCGATGGGCCCGTGCGCCGCGTGCTTGGGACGTCGCGCGCGGAGCGTGAATTTGGCTTCCGCGCGCAGCGGAGTCTGGAAGAGGGGCTTCGCGAAACGATGGAGTGGTACCGCTCCACGCGTCCCCGGAGCGTGCCCGAAGCCGACGCGCAGGCAGCCGTATCGCGCGCGTGATCGCGCAAGGAGAAAGCACCGTGGCGGAAGGAATGGCTCAAGCGGCTCTCGCAAGTCCCGGCGCCTTGGCGCGTCCGGCCGTCAAGGTTCGGACGACGTGTCGGTCCTGCGGCAGCAGCCGGCTCGCCGAAGTGCTCGACCTCGGCAATCACTACATATCGAGTTTTCCGGATGTCCCGGACGAGGCCAACCTGCCGCGCGTGCCGCTCGACCTGCTGCTCTGCACCGAATGCAGCCTGCTGCAATTGCGGCATACGGTGCCGCCCGACTCGCTCTACCGGCGCTATTGGTACAAGTCCGGCGTCAACCCCGCGATGTCCCGCGCGCTCGCGGACATCACCGGAAAGGCCTCCGAGTTTGCGGGGCTCGCGAGAGGCGATAGCGTGCTCGACATCGGCTGCAACGATGGCACGCTCCTGCGCTCCTATTCGGTCGAAGGCATCCGCCGCGTCGGATTCGAGCCGGCCGAAAATCTCGCGGCCGAGGCTTCCCGCGGGGCCGACCGCATTATTTCCGATTTCTTCAGCGCAGGTCCGGTTGCGGGCGAGAAGTTCCGCGTCGTCACATCGATCGCGATGTTTTACGATCTCGAGGATCCGAACTCTTTCGTCGCGGACGTTGCAAAGGTGCTGGCGCGCGATGGCGTGTGGGTCATCGAGATGCACTACCTCCCGCTCACGCTCGCGCGCAATGCCTTTGACGCCGTGTGTCACGAGCATCTCGAGTATTACTCGCTCAAGTCTCTCGAGCCGCTTCTCGAGCGTCATGGCTTCGTCATCGCCGATGTCGAGACCAATGAAATGAATGGCGGAAGTTTCCGCGTCTACGTTGTCCACGCGGGCTCGCCTTCGTCACAGCTTGCGGCGCGCCGCGCCCGCGTCGAAACCAGGCGCGCCGAGGAAAAAATGTGGGCGCTCGATCGCCCGGATACCTACCGGCAATTCGGCAGGAGGATTCGCGGCGTTGGCGCCCGGCTCAACCTGTGGCTTGCCCGCGAACGCGCGCAGGGAAAGCAAATCTCCGTCTACGGCGCCTCGACGAAGGGCAACACGCTCTTGCAGGTGTTTGGCCTCGACCATTCGCTGATTCGTTCGGCGGCCGAGCGCAATCCTGAGAAGTGGGGGAAGTACACGGTGGGAACGTGGATTCCGATCGTTTCCGAGGAGGAAGCGAGGGCTCACGCAGACGACTTCCTCGTCCTTCCCTGGCACTTTCTCGCGGAAATCCGCGAGCGCGAGCGGGATTTTGTTGCCCGGGGCGGGAAGCTGGTTGCGCCGCTGCCCGAGCCGCGCTTCATCGATTCCGCGGGAGTCCACCTGATCGCATGAGAGTCGCGATTCTCATCACCGATCTCATCACCAACGGAGGCGCGCCCCGGCAAGCGATGCTGCTCGCGCGGTGGCTTCAGGCCTTCGGCCACGATGCGACGCTCTTTGCCGTCCGCTATTGCCCCGAAAAATGCTTTCCCGAAATCGCGGCCTCGCTCGATATCCGCTCGGTTCATCGGCTATCGCCCACCGACGTGCGCCGGCGCAATCGTGGCCGGCATCACGGCATCGCCAGCGGAGCGAAGCGCCATCTCTGGGAAAGCCGCCAGCTCGCGAATCTCGTTCGGGAACCATATGACATTTTGAATCCCCACGTTCGCGGCGCCACGCGCGCTGCCGTTGCGTGCAAGCGCCGGACGGGCGCGCCGGTTGTATGGATGTGCGACGACGCGCGGAACTGGGAAGAGCCGGGTTACCGCCCCTACTATGCGCCGCCCGTGCAGTGGCTTTTCGACCGTGTCATGTCGCGCATCGAGAAGCCCGTTGTGCGCCAGATCGACCGGATCGTTACTCTCGATCATCGCGTGAAGAGAATTCTCGAAAGCTATTACGGCCGGCCCGCCGACGTGATTCGCAGCGGCCTCGATTCCGCCTCCTTCCGCGCGCACCTAGGAGCGCGGGAAGAAATCCGCGCGCGTCATGGCGTCGAGCCCGCCGACTTCCTCCTGCTCTGGCTCGGAATTCTTGAGCCTCATCGTCACCTTGAAGACGCGCTCGAAGGTCTCCGGCTACTTCGTCTCCGCGGCCGGAGCAATGTCCGCTTTCTGATTGCCGGCACGCCGGAGTTCGCGCCGGGCTACGTCCGGAGGCTTCAGGAACTCGTCGAGCGTTACCGGCTCGATGGTTTCGTGCGATTCCATCTTTCTGCCATGCCGGAAAGCGAGATGGCGGACTACTACTCGGCCGCGGATGCACTCGTCTATCTTGCGGAAAACCAGTGCTGGGGACTCGGCGTGTTCGAGGCGCTGGCCTGCGATCTCCCGGTGATTGTGTCGCGCGCGTGCGGCGCCCACGAAGTGCTGGAGGACCGGCGAACCGCGATGCTCGTCTCGCCGCGAAATTCCGGGGAGTTTGTGGACGCCGTCGCGGAGCTTGCCTGCGCGCCGGAGCTTCGCCGCATGCTTGTGACGGAGGCGCGGACGCGCGTCCTGAATCGGATCACCTGGGAAGCCTATGCGAGAAACATGCTGCACGCGTTCGAGCAGGTGCTTGGCGAACGCAGCGCCACCGTCCGCGCGAACCATCGGGAGGCGTTCGCATGAGCTACGGAGCCCGTCTGGGACGCGCGATCTTCTGGGGACAAGCGGGCCGCGTGGCCGAGGCGGTGGTGTTCTTTCTCTTCTATCTCTTCCTCGCCCGCGCGCTGGGTCCGGCCTCGTACGGATTGTTTGCGCTGGGGATGAGTCTTGCCGGCGTGTGCGTGTTTCTCACGCTTCTCGGGCTCGGCCCCGAAACGCTGGGGCGGTTCGTCCCGGAAATCGCTGCCGGGGGGCGTCGCGACCGTGCGCGGCGTCTGCTCGGGATCCTTTTTGCTATTCGCTCCGCCGCAGTCCTCGCGGCATCGGCGCTCGTCTTCGTTTTTCGCCGGACGCTCGCCGAGCGGTTCCATTTCCCGCTTCTCTCGGAATCGCTCGCGCTCGTGTTGCTCGTTTTCGCGGCGCGAAGCGCTTTCGACTTGCTGACGTACTTCTCCGCCGGGCTGCTTGAGCTCAGGCGCGTGGCTGCCGCCAAGTTGATTGCGTCCCTCGCGGCGCCCGGCCTGTTCCTGATTCTCTGGCTCCGCCACGTCCCGAGCGTGAATGCAGCCTGGCTGGCGATTGCCGTTGGCTCGCTCGCGGGAATTGTCGTCCTGGCGGTTCCTCTCCTCATTTCCGATTCCGCGGCAAGCGCCCGCGTCCAGGAGGCGCTGCCGCTTGGCCGCATCCTTGCGTTTGGATTGTTCGCGTGGGCCACGAACTTCTTCCTGTACGTCCTCGGCGACAACATGGACGTGCTGCTCCTCGGTTGGCTCGTCGCCGACCGTTCCGCCATCGGCTACTACGCCGTCGGCGCGAAAATCGTCTTCAGCCTTACTGGACTCTTGCTCGGCTGGGCCTCGCTCGTGAGCGTTCCTTCTTTCTTTGTGTCCTGGCAGCAGGGAGGCGTTGCGCATCTCGCGAGGCTCGTCGAAGCGCAGTGGAAGTTTGCCGTGCTCTGCCTTGTGGGACCGTTTGTCTTCTTGATCCGTTATGCCCGGGAAGTGATCGCGATCTTCTATGCGCCTGCGTACTCGTCCAGTGTGGCCGTCGTCCAAATTCTGAGTGGATTCACGGCCTGCGCTGTCGTGCTGGGTTTCTCGCTCGGGACGAGCGCGCTCTATGCGACAAGCCGTGAACGCATGGCTTGCGCGCTGATCGCTGCGGCTGCTGTGTTCAACGTGCTTGCGGAGATCGTTCTCGTGCGGCGGATGGGAGTGCTCGGCGCCGCCTATGCCACGGGAATGTCCTTTGTGCTGCTCGCGGTTCTTTCGGCGGCAGCCAGCCGTTTGTACATTCCGTGGCGCTTCCCGGCGATCTTCGTTGCCAAGGTCGTCGGAGCAGCCGCGATTGCGACAGTTCCCACCATCTGGTTCCGTCCGAGCTCCTTTCTTGCTCTCCTGGTCGGCTCAGTTGTTTGGAGCGTCGCGTTTCTCGCCGCCTTAGCGCTTTTCAAACCGCTTGACCAGGCCGACTCGGCGGCGCTTGTGCGAGTGAACCCGCATCTGCGCGAACTCGCCGCTGTTTTTTCGCCGCAACCCGCTGCCGTCGCAGGAGGGACGCCGTGGCAGGCCTGAAGCACAAGGCGTTTCAGACGCTGCTCGGCTCCCGCAGATGGCTGCAGAGAGTCGGAGTGGACCGTCTCTCGTTGCGGCACCCGCGTCTGCAATCCGCATTGCGCTCGGTGTATCGCCCTGCGTATCGGCTGTTGCAGCCGCCCGGAATGATCACGGCCGAAATACACGGGGCGCGCGTCTCGATTGATTCGAAGCAGCGGGATCTGGCGCTGATCCTGATGGACAGCGGCTCCTGGGAGCGGCAGCAGGCGCGCCTGTTTGAATCGCTTCTCGCCGAAGGAATGGTGTTCGTGGATGTCGGTGCGCACATCGGTTTTTACACGCTTCTTGCCGCCCGCCGCGTCGGCGCGAGCGGCAAAGTGCACGCCTTCGAACCGGCGCCGGAAAACTTCCGCGTCCTCGCCCAAAACATCGCCCAGAACGGCCTCTCCTGTGTCGTCGCGGAGCCGTTGGCGGTGTCGCGGCGACGAGGCCGGGCGGCGTTCACTCTTTCGGAGGACGACTCGGCTTCTCATTCGCTCGCGGCAATGCTTCACCGTGGCCGGCGCATCGATGTGGAAACCACTTCGCTCGATGAATACTTCTCCGGAAATGAAAGTCCGATCGATATCGTGAAGCTCGACGCGGAGGGAGCGGAACTCGAAATCCTCGAGGGCATGCAGCGCATCCTCGCGCAAAACCCCAATCTGGTTCTCTTCACCGAACTCTACCCTCGCGCGATGGAAGCACTTGGAGATTCTCCCGAGGCGTTCCTTGCACGGCTCGTCGAAATCGGCTTCTCCGTCGTTCCGTTCGAAGAGGCCCGGCCAAATCGGGAGCCGCTCGCGCCCCGGGACTTTCCGGAGTTTCTCGGTGAGCTTCGCGCCAGAGGAACCGGAACAAATCTCCTCTGCATGCGCGGAGAGATACGAGCCCGGATCGCGACGCCACAAGCGAAACATTCTCTCGCGAGCGCCGGCTTCGCGTCGGGCGCCGCGCGCGCGCCGCTGATCTCGATCGCAATTCCCACGTACAACCGCGGCGCGCTGCTCGAGCGCACGCTGGAAAGCGTCTTCCCTCAGGTTGCCAAAGACGTTGAGATTGTTGTCTACGACACGGGCTCAACGGACGACACGGCCGAGCGAATGGCGCGCCTTATCACCGGGAATCCCTCTTTGCGATTCTTTGCGCTGCCGGAGCGGCGAAGCCTGGATGAAACGCTGCTTCTGCTTCTCGATGTGTGTCGAGGCGAATATGTCTGGTTCTTTTCAAGCGACGACCGGATGAAGCCCGGCGCCGTCGAAGCTGTCCGCCAGCGCATCCTCTGCGCGCCGAAGCGCCCCGCGCTTGTCTACGTGAATCAGGAAATTGTCGACGAGGCGGGGCGGATTCTCGTGGCATCGCAGGCCGGGCCAACGCGCGACCGCCACTTTCGCGACGGCCGGAAGATTGTGCCGTGGCTTGCGCTGAATCTCGGATTCGTTTCGGCGAGCCTGATCCGCCGCGAAAGGGCGCTTCGTCTCGCGTCGGCGCGTGAATTCATCGGCACCCGTTCCCTGAATCTTCATCTGTATCTCGGCTGTCTGCTGCAAGGCGGCGCGGCACTCTACGTCGGCGAGCCATTGGTGCAGGGGCGGCGAGCTTCCGGTCGTCCCCCGTATGAATACCGCGACGTCTTCGTCCGCGACATCGTGCGGATCCTCGAGGACGCGCGGCGCTGCGGCTTTGGACGCTTCGCGATCTATCGCACCATGCACCGTATCGTCGCCGGACAGTATCTCCATCTCGTGCTTTCCTGGCGCGCCGATGATCCTGCCGAACTCGCGCGCACGTTTCCGGCAATGATCGCCGCCTGTTGGAAGTTCCCGGCATTCTGGCTGCTCGTCGTTCCGGTGCGACTGGCCCCTCCATGGCTGGTGCGCGACATTCGCAACCGCCTGCGGCGCTGGCGCGAACGGCGCAACGCCCGCCCGCAACCGAGTTGGCTGCGTGTGCGCGGCAGCTCTGCGCAGGAAAGTTGAAATCGATGGGCGCATTGCCGGTCAAAACGGAGGAACGGTTCTGGTGCAAGGAGTGACCCAGGTCGGGCATCCGGGGTTCGCGCCCGCTTCGTCGGTGAGCGAGCGGTTTGCCAACCTTCCTGTCGTGCCGGCGGGACTCGCGCTTCTCCGTCCCGTGTACTGGATTGCCGGAGGTGTGGCGGCCGGCGTCGTGCTTCGTTTCGCAGGGATCGAGGCGGCGACAATCACGATCGCCGTGCTGATCGGGCTTTGGGCGTTTGCGGAGCCGCGCTCCGTGCTGTGGCTCTCGTCGGCGTTCATGGTTTACCTCTTCGTCTTCTTTCAGACCACCGCACCGCTGGGAGACGAGCTGCCGGAGGAATTCTTCTACTGGGGGGCGGGGCTCGCGCTGATCACGGCAGGGCTCTGCGCCGCCACATTGTTTTCGCGCGATTTCGATTGGGCTGCGGCCAGAAAACGCGTGGGCGCTCTCCCCGGCATTGCAATGTTCGTCATGTTGTTCGTAATTCTCGCGGGGGCGGTCAATGGGCTGTTCCTCGGCAACGGCTTGTTTCCCGTCACGCGCCAGCTTTTCGGATGTGTTCTGCTTCCCGTTTACTTTTTTCTGGGTATCACACAGCTTCGCGCGGCCGCAGATGTAAACCGGTGGCTCCGGCGCGTGAACTGGGCTGTGGCGCTCGGCTCGCTCTGGTACGCGCAAAAACTTTCGTTCGCAAGCGCCGCCCTTGGCTACTACTACCGGGAGCAGTCGCCGCTCGTCGGATATGCAGGCGCAGTCGGCGTTATTGCATGTACCCAGCTCCTTGAGGAGCGGCGCGTGTGGCCGTGGCTTCAGGCGCTCGCGCAATGGGCGGTCTGCGTGCTCGCGATCCTGCTCATGGGTAACCGGGCCGCGCTCGCCGGCATGGTGGCCGGAGTCGGGTTGGTCGTGCTCGTCGCATTCCGGCGGAGCGGAATTGTCGCGCTGGCCGTAGCGGCGCTTCTGATTTCCGGAGTGTTCGCGGGCGGGACGTATTTTGGCAACCAGATGATCGAGAAGCGCGGCTTGACGGGAGACATCGCCCGGCGGTTCTTCATAACTGTTTCAGAGGACCGCTCTTTCCAAGGCCGCATGGCTCAGATGGACTATGTGATCCGAGAATTCAAGCGGAAGCCTGTGCTGGGCGCGGGGATGGGAAGCGTCTCTGTGTTCCTCGCGCCCGGAGATTTCGGCCGGACGCGCGTGACATCGGTCGATAACGGCTGGGGCTATCTGATGTTCAAGATGGGCTCGCTCGGGCTCATTGCATTCGTCGCGCTGATGGCGCTGTTCTTCCGGGCGTCTCTACAGGGTTTGCTCCGCATGCAGGCGGGGCGTCTTCGGTCGGACAGCATGGCGCTGCTGGGTGTGCTTTTCTATGGCCTGACCGTTTTCTGGAGCGGCCCGTCGTTTTTCCATTTCACGAGCGCGGCCTTTTTCGGAATTTTGCTTGCCGGCATCGTCGTCCTTGCCGAAGCGCGCCGCTCGCCGGTGAGCGCGCAAGCCGAACCCCTCCGCCGTTTCTCTGTGCGTGCAGCCACTGCAGGCGCCGGAGGGCGCGCATGATCGCCGCGCTCTTTTGGAGCTCGCTCGCGCTGATCGCCTACGTCTACGCGATCTATCCGCTGTTGATCGCTGCCGCCGCAAAAGCGAAGCCGCGCCGCGCCGTCCCCGAAATTCCCGGGGACGCATGGCCGGGCCTCGCCGTGCTCATCCCCGCGTGCAACGAGGAGCGCTGGATCGCCCGCAAGATCGAAAACACGCTCGCGCTCGACTATCCCCCCGAAAAGCTGCGAGTCGTCGTGGCCTCGGACGGCTCATCGGATCGCACGGACGAAATCGCGCAAGAATACGCCGCCCGGGGCGTCGAAAGGATTCAGTTTCCCAGCCGCTTGGGAAAGCAGGAAGTCTTGAACCGCGTGATTCCGCAGCTCCGCGAGGAAGTCGTCCTTCTCACGGACGCGAGCGCCCTTCTCGAACCTGCGGCCGCGCGCCGCCTCGCACGCCACTTTGCCGATCCTCGCACTGGCTGCGTTGCGGGCCGCCGCGTGTGCGCGCTGCAGCGGCGCAGCGCTCCCAGCCTCGGAGAGAGCCTGTATTGGCGGTACGAGTCCTGGATCAAATCGAGCGAATCGCGCGTCCATTCCGCCACGTGTGCGGACGGCCAGATCTACGCCGTTCGCCGGGCGGCTGTGTCGCGCGTCCACACGGGCGGCGAAGATTTCGTGATCCCCATGGCAATGGTCGCGCGCGGCTTTCGTTTCCTGTTTGAACCGGAGGCGGTGGCCGTCGTCCCCGCGGCGTCCGCCCTCGCGTCGGAGTTTCGCAGAAAAGTCCGCTCGCACGTCGCCTTCTTATTGAACGCCTGGCTGATGCGGCGTCTTCTGATTCCTCGCCGCAGCCCGGTGTGGTGGCAGCTCCTCTCGCACCACGTTTTGCGCATGCTGGTCCCTCCGGCGATGCTTCTCGCTTTTCTGGCGGCCGCGCCGCTCGCCGCTTCGGGCCCTTTCTACCGCGCGCTCTTCTTCGCGCAGGCTGCGTTCTACGGGCTGGCCGCGGCGGGCAGCCTGCTCGCGCAAATCGGGCTTCGCCCGAAGATCTTCTACGTCCCCTTTTATTTCGTGTTTGCGCAGTTGGCTCTCGCCGCCGCTTGGTGGGGCTGGGCGCGCGGGCAGCGCGAATTTGTCTGGCAGCGCACCGAGCGCCTGCCGGACGCGAGCTGATCGGAGATCGCATGTCGTCGGCACGCGAAGATCGACTGGGAGTCGCGCTGATTGGCGCGGGCGCGTTTGCCGTGCGCCGTGCCGCAGCCGTTGCTGCCAATCCTCGCAGCGCGCTGATGGTGGTCGCTGACCCTGTCCCCGAGCGTGCGCGGGCTCTTGCGGATCCCACGGGTGCCCTGCCGGTCGCAGATTGGCGTCAAACAATCAGGCGAGACGACATCAGCGCCGTCATCGTCGCCACGCCCACTGACATCGCTCCGGAAATCGCATTTGCCGCGATGGTCGCGGGAAAGCACGCGCTCGTCGAGAAGCCGTTCGGACGTCGCGCGGATGAAATTCTCCCGGTTGTCAAGGCTGCGCACGAGCATCACCGCGTGCTCAAAGTCGGCTACAACCATCGTTATCATCCGGCACTTGCAAAGGCGCATGAGCTCTCCGTCGCCGGCGCCATCGGCCGGCTTCTCTTTCTTCGCTGCACCTATGGCCACGGAGGACGTCCGGGCTACGAGCGGGAATGGCGCAGCCGCCCGGAGATTTCCGGCGGTGGCGAGTTGCTCGATCAAGGTGTTCATGCCCTCGATCTCTTCCGCTGGTTCGCAGGAGAATTCACGGAAGCAGCGGCGTTTCTCGCCACTTCCTGCTGGCCGATTGCACCCGTGGAAGACAACGTCTTTGCCATGCTCCGCGCTCGCGATGGAGTGGTCGCGCAGCTTCACGCAAGCTGGACGCAATGGAAGAACACCTTCTCTTTCGAAATCACCGGCGACCAAGGCGCTCTCGTTGTCACAGGCCTTGGCCGCACCTATGGCCCCGAGCGGCTCGTCTGGCAGGTGCGCGCGAAAACCGGCGGCGCGCCGCAAGAAGAACATCTCGACTTCCCCGCAGACGACGATTCGCTCGCGCGCGAGTGGGACGACTTTCTCGATGCCATCGAGCACCGCAGCGAGCCGATGTCGAACGGCGCCGACGCGTGGCGCACGCTTCAACTCGTCGATGCGCTTTACGAATCGGCGCGAGAACGCCGCGTCGTGCAATTGGAATCGGCCTTGGAGCCTGTGGGTGCCGCTCACGCGGCGGGAGCGAAGAGTCCATGAAAGCACTCGTCACCGGAGGAGCGGGCTTCATCGGCTCCCACATTGCCGACGCGCTGCTCGCCCGCGGCTGCGATGTCCGCGTGCTCGATAATCTCGAGCCCCGCGTCCATCCGCGCGGGCGCCCCGCTTACCTCAGCCGCGAGATCGAATTTGTCGAAGGCGATGTCCGCGACCGCGCGACCGTCGAGCGCGCCCTTTCCGGTGTTGAGATCGTTTTCCACCAGGCCGCCTATCAGGATTACATGCCGGACTACAGCAAGTTTTTCCATTCCAATGTTGTCAGCACCGCGCTCCTCTTTGAACTCATCCGCGAAAAGAACCTTTCCGTCCGCAAAGTCGTCGTCGCCTCTTCTCAATCCGTGTATGGCGAGGGCCAGTATCACTGCCCGGATCACGGCCTGGTTCTTCCGGAGGCGCGGCCTGCCGCCCAGCTCGATTGCGGCGATTGGGATCTTCGCTGCCCGGAATGCCAGGGTGTGCTCGCGCCGGTCCTGTTGCGCGAGGCCCGTGCCAATCCCGCGGGTCCCTACGGCGTCTCGAAGTTTGCGCAGGAGCTGGCCGCTCTTCGCCTGGGGAAAATGCTCGGGATTCACACGGCAGCTCTCCGCTACTCCATCGTGCAGGGAGCGCGCCAGTCCTTTTACAACGCCTACTCCGGCATCTGCCGGATCTTTACTCGCGCCTTCCGCGCGGGGCGCGCGCCCGTGATCTTTGAGGACGGCAAGCAGCTCCGCGATTACGTTCACGTCTCCGATGTTGTCGCCGCCAATCTTCTGGTTCTCGACGATCCCCGCGCCGATGGTCACGCCTTCAACGTCGGCAGCGGCCGCGCCACCTCCGTGCTCGATTACGCGCGCATCCTTCGCCAAAAAATGAACGCTCCGCTCGCGCCAGAAATTCCCGGCGCCTACCGCGTCGGCGACGTTCGCCACACCGTCTCGAGCATCGCCAAGCTCCAGGCCCTGGGATGGAGCGTCACCAAAGGCCTCGACGAAATCTTTGACGACTACCTCGCGTGGCTCGACTCCGTTCCGGACGCGGCGGACTACGTCACGGCGGCATTCGACGCCATGCAGCGTTCGGGCGTCGTTCGCCGGGTCGCCCGCGGAAAGGGGAGCGCCGCAGCCGTCTGACGGATTCTCATGGCCACCGAACCCATCCTCCAGCCCATTGCCGGAATCCGCCGGAGGGACGTCGCGCGTTCCGGCGCCTCTGCCTCTTCCTCGGCCGAGCAACTCTCCGCGCTCCTCAGCCTGGCGTGGATGAAAAAGCTGCTTTTCCTGGCGAGCGATCTGCTCGCTCTCGTCGCCGCGCACGCGCTCGCCGAGGTGCTCACGCGCCGCTGGACGCACGTTCCGGCCACCTTCCTCAATCCGCCCGCGTATTACCTTTTCTACGCGCCGTTCTTCACCGCGATGCTCTATTTGCTTTCGGGCTACAAAAGCCCCGATCTTCGGCGCCCCGAAAAAGAGCTGGAGCTTCTCTTCAAGGGTGTTTCGTTCTCCTTCGTCGCGCTGGCTTGCGCCAATTTCGTTTTCTTCAAATCGCTTGGTTTCTCCCGCTACTTGCTGGTTGTGTGGTACGCGCTGGCGCTGCTGTTTCTGATCGTGGCGCGGTTCGGCTTGCGCGCGATCTATGGCGGGCTCTGGCGGCGGGGTCTCGCGCGCCAGAAAGCCCTGCTGCTTGGCTCGCCGGATCGCCTTGCTGATTTCCAGCGGCGCCTCGCCATCCAGCGCTACCGCGGCTATGAAATGGCCGGCGTGCTTGCCGAGCACGGCGCCTCCACCCTTTTGGGATCTGCCGGCTTCGGCCTGCCCGTTCTCGGCTCGATCGACGATTGGGAGGAAGCTGCCGCAGCCGCGTGTGCGCGGCTCGTCGTCGTTCATCTGAGTGAATCCTTCGCGGGAGGTTACGCGCGCGTGCTCGAAATCATCCGGCGGTGCCGCGAAAAGGGAATCGAAGTCGAGATCTACTCCCACCTTTTCGGGCCGCCCGATCTCCGCTTCGAGCGCGACGATTTTTCGGGCTGCTTCCGCCTCGATTCGCCGCCCCGCTGGCCTCGCGCTTGCCAGCGCTTCGTCAAATCCGCGCTCGACGTAGCGATCGGCTTTGCCGGCAGCCTCGCCACTCTCGTTTTGATTCCCTTCGTTACCCTCCTCATCAAGTGGGAGGATGGCGGCCCCATCTTCCACCGCAGGGAATACGTCGGCAGGGACGGGCGCATGCACTACTTCCTGAAATTCCGCACGATGGTGGAAGACGCTGAAGAAATCCTCGAAAGCGATCCCTCCCTGAAGGCCGAATTCGAACGCATGTTCAAGCTCAAGGACGATCCGCGCGTCCTGCGCTGCGGGCGCTTCTTGAGGAAATACAGCCTCGACGAGTTCCCGCAGTTCTTAAGCATCTTTACCGGCGAGCTTACGTTCGTCGGCCCGCGAACGATTTCCTGGGCGCAGCGCGAACGCTATGGTGATCTTCTCCCCAAGCTGCTCTCCGTGAAGCCGGGACTGACTGGCTTCTGGCAGGTGATGGGCCGTCAGACCACCACGTATGAGGAAAAGATTCAGATGGATATGTTTTACATCGACCACTGGTCGATCTGGCTCGACCTCGTCATCGTGGCAAGAACGTTCTGGGAAGTGCTGTGGGCCGAAGGAGCGTATTGATGGCCGCCGCAATCGGGAAAGAGCTGCAGGGCAAAGTTTGTTTCATCGCCGGTGCTTCGGGAGCGATCGGCTCCGCTGTCGCTGAGCGCTTCCTCCGCGAAGGCGCGCGCCTGGCCTTGGGGAGCCACGCACGGAAAGCCGATTCGCGCCTTGCCGGCTTCTCCTCGGACGATACGGTCCTCCGTCTTCAGTTCGATGTGCGGTGCTGGAATGAAGTCCAGCAGGCGGTCGAGCGCGCGCACGAGAATTTCGGCGCGCTGGACGTGCTTGTCAATTGCACCGGAGTACAGGGTCCCATTGGCCCGGCCCACACCGTCGGCCCGGACGATTGGGCGCGCGCCATCGAGATCAATCTGCTCGGTGCCTTCCATCTTGTCCGCGCGGTCGCCCCGCTGATGATCCAGCAAGGCGGCGGCAAAATCGTTCATTTCTCCGGAGGGGGCGCTGCCTATGCGCGCCCGTTTTTTACCGCTTATGCGGCGTCGAAGGCCGCCGTCGTGCGGCTCACAGAATGTCTCGCCGGCGAACTCCACGAATCGAACGTTCAGGTGAATTCCATTGCTCCCGGTCCGGTGCGCAGCCGGATGTGGGACGAAATGCGCGCGGCGGGCGCGGCGGCCGGCGCGAAAACCCTTCTCGAAATTGCACAGATGGAGGAAACGGGCGGGATTCCGGCCAGCCGCGCCGCCGCTCTCGCGCTCTTTCTAGCTTCCTCGCGTTCGAATGGCTTGACGGGGCGTCTCATCAGTGGCGTCCACGACCGCTGGGAGGATTTCCCCGGGAAAATCTCAACCATCATGAAAACCGAGGGCGGCACGCTTCGTCGTGTCCCGCTCGATTGAGGAGCCTCCAGAATCATGATCATTACTCGCACGCCGTTTCGATTGACTCTCGGCGGAGGTGGCACCGATCTCCCATCCTTCTACCGCGAGCACGGCGGATTCATCCTGGCCGTCGGAATCGACAAATACATGTATCTCGCCGTCAACACTCCGATCGTGGACGACAAAATCCGCGTTCGCTACTCGCAATCCGAGCTGGTCGACAACGTCGATCAGGTTGACCACACCCTCGCCCGCGAAGCGCTGCGCCACTTCGACATCACGACCGGCATCGAAATCGTCTCCATTGCCGACATCCCCGCGGGCACGGGCCTCGGCTCGTCCAGCTGTTACATGGTCGGCCTGCTAAACGCCCTCCACGCGTTGATGCAGAGCCAGGCCACTCCCTGGCAGCTCGCCGAGGAAGCCTGCCACATCGAGTTGGACGTCCTCGGAAAGCCCATCGGCAAGCAGGATCAGTACATGGCGGCGTTCGGCGGCCTCACCATGCTCGAAATCTCAACCGACGGCGTCGTGCGCGCCATGCCGCTCGCACTGAGCGTCGATCTCGTCGAAGCACTCGAAAACAATCTCCTCCTCTTCTTCACCGGCGAGACCCGCAACGCCGCGGCTATCCTCCAGCAGCAGGATCAGGGCACCCGGCAACGCGATGCCGTCGTCGTCTCGAGCCTGCGCGAAATCAAGGATATCGGCGTCGAAATCCGCGACTCCATCGTCCAGGGCGACCTGCGGCGCTTCGGCGAGCTTCTCGACGTTCACTGGCAATCCAAGAAGCGCCTTTCCAGCGGCGTCACCAATCCGCAGATCGACGCATGGTACGAGCTTGCGAAACATCACGGCGCCGTCGGCGGAAAAATCTCGGGCGCGGGCGGCGGTGGATTCCTGATGTTGTATTGCGAGGAGCGCAAGGCCGAGCTGCGCGAGGCAATGCGCCGCGCGGGCCTGCGCGAGCTGCACTTCCGCCTCGAGTTCGAAGGCAGCAAGGTTGTGTTCGATATCGTCTCGCGCGACGGGCGTCTCGCGCACCTCGAGCGGCAGAATCAGCGCCCGCTCGCGCGCGCCATGGTGTCCGCCTGATGCGCCCGTGCCGCGGCGGACTCCGGAGGGAACCATGAAAAACCGAGCCGTGTTTCTCGACCGCGACGGAGTAATCAACCGCTACGCCTACAACGGCGACCTGGGCATAGCCGACACTCCCGCCAACCCGGACGAATTCGAGCTGCTTCCCGGCGCCGGCGAAGCGATTGCCGCGCTCAACCGTCTCGGCCTTCCCGTCATCGTCGTCTCGAACCAGCCGGGAATCGCCAAGGGCAAGCTGACTCCCCGTCTGCTCGACGCCATCAACGAGGAAATGCGCGTCCGGCTCGCGTGGTCCGGTGCGCGCCTCGACGCCGTCCTCTACTGCCGCCACCATCCCGAAGCGGCCGTCGCCGAATACCGCGCCGATTGCGATTGCCGCAAGCCGAAGCCCGGTCTCCTTCTCCGCGCGGCGCGAGAGCGCAACATCGATCTTTCGAAATCTTTCTTCATCGGCGACGATGTTACGGATATCCTCGCCGGCCGCGCCGCCGGCGTCACCACGCTTCTTCTCTCTCCTCATCGCTGCACCGTCTGCGAGGAGTTCTCTTCCCGAGGCGCGATTCCCGACATTGTCGTCCGCGATCTTCCGCAAGCCGCGACGGCCATCAGCGAAATGCTCGCCGGCGGCGGCTCGCGCAAACCCGCTCCGCTTCACGAAACGGCTCCTTGCGTGTTGGCGCGCGAGGACTCCACGTACACGAGCCGCTACCTTCGCGAGGCGGCTGAGATCATCGCCAAGATCGACGCGCGCCAGATCGAGCGCGCCGCGCAGCTTCTTCGCTCGGTGCGCGAGCGCGGCGGGCGCCTCTTTCTCCTCGGCGTCGGCGGCGGCGCAGGCCACGCCTCTCACGCTGCGTGCGACTTCCGCAAGATCGCCGGCATCGAGGCCTACTCGGTCACCGACAATGTTTCCGAGCTCACCGCGCGCGTCAACGACGAAGGCTGGGACACTTCCTACCGCAACTGGCTGCGCGCCAGCCGTCTCGGTTCTCCCGACATGATCTTTGTCTTCTCCGTCGGCGGCGGCAATATCGAGAAGAACATCAGCGCGAATCTCGTCTCCGCGCTCCGGTACGCACGCGAAACTGGCGCGTCCATCACCGGCGTCGTCGGACGCGATGGCGGCGCCACCGCGCAGCTCGCCGACGTTTGCGTCCTCGTCCCTGTCGTCAACGCCGAAACGGTCACGCCGCACACCGAATCGTTTCAGGCGCTCATCTGGCACCTGCTGGTCTCGCATCCCGCGCTCAAGGCCGCCGAGATGAAGTGGGAATCCGTCGCCGCGGGCGCAGGCTCTGCCCCGTCGCCCTCGCGGTTGGAGTCGGCCTCGTCTGCCGCCACGCGCTGACGCGCTGCGCATCGCCGCGCACTCGTGAGCCTCGCATCATGCGCTACGTGTTGGAATTCGGATTGTTCGCCGCAATCGCCATCGCCGTCGGCGGCTTCGGTGGCACCGAGCCTGTCTCGTGGGGCATTTCGGAAGCCATAATCCTTCTGCTTGGCCTTCTCCTGGTCGCGCGCACTTCCAGGGAATCCGCGCGCGAATACGCAAAACTGTTGTGGCTTCCGTTGGCCCTCGGCGCGTGGGTCGCCGCGCAGTGGTTTGAATCGCGCGCGGGGAGAATTGGCCTCGACTCGCACGCGATCGAAGCGCGCGGCCTCGCGCTCGCAGCCGCCGTCACCGCCTTTTTCGTCGCGCTCGAGCTCGCTCGCCGGCGCGAGTCCCGCCGTCGCCTCGCCCTGTTCCTGATCGGTCTCGGTCTGTTCGAGGCGTTCTACGGTCTCGTCCAGTATCTCGCCGGCTGGAATTACATCTGGACCGTTCCGCGCCGCTTCTACACCGGCAGCGCCTCGGGCACGTACGTCAACCACAATCACTTCGCGGGCTTGCTCGAGATGATTCTTCCGTTCTCGCTCGCCCTCGCGTTCTATCACTGGCGGAGCGCTCGCCGTCGTTCTGGCGACCGCGCCACGCGTGCCGTGCTGGATACTCTCAATGAGCCGGCGATCTTCCAATCCCTCTTGTTGCTCTTCGCCGCGACCATCCTGCTCGTCGCCATCGTGTTTTCGTTTTCGCGCATGGGGATGATCTCCGCACTCATCTCGCTCGGCGTGATGGCGGCAGCGGTCTGGACCGGAACCCGCCGCAGCCTGCTTCCCTCGGCGCTGATTTGTCTCTTGCTCGCTGGGGCAGTGGCCGCGGCCGCCTGGGTTGGCGTCGCGCCCGTGGTCGAGCATTTCGAGCAGCTTCCGCAAAACGAGCCGCTCGCCGTCGCCGGCGCAGGCCGCATGGCTGTCTGGCGGGACACGCTCCAACTCGTCCGCGCGCACCCTCTCGCCGGTGCCGGCCTCGGCTGCTTCCAGTACGCCTTCACCGCCGTGCAATCGACGCAGCTCACCTACCTCGTCGACCACGCGCACAACGATTACCTCGAATTCGCCGCCGAGCTCGGGCTTCCCGCCGCCGCGCTTTTCTTCGCGCCGCTTTTCTGGATCGCCTTCCGTGCGCTTCGCGCGAGCCTGCGCGCCCCGTCGCGCCTCGCGCGTTCGCTTGCGCTCGGTTCGCTCGGAGCCTCCGCCGCCCTCCTCGCGCACAGCGCCGCGGACTTCAACCTCTACATCCCCGCGAACGCGCTCGTCTTCGCCGTCGTCCTCGCCATCGGATACTCCGCCTCGCTCGACGAACCCTCCGCGCCTTCCGCCACGGCCCCTTCCGTCACCGCGCCGCCGTCAGGCTGACGCCGTCGAGCCACATCGTTCCGCCGATCTTGTTGTCGATTTTCCGGCTCGGCGTCCGGACCACCTGCACCGCGATCAGCCGCGTGTTCGGCCCGGTGCGGAAATCGAGCACCTGCCGCTGCCATCTAGTGGTCCCGGTCAGGTTTTCGGTTTCGACCCACAGCGCGGCGTGGTCGTACGCGTCGTATACGGCGATGCGCGGCCCGCTGTCGGTGGTGATCTCCTCGCACCGCGTGTACGCGACGAATTCGTACGGCGTGTCCGGCTCCACCGCCGCGTACTCCAGCGCGTGACCGAAATCGAGATTGCGTGTCCCATCGAAGTGCACCGCAAGCGCGCGCGCGCCCTTGCGGGAGACCTCGCTTTCGATCGACGCCTCGGCGCCTTCGATCGGCGTCAGGCGCCAGCCGAACCCGCCGTTCGGCGCGTCCTCCTCGAATCCTCCGTTCGAGATCCGCTCGGCGCCGCCCGGCTCCCAGTGGACGCGCTCGGGATCGTGGCGCGCGAGCGCGGCCCACACCGGCGCGAGCTCCTCCACGCGGTGCGCGTAGAGCAGCGCGTCGAAATAGCGCTCGGCCGCGTCGAGATCGAATGGCTCCGGCCGCTCGAGCTGCCGCTTCCACGCGCCCGCCGCCGCGTCGAGCCGCCCGGTCGCGTCCAGGTAATCGAGGTACGCGGATAGCACGTCCTGCCGCGCGGGAAGTATTTCCAGAATCGCTTCGCGTGATATTCCGCCGCGCCACGCGAGATCGAACGCGCCCGTCCGCAGCGCGGGATCGCCCGCGATGGCCGCGCGCAGCGGCGCCATCGCCTTCGCCGCATCGCCCTCGCGCATCAGAAAATTCGCGTACTCCCAGTTGATGTCCGGCGACCGCGGAAAAATCCCCAGCGCCCGCTCGTAGGCGCGCGTGGCGCCGGCCGCGTCTCCCTCGAGATCGAGCGCCTGCCCCAACGCCGCCCAGTTCTCCGCGCGGTGCGGACCCAGTTCCACCGCGCGCCGGAAAGCGCTTGCGGCCTCCGGCGGATCGGCGTCCGGATGTTCCGCCGCGATTGTGCGCGCGTACCGCGCGGGCCATTCGGGGTTCGCGGGGTCCCACCGCTCGGCCCGGCGCAGCGCGTCGAGCGACCCGCTCCGCGCCACCCAGCTCGCCACCGCCTCGCGCCCCGCCTCCGCGAGCAGCACGGCCAGCGCCAGCGCGAGCACGAAGCGGACGAGTATCGCTGCAATCGATCGCATGCACCTTCGCATGCAATCTTGCAGCCATGCCTGCATCCCGAATGATTCTGCAAGACCGCGACGACTCCTTTCCCGTTTTGGTCCGCCCGCTGTGGACGGCAGCTCCAAAGGCCTCTGATTGACACACCGAAGCAGCCGGGCTACGCTTTCCGGCGCACGCGAGGCTCAACAAAGGAACTCCGGATCAATTAAGGATGCGTACGAAGAGAGCGCTCAAGATTCTGATGGGTATCGGCGCCATGCTTGTGGCGAGCTCGGCGTTGGCTCACCACTCCCGCGCGATGTTCGATTCGAGCAAGCAGGTGACGCTCGTCGGCACGGTGAAGGAATTTCAGTGGACCAATCCCCACTGCTGGATTCAGGTGCTCGTGCCGGATCCCGATCATCCGGAAGCCGCGCCCGTTGAGTGGGGCGTCGAGATGGGTGCCCCTGTCGAACTGATGCGTAAGGGGTGGAAGCCGGGGAGTCTGAACCCTGGCGACAAGGTCACCATCGTCATCAATCCGCTTCGCGACGGCCAGCACGGCGGCCTCGTCGTCTCCGTCACCGGCCCGGACGGGAAAATCCTCGGCAGGCCCGCCGAGGTAAAGAAATGATCGCGAACCTCACTGGTCGAATTGTGACGCGTCGAGCCGCATCTGCGATTGTAGTCGCGCTGCTTGCCGGCTGCCTCTGCCCGGCGCGCGCGCAAACTTCGTCGAAAAAACGCGTCGAGGCGTTCGCCAAATTGCCCGATTGGTCCGGCATTTGGGAGCTCGATGCTTTCGTCGGACAGGCCGACGGTCAGCAATTCAGTGCGGAAGGCCAGCGCAAGTTGAAAGCATATGCGGAAGCCGGTCGTCCCTCGTTCACTCCCGAGTATCAGGCGAAATACGATCAGATCAAGAAATCTGTCGAAGCAGCCGTCGCTGCCGATCCGGCTCACCCGCCCGTGACGCATCGGCCGTTGTGCGATGCGCCTCCCTTTCCCGCAACCGCTTCGCCGGGAATGTTCGAGTGGCTCATCACGCCCGAGGAAACCACTTTCATCAGCACCGTGGGTGCCGTGCGCCACATCTACACCGACGGTCGGTCGCATCCTCCCAAGGACGAGTTGTGGCCGACGCTGATGGGCGACTCCGTGGGGCACTGGGAAGGCGGCACGCTCGTCGTCGACACGATTGCAACGAGAAAGCAGCTCTACATGGGCGAGCTTTCCGGATTCTTCGTGCCGATGAGCGACCAGCTCCACTTCACGGAGCGCATTCGCATGGTGAATCACGACGAGATGCAGATCGACTACACGGCCGAAGACCCGGTCGCGTTGACCAAACCCATTCACCACACGATTACCTACGCGCGCGTCACCGACTTCAACCGCATGGTCGAGGAAACCGATTGCGAACAGAACGAGCGCGATCCCGTCGTCAACGGCCGCTTCTCCACCGTCACCCACTAGCACTCGCAACGTAGCGCCGGCATCTTGCCGGCTCTTCTGATTTGGGAGGCATAGGGGCGCAGCTCCACCGCGCTTTCTAATGCCGGTGCTGACCGCATCGGCAGTTGCGGGTAGCGGCATACGCCAGCCTGTATTTTCAGTGAGTTGCATCGGATTCTACTCGGTGGGCAGTTGCGGGTAGCTCGGTGGCCTGAGCAGCCGCTCCATTTACTTCGACGGAAGCCATGGCGACAGCGATCGCGGGCGGCGAGGGAACACGCCCGCCCGAGGAGACGACCACGTGGGCGGGTGGCTCGATCCAGCGGCCGTCGAGAGTGAGGCAGCTGTAAGCGCGGATGGCTTTCAGGATGGAGTCAGGGGTGGGCTTGGTGTTCATCGCCTGCTGAATCATGTGGCCGAGGGCGAAACGGAGGTTGCGCTCCCGCAGGGCGAATAGGTTCATCGCGTGGGCGTGGCGATAGATGGCGTTGCGGCTGAGGCGGTAATCGAACGCGATGTCGGTCGGATTGTGCCAGTGGATGAATTCCTCCTCGATGGCGTCGCGATCCGCGTGATTGCAGATGGTGCAGTGGCGCTCGTGGTGGCTCCGCGGCTTCAATTCAGCCGGACTCATAGCGAGGGCGGGATTGCCGGTGACAACAACGGGCTCTTCCGGAACCAGGGGAAAATTAGAGATGCTGTTCTCCCTCGGCTGTTGTCTGTAGCGTCTCATCGCGGTCAGGTGCCTCCTCGCTCGACCCTAGCGCGGTGCACGCGGATGTCAAGGGAGTGGTCCTGTGGACAGGGCACTTGGAGATTGGATACGACGTTGCTAGGCTTAGTGAATGATCACCTTGGCTGATTGACCATAGATTAAGTAACGATGTAGGTTAGTGCGTTCTGTTGAAGGACGAAGTTCGGTCGGCGTTTGGCTCTCTTGGACCTATGTACATCTCCCAATTCAGGATCGGCAATTACAAGAGTTTCGACGAGACGGCGCCGCTTGAGCTCAAGCCGGGCTTCAACATCATTACGGGCCAAAACAATGCCGGCAAGACGGCTTTGACTGAAGCCTTGAGTCTTTCGTTTCCGGGAAATCCTCACCGGAGCCTGAAAACTGTCCCAGCGCCGGATATCGCCCCAAATCGAGTTTCGTGGGTCGATATCGACTTCACCGTTAGCCGGGACGAGCTTTTCGAGCTCCTCTTGTCTGGTTCGAGGACGTATCTAGTCGCGACCCCTGCCAGCGATGATCCCATAGCTCAGGGCGCAGGCTTCCCTAACAGCGCGCAAGGGCCGACTGGATTCATTAATGCAATATTTGGAAACGAGACGTTTACGTTCTCTTTGCGGCAGGAGAATCAGGAGAACCAGGCTGGAAACCTAAGGGCTCGGAAAATACCCAGTTTCGGACTGTATCGAGTGATGCCCCTGCCTGCCGGGCAGCCCCGCTCGTTCTTCCTGTTCGAAGTCAAAGGCGACAGATCATTGGTCCATAAGGGAAACACGTCCAGTCAGGACGATGCGGAGATTGGGGCCGTCGTCGGACAAATGCTTCGCTCACACATCTACCGGTTTTCCGCGGAGAGGTTCAATCTTGGGAGCCACCAGTTTGGCCAAGGTACCACGCTCCTTCCCAACGCGGCGAATCTGCCCGAGGTACTGAACGCCCTGCAAGCCAATGTCTCGAAATTCGAGAGGCTGAATCAGCTTGTAACCGAGGTCCTTCCACAGGTGAGAAAGGTATCGGTTCGGCCATCCCCTAAGGGGGGCAATGTGGTCGAGGCGCTTGTGTGGACAATCCCGCCGGAATCAGAACGAGTTGACCTAGCTCGCCCGCTCTCGGAATGTGGTACGGGCATAGGACAGGTACTGGCGATCCTCTACGTGGCTCTGACTGCGGTTCGGCCACAGATTGTGATTATCGATGAGCCTCAGAGCTTCCTACATCCCGGGGCGATACGAAAACTAATTGAGGTCCTAAAGATGAATTCGAAGCATCAGTTCATCATCGCAACGCATTCGCCAACCGTCATTGCGTCTGCAAATCCGGCCACGATTTCATTGCTGAAGTTCGACTCGGGCGAAAGCAAGATCGAGCGCATTGGCGTAAATGAGACAAAGGCGATGGCCAAGTTTCTCAACGAGATCGGTGCTCGGCTGTCGGATGTTTTCGGGGCGGATAGCGTGCTTTGGGTGGAGGGAGCAACAGAGGAATTGTGCTTCCCATTGATGCTAGAGAAGATCGCGGGGAGGTCCCTCATGGGTACCACGCTCCTTGGCGTGCGTCAGGTGGGCGATCTCGAAGGACGCGATGCCGAGAGAGTCTTCGACATTTATTCGCGCTTGTCTAGTGGCAGCAGCCTGTTGCCGCCCGCTATCGGTTTTCTATTCGATGCCGAATGCAGGACGATGGGTCAACTAGACGATCTGAGGCGGCGAAGCCGAAACCGAGTGAATTTCCTGCCCAGAAGAATGTTGGAGAATTACCTCCTTGTACCCGATGCAATCGCAGCCGTGATTAACGGTGCGGACAGCTCTCGCGCGAACCCAGTGACGATTGGGGAAGTCGAGCAGTTCATTGAGACGAAGCGCGGCGACCCTAGGTACCTTTGCCCCGCGGAGCAGCCCAAGGACGGTGATTGGATCTCTCGGATTGACGGGGCTAAGGTTTTGAAGGAGATGTTCGCCTCGCTTACCGAAACGCGCGTTGCGTACCAAAAAACCGAACACTCGGTGGCGCTTGCCGAGTGGGCAATTGAGCATAGGCCTGGGCTCCTAAAGGAGGTCGTGG
Organism: Terriglobia bacterium; assembly: GCA_020073605.1. Taxonomy (GTDB): domain Bacteria; phylum Acidobacteriota; class Terriglobia; order Acidiferrales; family UBA7541; genus Palsa-295. Next base: position 112,862 of record JAIQEW010000010.1, read on the forward strand.
ACGCTCTGGTTAAGCTTCTGGACGCGGGACCACCGGAGAGATAGCCGGATCGCCCACGCCAAAGTCGAATTGCTATCAAACGTCCCCAGTCGCCGTACCTTAGAAAGCGGTCCCGACACTCGACAAACGCGAAATTGAGGGCCCGCCTTTACCGGGGTTTCGGCGGGGGTGAGCGCGCGAAGGTACTGCTGCAATCGTCACACAGGCCCCTCCAGGCCTCCCGCCAGGGTTAGCTTCCTGCTATGCTTTTCGTTCGCGTGTTTGGGCGATTCGAAACGCAGCCGGGGCGCGGTCACGCTGCCGGGCAATCATAGGAGACACAAACGCATGAGCGCGGAGCGCAAGCCGGAGTTCTTTGCAGGGAAGGGCATCAACGTCGGGATTATCGGATGCGGCTACGTCGGGCTGCCGCTCGCGCTGCGCTTTGCGGACGTGGGGCACCACGTCACCGGGTTCGACCTGGACCAGACCAAGGTCGATAAGCTCAACGCCAGCCAGTCGTACATCCAGCACATCCCCGCCGAAAAGATTCGCGAGCATGTGCAGGGAAAGCGCTTCTCCGCGACCTCGGATTTCGCGAAGCTGCGCGACATGGACGCGGTGCTGATCTGCGTGCCCACTCCGCTCGACGAGCGGCGCGAGCCCGACCTCAGTTACGTCGAGAACACGGCGATTGCGATTGCGCCGAATCTCCAGCGCAACCAGTTGATCGTGCTTGAGAGCACCACGTATCCCGGCACCACCGAAGAGCTGGTCCTGCCGATCCTCCAAAAAGGCGGCCTGCGCTGTCCGATCGATCCCGGCACGAGCGGCAAGGAGCCGGCAACCGACTTCTACCTCGCGTTTTCGCCCGAGCGCGAAGATCCCGGCAACAAGAATTACGGCCTGGCGCAGATTCCGAAAGTGGTGGGCGGAATCAATCCGCAGAGCGGGCGCGCAGCCGCCGGCCTGTACGCGCAGATCGTTTCAAAAGTTGTGCCGGTCAGCTCGACGCGCGCGGCCGAGATGGTGAAGCTGCTCGAAAATATTTTCCGCTGTGTGAATATCGCGCTCGTGAACGAGCTGAAACAGCTCAGCCTGCGGATGGGCCTCGACATCTGGGAAGTGATCGACAGCGCCGCGACGAAGCCGTTCGGCTTCATGCCGTTTTATCCCGGGCCGGGGCTGGGCGGGCACTGCATCCCTGTCGATCCTTACTATTTGTCATGGAAGGCGCGCGAATACGATTTCGCCACGCGATTCATCGAGCTGGCCGGCGAAATCAATACGGAGATGCCGTATCACGTGGTGAACGCAGTGGCGTCGGCGCTCAATGAACGGCAGAAGAGCATCAAGGGGTCGAGGATTCTGCTGCTGGGCGTTGCATATAAGAAGGATGTGGACGACCTGCGCGAGTCGCCGTCGCTGAAGCTGCTCGAGCTCCTGACGGAGCGCGGCGCGGTGCTCGACTACAACGATCCGTATTTCCCGGCGCTTCACAAGATGCGCCACTATGATTTCTCGAACAAGAAGTCGGTCGAGCTGAACCCGAAGACGCTCGGGAGCTACGATTGCGTCCTGATCGCGACCGATCACACCCAGTACGACTACGATGCGATCGTCCGCGATTCGAAGCTGGTGGTGGATTCGCGCAACGCCACGCGTCGCGTGAAGCAGGGCCGCGAAAAGATCGTCGCCTGCTGAAAATTACCCCGGAAAATCGGCGTGTTGACTCAAAGTGCGCATAGGACTTTAGTCCTATTGGCCGGGGCGTACCCTAGTCCTATCGTGGAGCTTATGGGCGCCCCCTCGACAGCGTCGAAGGAAAAGCAGCCCTTGCTGCTCGACCCCGGCCGGCGGCGGAGCATGCGCGTGCTCCTGAGCGTGCCGATCCAGGTCAACGGCAAGGACAAGGAAGCGCAGGATTTTGAAGAGGAAACGCGGACGCTCGTGGTCAACGCGCACGGCGCGCTGATTTCACTCGGCGCTCGCGTGGCCGCGGGCCAGCAGATCACCGTGGCCAACAAGTCCACGCGCAAGACTCTGGATTGCCGCATCGTCCATCTGGGGACGGCGTCTGCGGGGAAGATTCAGACGGGTATCGAATTCGTGATGCCGTGCCCGTCTTTCTGGCAAATCGATTTTCCGCCCGATGACTGGGTTGTGCCGGAAGATTAGTTCGTCCCGCCGCAAAATAAATCCCAAAAACTACTTTGGCGCAGGGGTCAGCTCGGCGCGAAGCGAGCCGAAAGGGAGATCCGCCTGGATGAGGACGGGCGTGTGCGCGGCGTCGTTCGCGAGCCAGCCCACGAAGTGGATGGCGGAGATTTCCTTGTCGTGCTGGAAGACGCGCACCGAAATGCGCGAGGCGGAAAAGCTGCCGGCGTCTACTTTCACGGTCTGCGCGGGGCCGTCGCGCTGGGCGCGCATCTCGAAGATATCGTGGCCGTCGTACACCGGCGCGCGATACTCAGGCGTGCGCTGCCAATCGACGCCGCGCAGCGCGTAGAGCGCGCCGAGCGGATCGCGCGTCCCCGGCCGCACCACGATGCTCGACCCCGGCGCGCGAGGCGTCTGCCCGGTGGGGACGAGATGCAGCACCTGGTCGGAGATCTTGCCCAACTCATTGAGATGCGTTTCGTACTGTCGGCTTTCGAGCGCCGCGGCATCGGTGTAGGAATCGAATTGATCGTCCACGGCGAAAAGCGTGCGGACGGGACTGAGCGTGTGCGCGAGCGCGCGGAAGTGCCAGGTCTGCCAGCCGAAAAGGTCGCGGCGCTCGGGGACGCTTAGTTGCAGCGACGCGGCATTCGAGAACGCGGCCCACGAGACGCGGTACGTGAGCGTCTCGCCGGAGCGGAACGGCATCGGCGACTCTTTCGCGGCAGCGGGCGCGGAGGATTTCATTTTCCGCGGCTGGTGCGCGGGGGGCTGCGCGGCGCGCGCCGCAGTGAACACGGCGAGAAGCGCCGCGACCAATGCCGAGAGCACCAGACTTGCTTCAAAATGGTTTTTCGGTTTGGTCCGGATGAAATTCATCGCTATGCTCTCGACCATTTTAGCTTCCCACAGGTTGCGGCCAGAACACAAATGCGCGGCCGGTTGTTGCCGGTGCGTAACGCGCCAGTTATAGTGAAGCGTACCTGAAAGACGCGAGGCAATCTCCAGCGCTTCGCGGGCATTCCATATCGAGGCTTCGTGCGAAATCGGGCTATGCCCGCGCCGCCTGATTGCGGCAGGGGAGGGATTCCAGAATGCGCTACCTGGTGACAGGTGGTGCCGGCTTCATCGGCTCCAACATGGTGGATGAGCTCGTCCGGCGCGGCCACGACGTGGTCGTCCTCGATGACCTTTCGACCGGCAAGGAAGCAAACCTCGCGGACGTCCGCCAGAAAGTCGATTTTCGCCAGGGCAGCATCACCGATCTCGACACAGTGCAGGCGGCGTGCAAGGGGATGGACTACGTGATCCATCTCGCGGCGCGAACGTCGGTGCCGAAATCCGTGGTCGATCCGCTCGAGACGAACCGCGTGAATATCGATGGGTCGCTCAACGTGCTGGTGGCGGCGCGCGACGCGAAGGTGAAACGGGTCGTGTACGCGGCGTCGTCCTCGGCGTACGGGGAGACTCCGACACTGCCGAAAGTGGAGACGATGCCGTCTGAGCCGATTTCGCCATACGGCGTGACGAAATACGTGGGCGAACTCTACGCGCAGGTTTTCGGGCGCGTGTATGGACTCGAAAACGCGTCCGTGCGCTATTTCAATGTGTTCGGCCCGCGGCAGGACCCGACGTCGCAATATTCCGGCGTGCTTTCGCGCTTCATGCTCGCGGTGATCGAAGGCCAGCCGCCCGTGATCTATGGCGATGGCGAGCAGTCGCGCGATTTCACCTACATCGACAACGTGGTGGACGAGACGCTGCGCGCGTGCGAGGCGAAGGGCGCTTCCGGGAAAGTGTTCAACGGCGGCACGGGCGTGCGCATCACGCTCAATGAAGTTCTGAAGCTGCTCGAGAAGATCACCGGCAAGAAGATTCAGGCGAAGTACGATCCGCCGCGCACCGGCGACATCCTCCATTCGCAGGCCGACATTTCACTCGCGACGAAAGTCCTCGGCTACAAGCCGCTCGTCCTCTTCGAAGAAGGTCTACATCGCACCTGGGATTGGTACAAGGACGCCTACGGCAAGAAGTGACGATCCGGCGAGGATCGTCATCGCGAGCGAGTCCGCCATGGCGGACGAGCCGAGGGATCTCTCCTTCCATGGGCCGTTGGAGAATCTCCCCCCTTACAAACGAAAGGGTTGATTGGATAAGAGCGAAGGCTCCGTTTCGGACCCAGGTATTCTGTAGTTGGAAGACCAAGAACCCTGGGAAGGAAGAAGGAGCCTTC
>JAIQEW010000011.1 GCA_020073605.1 Terriglobia bacterium
GTTCCGCTGGTGATGTAAGTAGTGGGCCATCCATCGAAGCCGGAGCTGACCTTCTCGGCTTAACTCTGGCCCAAGGCGCGCCAGGTGGCGCGCCTTGGGCACCTTCCCCCATCGAATTTGCATCGCGACACTCTATCTGAGTGTCACCAATCATTCTGAACGAGAACATCCATAGGATCACTGTTCCGCGCTTGCCGTCTGAGCGGGTGGACCAGCCTTTCGGTCTCGGGTGAATCCCTCGGCGGGTGGCCCATCCTTGCTAGATACAAAGACGCGGCTCCAACGGGAAAGTGGCGCGCCCCCACCAGAAAACGGCGGGTAAACTCCGAGCCGCCGCGGCGGAGAACTCCCGACCTTCTGGACGGGGACCCGATTTCAGTTCATTCCTTCTTGTCGGGCGCTGGGTTGCTTGGCGCAGTGCTGGGTGCAGTGCCCGGCGCAGTGCTGGGCGCGGTGCCCGGCGCGGCGTTGGGCGGAGGGTTACCACCAACGCGGACGCGGTAGCCCGCTGGCACGTGCGTCAGGGTATGCACGAAACGCAGCTTGCCCTTCTCTACGCGAAACAGGTGGGAATCCGGTATTCCGCCGACTCCGAAAGTGCAGAACGCGACAACCGCGCCCGTCGACTCATCGACGATAAAGCGCCGCGCCACGATGTTCACGCCGGCAGGCACGCCGACCGTGCAGCTGTCGTCCGGCGCGCCTTTGCCGGTGCGGAGACCGCCTTCGGTTCGGTTACACGGCTCTCCCCACGGCACCAGGTCGAGTTTCTTCTCGAGAAAAGCATCGAGGTAGGCGTTGGCCGCGGCAACCAGCGTGTCGCGGCTGTCGCGCTGCGCGGCCGGGATCGCGCCCCAATCCTCATTGGGCGACCACTTGTAGTAGTTATCGGCGTTGAATAGCCAGTCGCCTTCCTGCGTCACCATCGATTCGATCTCTACGATTTTGTCGTGATTCACCCGGAGGCGCGTGCCGAGGACATACGGGTGGGTTTTGTCCGTAACGATCACTTCGGTAAACGTCTGGCACGTTGTCGGGTCAATCAGGGTTCGGTGAAAATCGATCTTCAGCGGCTTCTGAATGACGCCCGTCTTGATATCGACCACCTGCATGTTCTCGATATACCCAAGCCCGGTCGCCAGCGGCATGCCGGAAGGGTCGCCCTTGGTTTGAGCGTCCACGTAGAGATTGGTCGCGGCTTGCAGGCCGTCCCGCGTGCAGGCCACCTGCGCGAAACTCGCCGCCGGCGCCAGCAGCACCGCCGAGAGCACGATCCACTTGCAAAGAATTCGACTCATCGAACTCCTCCCATTTCATTTCTGGTTCGCGAGCGAGTCTACCACCGAATCACGCGATCGTTTCCGACCTGTGGTAAACTTTCTAGGTTGACGGTCCACGTTGTTCGTTGCAACCGTGCGCGCCCGTAGCTCAGCTGGATAGAGTCCGCCTCCGGCGGAAACCAGAAGGCCGGACTTGCTCGACGGGTCGAGCAGCGGATTGCTTTTCGAGCTATGATAAACTTTCTCAGTTGCAGGTCCACGTTGTTCGTTGCAACCGTGTGCGCCCGTAGCTCAGTTGGATAGAGCGTCTGGCTACGAACCAGAAGGTCGGAGGTTCGACTCCTCTCGGGCGCGCCACTCTCCCAAAAGACATGTTCTTCGTCTACGTTTTGCAAAGCGATAGCACCGGCAAGCATTACGTCGGTTCCTGCCAAGACGTTATCCAGAGGGTTGGCCAGCACAATTCCGGGCTCACGAAATCTACGAAGAACCGCGGCCCGTGGAGCTTGGTACACCAAGAGGTCTTTTCCACGCGATCAGCAGCCGTGCGGCGCGAGCGATTTTTCAAGTCCGGTCAGGGCCGGGAACAACTGAAGCGCATGCTCAACGAACGAGGCGCCCGTAGCTCAGCTGGATAGTGCCCGCCTCCGGCGGAAACCAGAACGTCGGGCCTGCTCGCCGAGGCGAGAGTTCTCCGCCCCGACGGATCGGAGTTTACCCGCCGATTTGTGGAGGGTGTGCGTGTTAGAATCTGTGTAAATTGTCTCTTTGTAAATTCTCGCGGCGCTTCTGCCGATGGGAAGCCGCGCGGAAGGTCGGCACCTAGGCAGCGCAATATGAATCAAGAGAAACTCCACGCGCAAGTTCAACTGCTGACCCAAACCGCAGCTTTTGTGGTCTTGGTCTCCTATGTCGCAGGGTTCTTGATTCTTTCCTTTCGTAACGCCTGGTTTGGAATCATGGAGTTCGGTCTACTGCGCGCGAGAATCTTATCGGCGGGGGTTCTGTTTGCCATCTTTTTTGCGATAGGGCTTATCGCCGCCGCAAAAGTTTTCGGTTTGTTCAGTAATCAGGCGTCGAATCCGCCTCCGCCCGCCGTAGGTGCTATTGCTGTTAGAAGACGGGTGTCACGGTGGCTTAACTTTGTCCTCACAGCGATGGGATTTAGCTTCGTGATGCGTTCCGCTCTCGAAGGCTTCATGGATCCTAAGGGCGTGGCATGGATAGTCGTAATAGTTGTGTCCATGGGTTTGGCTAGCTGGGTATCGGGACTGCTGGGTCACCGCCGACCAAAGGTATCTTCCGCATTTGGGATCGTAGCCATATTACTAGCGCTATTTTTCCTCTATCGCGTGGAGGACCTCGGATTGGCGGTGGTCTTTCTTTGGTTCGTCTGGATAGCCCTCATGGGACATTTCATTGACCCCATCGTTCGAGACCCAAACAAGGTACGAAATTTGAATTGGGAGGTATGGGTGGCATGCTCCGTCGGCACCGTTTCCCTATTTGCGCTCTTCTTATATCCGCACATGAGGTCTTACATGGGTGGCGGAGTCCCTGTGCCGATCACGATCCAGTTCTCCGGCATGTCGCCCATTGATGGTTCTACTCGGTCGCACCTCTGGTTGATTGACGAAACTGAGTTCGGCTTCTATGTCGTCACCAGCAAGGAACAGAGAAAGGCAGTGTTACTGACGCGGCGAGCAACGTCACGCAGTACGCCTACGACACGGAAAACAACCTGCTGACCATCACGGACGCGAACACCCACGCGACCACGTTCGCCTACGACGCCTTCGGCCGGGTCACGCAGACCACCTTCCCCTCGAACTTGTTCGAAACCTACGCCTACGACGCGGACAACAACTTGACCAGCAAGACCGACCGCAAGAACCAGACGATCCAGTATGTGTACGACGCGCTGAACCGGCTGTCGCAGAAGAGCTATCCCGATTCGACGAGCGTGCAATACACCTACGATCTGGTGGGGAAAGTGATGCAGGTGAACGATCCCACGGGGACGTACGGGTTCAGCTATGACAACATGGGGCGGCTGACCGGGACGACGGCGCAGTATTCGTTCCTTTCGGGGACGACTTTCACGAACGCCTACACGTACGATGCAGCCTCGAACCGGACGGGGTTCACAGCCCCGGACAGCAGCACGAACACGTACAGCTACGACACGCTGAACCGGCTCACAGGCTTGTCGAACTCGTGGGCGGGGTCGTTCGGCTTCAGTTACGATGCGCTGAGTCGCCGGACGCAAATGACGCGTCCGAACAACGTCACCACCAACTACAGCTACGACAATCTTTCGCAGCTGCTGAGCGTGCTGCACCAGCTGTCCGGGAGTACCATTGACGGCGCGGTATACACGGTGGATGCTGGCGGAAACCGGACTTCGAAGGTGGACCAGTTGACGGCGGTGACTTCCAACTACGGCTACGACGCGATCTACCAGCTTTTGCAGACGACGCAGGGGGCGAGCACGACGGAAACCTACACCTATGATCCAGTGGGCAACCGGCTGAGTTCGCTGGGCGTGTCGTCGTACACGAACAATTCATCGAACGAGCTCACGGCGACATCGAGCGCGAGCTATGCGTACGACTACAACGGCAACACCACCAGCAAGACGGTTGGTTCGGATACGACAAGCTACACGTGGGATTACGAGAACCGCCTCGCCAGCGTTACGCTTCCAGGAAGTGGCGGCACGGTTACCTTCAAATACGATCCCTGGGGACGGAGAATCTATAAATCCTCTTCTTTGGGCACGTCGATTTACGCCTACGACGGCGGTAGCCTCATCGAAGAAACAAATTCGTCGGGTGCTGCGGTCGCGATGTACGCTCGGAATCGAACCATCGACGAACCGTTGGCGATGCTGCGGAGTGGCGCGACCAGCTATTACGAAGGCGACGGCCTAGATTCGGGTTCGATCACGTCACTGAGCAACTCTGTCGGGACTCTCGCAAACACTTACACTTACGACAGTTTTGGAAGACTCACGAACTCGACCGGTTCCATCACGAACCCATTTCGCTACACAGCGCGGGAATTCGATTCCGAAGTTAATCTCTACTATTATCGAGCCAGATACTACGACACAGCGGTCGGTCGCTTTTTGAGTGAAGACCCGAGGAACTTCGATTCCGACGTGGATTTCTACACCTACGTGTACAACAGCCCGCTGAATTTCACGGACCCATCCGGCATGCAAGGTAAGCCGAAGAAGAAGCACGAGCCGCCACAGCCTCAGCCGAATCCCGATGCCGCTTTCTACATTTGCTGCCAGGGAGGCACTTTCGGAGTCTGCGAAGGGCCGATGGCAAATAGCTCGCTAGGCAACACCAATCCCTTTTTCAGAAGGGAGCATCTGAAGTGCCAGAAAGAGCACGAACAGCAGCATGTCGATGATTTTAACGCGGGACTTGGCGATCCGTGGATTCCTTCTGACTTTTGCAAGGGGAGGAAGAATGGTGATAAGCCCGGCCTTCCAAAGGGAGATCCGCAAAATCAAGAGGAATGCAGGGGTTACCAGAAGCAGCTGGAATGCTTACAGAATTCTCCAGTCGTAAAGTCCGGTGTGTTAGACGGTGACATCAACTTTATCAAGAAGGATCAGTTCACAAAGTTTCACTGTAGTTGCGACGGACAAGAAAAGTAATCTCGGTCGGAGGTGCGACTGTGCAACGAGGAATCGCGCTTTACGGATTCATCCTGACCGTGAGTTGCTGCTTAACGATCGCAGCGATGGCATCCGGCGGACAAGGCGCTCCGCAGGGCCTTAAGCCGGATGAATACGATGGCGTTGCGCTTATCTACAATCAAGAACTTTCAGCTCTCGGAAATAGAGCACTCTTTCCGATATGCATTGGGATGCCTTCAGAGATGCCGACCGAGCCTCTCGTACGATACTTGCGCAAGGGCGGATTCGAAATTAGTGACGAAGCTGTGTGTCAGCCTGCTATGGCCCCTGGCGGGCAGCATCATCCCAAAGATTATTCTCATGGCCTTCGGATCTTCATCGATAAACTTCAGCGGGACTCTGCCGGAGTGATGAGCATGCGCGTTCAAGCCGACGATCTCACCGTTCGGCCAGGTGAGCACCTCGCTCAAACACTAAGGCGTGGTGCCTATCGCCTTAAACAGAATGAATCGGGGAAATGGCAAATCGCCGGTTACACGAAGGAGTATGACTCGAACGATGGCGTCCAGGATAAGTGCAATTGCGCTCAGGCTTCGCCCCGCTGACGGGGCGCCGTCAGCGATAGCTTGGGCTTCGGGACCAAGAGGCCGGTGGGAACGTTAAGGGAACAAAACCTGTCAAAAAGGCCCTGTAATCGCTGCTATGAGAATTTGTAAGGGCAAGACAAGCCACCGCTTACCAGATTGACTTCTCCAACTACGAACCAGAAGGTCGGAGGTTCGACTCCTCTCGGGCGCGCCACTTCTCCTCCGACTCCGCTGTTTGCACGTGCCCCGGATGGTTCACCCGTCGGATCAGGAGAAGGCCCCACGCTCACAAACCGAGCATTGGGCACCCGAAAAATCAAAGACCGAAGGCGGGTGGCTCACCTCTAGGCTCCGTCCCCACATCTGCAGGTAACAGCCGAGTTGATTCAAAGTCTCCGACAACATTTGTGGGTGCCGCACTCTTCGTCCGCCGCAGGCGGAAAGGGTGCGTCTTTCTGTTTACTTGCTCCTAGGACATGCCGCTCGGCCCAGCCTTTGGCCTTTTTCGCGCGACTTTCAAATCCAATTTCGGTTGACTCCCACACACTGAGCGCACACAATCCCCGACACCGGAGGTTTGCCATGGCTGGTAATCCATACGGCAAAGACGCCTTCAAGTACGGCAGCGACGACAATATTGCGATGAGAGATCTGGCGGCGTCACGGGCGGAAAGAGCCGCTCGATCAGCCCCCTCACCGAGACCGGCGCCCATCTACAATCCTCCCAGCATTCCTTCGGCCTACCCACAAGTTCAGCAGTCTTCAACAGTTCGGGGGTCCAGCGGAAGGGGTGGATTTCTCGCCAGCTTGGCAAAGCTGATCGTGGCAGGTGTCATTTTTCTGGCGGTGGTCGGATACTTTGAAAGCAAACCTTCCGGATCTGCGCCGAGCGCGACGCCGAGGGAACCATATCCTGCTCAAGTCGATGACGCCACGCAAGCAGCGCCGCAAGCGCAGTCTGAGCAAACAGATGAACCGTCGCCTCCGAGTCAGCCCGTGAATGATGGGCAGGCCGACCCGGCGGCGCCAGCCACGGCACCACGGGCTGACAGCCAGGCGGAGACGCCAACTGACGATCCGATTGGGCAAGGTGGTTTCATCACTCCTCCTCAGTCACAAAGTATCGATTCGTTGCTTTGTGTTCCGTTAAGCCTGGTCAATAGTTTCTCTTGGGATAATCCTCCACAGGACGGCGAGATCTCCGCGTTCAAGAACTACGTCTTTCACTATATTCACACCGTCGCAAAGGACAACATGCGGTTCAAAATTCGGGATGACGCATACGGGCGTTTTGATCAGGGCTGGCGCGCGTCAACCGCATATGCGCCTCCTCCGGAAACCCTTGTCCAAAGCGAGCAAGAAGGACAAGCGTGTTCCGAGACGGATCAAGCCTACCAGCTGACCATCCATGCACGATGACCACGGCGGGTGGCCCAGGCTCTAGCGTTCGGATTTTGGGGGCGACGTGCGGCCCCGGCCTTAGCCTTTGATTTTGCGGGTGCCCTACGCTCGGTTTGTGAGCGTGGGGCTTTTGACTTCTCTTTCTCCTGCAATTCCCGCACAAGGTTACGCATCTGGGCGGGTGGCCTAACTTGTGGCTTGCAAGGGTGGGATCCTTCTCTTGCCGGGCCGAAGTCCACACCAGCAACCAATTGACGCGCGCCCAGCAATGTGCCAGCGTGATTAGTGATGTGGGAAGTTGCCCGCTCTCCTGGAGAGAGCGGGACGCTCTTTGAAAATTGAATAGTAGCGGCGAGCTGAAGAGAATCTTTCCGGGCTCTAACACGGCCTTGCCCGCCTGTTTTCAGGCCCCAGAGCGGCAACCTTGGTCGACACACATGGCGACCTGAAACACGCGTATCTCCTTGAAAACACAGGGTCGTGACACTCTCAAGTCGACACACTTTCGGGACCCTACAAGGGCCAGCGCGACGCCCTCTAATTCTCTCTCAGGTAGTGCAAGAAGAGAGTCAGGTGCCGCCGTACATCGCTCGTGATCAGGAAATGCTCGCGGACGTGTTCGTGTCCTTGTTCGCCGAGCCGTTGTGCGATCCCGGGATTTGAGAGCAGGAAGCGAATCTGGTAAGCCGTCCCTTCGATCGAATGAGCTAGCATGCCGGTATGCTTGTGGATCACCTGTGACGGGATCCCACCGACGGCGGACGCCACCACCGGCTTCTTCTTCCACAATCCCTCCGTCACGGTCAGGCCGAATCCCTCGCGAAGGCTTTTCTGGACGATGATCGTTGAGGCTCGTTGGAGCGCGTTGATTTCGACGGCGCTCCATGGCGGCAAGTCCAGAATATGAATGTCCGCGTCCTTTCCTGCCGCTTCGCGAACCTCCGCCAGGACGGCGTCACCCTCGGGATCGTCCGTGGCCCCGCCCCCGGCGAGCACGAGCTGGCAATCTGTGTAGCGCTTCACAATCTGGTAAGCGCGCACTACGCCGACGGGATCCTTCAAGCGGTCGAACCGTGAGATCTGAGTGATGATCGGCCGAGCGGGATCGATCTGAAAGCGGCGCAGGGTCTCCTCGATCACGCACGGCTCCAGTTCCCTGTTCTTTTCCGAAAGCGGATCAATCGAGGGATAGAAGAGGTATTGCGGGATCGGCAGCTGGCGCGAAAAGGCCGGCGACGAAAAAATCGCTCCATCGTACTTGTTTACTGACTGCGCCAGGAAACCCCACACTTTCAGGTTGGGCTGCGACAAATCGATGTGGCAGCGCCAAATCCAGTGGCCGCTCCCGTTCGGGCGCGCATCGATCAGGGCGACCGGCTGCGGGTCGTGGATCACGGTAAAGTCCGCATCGAATTGGAGCCGCGCGCGGTTCTGCTCGGTGTAGGCCAGAAACGTGTTGAAGCTCTCGTCTGACATCCTGAAACCTTCACCGTGCAGCGCGTTGTGAAAGGCTTTTGTGATGGCGAAGAAATCTTCGCCGCCCGTGATCACGTCCCAACGGGTCGGAACCTCCAGCTCTTGCATGAGGGGGATCATTCGGTTGAGTATTTCCGCCACGCCGCCCCCGACCGCGGTCGAATTGATCATCTGCACTGAGCGGCCACGCAGACGAGCTGCTAGCGTCCTCAATTCGGCGATCTCGGCTTCACCGAGCACGCGATTGTAGTCGTCGAGTGTGCTTACGCGTGTTTCGGACGGGGCTGTGCTCATTCCGCGAGTTCCCTATCGATGAGGTGCAGGATCGCGGCGCGCGCGCCATCGAGCGTATTCGTGTAGATGTCGATCTGGTCCACCTTTTTCGCAACCTCCACAAGACCGAGTTCCCTGGAAAGCCACTGCGTGAAATCGTTCGATCGCAGATGCAGCCGCAAGCGCGACGTGATGAAATGAAAAAGCAGCGATCCGTGGGCCAGGTCCTTCAGCGCATCGCGGAATTCTTCGAGCGTCGATGCTTCCCGCCCCAGCGGAACTTTCTCTTCGACGGTCTCGCAAAAGAAGAACTGCTCGAATGCTCCTTGCGACGCTTCGCGCGGATTCGCCTCGCAGTACTCATGAACCACGCGCCGAAGGTCACTCCGCAATTCCACAAGCGAGACGTAGTCCCGCACGTCCACAGAAGCAAGCCGCTCGGCCAGCACAGGGCGATTGCAGGAGCCGAGCACCCACTGCGCGAAATCGTTCGAAAACCCTTCGGTGAGGAAGTGGTGGCGGCCGAGGCTTTGGAACGTGTGATAGAAAATCGAGGCGTCGCTGCAGGTCCCGATTCCTTGCTCCAGTTCAAGCAGATTCGTCGCTTCCTGATTTCCGATGCGAACCAGGTAGGACGCGGTCGCAAACTGAAATGGCTCGGCCGCTTTCAACGAAGTTCCCTTTCCAACCGCGTGAGAAACCGCAGCACATAGGCTGGCGATGGCAGGCAGAACTGCGCCCCTGTCCTTGTGTTGCGGGTGTAACCCACTCGAATGGTGATCTGATCGGGAAGCATCGCAAAGGCAGGCTCGTCCGTGCCATCATCGCCTGCGTACACGACGGATGTGCCCGCGGGCAGGCCACCGAGCACGCGCCCCACCGCGGCGTGCTTCCCCGGGATTTCTTTGGGCAGGATTTCCCAGACCCTGCTTCCGTCCAACACGTGCAGGGCATCTTTCCAGGGCGCCAAGAGTGTGACGAGCGCCGCGCCGGCGGATTGTGACTCGGCCGCGTGCGCGTCGCGGTGATGCACGGAAAACGCCAGTCCTTTGTCCTCGATCCATATTCCCGGAAATGGACCGAGTTCTCGCCGCACGGCGCGTTTCGCACTTTCGAGCGCCAGCGCGGACTCTCGACTCACGGTCGCCTGTTCACCGTCTCTCTCGGCGCCGTGCAATCCAAAATAGTGCACGCGCTCCACTCCGATCAGGTCTCGGAGATTCTGGCGCCTTCGGCCACTGACGATCGCGATGAAGATGTTCGCGTTTCGCGCGAGTCGCTGGAGAACTCGTTTGACTCCCAACGGCACGGTGACATCGTCAGGCCGGCTGCGGAGCCTGGCGAGCGTCCCATCAAAATCCACAAACACCGCCCATCGGTTCGCCGCCCGCAAGCGAGCGCGGATTTCGGGCCACGCTCGAAACGCCGATCGAGGTAACGCGTTGCGGCCCGCAGACCGCGGCGCGCTGCCATTTCCTCCGGCGGGCGTCCCATACCTTCCGCCTCCGGCCGTCGCGCCCCCCTCCGCACCGTCTGTTGTCGACGACAATTTCATGAACGTGATTCCTTGGAATTCGACACCATCACGACCTCCACGCCAGGACAGGCTCGGTTTCGTCGATTCGAATCTCGGAAAGCTCGGCGATCAAGTTGCCCGCCCAGCGATAGACGTTGTGCTCCTTGACTACGTGCCGCATGCGCCGCATGCGAATCTGCCGCTCGTCGGCGTCCATCTCGAGAGCGGTTCGGATTGCGTCGGCAACTTGGTCGGTATCGTAGGGATTGATAACGAGCGCATCGCGCAGTTCGCGGGTCGCACCTGTGAACTGGCTCAGGATGAGAGCGCCGCCTTCGTCCTCGCGCGCGGCAACGAATTCCTTGGCCACGAGGTTCATGCCGTCGTGCAGTGACGTAACCATGCAGAAGTCCGCCGCTCGGTAGTACGGCAGGATCTCCTCGTGACTGTGGTGGCGGGTTAGCAGAGCGATGGGTTTCCAGTTGCCCTGGAAGAAGCGCGAGTTGATGCGCGCGGACTCTGCTTCGACCTCGCCCAGCAGATCGTGATACCGCGGGATCGTGGTGCGGCTCGGAGCTCCAATCTGCACGAACGTGAATTTGCCCCGATATGCCGGCCACCGCTCCAGAAACCGCTCGATCCCTCGCAGCCGTTCGATGATCCCTTTCGTGTAGTCCACGCGGTCCACACCCACGCCGAGAAAGCTCGACGTAAGTCCGAGGTTCTTCAGCAGCGACGTGCGAAGCTCGTAGGGCGAGGGGGCCTTCACGCCGGGCTCGGCCGAGGATTCGCGAAAGTCGACGCTGATCGGGAAGGGGCGCACGAACGTGGTGCGATCGCGCCTCTTGACCGCAAACCGTTCCCATTCGATTCGGGATTCGAGCGCCGCGTCCACCGTCTCGAGAAAATTGTTGCAGTGCGCCTGCGTGTGAAAACCGACCAGATCGGCTCCCAGCAGCCCATCCAACAACTCCTTCTGCCAGGGGCAGATTCCAAAGGCTTCCGGATTCGGCCACGGAATATGCCAGAAGATCGCGACCCGCACGTCCGGACGCGCCTCCTTTACCATTCGTGGAAGCAAAGCGAAGTGGTAGTCCTGTATGAGGAGCAGGGCGTGCTCCGCGCCTTTCATCTCCTCGAGCGCCGCCTCCGCGAACTTGCGGTTCGCGTCCTGATAACTCTGCCAATCCAAAGAGCGGAAGATCGGGCGGGTGTGGGCGATATGGCAGAGTGGCCAAAGGCCCTCGTTCGAAAATCCGTAGTAGTAGCCCTGTTCTTCCTCAGGCGTCAGCCAGACCCGCCGGAGCGTGTATTCCGGCTTGTCTGGCGGGACGCGCAAGCGATCGTGCGCATCGACGGCTTCGCGATCGGCATCGCCCGAGCCGTGGGCGATCCATGTACCGTCGCAGGCGCGCAAAATCGGCTCGAGCGCCGTGACCAATCCGCTCGCAGGAACAAACGCCTCCACATTCTTGCCGCGTCTCACGTGCATATACGGCTCGCGATTCGACACCACGAAGAGCGATCCCAGCAGCTTGCTCTGCACGCTCACTCGCAACCGCTCGGGAGTCCACAACGATTCCCCCGTCTCACGCAGGCGGGCCTCTTCCGCGGCCGCCGCCCTCGCCTCCGACAAACTGCGGGCGAAGTTCACTACTTCCTGTGAAAACGGCGCAAGAAAGTCTTCCTTGGGCAGCGGGGGGCGCGGACGAATGCGGCCACCGCGCAGGTCTTTCATCCATTGCGCTGTCCGCGAAATCGGCAGTACGATCGACCAACGAATGATCAGAATAGTGACCAGCACGATGAGCAGCACCTGGGCGATTACGTGCCACACTGTCTCGCGCCAGATGCGCTCACTTTGCGCCTCGATGTAACTCGCGTCATGGAAGATCGCGAGTACTCCGGATATCGCAGCCTCGTCGTGCAGCGCCAGATAGTAAGCGTGCATCGGCTCGTCGCCCAGCCGAAGGAACTCGCTCACGCCCTGGCTCTCACTTTGCAGGCGTTCGACTGGAACGGCAGGAGGCAGCGGCTGGGAGGACATACTGGAGCTTTCGGCGAGCACACGGCCGTTCGGGTCGTAAATCACCACTCCCGCCAGCCGCTCCCGGTTTCCAAATCGCTCGACGATCCGCCGAAGTTGTTCGCGCGATCCTCTCTCGAGCGCCGGCTCGACGATCTCCTGCAAGCTCTCGGCCAGAATCTCGGCGCGCCTTTCCAGGTCGGCGCGAAGTCCGCGTTTTTCCGCGCGAACTTCGTTTCGTGAAACGACGAATGTGACGAGTGTGATCCCGACGACCAGGAAAAGGATTAATCGGAGGCTGAGTCTCACGATAGCTCCTCACTCACGCTTCGATTCGGAAATGTAAATGGCGCCATCGGAGGAGAGGCGGGATTGCGCAGCCGTCCTCTCCTCCAATGGCGGAAGGATAGGGTTAGGCGGTGGCTTGAATGCTTTGGACGCGAATCGTGTTGTTCGCGGCGTCCAGCGTGCCCGTCACCTTGACCCTCTTCCCGTCAAACTTGCTGGCGGTCTTCTGGTCGTCGAGTTGATAGGCGGACTTGGTGGCTTCATCACTGAAGACGAACTGGTCCCCCGTCTTCATGATCATGCCAGTAAAAGTTTGCACCTGATCTTGGGTCTTCGATTGGTTCTGAAGGGCCGACAGCGGCTCTTGCGGAACGCCTAGAGGGTTAGCATTTGGAGCAGCGCTGAGAACGGCGGCACCGAGCAGGGTGAGGGCAGCCACGGTCAAAGCAATTCTCTTCATAACTCACCTCAGTCAAGAATGTGGCTGGTACCCTGCGTCGTAGCAATAGCGGTTCCATAGTTGGCGGTTTTATTTTGTTCCCCCTCAGCACTTTAGGGTGAGGCTCTAACGCGGACACTGGAAGAATTGTCGAAGGGGCCGCACTTTTTGCCGGGTCCACGGAGAATCGCGCTACGAGCGGATCAGCTCAAAGGAGAGTTGGGCAGCGAAGGTCTTAGACTCGGCCCGGCGTCGCCGGAGGGCGCAGGCACCTCTTTTCGGCGCGCCCAGCGAGAACGCACACGGTCCATATATAGGTAGACGACCGGCGTGGTGAACAGCGTCAGCATCTGGCTCACGATCAGGCCCCCGACGATGCTGATTCCGAGCGGCCGGCGCAATTCCGAGCCCGTCCCCGTGCCGAGCGCCAGCGGCAGACCTCCGAGCAGCGCGGCCATCGTCGTCATCATAATCGGCCGGAAGCGCAGCAGGCACGCCTGATAGATCGCTTCCTGCGGCGACTTCCCTTCCTTCCGCTCCGCGTCGAGCGCGAAATCGATCATCATGATCGCGTTTTTCACCACGAGACCGATCAGCAGGATGATCCCGATCATCGCCATCACGCTCAGGTCGGTCCCGGAAATGAAAAGCGCGAGAAGCGCGCCGACTCCGGCCGAAGGAAGCGTCGAGAGAATCGTGATCGGATGAATGTAACTCTCGTAGAGCATGCCCAGCACGATATACACCGTGAACAGCGCGGTCAGAATCAAGATCGGCTGGTTCGAGAGCGATGCCCGAAACGCCTGCGCCGTGCCGGAGAAAGTGGCCCGCACCGACGCCGGCAGGCCGATTCGATTCTCCTCCGCGTTGATGGCGCTCACGGCCTCGCCGAGCGAAACATCGGGAGCGAGGTTGAAGGAGAGCGTCACCGCCGGGTACGGGCCTTGATGGTTCACAGCCAGAGGCGCGGTTCTCGCCTCGAAACGAGCGAAGGAGCTCAGAGGCACCTGCGTGCCGTTCGACGAGCGCGCGTAGATGCTCTTGAGCGCGTCGGGATTTCGCTGGAACTCCGGGGCGACCTCCATCACCAGGTGGTACTCATTCAACTGCGTGAAGACGGTTGACACCTGCCGCTGGCCGAACGCGTCGTACAGCGTGTTGTCGATGGTCTGCGCGTCGAGGCCGAGGCGCGAGGCCGTGTCGCGATCGATCACCAGTCGCTCCTGCAGGCCTTTGTCCTGCTGGTCGGTCGAGACGTCGCGCAATTCCGGCATATTCTTGAGCGCGGCCAGCAGGCGCGGCGACCACGTCCGCAAATCCTCCAAATTCTCGCTTTCGAGCGTGTACTGAAATTGCGCGTTGCTCTGCCGGCCGCCCACGCGAATATCCTGGTTTGCCTGGAGATACAGCGTGGCGCCGGGAACAGCGGCAAGGCTCTTGCGCAAGCGCTGGATCACCTCGTCGGCTCGCATTTTGCGCACGGAGAGCGGCTTCAGCATGATGAACATGCGTCCCTGATTCATCGCGTTGCCGCCGCCGACGAATGCGATGTTGCTTTGGACCGCCGGGTCCGACGTCACGATTTCGGCGAATTGCCTCTGCTTCACCCGCATCGCGTCGAACGAAATGTCTTGCGAGGCTTGAATCGCTCCGTTCAGCATGCCGGTGTCCTGCTGCGGGAAAAATCCTTTGGGAACGTAGTAATAGAGGATTGCGCTCAGAAAAACGGTTGCGATCGTGACCGCCAGCATCAACGGCTGACGGTCCAGCACCCAGCGGAGACGTTGACCATATTCCTCGATCAGTGATTGAAAGCACCGCTCGCTGAAGCGATAGAGCCGGTTGTGCCCCTCTTTCTGTATCGGTTTCAGGAACTTGGCGCACATCATGGGCGTCGTGCTGAGCGAAATTGCCAGAGACACCAGAATCGTGACGCTCAGCGTGACCGCAAATTCACGGAAAAGCCGACCCACGATGCCGCCCATCAGCAGGATGGGAATGAACACCGCGATCAACGACGTGCTCATGGAAAGCACGGTGAATCCGATCTCGCGCGCGCCCGTGAGCGCGGCCTTCATCGGCGAAAGGCCCGCCTCGCGGTAGCGGGTAATGTTCTCGATCACCACGATCGCGTCATCCACCACGAAGCCGGTCGAGATCGTGAGAGCCATGAGCGACAAATTGTCGACCGAGTAGCCCAGCAGATACATCGCGCCAAATGTTCCGATGAGCGACACGGGCACGGCCACCGCCGGTATCACCGTCGCCCACACGTTTCGAAGGAAAACGAAAATCACCAGAATCACCAGCACCACGGTAATGAGCAGCGTAATCTGCACGTCCTTCACCGAAGCGCGGATCGTGATCGTCCGGTCGATCGCCACCGTCAGATCGACCGAAGCCGGAATCGAGGCTTGCAGCAACGGCATAATGGCGCGGATCCGGTCAGCGGTGCCCACGATATTCGCGCCCGGCTGGCGGTTTATGATGACCATGACGGACGGCTTGTCGTTCACCCGCCCGGCCGCGCGGATATCCTCGACCGAGTCCTGCACGGTTGCGATGTCACCCAGCCGCACGGGAGCGCCGTTGCGGTACGCGATGACCAGCGGCCTGTAGTGGTCTGCGTCGAACAACTGGTCGTTATCCGCGATCGTCCATCGCACCAGCCCGTTGGCAACTTCTCCCTTCGGCATGTTGGAATTCACCTGCCCGAGGACGGCGCGAACATCCTCCAGGCCCAGGCCGTAGCCGGCCAGGATTGTCGGATTCAACTCAATGCGAACCGCGGGCCGGGCGCCGCCGCCGATGTTCACCTGGCCGACTCCGTTCACCTGCGATAGCTTCTGCGCGATGATCGAATCCGCGATGTCGTAAAGGCGGCTGAGCGGCAACACGTCTGATCGAACGGCCAGGATCATGACGGGCGAATCGGACGGATTGACCTTCTTGTAGTTCGGGCGGCTCGGAAGATTCGCCGGCAATTGGCCGGCAGCGGCGTTGATCGCCGCTTGGACGTCGCGAGCAGCCGCGTCGATGTTGCGATTCATGTCGAATTGCAGCGTGATCGATGTATTGCCGGCAAGACTGCTGGAGGTCATCTCCGTGATGCCGGCAATCCGTCCGAACTGCCGCTCGAGCGGAGTCGCCACGGAGGAAGCCATGATTTCGGGGCTGGCGCCGGGGAGGTAAGACTGCACCTGAATCGTGGGAAACTCCACTTGCGGCAGCGGAGCCACGGGCAGAAAGCCGTATGCAATGATCCCCGCGAGCAGGATCGCCACAGTCAGCAGCGAAGTGGCAATCGGTCTCTTGAGGAATGGCGCGGAGATGTTCATTTGCGTGGCCGTCAATCGGCCGTGGCTTCGGACTCGACGGGATTGCCGACGCGATGTCGCCTCAATCGCATCGCGAGCCGGCCAAACGCCAGATAGACGACGGGAGTCGTGTAGAGCGTCAAAACCTGGCTGATCAGCAAGCCGCCGACGATGCTGATGCCCAACGGCTGGCGCAATTCCGAGCCGGTTCCAGAGCCGAGCGCGAGCGGCAGCCCTCCAAGCAGGGCGGCCATCGTCGTCATCATGATGGGGCGAAATCGCAACAAGCAAGCCTGATAAATCGCCTCCTGCGGAGGCTTCCCTTCTTTCCGCTCCGCGTCGAGCGCGAAATCGATCATCATGATCGCGTTCTTCTGCACGATGCCAATGAGCAGGATGATGCCGATCAAGGCGATCACGCTGAAATCGTTTCCGCAGACCAGCAGCGCCAGCAGGGCGCCTACTCCTGCCGAAGGCAGCGTGGAAAGAATCGTGACGGGATGGATGTAACTTTCGTAGAGCACCCCCAGCACGATATACACCGTCACGATCGCCGCGAGGATAAGCAGCGGCTCGTTCACCAGCGAAGCCTGAAACGCTCGCGCGGTGCCCTGAAAACTCGGGTGGACTGACACGGGCAGGTTGATCTGCTGCTCCGCCTGGTGAATCGCATCCACGGCCTTCCCGAGTGAAGCGTTGGGCGCCAAATTGAAGGATAGCGTCACCACCGGGAACTGCCCTTGATGGTTCACCGCAAGCGCCGTGGTCTTCTGCTCGTAGTGCGTAAAGGCGCTGAGCGGCACCTGCGTGCCATTCGACGATTTCACGTAAATGTTTTTCAGCGCGTCCGGGTTCTGCTGGAATTTCGGATCGACTTCCAGGACCACGTGATACTGGTTCAATTGCGTGAAGATCGTGGAGACCTGGCGCTGGCCAAAGGCGTCGTAGAGCGTATTGTCGATCGCCGCCGGCAGAATCCCGAGCCGCGCCGCCGTGTCGCGGTCGATCGCGAGGCTGGCCTGCAAGCCCTGATCCTGCTGGTCGGACGCAACGTCGCGCAATTGCGGCAGGGTTTTCAGCGTGTTCACCAGCTTGGGAGCCCACTGGGCGAGTTCCCGCGCGTCCGCATCCTCGATCGAATACTGGTATTGCGTGCGGCTCACGCGATCCTCGACTGTCAAACCCTGCACCGGCTGCATATAGAGCGTGATTCCATCGACCTGCGCGAGCTGCGGCTGCAAGCGCCGGATGATATCGGAGCTGGTCTCTTTCCGTTCGTCGCGCGATTTCAGGTTGATCTGGATACGGCCGCTGTTCGGCGTCATATTCGTGCCGTCCACACCGATGAAGGACGACAAGCTCACCACGTCCGGGTCCTTCAGAATCACCGCGGCAAGCGCCTGCTGGCGGTTGGACATTTGGGTGAATGAAACGGACTGAGGAGCCTCGGAAATGCCCAGGATTACGCCTGTGTCCTGCACGGGGAAAAAGCCCTTGGGAACGAAGTAGTAGAGCAGAAACGTGAGGAGCAGCGTCCCGACGGTGATGGCGAGCGTCGCTGTCTGGTGCCGGAGCACCACCTGCAGCGTCCTTCCATAAAACGCAATCATCCGGTCAAAGAAGCGTCCGGAGGCCTTATAGAAACGGCTCTGCTTCGACACTTCTTCGCGGTGGAGCAGCTTCGCACACATCATCGGCGTCAGCGTGAGCGACACAAACGCGGAAACCAGGATCGTAACGCCGAGAGTGACTGCAAACTCGCGAAACAGCCGGCCCACGATGTCGCCCATGAAGAGCAGCGGAATCAGTACGGCGATCAGCGAAACGGTCAGCGAAAGAATCGTGAATCCGATCTGCTCGGAGCCCATCAAGGCCGCTTTGAGAGGCGGATGCCCTTCCTCGATGAACCGGGCGATGTTTTCGATCATCACGATCGCGTCATCCACCACAAAGCCGGTCGAAATCGTGAGCGCCATCAGCGAAAGGTTGTCGAGGCTGAAGCCCGCCAGGTACATCACTCCGAAAGTGCCGACGATGGAAAGCGGCACGGCAACGCTGGGAATGATCGTGGCCGCGACGCTGCGAAGAAACAGAAACATCACCATCACGACCAGCGCCACCGTGAGCATGAGTTCGAATTGAATGTCTTTCACGGACGCGCGGATCGTCGTCGTCATGTCGGTAAGCGTCGTCACGTGAACCGAGGAAGGCAGCGACGCCTGCAAACGCGGGAGCAGGTTTTTCACGCGGTCGGCCACACCGATGATGTTGGTGCCCGGCTGGCGTTGAATGTTGAGGATCACGGCCGGTTGAGCGTTCATCCACGCGGCCTGCGTGGTATTTTCGGCGCCGTCCACCACATCGGCGACATCCGAAAGCCGGATCGGCCCGCCGTTCTTGTAGGCGATGATGAGGGGCCGATAGCTTTCGCTGGAAAGAAGCTGGTCGTTCGCTTGAATCGTGAAGGACTGGCGCGGGCCGTTCAAGTTGCCCTTCGCCTGATCCACGTTGGCACTCCCAAGCGCCGCGCGAAGATCTTCGAGGCTGAGCCCATAGGACGCGAGCGCCGTAGGATTCGCCCGGACTCGAACCGCGGGCTTCTGCCCGCCGCTGATCGTTACCAATCCGACGCCGGACAACTGCGAGATTTTCTGCGCGAGGTTCGTGTCCGCATAGTCCTCTACCTTCTGAAGCGGCAGAGTCTCCGATGTGAGCGCAAGCGTGAGGATAGGTGCGTCGGCGGGATTGACCTTGCTGTAGACCGGCGGGTTCGGCAGATCGCGCGGCAAGTAGGTTGACGCGGCGTTGATCGCCGCCTGCACCTCCTGCTCGGCGACGTCGATATCTTCCTTCAAATTGAATTGCAGCGTGATCACCGACCCGCCAAGCGAGCTGGTCGATGTCATCTGGTCGAGGCCCGGCAGCTCTCCGAACTGCCGCTCGAGGGGCGTGGTTACGGCCGAGGCCATCACGTCTGGGCTGGCGCCCGGATAAAAAGTCAGCACCTGTATCGTCGGATAGTCGACTTGCGGAAGGGCCGAAACGGGAAGCTGCAAGTACGCCACCACGCCCGCCAGCATCACGCCCACCATCAGCAGTGATGTGGCGACCGGCCGGAGTATGAACGGCCTGGACGGACTCACGGGTGCAGGTCCGGCGCTACATTCGATCCGGGAGAATTGCCTGGATTGGACTGGTGCGGAGTGACGACCGCATCCGATTGCAGCTTGTCCGCGCCATCGACCACGATCTGCTCACCGGCGTTCAGCCCCTGGCGAATCACGGAAATGTTCCCTTCCGCAAAATCCATCTGGACGGCGCGAACCTGCGCCTTGTTATCGGAGCTCAGCACGTAAACGAAGGGTCCCTGCGTGCCGTTCTGAATCGCGGCGGACGGAATCACGATCGCATCTTTCCGCGCACTGAGAAACAGGCGCGCGTTCACGAACTGGTTCGGCCAGAGAGAAAGATCGCGATTGTCGAATTGAGACTTCAGCTTGATCGTCCCCGTGGTCTGATCGATCTGGTTGTCGATGGTCAGGAGCTTGCCGTCGGCAAGCTTGGTGCCGTTGTCCCGGCTGTAGGCTTCCACGGCGAGCTGCCTATTCCTCATCTCGGCGACAACCTGCGGCAGGCTGTCTTCAGGCAGCGTGAAAATCACGGCGATCGGCTGCACTTGCGTGATCACCAGAATTCCGTTCGCATCCCCCGCATGAACGATGTTTCCCGAATCCACCAGCCGAAGCCCGACGCGCCCGTCGATCGGTGAGGTAATCCGGCAATAGGTGAGCTGGAGTTTCTGATTGTCGATCGCCGCCTGATCGGACTTGATTGAGCCGTCGAACTGGCCGACGGTGGCCTGTTGCGAATCGAGCTGCTGGCGCGGAATCACGCCTTCTTGCCAGAGCTGCTGATACCGCGCGAGGTTCGCCTTCGCGTCATTTTGCGCCGCGACGTCTTTGGCGAGCTGCCCTTCCGCCTGGGCGAGCGCCACCTCAAACGGCCGGGGGTCAATCTCTGCGAGGATATCCCCGGCGTGGACGAACTGCCCCTCCTGGAAGTGCACCTGCATGATCTGCCCATCCACGCGGCTGTGCACCGTCACCGTGTTGAACGCGGTCACCGACCCCAGCCCGGTCACGTAATAGGGCACATCCCTTTTTTGAACGGATGCCACTCCGACGGAAAGCACCTGCGAGTTGGAGTCCTTATTTTTCGATGCCGCCTCTGAAATCGCGTGCATCCGGTACGCCACGATGCCGAGGATGACCAGCAGGATGATGACAATCCAAACCCCGTAATGGCGCTTAGCCGCGCCCTTTTCGGTTGAAAGACTCGATGGCGATGAAGACGACATGTCCACTCCTGGCCCTATTTTTCCACAGTTTTTAGACGTTCGAGAATCATTCCCGGATACACGGGCGCCGCGGCGCTTCCCCTTGGCCGCAAAGGTGGAGCCGCATCGGCGCAGGCATCGCTTTCCCGGGGCGGTGAGCCGTTTCCTTGACCGGGTCGGACGAGCCGAGTAAGATTTGTTCTGTGAATTATCGCATCAAGACGGCCGTTTCCGTGGCGTGTTGTCGCCCCGCAGCGGCTGGCTCGGGTGCGCAGTCCGAATAGTTCAGGCATCATCGGATTGAATCAGCCCGCTGGCCGGAGCGAAAGCCCGGAGAGCGGGTTTTTTGTTGTGGCAGAAACTTTCGGCTGTAGGATTGTTTCTCGATGAGTGGAAAACTCACAGGTAAGGTTTACTTGGTCGGCGCAGGCCCGGGCGATCCGGACTTGCTTACCGTAAAGGCTCACCGGCTAATACGCCGTGCCGAGGTGATCCTTCACGACGATCTCGTCCCCGCCACAATCCTTGCGCTGGCCAGCCCTAAGGCCGAAGTCACGAACGTGGGAAAGCGCTGCGGCAGAAAAGGAATCACTCAGGCCGAGATCAACGCACGCATGATCGAGTCCGCGCGACGCGGCTTGGAAGTCGTCCGCCTGAAGAGCGGCGACCCCGGCATCTTCGGCCGCCTGGCGGAGGAAATCGACGCTCTGGAAACCGCCGGAGTGCCTTTCGAAGTTGTTCCCGGAATCACCGCCGGAGCCGCGGCCGCGGCCTCGCTCGGCGTCTCGCTTACCGACCGCCGGAAGAGTTCCCATGTGATTATCGTGAGCGGCCACCGCGCGCCGAAAAACGCTCCCGAGGAAAAGCCCGATTGGAAGAGCCTCGCCCGCGAAGACGCAACATTGGTCGTGTATATGCCCGGAAATAATTTCACCATCGTGCGGGAAGAGCTCCTTGCGGCAGGCCTCGATCCCGCCATTCCGGCTGCGATTGTTTCCCATGCCGCTACGCCCCGCCAGCAACATCAATCCACTACTCTCGGAGCGCTCAACGCGCTGCCGCGCATGGAATCGCCGGCCGTCCTGCTGATCGGCCGATCTCTCGATCGCGCGAACCGGCGCTCGAAGAGCGACGCCGCCTCGCTCGCCTTCGACGAAGCCGAATTGATCCTTTCCTCGCTGTAGAATTCTCAGCAGCGCTCGCCGCAACTCGCCTATCTCCGCGAAACGAAACCCTCGCGCTTCGTGTTAGATTCGTCTTGGATTCAGCGGAACCCATTCGCCGGGGAGCCAGCGCGCGAAATGCTCGACCGCAAACGAACGACCGTCGATTGGATTGACGTTGTCTGGCTGCTCTTCATCATAGGGCTGGCTTTTCTCCCGCCCATCAATGAAATCCACAAGCAGCTCATCCTGGTCACGATCGGCGTTTTCCAATTTTTCGAAGGCCGCCTTATCGCCGGGCTGCCCAAGCGCGGGCGCGCCTATAGCGTCCTCATCAAGATCATGCTCGCCACGCTTCTGCTGGACCATACCGGCGAAATGGGCATCAACAGCAGCTACTATCCGATCTACTATCTGCCGGTCGTCACCGCCGCCATCTATTTCGGCCCGGCGGCCACGCTGTTCTGGACGGCCCTCACGTCGCTCGCCTACTGCTCTTTTCTCTATCCGGCTCTTCAAGACTACGAGCTGACGGCCGAAGGCAGCTACCAGCTCGCCATCCGCATTCTCTTTTTCTTCCTTGCGGCGATGCTGGTGAATCGCTTCGTGGTCGAAAATCGCCGCCAGGTGGCGCGATATCAGGCGCTCTCGCAGACGCTTGAGGAAACCAATCGTCAGTTGCAGCGCGCCGAGGCCGAAGCGCGCCGGTCGGAGCGCCTTGCCGCTCTAGGACAGCTCTCCGCAGGCCTGGCGCACGAGATTCGCAATCCGCTCGGCGTCATCAAAGGATCGGCGGAAATACTGGCGCAGAAACTGAAGGACTCCCAGCCGCTCTCGAGCGAGCTTGCCGGTTACATTTCCTCGGAGGTGAACCGGCTCAACGCGCTCGTGGCCCGGTTTCTCGATTTCGCCCGGCCCTCCAATCTCGATCTGCGGGCGCAGCAGATTTCGGAGATCGTCGACCGCGCTCTCGAATCGGTCCAGTCCCAATCTCCGAACGCAAACGTCCGCATCGAACGCCACTACGCTCCGGCTCTACCGGAAATTCTCGCCGACGAGCAGATGTGCGAGCGAGTTTTCGTCAATCTGATTCAAAATGCCTATCAGTCGATGGAAGCCGCGGCCGATGGCGGAGAGCGCGTGTTGCGCCTTTCGATTGCACCCGAATCTTCGAACGGGCGAGAGGGCGTCGGCATCACGGTCGAAGACACCGGCCCCGGCGTGCCGCTGGATTTGCGCGAGCAGATCTTCAATCCTTTCTTCACGTCGAAGAAAGAGGGCGTCGGGCTGGGGCTCGCCATTGTCGCCAAGATTGTGGACGACCATCGCGGCTGGATTCGGCTGGAAGACAATTCTGCGCCCGGCGCACGCTTTCGCGTGTTTCTCCCTGCTTCTCAGGAGAAATCATGACATCGGACAAACCATCCATTTTGATCGTGGAAGACGAGCAGAAACTCCGGCGTCTGATCGAACTACAGCTCGCCGACGACGGCTTTCACGCGCGCTCTGCGCCCGACGCAGAGACGGGCCTGCAACTCCTGAACAAGGAGCCTTTCGACCTGGTCGTCACCGATTTCAAGCTGCCCGGCATGAGCGGCCTCGAATTCCTCCAGGCCGTGAAGCGCGTCGATGCGCACATGCCCGTCGTGATGATGACCGCTTACGGCACGGTCGAATCCGCGGTCGATGCCATGAAGGCCGGCGCCAGTGATTACGTGCTGAAGCCGTTCGCGCTCGCCGAGCTGGTCCTCGTGATCCGCAAGGAGCTGGCCACGCATCAGCTTCGCCGGGAAAATCGCGACTTGCGCGAAGCGCTCGGCCACCGTTACGAGTACAAGAACATCGTCGCGCGCAGCGGCAAAATGCAGGCCGTGCTCGCAATCGTCGAGCGCGTCGCTCCCACGAATGCGACCGTGCTCCTCGGCGGCGAGAGCGGCGTGGGCAAGGACCTCATCGCGCGCGCGATTCACGAGCATTCGCAGCGCTCCTCGGGACCCTTCGTGAAAATCAACAGCACCGCCATCCCCGAAAATCTTCTCGAAAGCGAGCTCTTCGGCTACGAAAAAGGCGCGTTCTCCGGCGCCGTCGGCAGCAAGCCCGGAAAATTCGAGCTCGCGGACAAGGGCACGCTCTTCCTCGACGAAATAGGCGACGTGCCGCCGCCCATTCAAGTGAAGCTCCTGCGCGTACTCCAGGACCGCGAGTTCGAGCGCCTCGGCGGCACGAAAACGCTCAAGGTCGATGTCCGCCTGATCGCCGCCACGAACCGCGATCTTCGCGCCGCGCTCGAAGACGGCACCTTCCGCCAGGATCTCTACTACCGCTTGAACGTGGTCGCCATCGATATTCCGCCGCTGCGCGACCACAAGGAAGACATTCCCGCCCTCACTGATTTCTTCCTTGAGAAATTCGCGCGCGAATCCGGTCAGCAGGTCCGCGGAATCACGCCGCAGGCCATGCGCCTGTTGACGGATTTTCACTGGCCGGGAAACGTGCGCGAGCTTCAGAATGTCCTCGAGCGCGCCGTCACGCTCTCCGCTGGAACCACGCTCGATGTCTCCGACATTCACCTCGATAATCCGCCGTCGCGCGGCGCCGCGGCGGCTTCGCCCGTGCTGCCCGCGGGCATGACGCTCGAGCAGTGGGAAGACGAGATGATCCGCGAAGCCCTGCGCCGCGCGGGGGGCAACAAGAGCCAGGCGGCTCGCGCACTCGGACTTTCGCGCAACGCGCTGCGCTACCGCCTCTCGAAAATCGGCGTCCCCGACCCCGCAGAAGAAGATTCATAAGACCAGCCGCCGTGGTGGGTCCGTTTGAAAACCGCATTCGTTTCCCAGAACGGAGCTTGGCCAATCAAGGCGAACTTGTCCTGTTAGCGCGATTATCAGGAGTTGGCTTGTTCCGAGAAAAAAAGAGGCGGCCCGGGGTGGGGGCCGCCCTAGTTAGTGCGTTCTCGGGAGGAAAGCCGCCTCAACGGTCGAGTCTTGTAGGGGAGCGTTTGGGGTCGTATTCGCTCTGCCGGTGCCCCTCCCGCTCAACGACTCATGTTGAGTGCTCGCTTCCTCCGTTGTGCCTTTTGTAATCGTTTTGCCAGACGCGCGATGTGATCCTAGTCACATCGGGCTGTGATCCCCTTCACCCGCCCACGCAGTGGCCGACGATCCCCCAAGAATGTGTCGGGCGCGGAGGGGCCTCTACGCGCAGTGCGTTACACGTCACTTCGCGATGGGGCGCACCGCTGAGCGCCAGTTACGCTCGAGTGACGGCGCGTCCGGATCGATCCTATTTGCCAGGCGGTTCGTTCTGTCCACCCTTCGGGGCAGCGGGTTCGACGATGATTTGCCCGTATACCCACGGATGCTCCTTGCAGATGTACGTGTACGTTCCCGGTTTGTCGAATTTGACTGTGCCGACGTCGAGAGGGCTAAGGGGGCCAGTCGACCAGGATCCGTCTTCCGCGACGATGGTGTGGGTCATCCGGCCGTTGTTTCTCCACGTGACTCGCGTGCCCACCTTGACCCGCGCGCGGAAGGGACTGAATTCGTACTCGTCCGTCATGTAGTGCGAGCCGGTGAGGCCTGCATCCCGCGCAAGCGAGGCGGTTTCGATGTTCGCCGTGTCGGTGATCGCTCCGGCAAAATCTTCCTGAGGCGCCATCGTCGGCGCCGGGCGCGCGGGAACAGTGCCTCCCAATTTGAAAGCCCACACGGCGCCGCCGACAACGGTGGCGATGTACTGCTCGCCGGCATTTTCAAACGTGATCGGCGGGCTTCCGCTGGGCGTGCCCGTTTGAAACTGCCAGACGAGGGATCCGTTGGCGGCGTCGTATGCTTGCATGTTGCCGTCGCCGGCCATCTGGAAAACGAGGCCTCCCGCAGTTGCCAGCGCGCCACTCGGGCGTTGCCCGTGAAATTCCTTCGTCCAGACAATCTTGTTCGTGCGGCTGTCCAGAGCGGCCAGAACGCCGTAGCTCAGTTTGTTCAGTCCCGGCACACGCCCGTTGAAACTGAGAGCAAAGAAAGCAGGATCATCGGCGCGCCGGAACCACTGCAATCCCGCGTTGCCGGTCACATAAAAAAAGCGCGTCTGCGGATCAAACGCCATCGGCGTGGCGCGCATGCCGTAAACCGGGGCTATAACGTTCTCCTTCCCAAACGACGCGGGCGTGAAGAAACAGCCCAACTCGAAACCGCGGGGGAGCTGCTGCTT
The DNA here is from genome assembly GCA_020073605.1 of Terriglobia bacterium. Classification (GTDB taxonomy): domain Bacteria; phylum Acidobacteriota; class Terriglobia; order Acidiferrales; family UBA7541; genus Palsa-295. The sequence continues at coordinate 25,967 of JAIQEW010000011.1, forward strand.
CTTCCAGTCGTCGCAATCGGGCAGGACGTGATCGGCGCCCACGGGATAGGGTTGCGTCGCCGCAGTTTTTTGGAACGCATCCTGCGGTACCCGCCGGTCTTCGATGCGCCCGAGTGGTTTTCCGGTGGCGCGATCGAGCATGAAGAGATAGCCATCCGTGCGCATCGCTGCAATCGCCTTCCGGGATTGCCCGCTGATTTGCGCATCGAACAGCACGGGCGCTTCTGCGATGTCGGCTTCCCAGATGTCGTGGCGAATCACCTGATAGTGCCAGCGAAGCTTGCCGGTCTTGCTGTCGAGCGCGACGAACGAGCAGAGATAGAGATTGTCGCCCGGCCGGTTTTCACCGCCGTATTGCGGGACGCCGTTTCCGGTCACGTAAAATACCAAGCCCAGCTCCGGATCGGACGCTCCGACCAGCCAGACAGCGCCACCGCCGCGCTTCCACGCGTTGTTCTTCGGCCACGTCTCCGACCCGGGTTGGCCCGGTGAGGGAATGACGAAGAAGCGCCACGCTTCGCGCCCGGTCTTCGCGTCGACGGCGACAATCTGGCCGCGATTTCCGTTGTCGCCATTCGTGCCGATCGATACCAATCCGTCTGCGTACAGGGGAGCGCCCGAGGGACCGCCTGTGGGGCTGCCCGCTGGATCGATAAGCGAAGTCTTCCATACAAGCTCGCCCGTCTTCTCGCGGAGCGCGATCAGATTCGAATCGGAAATCCCAACGAACACCAGACCCTCGCCCACTGCCACGCCTTCCCGCGCGGGTGAACCTGCGACGGGCGCGCCCGGTTCCGTGTCCGGCGCCAGCCGGTATTGCCATTCGACGCGGCCGGTAGAGATGTTGACGGCGGTGACGAACGGAGGCGCCGTCAGAAACAACAGTCCGTTGTCGATTACCGGCATGGCGCGAGACGAAGGTGGCGGTCCGACCTTTTCCGAGATCCACGCGGCTCCCAGCTTCGCGACGTTCTGCGAATTGATTTGCGTGAGCGACGAATATCGCGAGTTGCCGGAATCGCCGCCGACGGTCGACCACTGGCCGGCGCTTTGTTGCGCCGTGAGAACCACCCCCGCGGCTACTGCGAGGATGGACGCTAAAACTCGCGCTCCTGAGCGTCTGCGTCCGCGCTGATATCTCAGTTCGCCTTGCATGGTATGAAGCCTCCTGTGATGGGAGCCGAACAAATCGTCTCTAATTTCGCCTCAAATCCCGGCGGACCGGGATGAGCATACCCCCGATCCTTACAAAAGCGAAAGTATCCTCTCGGCTGCCGTGAGCCGACTTTGTGAACTTCTTCCATCGCACGGCGATCGTATTTGATTTTCCGAGGGAATCCTGAAGGGACGTCCATTAGCCCACGCAGCATCGGGCTAAGGCCTGATAGGTCGGATAACCGGACAAATACCCTTCCAGTGCTCCACATGTCCGGTTAGGACGCTAATGAGGAGTTATCTCTGCTGAAGTCTCGTTTGGCAATTCCCTGCTTCGAGCACCCATTACGGGTGCACGTGTCAGTGGGTAGCCGTGGTTTGAAGAGCGGCCTAGTGGCGTGCGGCCTCTTTGCTCGCCAAGGACGAACCGTCCTGCTTTCCAGACGCCTTCGAGTCGTGATAGCGCGTCACAAAAGGCATGAAGGGCGTGACCGCAAACGGCATCTTTTCGCGGGCCGAGTGCAGCGAAACGGCCTTCGACTTGACCAGTTCCACACGGTCGCTCCATGGATCAACCTTCACTCGAGCGCCGAGCGGCAGGGCCGCCATCTGATCAATCTTATCGGCCTGGAGCGCCGGCCCCATGCTCAACAGCGCTGTGCTCAGCGCCACGCTGTTCCCGAGGTGGGCGTTGATCAGCGAAGGGAGAGCCGCCGAGGACACCTGGAGCTGCTTCAGGAATAGCGCCGCGTTTCCGAGCTTCTCTTGATAGGGAGAATGCTTCAGGAATTCGATCGCCTTCTGGTTCGACATTTCCACTTCCGCCGGCGTGGCCTTGAACGAGAAGCGCGAAAGCGCCTCGGCGGCTGTGACGTTCGTCGTGTCGTTGAATCCCCACTGATCCGTGGACGGCTTGGTCACCACGATCGCGGCAAGCTCTTGCGCCAGCATGGTGGCAAGGCTGGCCTCGTCGGGAAGGACGTCCAGGAGGCCGCGGCTGATCACGATCGTGTGTCCGATCGAGAAGGATTCGAGGGTGCCTGTTAGCAAGACGCGGCAGTGAACGTCGGGTTCGATATCGAGATTGTTCGTCACCTCGAGATTGTTCACTACGGTTTCGAGGACTTTATCCACTTCACCCGCAGGCGCGAGCAGACCGATGCGCTGCAACCGGTCGATCACGTTCACCTCCGCCCGGTGCTGCCATTCGCGCTCCACCTCGACGGGAGAGCGATCCGTCTGAGCGGAATCGCCACTGTCAGCCGGCAGGGCCTGTTCAATCGGCCGGTCATTGAGCGCCGCTTCGTGGCCCGCGTTTTTCAGAGAATAGCCCCACAGGCGAGTTTGCGCTTTGAAGCGGACGCTGTCCGCGACGGAGTTCTTGGAGTCTGAATCCTGGCTGAAGACAAACGCAGGCAGCCAGAGGTCCGGCTGAAGGTTCAGCCGCCAGCTATCAAAGTGCACGTTGAATCCGTTGGGTTCTCCACCGGAAGTGAACATTCCATTGAACCGAATGATGGCGAATCCTTGGTCCTCCACCCAGATGCGGCCGTAGAAGCGGCCCTTGCCCGCCTTCGGCTGCGGGGTCACGTCGAACACCAAACAGCGGACCTCGCCGAGAAATTCCCGGCCCACGTAATCGAACATGTAGTGCTCTCGGTCAAAGGCGCTCGTATCGACGTAGACCATCTGCAGGAAACCTTCGGGATCATACGAGGAGGAAGAACCGCTCATGTGCGAAAGGGGATTGAGATCCTCTTTCCCTTTCTTCTTCTTGTTCTTGTTCTTGTCGAGCATCGAGCTTTCGGCGACGGCGCTCGACTGGTTCGCCTGGCCGAGATAATAGTGATCGCGGACGGGAATGAAGCCCATCTGCGGATCGGCCTTCATATCCTGGACGTAGGTCTCGATGATCGGCTTATAGCCCCGGATGACGGCATTCTCGTCACGCTCGCGCGCGATGATGCGGTCGATGGCCTGATTCACGGTCGTGACCGGGGCGGCGGTCGAGTTGCCGGCCTGGGGCTGCGTCCGGTCGGCCACCTGTGCCTGCGCCCACGCAGCGCCCGAAAGAGCGCCCGCGAGGATCATTGAGAGATAGAAGCGATTCCACATGCGCATTGAATTCCCCCTTCAGTATGTCGGTCCAAATGTGCTTTTCGATTTATGGATTAAGGATAGCAAGAGCGCGCTGGAGCCCCACGAACTGATGCATACCCTGTGCCCAAAAAATCAGTCCGGAGCGATCGGCCTCCGGGTCCGAATATGGCGTTTGGGAAGTGATGGGCCGTGTGCGCGGCGTCGGGCCGACCACGACCACCGTTGCCTTATGCTTGCCTGCGAGCAGTGGTGGCTGAAAACCACCACCACCGCTCGAAATCCACCAATGCAGAGCAACGGGATTCTTGAGCGTCTCTGACGTCACCTGCTGTAAGCAGTTGATTTGGGCTGGCTTGCGAGCGCGGCCCGGAAAATGGCCGTTTGGCACCGGCCCTGCATTACCAGGTGTGGATTCAAAGATTCCTGGCGCTTTGAGAGCCGGGAGGTGAGCGATGAAAAAGTATCTCGCAAGTTTAGCGGCGATGTTCTTGATGCTGGGTGTGATCCCGGCGAGCGCGCAGGATGAGCCGCCCCGCGACCAGGCGGGCCAGCCGGTCGAGCTTCAGCCCGGCGTCGCGCGCGTCAGCTTCATGCACGGGGATGTTTCCTCGCAGCGCGGCGATAACGGCGAGTGGGTCGCTGTGACGCTGAATACTCCCATTTCAACTGACGATCGCGTTTCGACGGGCGAAAAATCCCGCGCCGAGCTTCAGCTCGACTACGCCGATGTCCTTCGCATGGCGGACAGCGCCACGGCCAGAGTGGCGAGTCTCACTCGCACGCACATTCAACTCCAGGTCGGGCAGGGCTTGGTGAGCTACTCGGTGTTCAAGGGATCCGAAGCGGATTCCGAAATCGACACACCGAACGCCTCGATTCATCCGCAGGGTCCCGGCGAATATCGCATTCTCGTGAACTCCGATGCGGAAACGCAGGTGGTCGTGCGCCAGGGCTCCGCCGAAATCACGACACCCCAGGGCAGCACGCACGTTGAAAAGGGCCAGATGATCACCGTCGTCGGCACCGACAGCCCGGAGTACAAAACCGCATCCGCACCGGGTCGTGACGACTGGGATTCCTGGAATGACGACCGCAATCACCGAATCAGCAATGCCGAAAGCTGGCGCAAGACCAATCACTACTACACCGGTTCGGAAGACCTCGATGCTTATGGCCACTGGCGCGACGTGCCGGACTACGGTCCCGTGTGGGTTCCTTCCTCTGCGGGACCCGATTGGGCGCCGTATCGCGATGGCCGCTGGGTGTATGAGCCCTACTACGGCTGGACGTGGGTTTCCTACGAGCCGTGGGGCTGGGCGCCTTATCACTACGGCCGCTGGTTCGTCTATGGCGGCGATTGGGTCTGGTGGCCGGGTCCTGTGGTTGCATACCCCGCTTACTACCCGGTCTGGGCGCCGGCCTACGTTTCCTTCTTCGGTTTCGGAGGCGGCGGCTGGGGCGTCAGCGTTGGGTTCGGATTCGGCGGATTCGGCCGAGTTGGCTGGCTTCCCACCGGGCCGTGCGACGGATTCCACCCGTGGTGGGGCCGCTGGGGCAACCGCGTGAATGTCGTCAATGTGACGAACATTCACAACACGACCATCATCAACAATAACTTCCGCGACAGTTTCCGTCCGCTCGCGGGCGACGGGTTCCGCGGGCGCCGATTCTCGAACGTCGACGAAGCCTTCCGGAACGACCGCGTTCGTGGCGGCATGTCCTCGATGGCGGGCAACGAATTTGGCCGGGCCGCTGTATCGCGGCATCAGGACCGTATCAGCGAAGCCTCGTTCCGGCAGTCCAGCCTGGTGGCCGGCAAGATGCCCATGTCTCCATCGCGGGAAAGCTTCAGCCCGTCCGGGCGCGCGGCGAATCCGTCGGCGTTCCGCAGCGCTCCGCCGAACACGCAGCGGTTCTTCAACGGCGGGGCTCGCGCCAACAACACGAACGCATCAGCTCCGCGTTCCTTCGGCAATGCGAACGAGGCGAATCGGCCGCAATCCGGATTCGGCAACCGTTCCGCGAACGGCGCGACGATGACGCAAGCTCCGCGTACGCTCGAGAACCCATCGCAATCGGGCCGTGAACAATCCCCTTCCGGCAACAACCGGAGTTCGGGATGGTTCGGGCGGTCCTCGGCTCAGGCGCCGCAGCAAACTCCCTCACAAACCCTGAGCCAGAATCGCGGAAATGCTCCGGCGCCTGCGCAGTCCAACCGCCCCGGATGGCACACGTTCACTCCTCCGCAATCGGGAGCCGTCGCGCGTCCGGCGCCGGGATCTTCAGCCGGCAACCGCGGTGAAGTGAACAATTCAGGGCGCGGATCGTTCGCGCCTCCGTCGCGCCCGTCTTCGCAAGGAGGATCGCAAGGCGCACCTCAAGGAGGTCCGGCCGAGAATCGCAGCGGATGGCAGCACTTCACTCCGCCTTCGCGGACCGTGCAGCCGCAGGAATCGGGCCGCGGCTTTGCGCAACCCAATCAATCGCAGCGTTCGTTCAATCCGCCGTCGGCGGCGTCACGAGGGAGCAACCCCAATTCATACTCTCGTCCTCCCCTTAATATGAGGCAGCCCATCGTGACGCCCCGAGGCGGCGGTTCTTACGGCGGCAACTATCCGCGCGGCTCGTATAGCCAGCCGCGCGGCGGCTACAGCGCACCACGCGGAAACGGCGGATATAGCGCACCACGCGGCGGAAACGGTGGTGGTGGCAATCGCGGCGGTGGTGGAGGCGGCGGAGGCAATCGCGGAAGCGAAAGCCACTCCAATGGAGGCCGCTCGCGCTGACGCAAACTAAGTCGTCCAAATTTCGGCTCACGGCCCCGAGCGATCGGGGCCGTAGCGCATCAGGACCAAAAATGAAGTACCGAGACTTTCCGAACTCGAGCGGCAAATGAAGCGCCAGGCAACTAATACGGCTGCGAGGGGTTTCATAATGAGGAGCGAAGATACGCTATGTCCACATCCTCGATTCGTGTTGTCGCATGGTTCACCTGGTTCCTCGCCTGCGATTGGCTCGATCGCCTGACCGTGCTATCAAGAGGACACTTCGCGAAAGGGGGCAACATCATGAGAAACAGAGGCTCATTGCTCGCGCTCGTTTTCTTCATCGGCGCACTATTCGCAGCGCTCCCGATCACCGCCGCGGCGCAAGACGATCCTCCCAGCCGCGTTGCGCGGCTCAACTACATTCAGGGATCCGTCTCGTATCAGGTGTCCGGCGACACAGACTGGGTGCAGGCCGATCCCAATCGCCCGCTGACCACCGGAGACAATCTCTGGGCTGACCAGAACTCGCGCGGTGAAGTTCACATCGGCAGCACGGCGATCCGCCTCTCGAGCGAGACCGGCATCTCGTTTCTCACCCTTGACGATCGCACGGTCCAGCTTCAACTCGCGCAGGGCACGATCGAGGTCCACGTGCGGAATCTTTCTTCCGACGACGCTTTCGAAATCGACACTCCCAATCTCGCCTTCACTCTCAGACGCGCCGGCGAGTACAAAATCCAGACCGATCCCGACGGGAACTCCACCGTCATCATCGTCCGGGAAGGCGAGGGCGAAGTCACCGGCGGCGGCGATTCCTGGGATCTTCGCTCGGACCGGCGGTACGAATTCAGAGGCACCGACGAGCTCTCGTACGACGCCATGCCTGAGCCGGGCTACGACGATTTCGAAGACTGGTGCCAATCGCGCGATCAGCGCGAAAACAGCGCCGCTTCGGCGCGCTACGTTTCGCGCGACGTGGACGGCTACTACGATCTCGACGAATACGGCGATTGGGAATCGGATTCGGACTACGGCAACGTCTGGGTTCCGCGAACGGTCGCCGTCGGATGGGCGCCCTATCATTACGGCCACTGGGTCTGGATCGCGCCCTGGGGCTGGACGTGGGTCGATGAAGAGCCTTGGGGCTTCGCCCCATTCCACTACGGCCGCTGGTGCTTTGTGAGATCGCACTGGGCCTGGGTGCCCGGACCGATCGTCGTCCGGCCGGTCTATGCCCCGGCGCTGGTGGGGTTCGTGGGCGGAGGCGGATTCGGTTTCTCCGTCACGTTTGGCGGAGGCTTCGCCGGCGTCGGATGGTTCCCTCTTGGTCCGCGTGACGTCTTCGTTCCCGGATATCGCTGCAGCCGGCGTTACGTTCAGGTCGTCAATGTCACGAACACGCGCGTCATCAACATCACGCAGGTCACCAATGTGTACAACACGGTCGTCATCAACCGCGACGTTCGCCGCGTGGACTACACCTACGCGCACACGAACTCGGCGGTCACGGCTGTATCCAGAGAAACATTCGTCGGCGCGCGTTCGGTGGCGTCCGCTTCCGTGCGCGTCACGCCCGACCAGATCGAGCGCGCTCGCGTCGTCGAATCCGAGCAGATCGCTCCGACGCGCTCGAGCCGCATCTTCGCCTCGGCCAGAGTTTCCACCGTGCGGCCTCCCGTCCCGATCGAGCAGCGGGCCGTCGTCGCGCGGCTGAATCCAGCGGTGTCTCGTCCTGCGCCAGTGACTACGAATGCTCCTCGCGGCTTCGGCCAGCCACAGGGCAACCAGCCCACGCCCCCGCGCGGCGGCTTCAATAACAACATCCCGGCGCCGACCCACCAGAACATCCCGCCGACGGCCGGACCCGCCGACAACAACGCGCCACAACAATCACGCGACGGGTTCCATCCTTTCCAGCCGCCAGCTGGCGCGAACAGACCCAATACTGGCGCTGGAACAAGCAACAACGCTCCCACTGGTGGAGGTGAGAACGCGCCTCCGGCGAATCGTGACAACAGAGGTTTCAACCGTCCCGACACTCGCACAAACCAGGCGCCGCCCGCGCAAACGCAGCCAACTCAAACACAGCCGCAGCAGAACGAGGAGCGCAAGTCCATGCGGTTCACGCCTCCCGTGAAGGCGCGCGATGAAATGTACGACGTCCATCCGCCCCTGAATCGCAAGGAGACGCAGCCGCCGCCCAAACAGGAGGAGAAGCGCTCCGAGGCTCCGAGGCAGCAACAGGACAATCGCAACAAGGACCAGCACCAGGACACAAAGCACGACGACAATAAGCGCGACGACAACAAACACTAATTCGGCGCGATGTGTCGGCTACGTTCGTCCCGGCGGTCCCGAGCAATCGGGGCCGCCGCTTTTTTTGAGGAAACGCACGGTAGGGGCAGCTTTGAACTCCGCTGCTGCCTTCGATCAAGGCACGATGGTGGGCGGCACGGCGGGCGATGGAGCCGCAGGTGCAACCGGGGCTTGTTCAAGTGCGAGATATGCGCGGCCGAACGCAGACTGTTGCGTCCCCGCGGCAATCACCACAGCCTGCACCGTGTAACGTCCGGGAGGCAGTTTCGCAAGCGGCAGGCTGATGCGGAACGAAGCAGTGCGCGACTTCGGGTCGGTCTGCGCGGGTGCGAGCAGCGGCGTCGCATTCACTTGCACTCCGCCGCGGAAAAACACCAGCCCGGCGCGCAGCGCGCTCGCGTCGAGCGCCTCGGATTTCCCCGCCTTCTCCGGATAGTACGCCTGGAAGAAAACGTAGAGCGTCTGCTGCTGCGTGAAAAACCTCGTCACGCTGGGTACGATCTTCTCCCCCGCCATCTCCAGCGGCGACGCAGTTAACTGCGCCCGAATTCCCTGCCCTTTCGTCTGCACTTCACTTGATTTCTCGACCGGCACGAGCTGGCTCGACAGCAGCACCGAGCTGAGCGCCATTCGTTCAGCCGGACGCGGCGGCACGATGAGCGCCTGTTCGAACGTGCCGATCTTTCCGGACTCATTTTCACGCGCCAGGAATTTCAACCGATACGTTCCCGGCGTGAGCACCACGCCGCCTTGATACACCAGATTGGCGCTTTTCACCTGCTGAAAGCGCTGCTCGTCGAGATGCACTGTAATCGTGTCGCGCAGCGCGGCCACGCTCTGTCCGGACGGCGCCACGCGCACCTCCGCCGCGAAATCAAACACGGCTTCTCGGCGGTTGTGCTTCTGCGCCCAATCGAGCGCGCTTGAGGAAAGCTTCGCGGAGATCGGCACGTACACTTGCTGGTCGCTCAGACGGAACATCGCCGTCTCGACCGCGATGGGCAAATCGACTTCGGGGCTTTCCGAACGCATTGCGTCCGCGAGCTGCTGGTCGCGATCCTCTTTTTCGAGGTGCTGAAAATCTCGCGGAGCGTAGTAGCCGTTGCGGTAGCGAACGTGCGCCCCCGGCGCATTCACTTTCACGCGCACCGCCCGCCAGCGTCCATCGCGCTTCACGTCCGGCGGAAGGTCGTAGCCGAGCAGATAGTATCCGCCGTTCTCCTGCTGGATTTTCGGCAAGGCGTCGCTCAGATCGCCGAGATCGAAGAACGCCCGCCCTCCGGTGTCGGTTGAAAGCGTGGCCAGCGTGTCGCGCGAGTCCTCGCGCTCGTCCGTCTGGTGATACACCGCCGCGCCGCTGAACATCGACGTGCCGGTCGCGGCGCTCGTTGTGGCATCTCCGCCGGGCGGCGTCGCGAACATCCCGCGCGCGTCGATGGAATAAATCGAGACGTTCGCCCGGTTGGCCGCGTCCGTGGCGGCACGCAGCTCGGCGCGGTTCTCTTCGCCGGTCTGCGTGATCCCGCCGGTGAACTCCACGAGCGCTTTGCGTCCGGGAATTCCCGCCAGCACGTTTGCAAGCCCCTCCACCGCGGCGAGTTTCTGGTCCGTGTTAAATACGTTGAACTCCGTCTGATCCGCTGTGTACGCCGCTCCCGTGTCTTCCTGCACGTCGTATTCGCCGTTCTGAGCCGCGGCATAGAGCGGATTCGCGATCTGCGAAGCCGCGCCGGGCACCAACTGCGCGATGGCTTTGTTCAGCACCGCCCGATCGTTCGTGAAATTCGCGAGCACCGCGAGGCGCATGCTGAATACGACCACGGCAACGAGGTCCGCCGGCGTCATCTGCTGCTTCAAGAATTTCTCCGCAGCGCCGTGTGCGCGCAAGATGTCGTCCGTCTCCATCGACGTCATGTCGAAGAACAGTACGATCATCCTGCGATCCCGAAGCTGATCGGGAAGCGTATCCGTCACGCCCGCGGCGCTGCTGTCCACGGGGACAACGACCGGGGCTGCGTTTCCCTCGCCGGCCGTCTCGATCTTTTCGATGTCCGAATAGGAAAAGACGGAAATCTTCTGGGACTTACCGTCGTCGGTGACCTCGAATTGGCTCGCGCTCAATCCCTTGATCGGTTTTCCCGAGCCGTCGGTCACCTCCACGTCGATGCGCACCAGATTTGACTGCGCGCGAAGCCTCGCCGCCGGATTCAGTGGAGGAATCTTCGTTTGCGCCTGTGCCGGCGCGGGCGCGGACTCCTGCTGCGCGGCCACGGATACTGGCGACAGAGACAGCGCCGCGATAATCCACGCGGCCACGCAGGGGCGCGCGACTCGATCCCGGAGACTGCGTCGATCGTTGCAATTTGCCTCAAGCATATCCGTCGCTCACAGGGTAAAACGAACCATCAGGGCCATCGTGCGCATCGATCCCGCGCTCGTCACGCGGCCGAACAGTGAAAAGCCGGATCCCGCGCCCGTGTCGAGCCCACATTTGATGCCGGACGCCGTTCCCGTTCCCGACCCGCCGCTCCCGAAACAGGGGAGCACGGTGCCGATGCCGTTGAAGTTCGGCGTGTTCGTAAGATTCTGGATTTGCCAACTCACATTCAATTGATGCCGCCGCTCCGGGCCGAACCGATACGTCTTCGCCAGAGACATATTCCAATTGAAGCTGCACGGCCCCTCCACGGCGCCGCGCGGCTCGTTGCCATAGGTCAGATTTCCGTTTGCGTCCGTCGGCAGGCTAAAGACATTCGTATTGAAGTACGCCAATGGCGAACCGCCGCAAATCCCGGTGTTCGGATTCCCGGTAATGTCCGGGCGCAGAGAGAAATTCACTCCTGTACCGTTGTCGGAAGCGACCCCGCCCAGCAGCACGGTGAAAGGCGTGCCGGTCTGCCACGTGAAAATATTCTGGAGGCGCCAATCGCCGAACGCGCGCTCCTTCCATCCGTGGTTCGCCCAGTGGCTCCTCTGGCCGAACGGCAGCTCCCACATCGACATGGCGCGGAACTGGTGCCGCACGTCGAACGTGGAAAGCCCGTATTCGGCGTGAAGATTGCCGTCCTGCTGCTCGACCGTCGCCCCTCCTCCGCCGATCGAGCTGGCATCGTCGAGGGACTTTCCATACGTGTAAATGCCTTGCAGCATGAATCCCTTCGTGAATCGGTGCATCACGCGCACCTGGAGCGCGTTGTAGATCGAGTTCGCGCCCGACTGGTCGAACGTGAATCCCGCGGCGTTCGGGTCGATGCGGTGCGCCTGAATCTCATCGGATAGGGTGCCAAGAGGCGCGCGGTTGGGCGCTCGCAAGATGTCGAGATTGGTTCCCTTCGTGCCTGTGTAGGTCAGATCGAGCATCCAGTTCGGCGAAAGAGATATCTCGGTTCCCAGATTCCACATCTGCGCATAGCCGTTCTTATAGAAAGGATCGACCGCCTGCGTGTTCGAAATAAAGCTGCTGCTCTGCTCCGTTTGAAACCCGTTTTGCAGTGTTAGCGGCGCACTCGAGGTGGTGGTCAGAGTTTGCGCGGTGGCAACCGGCGGCTGGTAAGCAAGCTGCCGCGCCAGCGTGTTGTAGATCGACTCGTTGTAGAAAATCGAATATCCGGCGCGCACCACGGTCTTCGGCTTTATAAACTTTGGCTGCCACGCGATCCCGATGCGCGGCTCGAAATTCTTGTAGTTCCCGTGGACCAGCGCCCTTGGGAGGCCGGGCCCCGAGAGATTCGGCTGGCCGTGCGCGACCTGAGCCACGTGGGCAAGGTCGGTGATGTCGAGATTCACGATGTTGTTGTTGAGCTCGACCGGCGGCGTGACGGCCTCATATCGCAATCCGTATTGAAACGTGAAGGTCTTGCTCACGCGCCAATCGTCCTGCGCGTAAGCGGAAAAGCCCCAGCTCCGGAAATAGGTGTTCGGATTGCCGAACTGCTCGGTCGTGTTGAAAGGACGGTTTTCCAGAAAATCGGCGAAGTCGTTGCCGGTCGCGAGGCCCGTGAAGATGAAACCGCCACGCGGGTTCGGATTCGATTGCGTATTTAACTGGATGCGCCGGATCTCGCCCCCGAAGCCCATGCTGTGATTCTTGTGTACCCACGTGAGGCCGTCGGACACTCGCAGCGTCTGGTTCCGCGTGAGAGACGGAATCGGATCGTTCAACGCCGAGAAACTCGTGAAGCTGATCCGGGGAATGCCGAAATCGATCGGCGCGACCGAGACGCCCGTGATTCCCAGGTTTCCGGCAATGTCCGTCCCGAAAGAATTGTTGCTCAAGAGTTCGGCGCGATTGCGGCTCCAGCTCAGACGAAGGTTCTCGACCACCCGCGGCGACCAGTTGTGGGAAAGCGCCAGATCCACGCTCTGGCTGCGTGTGGATTGGCGCCCGCCAATCCCCGCGAAATTGCTGAGCGTGTCGGAGCGCTGCGAGTTGAAGTTGTAGCCGCCGTTCACGTTGAACTTCGCGTTGATCGTGTGCAGCACGCGGAAATTCACGACGTCTGAATTCAGCGGCGTCGTGGCTTGCAACAAGTAATTCTGCCCGGTCGTGGTCGGCAGGCTTGGATTCGGAACCAAGTTTGGCTTCGGAATGATGTTCAACAGGCCCTGCACCGCGGGGTTATTCGCGAAATCGCTCGTGGGAATCTGTTGGCATCCTGTTCCGGCGGACGGAAAGGGAGTGGTCGAAAAAGGCTCGAAGATCGTGGATCCACAAAACAATCCGTTGCGCTGGTCGAGTGTTGGGACCGCGGAAAAAGTACTTACGGGATTCTTGGCGATGTCGTGCTGGTAGTTCAAAATGAAATAGGTTTTATCGCTTCCGTTGTAGATGTGCGGAATCTTCATCGGGCCGCCCATGGTCCCGCCGACGCGCTCGTCGTAGCTGCCGATCTTTGGGGATTGCGCGCCCGTGATCGAAAACGGCTTTGCATTGAATGCTGAGTTCGTGTAGCGATCGAAAAAGCTGAAGCGCACACGGTTCACGGTCTGGCGCAAGAGTCTGGCGATGTTGGCTCCGCCCGGACCGCCACGGCCGCCGGAAAACCCGCCGCCTCCGCCACCCGGGAATCCCCCGCCCTGTGGCCCGAACCCTTGTCCCGAACCGCCGCCCTGCGCTCCGGGCACTCCGGGCGCGCCGGGCCCGAATTCTCCCCCGCCGAATCCGCCCGGTCCGCCGAATCCGGTGGCGGACAATCCCTGCCCAACGGTTCCTTGCAGCAAAAACGAATCGGAGGACGAACCCGCGCCCGACGAAATCGCGGCAGCCGCCTCCGATCCGGCACCCGGCTGACCGACCGCTTCTTCGCCCTGCGCGCTCGCGCCGCCCCCGCCCGTCAAGTCAGTCTGCTGAAATCCGCCGCTCGCCAATCCCTCGCGAACCGCGTTCAGGAGCCCGGGAGCAATTTGGCCCCTTCCGCCGTTCCTGCCGCTCCCACTCGGCGCGTTCGCTCCCGATGCACTCGCGGAGTTCGTTGGCGGGCGCTGACCGCTCCATGGTGGGCCGCCCGGTCTTGGTCCTGCGGCTCTGGCCGGAGGTGGAGACTCCGCCGGCGCGGTCAACTGCGCGAGGGTCGCGACGCGGAGAACAAACTGAAGCGGTGGCGGCGGAGGTTGCGCTCCGAGCTGAAGTTCGAGTGACGCTGAAACGAACCCGAGCTGCGTCGCCTCAATCGTGTAGTGCCCTGCCGGAAGCGAAGGAACTTCAAACTTGCCCGCTTCGTCTGTCCAACTCACCCAGACTTTCTTCAGATCGGTGTTTGTGAGGCGCAGCGTTGCTCCGGGAACCGGCGACCCATCGGCAGTTCGCACGATTCCCGCCGCAACGCCGATCGCGCCGGAACTTGACGGCGCTGAGGAAGTTTGAGGGGCCGCTTGTTGCGGCAAGCTCGCGCCAGATGTTACGAGGAGAATCGCCAATAGCCGCAGGCTTTTCGTGAGGGTGCTCTGTCCGCGGATGGAGTGTGGCAACACCGTTCTCTCAGCTTACGGGATCGCACTGCCATTTCGGTACGCTTGTTGGACGGTGTCGCACGAGACGCGGTTACCCGCCGGATGGCGTGGGATCGTACACGAGACGGAAGGTGACCGTCTGTTTAAAGCGCGGATTCTGGATTTTGGTCGTAACGTACAGCTGCTTGCCGTCGGGTGAAAGCTCGAACGTGCGCGTGATGCTGCCCTCGCGCCTTCCCGGCGTCACCACAACCAGTTGAGTATCCTTCCACTGCGCGACAGGAGGAGCGCTCTCGCTGTTCGAAGAGCCGTTCGGCGAATTCGCGTGCGATGAATCGTCACTCGAATAGAGCGCAAGCACGCGGCCGGATTCGTCAGTCACCTTGGCGGATGTCGCGGTCTGTTCGATGGTGATCCGCGAGAGATCGTTCATCATTCCGCCGCGTTCGCCATCCGATGATCCTTGCCCCCGGCTTCCGCTGGATCCGCCACCTCGTCGACCGCCTCCCATCCCGCCCCATCCTCCGCCGCCCATTCCGCCGCCCGCGCTCCAGCCACCGCGACGCTGCCCGCCGGAGTTCCCGGCCTGCTGCATCTTTTCGCGGGGATCGTCGCTGTCATCTTTGTTCAGGGTCCAGGCACCCGAGAGGTTCGGTTTGCCGCCGATTTCAGCGGGAGTTCGCGGCTTGGCCTTGGGCGGAGGCTGATCCGCCGGCGCGGCCGAAGGCAAGGGCCCAGCCGGGGCTTGTGCGAAAGCGCTTCCAGCCGAAAGCGCAAGTGCGATCGCAAAAGTAGCGGAAAAGCCAATAAAATGGCGGTATTTCGCGAAATTCACGCGTTTTCTCATCATGGCAAGAATGGCCTCTTAAACCCCTCTAGAGTGCCAAATTTGGCGGCCTTCTGACACTTTGATGATTCCTTTCAGGACACTGGTTAGTTCCACAATCTCACGGAGGGCTTTCGCCCCCGCCGCGTCCTCCTGTATCATGCAGCATGCTTCCGTACTCACGGCGACCGTCTCCGGCACGCGTGCACCGACCGCGGCGATAGTCCAAATCGGCCACGCGACGCCGGTCGCAGGCCGTCAGATTGCGCGGGTCTTCCCAAAACGGCCTAAAAGAATCGCGGGAAAGGGGAACACGAATGGCACACCCTGGAAATCAGATGCGGCTCGCCGTCCTCGGCGCCGGAAAGATGGGCGGAATCTTGATCGAAGCGTTTGTGAAGCAAGGACTGGTCTCGCCGCAGCACATTTCCGCCACCGTGCAGCATAGCGGCGCGCAGCGCAAGAGCGCCATGAAGCTCCCCGTTTCGCTGGGCAGCGACAATCGCGCTGCCGCGAAAAAGGCGGACGTGATTTTCCTGTGCGTGAAGCCGCAAACCGTAGCGCACCTGGTGGACGAGATTCGCGGCGAGCTGAACGAGAAGAAACTTTTGATTTCGATTGCGGCCTCGGTGCCAACCGAATACATCGAAAAGCGGCTCAAGGGCAAGGTGCCAGTGATCCGCGCGATGCCCAATACTCCTTCGATGGTCGGCGCGGGAATCACGGCGATCTCGCCGGGAAAGTTTGCGACCGCGAAGGACGTCGAGACGGCGCGCAAACTTTTCGACGCCGTGGGCAAGACAGTGGTCGTCGACGAGAAGAACATGGACGCGATCACGGGTCTCTCCGCGAGCGGGCCAGCGTTCATTTACATCATCCTCGAATCGCTCGCGGAAGGCGGCGTCAAGGTTGGGTTGTCGCGGGAGCTTGCGACGCTGCTCGCCGCGCAAATGACGTTGGGGGCGGCCAAGATGGTGATCGAGACCGGACACCATCCGGCGCTGCTGAAAGATACCGTGACGACTCCGGCCGGCTGCACGATCGACGGCATCCTCGAATTGGAAGAGGGCGGATTGCGCGTAACGCTGATCAAAGCTGTCGTGAAGGCGGCGCAGCGTGCGAAGGAATTGCTCATTACCGACAAGAACGGCTGAGCGGAACGCCGGTGGTCTAGCTCTTTAGCAAGAGCACGTTGACCGCTTTGACGACAACTTCGACCTTGTCGCCCTTCTTGATGCCGAGTTCCTTCAACGATTCAAGCGTCATGACCGAGGCCATGCGCGATGACGCCGGTACGGTCAGCTTCACGAGACACATCACGCTGCCCTTCTTGATGTCCGTCACTTTGCCTACGATCCGATTGCGCGCTCCGACTTTCATGTTTTGCCTCCGATGACTTCACATTTCGCACGGCTTTGTTGACATCCTGCCCTTTGCTGACCGCCGAAGAGAGATTCTACCGCGCATCCCGGCTGTGAGATCAACCACACGATCTCCTGGAAAGAGTATCGCTTGGGGACGCCCCGCTCCCTTCCTGCGCCAGGGCAGGCAGAATGACGGCGCGCGGGGAAGTCTTAGACGATAACCGCAGTTCGAGCCATCCCTTATAGGCTCGATCAGGGGATCGAGAGGGTGTTTCCTTCGCGGGCGATCGTGGCCTGTTCCCTGCCCTGATAACGGTAGATCACGATCAGGAACTTGTCCGCGCCCGGCGCCGGGTCGCCGCCCAACGAGTTATTGCTCACAACCATCGTGAGCTGGCCCCCGCGCACGCCGCTCCGAAGAATGTCGGAAACGTTGACCATTCTCCCCTGTACTCCGTAGTAGCCCCGAATGATCGACAGACCGTTCCAATCATCGCGGTCACGATCGCGATCGCCAGAATATCCGTCGCGGCCGCTACGCCCGCCGTTTCTGGCGTGGTCGTCCCAATCATTGCTGACGGGGACCGAGAACATGCCTACCTCAACGAAGCCGCCCTCTTTGTAATCGAACTCGCGCTCCTGGCCTTTTTTGCTGCGCGCGAATATCCGCAGAGACTTGTCCTGGCCGACAGCCGGATCGCCGCCCATCGTCTGATTATTCACCGCCACACGGCCATTCACGCCGCCGCGCGAGATCAGGTCCTGCACAAGATCGGTGACGTCGATGCGCTGCGACTTGTTCCCATAGTCTGCGCGAGTGACAAGCCAAGTGTCGCCCTGGGCCGCCACACGCGCGGCGAAGACCGCGGCTCCGACGGCGGCGAGAACCAACGCGACCAGCACTCCCGCAAAACGATTCGATACTTTCATGATGAGCTCCTTCGCGGCAGCCGTGCCGCGTGCTCTTTAACTCTAACGCCGCGGCGGGTCGATGGCGATTACTAGGGGCGCGGGATTGACCAAAATGCCTACAGTCTGGCAGTCCCCGGCCGGCACGAGGGGCCGTGCATGGAGCTTTGCAAGGACCTGAATTTGCGACTAGGATGGGGGGCATGGAGATCGATCGAAAAGCTTTCCTCGACAGCCTCGGAGGCGCGGACGCCATCAGCCGGATGGACTCGGAAGCGCGCGCGGACGCGCTGGAGCACCAGATGCTGTCCGAATTGAACAGCGCGATCGAGGCGAAGCAGGGCGGCGTTCAAAAAGAGGTGCGGAAGTATCCCACGGCAGCCGAGGTGGAGGCGCAGATCGAGACGCGCTCCTATCGCGCGGGCGCGGGGTTTCTCATCGTGTCGCGCACAGGCGAAACGGTGAAAAAACTTCCTGCCATGCCGGCCAATTCCACGCTGGCTGACTTTTTCAAGCTGCGGTTCATGGACACGGCGAATCACGTGCTGCAAAGCGCGAACCTGGCGATGAAGAACGGCATGTCCGAAGAGATTGTCCTGGCCTGCCTGCTCCACGACGTGGTGCAGGAAATCATACGGACGGACCACGGATGGTGGGGGGCCCAGCTCTTTGAGCCGTACGTTTCAGAGAAAGTTGCATTTGCGATTCGCTACCACCAGGCGCTCCGGTATTATGCCGATCCATCAGTGGGATATGAGTATCCCGATCTCTACCGGCAACTGTTCGGCGCGGATTACGTGCCGCCGCCCTATATCGAAGCGACATACCAGATGGTGCGCAAACACAAGTGGTACATGGAGCCGCGGATGGTGGCGGTGAATGATTTGTACGCCTTCGATCCAAACGTGGTCGTCACGATCGATCCCTTCCTGGACATTATCGGACGTCACTTCAAGCAGCCGAAAGAGGGACTGGGAAACGATGGCAGCCCGGTCGCTCACATGTGGCGCACGATCATGAGACCCGATCAGCCTCTGTAGGCAGACCTTCCCGATAGAACTGAGTTCAGCAATCGACGTGATTCTACTGGTGCGACCGGGCGAGTCGCGCGGTGGCGTGCACCTCCACGTCGACGGTGTCGCTGACGTGCAAGAAGAAGTTGCTGGGATTCTTGAGGCCCCACTTGATGTAGGGGACGGCGAACTTCGTTGAAGCCTGCAATTCGCCATTCGCAGCCGGCTCGACAGAGATCATCAGGGTGATGTCGTGATCCTGGCCGTGTAGGCGGATCACGCCAGTTACGTCCACTTCGGATATTCCCTGAGGCGCGATCGATCCCTTTACTTGCGTGGGCGTGAAAACGATTTCGGGGAATTTCGCGCTCTCCAGGATTTCCCTGTGCATTTTGCCGTCACGGCTGGCGTTGCCCGTTTCGGCGGTCGTCGCATCTAGAACCACGGCACCGCTGGCTTTTCCGGTCGAGGGATCGAAACGCATCTCGCCGCTCTTGAGTTTGAATGTTCCGTGAACGGTGTGCATCGTGGCGCCCAGCGTGAAGGCGACTTTTGTTGAAGTGGGAACGAGCGTGACAACAGATTCCTGTGCGCGGAGGGCCGACGAGAGAAGAAGCACAGCAGCGGCGATCAGAACGGCACACCGCACCCTTCCTGCGTCAGGGCAGGGAGTCGCAGAGGACGCAGAGAAGAAAGAAGTGCCCGAGCGCGCTTGCAAGAAATGAGGGAGCGGAGTCATCGGCTAGGCAAAGAGGACGCGCCAGCCGAGATTCACGATTTGCGCGGCATCAAGCGCGTCCGATTCAGAGCTGCCGGTGTGGATTGAGATCATTTTGGCGAAGAATGCAGGGCGTGAGGCAAAGAGGCGGAGCACCTTGCGGCGCAGCACGGGGCTCGCGTTCATCAGAAGCAGTAGGCGGGTCATGCGCATCGCATTTTGAGTGAGACGGCGGTGCGCCGATTCATACAGAGCGAGATCTTCGCGGGCCAGCGCTTCGGCCAGATGCAGGGCTTGCTGAAACGCGAGGCTCAATCCCTGGCCCGAAACGGCGTCCACCATGCAGCTCGCATCGCCTACCAGCGCGACATTGCCGCGGGCCACGGCGCGCGCGCGGCCGAGCGACGTGATAGCACCGACTTCCGTTGAAACCGGGCACGCGGCACCGAGGCGTCTGGCGACTTCGGGGAATTGATCGAGCGCGCGACCCATTCGCAGATGCGAATCGTACGAGAAGAGCGAGATGCAGATTTCGTTCGCGGCCGTGGGCGTGACAATCATCTGCGATTTCTTGCCCCAGTGGACTTCGACGAGATCGGTCCACGGAGCAACCGCGTAGTGGAGGCGGAATCCGAAGCGAGACGGGCGGTAGCGCGCCGACCCCAGTCGCGCGGATTGTCGAACGTTCGAATTCTGGCCGTCGGCGCCGACGATCCATTTGCAAGGAAATAGATGGCCGTCAACGGCGACGTTGTGAGAATCGAAGCTCGACAGCCGGGAACCCCACAACAGGGAGACTCCCAATTCGGTCGCGCGGTCGATGAGGAGCTGATGGAGCGCGGTGCGGCGAAGGCCGAAAGCCTTGCCGCGCGGAATCCTCGCGCTGGCGGACGAATGCTCGTCCGAGAAACGAAATCCGGCGAAAGGCGCGGCAACACTGGAATCGATTTCGACCCCGAGACTGCGCAGGGCCGCAACCGCTTCCGGGAGCAGACCTTCGCCGCAGGGCTTGTCGATGGGCGGCTGGCGGGGATCGATGACCGTGACGCGAAGGTTCTTCAGACGCGCCGCAATGGCCGCAGCCAATCCCGCAGGACCTCCACCGACGACCAAAACGTCAGCAGCTGACACGGATGCGCGCTCCCTGACCGCTCACCATCGCAGCAGCACCAGCTCCGAACAAAAGCCAGGGCCCATGGCCGCGAGGATGCTCAGCGTGCCCGGCGCGGGGCGACGATGCTTGTAAACGTCCTCCAAAACGAGGAGGACGGATGTGGAAGAGATGTTGCCGACCTTGCGCAAACAATCCCACGAGGCCTCGAGATCTTTTTCGGAGAGATTAAGCGCCGCAGCGGTAGCTTCGAGCACCTTCGGGCCGCCGGTGTGCATGACCCAGCTTTTGACGTCACGTCGACAATAGCCCTGCTCGGAGAGGAACTGGTCGACGTCTTCTCCCAGGTGCCGCAACACGGTATCGGGAACCTCCGGCGACAGTACGATGTGAAAACCCTTTTCGGAGATGTCCCAGCCCATCACGCGCTCGGTATTCGGGTAAAAGACGGACTTCGTGGCAAGAATCTCCGGGCCGTCCGATTCGATGTCCGATCCGGCGACAACGGTGGCAGCGGCGCCGTCGCCAAAAAGCAGCGCGGAAATCACGTGCGCCATGGAGATGTCGTCGCGCTGAAGCGTAAGGGAGCAGAGTTCGATCGAAAGGAGCGCTGCGGATTGGCCGGGGTAGGCGCGAACGTAATCCGCCGCGCGGGAAATTCCGGCGGCGCCGGCCACGCAACCGAGCCCGAAGATGGGAATGCGTTTGATGTTGGGGGAAAGGCCCATGCGGTTGATGAGACGAGCATCGAGCGACGGAGCGGCGATGCCTGTGACGGATGTGACGAAAATCGCGCTCAAATCGCGCGGCTCGACTCCGGCGGCGGTGAGCGCGCGGCAAAGGGCTTTCTCGCCAATCTCAAGGCCCACTTCGATCCACGCGTTGTTTGCATCGCCCCAGGTCTGCATGTGATCTTCGTAGAAATCGACTGGGCGGGCGGTGAATCGGCCGTCGACTTTCATGCTTTCATCGAGGCGATCGAGAATGGCGGGCTGAAGCAGGCTGTCACGCCAATAGCTTTTCAATGCGCCAACGAGAACTTCCTGCTTGTGGTAGTGCTTGGGAAAGGCGCTGGCGACACCGGCGATTCGCATGAAAGAAGCTCCTGGGGCGGCCGCGGGTGGGAACGGCAGCAATTTGTTAAATGCGAGTTGGTACGGCTTTCATCCCCATCTTTCGGGTCTTTCTCCGAATTTAAGAGGCGCGATCCAACAAGCAAGATGCAAGGGTATTTACGAGCTACGGCACAGCGCGCCGCGCGAACATGGCCCAGTTGCCCACCCGGAGTACCAACCTGTACCGCCCATTGGCCGGTCGACAGGTTGGCTAATCTGATGCCTACCTCATGCTTAAGGTTGCGTATTTTATGCTTGTGAAGCGCGCGAGAGACCGCGGTAAATGAACGCTGCGCAGACGAAGGAAACGACGAGAAGCAAAATTCCGGGGCGCCAGCGAAGCAGACAAAGTTTCCCGACACCGAAGAGCGCGGAATAGATCATCGTGCATCCGGCAATCCAGTCGAGGAGATTGCGCGCGAGATCCTGCTGCGGCACGACATCGGAGGCGAATTTCGCGATGGGCCGCCAGCCGAAAGTGTCCGGGCGGACGCGACGGTAGAAACGCAAGAGCGTGTCGCGAGGCTCGGGCGGCGTGAGCAGAGTGACGACGACCCAGACGGCGGTGGTGACGAGCGTGGTGAGCAGAGTCTGCTTTGCGAACACGGACGGCTCCGAACCTTGGAAGGGCACAACCCCGCGAAATGCGAGGGTGACGGCGAGAGCGGTGATCATTGCGGCGATTTCGCTCCACGCGTTGATGCGCCACCAATACCAGCGAAGGAGGTACACGCTGCCCGTTCCTGCGCCGACTTCGAGCAGCACTTCCCAGCCAGCGCGAATGGTGGCGAGCTCCCAGGAAACGAATGCGGCGAGGACGATGAGAAGGATCGTCACCCACCGGGAGACGGCGACGTAGTGGCGCTCCGGGGCCGAGCGGCGGACGAATCGCCGGTAGAAATCCGAGACGAGGTACGAGCTTCCCCAGTTGAGATGCGTGGCAATCGTGGACATGAAGGCGGCGAGAAATCCCGCGACGAGCAGGCCGCGGGCCGCGCGCGGGAGGTGGTCCACGGCGAGAAGGACGTAGCCGGACTCAGGATGCGCGAGCTGCGGATAGAGGACGACGACGGCGAGCGCGGCAAGAATCCACGGCCAGGAGCGCAGCGCGTAGTGCGCAAAGTTGAACCAGAGGACCGAGAGAAGTCCATCGCGCTCGTTGCGTGCGCTGAGTATCCGCTGCGCGACGTAGCCGCCTCCTCCCGGCTCCGATCCAGGATACCAGGAGGCCCACCATTGCACGCCGAGGTAGACGCAGAACGTGATGACCGGAATCGTCCACAGGGATTCGCTGGAAAAACCGCGCGAGAAATCGGGGAAGAAGGAAGTGATATTCGACGAGTTCGGCCCAGCTGCGGCCCGGAGCGCAGCGAGCTTCGTGAGAAGCGCGCGCATACCGCCCGCGGCACGGACGCCGTACCAAGCGACGGCGATCACCACGCCCATCTTCAAAACGAATTGAAAGAGGTCGGTCCAGAGAACGCCCCAGAGACCGCCGAGCGCGACATAGATTCCCGTGAACGGAATCAAGAAGAACACACAGATAAGGAGCGCGGTGCGGTCGTCCACGCCGAGGACGACGGAAGCGATGGTCGTCATCGCTTTGGTGACCCAGCCGAGGATCACGCAGTTGACCAGCAGTCCGAGATAGAGCGCGCGGAATCCGCGGAGAAAAGCGGCAGGCTTTCCGGCGTAGCGGATCTCGGCGAATTCGACGTCGGTCAAAAGACCGGCACGAACCCAGAGGCGCGCGAACAGGAAGACGGTCATCATTCCCGAGGGCAACATGCTCCACCAGAGCCAGTTGCCGGCGATGCCGTTGGTGTAAACGTAGCCGGTGACGACGAGGGGAGTGTCCGCGCCGAAAGTTGTGGCGACCATCGACGTGCCGATCAGCCACCAGGCCGCGCGGCGTCCGGAAACGAAATAGTCCGCGGTGCTTTGGCTGGAACGGCGGCGAAAGTACAAGCCGAGGAGAAGGGTGAAGAGTAGGTAGAGAGCGACGACAATCCAGTCGGCAAGTGTGAGCTTCATATCGGCGCGCGGCGCGGGATAGTTTTATCGCGGATGAGGCCCGAGTCAAAGCGATAAGGTGGGGACAATCACAACTTGGACAGAAAAAATCCCCGGGTCTGGAGGGGACAGACCCGGGGGTCGGGGCACTGAGAGGGACTACTGGGCCGGCAAACTTTTTGAGCGAAACTATCTGGCAGCAGCCAAAGGGTGGCGTACGGCGCCCGCCCTTCCGGCTGCGGGGCGCTAGTAATTCAAGCGCCGCAAAATCATCGTCGCCCGGAAAACCACCTGCAAACCGAGGACGATGAGCGTGTCGCGAACCACGACGAATCTTTCCCGCATCGAGATTTCCTCAAAAGCCGCAGGGTACGGAATCGCGATCGCCACTGCTCCGCGACTCCGGCTCCAATCGGCGTTGGCGTATGGGCGCACTGGATTCCCCTAGTTGAGGACGTACACGGGATTATCGTGCTCGACCGCAACCACCATCGACTTGAAGATATCAACGTCCCAACTATCCGCGATGCGCAGGCGGACGACTTCATTCGTCTCGGAGAGCAGACGGCCGCGCAGAGGCACGCGGAGGTTCCCGGCCACAACTCGAAGAATCACTGGCTGCCCCATCCAAACTGCGTAGCCACCTTCCATGGTCGCCCCTCCTCAGGGTCACTTCCTCGAACAACTGGATTCTCGGGCAGGGGCACATCCTGGCCAATGGTACAGGGGGCTAAGACTGGTAGGAACGAAGTACTATGACAGGGTCGGTATGCGGGCCTGGCCGTTGCACCCTTTTCTGCTATTGTAAATACGGGGTTTAGGAGCGGCGGCTGAACCTGGACCCAGCGAGGAATCGGGGCACATGATCGAGATGCTGCAGCATCTTCTGGCACGGGTGTACGACGTCCGAGGACTGATCGAATGGGGCGGAACGGCGCTCGTGTGTACGATCGTGTTCGTCGAAACCGGCATGTTTGCGGGGTTCTTCCTGCCGGGCGATTCCCTGCTGGTGACGGCGGGGGTATTCGCCGCTGCGGGACACCTGAAACTGGCGCAACTTTTGTCGGTCGTGACGGTATGCGCGATCGCTGGGGATCAGTTGGGCTACCTGATCGGCTGGAGGGCAGGGGCTGCGCTTTACGGGCGCCCAGATTCCCGCTTTTTCAAGAAGCGCCATCTGGAGCGTGCGCACGAATTCTATGAGAGGTACGGCGGAAAGACCGTGCTTTTCGCGCGGTTCATTCCCATCATCCGGACGTTTTGCCCGCCGGTGGCCGGGGCCGCAAAGATGAGGTACGTGCGCTTCCTGGCGTACGACGTTTGCGGGGGAATCCTGTGGGTGTGGAGCATGGTGCTGGTGGGATACACGCTCGGCCTGACGGTGCCGAACGTGGAAAAGCGCATTCATTACATCATCGCGGCAGTCATCGTGGTGTCGCTGATGCCGGCCGCGTATCACGCCTGGAAGGCGCGAAGCACGAAGGCCAGCGTTCCTCCGAAGGCGGTTTAGGCCAAGAAGAATCCCAAGGCACTGTAAATGCAGGGCGGGGAGCCTGGCAGCTCCCCGCCTTGTTCACCCGCTAGGCCGCGGCGAGGCCGATGGCCCCGCCAGCGGTTCGCGCTGCAGGAGCGATGTGAAAATCGGTATCGCGATTAAGGGCGCGCCGTAAAGTCGCGCTCGCGCTAGTACATTGGCTCCTACAAGGCCACTCATACGCCCACCCGCCGATCCGTGCAAGCGAATAATTCGCGCAGAGTGGTTCGCGCGTCCAGGGCCATCCTGGAATGCTAGTACTGCCTCACAATGACGCCCGTCGCTACGCGAGTGCTGTCTTTGTCGAGAAGCAGGGCCGTATTGTCATCGATGAGGTAGTAAATGAGATTGTAGGTGGCGGCCGGACTCGTCAGCGCAAGGGTCGCAGTCCCGCGGCCGTTCGTTGCAGGCACACCAATCGAGCTGCCTGAGACGCCAATCGGGTCGCCTGCAAAGACAGCGCTGAAATTGTTGACGTCGAGGCTCCCGCCGGTGATACCTGTGCCGCTCAGAGTGATCTGGCCTGCGGCGTCCGGCTGATAGGAAGTTGGGGCGTTGTGGAATATTCCCTGACCAGTCAAACCCGCCGCGACGCTCCCGCCCGGGAGCGAGAGACTGGTGGGGCAAGCCGCCGCGCCGGAAACGCACTGCAGATGAGCGATGCCGGTGGAGACGGCCGCAGAATCGATCTCAAGCATCAAGGCAGTGCCCTGGGACGTGGGATAGACGGCAAATTCGGGGTTGCTGGAGCTAGGCGCTGACGCGCACGTGGCGCTTCCGGTGGGCAGCTTCACGTCGATTCGACCAGTCTTGCTGTCCGTGGCGTACGCGCACGAATTGATTGCCGGACCGCTGTTGTAGGTGCCTCCGCTGTTGGCGTCGAAGACGCCGCCCGTGATGCTGCCGCCATTCGAGACGAGAACGCCGGCAGCTGCATAAGCGGCCAAGGCGGGCGCGGGAGGCGTGCCCGTGCTGATGATCGTGTTTCCTCCACCCGCGAATACATAGTTGCCATTCGCCAAGTTCGCGGTTCCGCCAGGCGCGCTGAACATGTCTCCGGCGACAGACGGACCATTGCTGTCGATTTCGATGAGATGCAGATGTGTGGAATCGACGGCATACAAAGCATAGTTGCGCTGGCCCGTCGCAGTGCTCGTGAGCGTGAGCAGACCTCGCCCCGTGCCGGGAAAGGCTGCGTCAAACTGATAGGTGCCATGCAAGGTCCGGTCCCTCGTGGTGATTACGCCTGCGATGGCGATGCCGTTGTCATTCACATCGAGAATCGTATCGGGTGTCGCCGGGTCCGGAATGTTCCCCGCGCCATCCGCGGAAAACTGGCCTGCAATCCCCAGCGGATTGAAGCCGACATCAGTCCCCAAAACACCGAAAACATACGAGCCAGAAATCACGGTTGGTGAATTCGTGAGGGCGTCCAGGTTCTGCTGGTCGATCGTCCCGCCGCCGGTGGCGTTCGTATCGAAGCGGATCAACTGGGCGTGCTGACTGGTCGCAAGCGCAAATTGCCACGTCTCGATTCCGCGACCCGTGCTGAGCTTCGCGGTGCCGCGCCCGTCCGACCCGACGGTGTAGGTGCCGCTGATTGGAACTTGCGTCGAGACTCCATTGAGGAAGCTGTTGGCGTCCTCGACTCCGCTGATGATCTTGCCCTGACCGTCAGCGACAAAGCTTCCCGCAACGGCCAGAAAACCTGATTGGTCGTTTCCGGTATAGGAGAAAGCATAAGGGCCGCTCAGGGAATGATCGGAATAGAGGATGGTGATCGTGGCGATGGCAGGCGCCGTGGCAGCCGGGTCTGTGGCGGAAATCGTGACGGTAGCACCAGGAGGCGGGCTCGCAGGCGCGGTATAAAAACCGTTCGCATCAATCGAACCAACAACGGCTGGATCTCCCACAGTGGTCACAGACCATGTCACGCTCGGGTCGGCGATCCCATTGAGCAGCGCAGAAAACTGGCGGATGCCACCGGCGGGTACGGTCGCCTGGGTGGGGCTCACGGTGAGACCCAAACCCGAGCCGACCGTCACGACAGCCGTGTTGGACGTGACAGTGCCGCTGGTGGTAGTGGTGGACGAAGTTTGCTGAGCGACCGCGGTGATACTGACCTGGCCAACTTGCAGACCCCCGCTGGCCGTCTTCGGCACTGATGAAGGCGCCGTGTACACGCCAATCAACTGATCGGCGCCGGACGGCACAATCGTGCCGACAGTCGAATCGCCGCCAGCGACGCCGTTCACTTGCCAGGTTACGGTCGTCGTCGTGGAGGTCGACGAATCGGAGAGTTTGACGACAGCCGTGAAGTTGGTCTGGGTATTGACGGGGACGGTGATGGCCGTGGGCGTGATCGCCACGGACACGATCGTCGTCGAGCCGCTGCCCTTGCCGCCGCCACAAGCCTGCAAACACAAGGTGGCCACAATCGCCAGCACTGAAAAACCAACAACGCGAAATCTTGCGCGGGTATTAGACCTCGATCCGTCTGAATCGACGAGACGCGCATGGAGTGTGAGTTTTCGGTTTAGATTCATCGGCATCATTGTATCCGTCTTGCAGCAATCTCCCAAGGGGGCGCGAAGGGTGTAGGGTGATTCCCGTCAAAAGGGAAAAGGTTCCAGGCTATTTTCGGGGAGCCATTTCGCGAAAAAGTCCGACCTGCCGCGGCAGACGCATGCAAAAGGCAAAGGCGCACTGACTCGAAGCCCGCATGGCATTCCGAAACCCACCCTGGCATACCCCGAAAAGACACCCACACGCCGTTAACAAGATGGCGCGAATGCGGAATTGGTTGTCAGGCAAGAGCCCTGCCTTTTTCGAAAGGTTGAGGGAGCCCTTACTTAAGGAAGAGGGCTTCGCGGACCTGGTCACGGCCGACGAAGGTCTTCGAGGAGCGAAATTCCCCGAATAGGCTGAGGATTTCGCGGTTCTGGAACACGTGGGCGTGGACGGCGATCGTGGGCGAAGGCAGCCACTCGATGGTCTGGCTGTCCACAACGCGATAGCGATGGAAGCGTTCCACCGGGCGGCTGTGGAAGAGCGCGAGGAGCGCACCCCCGGGGTGAAGCAAGCGGGAAAGCCGCTCCATGAGCCGGGGCACAACCTCGGGATCGAAATAATCCAAGAGGTCCCAAGCCAGAGCTCCGTGAAAGCTTTTCTCGGGGTATTGCAGGGCGGTCTCGAGAAACTTGTCGGCAAGCATTGAGGGAGAGACTTTGATCGCTTCGGCGCCGACGGGCGCCTTGCGAAGGCTTTCCTCTTCGCCCGTAAGAAAATCCTTCCAGGCCCGCAGGAGATCTTCAGTGGAAATCCGATAGGCCTTTTCGATGAAGAAGCTGACCGTGGATTGCCAGACCGGGCCGAGATCGAGGACCCGCGCCTGAGGCGTATCGCTGAGGAGCGAAAGGAACTCTTTCAGACCATTCGAGATGCGAACGTTGGCCGACGTGCTCGACGAAACCGAGGGGCCCGGTTTTGCCGGTGCTGCACCGGCCGCCGTGGCTGCGGCGCCGGGGCGCGTCTTGGCCGTCCAATTCATGAGCCGATCTACTCGCCTTTCACGCTCGCCGCGACAGGCTGAAGCGTTTCCGATTCCGTTTCACTCTTGGCAGCCATGGATTCGCGCGCGGGGCTGGCGGGAGACGTTTCCACTTTCCCTCGCAGGCGCGCGCCGTCATCGATCGCGATGCGGGGCGTGAGCACGCTTCCCACAACGCGGCTCGACGCACCAAAATGCGCGCGTTCGCCCGCCTTGAGGCTTCCCTGCACCGATCCCTCGACAAAAATCTCGCGCGCCTCGATGTCAGCCTGGACGCGGCCGTTGGGGCCAACCGTCACGCGGGCGTTCTGCAAGCGAATCCTGCCCTGCACTTCGCCGTCGATGTAGAGATCGGAGGTCCCGGAAAACTCTCCCTGAATCTTGAGGCCAGACGCGACCCTCGATGTGCCCCGGCCAACGGCTGCGGCGGCAGTTTCCGACGCCGACGGAGAGGACACCGGAACGGACTGCGACGGCGTACGGGACGGCGATGCCTGCGGCACGTCCTGCGGCTTTATCGAAGTGGTGGTGCCGGAAACCGGCGAAGATGGCTGGGCCTCGGTGGACTTACGCCACATGAAAACCTCCCTCCGAATATCTCGGGACGCCGCGCTGGGGGGCAAGCATCCTGTACGGCTGGCAAAATATAGTACACGCGCAACTAGCTGTAAACACGCAATGTACGGGGATGTCGCGAATTGGCAACCATCGGGTGGAGAGGATCGAGCGAGCTGGAGTCGGAGGTTTGGGAGTCGCTGTGGCGCAGTTCCCAGAGAGCGACAATCATGCCCACGAATTCGTGGGCGAAAATCTTCACGCCCGCGCGAGTGCGCCACCAATTGTCGGGATCGTATTCCGAGTCTCGCGCCGCGACGACGCGGAGAATCGTGCCCTGCGGAAAAGTTCGCTCCGCGATATAACGCGAGCGGCGCGTGTGGTAGTTGGACGTGACCACGATGATCCGCTTCCAGCCGTGCGACGAAATGAGCTGGCCGATCGCGGCGGTTTCCTCGCGCGTGTTTTCGGCGCGGTGCGCGAAGCGAACGATGGCGCTCACGGGAATGCCCCGGCTCGTGAGATCGTGCTCCTCCAATTCGGCGATGCTGGCGTAGGGGCGCAGGTAGCGGCCGCTCGCGATGATTCGGGGCGCCCATCCGGCGCGGAGGATTTCAGATGCGCGCGCGGCGCGGTCGCCGTTGTAGTTGTCGTCGCCGAGGATCACGATGGCGTCGGAGGCCGATGGCCCTTCATCCACGACCCAAAAGCCGCCCGCGAGACGGAGTAGCGGATGCCGCACGAGATAGACGACAAAGAAAAACAAAAGAAAACACAGGAGGAGCAAGAAACTAAGGAAAATTCCGCCGCGCTGCGGAGTTCGCAGGCGGAAAGCCGATCCGGCGGGGACCATTACTTTTCGGGATCGAGCTGGCGCAGGCGTTCGGCGGCGTGCTCGGGAAGAGTGCCGTTGAAATAGACTTCCTTGATGCTGTAGGACTTGCTGCGAGTCTCGACGATCGGCAGGATTTCGATGTGCCAGTGGTAGTCGCCGGCAATTGTCGCCCAATAGTCGCTCAACTCGCCCTTGGTTTGGAGCGTGTTCGGAGCTGTGTGCAGGACCATGTGGTAGCTGCTGGAGATCTGCAAAAGCCGGCGCAGAGTGCGGCCGAGCAGGGCCGCCAGATGACGGCGATTTTCGCCAGGGGAGGGGGCCTCAAACTGGTGAGCGTGGGTCCGGGGGATCAGCCAAGTCTCAAAGGGAACGCGCGAAGCGTAGGGACAGAACGCATAGTAATCGCCGACGCTGTCCACGATCCGCTTCTTCTGGCGAACCTCCTGCCGCAGAATGTCGCAGAAGACGCAGCGGTCGCGTTCGCGGTACCACTCGCGCGCCGAGCGCAATTCGTAAAGAATGCGCCGCGGAACAAACGTCGTCGCGGAGACTTGGGAGTGAGTGTGCGGCCATTCCTCTCCCGCCTGCGGGCCCTGGTTCTTGAAGACGGCCACGTACTTGAAGCGAGGGTCGCGTTTCAGATCCGCGATCCGCAGGGCGTAAGCCTCCAGCACGCGCTCGATTTCCTCATCCGTGAACTGGGTGAACGTGCGCGAATGATCGGGCGTTTCGACGATGATCTCGTGCGCCCCGACCGCATCCATGCGGTCGAATATTCCGTCAGCGCTGCGGCCCGTGTCGCCCTCGATATGGTAGCTGGGACGAAGGTGAGGATACGCGCGGACCTGCCAGCGCCCCTGCGGAGGCAATTCGAGAAGGACGTGTGTTTCAAGGCGATTATGGGGACACAGCGGACACGGCTCGGCTCGGTCGACTTCCCGTTCCCGCTGGCCAACGACTACCCAACTCCGAGTGATAGGGTCTTTGCGAAGTTCCATGAAATTCCTATGAGTCAAAACGATGCCGCCATCTTATAACGAAGCGTTGGCGGACCACAAAGACAACCGCGCAGAAGGTGGCCCAGCCGAAAGCGCTGGATGAGGGTAGTTCGCGAAATTCGAGGCGATCTAGTTTACACTGCACGCCAATTCCCGTTCCGGGAAGAGCACCAGAGCCAGGAATCCATGGAGGGCAATGAGTTGAGGAAATCTTCTTGAGCACGGTTTCCGCGGGGAGCTACCAGGTCGCGAAGGGCGGCAGAGCGACTGCACGCAAGATGACGGTAGTGCCGATGATCGCCGCGACCTACTTCATGGTGGCGGGCGGCCCGTACGGCCTCGAAGACATCGTGCAAAAGACGGGATACGGCGCGACGCTGCTCATCCTGGTGATCACGCCGCTGATATGGAGTCTTCCCACCGCGATGATGGTGAGCGAGCTGGCGACGGCGATCCCGGAGGAAGGGGGCTTCTACATCTGGGTCCGGCGCGGGATGGGGCGCTTCATGGGCTACCAGGAGACGTGGCTGACGATGGCCGGCAGCGTCTTCGAAATGGCGCTGTACCCCAACCTGTTCGTCGATTACATCGGGCGATTTGCGCCGGGATTGGTGGCGGGTCACCGCGGATTCGCGATCGGCTTCGCCATGATCGCGGCGTGCACGGCGTGGAACATTATCGGTTCGCGCGCCGTCGGCGAAGGTTCCATCTTTCTAAACGTGGCGCTGCTCGCGCCGTTCGCGGCGCTTGTGGTGTTCGCCGTGTTCGACGGGCGCCCAAGCGCTGGAGGCGCGGTCCCCCTGAGGCACGCCGACTTGCTCGGCGGGATCCTGATCGCCATGTGGAATTACATGGGCTGGGACAACCTCTCGACGATCGCGGGCGAAGTGGAGCGGCCGCAACGGACCTACACAAGAGCGATGTCGGGAGCCGTGGTGCTGGTGGTCGTCAGTTACCTGCTGCCTGTGGCGGCCGTGGCGCGCCTGGGGCTCGACCCGAATAGTTGGACGACGGGCGGATGGGTGGACGTAGGACGGATCGTCGGAGGGGAAGCGCTGGCCCTGGCAATCGCGATCGCAGGAGTGCTCGGGGCGGTTGGATGCTTCGGGGCGCTGATGATGTCGTTCACACGGCTGCCCGCGGTGATGGCCGAGGGCGGCTATCTGCCGAAGGTGTTTGCCACGAAGCATCCGCGCACCGGGGCGCCGTGGGTTGCCATCGTGGTTTGCGCGATTTTCTGGGCGCTGTGCTACCCGCTGGGGTTCGAGCGGAGCTTGATTCTTGACGTCCTGCTGACGGGACTGAGCATCCTGCTCGAATTCTGGGCGCTCGTCGCGCTGCGAATCCGTGAACCGAATCTCGCGCGGCCTTACAAAGTGCCGGGAGGGCTGGCCGGGGCGATTCTAATCGGGTTGCCGCCACTGGCGCTGATTATCACGGCTCTCGTGCGCAACAGCAGAGAGCTGGTAGGCAACACGAGTGAACTCGTGATTGCCGCGGCGGTGATTGCGGCCGGCGTCGCGATGTACTTCTTCAGTCGAATCGTCCAGCGCAAGAAGACCGCTTAGCAGCGAATCCGAGCGCGAGCGCGACTCATTGTTTAGGCGGTTTTGCAGGGCCAGCGGGTTTCGCGGGCGGAGGCGAGGGAAGCCCTTTCCTGGCGCGAGCGCTTAGCCGAATAATTGCCGCTGCCGCGGCAAAGCGCGCGGGCCGTTCCTTGTCGCTTTCCATCATGTCCCTCAACTGAGGAATGGCTTCCGGATGGCCGAGGCGCGCGAGCGCTCGAGCGGCGGAGGCGCGCACGGCCCAATTCTTGTCGCCGAGGGCGTCGCGCAATTCTTTCACCGTCTCAGGACTGTCGTCCGCGGCGAGCATCTGCGCGCAAAGAGCCTGCACGGGGGCCGAGTTGTTTTTCGTGTATTCCTCGATGAAGGAAATTCCCATCGAGAATGGGCCCAGAAACGCGCCGCTCGCCTGGTTGATGCCGATCAGAGCCAGCGATTTCGGATCGTGCATTTGCTCCATGGCGCCGTTCATCTTGCCTTTGATGACGCCCGGCTTCGTTTTCCGCTCTCCCGTCAGGATTTCGTAGAGAATTTCCCGGGTGCTGCGGTCGCCCATCCGCCAGAGGGCTTGCACCGACGTCTTTATCCGCGAGCGCGTTTTCCATCAGAGAAACAGCTCTTGGATTGCGGCCCACAATCGTGAGCGCCGACAAGGCATCGGAGCGGTCGCGCGACTTGTCCGAAGCAGCGCCCTGCGCCAGCATCGCCCATGCGGCGGAAGACAAGCTTGCAGCAGGAGCAGGGGGCGTTGCCGGAGGCTGCGGCGCAGAGGTCGTCGATTCCTGTCCGGGTGTCGCCGATGCGGGCGGCGGCGTTGCCGACGCCTGATGGCCTGCCGGCTCGGCGGCGGCCGTCAATCCCAGAACAACCAGGAACAGGGCGAATGGAAGCTTGCGAGCCATGATGACCCCCCGATGACCGCGCTGGATTTCCGGCACCCGCGAGGCGGGTGGGCTTGGCCGCGAAAACATCCGCGCGCAACGTCGTGCTATTCTGGCACGCCATGGCGGAGATCGGCAAAGCGGACACCTTCTTTATGGAAGCTGCGCTCGCCGAAGCGCGCGCGGCGGCGGAGCGGGGCGAGGTGCCGGTGGGGGCAGTCGTCGTGGTTGGCGACAGCATCGTGGCGCGGGCGGGAAACCGCACGATCGGCGATTGCGATCCAACGGCGCACGCCGAAATGATCGCTCTGCGCGAGGCCGCGAAGACCGTCGGCAACTATCGCCTGCTGGGCGCCAGGCTCTACGTGACGATCGAACCGTGCGCGATGTGCGCCGGGGCGATGGTCCAGGCGCGAATCGGCCGTCTGATTTATGGCGCGGACGACGCGAAAGGCGGCGCCGTGCGTTCGTGCTTCGCCATCTTCGAGAGCCCGCAGATCAACCACCGCGTGGAGGTCACGTCGGGCGTGCTTGCCGAAGCCGCGGCCGCGGTGCTGAAGGATTTCTTCGCGTCGCGGCGGTAAATCCCACTCAGTAGGAATGGCGGAGAGGGTGGGATTCGAACCCACGGTAGGGTTCCCCCTACACTCGCTTTCGAGGCGAGCTCTTTCAACCGCTCAGACACCTCTCCGCACCGTTGGGGCTCGCTTAGCTTAACAAACACCCAGGGTGCTCACAACTCTGCTGCAGCAAGTGGCTTTAGACGGAGCGCCGGCGACGGCGAGGGGTACCCCATTAGTGGGGCCGGAAAGTGTTGACACCGCAAGACCGTGCGCGTAAATTTGCTCTGTAGTTTCTTGGAGGAGACCTTGCGTCCCATCGTCCTCTCTACCGCGCGAGCCTGCCTGGTAGCATTCCTATCGATCGGCTTGATGAATCTTCCCGTCATGGCTGCGAGCGAAAAGCCGCTTGGAATGGTTGTGACCGCGGCGAATGCTCGCCTCGATAACGCCAAAGCGGCAATCGGCGCGGATGTCTATTCCGGCGATACACTCAGCACCGATCAGGATGGCTCGCTGCGCCTGAAGGTGGGATTGAGCCAGGTGTACATGCTTTCGTCCAGTTCCGCGACGCTTGAGCCGCTCGGCAGCAAAGTGAGGGCAAATGTAGAGCGCGGAAGCCTGGGTTTCTCGACGACTGCGCCTGACCAGATCGAGATCGGGACGCCGCTGGGAGTGATTCGCGGGGCGAACGGGCAGCGCGTCTTCGGGCAAGTGGCCATGCTGGACGCATCGAGCATGCGGATCAGCGCGTACGAGGGAACGCTGGTGGTCGAGGCCAGCAACGGCGAGATGAAGATGATCGAGCAGGGCCAAACCTACGAAGCAACTTTGGTGGCGAATTCCGAGCCGGGCGGAGCGCAGGGCCCTAGCGGCGTCGGCAGGCCCGGGATCAATTGGAAACGAGTTGTGGTGGTTGCAGCCTTCGTAGGAGGGGCGGCAACTGCCGCTGCCATTTTGTGGCACGAAGCAACGGAGAGTTGCACCGTGCCGTCAAATTGCGACTAGGCGGAATCGCCCGCACAGTCGCCGCGCAGCCTGCATTGCAATGGTCCTCACGATTGAGTGGTGATTCCTGCCTAGATCGGCCGCGATTTCCCCAGGCGCGGCAAGAATCCCGGAACGCGGCGGCAATAGTCCTCGTACACCTGCGCAAATCTAGCGCGAAGCTCGCGCTCCTCAAGAGCAATTGCGATTCGCGTGAGCAGCAGCCATATGCCGGCTACGACCCACATCACGCGAGTCCCCGCAAGAAGACAGGCTCCGAGAATCGCCAGGAACGAGCCCACGTAGCGCGGGTGTCGGATTCGAGCGTAAATGCCATGTTGCGCCAGCTCGCCGCCGCCCGACAGCTCCGTTTGTCCCACCAGCCGGGCGCCACCCAGATCGCGGCGCACGCGCCAGAAAATCCAGCCTTCGAACGCAATAAGAACGAGACCGGCGACCATCGCCCACACGGAGGGCCAGCTGGGGCGGAAAAGCTCATGCCGATAGACCGCCATCGCGCCGGTAACCGGAGGCCAAGAGAACAGCAACCCTGTGATGTACGCGGCCTTTCGATGGCGTCGCCAGAAACCAACCCGCGGGTGGACGACAAACCAGTAGAGCGGAATCGGCAGATTGAGAAAGAGCACGAGCGCCGCGAGCCAGCCGGGGAGAGTCACGCGCGCATGTTAGTAGAAGCCGCGCGGGCGCGACAGCCTTTTTCGAGCCGCGAAGCGCGGGGCTGATTCGCGTGAATCTCGCCGCGCGGACGCCGGGTGCAACCGTGGCGGCCACGGATATAATGAGAGGCTCACGAAACGCGATTCCGTCCGTCGGAGAGAGAATACGATGGCCCAGGCATCCCAGCATTCACGACACTATCCGGCGACGGTTTGGTGCGCATTGCTCTTGTCCGCCGCTTTGGCGATTCCGTCGGCCGGGCGCGCGGACGAACCCTACGCGCGGAGCCGCGACTACGATTTGCAGGATCTGCGCACGCACCTCTGGTTCGATCTCGACAAACGAGGCGTGCGGGGCGAAGTGACCGAGAGCGTCGCCGCGCTTCGCGACGGCGTTTCGGAGCTGAAATTCGATTCCGTGGATTTGAAGATCGCAAACGTGACGGTGGACGGCCGGACGGCGAAGTTTTCGACGACGCCGAAGCAATTGATCGTATCGCTCGACCATCCCGCCGCGCGAGGCGAGCGGCACAGAGTGTTCATTCAGTATGAAGGCCAGCCGAAGAAGGGCCTCTACTTCATTTTGCCCGACAAGAATTATCCCCAGCAGCCGCGCGAAATCTGGACGCAAGGCGAGGCGGAGGACACGCGCTACTACATTCCGCTCTACGACTATCCCAACGACCGGACGACGTCGGAGATGCTGCTCACGGTTCCGTCCGCGTGGATCACCGTTTCAAACGGGCGCCTGGTGGATGTGAAGAACGAATCCGACGGGACGAAGACGTGGGACTGGAAGCAGTCCGAGCCGCTTTCGACCTACCTGCTCACGGCGGTCGCCGGAGAATTTGCCCAGCGGGAAGACACATGGCGGGGGATGCCGTTGCGGTACGTGGTGCCGCGCGGCGGGGAGTCCACGATCGACCCTACGTTCGCGCGAACGAAAGAGATGCTCGATCTTTTTTCGAGCAGGCTCGGCGTGCCCTATCCATGGGCGCAGTACGCGCAGACATCCGTCGATGACTTCGTGGCCGGTGGAATGGAGAACACCAGCGCGACAACGCTGACCGCGCGCGAGCTGGTGAACCCGAAGCTTGCGCCGGAGGACAGGATCGGGGCCGACACCGTGACGTCGCACGAACTGGCACATCAGTGGTTCGGCGATCTGGTGACGTGCAAGGACTGGGCGAACTTGTGGCTGAATGAAGGCTTCGCGACATTCTTCGAGCATTTCTGGATGGAGCAGCATTACGGCGCCGACGACGCGGCGTACGAATTCTGGCGGGACCAGAGCCAATGGTTCGTTCAGAAGCGGCTCTATCCCGTACCGATCGTCAATCGCGAGTTCGACGACTCAACCGAATACGAAGGCAACGTTTACAACAAGAGCGGCTGGGTGCTGCATATGTTGAGGGAAACATTGGGCGACGAGGATTTCTTTCGCGGGTTGCGCCATTACCTCGAGACGAACCGCGGACAAAACGTCGTCACCGCCGATCTGCAAAAGGCGATCGAGCAGGCCACTTCCGTCAACGTGGACAAGTTCTTCCGCCAATGGGTATACGGCGCGGGCGCTCCCCAATTCGAAGTCAGCTACGCGTACGATGCGGGGGCGCACGAGGTGAAGCTGGACGTCAAACAGACGCAAAAAGTGGAAAAGCTCGTCGGACTGTTCGACGTGCCGGTAGACGTAGAAATCGCCACCGCAGGCAGTCGCGGGACGTACGCAATCCAGATCAGCCAGGCAACGCAGAGCTTCACATTCTCCGCGGACAACGCGCCCCTGATGGTGATCTTCGACAAGGGCGACAAGATTTTGAAGACGGCTAACTTCCAGAAAGATCCGGCCCTGCTTATCTATCAGTTGAAGAACGCGGAGACCGTGCCCGACCGCGCGGATGCGGCGGCCGCGCTCGGCAACGTGCGCAACGATCCCGATGTGGTCGCGGCGCTGGGCGAGACTGCGCTGCACGATCCCTTCTGGGGGATCCGCGTGGAGGCATTGCGGGCGCTCGGCAGGATCGGAGGTCCGGACGCGGAGAAGCAGATACTCGCCGCTGTGAGCAATGAGAAGCCGTGGGTGCGCGACGTCGCCGTGCGCGAACTGGGGAATTTCAAGGATGACGCTTCACTGCCCCCGCAGCTGGCGGGCATTGCATCGGGCGACGCAGCTTACCGGGTGCGCTCGGCTGCGCTCGCTTCCCTCGCACAGATCAAGGCGCCGAACGCGTTCGATGTTCTCGCCGCGGCCGTGAAGACGGACTCGCCGGATGACATGGTGCGCCAGGCGGCGCTCGGCGGATTCGGAGTGCTCGGCGATACACGAGCCATCCCGACGCTGTTCGAGTGGTCCACGGCCGGAAAGCCGAAGCAAACGCGCCAGGCGGCAATCGGCGGGATTGCCGGGCTCGACAAGAAAAACAAGGACATCACCGCGGCGCTACTCTCCTATCTCCACGAACCTTATTTTGATGTGAGACTCGCGGCGATCTTCGCGATCAGCCGGCGGGGCGATCCGGACGCCATCGCGCCGCTCCAAGACATGCTCAAGAGCGGAGAGTTGACGATGGGCGAAGGGCCGTACGTCGAGGCTGCAATTTCGCTGCTGAAAGCGCAAGCGGCGGCGAAATAGCTACGAGGGCGGGCTCGGCTGCGCGAGAAGAATGCGCAGGTCGCGCAGATTGTTGCCGGTGGGACCGGTGACGACGGCATCGCCGAGCGCAGCGAAGAAGCTGTAAGCGTCGCTGCGGCGAGAAAAGTCGCCGGGGTCGAGAGCCGCCGCTTGGGCGCGCGCGAGGGTCATGCCATCCGCCACGGCGCCTGCCGCAGAACTGTTTCCGTCAATCCCGTCGGTCCCCGCACTCAGCACTGTGATATTTTCACCTGCAATTTTCGGCATGCATGCGAGCACAAAGGCGGAATTGCGGCCGCCAATGCCGCCGCCCGTTACCGGACTGCTCAGCTCACCATCCGCCAAGACCGCCACGGGGCGGCCAGGATTCGCATTTCTGTGGGTGCCGAGTTGTGCGAGCAAGTAATCAGCGGCTTTTTCGACCGGCCAGTTGTCGGTTGAATTGTCGCAGACGCAGGCGTAGCCCGCCGCCTCGCACGCGTGGTGCGCGGCGTGCAACAGCTCATGCGCGCCAAGAAGCAAGACGAATTGCGAACGCGCGAAAGCCGGATCGCCTGTCTTGGGCGTTTCGCGGAGCGTGTGGCTATCGAACGCCGCGCGGAGTGACGCGGGGAACTTTCCGGCGAGGTTGTAGTCTCTCGCGACGCGCTCGGCGTCGCGGACCGTCGTGGGGTCGGGCAGCGTCGGCCCAGAGGCAAGCGCCGATTCCTGTCCTTCCGGGACGTCGCTGATGGCCAGCGTCACCTTCATCGAGCGCGGCGCTGCGGCGGCCAGGCGGCCACCTTTGGTAGCCGACAGGTGTTTGCGAATTGCGTTGATTTCGCCGATGGGCGCGCCGCAGGTGACGAGGACCGAATGCAACCGGTCGAAATCGGCCAGGGTGACGGAAGGATCGAGCGGCTGTTCGACGAGCGAGGAGCCGCCGCCGGAGAGCAAGAAGAAGATCAGCGTCCGCTCGTCGCAGCGTGCGAGACGGTCGAGGATCGCGCGGCCCGCCGCGAAGCTGGCCGCATTCGGCACCGGGTGCCCTCCGACAAAAAGCGTCCAGCCGGGGAGCTCGCGCGGCGGCGCGGCGGGGACAACGAGAATGCCTTCGAAAGAGTCGGCTGGCGTGAGAGCGCGGGCCAAGCCCTCGGCCATCGCGAACGAGGCCTTGCCATACGCGATCGCGACGATGGAATCGAATTCATGCAGGTCGATGGCGGAGCTTCCGGCACGAATCGAAGAACCGCTGCGCGCAAGCTTTCTCTCGATCGTCGCGGGGATGTCGATGGCCGCGATGGTCTCGCGGAAGACGCGTTGGGCTGTCTGCTTCACACCTTGTCGATCGCGGCGGCGCCATGGCGGGACACGTCGGAATCCTGATCTTCATTTCCCGCGCTCACGCCGATCGCGCCGATCACCTGGCCATCCACGACGAGCGGAACACCGCCGCGGATGGGAGTTTGATGGCCGGGAGCCGCGACTGCGAGGCCGAGAGCAAGCGCCAGGTTCACCTGGTCGCCCGCCATCGCAGGACCGGTGGGAGCGCGCCGAAGCGCGGCAGCCTGCGCTTTTACGATTGAGATTGCAATGGACGAGGGCTTAGCGCCGTCCATGCGTTCGAATGCGAGCAGGTGGCCGCCTTCATCCACGACGGCGATGTTCATCGCAACGCGAATCTCGCCGGCGCGCCGCTGGGCCGCAGCGAGCACGGCGCGCGCGCCTTCGAGCGTGAGTTTCGGATGATTGTGTGTGACAAGTGCCATGCTGGTTTCCTCCGTGAATTAGAGACCGAGCGCGTCCGCGTTCAAGGCGTTGGGCGGACGGCGGCCTTCGAAAAGCGCGGCGGCGTTCGTCGCCGCCATGACGGCCATTTTCGTGCGCGTTTCGACCGTGGCGCTGGCGATATGCGGCGCGAGAATCACATCCTTGCGAGCGACGAGCGCCGGATACACCTTGGGTTCCTGCTCGTAGACGTCGAGCGCCGCGCCGGCGATCTTCTTCTGCTCAAGCGCCACGGCAAGAGCAGCTTCGTCCACCACGGGCCCGCGCGAAGTGTTGATCAAATAGGCGGTCCTCTTCATTTTTTCGAACGCTTCCGTAGAAATCAAGTGGCGCGTCGAGGGAAGAAGCGGAACGTGGAGCGAGACGAAGTCGGATTCGCGAAACAGCCGGTCGATATCCACGAACTCCGCGCGCAGTTCCCTTTCGACATCCGCCGATACTCGCGCCTGGTCGTTGTAGAGCACGCGCATGTGAAAGCCTTGCGCGCGGCGAGCGACGCCGCGGCCAATCCGGCCAAAACCGACGATGCCCAGGGTCTTGCCCCACACGTCGCCGCCGACAAGCTGGTCGAGATCCCATCCGGGCCACGTGCCCGTGCGCATCCAGGCGTCGCCTTCGACCAGGCGGCGCGCGATGGCCATCAGGAGAGTCCACGCAAAGTCGGCGGTCGTCTCATCCAGGACGCCGGGCGTGTGCGTGGCGACCACTTTGTGCCGCGTGCAGGCGGGAACGTCGATATTGTCGTAGCCGACCGAGACGGTGGCGGCCAGGCGGAGCTTCGGCGCGGTCGCGAGCAGCTCTTCGTCCACTTTTTCCGTGAGCAGGCAGACCAGCGCGTCCTTGTCCGCGACGCGCTTGAGCAGCTCAGCGCGCGGAATGCGCTCCGGCGGCGTCCAATATTCGACGTCGAAATGCTGATCGAGAATCGCGCGCGCCGCGGGAAAAAGCGGCCGCGTCGAAAGAACTTTCGGTTTGCTCACCAAGTGCCTCGCAAAGAAAAAATGAATTGCGCAAGTTCAGTAGGATACACCAGTGCGGCTCAATTCGGACGCGCGGGTGACGACGCAAGAACGTACGGCTCGTTGACGCCTAATGTCGCGGCGACTATAGTGGCCCGAAGATGCCAGCCAACGAAACCCGACAATCGACGGCGATCGATTCGCGCCTCCTACGTGATCTGAAAAAGCTGCTCGGCAAGGACGGCGTCCTGCACAAGCCTGAAGACTTGCTGCTCTACGAGTACGACGGATCGGTGGAAGTGGCGCGGCCGGATTGCGTTGTGTTTCCACGCACGGCGGAGGATGTGGTCGGGATCGCGCAGCTCGCGAATCGCCACAAGATTCCACTCGTAGGCCGAGGGGCAGGCACAGGACTTTCCGGCGGAGCGATCGCGCGGCACGGCGGAATCATCACGTCGTTTGCGCGGATGAACCGCATCGTGGAAATCGACGCCGACAATCAACGCGCGCGCGTGCAGCCGGGCGTGGTGAACGCGGACCTCAGCACGGCCGTGGAGCACCTGGGGCTTCATTACGCGCCCGATCCTTCGAGCCAGAAAGCGTGCACGATCGGCGGGAATGTTTCCGAAAATTCGGGCGGGCCGCACACGCTCGCGTACGGCGTGACGACAAACCACGTGGTCGCGCTCGAAATCGTGCTGCCAAGCGGCGAGCTGGTGCACCTCGGCAGCACCGCGCTCGATGCACCCGGATACGATCTGACCGGCCTTTTCGTCGGCTCGGAAGGCACATTCGGCCTGGTGACGGAGATTACGGTGAAGCTGACGCGGCTGCCGGAAGCGATCAAGACGCTGCTCGCGATCTACGATTCAATCGACGACGCAACGGAAACGGTGGCTGAAATCACGGCGCGCGGGATCACTCCGGCAGCGTGCGAGATGCTCGACGGCTGGACGATTCGCGCGGTGGAAGATTACGTTCACGCAGGGTTCCCTCTCAACTGCAGCGCCATACTATTGATCGACGTGGACGGGCTGCGCGAAGTGGCCGAAGCGGAGGCGAAAGACGTAGAGGACGTTTGCCGGCGGCACCGCGCACGCGAGGTGCGCGTGGCACGCGACGCGCGCGAGCGCGACCTTTTGTGGAAGGGCCGCAAAAACGCGTTTGGCGCCGCGGGGCGGCTGGCGCCCAGTTACTACACGCAGGACGGCGTGATTCCGCGGACGAAACTTCCGGCCACTCTGCGCCGCATCAGCGAGATCAGCAAGAAATACGGCCTCCAGATCGGCAACGTGTTTCACGCAGGCGACGGCAACCTGCACCCCATCATTCTTTTCGATGAGCGCAACGAGAAGCAATTCCGCGACACGATCCGTGCGGCCGACGAAATCATCGAGTTCTGCATCCAGGTAGGCGGGTCCATCACTGGCGAGCACGGCGTGGGAATGGAGAAGGACCGGCTGATGCCGCTGCTCTTCAGCGAAGCCGATCTCAACCTGATGCGGCGCGTCCGCGACGTCTTCAATCCGACGGGCCTGCTCAATCCCGGAAAGATTCTCCCCGATTCGAAAGGCTGCGGCGAAATCTACGTGCGTCCTCAACCGGCTTCGGCCGCGCCTCCCGCATGAGCATGACCTCCACGGAGATTGCGTCTCGCCTGGCGGAAATCGCCGGCGCCGCGAATGTTGCGTCCGATCCGGCGCAGACAGCCGCATATCGAGTCGACGGCAAGACGCCCGCGGCAGTGGCGCGGCCCGGCTCAAGCGAAGAGGTCGCCGGGATCGTGAAGTTTGCCGCAGCCGAAAGGCTGGCGATCATCCCGACGGGCGCGCGAACAAAGCTCGGGATCGGAATGCCTCCGCGGCAGTACGATCTGGCGCTCGACATGACGGGTCTCGACCGCGTGGTGGCGTACGACCCGGGCGATTTGACCCTCAGCGTGGAGCCGGGGATCACGTTGCGCAAGCTGGAGAGTGTGCTCGGCGAGCACAAGCAGTTTCTTCCGCTGGAGGTCCCCTTCATGGACCGGGCGACCGCGGGAGGCACGATCGCTTCGGGCGTCGATTCACCGCTGCGGCAGCTGTACGGCACGGCGCGAGATTACCTTCTCGGGATGGAATTCGTCACGGGCGACGGAGTGGCGACGAAAAGCGGCGGGCGTGTGGTGAAGAACGTGACCGGCTACGACATACACAAGTTGATGGCCGGCGCGCTCGGCACGCTCGGCGTCATCACGAAAATCAACCTCCGCACATTTCCGATGCCGAGGATGACGCGCACGTACGTCGCGACGTTTCGCTGGGCCAACGGCGCGTGCGAATTCCGCCACGCGATTGCGCGGTCCCATCTGCGGCCGCAGAGTATCGAAATCATCGCGGCGAGAGACTCGAGTCTATTGCGGCTCGACGATCGTCCTGAGGCTCTCTTCGATAAAGGCAGGTGGTCCGTGCTGGTTTCGGCTGCCGGAGAGGCAGGGGTGTTGGATCGCTACCGCAGCGAATTGGAAACGCTCGCGCGGGGAGCCGACCGGAATGCACTTGAATCATTCACCGAGCTGAGCGACGCAGATCAGGAGAGGCTCACGTCCTACATCCGCGAGTTCCCTGCCCTCGCCCCAAAGGCCAGTCAGCCGGCGGCGATTCTCAAGATCAGCGCGTTGCCGAAGAGTCTGGTGGGGCTCGCGGAGGGAATTCGCTCGATGGCGATAAAGCACGATGTTCCGTGGGCGGTGATGATGCGGGGAGTCGGCGTGACGTATCTCGCGCTCATGGCCCGGGACCAGAGCGCTGAGTCGCTGCGACACTTGAAAGACGCGTGCTCGTCCGCGCTGCGCTGTTGCGTCGAGCGGATGTGGGGCCGCGGCGTGATGCTCTGGTGCCCGCCGGAATTCAAGCGCGAGATGAACGTCTGGGGCGAGTCTTCCAGCGATTTCGCGCTGATGCAAAAGCTGAAAAATGTTTTCGACGCCCACGGCATCTTCGCACCGGGGCGATTCGTGGGAGGGCTCTGAAGGGATGGCTGCTCCCCTCGCAAGCGGATTCGCAGGCGCGGACAAGCCCGAATACGCGGACTATTCGCGGTGTATTCACTGCGGTCTGTGCCTGAATCATTGCCCGACGTACCGTTTGTGGCATCAGGAGGCCGATTCGCCGCGCGGGCGGATCCGGCAGATGCATCTCGTGGACGAAGGTCGTCTCGAGCTGGGCGCGGGGTTCGTCACCCACATCGACCGGTGCCTCGATTGCCGGGCGTGCGAGACGGCGTGCCCATCGGGCGTCGAATACGGAAAGCTCGTCGAGCTGGCGCGCACGCAAATCGAGCAGCGGTACAAGCGCCCGCTCGCTTCGCGCGCCGCGCGCGATTTCGTCTACCGCCGGCTGCTGCCGTATCCGAAGAGAATTGCGGCGGCAGCGCGGATTCTGTGGGTCTACCAGCGATCGGGATTGGCTGCGCTTGCCCGAAGCAGCGGTGCACTGCGCCTGCTGGGATTGCAGCAGCGCGAGCGGCTGATGCCGGAGATCGACTCGAAGTTTTTCTTCAGCGAGATGGGGAAGACGTATCCCGCGCGGGGCGCGCGGCGGGCGCGCGTGGCATTCTTCGCAGGGTGCGTCGCGCAGGTGACATTCAGCGATCTGAATCGAGCGACGATTCGAGTGCTGCAAGCGAACGGCTGCGAAGTAGTCGTGCCAGCCAATCAGGTGTGCTGCGGGGCGCTCCCCGCGCATGCCGGGGTGCGGGATGTGGCGCGCGATCTCGCGCGCGCAAATCTGGCTGCAGTGCCG
Organism: Terriglobia bacterium; assembly: GCA_020073605.1. Taxonomy (GTDB): domain Bacteria; phylum Acidobacteriota; class Terriglobia; order Acidiferrales; family UBA7541; genus Palsa-295. Next base: position 70,606 of record JAIQEW010000011.1, read on the forward strand.
GAAAAAGATTTCGACGCGATCATCACAAATGCGGCCGGCTGCGGCTCGACGCTGAAGGAGTACGCGCACCTCTTCGGCGGGAACGATGCCTCACATCAACCAGCGGCACGATTTGCGAGCAAGATCCGCGACGTCAGCGAATTTCTGGCAGAACTGGGATTGACGGCTCCGCTGCGGACGCTGCCGCTGCGCGTGACGTACCAGGATTCTTGCCACCTCGCGCACGGACAAAAGATCCGCGAGGCCCCCCGCAAATTGATCCGCGCCGTACCGGGAGTGGAACTCGTCGAGATGCCTTGGGCCGATCAGTGCTGTGGCTCCGCCGGCGTGTACAACGTGACGGAGACGAAAGCGTCGCTCGAACTGCTCGGGCTGAAGATGGGTTCGGTGCGGGAGACGAAAGCGCAGGCCATCGTCACCGCAAATCCCGGCTGCATTCTGCAACTGCGCGCCGGGGCCGAAATCCACGGCACCGGCCACGAAGTTCTCCACGTCGTCGAACTCCTCGACCGCGCAATCAGCAGAAGGGATTAACTACTTTTCGCCGACGAGATATCGGCAGCCGTGGGGGCCCATCTGCGCGGAGTGAGTTGCTCCGGCGGGGACGTCGCAACGGTCGCCCACGCTATAGGTTTCGGACTTGCCGCCCATGGTGAGCGTCATTTCCCCATCGAGAATGATATGCGCGGTGAGACCGGCGTGCGTGTGATCGGGATAGAACGCCCGGGGACCGTCCTGCCAGACGAACGTGTGAGAAAAACCTTCGGATTCGAGCTGCCTCCGCAATTCACGCTCGTTTAGTGGCGCCATTGCAACGAATTATAACAGGGGGGACGCTCGCGGGCGGGCGTGTCGATGGATTCCGCCCGCAAGCATTGTTTGTACGTCGTGGCCGATGAGGTCAGTCCTGGGACGGTGGCTGTGTGGGAGACGCGTCCGGCGACGGTGGCGCCAACCTGCGCTGGAAGATGCGATTCCCGCCCTGCTTCACGGTGTAATCGGAGGGCACCTGAAAGAGCGAGGCATCCGGCTCCTGCCGCTGGATATCCGTCAACTGAAAAACCGTCTCGCCGGTGCGCGGGTCGGAGCGTTTCGTCATCATCACGGTTTGCAGGTCCGGCGAATACCATCTTTCATGCGTGATCACAATGGGGTTCGCGTTGCCGATAGCTCCGGCGGGAATCGTGCGCGTGGTGCGCGTGCCTTCCGCCAGGACGCCGTTGATCGTCTGCGAGCCAAGCGAAGTCGTGGTCACGTCATTTCGCTTGTTCGGCGCCGGCATGGACGCGGACGGCGGAAGCGGGGCGTAACCCAGCGCGCCTCCCCGGCGCATTCGGCGCGGCGGCCGCTGCATTTTGCGGGCGATTTTCCGATCCGTCTCGAGGATATATTGCGTGCCGGCGACCGCATCGTTGATGAAGACAACGTGCGGCGCTGTCTGGCGCGAAGCAGCCCAAGGGCCGATGGCGGGCAGCGACATCTCGCGGCGTGTGCGGCCCTGGCCATCGCGCGCAAACGTGCCGGAGTTGCTGCGCTCGATCTTGTTGCCATCGGCAAGGACTTGCGTGGTCTGCGTGGAGTAGGTCGCGCTGAACGGCGCACCCGTCACCATCTTCCCGCCAAGCCCTTCTTCGAAGCCGATGAATACGATCGTGTCCTCGAGCATCCCCGGCTCCGCGCCGGGCGCGATCTCCCCGTAGGAGGCATGCGAACCGGGAGGCGGTGGCGGGAGAGGGGATTCGAACGGCGCTTGTTGCGCGTGCGATCCACCCGCGAGGGCGAGCGATGCTAGGGCCGTCACAAGAAACCCAAGATAGTTTCGTCCGATATTCATTTTCATTCCTCCCCGGCAACTGCAGCGATAGCTAGAAATCCTGCCGCGTGCTTTCCTCTGAAACCAGACGGATGGCCTGCGGTGTGCCGTCTTCACTCACGACCAGATCCGCAGGAACGCGTTCCGCCGAGCCGATATACGACACAGGCATGCCCAGAGATGCCAGCGCCGAGCGAGGAAGCATCACGCGAACAATGGCGCCATCCTGAAGGTCGGCGACGTCATCCGCATAGGGCAGCGGAACAAAAGCCGTGGTGTACTCAGAATCGATGGGCTGGCTTGCTACTATTTCGTCTCGCTGGGAATCCGGAGCAGCCGCGGGCGGAGCGCCAACCGGCGCCGACGGATTAGTCACGACGACATCGGCTACGGGCGGCGCGGTTTTCTCAACGGGCGCCGATCGATGGCTCAACGAATATCCGAGAACAAGGAGCAACGCCGCGGCAACGCCAAGCACAGCGAGCTGCGCTCGCATCTTGCGGCGGGATATCGAATGGCTCTCCGCGCGGAACTCTTCCATCAGAGCCGTTTGTATACGCTGGGGTGCCTGCCGGTCGGCGTCTTGCGCCGCCAGACTTCGGAGGCCGAGATCGAGCGATTCCACTTCGGCCATCCGTTGCGCACAGCGGCTGCACGACTCCGCGTGGGCCAAAGCGCTCCGGCGAAGCGCGAACCCTTCCGTGCCGGGCCTATCGAGATCGTGAAGAATCTCGTCAAATTGAGCGCAGTCCATGGGAGTCCTCTCTTCGTTCATTCGCCCGCCACCGACGCGCGGCGCACCGGACGCGCATCGCGGAGTTTCTCAATCAGAATTGCCCGGGCCCGGTGCAGGCGCGACCGGACCGTGCCGACCGGACACCCGAGCAGCAAGGCTGCTTCCTCGTAGCTCATTTCCTGTAATTCGCAGAGGACGACGACCTCGCGGTAGTTCTCGGGAAGCGTCGAAATCGCTTGGCGCAGCCGGCCAATTGATTCGCCCAGCAACAATTCGTCCGCGCCGCTTAGGGACCGTAAATGACCGTTCCCGTTGCCGTAAGCCCTGTTTTCGGACGCAGCGTGGGCCGAACCTGAGCTGCCGGAGACTGTATCGCCCAGATCGTCGGCGTCGCCCGTGAAGGGCACCAGGCGCCGGTCCTGCTCCCAACGCTTCCGCAGATGATTGCGCGCGATGCCGAAGAGGAAACCTCCCAGCGTTCCGCGCGCGGGATCGAATCGCCTGGGGTTGCGGATCAAAGTCATGAAAACCTCTTGGGTCACATCTTCGGCTACGCCCGCGTTGCCTGTCATGTGCAAAGCAAATCGATAAATCGCAGGATGCGTGCGCTGATACACCTGCGCGAAGGCGTCCTCGTCTCCGGCCATCATGCGCTGCAGCAGTAGGCCGTCCGACAGATCGATCGTCTGGGTCATTATCCCTATCAATTTGGACGGCCAGTGCTGCTACTCGTTTCATATTGCGGGCAGCGGGCGAAAAGGTTCCCGAATTAAGCGCCCCCGTCACCGCGCCGGCATAGGCCTTGTCTCGTTGAGATGCGTAACACCCGGCGTACGGGTTCTTGACCGGCGAGCCACGTTTCAATAACGTAGGGGCCGACAACATACGAACCAGACGCCCGAACGCCACCCATAGATCGAGTTGGCTTCCCGGCCGCGGCAGGAGGAGTGATGCAAGAGTTCGATCCACACGTTCTCGAGGAAAAGGCGGTTCCGCCGCCGGCCGAGTTCAGCAAGCACGCGCGCGTCAAGTCGCTCGAAGAGTATCGCAAGATATATGAGCGGGCGGAGCGCGACCCCGAGGGCTTCTGGGGCGAGCAGGCCAAGATGCTCGACTGGTTTTCACAGCCGACGCGAGTGCTGGAATGGAAGCAGCCGCACGCGAAGTGGTTCGTCGGCGGGAAATTGAACGTCGCCCACAACTGCGTCGATCGCCACGTGGCGAAGCACGCCGACAAACCCGCGCTCCTTTGGGAAGCCGAGGACGGCTCCAAGGTGCGGCTCACGTACGCCGAGCTGCAAGAACGCGTGTGCAGATTCGCGAACGCGCTGAAGTCGCTCGGCGTGAAAGCGGGCGATTGCGTGGCGATCTACTTGCCGATGATCCCCGAACTTCCCATCGCAATGCTGGGGTGCGCGCGAATCGGCGCCGTGCATTCCGTGGTGTTCGGCGGATTCAGCGCGACGGCGCTGGCCGACCGAATCGCGGATGCAAAATCCAAGGTGCTCATTACCGCGGACGGCGGATATCGCCGGGGCAAGGTGGTTCCGCTGAAGGACACGGCGGATGCGGCTCTGAAGAACTGTCCGACGATCGAGAAATCGATCGTGGTGAAGCGCACGGGAGAGAAGGTGGCGTGGCAGGAGGGTCGCGACCTTTGGTGGCACGATATTGAGAAGGCGGCGTTGAAGGATTGCCCTGCGGCGCCATTCGACTCCGAGCATCCCCTCTACATTCTCTACACGAGCGGCACCACGGGAAAGCCCAAGGGCGTGCTGCACACGTCGGCGGGGTACCTGCTCCAATGTATGTGGAGCACGCGGCTCGTCTTCGATCTGCGCGACGACGACATTTACTGGTGCACCGCGGATATCGGCTGGGTCACGGGGCACAGCTACATCGTCTACGGGCCGCTCGCGAACGGCGCAACGATTGTGATGTACGAAGGCGCGCCCGACCAGCCACGCAAAGACCGCTTCTGGGAGATCGTCGAGCGGTACAAGGTGACGATCTTCTACAGCTCGGCGACCGCCGTCCGCGCGTTCATGGCGTGGGGCAAGGAGTGGCTCGACAAGCACGACATCTCGAGCCTGCGCCTGCTCGGCACGGTCGGTGAGCCCATCAATCCTGCGGCTTGGAAGTGGTATTACGACGTAATTGGAAAGAATCGCTGCCCGATTGTGGACACCTGGTGGCAGACGGAGACCGGGTCGATCCTGATCTCCCCGCTTCCGGGTGCCACGGCCACGAAACCCGGTTCCGCCACACTTCCCATGCCGGGAATCATCGCCAAGGTCGTGAACATGAAGAACGAGCCCGTCGGGCCTGGCGAGACGGGCTATCTCACGATCCAGAAGCCGTGGCCCTCAATGCTGCGCACGATTTACGGCGACGACGATCGCTACCGGCGCGAATACTGGGAGAAGATCCCCGGCGTCTATTTCGCGGGAGACGCCGCGCAGTGCGATAAGGACGGTTACATCTGGGTGCTGGGACGCGTGGACGACGTGATCAAGGTCGCAGGGCACAGGCTCAGCTCGATGGAGATCGAAAGCGCGCTTGTAAGCCACCCATCGGTAGCCGAGGCGGCGGTCGTGGCGCGTCCGGACGAAATCAAGGGCGAGGCCATCGTTTGCTTTGTCACCTTGCGCTCCGGACACTCGATCTCGGGGGAACTGCGCGTGGCGCTGATGGAGCACGTTTCGGTGACGATTGGCTCGATCGCGCGGCCGGCCGACGTCCGCTTCTGCGACATCCTGCCGAAGACGCGCAGCGGCAAGATTATGCGCCGACTGTTGCGCGAACTCGCGCATAAGGGCGGCATCTCCGGCGACACGACCACGCTCGAGGATATGGGCGTGATCGAGCGGCTTGCAAAGGCTCAAGGCCAGGAAGAAGAATAGGCGCAAGCTAGTGCGCCATTTGTTACAACCACAGGTAAACTACAGTCTACTTAACCCAAGGTCATCGGCCCGGGAGGAATACCTATCATGCGCATCGCGTGGATGATTGTGCTCGCTGCTGTCGCAGCTCTATTTGTATCTCTCGCGCAACCAGCCCGCGCGCAATCCGCCGGCGACTGGCCGATGTATGGCCACGACCTGGCATCCACTCGTTTCTCGCCGCTCACGCAGATCAACGCCGGCAACGTCGCGAAGCTGGCTCAGGCGTGGTCCTATCCGATGCGGCCGGGCGGCGTGGGTCCCTCGGCGGGCGCGTTCAGCCAGGTCACACCAATCGTCGTCCGCGGCGTGATGTACCTGCCCGCAGGAAATCGGGTGATCGCGCTCGACCCCGAGACGGGCAAGGAGATTTGGAGCTACCAACGGAAGAAGGGTCTCGTCTCCGCGCGCGGCGTGGCCTACTGGCCGGGCGACGGGCAGAGCGGTGCGCGCCTCTTCTTCACCAGCGGCCACCAGATGGTGGCGCTCAACGCCAAGACCGGCCAGCCCGATCCCGGTTTCGGCGAAAACGGCGAAATCGCGATGGACGTGCCGTTTGCCGAGGTGCCAACGATCTATAAGAACGTGGTCATCGTTGGAGCGAACGTGTACGGCCCGGGAGAGACGAACCTTCATCCGCAGGACGAAGTGGGGGCAGGCATTCCCGGCGACTCGCGAGCCTATGACGCCCGCACCGGCAAGAAACTTTGGGATTTTCACACGATCGCTCAGCCGGGTGAGGTGGGACACGACACCTGGGGAGGCGATAGCTGGAAGGGCCGTGGCGGTACGAACGTGTGGTCCATGACTGTGACGGTCGATGAGCAGCGCGGGATCGTGTACATGCCGGTCGGCGGGCCGGCTGCCAATTACTACGGAGGGGATCGCCCGGGAGATAACCTCTTCTCCAACACGCTCGTCGCGGTGGATGCCAATACGGGGAAATTGAAATGGTATTTCCAGACGGTCCACCACGAATTGTGGGATTTCGACCTGCCACCCGAGCCCGTGCTGCTTGACGTCACGCACGACGGTAAAAAGATTCCCGCCGTCATACAGACGGGCAAGATCGGCTATGTGTTCGTCTTCGACCGCGTGACGGGCAAGCCGGTCTTCTCCATCGAAGAGCGCCCGGTCGCCAAAGGCGGCGCGCCCGGCGAGCAGTATTCGCCGACCCAGCCCTTTCCTGTGAAACCGCCGCCGGTTGCTCGCGTCACGATCAGCCGTGACGACATCGTGACCGCGGACGATACGACGCCGGAACACGCCAAGGCCTGCCAGGAATTGTGGGACAAAAGTAACTTTTACAACGAAGGCCCATACACCCCGTGGGCTTTGCACTCCACACCCGCCGATACCAAGACCACATTGATTTTTCCGGGGGCTACAGGGGGAGCTAACTGGGGCGGAGCAGCATCCGATCCGCGGATGGGATATGTGTTCGTCAACATGCAGAATTCCGGCTCGAGCGGTTGGCTGGAGAAGAATCCAAAGTACAACGCTGCCGCGCCGGGCAAGGAGCTCGCCTACCATCGCGGCAGCGGGGCGGGCAGCCAGTATGGCGCTTTTAGCGCGCCCGCCAAGGACGCCGGCGGCAAAGTCCTCGGCAACTGGCCGTGCCAGAAACCGCCGTGGGAGAGCTTGTCCGCAGTCAACGTGAACACCGGCGAGATCGCATGGCAGGTGCCCCTCGGCATCACCGAAGAACTACCCGAAGCGAAGCAGCACACCGGCCGGGCGGGCGCGTTTGCCGGTCCCATCGCGACGGCGGGAGGGCTGGTCTTCATCGGGGCGACAAGCGACAACATGTTCCGTGCGTTCGATTCGAAAACGGGCAAGGAACTCTGGTCCACGAAGCTCGCTTATACCGCGACCGCCGTGCCCATCACATATCAAGGCAAGAACGGCAAGCAGTACGTGGCCATCATGGCCGCCAGCGGCAGCCAGGGAAACGATCAGGCCTTGATGGTCTATGCGCTGCCGTAGGGCAGTAGGCGACCGACTAACTTAGAAGCTCGCCGGGTTGGCTTCGGGCCGATCCCGGAGGATCAGCGGCAGCAGAAAATCCTGTAACCGGCCGCTTTCCGCCATCGACATCTGGTTGAGTTGAATGCCCATCCGGTTCCCGCCCAGCACGCGCACGACGGAACCGAAACCGGCGACGGGCTTCATCTCAGAAGACAAGTACAGGCTGACGTGAACGGGAGAGCCCGCCGGAATACTGCGGGGGCATTTGACGAGCATACCGTTGAGGCTGACGTCGATGGTTTCGCCTTCCCATTCGCCTTTCTCAGAATCGATTCGCACCTTGGATTGGAGCGGAACGCGCCGGAACCGGCGCCTTTCGTGTTCGACGGCTCCTTGAGTGGCACGAACCAACTTCAGCAAACGGGCCTTGTCGATCGGCTTGTAGAGGAAGAAGCTGGCGCCTGCGGCGAATCCCTGTGAAACAGCCTTGGGACTCTGATCGTCGCTGACCAGGATGATCGGCGTCATCTGGTTGATTCCGGAAGATCGGACTTGCCGGGACAGATCGAGGCCGTCCGGTGGCGGCATCCGGAGATCGAACAGGACCGCCGCGAATTTCTCGTCCCGAAGATAGTGCTCCGCTTCCGCGCCGCTGCTCAGCGTCAGGGTTTCTATGCCAGTTGAGATCAAGACGCCATGGATCAGCTCGCATTCGGCGGGTTCGTCGTCCACGATCAGAGTGCGCCTCTGCATGAGGTCCCCCTGTGCAGAGGTTATCGGCCTAATACGGTCGCTTCTGTAGAGGACACGCGGGCGGGAATGCCCAGTTATGCGGCCCAGGGAGTCAGCAAATGGCGAGCCGCCCGGAGGGGGCCGGGATCAGCAGGGTCTGATCGGTCTGTTCAAAAGGTTCAGCCGGTCTATCAGCCGTTCGCCGTCCGAAACTGACCGCCCGATTGGCGCCCGGAAATAGGGGCGTTTCCGGAACGCGAGAGCCGGGGTTTGGGCGCGCCTTCGAAATCAACGATGTCGGTCGCGCGATACGGCTTTTCACGGTCGCACGATCTGCATCGAAGGCTGAAAACGCGGGTCTGGTGCTCTTGCAGGGAACCTGACTCCTCGCCCTGGGTTGAGGACTCCATTCTGAGAACGATTGCGGGAAGCGGAATCGGCTGTCTACAGGACAGGCAAAGGACTCCGCGGTAAGACTGCTTGATCGTGTCTTGCGTCATGCTGAAGGTCTCCTAAGAATTGCGCTGCTTGAATGATGGGAAGCAGATAATACACCGAGTTCCCGCGGGCGTCCAGCCGGGCATGGCAGATGCTGATCGAGACTCAGCAATTTCCGTGCGGCTGGCTCGATTCTCCGTCTTTCGCCTTAAGAATCAGATGGTTGCATCATCTTGGCGGCCATTCTCGCAACAAAGCGTCGCGGTGCGAGGCGCTCGCCTTCCATCATCAGGCGATTCCTGACTCCGGAAATCACGCAACTCTTGCCTTTCGCGAGTCCCTCCAGCCCAACGCGAGCGACCTTTTCCGCGGTTTCGGGCACTCGAAAAACTCGGTCGGGTTGCCTGGCGACCCGCTGAAACTCCGTCGTCGTCGAGCCGGGGCAGAGTGCACAGACGCGGACGCCGAACCGCGCGACCTCCTCGGCAATGCCTTCGGCGAAAATCAAATCGAACGCCTTCGTGGCGGCATAGGCGGAATTGAACGGAACCGCCTGGAACGCGGCCGTTGACGCCACGATCAGGACATCGCCGTGCCGGCGCTCAATCATTCCGGGAATGTACAGGCGGGTCAGATGGACCACCGCCGAGCAATTCACTTGGATCATTTCCAGAAGGCGGAGTTCATCGATCTCGTGGATGTAACCGAAGGCGCCGAAGCCGGCGTTGTTGACCAGCAGCTCGACTTCGATTCCCTTCCCGGTGGTAAAGGCGTGGATCTCGCGCCCGGCACCGGCCCGGATCAGGTCGGCGGCGAATACCTCGGTCTTGACTCCATGCTTTGCGGAGAGCCCGGCGGCCAATTCCTCGAGGCGGTCCGTCCGCCGCGCGGTCAGAACCAGATGCGCGCCCCCCGCCGCCAACTGCTCGGCCAGCGCCCAGCCGATCCCAGCACTCGCCCCCGTTACCAGCGCCCACTTTCCGGCCCATCTGTTGTTCGAATCGGCAGACACAGGCTCCTCCTATCGACAGAAACGAATGAAAGCATACTTGGGAAGGGTTCGGAAGAAGGAAAATCCGGAGCGAGCGGTTCAGGCGGCGCGATCGGCTCGTGGGAACACCGTATTGCGCAGCCGGGTGCCGTGTTCCTTCAATCGGTCAAGGAGCCAGCGCGCCCACATGAACTCCGCCGCCAGCACACCGAGCGCGAGAACGATGGTGAGCCAGCCCGGTCCCGGCGTGACCAACATCAGGATTCCAAGAGCGAGCAGCGTGAATCCGAAGAGGATCTTCAGAAACCGCTTGGCTTGTTGGAGAGTTTTGATAATCATCGCGTTTGCCCGCGCTAAGAGCTTTGATGCAGATGGCGGGCCTTTGGTGTCAGAAACTTTGCAGCACGCGGGATGCCAACGAGTTGAGCGCTTGCCCGGCGCCGATGCGCTGCTGATAATGGACTTCGGCCAAGCAAGTGTTACGGACAAGTGACAGCGATTCCAATTGTGGGAAATTTTCCCCGCGAGGAATGAAAAAATGGAGCTTCTCAGCGTGCGAATGGAAATTCCCGAGGGCGCTAATCTCATCCTCGGGCAATCCCACTTCATCAAGACGGCGGAAGATCTCTACGAAATCGTCGTCAACACTGTACCGGGAGCGAAATTTGCCGTCGCCTTCAACGAAGCGTCGGGGCCGTGCCTGGTCCGCGTGGAAGCGAACGACGATGAGCTGCGCCGCGCGGCCGTATCCAACGCCCAAGCGATCGGGGCAGGCCACGTATTCGCGCTCCTGATTCGCGACGCGTACCCGATCAACCTCTTGAGCCGAGTGCGCGACTGCTTTGAGGTGTGCTCGATCTATTGCGCGACGGCAAACCCTCTGGAGGTGATCGTAGCCGAGACGTCACAGGGGCGCGGGGTGCTGGGCGTGATCGATGGCAGCTCGCCCGCGGGAGTCGAGGGGCCGGAAGACGCGAAGCGCCGCCACGAATTCGTTCGCAAGATCGGCTACAAGCTCTGATTTTCGCCGGATGGTACGCCAGCGCCAGGCCAAGCCAGTGAGGAGCGCCGACTAGAGCTTGTAAACCAAGCCGAAGGAGATTTTGGGGCTGTACTGGTGGGTGCCGAAGTAGCGCGTCCCGACCATGTCCGCCTGCAATCGGTAGCCGAGCCGCTTGCCGCGCGGCGTGAGATCGATTCCCCCGCCGACTTCGAAAGCGAACGCGCTCGTGCTTCCGAATGCCGTCTGCGGCAGGAAATGCGAGCCGCCCGCGAGGCCGTGGATCCAGGCCTCCAGTTCGCGGGGGCCGGGCAGCCGGTATCGCGCTCCTCCCATCCCGAGAGCGAACTTCGTATTGACCCCAGACTGCGAAGCAAATGCGGCCGCAAACTCTCCATCCAAACCAAGCCGCCCCGTGTGGGGGTAATACACGACCGAGAAATTTAAACCGTTCATGTTGCCGGCGACGCCGGGTATCTCGTAGAAGCGGAGAAACGTGTAACCGGCATACGCCTGCCAGTTGTAACTCTGGAGAACTCCGTACACGCCCTGCGGAGATGCAGCCGGGGCGCTCAGCGCCGGCGCGGCTGCCGCCCACGCTGGAGCGGGAGATCTCAGCAGAAACGAAGATCCTGGGTTGACCTGGGCACCGGCACTGCACGTGAGAATCAGGACGAGGCCGCACAGAAAGGCAACGTATCTCATCACCCGTCTCCCCCAGAAACCGCTCCGCCTATTTACCGCTCACTTCATTAGAACGGCGCCATCAGGGGCTGTCCACTGATTTGGCGGGAGGAGACGCGAGGGAATTACCGTCCTTGCGGACAGTCCGAACCGCGTGCATCGACCCGTGCGTTTGCGACGTCAGGATGCCGCTGCGGCCCGGTAGCGAACGAGGAGGAGAGTGATGTCGTCCGCCTGGCCTGCACCGCGGGTGAAGCTCTCCACGGACTCGAGAACGCTCTTCTGGAGATGGCCGAGAGGCGCATCGTGCTGACCGGCCAAGACGTCGCGGAAACGGGGCACTCCAAACATCTGCTCGGAGGGGTCCATGGCTTCGGTGACCCCATCGCTGAAAAGGACGAGCGTGTCTTCCGGCTGGAGTTTCAGGCGGGCGGTGACGTACTCGGCTCCGGGCACGAGACCAACAGGATACGAGCCTTCCGTGAAAGGCTCGGCGACCTCGCCGCGCCGCAGGAGGAAGGGCGAGGGATGGCCGGCATTGATGAACTCGAGATGGCCGCCGCGATCGAGAATGCCGAAAAACACGGTGGCGTAGCGGCCGACTTCAGCATGCTCGCAGAGAAAGCGATTGATGTGATTGAAGACGGTCGCGGGATCGGCGCCGATGGTCATGCCGGAGAGGGCCCCCTGGAGCATCGTGGTGAGAAGCGCGGCGCCCAGGCCTTTGCCGGAGACGTCGGCGATCAAGAATGCCGTACGGTCATCGCTCACCGGGAAAACGTCAAAGTAGTCGCCCCCAACCGTCAGGCAGGGGAGATTTATGCCGGTTACGGCAAGATGAGGAAAGTCTCGGAAGCCGCGCGGCAGCAGGGCCTGTTGGATGTCGCGGGCGATGCCGATCTCCTGCTCCATGCGCTGGCGCTCGCGTTCGCGTTCGACGAGGCGCGCGTTATCAAGAATGCTGGCGGCTTCCGTACCGAGAGCGTCGAGAATCCGGCGATCGAGCTTCGAAAAGGCGGCCGGACGGCGGGAATCAAGATAGACGACTCCCAGGAAATGACCCCGCTTGCTGTGGCCTTCAGATTCCTCGGAGCTGGAGCGGGCCATCGCATACAGAGGAATCACCACGACGGCGCGGAGGCGCTGCGCAACAATACTTTGGGCGAGCTGGAGATCGGCTTCGGCTTGAGCGACGTCTTCGGTGATCACGCTGGCCTGCTGTTCCAAGGCCGCGCGGAGAGCCGTCTGGCTGGGAGCGACGTCCTCCGGCGGCAGGTGCCTTCCTCCCTTGCGTCGCGCGAGGCGCACGCGGAGCGATCCGGAAGCGTCCGCCTCGAGCAAGAGGCCCCGGTCGGCATCGGTTACCGTGATGGCGTGGTCAAGCATGGTGCCGAGCACGGATTCCAGCGGAAGCCGGGAGTGCAGAAGCGTGGTCGCCTCAAGGAGGAGATTGAGCTTGTGGAGGCCGCCCGAACCAGCATCCGTGGCGGTGATGTGCTCGATTCGGTCGAGGATATCCGGTATCGACGTGTCGGCGCTCGAAGAACGGAAAATCAGCTCGTAGAAGTCCTCGACGCCGAAGGTAATGACGTCGCCGTCATTCAGGACCCGCCGTTTGATCTTCTGGCCGTTGACGAAAATGCCGTGCCGTTGGCCGCAGTCTTCCAAGTGCCAGCGGCCGTCCTCAGAGACGATGGCGGCGCACTGGCGGGAAATGCGGGGATCGCTGAGCTGGAGGTGTTTTCCGGTGTCGCCGCCGCGGCCGATGAAAAACGGCGATTCGGTGATGCGCACGAAACGGCGAGAACCGCCGGAAGCAATTACCTCGAGGCCGATTTCGCCGCTGGCTGGAATGCCGGACATACAGGTCGCTCGGTGCCGGAATTGTAACACGCGGACTCAGCGCAAGGGTGTCGCAGGCGAACAACGGGAGGTTATCTCGGGAAGCTGCGAACGGCATCCGCCTCGGTGTTGGAGACGTCGAAGACTGTCAGCAACTTGGTGATTTGCAGCACTTCCCTGAAATTCGTTCCCAGGTTGCAGAGCCGGAGGGAACCGCCCAGCGTCTTCGCGCTGGAGTGCAAGCCGACGAGCGTGCCAAGTCCCGCGCTGTCGATTTGCTTGGCGTTGTCCATATTCAGGACGATCTTCTTCTTTCCTTCTGCCAGCAGAGCCTTCACTTTTTCGCGGAGCGCGTTCGTCTCTTCCCCCAGCACGATGCGCCCGTCGAGCGCGACCACGGCCACGCCGTCGATTTCTCGATTGGTGATTTTCAGAGCCACGTTTATCTCCTCCCCAGAAGCGTTCCGTGCGGCTCCCTCGAGAGGTTCCGCGCGGGCGGGAGTATATACCGTTTTTCCCGATAGCCGCCAGCGATTGGAGCCATGAGCCATGTGAGACATTGCTCTTTCCCTTCATTGTTTCGGAGCCAAATTGGCCGGCGCGGTGACGATCTGCGCCCGGCTTCCTATTGACTGAATTACGCGGCTTTTGTTACGATTTGCTCGCTGCTTAACCAGCAGCGCTTATCCAGAGTGGCTGAGGGGACAGGCCCTAGGAAGCCACAGCAACCTGGTCCATGTGCCAAGGTGCTAATTCCTGCCCGTAACTGGGCTCCCAGGTCGTCAGCCAATAAGAAGGGCGGACGAACCTGAGAGATGAGGGAGAGATAAGATCCTCAACTGGCCCCGACACTTCGGGGTCGATTGAAGATTCAACTCCCAAACTGCATTACAAGGGCGGCCCGGCTATCCGCTGTGCGGACGCCATGGGCTCGTCCAATTTAGCGCATCGCGCGCTCGAGAGGGCTTCGTTGCATCTGAGTAGCCTCCGGGCAATCGGGCGCCAGAAAGGGCTCCCAGGTCGCCGGCAAGGCGAGCCTGGGAGAAGGGGAGTAACACAATGAAATTCGCCACGAAGACGATCCACGCGGGCCAGCCGTCGGAGCCGGAAACGGGCGCGATCGTCGCACCGATTTTCCAGACTTCGACCTACGAGCAGGAGGCGCCGGGCCACGACAAGGGGTTTTCCTATTCGCGCACGAACAATCCCACGCGCCAGCGGCTCGAAGGCGTCCTGGCGGAGCTGGAGGGCGTCGCGCACGCGGCGGTGTTCGCCTCGGGACTCGCGGCCGAAAACGCGGTGCTGCAAGCCTACCTGCGCCCGGGAGACGAAGTCATCATCCCGCTGGACGTCTACGGCGGCACGTACCGCATCCTCAACAAGGTGTTTCAGCCAATCGGCGTCGTGGTCAAGCAGATCGACACGTGCGACCTGAAAGCTGTCGAAGCCGCGATCACAAAGAAGACCAAGCTCGTCTGGATCGAGTCGCCCACGAATCCGCGCCTTCTGATCAACGATATCGCCGCAATCAGCAAGATCACGCATGCGCACGGCGCCCTCGTGGTGGTGGACAACACGTTCGCGACGCCGTGCTTCCAGCAGCCGTTTGAGCTGGGCGCGGACATCGTCGTCCACAGCGTGACGAAATATCTCGCCGGACATTCGGATACGATTCAGGGCGCTGCGCTCGCCAAGGATCCGGCGGTCTTCGAACCCGTCAAATTCTTGCAAAACGCCACGGGCGCGGTCCCATCGCCGTTCGACTGTTGGCTGACGATGCGCGGATTGAAGACGCTCGAACTGAGAATGCAGCGCCATGAAGAAAACGCGACCGCCATCGCGAACGCGTTGAACGGGCACGCGCTCGTCCGCCGCGTCTATTTCCCGGGCCTCGCCAGCCATCCGGGCCACGACATTGCCCGGCGCCAGATGACCGGATTTGGCGGCATGGTGTCGTTCGAGTTGAATGGAACCATCGACGAAGTGGTGGCGTTCGCGTCGTCGCGGCGCTACTTCACGCTCGGCGAGAGCCTCGGCGGAGTGAAGGCGCTGATTTGCCATCCCGCGACGATGACGCACGCGTCGATTCCTCCCGAAACGCGCGCGGAGCTCGGCCTTTCCGATTCCCTGATTCGCCTCTCGCCCGGGTGCGAAAACGCGGAGGATCTCGTCGAAGACTTGCTCGAAGGGCTTGCCGAGGTAGCGAGCGCGCGAGCCTCTCAAAAAAAGACGGTGGGCGCCAGCACGAGATAGCCAAAGGGAAGGGCCGCTTCACTCGGCGGCCCTTCCCCGCCCTTCTCCTAGGATTTCGACACGCCAGTTTTCTCCCCTCGTTTGCTTCCGAGTTTGGTATCTTGGCAAACTGACAGGGAGCTTCCCACAAATGCCAATCCGCCACGACTGGACGCGGGACGAAATACGAGATATCTATCGCCTCCCCCTTCCGGAGCTGATTTTTCAAGCGCAGGTCGCCCACCGCGAGTTTCACCGTCCGGAGGAAGTGCAGCTTTGCCGCCTGCTTTCAATCAAGACCGGCGGGTGCCCCGAGGACTGCGCGTATTGCTCGCAGAGCGCGCACTACAAGACGGGCGTAGCGCGGCAGGAACTGCTGAATCCCGGAGAAGTGCTGGAAACGGCGACGCGAGCAAAGGCGGAAGGCGCCACTCGATTCTGCATGGGCGCCGCGTGGCGGCATGTTTCGGACGGAAAGGAATTCGATCGCGTGCTTGAAATGGTGCGCGGCGTCGCGGCGCTGAAGATGGAGGTCTGCTGCACGCTTGGGATGCTGACCGAATCGCAGGCGGTGCGGCTCAAGGAAGCAGGTCTGACCGCCTACAACCACAATCTCGATACTTCGCCCGAATTCTACGGAGAAGTCATCACGACGCGGGATTACGAAGATCGCTTGCAGACGATCGCCCACGTGCGCAAGGCCGGCATCACCGTCTGCTGCGGCGGCATTCTGGGAATGGGAGAGTCCGACGAAGACCGCATCGGTTTGCTCGAGCAGCTGGCGCGTCTCGATCCGCACCCGGAAAGCGTGCCGATCAACATGCTGGTCCCGAGCGAAGGAACGCCTCTTGGCGGCGCCGAGGATCTCGAACCGCTCATCATGGTCCGGGCGATTGCGACGGCGCGGATTCTGATGCCGGCGTCGAGAGTGCGGCTGGCGGCCGGGCGCCGCGGACTGTCTCAGGAGGCCGTAACGCTGTGTTTTCTCGCGGGCGCAAATTCCATTTTCACGGGCGAAAAGCTTCTCACCACTCCGAATCCCGGCGCGGATGCGGATCACCGGCTGCTCGAAAACCTCGGCATGAGGGCCATGCAGGGTGCCTGAGATGAACGAGCGCGCGATCGATGAGCGAATGGCGCTGGAGCTCGATTCGCTGCGCGCGCAATCGCAATTTCGGACGCTCGAAATGCCCGGCGGAGTCAACCTCTACTCGAACGATTACCTTGAGCTTTCGACCGATCCCCGGCTCAAGCACGCTGTTCTCGAGGCCGTCGCGCGTGCGGCCTCCGTGGGTTCGACGGGCTCGCGCCTGCTCTCCGGAAACTCCCGTGAATGGGAGGAGGTCGAATCCGATTTCGCGCAATTCGCGGGCACCGAGGCGGCGCTCTACTTCGGCTCGGGATATGCCGCGAACATAGGCTTACTTGCCTCGATCCTCAAGCCCGGCGATGTGGTCTTTTCCGATGCGCAGAACCACGCAAGCTTGATCGACGGGATGCGGCTTTCCGGCGCCACAAAGATCGTCTATCCACACCGCGATCTGCAGTTTCTGGAAAACGCACTGCGCGAACATGGGCGCGGCGCGGGCGCGATGGTGATTGTCACGGAAAGTGTGTTCAGCATGGAAGGCGATGTTGCGCCGGTCGAGGATCTTCTCCGGATCGCCAGGAACTACGGCGCCGGACTCGTGCTCGACGAAGCGCACGCTATTGGGGTTTGCGGTCCGCAGGGGCGAGGCGTCGCCGCGGAACTGGGCGTCGAGCGCGAACTTCTGGCTATCGTCCACACGTGCGGAAAAGCACTGGCAAGCGCCGGAGCATTCGTTTGTGGATCACGCACACTGAGAGATTATCTGGTCAACCGTGCGCGGACATTCATCTTCAGCACGGCGATGCCGCCGTATATGGCAGGCCAGATTCAAGCCGCGGTCGGCCTTGCTCGCGAAGCATCGGACCGGCGCGATCATCTCCGCCAGATCGCTGCTTCGTTGCGTGAGGAACTGGCGGCACGCCGATTCAACGTCGGCACAAGCACGACTCATATCGTGCCGGTCCTGCTCGGAACCAACGAATTGGCCCTGCACGCGGCGAGCGAGCTTCAACAAGCGGGATTCGCAGTGAAGGCAATCCGGCCGCCGACGGTTCCAGTGGGTACGGCGCGCCTTCGCCTTTCACTCACGAGCAGGATTTCGCTCGAAGAAATTCACCGCCTCGTCACCGTGATGGACGCGGCGTGCAAGTCATCGCCGCAGGTTCCTTCAACCAGCGCCGTACATGCCTGACCGTTTCTTCATCACTGGCACAGACACAGGAGTGGGCAAGACGATGGTTTCCTCACTTCTCTGCGCCGCCCTCGACGCAATCTACTGGAAGCCGATCCAAACGGGAATGCGCGAAGGCACAGACCGGAAGGCTGTGATGCGATTGGCGCACCTACCGCCCAGACGAACAATGCCGGAGACCTATCGATTTGCTCCGCCGGTTTCTCCGCATCTGGCCGCGCGACGGGCCGGCGTCCGTATCGACTTGCGCAAGATCAGAATGCCGCGGCTGGCGGCGCGAGAAAAGCTTATCGTGGAGGGCGCAGGCGGCGCGCTCGTCCCCATCAATGACGCGCAGTTCATGACCGACCTGATGCGGCATCTCAAGCTGCCCGTTCTGCTGGTCTCCCGAACGGCGCTCGGCACGATCAACCACACGCTGCTCTCCCTCGCGGCATTGCGATCGGCGCATTTGAAAGTTCGAGGCGTGATCATGGTGGGCAAGCCCAACACCGAGAACCGCAAGGCCATCGAGCAATATGGAGACGTTCCGGTGATCGGCACGGTGCCATGGTTGAAGAAAATCAATCGCCGGGCGTTACTGGACGTCTTCCGCAAACATTTTGATGGGCGAGCTTTTCACGAATGAACCCGGACCTGCAAATCTGGCATCCGTTCACGCAAGAAGCGCTCGATCCGCCGCCGATTCGCATCACGAAGGCCGAAGGCGTCTATCTATACACAGACGACGGCCGCCGGCTGATCGACGGAATCTCGTCCTGGTGGGTGAATCTCCACGGCCACGGCCACCCGGAAATCGTCTCCGCGATCGCCCAACAGGCTGCGAAAGTCGATCACGTGCTGTTGGCCGGGTTCACGCACGACGCGGTCGAGGAGCTGCGCGGCAAACTCCGGACGGTTCTTCCGCGCGAGCTCGAACACATTTTCTTTTCCGACGACGGATCGACGGCCGTCGAAGTTGCGCTGAAGATGGCAGTGCAATATTGGAAAAACGTCGGACGCCCCGAGAAGCGGTCCATCGTGGCGCTCGAGCACGCCTACCACGGCGATACGGTCGGAGCGATGTCGGTCGGAGCCGAGTCCGGCTTCACCGACCCGTTTCGAGAGCTACTGTTTCCCGTGCACCG
Source organism: Terriglobia bacterium (assembly GCA_020073605.1). Classification (GTDB taxonomy): domain Bacteria; phylum Acidobacteriota; class Terriglobia; order Acidiferrales; family UBA7541; genus Palsa-295. Next base: position 89,393 of record JAIQEW010000011.1, read on the forward strand.
CGTCCACTCGGCGTATTGCTACCGATGCCCTGTGGACAAGACGCGCGCGACCTGCGCGATCGACTGCGTTCAGAAGTTGGAGCAGCTGCTCGAGGAAAAGCATGCCGAGATTGCTGCTGTAATCGTGGAACCGCTGCTGCAGGGCGCGGGCGGGATGATCGTGCACCCGGTCGAATTCTTGCAGCGGGTGCGCCGCACCTGCACCGAACATGGAGTCCTGCTGATCGCGGACGAAGTCCTCACGGGCTTCGGACGCACCGGGAAGATGTTCGCGTGCGAACTGGCCGGCGTTGTGCCCGATCTGATGTGCTTGTCGAAGGGATTGACGGGCGGCGTGCTTCCGATGGGCGCGACCATCTGCACGCGGGAAATCCACGAAGCGTTCGTCGGCGCGGACCGCGCACGCACCTTCTATCACGGCCATTCCTATACCGGGAATCCGATCGCGGCGGCCGCCGGCGCGGCGAGCCTGGGGATTTTCGAGCGCGAGCCGGTATTGGAACGCATTCGCACGATCGCCGAGATTCATTGCGAGCGGCTTGCCGCGATCCGGAATCATCCCGCCGTGGGCGAGGTTCGCTCGATCGGCACGATGGCGGCGGTCGAGCTTCGTGCGGATGACGCCGGCTACTCGTCGAAGATGCGCCCCAAGCTGTACAAATTCTTCATCGACGCGGGCGTGCTGCTGCGACCGCTGGGAAACATTGTGTACGTTTTGCCGCCGTATTCGATTTCGGCGCACGACCTGCATTACGTTCACGATCGCATCGCCGAATCGCTGGAACTGTTCAAGAATTGAGCAATCGATCTGCGTTTGACACGGCTTCGCGTTTGAGAGTAGAAGAACACTGCGATGAACAAACGTTCTAACGATGAATCGGCGAACAAGCCCCTGATCGTGGGAATCGGGGGCACAACGAGAGTGGGGTCCTCGACGGATCGCGCGCTCCGCGCCGCACTCGAAGCAGCAGCAAAAGCCGGGGCTCGCACGCACATGTTCGATGGAGCATTCCTCGCGAAACTTCCTCACTTCTCCCCTGAGAGCCGCGAGCGCAGCGAGGAGCAGCGCCAATTGGTGGACACGGTCAGGAAAGCTGACGGTTTGATCGTCGCAAGCCCGGGCTATCACGGTGGCGTGTCCGGTCTCGTGAAGAATGCGCTGGACCTGCTCGAGGATCTGCGGGAAGACGAACGATCGTATCTAGATGGGCGTGCGGTCGGATGCATCGCCGCGGCCGCGGGCTGGCAGGCTGCTGCGAGCACGCTCGCGGCGCTGCGATCCATCGCGCACGCGCTGCGGGGGTGGCCGACGCCGCTTGGCGCGACGCTGAACACGTCGGAAAAGATCTTCAATGCGGCTGGGGAGTGTACGGACGAGAAGGTCGCTCTGCAACTGGCCACGGTCGGCCGCCAGGTGGCCGAATTCGCCCAGCGCCACCGCCGTTCTTGATGGCCCTACCACATACTCAAACCCCGGGATGGCCTGCCATCCGAAGCCTTGGCGTAGGATGGCGGAGAGGGTGGGATTCGAACCCACGGTTGAGTTTCCCCAACACACGCTTTCCAAGCGTGCTCCTTAAACCGCTCGGACACCTCTCCGCATTCTCGGGTGTTCAGAAGCCTAACAAATTGGCGACGAGGCGGCAAACGGGAGAACTCGGATGATCCGGCGGGGGAAACAAATCGAGAAGTTGTCTGCTACACTTTCCTGCACCATTCCGGGGTAGTGCAATTGGTAGCACGCCAGCCTTTGGAGCTGGTTATCCTGGTTCGAGTCCAGGCCCCGGAGCCACTTCTTTGAAGGTCCCTCACTCAGCGCAAGCGGGATTTCGCTTGCAGGCTCCCGCTCGGCTCACGCTCAAGCAGTAACCCACAAGCTTGGTTGATCGCTAGCGTGCGACGCAGCAGCCAGCTAAGTGGCTTTGGTCTGTTGCTTACGGACCTGGGGCAAGCGGAACCAAAGCAGATAGACGCCGATATATATGAACACAAGCCACACGAGTCCAAAGAAGCCCAAAAAGGGCAACCCGATCCACGCGGTAGCATAGGGAGTGATGAGCACCCCCTGAGAAGGCAAAGAGGGTTCGGGGCGGGGGCCGAAATCCACGGAAGTCACGGCCTGAGCAGCAGCGAATTCGGCACCGCCGTCATACGTGCCCTCGACTGGATATTGTCCGTACCGCCGGTCCTGCAATGAAAATTCAGCTTTGCCCTCGGCGTCCGTTGGGCGGCTTCCATAATCCAGCTTGCCGAAGGACGTTTTCAGTGAGAGACCGACGACCTGATAGGCGAGTGGCTGACCCTTGGCACCTCGCAGCGTCGCGGTTACAACGAACGTGGGGGGAAGGCTCTCGGTGTGATCCTTGGATTCGACCGGAAGCCACCCGAACAAGCGGCCGTAGAATCTGTCCACGCCGGATCCCTCGCCCGCGCTGGGTTGTGCCTGCTCAGCTCCATCGTTCGTTGGAGGGGGAGTCGCCACTTGCTTCCACTCCATTGACAACGTAGTCGCCTCCGGCTGCTTCGCCTGTCGCTTCTGATCCGCCCGGGCGTGGCCGGCACCCAAAAGCAAGCATGCGATCAAAACGATGGTCGTGGTCGCGATTGAGCCTAACCGTTGAGGAGCGGGCTGAGGAGTCGGCGCCACGGCGGGTTCCACTTGGGCTTCATCGTGACGCGTCTCCCAGATGGAAACCATCGGAAACAACTTGGTGAACAGCATATACATGAGCAAGAAGGCAGCCGATCCCCCAAGAGTGATGGACCATTCCACCCATGTGGGACGATAGTGGACCCAATCGAACGGGAGAGGTGGATTGAACGGGATGTCGCCTCTGTTTGTTTTCGGCAAAAAAGGAGCGGTAAGCGTGGGAACGACGATGAGATAGCGCTTGGCTCCGGCGCCAAGGACAATCAAGACGGAAGCCAGCGCGACTACCGAGGGGGTGAACCTCCGGAGTCGTTTCAGGGCCAGGACGCCCGCGATCATGAGCAACGGAACAGCGATGAACATAGCCTGGGTGACCCACATCATCACAGCGTAGTCACCGAAGAATAGCTGATGCAACAAGACCCTATCCGGCGCCTCGACTTTATATACCGAGGTCAGATACTCATTGATGGTGAAATAGAGATACAGCAAAGCGAATGTGACGAGCAACAGTCCCAGATTCCGGAAGTGGACGGGCTTGAGATAGTCCTCCAAGTGGAGCACGCGCAGAAGTATGTACATCGAAAGCACAACGGCCGCCGTCCCGGAATAGATTGCACCCATGACGAAGTAGGGGCCAAAGATGCTGCTGTTCCAGCCCGGTCGCAGCGTCATCGCGAAGATCCACGAAACAACGGTATGCACCGAAACGGCCAGCATGATCATGAGGATCGCCATCCGCGAAATGCACTTCTCAAGCAGGTGCCGTTCCGCGGCACTGTCGCTCCACCCAAATGCCAACGTGCGATATAGCTTCCGGCGCCAGGGAGCAAGCTCCTTCATCTCAGACAGCAGAGCCAGATCCGGAATCATCGGGAGATAGAGATACAGGGCGCAGCCGGCCAGATACGTGCTCACCGCAATGACGTCCCAGAGGATCGCGGATTGGATGCGTCCGTGGATGAACAAATACCCCATCCTGTCCGGGCGGCCCAGATCGATGATCACCATGGGCCCGCCGACGCACAAAGCGAACACGGTGATGGCCTCGGATAACCGGGTGATCGGATGGCGCCACCCCGAATCGGTAACCCGAAGAATGGCTGAGATTAGAGTTCCCCCGTAACTAATCCCGGTGAAGAAGACAAAGTTCGAGATGTACAAGCCCCAGGAAATTTGGTCGCGCATTCCAGTGACGATCAGGCCATGGCGAAGCTGCAATATGTAGCCGTAAAGCCCCCAGAGCGCAACGGCGGAAAGCATTCCGAAACACGTATAAAATCGCCACGAGGTATGGGTAAGAACTCGCAGCAAATTGGCTTCTCGATCGGAGCTCATGCCTTTTACTCCTCCTCCTTAAGAAGACTTGGGTTCACCTGGCGCGGCATATTTGCGATTGACGGGAGGCAGGTAGTAAACACGCGGCTCCGTGCCCAGTTCTTCGAGCAGTCGGAAGCCTGCACCTTTCTTGGTGACCTGAGAGAGCTGGATGGTTTCGCCCTTGCTGTTTGTGACGGCGTCCTCATATTCGTCGCCACAATAAACGGCGCCCATGGTGCACGCATCGGCGCAGGCCGTCAGTTTTCCCGCGCGCAACATATCCGGGCAGAAGTCGCACTTCTCGACCACGCCTTTGCGATGGGGCCATCCTTCTTCCATCGAATACTTATGGGAAAGCTCTTCCGGCGTGTGGGGCGGTTCGCTCCAGTTGAAGGAACGCGCTCCGTAAGGGCACTGGGCGATGCAGTTCCGGCAACCGATACAGCGGTCCTGATCCATCATGACAAGCCCATCGGTGCGCTTGAAGGTGGCCCCCACGGGGCATCCACGCACGCAAGGAGGGTTGTCGCAGTGCATGCAGGGCCGAGCCATGTAATAGGGTCCGGCTTCCGGATTTTCCAGCACCTCGTAGACTCTGATCCATTGCTGCATCGGGGGGACAAAATGCATGGCATTGCAGGCCTTCGTGCATTTCCCGCATCCGTCGCATTTGGCCAGGTCGATTACCATCACCCACTTCTGATTCGTGGGCGCGATCGACCGGGCCGGCAACACATGGTGGAAGACCTGCGCCGCAGCTCCTTCCGCAGTAGCCAGGGAAGCAACCAGGGCGCCTCCGCCTAGCGACCGGAAGAAATCTCGACGTGATGTCGACATATAGCCCCCTTACTCCGTGACGGTCATTTTCATATTCATGTCATCGTGGCCTTTGCCGCATTTGGACATGCATTCGATGCTGTAGTCGCCCGGCTTGCTGGGCGCGACCAGGACAAATTCGTTCATCCCTTCCTTCAGGCACACGTCCCAACCTTGACTCTTCAATTCCTTGATGGTGAAGCTGTGAGCGCAGCCGGGGTATTTCGGGTCAGTCTCAGTTCCCTTATGCGCGGTGACCCTGAACTTGATCACTTCCTTCGCTTTCACCGTAATGACGGGCTGCTTCTGCCCGGGAACCTTAAACTTGTTGTCCTTATCGGCGAGTAATTGGATCACGCGAGGTCCCTGTGCGAACGTGTACAGCGACGGAACAACCATCGCGAATACCAGCATCAGCGCAGCCAAGAAAGCGAGCCGATATGGAGTTCCAAACCTCGCGAGCGACTTGACCTGCGCTGTGCATGTTCCGATTTCAGTTTTCTTGGTTTTCACGACCTCATTCCTCCCTCTCTCATTTAACAACTTCCGTCCGTACTCGATATTCGTTCATTCCGCAATCTGGCTCAGTAGCGCGCGTCACAATACATCGTGATGGGAATCACAGGCTGGATAGTACCGATCAAAAGGAGTCGGGATTTCGGATAGTGGATCAATTTCAGGAAAAGCACCTTGTATCCACGGGGCCGTCTTCTCCGGCCGAAACCGAACTGATCCAGATCGAACCTCCATGAAGTCGTTTCTCAAGAAATCGATCTGTATCATGCGACTCCAACTCGAAACGAAGACCTAAGGGCAAGAGGCACGTTCTTAAAACTCAAGCCTCGTTTTGGAGCCGCCCCACACCGTTTCAGAAGGCATAGCGAACCGAGAAGGTCGCCGTACTACCGTTGAAATCCGGTCCCGGGATCGGCTCAAGCTGGTAAACGCCCCCGGAATTGGGATTGGTGATGGGAACACTCGTATTGATCGGCGTTTTGGAGTTGTATCCGTAATAGTTCCACGCCGTCTTCCAACTCAGGCCCTTGTAAACGTCGATTTGGATCGAAGCGAACGGCTTATGGTAATTGAAGGCAAGCGTGCCGCCGGGCGCCAGCGGATTCAGAAACAGCGTGCCGCCGCGTTCAGTGCCGCCGGCAAATGTCCCGGCATATCCGAGCGTCGTTGTGACGCGCTTCATCGGTTTCCACATCACATCGCTGTAGGCGTAATGCTGCTTGTTGATATAGAACTCTGTCGCGCCCAGGTTGATCCCGCTCGGACTATTGCTGATCGTGCATGCCGGATAGACTGGTATCCCCGGTCCAGCCAGAGACCCAAACGTTTCGCGGAAGCAAATGTAGGTCTGCAAGTAGAGATCGGTGTAGTTATATCCGAGGGTGTAGGCAAACTTGGAATTCGGCGCCAGCACCGTGGAAAAACTGTACGTCCGGCCGTGCTCGAGGTTGTTGACTTCAGGGACGTTGTCACGGTTCTCGTGAATATCGATCGCACCGTCGATGGTCGCCCACGGCCGTGGCCTATAATTCGCATGAACCTTGTAGCTCTGGATTTGCCGGGGCCAGATTCGCGTGTACGAGTAGCTGTTATATCCGAATTCGAAATCGGCGTAGATTCGCAGAGTATCCATCGGCCGAACCGTCAGGCCGAGGAGGCCTACGTGCTCGTCGATCGTGGAAACCACGCGAGACTCAGCTTCCGGAAGGGGAGCCGTATACGTAACTGAGCCGTCCGAATTTTGTGTGCACGTACCGCCATTCGCTGGGTTGAACGTAGTCGTTCCCGAACTGTATGGGCAATTTCCGCGGGCCGCGAGAAAGTCATTTGCCGCCGACCCACCGGTCCCGCCGGGGTAATAGACCGAGAACACGGGAATTGCGGTGTCCGCGCTGCCATCGATTTCGCCAATGTGTCTGTTCTCATACATGTAACCGATTCGACCGCTGATGCGGTTGGTGAAATCGGCTTGGAGTTGGATGGTGTTCGATAGCACCCTTTGCCCCATAAAAGTCGAATAGATGGTGCTTGAAACATCAGCGGACGCGCCGCTGGAGCTCGTGCTTTGGTGCTGTGGGCAGGTCACGGCATTGAAAGGGCTCGGGCAGATACTGGCAAATGATGTCCCGACGCCCGGCCCTGCGGGAACCAGGGGCGCAAACGAAGCTACTGGCAGCAGGATGCCGGCCTGCCCTGCCGCCTGGACGCCTGTGGCGAAAAGATTCGTGCTCACCAGGTTAGTGAATCCAGGATTTTGCCAGCTGTCATAACGAATCGAATCGACGATCCGAAGTTTTTGGGTCAACGAATAAATGGCGGACCAATTCGCGTGCGCGAAGATTTGCTTGCTGTTTGCCGGACCTGTGACGATGGCGTTGCGAATCAGACTTGTCGTGGAGTTCGTCCATTCGTTTGCGAAATCGTTCAGGTTCGAGACGACATTGTGACTAGTGCTGTAGCTGGCCGAGCCGGACATCTCCAGCTTCGGAATGAATGTGGACTGAAAGCTCAGCCGCTCCGTGGGCTGGAAATTCCGCTGGGGGGCAGTCCTCGAATACGACAGGTACTCTTTGCAAGTCGGGCTTGCAAAACCTGTGGCCAGGAACGGCGCCGCGCAAGGCGTGGTCGTTGCAGTAGGGGGGTAATACCAATTGAGCCCCATATCCACCGGCACTGTGCCGGGGAATTGACTTGTTTGAACCAGAAATGGCGTGTTGGCAAGCGATTCGTTGGTGTCGTTCTTATTCCATTCAAGGAACTGATCGTAGGAAAAAGTAGTCTTCGGCAAGATTTGGAAATCCACGCCCATGCGATACGCATTCGTGGTCATCCGAAAATTCTGTGCCAGCAGGAAATCGGTGGTGCCGTGAAACGAGGTGAACGAGGGCCCTTCGTCCACAAGGCGCGAATACCCTAGCCTGACGCGCACACGGGATTGCGGGAACAACGCTAGGTCGTAATCTCCCATGCGCCGCACGCGATCAAGCGAATGTGGCGACTGCCTAACGGCGAACGCGGGATTGGTAGTCGTGAACGTGGACGGGGGAGTCGTCGCTGTGGAAAATGGGACTGGGTTCAACGGATTCGCCAGCAGGTTGTAGTCCCAGAAATTCTTGTGGCGGCGGAACACCACCGAGAAGTCGTACCACTTATTCTTCTCCATCCCCAGGCGCGAGACGTCGTCCGGATCGCCGCCATAACCGAAGTTGCTGAAATTGAGCCTATCGAAGAAGAGCCCTTGGTGGTTGATGGACCTCATGTTGAGGGTGTAATCGAGCAAACGCGGGCCTTCGTGCAGATTCACGAACGTATTATAGGTATCCAGGTATCCTGGTTTCGTTGGATCCTGGCCTCCGTTGATCCAGGTTCCCCGATAGCCGAGCTCAACCGACTGCTGGATGTTGTAGTTGCCCGAATCGATGCCCTTGACTTCGTCGGAGTTATCTTGGGCGCGAGAAGCGGGCGCGAACAGAAACATCGCCAGCATGAATACCAGGCTAAGCGGTCTGACGACTATACGTTCATTCATAATTTTGCCCCCAACACATAAGAGCTGCGATTCCGGCCAACCAGTTCCAGGCTTGACTTGCTGCGACTTCCACATTGGCAATCCTTCGTCATATTCAGCCTATCGGAAGAAGTAGTTATTGAAGTTGGATCCATGGATTTTCACGTGGCACAGTACGCACGCCTGTTGTTGGGTCGACTGCTGTGCATCCATTACGGGAAAACCGGTTTTGGACGTGGGTCCGAAATGGGCCGCCGTATGGCATTGCAGGCATTGCAGGTCGATGTTGCTGTACTTCAACATGTGAGGATTTGCCCCTCCGTGCGGGATGTGGCAGGTCGCGCATCCTTCAATCCTCACGGAAGCGTGTTCGAACACGAACGGTCCCTGCTTGTCCTTGTGGCACTTGAAACAGGGGAAACTCCCGCTGTCTGAAGTTTTCACTTGCCGGGTCAAGCCGTTTGATGACTCCCAGACTCCACCCGATCCATGCTGGTCGTGGCAGTCGGTGCACCGGATCAGACCCTCATTCACGCGATGGTGAAACGGCATGTTGAATTGCGACTTCTGCTGTAGATGGCAGGTGTAGCAAAGCTCGGGTTGCGCCTTGGCCAGTAACTTCTCTCTCGTTGCCGCGTGGTGCGGCGAGTGGCAGTTGATGCAGCTTACCTCGTTCTGCCGGTGGAAGGAATTCGGGCTATTGAGGTGAGTTGGCCCGGAAGAATGGCAGGTGAGGCAGCGTTCGTTTATCATCTGCGGGGTTGTGTCTTTCGAAAGGAAGTTAAAAATGAGCTTCTTCGCCTCTGGGTTCTTCGTGTCGGCGCGCTCCGCTTCCAGTTCTGCGTCGGCGTGAGCTTTGCCCGAACCGTGACACCCATCGCAGTTGGTGCTGGCGCTCGTTCTGAGCACGCCTTCAGGGACCTGATCGTACGTGGCGGTGTGGGCGGTTTTCGAAATCTGTTCACCGGCTTGCTGGTGACAGTGGAGGCAAGCCTCAGTTCCAGTCAACTTGCTCGTATCGGCCTGGGCGGCAGCCTGCCCGGAGGCGGGCGCGGGTACAGCTGTAGCGGGCTGGTTTTGGGCGAAAACAACCGCAGCCGTTGCGGAAAGCCAGATCAGAGCAACTACAAGGAACCGGAACGTCCTGGAATTCAAGCATTCTCGCATCCTCATCCCCTTTTCGTCCGATTCGTCCGAGCGGCTTACTGCCCTGAGCACACCGCCCACTTTTGGAATCTTCACTCATTGATCTAGCCAAGTCTGTGACTCTTGTCACAGTGATAAGCGTCACATAGAGGGTACCTGTGTAAGAAGAGCGAACGCTCTTCTGAATATGGCTGGGAAAGATCTTACGGTGTGTGGTGGTGGGAAACGAGCGAGTAGAGATAGAACAGAATTCCAGCTCCTACGAACGGGCAGCCGACGAGAATAAAGCACATGAACGCAAGCGGATGCGTCCAGAACAATGTCAGCATCTGCACGATCAGGCCCACAACAATCAGTATCCCCGACCAGCGGATACGATTCTCAATCAGCATCGTTGTCATTTCCCGGTCACCTGTGGCTTCCAGACGGGCGCGTCGCTCAGCGTTCCCACGTCATGAACGATGTCGTGGCAATCGCTGGACATGCACGAGAGTTGACCCGACGCGGCAAGCGCCAGCATGTCCGGGGTCTTATGATGTGACGAAGCTTCCTCATACGCTCGCGCCCCCGCATGGCAGTGCAAGCATTCGCGGTTATTGTAGGGCGTGTAGAGCTTGATGTCCTCGGGCTTCGGGATCTTCCCGAAATATTGCACCATTACGTGGTGCACGCCCCTCCATTTCGCCTTGTAGTCCCCGAACATCGTGTAGTCGGTGTGGCACGTAAAGCAGGCGTGATCGCGCGGCACAAAGTTGTTTTGGAAGTGCGCCGCGGGGAGATAGCTCTTGTCATCCACATAGAGGCTTTTGCCAAAATTGCCCATCACGTGGCAAGAAAGGCAGAATTGCGTCGACGTCGACCGGTCCAACTGGTTATCGACGCCCGCCCACACCGCCAGCACCGGCAGAACGCAGAGCGCCAAAAAAGCAAGTATCTTGCCGCCGCGCGCCCGCGTCAATTCCGCGCGCGAAGCGATGAGCAGCGCCAAGGCGACCACGAGCAGGGTGAAGAAGATCGGAATCAGTAACGTGATGTCCATCAGAATCGAGCGGCTCCGTTTCGACCGGGCGCGGCGCGCCATGGCCTAGGCGCATTCTTGCGGCAGACTGACGCGATCTGCTGCCCGAGGGTCATTGCTTGGCAAACGACCTGCAGTAGGCAACGAGCTGCTTGACCATGTCAGCCCCCAATTCCTTTTCGAAGCCGTCCATATCCTTGCCTTTGCCCTTGCCGACATCCTTGATCAAATCGGCGTCACTCATCTTCTGGATCTCGGCCGACCGCAAATCCTTGGCTTTGACCTTCCGGCCCTTCGCCGTGTTTCCTGAGCCGTCTTTCGCATGGCACACGGCGCACTTGTCCAGATACACGTCCTGCGCACTTTTTTGGGGCGCCGGAGACGCGAGCGAAGAATCGCCGGTTCCTGAAGCGAGAATAAAGATGAGACACACGACAACCGCGAGCACCGCAACTCCCAAGACCCTCATGAATCGGTTCACCGTTCCTCCAAACGTAGTATTTTCCGCGCGCACTCGCTGCTCAGAAAGATTTTGTCCAGCGGATCGTCAGCAAGTTGGCGCTGAAGTTGTTCACTCTCACGATCTGCTCGCTATAGTAGGTCCGTTGCAAATCTACCGCAATTCGGCCCGCAAATGGCAGATCGCCATAAACAGTCCCGGTCACGAGCGGCCATGTCATTGGTCCATACGCCGGAGGCTCGTTGTAGGTGTTGGGGCTGCTGGCGGGCGGAACACCGCTGATCGCGCCGGTTCCAGTAGAACGGTCGAAGTTTCCAGTCAACCGAAGGCCTGTTCGTTTGGTCGGCTTCGCTTCGATTCCGCCAGACCACACGCGGTTCACCTCCTGATCGCGGAGAAAATCGTTAAGCGGGGCTGTGCCGCGAACGTATTGAATGTCGCCTTGCGCGTAGTAGCTGTCGTAGCTGAATCCTCCGAACACCGAGAGCCGATCGTTCAGTGAATAAGAAACCGTGATGGCATTGGACCGGAGGTTGTTCTCGAAATTGGTGGCGAGGAGCTTGTTGTTGACGAAGCTCACCTCATCCTCCACGGACAGCCTTTCGATCGGGTGGAAGCGCAGCACGAAACGCGTCCCCTGCTGCGTGTGCGGAGTGATGGCCGTATACGATGCGCCGCTCGTCATGCTGTGGAAGTCGCCCCGGATGCTGAACAGCTTCGATGGCTCGTAACCAAAGCTGATTTCGGGCCGAGCCGTCTTCGTGCGCAGCGTGAGCCCGGCATTGACAACGCCATTCGTCAAGGACTCCACATCGGACTTCATCAGTTGTATCCCCGGACGAATCACCAGCCCGTGCATCGGCGTGAAAGCCATGCTGATGTTCAGGTCACTCAACCCATCCCGCCAGATAACGTCGGTCGTAGCCGTCGTCGGCGTCGTACCATCTAAAGAGCTCTGAAAGAGGCTCTGAAAATGCCCTATGGAATCGCTGGTGAACCGCGAATACTTATAGCCAACGTCGAAACTCCACCAGCGATAGAGATGATATGTGAGCCCCTGGGTGAGAACGTGGTTCGGCTGGGTTAGGGTTGCGCGCGCACTCTCGCTCACGGTGTATGGCGTCTGCGCGGACGTGCTAGTCGGAGCGGTTCCGTTATATGCCTGATCGAAGGACATCGGGCCCTGGTAGCGGTAGTACATATAACCACCGCGCCATTCAAGCTTCGAGAGAGGCTTGCCCACGAATGAAAACTCGCTGATCGGAGTGGTGAGGCGCCGGGATTGCGTGATTGAAAAATTAGAGACCGTATTAGCGGAGGGGTTCCCAGGTGATAAATCCGTGACCGGATTAATGCTGTGTACAGGGAGACTGACGCCATCGGGAATATTAAGAGCGCTGTTCTCCGTGAACGTCTGATAGCCGATGCTGTAATGGAAGGTCCAATCCTTCACCGTGTAATCGAATCCCCCCGTAAACCTATTCGTGTAGTCGGAGATCGGCGCCTCGAGCTGGTAGGGGTTGGCACGAGCATAGCCCCCAAAAGAATTCCCCAGAAAAGCATCGCCGAAGAAATCCGGGGAGCGCGTCGTGACCGTAATCCCTTCGTCGGACGGCCGGTAATAGTTGAAATTGAAGCGCAAGTTGTTTGTGGCATGCAGAGTGAAATCCACCGAACCGAATTTGCGCACGGTATTCCAATCATGATTGTTGGTTAGCGCCGATTTTCCGTTCTTGGAGAGCGCTGCCGGCGCGAGCGCGACGATCGGCAAAACAACGTTATCGTTCTGGTTCCAGAAGTAGTAGCTCTGCCGCCAGTTCGCGCGGAAGTCGTATACTTTCTTCTTCGAAATCGTGAACTGTGCCGTGGGAAACGGGTCTCCTCCCAGGCTGGTCGTCTGAAGCGAAAGACTGTCCGCGAAGGGATTCTTCCCCTCCCGCGATTCTCCGTAAAGATTCAGGTCGAGCAGCCGGAAACCACTCCTGAGATTGAACAGCTCGCGGAACTTTGGCTCATAGCCCTTGACAGTGTCGAAGCGATAGCCGGCAGTAGCCGAACCTGAAAGATTGAAGTCGCCCAAAGCCAAGGGAGCGGGCTCTGAATCATTCTGCGCGCCCGCGAGGGGCGCGAGGATGAGCGCGGCTGCTACGAGAAAGACCAAGCGTTGGAGACGTGTCATGGAATCCTCACTCATCGCAGGAAATTCGGGTCAAGGCTCGACCCATGGATGGCCACGTGGCAGCGCACGCATTCGCCGCTCGTTTGGAAGCTCAGGCGACCATGCGGCACCTGCACTGTGTTAAATTCCGGGTGGCATTGCAGGCAAAGCTGGCGGCCTTCGCGCCGCACCAGAAGCATCCGGTTGTCGCTCCCGTGCGGATTGTGGCAGGTAGCGCATCCTTCCACCTTCACCGCAGCGTGCTCGTAGAGAAACGGCCCGCGCTTCTCGACGTGGCACTTCACGCAGGTTTCCCATCCCGGACCGTTCAGATTCTTCATGTTCTGCGTACCGTGGGGGTTGTGGCAGTCCGAACACTTCATCGACCCTTCGGGAACGCGGTGGTGTACTGGAAGCGCGAACTTCGCTTGAATCGTCTGGTGGCAGCCGAAGCAAAGCGCCGGCTCCGCCCGTTTCAGCAGGCTGTTGTGAAGCCAGCGCGTCTCGTCGGCGAGCTGAGGCAGTTGAAAGAAATACCCTTGCGCATAGCGCAAATCGCCTTTGCTCAAGTCCTTCACTTCGTCAACCAGGTGTGTCGCGTGACACTGATTGCAGGAGATGCCGTGGCCGGCGTGTTCCGAGTGTTCGAAAAAATCTTGTTGTTTGCTGGTCGTGTGGCAGTTGAGGCACCGGGCCGCGTTCTCTTCCGGCGTGCCCTTAAAGGAAAATAGCGGATGCTCTTTCAGCGCCTTCGCTACCTCGGCGTCGTCGCCGTGCGCAGCCTGGACCGAGTCGGCATGTGCCTTCGCCGGACCATGGCAGGTCTCGCATCCGCGGACGTAGTCCTTGCCGGGAAAAACGAGCTTCGAGTGACTCGTCTTCTCAAACTCCACCACTTCATTCTTGTGGCAGTCCCTGCACCCTTCCGGGCCGGCAAATTCGCTGGCGGGCGCGTTGTACTCCGGCGCTCGGCTTGCAACAGAAGGTCCCTGCGTGGCCTCCGTCCGCTTTTGAGCCCAAGCCCCGGTTGCGGTGCAAGCCAAAGCGACGGCTAGGAGCAACGCTCGGACCCAAGGACGTCTGCGATTCACAAAGTCAACAGGCGGTTGTAGTCCCATTTTCAGAACACGCTCCTTCGCGAAGCCTGAATAATACATCGCGATTCTCCATCTACTGAGGCAATAAGTCTATGACGTTTGTCACCGTGATAAACGTCACATGGAAGGGACCTGTGTCAGAAAATCGAACGCCCCGCCTGCCTCGACCTTTCGTTTTTTGCAGGTCCCGAAGATCAATGGGTGCGGCAAAGAAAGGGATACCCACTAGAGGCTGGATCGGACTACGAGGCGGGTGACTTGAAAACTATCTCAGGCCCGTACTAACCGCTCAAGGCCCGCCTTGTCAACAATTACCAATGTCGAGCCTTGGAGTTCGATGAGGTGTTCCCGTTTGAAACTGGCGAAGAGTCTCGTGACTGTTTCTCGAGCCACGCCGATAATCCCTCCAATTTCTTCGTGGGTGAGCGTAAGCCTGGCGCGGAGCTGACTGTTGCTCGGCCCGCGAGGAACCGCAGCGTCCAACAGGAAACGTGCCAGCTTCTCGGCGGCGGAGCCGGAAAGCGCCAAGTGCTGGAGCTCCCGGAAAGTCGCGTGATAGATCTCATTCAGGATCTCGGCTACCCTCAAGGCCGCCTCGCCATGTTCTCGCAGAAACCCCATGAATGGCGCCCGAGAGATGACGTTTACCTGGACCGGTTCGAGTGCCTCCGCAGTCAGCACATATATCTTTCCCGAAATGGTGCCCGGCAATCCAATCATCTCACCCGGTTCCGCAATGCGCAGAAGCAGCGACTTGCCATCAGCAGAGGCTGTCGTTAGCTTGACTCGGCCGCTTGAGAGGATGAAGACACTGCACGCCTCCTGACCTTCCACGAACAGAATCGTGCCTTTGGGATAGGTTTGCGACGATGAAATTGCGTCAAAGCCCTCCAGCACCGGACGAGGAAGATTGCCCAGGAGCCGCTCCTTCAAGAAGGGTCCAGCCAGACTGCTCGCAATTGCCTGAAGGGGCCGCGGAGTTCTGGGGACGGCGGGCTCGTGCTTCCTGCGTCGCTTCACTTGGGGCACAATTCGCATTTGACTCGTCACTATTATCCACTCCTGACCAAAGCGAGATCTTGTACCAAGCGATTTTGGCAAGTTTACATCACAACTGCTTGGCTGCCATATGGGATTCGGTGGTTACACCACTTGGCCTCGCCACCGATGCGGGAGGCCCGCCGTTCCGGCGCATCCGCCCGGCCTGTTCCGCAAAACTGAATTTCATCAAGTTGGGGGAATCGGGGTGAATCTATTGCAATAGGGCCTTCGCCCGCATACTATCGCCCGCAGGCGGAAGTATTTTGGAAATAGCGTACCGCCATCAATTTGAGATCGAAGGGGAGATGCCGCCATGTCCGATTCCAACGTGAAACTTTCTGCCGAGGACCGGCTCGACATCATCGAGCTGTTCGCGAGGTACGCCTGGGCGATCAACTCGGGCGATGCGGAAGGCGTGCTGCAATGTTTCACGGAGGACGCCTCTCTCGATCATCTGTGGCAGGGCAAGATGCATGGACACAAGGAGATCCGTCGCGCTTTTGAGGAGCTTTGGTACGACCGCCCGAGCTGGTGGATCGGGCGCCAACACCTCGCGAATCACTTTCTCATCACGCGCGAAGGCGAGGGGGCGCGCGTGAAGGCTTTTTACTCGATCCTTCAGTTCAACGTGGAGTACCGCACCAATTTCGTCTTCGGGATCGGCACCTGGGACAACTACTGCGTCAAGCGCAACGGGACGTGGCTATTCCAGTCGCTCAAAGTGAACGCATGGATGGACCGGAACACCGTGCTATGGGTAGGCGACCCACGGGCGGCCTCGGTGGGCCCCCGCGTCGTGGCTGGCGCGGGATCGACTTCCGCAGCTTCGGCACCGGCTCCACCCGCGCTCCAACAGCGCAAATAGTCGGAGCGGTGCCAGTCACATTGATCTCGGTGGACTAGACTAACTAAAGGACCGCGCGGAGAGCGTCCCGCAATTATCAGGCGTGCTTACGCCGCGGAAGCAGGCTTTCTTTGCAGGGGATGGGCTTTCTTCACCAATCGAGGCCCGCCACTCTTGAGGCATTCAGAGGCGCGGCGAAGCAGGGTTTCAAACTCCCGGTTGGATACTCGCTCTTTCGACATCAAGACGCTGCGTCTCACGCTCATGCCGCCCTCCCACCTGCACGATTCCAGGAATGGGCCCATTGATTGCGCGCAGCGTATCGCCGCCCCCACGAGAGTGTCAAGCGATTTCGGGGGAGCGCAAGGCCGTCCCAGCGGCACCCCGCAAGTGTCCGCATCCCCCGCTCAGTTAGTTCCCGGCAAACGAACAATTTGAATTTTTCGAGCAACCGCTGGCGCTTTTAGTGTATCTTAGCGCCTGGGTGCATCCTCCGCACCCAGCCCGCTGCGCCAGCGGCAATCCCCACGTTACGGGGGCATCCGGAGCAGCGCGGAATAGTTTCCCGCAGCGTTCATCCGGAATTTCACCCTATGCGATAGCGCCGTTTTGCGTTTCGCCAGGGTCCATTCCTCGCGGAAGCCAGTGCGCTTTCGCTCGGGACACAGGAGGATTCAATGAAGCGTCTCACCGTAGTTTGCGCCGCGGTCCTGGTCGCGCTGTTTCTGACCTCGGCGGTCCATGCGCAGTCGAACCAAATCGTTCCGGGCACGCAAGTGCGCCTCAGCCTGCTCAATGGACTGAGCACGAGCGTCGCCCGCCCCGGCGATCCATTCACGGCCATCGTTTCCGAACCCGTCTTCGTGGGCAACGAGCTCATCCTGCCAGCGGGCGCGAAGGTCCACGGCACAATCACCAGCGTGGAGCGGCCGAGGTTGTTCTCGATGTTTCGAGGCGGTGCGTCAATGAATCTGGCGTTCACGTCGATCGAAGTCCAGAGCCGGATCTTCCCCGCCAAGATGAGCATCCTCTCGATCTACGGCGGAGGGACGGACGCCAGCAAGCGCCGGAAAGACCTCAAGACAATCGAGGGCGAAGTCGTCCAGCAAAATCAAAACATCAAGGGTGACGTCACGGACGTGGCCGTCGGCACGGCAGGCGGCGCGACCGTGGGACTGATTTTCAGCCACGTGGTGCGGGGCACGGTGATTGGTCTGGTAGGCAGCGGCGCCTATATCGCCGCGAAGAAGGGGAAAGAGGTCGAACTGCCGGCGCAGACGAACATGCTCGTGCGCATGGATTCGACCTTGTCTCTCCCGTCATCGCTGCTGCACAACGCGGCGTATACGTCCGGCGGAAACTAAACGGCGGGGCGATTCAAGCGCCGCCCGCGGCTGCCGCGGCTTGTTTGCCCGAGCGTTTGAGGAAGCGGTAGAGGCTTGTCCGGCCGATGCCGAGCATCTGCGCGGCGCGCACGCGATTGCCGTTGCACGTCTCGAGGACGCGCTGGATGTGGACGCGACGCACTTCTTCCAGCGGCACCGGCCGCCAATCGTGGGCCGGAGCCGCCACGCGCCGCTGCGGCTTCTGAAGGTGCTCGGGAAAATCTCCAACGTCGATGAAATCGGCGTTGGAAGTGATGGCCGCGCTGGAGATCACGTTCTCGAGCTCGCGAACGTTGCCCGGCCAATCGTGCTGTAACAGCACGATCTGCGCCCGCCTTGTAAGGCCCTGTAGTCGCTTCCCGTACGCCTGGCTGTATTTCTTCAAGAAGTGCTGGATGAGTACGGGGATGTCCTCGGAACGTTCGCTGAGCCCCGGCACGCGAATCTCGATGCTGCCCAAGCGGTAGAAAAGATCTTCACGGAAACGCCCCGCAAGAACCTCCGCCCGCAGATCGCGATTGGTTGCGGCGATGATCCGCACGTTGACGTTTTTCACCTCGGGGGAACCCACGCGCTGGATTTCGCGGTTTTGCACGGCGCGCAGCAGCTTTGCCTGCATGGGCAGCGATGTCTCGCCGATCTCGTCGAGGAAAATGGTGCCGCCGTTCGCGTATTCGAACAGCCCGGGGCGCGTATCCGTGGCGCCGGTGAACGAGCCGCGGACGTGCCCGAAAAGCTGGCTTTCAAGCAGCGTATCGACCATCGCCGAACAGTTGCAGATGGCAAACCGTTCCTGCGCCACCGGGCTGAGCTGGTGCAAGGCCCGCGCGACCGGCTCCTTTCCGGCGCCTGTCGGGCCCGTGATCAGCACGTTCGTGTAGTGGCGCGCAATCTTCTTCGCCAGGTCAAACACCTCGATCATCGCGGGACTTTTCCCCACGATCCCCTGGAACTGCAGATTCTC
The DNA here is from genome assembly GCA_020073605.1 of Terriglobia bacterium. Classification (GTDB taxonomy): domain Bacteria; phylum Acidobacteriota; class Terriglobia; order Acidiferrales; family UBA7541; genus Palsa-295. The sequence goes on from JAIQEW010000011.1 coordinate 107,815, forward strand.
GAAGAGCTTCTCTTCGAGCCCGCGAATCTCCGAACGCTGCGTGAAAAGCTCCGCCAGATCGTCGAGTGCTTTCGCCAGCCGCGGAAATTCGAGAGGTTTCGCCAGATAGTCGTAGGCGCCGCGCTTGATCGCCTCGATCGCGGAATCAACGGAATAGAATCCGGTGATCAGAATGACGTGCATCCCCGGATCGTACTGAAGGGTGTTCTCGAGGAACGTGAGGCCGTCCATCGCCGGCATTTTCAGATCGGCCAGAACGACGCGGCAGCCGCCCAGCCGCACTTTTTGAAGCGCTTCCTGAGGATTTGTGGTGCCCGCGGCCGGAAATCCCGCTCGCTCGAGCAGGTTCGTTACGAGCTCCACCTGATCGGGATCGTCATCCAGCACGCAAACCGGCAAATTCTTCCGCGCGATTCCAATGGCGCTGTGCTCCACGAGAGCCCCCACTTGCGACTTCTCAGGCACGGCTAGTGCCACGCGCGCAGCGGCGCATTTAAGATGTCGAATCCTAAGCTTGTGGAATGCCGGCACCCGGCATGCGAGTGTTTAAGGCTTCTAAATTGTGAGCCTTAGTTCGCGCAGAAAGAAGGTGTCGCAAGCTGAAGCACCACTCTTGCGAAGGGACGCCGGCGCCCTACGGACGAACGAGCGTTCCAAACCGGGACCACCGTTTCAGGTTGGACCGGACCGAAACCCGTTTCCGGTGCTCGTCGTGCGCCGTGGCAGCGGGCCGCAACATCTGGTTGAATCAAGCTACTCGGTGAGCCGCAGGGTTCAAGTTCGGCGCCGCCTCGCTCAGCGGCGGTCGCGGGTGCAATTGCACGAGGCGAACGACTGTGCCGCCCCCCGCATCCTTGCTCGCAACCTTTACGGCGCGGCAGGCGATCGGAAACTTGCTCCCGCCGCCAACCGTGTGCGGTGGCCGCAAAAACACGATGCATCCCTCACGCAAGGTGCGCCGCAGGCTGATCTCTTTCGTCTCGTCGCCGCTCCAATCGAGCATGGCCTGCTCGACAAAGAAACTTCCCGACGCGTCCCAACCGGAGACTTCGACACGGTATCGGTCCGGTGATCCTGCCTGCAAGTCCATGGGGTGCCTCCGGCCCAAGTAGTTGCAGAAAGGATGCCAAAGACCGGAACGGCCGCGCGCTCATATCCAAGGGCTTGGCCTCAAATGGAAGGATCGATGATTGCGCGAGACTGTTCCTTCCGGATTGCGTGTGCCGATGTGAAACGGTCGGGGCGCGAACACATATCCAGGCAGTCAAAAGAGCCACTGGAACAAATTGGGCGCTGCTGGTGCCGGAATCAGCCCCAGTGCGAACCCGGATAGAGGGCGGTGAGAAAGACGCGAAAAATAGAATCGAAGACTCGATCGTAGAGGACCCACGCCAGCATGATTCCCGCAAAACCCAGACCTTGATTCTGCGTCCAGTCAAGGAAGCGGAGCGCAGCGCCCTCGCTCATCAGCAGCGTCACGCCCGTGTTCCCGTCGAGCGGCGGGACGGGCAAGAGATTGAACGTGCCAAGAAGCACGTTCAGCACGAAGAGAATGCTCAGAGATGTTGCCGCGAGTTCCGCCGTTCCCGGGACGGCGGCCTGCGTGATGTGCGTGAAGCTCACCTCGGACGGCATCTGAAAAATTCCCAGGGCCATGCCGACGCGGATCGCAATCGCAGCCACGATCACCAGAGTGAAGTTCGCAGCCGGCCCCGCAAGCGCCATCCACGCGGCCCGGCGCGGATAGCGGCGCTGCCAGGACGGATCGTAGGGAGCGCTGGCCCAGCCAATCATCCAATGCGGCGGAAGAATGTACGAGAGAATCGGCACGATCACGGTCCCAACCGGCGAGCGGCGAATGTGAGGCAGCGGGTTGAGACTCGCCTGCCCGCCATGAAATGCCGTCGGATCGCCGCCGAGCCGGGCGACGAGTGCGTGGGCGCCTTCGTGGCACGTCGTGGAAAAAAGGAACACGATGTACCAGATCACACCGAGGGCGAGGAATTCGGGAGCCATGCCGCTCGCAAGACTAAGGCGTCGGGCGCCATTGTGCAAGCGCCGGCCATTATCAAGCTGGCACGAGCGAAATCCGGACGCGCGCCGAAATCCGATGAGAGTCACCGGCTTTCACGGTGCAAACCGGTGTGCTAGACTCCGCGAAGCGGTCATGCCGCAAGAAATTGCGCGCAGACCGGTGGTCGGTGGAACTTCGGGCTCTGTGCAACGATTCCCCGCAAACCCCGCCAGGCCCGGAAGGGAGCAACGGTAGCGGGTCAGCTTCGTGTGCCGCGGATTACCCGAAGTTCCATTTACCGCATCCGCGCCACCGCAAGCAAGAGGCCGGGAAAACCATCGCATGAGTTACAAAGTCATCGCGCGAAAGTACCGCCCGCAGACGTTTGCCGAGATCGTCGGACAGCAGCATGTGACGCGGACTCTCGCGAACGCGATCGAGTCGAACCGCGTGGCGCACGCCTACATTTTCTCGGGCGTTCGCGGCGTCGGCAAAACCACGGCGGCGCGCATCCTGGCGAAAGCGCTGAACTGCGCCAAGGGCCCGACGACCAATCCGGACAACACCTGCGATTCTTGCCGCGAAATTTCCGCAGGGACATCGCTTGACGTGCTCGAGATCGATGCGGCATCGAACCGCGGCATCGATCAGATCCGCGAACTGCGCGAGATGGTCCGCTACGCGCCCGCGGCGAGCCGCTACAAAGTCGTCATCCTCGACGAAGCCCATCAGCTTACCGACGAAGCCTCGAACGCGCTGTTGAAAACGCTTGAGGAGCCGCCGGAACGCGTCGTATTCATTCTCGCCACCACGCGCGCCGAGGATCTGGTCGAGACGATCAAATCGCGAGCGCAACTGTTTCAGTTCCGCTCGCTGACATTCCAGGAAATTTCCGGCCAGATCGAGCGGATTGCAAAATCAGAGAACCTCAAGATCGATCCCGGAGCCGTCGCCGTGCTCGCGCGCGCGGCCGAAGGCAGCTTGCGCGACGGATTGTCGCTGCTCGAGCAGGCCATGGCGTATGCGGGCGACACGGTCGCGGACGCGCAGGTGCGCGAACTCCTCGGCGTCGTCGCCGAAAGCGTGCTCGACGATCTGGTCGAGGCGATTGCGGCTCAGTCGGCCGAACGCGCGTTTGCGCTGGTCCACCGCCTGATCGCCGACGGGCAGAACTTGCAGCACTTCTGCCGGGAAGCCATTCGCCACTTTCGCAACCTGCTGGTGGCGCGTGTGTGCGGCGCGGATTCGGAACTCGTCGCCGCGCCCGCGGACGAGCGCCCCCGTCTGACGGATCACGCCGCGCGGTTCGCCGAGGAAGACCTCACGCGGTTTTTCAATATTTTGCTGGAAACGGATGACGATCTGCGGCGAAAGCCCGATCCGCGGCTGCATCTCGAACTGGGATTGCTGAGACTGATCAACGCGCAGCGGCTTGCGCCGCTCGAAGAAGTGCTCGGAGAACTGCGGGGCGAGCCGCGCACAGCAAAGGCCGCGCATCCGGCGTCCAGCGCACCTGCGCGCACGGCGCCACCGGCGCAGGCAGTCTCGGCTTCTTCCGCAGGAGCGGCGACAGCCGTGCGGATGGCGCCCGCGCCCGAAACGAAAGCGTCGGCCGCGCCTGCGACAGCGCCGCCGCGGCCTGCATCCGCTGCGCCGATTCCGGCGTCGCCACCGCGAGTCGTCGCTCGATCCGTGGAAGATGCCGCAGGCGGATTGGCTGCGGCGCAATTGGACTCGATCAAGGCCGCCCTTCAGAGCTCAAGATTGCTGTCGTCCTTTCTCGAGCACGCAACGCGATGCGAAATAGAAGCCAGCGAGTTCCGCCTCTTCTTCTCCACGGAGAATCGCGCGCTTGCGGAGATGTTGCCGCGCGAAGCGATGGAGCGTTTGCGCACAGCTGTACAGGAAGTGGTGGGCCAGCCGTTACGCGTCTGTGTTAAACTTGAGTCCGGGCGAGCAGGAGTTGTTCGCGGTTCCGAATTGCGCGCCCGGTTTGAAGAAGATCCGATCGTTAGGGCGATGCTCGAAAAATTCGGCGGCCAGATTTCGAAAGTGAAGCGCCCGGGCGAGGAATAAGGCATGGAAGTGAAAGCGCTGCAACAGATGCTCGCGCAGTTCCGGCAAGTGCAGGAGACGCTCGAAAAGCGCATCGGCGAGATCTCCGTGGAAGCATCGGCCGGAGGCGGCATGGTGTCGGTGAAGATGAACGGCCAGAAGCAGCTCACCGGAGTGCACATCGAGCCGGAAGTCTTCAAGAGCAAAGATCAGGAAATGCTTCAGGAGCTGGTGCTCGCCGCGGTAAATGAAGCCAACCGGCGCGTCGATGAAGAGTTATCCAGGCAGATGAAAGACCTCACGGGCAGCGTGCCCGGCATCATGGGCCTGAAAATCCCCGGCTTGTTCTAGTTCGTTCCTTTCCCTTGTAAGTGTTCAATTCGCGCGCGTGTGTTCGGCCGCCCCGAAAAAAGAGAGGCGCGGATTTCTCCGCGCCTCACGTTGCCAAGCCGAATCAGCTCAAGCTTACTGCTATCGGGGCGGTGGTCCCATCATGAAGCCGGGCTGATGATGGAACAATCCGATCAGCACGGTGCCCGTCAGGACGTGGCCTTCCATCGCTTTCTGAACGTCGTCGCGGCTGGCTCCCTTTTGCAGATCGAGTTTCGAATCCAGCGCGAAGAGTTCGAAGGTGTAGTGGTGTACGGGTCCCGCAGGCGCGCAGGGGCCGAAGAACATCGGCTGGCCCGTGATGTTAGCGGCCTGAACCCCAACCGTCGAATCCGCTTTCACCCCCTCGGGAAGCGACGTGGCATCACCCGGGATATTGAAGATCATCCAGTGGGTGATGTCGTCGAACGACTTTCGCGCGTGTGCGTCGGGATCGTGTAGCAGCAGAACGAAACTCTGCGTGCCGGCCGGCGGGTTGACCCACGCGAGCGGCGGCGAGGTCATGTTGGCAGGTTGCGTCATCGTTTTTCCGTCCGGCGAACAGGTGTATTTGTCCGGGATTGCTCCTCCGTCGCTGAAGGCCGTGCTAGTAAGCTGAAGCGGCGGTGGCGGCGCGGGACGTGCACCACCGGCGCCCGGTCCACCGCCCGGTGGCGGTCCTTGTTGCGCTGCCGCAGACAGAACGCTGGCTGCGAGCAGAAGTGCCAAAGTCGCGAGCGATTTCACTGCTATGATTCGCATTCCTTCCCTCCCCTTTGTGTTTTCACAATACCTTCCGGGCCGGCTCCCGATGACTGGGCCACGAGGCGCTCGATTGTAACCCTGCGGAGATTGGTGCGCAACGAAACGCCTGTCACATTTGACGGGGCGAGCCGGGGCCGCGTTTCACGTCTGGCGAAAACAGACGCGAGTCTGCAATAATGAACTTGCATGCCCGATTTCGCTCCTTCCGTTACACGATTGATCGACGAACTCAAGCGCCTGCCCGGCATCGGGCAGAAAACGGCGCAGCGGCTCGCATTCTATCTGCTGCGCGTGGACCGCGAACAGGCGTTCGCGCTTTCCGACGCCATCCGCGACGCGAAGGAAAAAGTCCGCGAATGCTCGATCTGCAACAACATCACGGACGCCGATCCATGCCTCTTTTGCAGCAGCGCGACGCGCAACCGTTCGATGATCTGCGTTGTCGAGGAGGCAACGAACATTCAAGCCGTGGAGAAAACTCGGCAGTTCAACGGGCTCTACCACGTCCTCGGCGGCTCTCTCTCTCCGCTGCAAGGCATCGGGCCCGACCAATTGAAGATCAAAAGCCTCATCGAGCGGCTGAAGGGCGGTACGGTTGAAGAAATCATCGTGGCCACGAATCCGACGGCCGAAGGCGAAGCAACGTCGGTCTATCTCTCGAAGCTGATCAAGCCGCTCGGCGTCCGTGTGACGCGCATCGCCATGGGAATTCCAGTGGGCTCGGATCTCGAGTACGCCGACGAGGTCACGATGCTCAAGGCCATGGAAGGCCGCCGCGACGTGTAGTTCCCCGCCTCCCTCGGCAGGCTCGGGACAAGTTACGCCAAGGCTTCGGCGGGCAGGCCCTTCCTACGTCAGGGCCAGCCCATTCAGTCTCGTCACCGCCGAGGCTTCAGGGCAAGCGGGACTCCAATGGTTCGGCTACGCTCACCACAAGTTCCTGGCCGGATTGTCGTTACCCTTTCGCACAAGCTTTTCACGTTTCTCGACCGGTCCAGCACGCGGTGCTAACCTTAAAACTTACCCTCGGGGGGCCGTGTGGTCGAGTCTTTGCCATCGAACGAAGTGGTCGAGCAGAAGCGCCGTAGTACGCGCATCGTGCAGGCCGTGCCGATCACGGTCGCCGGCGTGGACGCGCTCGGCCAGCCGTTCAAGGAGCGCACCACGACCGTGATGGTCAACTGTCACGGCTGCAAGTACCAGTCAAAACACTACGTTCCCAAGAATTCGACCATCAAGCTCGAGATTCCGCATACCGATCCCTCGCTTCCTCCCCGCACAGTGCTGGGGCACGTCATCTGGGTGCAGCGGCCCAGGGCTGTGCGCGAGCTTTTTCAGATCGGGCTGGAGTTCGAGATTGCCGGAAACGTTTGGGGGATCGCATTCCCTCCTGAAGATTGGTTCCCCTATCCTCAGGAAGGAGCTGCGCCGGTTGCCGCGCCGCCGGAAGCGCCTGCCGCTCATGAGGAAGAGCCATTCGCGGCGCATGCGCCCGCCGAGACGGAAAGGCTAGAATCGCACCCAGCCGCTCCTCACGCCGGCGCGACCGCGCCGCACGAAGCGCCCGTGGCACCAACGTCCGCCGACAGCAAGATCCACGTGATGCCGGGACCCGCGCCTTCACCAGAGGCGCAGCTCGCGACCGCCCGCCAAATGGCGAAGATGGTCGCGGAGGCAAAAGAGACACTCGATAAGACGTTGCGCCGCGGCGCACAAACGGCGATCAACGAAGAAATGACGGTCGTGCGCCAGCAGATCGACGTGCAGCTCCATGAGGCGGTCGAGAGGGCCATCAAAGTTTCGATGGAGCGCGTTTCCGAATCGGCTGTGAAGAAGGTCGTCCAGCAGGCGGCAGACCGCACGGCGGCAATCGTCGAGGACGCGCGCAAGGCGAGCGAGACAACAGCGGAGAATCTGGACGCCAAGGTTCGCCAGGCGGTGCAGCAGGCGGTGAGCCACGCCGCGGATCAGGCCGCGCAGCACGCTGCGCAACAGGCTACGGCGCACAATTTGAAGCAAGCCGTTGAGGAAGCGGTCGAGCGTGTAATCGCGCAGCGCGAAGCCGCGTCGCCTTCGCTCGGAATTCTTTCGTCCCCCGGGGCGGCTCAGCAGCACCTCGATCAATGGAAGAAGGATCTTGAAGACACGGCGCAAAGCGTCCGCAGCCGGACGCTTGACCAAGCGCAAGCGGACGCGGATGCAGCCAAGCAGCGCTGGAACGAGGAGTTCGAAACAGCTGTCTCCGGCGCGAAGCAAAACCTGGGCGAGAAGCTGAGCGAGACATCCAAAGCGGCACTCGCGCAGGCCGAGAAGGATCTCTCCGAGCGTCAATCGAGCGTACGCTCCTCGATCGACCAAGCGGTTACAGATGCGCACGCGACGATTCAGTCGCTGGGCGCGGGACTCGAACAGGAACGCGCGCGCACCGAAATCGCAAAAACGCGCCTGGAGGAAGCGGCCCGGTCCACGATCGAACTAACTCAGCGCGAGCTCGACGAAATGATCTCCGCGCGGCACGAGGAGTTGGGACGCAAAGCGGAGCAGGCTATCGCCGAACACGCGCAGCAGCTGGAGCCCGCGCTCCGGAACTCCGCGGAAAAGGTGATGGAACGCCTTTCCGGCGAACTCGAAGAGAAACTGGCGCCCAAACTCGAGCAAGCGCAAAAGGCTGCCTCCGAGCTCGCTCAGGCCGGCGAGCAGGCCGCGCGGCTCCAACACCACATCCGAGAACAAGTCCAGCAAGCGTCCGAACAGGCGGCGCAAATTCAGGCAACCGTCCGCGGGCAGGTCGAGCAGGCGTCCCAGCAGGCGGTGCAGGAATCGCTCGAACGGCTGCGTCAGGAAGCGGCGAAAGTTCCCGCCGAGCTGGAGGAATCCGCCCGCGCGACTCTCTCCAAAGTGGAAGAGGAATTCGAGCAGCGGACCACCGACGCGAAGCATGAGACGTACGAAGCTCTTTCGAAGGCCTCCGACTGGTATCAGAAGAAGGCGCAGACCACGATGCAATCGACGCTCGAAAAGGCCGTCGAGCAATCGACCTCGGCCTTGCGGGGCCGCGCCGCCGAAATCTCAAGCCTGGTGGCGTCCGAACTGGATCACTACCGCCGCTCTTACGTCGAACACAGCCAGGCGGAGATCGAAGAAGCCGCGAAGGACGTTGTGGATCGCGAACGCGGCAAACTCACCGAGTCGGCTGAGATCGTCAACGCGAGTTTTGCCGATCGCGTCCAGCAGGTGGCCGCCGAATCGATGCGCCGGTTCGAGGAGGCTTCGCGCCAGGCGCTCGAAAAGGCGCGCTCCGACATGGAGTACAACCGCGAGGGCTCTCTGACCGATTTTCAGAAGCATCTCGACGAAAGAATGATGCAGGGCATCGAGCAGGCGCAGATGCACCTGCAATCGCAGCTCGGCCCTCTGGTCGAAGCGTGGGAGGCGAACCGCCAAAAGCAGCAACAGGAGTGGATGGAGCAAGTGAAGAAGTCCACCGACGAGTCCATCGAGCACTACAAGGCACGCCTTGAAAACGCGTCGAACTCCTGGCTGCTCGCGTCCGCAACCACGCTGGGGCAGCATTCGCAGACCGTTCTCGATACGCTGGCCAAGGCCGCGGAAAAGCGCATGCGCGAAAGCATCGCCGGGGTCCTGGCCGGGATGGGCGACACGCTGAAGGACAAGTTGCTCGGCATCTCCACGAACCTCGGCACCGAAGAAGACGACGACGCGCCCCCGAGAAAGAAGTAGCGCTCGCCCGGCAAGGAAGTCCGTTTAGGCCGTTCTCCCCTCCAAGACCATCGAGCGCGACTTCTGCTTCCGGCGGACCTCCCGGTATAATGCATCGCATGGCCAATCATTCGTACCTCAGCGTTTGGTGTAAGGATTTTCCCGAGGAGCTCATCCTCGAACGCTTCGGCGCGTTCCTACAGACGGTTCCCTTCTCGGCGACCAAGCCCGGATTCACCTACTTGACCATCCGCGCGTTGGACGCTTCGGAGTCGCCGATTCTGGAGCAGGACTTGCGCTCCATGCCGCTCGATGCTGCCGGGATCATCCAAATCGCGTCGGAACAGCTCCACAGCGATTGCTCGTACGAAGTGAGTTGTTACTGGGACCTCTCGATCTTCGATGCAGCAACCGGAAAGTCCAAAATCGAGCCGAAGGCGCTCGATATCTTCTGCCGGGGCGAGGACTATGACAACGCCTTGTGGCGGGACAGCGGCCATCTGGAAGTGAGTCTGGGTTTCGAGCATCTTTTCACCGGGCACGCGGGCCTGCTCGGCATTCGGCCGGGCGCAAAATCGCCTCCGCAAAGTCCCGAGGAAGCGCGCTTCCTGGAAGCGATGGCCTGGCCGGAGAATCTGCAGATGTATCAGGAAAAGACGCGGGAAAATATCCGCAAACTACAGGATTGGGTCCGCCGGATCGAGAAGGCCCTGCCGGTCGAGCGCGTGCGGCTTTGGTCGGAAGGCGAGGAAGATTTCGAGGCGCGCATCGAGGAAATCGTCGCGGCACGCTAGCGCGGAACAGCTCTTCCGCAAGCCGAAGCGAAGCGATAGAATGACGGTCACTCCCGTTGAATTGGGTGGGGTCGAAGGTGCCACGAAGTATGCACTCGGCCTGCAAACGCTCGACCGCAAACGTAGCCAAATGCATTCTTTCCGCGTCTAATACTCGCCGATGAGCGCAATCGCACAGCCTGTCTCCACCACTGCCGCGCGGCCCGCGCGCAAGCCATCCGGCTGGAGTCAGTTGAAGCTACTCCTCCCTTACGTCGCCAACTACAAACGCATGGTAGCGGCGGGACTGGTAGCTCTCACGTTGACGGGAATGGCCGGCGCGCTCCCCCAGTTGATTATCGGGACGATTACGGACCTCTTACAGGCATCGCCACAGCCCCTCTCGACGCTTTCCGGGACTGCGCGCTCCGTTCTCCATCCTCTTTTTGCGTTCTATGCGCCGTTGAGCCGCCATGCCCTGGGCCTCTACTGCATCATCCTGGTTGGCGTGATGCTGGTGAAAGGATTCTTTTCGTTCTGGACGAGATGGATCCTGATCGGCGTCTCCCGCGAGATCGAATACGATTTGCGAAACGACCTGCTCGCCCGCCTGCTTCTGCTTGATCCGGAGTTCTATGCGCGGAATCGCACGGGCGACCTGATGTCGCGCGTGACAAACGATCTCAACGCGGTGCGCATGGTGCTCGGTCCGGGCATCATGTACACGGCGAACACGATTGCCACAAGCGTTCTGGCCGTCTACTTCATGGTCAAGCTGTCGCCCGTGCTCACAATGTGGGTGCTGCTCCCCGTACCGGTCGTCGCAGTATCCGTTTGGTATTTCGGCCAGGTGATTCACCGCCTATCCGAGCGAATCCAAGCGGCGCTCGGCGTACTCTCCACGCGGGCGCAGGAGAATTTCACGGGTATCCGAGTGATCCGGGCCTACGCGCAAGAGAAATCCGAAATCGAGTCGTTTGACCGCGCCAACCGGGATTACGTCGACCGCAACATCCAACTGATCGGCAGCTGGAGTCTTTTCTTCCCTGCCCTTTCGACACTCATTGGAATGACCGTCATCATCTTGCTTGGGATGGGTGGTACCGAGGTCATGGGTGGGCGTGTGTCGCTCGGAACTTTCTTGGCGTTCTTTACTTTCCTGGTCCAGCTTGTCTTCCCCATGATCGCCATCGGCTTTGTGACGAATATTTTCCAGCGTGGCGCCGCTTCAATGGGACGGTTGAATTACGTTTTGAACGCACAGCCAAACATCCGCGATACGGCGGCTGCGGAAACTGAACCGCCCGCTGCGTCGGCAGGCGGCAATGGGCGGCCTCGCGAGGAGGTTCACGAGGGACCGATCGGCGCCAAGTCTGAAATTCGCGGTGAAATCGAATTCCGGCACCTCACGTTCAACTATCCGACGGGTCCGAACGGAACGCCGGGCCCGCCGGTGCTGCGCGACATCAACCTGCATGTCCCGGCCGGCTCGACGCTCGCCGTCGTCGGCCCGACGGGCAGCGGCAAGTCCACTCTCGCGGCACTGATCGCGAGGCTGTGGGAGGCGCCTCCGGACACGCTGTTCATTGACGGCCGGCCGATTCGCGAGTATCCGCTCGAAACGCTGCGCCGTGGAATCGGATACGTCCCGCAGGACACGTTCCTCTTCAGCGAAACGATTCGCGAGAATATCGCATTCGGTGTGGAGAATTCGACCGAAGAGCACGTCCTCGAAGCCGCCGAGATCGCCAGCATCTCGGGAGAGATCCTGAGTTTCCCCGCTCGCTTCGATACGATGGTCGGTGAACGAGGGATTACGCTATCCGGCGGACAGAAACAACGGACGTCTCTCGCGCGCGCGATCCTGCGCCAGCCTCGGATTCTCGTGCTCGACGATTCCCTGTCGAGCGTGGATACGGACACGGAGGAGCGCATCCTCCGCCGCCTGCGCGACGTCATGCGTCAGCGGACCACCATTCTCATCGCCCACCGCATTTCGACCGTCAAGGGTGCGGATCAAATTGTCGTCATGCGCGAGGGACAAGTGGTGGAGCGCGGCACCCATGAAGAATTGCTCGCGCTGAGCGGCTACTACGCCGATCTCTATCAGAAGCAGCTGCTCGAAGAAGAGCTGGAACGCGAATGAGCGACTTCCGCGAAGAAGAAAAACTCGGAAAGCTTTACGACACGCAGATCACGCGCCGCCTGATGCAATATCTAAGGCCGTACCGGTGGTGGGTGGTGCTCGCGGTCTCCATGAGTCTGGGCTTCGCGGCAACCGAAATCATCGGCCCGCAGCTCTTCCAGGTGGGCGTGGATAGGTACATCGTCCCAGGTTTCAAGCACATCATCGCTATCAGCACAGCCCGCGCCGGCCTCCTCTGGGTCGTCGGGGCATCGATGGCGGCGCTCCTCGCAGGATTCGGCCTGCAATACGTGCAGGTGCGGATCATGCAATGGGTAGGCCAACAGATCATGTACGATCTGCGGAAGGAGATATTCAGACACCTGCAGCGCCTGCAGATGAGTTTCTTCGACCGAAGCCCGGTCGGCCGGCTGGTGACCCGCGCGACAACCGACGTGGATGCACTGAACGACCTCTTTGCCTCGGGCGTCGTGGCCATGCTCAACGATTTCGTCCTCCTGTTCGGCATGGCCGTGGTGCTCTTCATCAAGCAGCCCTATTTGGCGGTCGCCACCCTCGCCCCGTTGCCTTTCATGATCCTGCTGACATATTTCTTCCGCAACCGCGTTCGCGACGCCAATCGACGTATCCGCACCGCGATCGCCAGAATCAACGGTTTTCTGCAAGAGCATATCAGCGGCATGGCAGTCGTTCAGCTCTTCAACCGCGGGCGGAAATCGCGCAGACAGTTCTCGGAACTAAACCGCATCCACATGGTGGCCTACAAGGACGCGATTGACGCTTTCGCATTCTTCTTTCCAGCCGTCGAGTTCCTGAGCATGGCGGGAGTGGCGTTGCTTTACTGGATCGGCGGCGTGCGCGCGATCGGCGGAACAATCTCGATCGGCCTCCTGATTGCGTTTATGATGTACGCGCAGCGGTTCTATCGGCCTATTCAGGACCTCAGCGAGAAGTTCAACATCCTTCAAGCCGCTATGGCAGCTTCCGAACGCATCTTCAAGCTGCTCGACGAGCCTGTAACGATTGTTTCGCCCGCGCAACCCCGGGAGCTGACTGCTCCGCGCGGCGAAATCGAATTCCGCAATGTCTGGTTCGCCTACAACGGCGGCGCCAATCCGAAAGAAGAAGACTGGGTGTTGCGCGACGTTTCTTTCCGAGTCGAGCCGGGGCAGACGCTCGCCATCGTGGGCCACACCGGCGCGGGCAAGACCACGATCATCCAGCTCCTGCTGCGCTTCTACGATATTCAGCGCGGCCAGATTCTGCTCGACGGCGTGGACATCCGCGAGATGGACTTGCAGGACTTGCGGGGCCACTTCGGGATCGTGTTACAGGACCCGTTCCTCTTTACCGGAACGCTCGAATCGAACGTTAAGCTGGGAACGGAAAGAATCGACCGCGCCGCCACCGAGAGCGCGCTGCGCGAGGTCGGACTAGGCTCGTTCCTTAATTCCATGCCTCAGGGCGTAGAAACGCCCGTCACCGAACGCGGCGGGACGCTATCGGTCGGGCAGCGGCAACTTGTCAGCTTCGCTCGCGCCCTGGCGCACGATCCAAGGTTCCTGATCCTCGACGAAGCCACTTCGAGCGTCGATACGAAGACCGAACTGATGATTCGAGAAGCGCTCGACCGCCTGCTGACGGGGCGCACAGCCGTCGTGATCGCGCACCGGCTCAGCACGATCCAGCACGCGCACCGCATTCTCGTCTTCCACAAGGGCCGCCTGCGCGAGCAGGGCTCCCATCAGGAATTGCTCGCGCTGCGCGGAATCTACTATCGCCTTTACCAGCTCCAGTACAAAGAGCAGGAGATCGGCGTCTCCATTCCCGGCGGGGCGTTGCCCGGATTTTCGCAGCCCATGCCCGCCGATGACTGAAGCGGCGCCGATCGCATGACGCCACCCCAAATCCTTATCTCCGCGGGCGAAGCCTCGAGCGACATGTATGCGGCGCGCCTGGCAAGTGCCCTGCGCAACCGCACCGGAGCGAAGCTCTTCGGAATGGGCGGGCCGCGCATGGCCGAGGCGGGGGTCGAGCTGATCGCGGACTATCACGAAGTCGCCGTCGTGGGCATCACCGAAGTGCTGCACAAGATTCCATCCGTGCTCCGCGTGCAGCGCCAGCTCGTGCGCGAAGCGGCCCGGCGGCGTGCATCGCTCGCGATCCTCGTGGATTCGCCGGGGACTCATCTGGGCGTCGCGCGGCGCCTGAAGAAACACGGAATCCCCGTCGGCTACTTCATCGGCCCTCAGGTTTGGGCGTGGCGTGCAGGCCGTGTGCGCGTCATCAAACGCCTCGTCAATCGCATGGTCGTCATTTTCCCTTTCGAGGAAAAGATCTACCGGGATGCGGGTGTGCCGGTCGATTTCGTGGGCCACCCACTGGCGGAGGTCGTGCACCCGACGATGACGCGCGCTGAATTTGCGGCGCGGCACGGACTCGCGGCTGACCGGCCCATCATTGCTCTTCTGCCCGGTAGCCGCCGAGGGGAGATGGCGCGCCACTACCCGTGCGTGCTGGAAGCGTGCCAGCGTCTGGCGCAGGAGATGGGAAAGGACGCCGGTCTGCAATTCGTCCATGCCGCGGCGCCCGGCATCGAGATTGACACAGCCCCCGCGGGTGACAGGCGGTCGCGGCCCGCCATCAAGCGCATCGAAGGGGCCACGTACGACGTGCTCGCCGCGGCGGACTGCGCCATCGTCGCCAGCGGCACAGCGACTGTCGAAGCTTCAGCATGGTGAATCTGGTTGCCGGACGGCGCGTCGTGCCGGAACTGATTCAGGAGGGCTTCACTCCCTCCGCCGTCGCATCGGAGGTCCGCCGGCTGCTGGAATCCCGCGCGGCACGCGAGGAGATGAAGGAAGGCCTGGCCCAGGTCCGGGCCAAGCTAGGGTCAGGCGGCGCGATTGAGCGGGCGGCGGATGTCTTCGCACGGATGCTTTGAGCCTTGGGGCGCGGGCAACTGCGGCCGGTAATCTGGTATCTTAGCTAAGCTGAAGGTAATCGCCCGTTCAGAGAGAGGGTTTCTTCTTGCTCAAGATCTATCGGTTGCCGGCCGTCCTGATACTCTCCCTGTTGGCCACATCCGCCGCGTCGGCCCAGGCGCCGCACGTCTTCCCCTTTCGGGCAACGAATTACGACGTCCAAGCGATCCTCCGTCCCGAGGATCAGACCATCCAAGCGAAGGCCAAGGTGGATTTCGTGGCCGATCAGGTGGCGAAAACGCTGCTCGTGGAGCTGCATCCTGACTTGCGAGTCAGCTCCGTCACGATGGCCGGACAGCCTGTCGTCTTCGCGCGCGACAACAACGCGCCGCTCCTGTTGAGCATCGCGCTGCCGACCACGGCGACTCCGGGAAAGCAGGTTACGCTCACGTTCGAATACAGCGGCCCGGTTTCGAGCGAGGAGGATAGCCCGACGAAAGGCGTCCGCTTCGCCTCGATCGACAAGACTTCGGCATACCTTCTGCTGCCCGCGCGCTGGTTTCCGCTCACGAACTACCCGTCAAACCGATACACGGGGACTTTCAACCTCATCGTTCCCAACACGCTTGCCGTCGCCGGCACGGGGAAAGCAGACGCACCAACGATGCTCCCCGGGATCGGCACAGGCGCCTCTGGCCAGGCGTCGTATGTGTTCCACTGCGACCAGCCCGGGCCTGTCGGGTCGTTTGTAGCCGGCAACCTGCAGCTCACGCCGGCGCCGACGGAAGGCTATCAGTTTTCCTTCTACACACCGCCCGCGCAGGCCTCGACCGTCGCGCCTTACGCGAGTTCCCTCGGATTGATCCTGAACTATTTTGCTGACCAATTCGGATCGTTCGCGAGCCAGCCTCAAATAACGGTGGCGCAGATGCCGGATGGCTCGCTGGCGGGATATTCCGCCCCGGGCCTTCTCTTAATCAGCGCACGTCAGTGGACCACCAAGACAAACGACCGGGTGCTATCGCAGCTCGCCGCGGGCCAGTGGTGGGGCAACCAGGTCCTGCCCGCCACGGCGGCGGATGTGTGGGTCACGGACGGGCTCTCTCGCTACGCCGAGGCCATGTATGCGGAGCAGTCCGGGGGTGTCGCCAACCTCAACAAGGCGCTCGAAGACTTTGCCGTGGGCGCGCTGATGTTTGAAGAGGCGACGCCCATCGCACAGGCAGACCACCTTCCCGCGTATTCGGACTCCTACCGCTCGATCGTCGCCGACAAGGGCGCGATGGTCTTTCACATGCTTCGCGCCCAACTGGGCGACGACGCCTTCACGGCTCTCCTGCGCGAGTTCTACAAGCAGCATGCAGGGAAGACGGCGACGATTGACGATTTCGAAAAGCTCACCGCGGAGAAACTTCCACAGCCAAAAATCGGCGAGCCGGCCCTCAATCTCGTTTCCTTCTTTTCGCAGTGGCTGAATTCGACCGGTGTTCCGGAATTCACGCTGCAATACATCGTCTATCGCACGCCGAAGGGTTTTCAGGTGATCGGCAAGATTCACCAGGACCTCGATACGTTCCGCATGCCCGTCGAGGTGAAGGTGGATACCGAAGGCAATCCGGAGCTTAAAAAGATCCTCGTGACCGGCACGAATTCGGGGTTCGAGCTTGAAACATTCGGGCGGCCCAAACCAAACGGCCTCACCATCGATCCGAACAACAACCTTCTGAAATCAAGCCCGCGACTCCGCGTGCGCGCGACGATCGCGCGGGGCGAGGCGATGGCGACAGTCGGCCGGTATTACGAGGCCATTCAGCAGTATCAGCGCGCGCTCGATGTGCAGCCGACCAGCTCGCTCGCGCATTTCCGGATGGGCGAGGCGATGTTCTATCAGAAGAACTACCAATCGGCCGCCAATGCGTTCCGCGCAGCCCTGGGCGGCGACCTTGACCCGAAGTGGGTCGAGGTGTGGGGCCACATCTACATGGGCAAGATCTACGACATTCTGGGCCAGCGCGAGCGTGCCGTGAACGAGTACAGCCTCGCGCAGCACCTCAAGGACGATACCGCAGGCGCCCAGGCCGAGGCTGCGCGGTACATGCAGAAGGCCTATGCGGGAGATAGCTCAGCCCCCGCCGCCACGGCCACGGCGAGCGGCAATCCCGCGCAAGCTCCCGCCCCAACCGGTGACGCTGCCGGCGACAAACAGCCCGTCCTCAAGAAGCGCCCCGAAAACAACTAGTCAATTGGGTTTCGCGCGTTTCCCCTGAAGTTCCTTGAGAACTTCGTCAAAAGTTGTAAGGGCATCCTTGTCAAACAGGACGAAGGAGACTTTCTCTATGGAGGTAGGACGTTCGAAATGCTTCGCCGTCTCGCGCAACATGATTTCGGCGCACTCGCGAAGCGGAAAGCCGGCGATACCGGTACCGACGGCTGGAAACGCAATCGTCTTTAATCCTTTTTGGGCGGCGATGCGAAGGGCGTGCGCCGTAGAGCTGCGCAGCGACTGCGCCGATGTGGGCCCTCCGAGTTGCATGCTCGCCGCGTGGATCACGTAGCGCGCTTTCAGATTGCCGCCCGATGTGATGGCGGCCCCGCCCACGGGGATCGCTCCGATTTCGTCGCATTCGGCTTGGATCCGCGGACCGCCCTTGCGGCGAATGGCCCCGGCAACCCCGCCGCCAAGCTGAAGTTCGTTGTTCGCGGCGTTCACAATGGCATCGGTATCCATTTCCGTGAGGTCGCCCTGGCGCACTTCGATTCGCTCAGCGAGGTTCATTGGGAAAAATTCTCCTGACTGCCGGGAAGATACCGCGCGGCGAGCCATAAGGCCGGCTAAAGCTTCGCGATGCCCTCTTCGTCGAATCCCACGATGACGCGGCCGCCCGCCACGATCACGGGCCGGCGTATCAAGTTCGGTTCTTGGGCCATGAGGCGGATTGCCTCCTTCCGCGTGGGCGGATTCTCCGCCATCTTCTTTTTCCGGAAGAGTTCGTTGCGGCTGTTCAGGAATTCGGTGTAGTCGCGGTCGCCGATGAGCTTCTCAAGCTCCGCGGGGCTCAATCTTTGCTTGGCGAGATCGCGAAAATAGAGCTGGAACCCGCGCCTCTCCATATATTTTCGCGCCTTCCGGCATGTCGTGCAGCTCGGCTTTTGCAGGAATTGGATCTTCTTCCCCGCTCTTGCCGCCCGTTTCGCCGTCTTCTTTCGGGTAATGGCCATCCCCTTCCTCCTCAGTATCGCGGCACGCGTGGATCCACTTCCGTCGCCCAGCGATCGATCCCGCCGGACATCGACCGTGCGCCTTGAATTCCCTGCATTCGCAGCCATGCGGCAGCGTCAAGGCTGCGAATGCCGTGGTGGCAGAACAAGACGATCTGTTGCAATTCCGACAGGCGCGGCACGTTGGCCGGGATTTCACGCAGCGGAATCAGCACCGCGCCTTCGATCCGCGAAATGTCATGCTCCCACGGCTCGCGCACGTCCACAAACAGGAATTTCTCGCCGGAAGCAAGCAGCTGGCTCACCTCGCCGGGCCTGATCTCGATGTTGATGAGCGGGTCTTCCGTCACAGGTGAGCTCGATTCCTGGTTCCCCGCCGGATCGACGGCGTTTCAGTGCCCGCGGAACTTCGGCGGGCGCTTCTCGAAGAATGCCGCCACGCCCTCGGCGAAATCCTCGGAAAGAAAACAGTGGCGCTGAAGGCGGTTCTCTTCCTCGACGGCCTGTTCCAGCTCGCGGTGCGCGTCGCCGATCATGGTGCGTTTCACATCGCGCAACGCGAGGGGCGGGCCCGCCGCCATGCCCTCGGCAAACTTCCGCACTTCCTCTTCAAAACGTTCATGAGGATAGACGCGATAGACCATCCCGATCCGGCATGCTTCCTGCGCTGAAATCACCTCCGACGTGTAGAACATTTCCGAGGCGCGCGAAAGTCCGACCAGCCGCGGCAGGAAGAACGTCGCTCCCAGGTCCGGGTATAAGCCAAGCTGCGCGAAAGCCTGTTTGAACATCGCCTGGTCGGAAGCGATCCGCAGGTCGCAGGCGAGGGCGAGGCTCATGCCTCCGCCGGCGGCGGGGCCGTTCACCGCTGCGATCACGACCTTTGGCATCGACGCGATGGCGAGGCAGATCTCCTTGCCGATTTCCAGCAACGCTCCGAATTCGTCCACCGCGCGGCGCGACCGCACATCCCGCATGAAGCCGATATCGCCGCCCGAGCAGAAACCGCGCCCCGCGCCGGTCAAAACCACGGCCCTCACGGATTTATCGTCGCCCGCGCGGAGCAGCGCGTGTACGAGCGCGCGGCTCAGCTCGATATTGAGCGCGTTCAGCTTCTCGGGCCGGTTGAGGCGCAGGGTCATGACCGCGCCCGAGCGCTCCTCGAGCAACAATGAACTTGCCGCCTGCTGGGTTGCTCCCATGGCGATTCAACCTCCGTGGCGCGGCCTTCGGTGCGGTCCTAATCCTTCAGATTCTTGAGGAGTACGGCTAGTTTCTTGAAATATCGCTTTTTCACGGCGAGGCTCGTTCCCGCATTCTGGCCGCTGGTGGATGGGAGGACGAAGACGTGCGCCCCGTACAGCCGTTCCCTCTGGAGGCCGAACTTGCAGGGACGGCCGGTGAACTTTTCGTAGACCGTTTTGCCGTTGAACGCGATCACGCGGGGACGCAACTCCTCGAGCTTCTGGGCCAGGAGGACGCGTCCTTCGGCAAATTCCTGGCGCTCGATTTCCTCGATCCCGCGGGTCGGGCGCTTAACCAGGTCGGTCATCCCGATTCCGAACTCGACCATCCGCCGGTCGTCCTCGTAGCCGATGGGTTCGGGAATCACGCCGGATTGGTACATCATGGGCCAGAACTGGTTGTTGCGGCCGGCATAGTAGTGCCCGACGCGCGCCGACCGGTCGCCCGGATTGGCGCCGACCAGGATCATCTTCATCCCTTTGCGCACGTAATCTGGCAGCGTCCGCATTAAGTCTCTCGGCTTCTCCCCAACGGTCTCAACCTGCGGCCGGCACCCGGTGTTGCCGCCGGGCCGGATCGACGCCCGAAACCGGCAAGTGCGAATGAAATGCCGCTCAGCCCGCTCGCTCGGTATGATAATACATTCCCGCCAGCAAGGCCGTGAAAGCTATGCTACCCTTTCCTCTTGAGCGGTTTTCGATGAACTCCCCGAAACTTAACCCGGTGCAGCCCCACACGCTGCCCTCCCAGGTGGTGAAGGACGACGAGCCCGTCCTGGTTGCGGCGGCGAGGGCTGGAGATATCTCCGCCTTCGAGACGCTTGTAAGCCGCTACGAGCGCAAGATTTTCCGGCTGACGCAGAACATCACCCAGAATCGCGAGGACGCCGAAGACTCCATGCAGGAGGCGTTCCTGAAGGCGTTCGAGCACCTCCAGGATTTCCAGGGCAATTCCAGGTTCTATACCTGGCTCGTGCGTATCGCGGTCAACCAGGCGCTGATGAAGCTCAGGAAGCGCCGCCCGAACGTTGTGTCGCTTGATGAAGAATTGGACACGGGCGAAGACATGATGCCGCGGGACGTGGAGGATTGGGGCCCTTCTCCTGCGGACCGTTACGCGCAGACCGAGCTTGCTGGAATTCTCTCGAAGGTGATTGCGGAACTCGATCCGCCATTCCGAATCGTTTTCCAGTTGCGCGACATCGAAGAATTATCCACCGAAGAGACGGCTGAGGCTCTGGGGCTTTCCGTGCCGGCGGTGAAATCGCGCCTCTTGCGGGCGCGACTCAAGCTCCGGGAGCGGCTGAACCAATACTTTGGGCGAGGGGGAAATTCGTGAAGTGCAAAGAAATTATCACTGAGCTCGCGGATTATCTGGATGAGGCGCTCGACCCCATCCTGCGAGCGTCGATCGAAGAGCATCTCGGAAAGTGCAAGGACTGCCGCATCGTCGTGGACACCACCAAAGAGACGATTGAAATCTTCTGCAACTCCGAACCCGCCCCTCTTCCTCAGACCACCCGTCAGCGATTGCACGAAGCCCTCGCAAAACGCCTTCGCCGGGTCCGCGCTTAGGCTCCTGGTTCACAATGAAGCGCAGTGAGCTTCGGGAAAAATATCAGAAGTTGAGGCGATAGCGAAGCACGCGCGATTCCGGGGCATCGAGCACGAGCAGTTCCTTGCGCGGGCTGACCGCCAGAGCGGGCACGGCTCGATTCGCTTGCCCCAGTTCCGGCGCGAGATCGACATCCAGTTTAGGCTGCCCGTCCGCGGACCACACGTGGAGCATCCGGCCGTCTATATCCATTGCGAAGATGTATCCGCGCGTCACGGCGATTTCATCGCTCAGCTTCCGATCCGTTCCGTCCGCGCGGGCGTCCACTGTACTGACGAAGTGCCCTTCATTGGTAAAGCGCAGGATTCGATTTCCATCCAGGTCCGTGACGTACAAATAGCCATCGGGACCGACCGCGACCGCCCCGGTGCGGATCTTCGCGTTCGGCGCGCTGGCGGCCGGCTGCCAGCTTCGTACCAACCGGAATCGCGGCGTGAACGTGGAAATGCGGCTGGTGCTTGCATCGAGAAGATGGATGAGCCCGTCGTCGCCGACGGCGACGCTCAAAACATTTTCAGTGTTGGGGCGAGTTCTCAGCCGCAGTTCGCGATAACGGTCTCCATTGGGGAGAAAGACGAACGCGCTGCCGCGGCCCGAATCCGTCACGTAAATTGCTCCGCCGCTATCGACCGTGATCCGCTGCGGATGCTTCAGCACAGGCTCTTCAAAGGAAAGCAGCGGCCGGCCTTCCCAATTGAACTTGTGGATGAAGTGGCTGCCGGCGTCCGCGAGAAAGATGTTCCCAAGCACATCGGTCGCAATGCAGGTTGGCTCGTCCAATTGTCCGGGGCCGTCGCCCTTCATGCCCCACGCACCGATGTAGGAGACCGATAGAGGCGCGGCCGCCTGGGGCTGGGCATGCGTCTCGGGTTGCGAGCACCCGGCCAGGGAACAAGCAAGCACGGAGGCGGTAAACGCGAGCAAGAGAGCTGCGCGGCGCATACGGAATGAATCTCTCCTTTCGATGGCTCCGCCCGGGCCGGCAGTCGAAACGACGCAAATGTCCTTACTTGTGCGCGCCATGCTTCTTCCCCAAGCCCAAACCCGTTTGCCTCACTCTTCGGACCACGGTCTGGTGCATACGATAAATCCGCTGCTCGGACGTGCCCTTGCTCCAATCTTCAAACGCAAATGTCACATCGCTCACCGGCAGCGGCGCCTGCGTGATCTTCACCGGCAGCTTTCCGCACAGTTCGCTATCGACGAACGCGGTCTCGTATCGCGCGCCCTGCTTGCCCCACGTGTACACGCGAATCAGCGTGAAGTCGCACGGCTGGCCTTCGGAGCCTCGCGTGCCGAGGAGGAGGTATTGCGGCTTCGCGTTCCCCGATGCGTCGGTCACTCGATTCAATTCGAACCACGTCGCAATGTGCACACCGGCTGAACTGGCGTAGTCCGGGAGCGGCGCGGGAACATCCAGATCGATGAATCGCCCGAGAACCCACCCCGAGACGGTCGTCTGGTCCGGCATGTGCGCGCGGACGAGCCACCAGTCCTCCTTCTTCGCATCCGCAGGCGCGGCAGCGGCTTCCTTATCGCCGGCCGCGGGCGGTGCCGCGGGCACATCCATCGGCTGTCGCTGGAACAAATCGACCGGAGTCATTTTGTTCACTTGACGAATGCGCGGAGTGTCGCGCCCGGGTTCGACGTGTAGATTGCTCAGCACTCGTGTATGGCCGTGCGCTTCGACGGGCAGCCTCGTAACTTTCGATTCCAGGTCCTGGGCTTTCTGCCAAAGGTCCGCGGAGAGCAGGTCGCCCTGGGTGATCCAGCCGGTCCGCCCATCCGCCGTGTGAACCTGCACCTGTTCCTGGAAGCGCCCGAGCACGTCCACGCGATCGCCGTAGTTGACCGTGCCGAGGGGCTCGCGGATCTGGGCGCTCGTCGTCCACAGAATCACCTGATGATTGCCCACGTAGGCAACGTCGAGCGCGCGTTTCGAATGATGGAATCGCAGGTATGCGGCGAGACAGATCACGAGGACGAGTACGAACCCGACAAGCAGCTTGCGGATCACGGACGATCTCCGAAGCTGATTCCCACGGCGCGCGCCGCCCGCAACGTTTCACTTTCCGCATCGACGAGCCGAACCGGGCTGATCGCGCCGGCAAGCGGTACCGACCCGATCTTCCCGCCCTGCAGCGAGACCATCTGGCCGTACGCTTCCTTTGACACCAGGTCCACCGAAGCCGCTCCAAACCGCGTGGCCAGAACGCGGTCGAACGGGCTCGGCGAGCCCCCGCGCTGCATGTGCCCGAGCACCATCGCGCGCACCTCTTTTTCGGAACATTCCCGAATTGCGTGCGCCAGTGTGTCCGCGACGTGGTCCCCTGGCTGCTTCGGAATTGGCTTTCCCGAGGCGCTCCGTTCTGGCAGTTTCACGCCCTCGGCCACGACGATGATCGAGGAAGTGCGGCCCGTCGCCTCGCGGCGGCGAAGGGCCGCGCAGACGTTCTCAATCGTAAAGGGAATCTCCGGGAGAAGGATCACGTCCGCGCCCCCGGCAACTCCTCCGTCGAGCGCAATCCAGCCGGCATCCCGGCCCATCATCTCAACCACCATCACACGGTGATGGCTTTCGGCGGTGGTATGGAGACGGTCGATCGCGTCCATCGCTACATGCAGCGCGCTATCGAATCCCAGACTCACATCGGTGAGCTGAAGATCGTTGTCGATCGTCTTCGGCACGCCGACGACCTTCATGCCCATTTGCGACAGCCGGTGCGCGATGGTCAGCGTGCCGTTCCCGCCGATCACGATCAGCGCGTCGATTCCAAGCTGCCGCATGGCTTCAAGACACCGCGGCGAACAATCCTTCGTGGTTGTCCGCCCATTTTCCTTCACCGGATAGGCGAACGGATCGCGCGAGTTAGTGCTTCCCAAGATCGTGCCGCCGCGCGGCAGGATTCCTCGCACGGATTCGATTGTCAGCTCGCGGCACTGTTCGGGATGGACCAGGCCGTCGAACCCGTCCGTAACTCCAATGATGCGCCAGCCAAGCTCCAGCTTCGCACTGCGCACGATGGCGCGAATCGCCGCGTTCAGGCCGGGACAGTCGCCGCCGCCCGTGACCACACCAATTGTGCGCATCTGTCCCATCTTTCGCAGGAAAACCCTGGGATAAGGAGGAATTCTACACTAAGCCGCGGGCGCGTCCTTGAACTGGTGCTGGGAAATAACTCCCGATGTGTCCGAAGAGATGCGGGCGGGTACCGTTCTGATACAATCCGCCTCACCCGGCGTCGTCTCTCGGGCTTCGCTGGCCAGGAGATTTCGAATGCAGAGCCTCGAGAAGCTGAAGCCGCTTGCGTTGTTGCTCTTGCGGGTGGCCGTGGGCGTGATCTTCATCTACCACGGATATCCGAAATTGTTCGGGCAGACGCGGGAAGCCATGCAGGGCTTTGTCCACATGGGCTTCCCGGGATACTTCGTTTACATCGCGGGCGTCATCGAATTCTTCGGCGGATGCCTTCTAATCGCGGGGCTTTTCACGCGCATCGCGGGATTGCTGCTTGCCGGCGAAATGGCCGTCGCACTGTGGCGGGTCCACCGCATCATCCAGGACCCTCTCGCCGTCCACAATTACGAACTGCCTCTGATGCTCGCGGTTGGCGCGTTTGCTCTCGCGTCTCTCGGCGCGGGGGTCGTCTCTTTCGACCAGGCCATCTTCCGTGAGGGCCGCTCATCTCCCCGCAAAGCAAAAAGCAAAAACTGACCCGACTCGTTGAAGGGGTTTCGGCTAGGCAGCCTGCGTCGAATGCGGGGCCGCATCCGGCGGCGCACTTGTCGCAGGGGCCGGCCAAGGAGCGCGCGGCATGACGAGCCACGCCACGAAGTAGCCGATAAACGCGGGCACGATCGGCACGGGCATCAAAACCAGCAGCACCCAGATCAGCCGCACCAGCGTGGAATCGATCTCGAAATACTCGGCAACGCCGCCGCAGACACCGGCGATCTTGCAATCCACGGCCGACCGCATCAGGCGCTTCGAGGCCTGCGGTGAACCGGAAGGCGCCGCATGCTGGCGCGCACCGCAGAAGTAGCAGAAATTCGAATAGTCGGCGATGTCTCTCTGGCAGTTTCCGCAGGTCATGGCTCGAACCCTCCCCGCGCGAGACTCGATTGTCTCAGGCTTATCTCAAGTTACGTTCCGAGCCGCCAAAAAGTTTCCTTTTGCCCGCTAGTACGCCGCGAGATCGCGGACCGCGCGGACGATGTCGTCGGTTTGCGGCAGGATGGTGTTTTCGAGCTTCGGATGGTAGGCGCAAAACGTGTCGGTCGCCGCGACGCGGCGCACGGGCGCGTCGAGCTCATCGAATAGTTCATCAGCGATCCGCGCGGCAATCTCGGCGCCGTAGCCCCACGAACGCACATCCTCGTAGGCGACGATCACGCGGTTGGTCTTGCAAACGCTTGCGGCAATTGCTTCCCAATCGTACGGGCTGAGCGAACGGAGATCGACGATCTCGGTCGAGACTCCCTCGCGTGCAAGCTCCGCCGCCGCCACTTCGGCGCGGTGCACCACGGCGCCATACGTGATGATGCTTACGTCTGTCCCCTCGCGCGCGACGCGCGCCTTGCCGAACGGAATCGTGAAATCCGCGCCGGGGTAGGTAGAGCGAGCGTACGGCTGGCGATACAGATGCTTGTGTTCAAGGACCATCACCGGATCATCCGCGCGGATCGCCGTCCGCAGCAGGCCGCAAAGATCAAGCGCGGTCGAAGGCATCACGACACGCAGCCCCGGAACGTGCGTGAAAATCACTTCGCCGCACTGGCTGTGATAGATGGCGCCGCCCGTCAGATATCCCCCGATCGCTACCCGGATCACAGCTGGACACTTGAAGTGTCCCGCCGAGCGCCAACGGAGATTTGACAGTTCATTGCGCAACTGCATCATGGCCGGCCAGATGTAGTCGAAGAACTGAATTTCCGCGACCGGCTTCAGCCCGCGGATGGCCATCCCGAGCGCCCGGCCCACAATGCCCGCCTCCGCGATTGGCGTATTGAATACGCGCGCCGAGCCGTAGCGACGCTGCAATCCGGCGGTCGCTTTGAAGACGCCGCCCTTCCCTTTTACCCTCGCGAGATGCTCCTCGCGGGTGCAGTCCGCCACGTCCTCGCCCAGGACAACGATGCGTTCGTCGCGCGCCATTTCATCCGCGAGCGTGGCCGCCACGATGTCCACCATCGTCTTCTGGTGCCCGTTGGATTTCGGCGCCGCCTCGAATTGCTTTCCGGTGGGATCGATATCCGGCGAATATACGCCGCCGTAAATCGAATCAGCATGAGGCAGCTCGGCCGCAAGGGCGCGGTCCGTGGCCTCCAGGATTTCGCGCTCGACTTCGGCTTCGAGTGCTTCCATCTCGCTCTCCTCGAGAATCCCTTCGCGCACGAGGAACAAACCGAAATTCGGGATCGGATCGCGGTGCGCTTCCGCCTCGCGTTCCTCCGGCGTCTTGTAGAACCTCTCGTCGTCCGAGAGCGAGTGGGAGTAGGGGCGCGTCACGTGCGCGTGGACCAGCGCCGGACCACGCCGCGCGCGGCAATGCTCCACCGCGCGACCGAGCACCGCATAGCTCGCCAGCGGATCCGTCCCGTCGCACTCCTCCACCGCGAGGTGCGGAAAATTCGAAACCAGCTTCGAGATGCTGCCTCCCGCCGTCTGCGCCTCGACGGGCACGGAGATCGCGTAGCCGTTGTCCTCGATCAGGAAAAGCACCGGCACCTGGCGCAGGCAGGCCGCATTCACGGCTTCGAAAAATTCTCCTTCGCTCGTGGAGCCGTCGCCGCCGGAAACGTAGGCGATTTCGTCCCCGTGGTGACCGAGAGAGTCGCCGAGCGGCGCCTGGCGCGCATGGTCGAGCGCCTTGGGAAACTTGTCGTAGTAGAGCGACGCTTCCGCCGCGCCCACGGCGTGCAGAAATTGCATCCCCGTGGCGGAGGCACTCGGGATTATGTTCAACGGGCGGCTGCCCCAGTGCGATGGCATCTGCCGGCCGCCCGAAGATGGATCGTCCTTCGCGCCGACGGCCTGTAGCAGCATGTCGTAGGGCGTCACACCCAGCATCAGGGCAAGAGCGCGGTCGCGATAATAGGGGAAAAACCAGTCGTAGCCCGGCTTCAGCAAGAGGCCCGCAGCGGCCAAAACCGCCTCATGCCCCGCGCCGCTGATTTGAAAGAAGATCTTGTTCTGGCGTTTGAGCTGGATCTCGCGGTCGTCCAGGCGCCGCGAAAGGAACATTGTGCGATAGATGCGCACGAGCGCATCGCGGTCCAAGCCGTGATACTTCGACGCATCAAATCGGGATGCTTTGACCTTGAGCTGAGAGGACATCCGGGCTGCCTCCGCCGGAAGGGCTCGCCGTTTGTACTACCTTCGGCCCATTATAGCCAAATTGGCGGCGGCGCAAACCCCCAACAGGGAGGCGCGTCCCTTCCAAGTGACTTGGGTGGGCTAACCGGGGGAGAAGCCTGGCTGGGCGCTAATCCAGCGATTCGAAGAGCTCGGCCGTCTTCGCGAGGGCCGGATCGCCCGAGCGGACGGTTTCGGCCTTTGCTGATTTGAAGGGCTCTTCCGCCGGAATGCGGTCGAGCCAGCGCTGATGCGAGAGCTTCTCGTGGTCCGAAAAATCGAGTTTCACTAGCAGACGGACGCGCGATGTGTTTGGGGCCTTATCAGCCGTATCAGCCTTCTCAGTTTTCGCGGCTGATTTCTTGGAGGCCGGTTTCGCGGAAGCAGCGTCCGGGCCGCCCTTTCCGGAAGGTTCCTCGCGGTCGAACTTCAGCAGAATCTTATTGCCGAGGCGGTAGCCTTGCTTCCACGCGTCGATCTTGTGGCGGGCTTGCTGGGCGGCATCTTCGTTCGTGCCAAAATCAAAAATGAAAATGGATTGAGCCATGTACCTTTCTAGCGGCCCGAGCGTTGGCCTGTCAAGCCTTGCTTCCCGATCGGGATCGCGCTAGCTTCCGGCTGGCGGCCTCATTGGGCAGAATCCGCCAAAAAGAGCCAAGCTGCGGCGGCCAAGAACCAACCCGACCGGGCAACCCGCAGGCGCGTTGGGCTGTGGTAAGATGCCCGCGAAGATTGGAAGGCGATGGAGTTCGCCTGAACCGTCCGGCAACGGACTGATGACTCCTGGCCGCCGCCCGGCGCCCAGGAGTTTTTTGTTGGCCCGAGCGGCGCGCAAACATTCGCGACAAGAGGAGCAAATGTGCGCATTGCTTTGCTGATCGTATTCGGCACGCTGGGTACGCTCGCGCGCTACGCATTGCAGGGCCTCGTGCAGGAGCGCACAGGCTCCACGTTCCCTTCCGGCACGCTCGTCGTCAATCTGCTGGGCTGCTTCCTGCTCGGTGGCATCGCGGAGTACGCGCTCACCCACCTGACCATTCCTCCCGAATGGCGCATTGGTATCACCGTGGGGTTCTTCGGCGCGTTCACGACGTTTTCGACCTTCAGTTGGGAAGCCGCGCGCATGCTCCAAGATGGCGAATGGCGGCGGGCAACCACCTACATTTTGGCGAGCGTGGTCGGAGGCGTGGTGGCCGTGTTTTTCGGAATGCGGATCGCGGATCGGATCTAGAAGCCGGATTGGAGGACGAACATGGAACATGCGACGACGCACGAGCGGTTCGAAGGCGAACGCACCCTCATGCGCATTCATATCGGCGAATCCGACCGCTGGCACGGCAAGATGCTCTATGAGGCCATCGTCGAGCTTTTGCGCCGCGAGAACCTCAGCGGCGCCACTGTGCTGCGCGGCGTCGGCGGCTACGGCTCATCGAGCGTCTATCACACGGACAAGGTGCTGCGACTCTCGCAGGATCTGCCAATCGTAATCGAAGTCGTCGAGTCTGCCGAGCGCATCGAACAGATCTTGCCGCGGCTCGACGAAATGATCGGCGGCGGCCTCGTGACCCTCGAAAAAGTCCGCGTAATCCTGTACCGTTCCCACAAATAGCGGGTCCGTATTCGAGCGGGTCAGATCGAGGAGGCGGGACAATGGACAAGCAGAAATTCCTGAAGTACATCGACCACTTCAATAACAAGCGCTACGAAGAAGTAATGGCCTACTACGATCCCGACGTCCTGATCGAGTACCCGACCATGCTCGCGAATCCCAAGGCGCCTCCGGTCACGCGCAAGGGCCGCGACGGATTTCTCGAACAGTACGTCAACCTCCACAAGCATTGCCGCGAGGCACTCGAAGTCGGCGCTTTTCTCCTCGACGGCGACATGATGGCCACCGAAATCTACACCGAATTCCACTTCTTCAAGGACTATCCGAACTTTTCCGGCCGCGACATGAAGGCGGGCGACATCCACATCACCACGAACTGGTGCATCTACAACCTCGAGAACGACAAGTTCAAGCGCATCCGCGTCGCCCACCACCGCCTCCACGACCCGAAAACCGCGCGGTTGTAGATGAGAACCATCCGCGCGGTCAATTTTGTGGGTGTGTCTATCTAGGCGTAGGCCGGAAGGACGCCTATCCCACTTCTTGAAAGCGGGACCCGGGCAAAGCGCACGGTTGTGAAACTGCTCGCGGAAGCAATGAAAAGATGATTTAATTTCCCGGATGCACACGACTGCGAAGCAACGAGCGCCGCGCAATCGCACGTTGGTAGTGTCAGTATCAGAAAGAGCTTCTTATGCGAGGCAGCTTTTGCGCTCGCCTCTCCCGACACACTTGGATAGTTTGGTCAACCAAATCGTCTGCGGTGACGCTCTTGCGATTTGCACCGAATTGCCAAAAGCCTTCGTTGACTTGCTAATTCTCGATCCTCCCTACAACCTTACAAAGACATTTGGCAGCGACACTTTCCGCGAAATGTCCCTCGCGGATTACGAAAAGTGGTTTGAGGGCTGGTTCGCACAAATGCTCCCAACACTTAAAGCCACCGCAACGCTATGCATTTGCGGTGATTGGAAGTCCTCGGCGGCATTGCATCGTGTGTTGGAGCGTCACGTAATTGTTCGTAATCGAATCACCTGGGAGCGAGAAAAAGGGCGCGGCGCCAAGGCAAATTGGAAGAATGCGAGCGAAGACATTTGGTTTTGTACCGTCTCAGACAATTACTACTTCAATGTCGACGCAGTGAAGCTCAAGCGCAGGGTCATTGCACCTTATCGAGAGAATGGTTTGCCCAAAGATTGGGAGGAAACTCACGAGGGTGATTTTCGAGTGACGCATCCTTCGAATCTTTGGACGGATTTGACTGTGCCGTTCTGGTCGATGCCGGAAAATACCGACCATCCAACGCAGAAGCCGGAAAAATTGATTGCCAAATTGATTCTCGCGAGTTCACGCGAGGGTGACCTTGTCTTTGATCCATTTCTGGGTGCAGGAACGACGGCGGCAGTGGCACGAAAACTCGACCGAAGATTTGTGGGTATCGAACTGGACGAAGCTTACGCCTGTATGGCCGCAAAACGCGTCGAGGTGGCGGAGTTCGACAGGAGTATTCAAGGTTATTCTGGTGGCGTTTTTTGGGAACGCAATTCCTTGAATATGCAGGAGCGCCAGACAAAAGTGGATTTATCGCTTCAACCGGCCCTGTTTGAAAAACCGCTCTCGGATAAGGCTCGCGTCAAACAAAGGAAATGAAATCTCCCATCTTCACTTCTCGGGCACACGAGACAATAGAGAAGGACATTTTGCGTCTGTTGAACCAGCATAGAAACTTCCTATCCGCGAGCACCGCCGGAAGCACCCGGGCGGCCGGCGACGCGATTCAATCCATCGTTGAGGACAGCTTTGAAAAGATACTTGGTGAACACGGCGGTGAATATTCGGCCAGTTTCGCCCGACGCGCAATGGCTGATTTGGCATTCAAAGACAAGCTCGGCAATTACTACATCGTGGATGTGAAGACTCACCGTGAAGAAACAGCATTTAATATGCCGAATCTAACCTCGGTGGATCGCTTAGCTCGCTTTTATGAGGATGACGCCAATTTCTTTGTCATGTTGATGATCAAGTACGGCGTCATCGGAACAAGAGTGAGGGTGAGCAAAGTTCACTTTGTTCCCATCGAGTATCTGAAGTGGGACTGTTTAACCCTTGGCGCGCTAGGTGCCGGACAAATTCAAATCGCCAATTCCAAGAACATCAGAATCGATCCCACGAAGACGCGCCGCGCTTGGATGCTGGAATTCTGCGACAATGTTCTTCAGTTTTACCCGCGGGAGATTCTCAAGATCAACAAGCGCATCGGGAAGTTCGAGAAGGTAAGAGAATTCTGGCTGGCTAAGAAGGAATCCTAGTTCTAACAACGTCCGACGCCAAGAAGATACGCTCTATCCTGAAGGAGATCACAATTGGAACCGGGCGGCGCGCGGGTTCCGTGGCGCACTCCCGCCCGCAAGGAAGCGCGATACCAGCAGATTCCGAGCCTTGCTTGGGCGCGTTTTCCATGCTACGCTCAGCGAACAAAAGGCGAAGCGCAGATGGCGGGCGAAAGCCTGCGCATTTCGCCTCGATTCGCATGGGAGGCGGCATGGCGGCATCCACGCAGGGTTTGGCCGTAAGGGAACGATCGACACTCGATACCGTCCGGGATGCGCTGGGCACGCTCGTGGCGCGCTACCGCGCGGACGAAGTCCTCACCTCCGTGAAGCACATCCCCGCGCGCGAGGCGCAGTTCCGGCCGATGCCGGGCTGGGTGCGTCCCGAGCTGGCAGCGGCGTATCGCGCTAAGGGGATTGAACAGCTCTATTCCCACCAGGCGGCCGCCGCGGAGCTCGCGCGCGCCGGAAAAGACTTCGTCGTAGTCACTCCGACCGCATCGGGCAAAACGCTCTGCTACAACCTGCCGGTCCTGAACGCCATTCTTGAGGACACGGACACGCGGGCGCTGTACCTCTTCCCCACCAAGGCGCTCGCGCAGGACCAGCTCGCCGAGCTTCACGGTCTGGCAACACGCCTCGACGACTCCTTCGGCGTTTTCACCTACGACGGCGATACGCCCAGCGACGCGCGCAAGGCCATCCGCGAGCGCGGCCACATCATTCTCACGAATCCGGACATGCTCCACACCGGCATCCTGCCGCACCACACGAAGTGGACGCGCGTATTCGAGAATCTGCGCTACATCGTGGTCGATGAGCTGCACACCTATCGCGGCGTATTCGGCAGCCATCTGGCGAACGTCCTGCGCCGCGTCGCGCGGATCGCGCGATTTTATGGCTCCCATCCGCAGTTCATCTGCTGCTCGGCCACGATCGCCAATCCGGGCGAACTGGCCGCGCAGTTGATCGAGCGCGAGGTGGAGGTCGTGGAGGAGAATGGCGCGCCGGCGGCCGAAAAACTCTTCGTCTTCTACAATCCGCCGATGGTCAACCGCAATCTCGGCATCCGCCGCAGCTACCTGAATGAGACGACGCGGGTCGCCAAGGAATTGCTGGCGCGAAAGCTCCAGACGATCGTCTTCGCGAATAGCCGGCTGCACACCGAAGTGCTGCTCACCTACCTCCAACAGGCGAACCCGCCGAAGCCGGGCGCGGCCGAGCCGATCCGCGGCTATCGTGGCGGATACTTGCCCGGCGAGCGCCGCGAGATCGAGCGCGGCCTGCGAGAGGGCCGCGTCCGCGGCGTCGTGGCGACCAACGCGCTCGAGCTGGGAATCGATATTGGCTCGCTCGACGCCTGCGTGATGGCCGGTTACGCCGGTTCGATTGCATCCACATGGCAGCGCGCGGGCCGCGCAGGCCGCCGCAGCGGCACTTCGTGCGCCGTGCTCGTCGCGTCGTCGGCGCCCCTCGATCAATTCATCGTGCAGCATCCGGACTATTTCTTCGGCCGCTCGCCCGAGCACGCCTACGTCCAGCCCGATAATCTCGAAATCCTCGTGAACCATCTGAAGTGCGCCGCGTTCGAGCTGCCGATTGCGCCGGACGACAAGTTCGGCGTCGTCGATGCGCAGGAGCTTTGCGAGCGCCTTGCCGAAGCAGGATTCCTGCACCGCAGCGGCGGAAACTGGCACTGGGTGCAGGAGGCCTATCCAGCGGACACGGTCAGCCTACGATCGGTGACCTCAGACAATTTCGTAATCATTCATGCGTCTGCGGAAGACGATGGCAACACGACAGGTGAAAAGAAGGGTGAGCCGGAAGTGATCGGCGAAGTGGATTTTTCCTCGGCGCTCACCACCGTCCACCCCAAGGCGATCTATCTGCACCAAGGACAGCAGTACCACGTGGACCGCCTCGATTTCGACCAGCGCAAGGCCTACGTCCGGCGCGTGAGCGTTGACTACTACACGGACGCGATTCGCTACACGCAGGTGCGCGTCCTCGAGATTGCCGAAGAAGAGCGCATCGCGGGACCTGCCGCCCGCGCGCACGGCGATGTTCTGGTCCGTTCGCAGGTGATCGGCTTCAAGAAGATCAAATTCTTCACGAATGAGAATGTCGGCGACGGCAAGCTCGAGCTGCCCGAAAATGAGATGCACACCACGGCGTTCTGGATCACGCTCGAGCGCCCGCTGCTCGAAAGCCTGCCCTTTGCGCTTTCCGACCGGCAGAGCGGCATCTTTGGGCTGCTGTATGCGCTCGAATCGATGGCCACGCTGCTGCTGATGTGCGACCGGCGCGACTTGGGCACCGCGGTCGGCGAACGGCCGCCCAGCCCCGGCGTCGAGACCGAATGGCACGAATACACTACGGCGACGGACGATCCCGCCAAGATGAAGGAATTCTTCGAGCCGAATTTGTATCTCTATGACGCGTATCCGGGCGGAATCGGATTCAGCGAACCGCTCTATCGCGTCCATGACTTGCTGCTGCGCCGCACGCGCGAGCTGATCGCGGCGTGTCCTTGCGAGAATGGCTGCCCGTCGTGTGTCGGACCGGCCGGCATGAAAAGCGAGCGCACCAAGGAAGCCGCGCTCGCGATTTTGGACCATCTCTGCGCATGAGCTCGATCGCACAAGACCGGTTCGCGAGGCTCGCGGCGCTGAGGCCCGCGCGAAAGAGCGCTCTCTCGCTGGACGATCAGCCGCGTGGAATTCTGCCTGAGTTCCCCGAAGGGGCTGGCAGACTTGCGGAACTTCTGGGCGCGGCTCCGCAGAAGAATCAGTTTGGTGAGCACCTCGCGCTGCGGCGGTGGTTTTCGGACCCCATCGGCGGCGAATCGAATCTTCCTGCTCCCGAGGACAAACTGGACGCGGCTGCGCTGCGCCTGCTCGCGCCGGGCGCGCCGGACTTCGTTTCCGACCCGCGCGAATGGCTCTTTCTCGATACCGAGACAACGGGGCTCGCGGGAGGCACAGGGACGTACCCATTTCTCGTGGGCATCGCATGGTGGGATGCGGGCGGGCTCGAAGTCGAGCAATTCTTCATGCGCGAGCAGAGCGAGGAACATTCGCTCCTGGTCGCGCTGGCCGAGCGCATGGCGGAGCGGCGCGTGCTCGTCACCTTCAACGGCAAATCGTTCGATTGGCCGCTGCTCGAAACGCGCTACCGCATGACGCGCACGATCAAGCCGCCTGCGCCGCGCGCGCATCTCGATTTTCTCCATCCGGCGCGGAATCTCTGGCGCCTGCGGATCGGGTCGGTTCGGCTGGCGGAACTCGAACGCCAGATCCTCGGATGGAATCGGGGCACGGACGTGATGTCCGAGCTGATTCCGTCGATCTATTTCGATTATTTGCGGGGCGGGCCGGCCGAGCCGCTCGTCCCCATCTTTCACCACAATCAGATGGACCTGCGCGGACTCGCGGCGCTTGCGACGCGCATCCTTTCGCTGCTCGGCGATCCGGAAACTCACGGGCAGGACGCGCTCGAACTCTTCGGCGTGTCGCGAATTTGCGAGCGGCGCGGGGAGGCGGCACGCGCTCGAAGTCTGTATCAGCGCTCGATTGCGTCCGAATTGCCTCCCGAGACAGATCGAGCGGCGCGGCGGTCGCTCGCGCGGCTTGCGAAGCGCGAAGGCGATCACGAGCTCGCGCGCGGACTCTGGGACGGCATGCTCGGCGATTCGCGCGAGGGACTCGAGGCCTACGAACAGCTTGCAATCTACTATGAGCACCGTGCCCGCGAACCGCATCGCGCCGCGGCGCTCGCTCGCCAGGCGCTGGCAGATCTTCGCAAAGCGAACCGGCTCGGCACGATTGCTCCAAGCGCCTTCAGGCAGCAAAGCACGCGGTTCGAGCGCCGCCTCGCCCGCCTCGAACGCAAGGCCGGGCGCACGCTCCTCGACGCGCCGGAATCCAAGACTGACGCTACGCCTTGAACGGGCGCTCTATGCCCATGTGAGCCGAGCCGTGCGTAAAGACACGCGCGCTGCCGCGAAGCGGCGAGCCATCGAGCAGGCGCTGCAACTCCGGCACGGTGTAAGCCGCGCGGACGGAGTCGCGAAAGATCCGACGCATTTCACCGGAGTAGTTCCGCCCGTGCCAGCGAACGTGGAGCGGGAATTTCAGGCGACCGGGACGGCGGAGATCGCGGAGCAGGATGGCTCCCGTCGGCTTCGCCAAGCGAGCCATCTCCGTAAGCACATTCTGCGGCTCGGCAAGATGGTGCAGGACCGAATTGCACATCACGAAATCGAAGCTTCTTTCAGGAAACTCCAGCCGGTTGCCATCGGCCACTTGAAATTCGACGCGTCCCGCCAGGCCCGCGCCAGCGGAGGCCAGATTCGCCTGGGCTTGAGCGATCATCCCGGGTGAACGATCGACTCCGACGAATTTCCAGCGCGTCAGGCGCCGCGCCAGCTTCAAGACGATCTGCCCGGGCCCCGTGCCGATGTCGAGCGCGCGGCCGCGCTCGCATCCCTTCAAAAGCCCCAACGCGTGCTCGACGAACGTGTCGTCAATCGCGTCGAGGTGAGACTGCGCGGCGGCTGAGGAATAAGCTTCCACCTCCGCGGAATCCTCCATCACCTCGGGTTCGGGAACGCGCGGCAGGTCGAAGAGCGCCATCGAAGAAGTCCTATCGCGCGGACTGCGCCGCTTCCATGGAAAGTTGGGCGACCGAGGCCGAAGAAACGTCGGCGGGGCCGGGAGCGGGCGGCCAACCGATGGCGCGATTGATCGCGTCGTAGGTCGCGCGCGTGGCGTGCTCGACCGTGATGCACTGAAGCCCCACGCAGCGGAGGAACACGCCGCCGGCATCGGCCTGAAATTCGAAGAAATTCGGCCGCCGATAGAGCTGCGTGCGAGTCTTGTACTTCATCTCGAGAGCTTCGCTGTATTGCCCGAAGAAGCGCGCCGCATCGTCGGGAGTCTCAAGCGCGAGATGGAATACAAGCGGTGTTTCCTTCGTTTTCTCGTCCTCAAAAACGGCATAGCGGTCTCCGTCCCATGCGGGAGAGAGGGCGTCGGCGCGTGCGGGGTCGAGAAACTGTTTCAGAATCTCTTCGAGACCGAATTCACCCATCACGTTTTCTTCAAGGAGTTTCCAGTCCGCGGGAGCGACGCCCTTCCATGCGGGCAGAGTCACTCTTGCGGGGCCTACGCCCTTCAAGTAGAAGTCCGGATGCAGAATCTGCTGCGTCGAGACCGGAGGGTGTTCGAAGATCAAGTGCAGGTCCGACCAACCGGTGTGCGCCTTGAGAAATTGCTGAGAAAAGGACGCGCCGGCGAGATAGGGAAACAATAGGCTATCGCGAATGACGAGCGGCGCCTTCGAAAGATTGGGATCCTTGTCCATCTCCTGGATCGCACCTGCGCGGAGCAGCAGCGTCACATCGCCCAAATCGCGCACGCCAATTTTTCGGTCGCGCAACGCATAGTCCACCATGGCGACGAGCGCCGTGCCCTCACTCACGGCATTCCGGGCCATTTCGGAGTCATCATTCGGGCGCCCCGCCTTGATCCATGGATCGACGTCGAAGGATTGATCCTCGAGCGCATGTGTCAACTCGTGTGACATTACCTCGCGCTGCTCTTCCGCCGGAATCCAATCGGCGATGTAGAACTCCTTCGCCTTCGGATCGTAGAGGCCCGCCACCTGATCGGTGAGAACGTCGAGCATGAAAGAATCGAGCGGGAAATCCTTCGGGATCAGGCCGAAGGCTTCGAGCGCCTTCTGGTCGGCGTAACGCTGCGCGTCGTCCTTGTCTTCCTTTTCAGCGCGGATCAGGTACGCGCGAATCTCCTGCTTCGAACGCAGAGTCTTCTTCAGAGGCTCCTTGATCGGCAAATGAAGGATCACGCTCATCTCCCCGAGCACTTCGTCGGCAGCACTCAGAAACTGAGGGCTAGGTACGACGAGCGGAGCCACGGAATGCGGCGCGGCGGCCTGCGCATCCAAGCTGCCGCTTGATGCAAGACTTAGAATCGCGGCCAGCACGATGGCAAGCACCACCGACGCTCCCCGGGAGAATTGGCGATTAGACGGAGTCCCCGGCCTTTGTTTCCAATGACATAGATTGGATTCGAATAACGAGAACGATTGGCGATTAGAGCTGCGCTCTCGAGGCTGGAGGCGGGCCAGTGAAGCGGCGGGCCTGGACGAGCGTCCCACGCGACCGTACGGGACGCAGACTGCGCGCGTCGAATCGACTTCCCTCTCATGCCGCATCGCTTCGCGCATGGCGTCTCAACAGCCTCCGTGAGCCGAGCTACTCATTCTGGCTCCATTATGACGCTAGCACGATGGGAGACGGTTGCAAGGGAGTAGTTGTGTGGACAGACGCACGGAAGCAAGAGATAGAGGAAGCAAAGGAAGTACAGTAAGGAGAGGAAAAGGCGTTCACCGCTGAAACGCAGAGGACGCGGAGTAACCTTGCCTCTACTCCGGACCGAAGGCGAGAAGGACGTTGCCCGGGAGACCGTAGAGCGCGGGATAGCCGGCATTGAGGAAAACCATGCCGCCGGCAATGGCCGCCCCGCCACCGTTAATCGAACCGCCGCGCGCGGAAATCTTGTTGACCGTGTCGAACTCGCGAGCCGTGTCGAAGTCCCACAGGATTTTGCCGTCCGCTGTCGAATAGGCGCGAAGGTGGCCATCCTGAGCCCCGGAGAAGACGACTCCGGGCATGCCGCTGACAGCGGCCAACTGGGCGGGGCTGCAGCGCGGCCCTATGCATCCTTGGGGAGGCGGCAGGGCAGCCCAGACCTTTTCTCCTGTGGCGATGCGGACGGCAAAAAGCCCTCCGCCCGCTTTGGGATCGGGGATCGTTCCTTCGGGTCCCGCGCTGAATGCGAAATCCGAGAGTGCGACGTATGCGACTTCCGCGTCCGCAGCCGGCCCGAATTCGATGCCTCCGAGCGGACCGCCGTGCCCGAGGCTGGTTTTCCAAAGAACCGCGCCCTTGTTATCGGGATCGAGGCCGAAAACGTCGCCGGACTTCTGGCCGACGATCAGCACCCGCTGGCCATCCGGGAGCTTGCGCAGGATGGGGGGAGCCCCAAAGTCGGTGTCGGGGCCGCTCTTCGCGGGGCAGTTGCTCTGGTCCTCGCGGAAGCAGCTTACGTTGTAGGTGTCCCCCGCGGTGATCTGGTGCGACCAGACGATCTTTCCGGTCCGGAGATCGATTGCCAGAATCGAATCGCTATTCGGCGTCTCCGGATCGGAGTAGTTGTTGCCCGCGCCGATGTAGAGGAGGCCGCGGTCCGCGTCGATGGTCGGGGAGGACCACAGGCCCGCACCGGAAGGTCCCCAGAGCTGAGTGCCGGCCTTGTTCTTCTTCGTGGGCCGCGCCGGCTCGGCGATCGTGTAGGTGCGCCAGAGTTGCTTGCCGGTTGTGGCGTCGAACGCCGCAAGGATGCCACGGAATGTGCAGCACTCATATTGAGGACTCGCGGCAAGCCACTCCTCGCGAGAGGCAACGGGAACGTAGAGGCGTCCCTTGTAGAGACGCGGGGTGCCCGTGATGCGCGCGTAGGGATGCGGGCTGACGCGCGCTCTCCAGACCAGCTTGCCGGTGAGAGCGTTGACGGCGTAGACGTTCGCGCGAAGGTCTCCGAAGTAGGCTAGGCGCCCGGGACCCACGGTGATTGCCGTGCGGACGCCCGCATCCGCCTGGAAGCGCCAGTAGGTGCAACCGGTAGCTGCATCCAGCGAATAGAGCTGCCCGAGGGGACCGCCGGCGTACACGCGCCCTCCGACGACGGCGGGCTGCGCGTCGTTGGTGAAGCCGCCGGGGACTCCGAAGGCCCACTTCACCTTGAGGTTCGGCACCTGCGCCGCCGCGAGGCCGGCTTGATCGGCAGCTTGAAAGCGGCTGTTCCCGAGGTCCACGCCCCAGCCGTTCCACTGCGGTCCCGAGAAGGCGTGAGCCGGCGCAGAGCACCGGCCTGCAGTCATGCTGCCCAAGGAGCCCAGGCGCTTTTCCGTCACGTATTCCGCGACGGCCTTGCGTTCGCGAAGGGTGAGACTTGCGCCCTGCACATGCATCACTCCGGACTCAAGCATGTGGACGATGTATTCGGGCGCCGCAGCCTTCAACACAAAATGGTTGAGATACGGCGGACCGCCAGACTCATGACATACGGCGCACCTGCTCGCATAAATGGCGGCGCCCGATTCGGCCACAACGGCCGGAGGGTTGGCTGAGACCTGGCTGGGGCTGCCGGATGACAGAGAGAGAACAAAGGCCGTCAGGTCCGCGATCTGCGCTGCATTGTATGTGCCCTTGAACGGCAGCATGGCGGTGCCGGGCTTTCCGTCGGAGACGATTGCGGTAACGGCGATTGCATCAAGCTTGCTTTTACGAAGGCTGGGAGCGACGGCGGAACCATCTCCCTCCGGGCCATGGCAAAACGCACAGGATGTCGCGTACAGCTTCTTCCCGGCGGCGGGCGTATCCGTCGAGGTCTGGGCTGCCGCCGAATAGCCGGATAAGAGAAGCGCGAAAAGAGCGCAATAAATCGGGATAAGCACACCGGCTGCGACGGCCCGAATGAAACTGCCGCGCGGCAAGGCTCTCTGCCTGCGGCCCCTCGAACGATGGAGTCGGCTATTCATTCGTGCCTCCCTGTGCATGGTTCTCAGGCGTGCAAAGATTAAAGAGTGTACGAGCCGGTTGTCAACGGCGTTGCAGCAGCCCGCAGAGTGTGATGGCGCATTCGAAAGCGAAAACCGGTACCACCATCAGGACTTCGAAGCGCTTGGAACGGGAGAGGCGAGCGCGGTTTGCACAGCCTGAGAGAATTCCTCTACTGCGAAGGGCTTCGCAAGCACCTGGCAGCCGGACTTCCGCCCGGCGTCCGCGAAATCGCCATTAGGGTTCGAGGCCGTGAAGACGACGCGTGCCGCGAGGTCCGGGCGATGCTGCTCGATCCAGCGGTATAGCGTGGCCGTCGAAATTTCACCGGGCATGTTCATATCCGAAACGACGGCGTCCACGGAATCTCGCTTCAGGATCTCAATCGCCTCCTGAGCCGTGCGCGCCACTTTGACGGAGGTCCCGGCGGCTACCATTACTTCGCGCTCGAGCTGCAAAAGAGTCTCGTCATGATCGACGAGCAAGATCGTGCCGGCCGCGATGCGTTTCTCGCCGGAAACCTCGTCCTTCTTTGGCGGCATCGCAGAGGCCGGAAGCAGCGGAAGAATAATACTGAACGTGGCGCCGCGGGGTGGTGAATTCCGGGCCTGAATTTCACCGCCGTGCTCCTTCACAATGCCGTAACAGATGCT
This sequence comes from Terriglobia bacterium, assembly GCA_020073605.1. Classification (GTDB taxonomy): domain Bacteria; phylum Acidobacteriota; class Terriglobia; order Acidiferrales; family UBA7541; genus Palsa-295. Next base: position 148,250 of record JAIQEW010000011.1, read on the forward strand.
GAGGCCAAGGCCGGTACCCTTGCCGACGGGCTTCGTCGTGAAAAAGGGATCGAAAATGCGGTGCGCATTCACGATGCCCGGGCCGCTGTCGGTAAACTCAACACGCAGGCGATCACCGGCGACTTCGGTGCGAACCCATATTTGACCCGGCCCGCCCTTTTCCTGAATGGCGTCCACCGCATTATTCAGGATATTGAGAAACACCTGCTCGAGCTGATGGAAATCTCCGGCCGTCATGGGGAGGTTTGGATCGAACTCGCGCACGATCAATATGTTGTTGAGTTTCATATCGAATTCCCGAAGCACGAGCGTGTCCTCGAGAATCTGATTGAGCTGCACGGGCGCGCGCTGCGGCTTGTGCTGGCGCGCAAAGCTGAGCAAATTCTGCACGATGTGATGCGTGCGCTGCGCCTGTTTGTAGAGCTTCTCGAGGTATTCGGCCCCGCGCGGCTGCACGAACTCCTCCGATTTCAGCAACTGGCTGTATCCGAGAATCGCCGTGAGCGGATTGTTCAGCTCATGCGCGACGCCGGAGATGAGCTGTCCGACGGCCGCCATCTTCTCGCTCTGCAAGAGCTGTTCCTGCGCGCGCCTCAAGCTGTCGTACGCTTCGCGCGTCTTTTCGAGCAGCAGCGATTTGTCGATGGTGGTGGCGATCTGGTTGCCGACGGCGGAGAGCAGGTTCAATTCGGCCGTCAGAAACGAGCGCATCTCGCGGCAACCCACGACCAGGGCGCCCATAACACGATCTTTGGACCACAATACAACCACCTGGCAAGCCTGAATGCCTTCCGCACGGTTCAATTCGCGGAGTTCTTCGGGCAAGGCCGGAAGGGCGCCCGAAAGGAGCGTCGCGTGCGCCGTCCGGATCTGTTCGAGGAGTGCCGGAGACACGCGAATGGGAGACGTGGAGGCGGACTGTTCAGAGTCATAGCCAACGGCCGCCGCGCGCTCGAGAGTTTTCGCCGTGTCGTCCAGAAAATAGACGGCTGCGGCATCCACGGAGAAAAGTTCCGTAACCTTCAGGAGCGCCGCGGTGAGGCCCTCTTCGAGCGCCGACGCCTGGTTGAGCAACTCGGCGATTGCGTTCAGCGCGAGCAGAGCGCGATTGCGCCTACGAATGTCGTTCTCCGCCTCTTTGTGTTCGGTGATGTCCAGCAAGAAGCCCTGATAGGCAACCACGGCCCCGGAATCATCCCGGGTTGCGAAGCTCGATTCATGGGCAGTGCGAATTTCTCCATCGCGCCGCCGGAACTGAAACTCGAAATCGACCACCTCGCCATAGTCCTGGAGCAGGCGCCGGCGGCGATCTCGATCCTCCGGGTCCACGTACAGCTGGGCGGGAATGTCAGCCTGAAGCAGCTCTTCGTGGCTCTCGTATCCCAAGATGTGCATGAAGGCGTCGTTAAAGTCGAGGAAGCGGCCCTCGGGCGTGGAGATGAACACGCCCTCCTGAACCTTTTCGAAGAGCGTGCGGAACTTGTTTTCGGCCTGGCGCCGGCTCGTAAAATCCTTCAACACGTGAATCGTTCCGAGACGTCCTCCCTCGGAATCGTGAAAAGCGGAGTCGGTGACGAGAAAGTAGCCGCCGAAGAACGGATCGATCTCCTCCGATCTCCCGGTTGCCCCTTCGCAATACGGGCACTGCGACCATGACATCTGGCCGCGGCCCAAGACTTCGCGCACTTTGCGCCCTACGAGCGCCGCCGGGTCGGAATCCAAACGCGTCGCAAGCGCACGGTTCGCGCGAATGATCCGCCCGTCGAGCGAGTGAACAAGGATCAAGTCGTCGATCGAGTCAAAGGTATCGAGCCATTGCCTCCGGGACGCGGCCGCGCTTTCAAACAGGGCAACGTTCTGGACCGTCAGACCCAAGAGGTTCGCGACGTTGATGAGAAAGTTCTCTTCCTCACTCTCAAACGCCCGTGGCGACGAGGAGCCGATTCCTAGCATGCCGAGCGGCCCTTCCTTGCCGGGCACGCGAACCAGAACGATCGCCGCTAGTTTTTCCGCATCCATCCATCGCCGGATCGTAGGATCGGCGGCGGCGCGATCGGAAACGAGCGGCTCGGGCTGCTGCAGCACCTGATGCGCCCACGGTTCGCCGGGAGATATCCGGGCAGTCTGCTTCCGAAAGCGGTCGCTGAATCCCACGGACGCTCGAACCACCAGCGCCGCAGGCTGGCCGGGATCGTCCAGAAGAAACACAAGCCCATGACTGGCACCGAGGCTTTCCACCAGATGGCGCAGGACCCCCTGGAGGGCGTCATCCACGCGGAGGGATTGCGTGGCTTCGGCGGTAATCAGGGCCAGGCGCCGCAGTTTCTCGTTGAGGTCCACCGTCCGCGCGCGGCCCGCCTCTAGGACGAGCACGGCCATCGAGATGCCCATCATGATGCCGAACATGCCGTGAAAGGAAACGCGGAATAGCCCGACGGATTGAAGCGCCCATTCAGGCCGGTCCAGCCCATGGAGGCCGCGCAGCAACAGCGCACCGGCGAGGAGTTTCCATCCGACTCCCTGGTGTTGGGCACGCGACCGCCAGAAAACCCAACCTGCCAAAAGGTACAAGAGGCACTCGAACAGCGACTCCACCCATCGCTCGGCCTGGGGCTGCCTCGCGACCGCACCCAGGGCGACGAGCCCGCTCGCCGCGACGACGCCCAGAGGCCACAGGTACTTCAGCGGCCTTCCGAGCCCTCGACACTCCAGGACGGCGGCGAAAAATAGCGCGGCCGCGATCAAGGACAGCGCCGAGCTGTAGTGTGGATCGTCGGGCCCACCGCGCCACAGAGAGAAAATGCGAAGGCCCTCCAGCCCCACGTAGATCGTCCACCCGGCCATCCAATACTTGAAGAACCGCGCCGGAAACCCCGGAACCAGAAGAAAATAAAGGACAAGCAGGATAAAGGCGGCCGAGCCTTCCATAAAGGCAACGGCGAGGAATCCCGGGTTGGAAACAAATGTCATCGACGCCAGTTCGGGCGACACGTGGCCGCTTCGAAGCCGATCCGATCCAAAGATTTGGGGATATCAGGACGCCATTACGAAACCTAGCACACCGTTGCAAAATACGGCAACTGACGCTCTTAGACGATGTGCCGTGCTTTATAATGGCTTCTAATTAGGACGGAGCCCCGATGGACAAAGAAAAGATTCTGGTCGTCGACGACGAAGAGGCGATTCGCGAAGTCATCTCGACTTTGCTAGATGCGCAGGGATTCCGCTGCACCACCTGCTCGAACGGACGCCTCGGGCTCGAGGCTTTCCGCAAAGACTCGTACGATCTCGTCCTCAGTGACATCGTCATGCCGGAAATGGATGGGCTCAAGCTCCTCGGGGAGCTGCGCCTGGAGGATCCCGATGTCCCCGTCATCATGGTCACGGCAATGCACGACATTTCGATCGCTCTCGAAGCGATTCGAGCCGGGGCCTACGACTACATTCTGAAACCGTTCGAAAAGGATCAGCTATACGTCAGCGTCCGCCGCGCGCTCGAACATCGCCGGCTGGTGCTCGAAAACCGGACGTATCAGAGCGATCTCGAACAGCTTGTCGCGGAGCGCACCCAACAGCTTTCCATCGCATTGCAGGACCTCGAGCAGTCTTACGACTACACGCTCGAAGCGCTTGGCGGCGCGCTGGACGCCAAGGACGCGGAGACGGAAGGGCACTGCCAGCGCGTCACGGCGTTTACAATCACGATTGCGAAAGCCATGGGCGTGGATAAAGGGCTGATGCGGCACATCGCCCGCGGAGCGTTCCTCCACGACATCGGCAAAATGGGAGTTCCGGACAACATCCTCCGCAAGCCCGGCCCGCTGACTCCGGAAGAACGCGAAATCATGCGCCGGCACTGCGAGATCGGCTTTTCCGTGCTTGAGCGGATTCCCTTCTTAAAAGAGGCCGCGGAAATCGTTCTCTCGCACCAGGAGTGCTACGACGGTTCCGGCTACCCGCGCGGTCTGAAAGGCGAGCAGATTCCTCTGGGAGCCAGGATATTCGCGGTGGCCGACACGCTTGACGCAATGATCTCCGACCGGCCCTATCGCAAGGCCCTTCCGATTTCCGCCGCGCGAGAAGAAATCCAGCGATTCTCGGGGCGGCAATTCGATCCGCGCGTCGTCGAAGTGTTCATGGCACAGCCCGAGCGGATCTGGCGCGAGCTGCACGAAAAAGTCGGGGATCCCTTCCGCCTCACCCAGCTCGAACGCGTCTAGACTACTTTCTATCCGATGACCGACAACGACCGATAGGGGTGGTTTCGCGCCCAGCCGCGAAGCTGCCGCCACTCTGCACGGAGCAAAGCCTCAAAAGGGGAATTCAAAAGAAAGCGGGCCCCTGACTGCGAGGCCCGCGTTTAACGCGTTTGTCTCGGTCCCTCTTAGAACTCGAACCGTAGCGCGAACTGCATCACACGGGCGAAGTTGTTACCGGCTTGGTCGCTGATCAGGCCAAATGACGATAAGCCGAGGTTCGGATCCGGGAGGCCGAAATTCGTATGATTGAACACGTTGTATGCGTCTGCCCGAAACACGAGTTTGTACCGCTCGGTCCACAACGGGAAATTCTTAATCGCGGCAAGATCCATATTAGAGAGATGGGGGCCGCGGAGATTGTCCCGTGTACCTGATTGCAAACCGGTCACCGGAGCAAAGGCTGCTACAGCCGCATCGCGGTTCTTATAGAACTGGATCCCACCCAACGAGTCCATGTGTATCTGGGAGTTCAGCGCGGACTTCGGACCAATGAAGACCGATCCGGCATCCGCAGCAAGGCTCGTGGTACTTGCGAAGAACGAGTCGGCCGTTTGCGCGAGACCGGTGCTCCAGGTCTGAACTCCCGAAATTTCCCAGCCACCAATCGCTTCGTCCACCCACCGATTGACGTCGTGCGCGAAGTGTTTGCCACGGCCGAAGGGCAAGTCGTAGATGAAATCGGCGCTGATTATGTGTGTCGCGTCGAACTCGGAGTTGCCGCGGCAAACGCGCGGGTTAATCGAGTTGCACATGATCGCGCTGACACCGTTGTTGAAGTTTCCGTTCTGGTTGGCAGTGTCCGAATTGTTGTCGATGGAGTGCGAGAACGTATAGTTGAAGTCGAACTGCAATCCATTCGACAGCCGCTTGCGAAGGGTGGTGAACAGGGCGTTGTAGGACGAATTTCCCTGGTTGGTGCCCACGGCATTCACCAGGAATTGAGGGGTGAAGCCCACATTGTTGGGAAGGCCCAATGCGAAGCTCAGGAATGCGGTGTTCCCGTTAGCCAGATCCGATTTGGCAACATCGTAGATAAACGCTGTGGCGCCAGGCCCGAGCTGGTTTTCGAAAAAGCTCTGGTCCGGTACCGAGGCTAGGTCCAAGCGCGCAGCGCTCTCCAGGACCGTAAAAGCCTGAGACAGACTCTCCCTGCCGGGAAATGCCTCGGACCCCTGATCGACAAAGTCGACTAGCTGGGCGGCATCCGATAGCACAAAGAGCTTATGCCCGAAACGGCCGTAGTAATCGGCATTCCATTGAAGGCCCCACGGTAATTCGCGCTGAAAACCGAAGGAGGCAGTGATCGAATACGGCGTTCGGAACTGGTTGTCGATTGCATCATTAAAGATCGCAAATGGCGTGATTGGAGAGACGAACGGCGGAGCCGGAACCGCGAATGGCACGGAATTGAACGAATTGAACCGCGGCTCCTGTTCCGCAGACGCCGTCCTGTTCCCGCTGACACCGAAGTTCGCAGCGAAAGTATCGCCAAACGTATAATCGGACTGATTCTCGAGATGCACGATACTCTGGACGACGGTCTGATCGTAGATGAGCGCCGCGCCGGCGCGAATCACTGTCTTGTGATCACCGATTAAATGTCCAAGAAACCCATCGCCAAATGACGGATTCCACGCGAAGCCGATTCTTGGGGAGAAGTCATGGTATTCAGGGTTGTAGAGCCCGGACGCATGGTTCGCCTTACCCGACAAGGAGTAAATCATAAGGGGAGTCGAGTCGAACGTGGCGACGCCATTCAGGCCATTCTGGACGCGCGCTGCCATTATCGACTTGAAGTTCGTATTCAAGAATTGCGCCTGAGCTCCGTTCGTTTCATAAGGGACGGATTGATATTGCCAGCGGACGCCGAGGGTAACAGTCAAGTCTGACCGGAGTTTCCAGGAATCCTGGAAATAGGTCGCGAATTCATGGATCCGCCAGTCGTGACGCACCGACGAACCGGGATCGAGCGGGACGCCCTGACCGGTATAGTTAAACGCGGCTTGGACATCGAACATAGACCCAAGCGCACCGACGAATGCACTGTCCCAGGCCCCTTGAGTAATCGAATTGGGAAGGAGGTCGGCGGGTCTCATGGTGGTGCCTGATAGTGAGGGTATGTTTCCGCCGAGGCCCTGCTGAATGAACGTGAAGTCGTTCGTCAGCACATCCCGGGTGCGAACCGGGTGCCACTCGCCGCCAAACGCGAAGGTGTGCCTGCCATGAATCCACGTCACATCATCGCGGAATGTGGGTTCCGGCGAGATAACACCGGTTGCCGATTGACGGTTAAACGGATTGGAATAGAGCCCGCTAAAGAAAGTCAACTCATACAGCGGCCCGGCCGGATTAAAGGGGACCGGATTGGCGTTATTCGCCCGGGTTTCTCCGTACGTGAATTGGTTCACGAGGTTCGGTGAAGGGGTCCAAGTTTCGCCGACGACCCACGCTCTGTCCTTTGTGACAAACGGTGATGTGACCGGGTCTCCGGGAAACCGAATCGCATGTAAGATTCCCTCAGAGTTCACGAAATTAAAACGCACGAACAGTTTATTTTTGGTGTTGATGACATAGTCGGCGTGCGCCAAGTAGTTGTTCTCGATTAAAGGATTGGGAGCATTGAACCGGAATCCGGCCGTGTTTAAGCCATCACCCTGTGAGAAATCATTCGGGTCCGGGTAGCGATTGGCAAGCAGGGATTGCAGTGCCGGCGCCATACCTGGCGCCACAAACCCCGGCGTAGCACTGCAGTCTGTGGTCGAGCAGGGATCGAGAGCCGCTACCTGAGGGGCAGTAAGAATGGTAATGCAGGGCGTACTGACGTCCGCCGACGTTAATCTACTGTGCGCATCGCACGTTCCGCCGCCGCTGGTATTGACATAGGCAAGTTCGCCCAGCTTGACGTGCGGCATCGGCACGAAGCGAAGGACACTTGCCGATTCCGCGTCGCGACGGCCATCGTACTCGAAGAAGAAGAAGAGTTTGTCCTTCCAAGCAGGGCCTCCAAGGTTGGCGCCAAACTGGTTCCGCACCAGCGCTTGCCGAGGCTGTCCTGCCAAATGGCTGAAAAAAGAGTTGGCTTCCGTCGCGGCGGTGCGATTGTATTCGTATGCAGTCCCGTGGAGCGCATTGGTACCGCTTTTCGTGGTGAGGATGGTCTGCGCGCCGCTGCGACCGCCATATTGAATCCACGCATTTGCCACTTCCGTCTTGAATTCCTGGACTGCCTCCACCGGGATCGCAGCCTGGGTCGAGAACGAGGTGCCTCCCGTGAAATCCGTGGCCTCGATGCCGTCCACGACGATGAGGTTTTGATCGGCGCGGGCCCCGGCCACGGCGCCGTCGCGAGTTCCGTTTAGATCAAGGCTGGCACCTCCGCTCGCATTTATCACGCCCACTTCCAGCCGGAGGAGGTTAGCCGGGTCATCGCGAAATTCATTGGGAAGCTTTTCGACAGCGCGCATATCGAAGTTGTTGCCGATTGATGTGTCGGTCGTATTGAGGGTGACCGAACCTTCAGCGGTTACCTCAACCTTTTGGCTGAGCGTGCCCAGCTCCAGCTTGATGTCCTGCGTCGTTGCGGTGGCGACAGGTAGATAGAGGTTGTTGACGACAAAAACCTGGAACCCGTCTTTCTTGACGGTCAGGGAGTAGCCTGGGCCGGGGAGCACTTCCGAGATCCGGTAGCTTCCGTCGCCGGCGGTTTTCGCGAAAACCGAGGAATTAGTGCGCGTGTTGAGGAGCGTAATGCTGGCGCCGGGAACCGCGGCACCGGTCGAGTCCGTAACCGTACCGAGAACGGACGCAACGCTCTGGGCCTTGGCGATGGACGGGATTACGAGTAAAGCCAGAAGGACCGCTGCAAGGATTCTCACGTTTCGCATCGTTTGCTCTCCCCAAGAATAGTGTTGGCGCGCTGGAGTGCCCTGATCTGCGACCGCTGACCCCGAGGCGGCGGCTGCCGCCCGTCACGAACATGCCCAATGGTGAATAGAACCACGCCCCGAAACCCGAGAACCGGGTGGCCACTAGGAAGCAAATATCGTACCAATTGGGTCCTATGCAATACGAAAGCTTAAGATATTGTAAAATAAGAGAGATACACGCGTTTCGTCTACGCACTTTCCGGCCGACGTAGTTACAGGCTACTGGAATTTGTAGAATTGGGATTCCGAATGCCAAAGATCATATCTGGCCAAGGCACTGGCCGAATCGGCGGGCCGTCAGTGGGGCGTATTACGGCGATAGATGAGGGCGAAAATGCCGAAGAAGAGGCTGAGCGCAGGCAGCAGCAGGATCAGGATGCCGTGGCGCAGGGCGGCGCGGCCCTGTTCGCCGGAAGCGGCCGCGTTCTGGTAACACATGGCGCAGCCTTGGGCGGCGGCGTGCGGCGCCACCAACGCCACTAGCAGGAGGCAGCCGGCACATACGACCAAGCAGCGGAAAATGCGCCTCTTCATCGCCAGCCTCCGGGCAGCACTTCGATCCTCGAATCCGACCGGGTCCACGCCTATGCCCCCGCCAGCAAAAGCATGAACAAGAAGACCCAAAGCGCGTTCATGCAGTGCCAGTACAGTGAAACGACCTCCGTGGCCGTGCGGCGCGTCAGGCGAGTGGTGGGACGGAGCGCGACCACGAGCAGAGCCACAATTCCTCCCAGCAGATGCAACGCATGCGCTGCCGTGAAAACGTAGAAGAAACTTCCGCTGGGATTCCCGTCCAGGCTCACGCCCCCAGCGGCAAGCTGCCGCCACGCGATGGCCTCGGCCGCCAGAAAGAACACGCCCAGAATTGCTGTGGCGCCCCACCAATGCCGGAATTCCTCTTCCTGCCGCGCCAGAAGACAATGCCGCGAGCGCGCGAGCGTGACACTGCTGGCGAGGAGAATGAGCGTTCCGAGCCAGAGAACTCGCGGAACCGCGAGCGGCTGCCAATCGCTCGAAAAACCCTTCCGAACGAAATAGGCGCTCACGAGCGCCATGAAAAACATCAAAACGCCGCCGAGAAGGAGCGCCATTCCCGTGACGTACACCCGTTGTGGAATCTCGCGCGAGATCGTCGCGCCCCCGCCCTCCGGACCCAGGTTCTGGGGCAGAAAATCTTCCTTTTCGCCCGGGACGCTGTATTCGTACGGCCCGCGATGAACGCTCGGGAAATGGCCACCGAAATTATCGGGCGGAGGCGGCGAGGACGTGATCCATTCCAGGGTCGTGGCGTTCCACGGATTCGCGGTCGCCCGCTCGCCTCGCTTCAGGCTATGAAAGAAATTGTAGAAGAATATGAGCTGTGCGGCGGCCGTAATGAACGCCGTGATGGTCATGAAACCATGCAACGGTTGGAGAGCCGCAAGATAGCCGGCGCCGGTCGAATCCGCATAGCGGCGGATGCCGCCCTCGATTCCCAGGAAGTGCATGGGCATGAAGACGCAGTAAACGCCCGCGAACGTAAGCCAGAAATGCAGTTTTCCCAGCCGTTCGTCCATCCTGCGGCCGAACATTTTCGGAAACCAGTAATACGTCGCGGCAAAGATTCCGAAGACCGCCGCCACACCCATCACGATGTGAAAATGCGCCACCACGTAGTACGTGGCGTGCAGCATCGTATCGACCGCCGGTTGCGCGAGAAAAATTCCGGAAAGTCCGCCCGTGACGAAAAACGAAACAAAGCCGATGGCGAAGAGCATCGGCGAGTGAAACTGAATCTTGCCGCCCCAGAGCGTCCCGAGCCAGTTGAAAGTCTTGATCGCGGAAGGCACGCCGATCGACATCGTCAGCACGGAGAAGGCGAGGCCCGAATATGGGTTCATGCCGCTCACAAACATGTGATGGCCCCACACCAGGAAGCCCAGAAAACCGATGGCGCAAAGAGCGAGCGCCATCGCCCGATAGCCGAACACCGGCTTGCGCGAAAAGTTCGCGAGGATGTGCGACACAACGCCCATGCCGGGCAGAATCGCGATGTAAACCTCGGGATGGCCGAAGAACCAGAAGAGATGCTGCCAGAGGAGCGGCGAGCCCCCGTTGTGGCCTTGCAAGTCGCCGTTCACGACGAGACCCGCCGGAAGAAAGAAGCTCGTGCCCGCGGAGCGGTCGAGCAGCAGCAGAATCCCTCCCGCAAGCAGAACACTGAAAGCGAGCAGGCTCAGAATCGAGGTGACGAACCATGCCCACACCGTCAGCGGCATGCGCATCAGCGTCATTCCCGGGGCGCGCATGTCGATCGTCGTCGCGATGAAATTGAGCGCGCCGAGCAGCGACGCAAAACAGAAGATCGAGATGCTGACGATCCACAGCGTTTGCCCGAGTCCTTCGCCCGGGCCGGTCACCTCGCCAAGGCCGCTGAGCGGGGGGTAAGCGGTCCATCCGCTGATGGGCGCTCCGCCGGGCACCACAAACGCCGCGATCATGCAGAGGAAGGCCGCGAGCGTCAGCCAGAATGAGAGCATGTTGAGCGTGGGGAACGCCATGTCGGGAGCGCCGATCTGAATCGGCAGAAAATAATTGCCGAAGGCGCTCTGCGGAGCCGTCGAGAGCACGAAGAAAACCATGATCGTGCCGTGCATGGTCACCAGCGCGAGATATTGCTCCGGCGTCATGATCCCGCCGCCTACGAACGGCAGATGGGCGTTGGGCCAAACAAGATGGAAACGCATCAGGAGCGAAAGAATGATCCCGAACGTCACGGCCGCAAGCGCCAGCGAAAAATACTGGAGGCCGACCACTTTGTGGTCCGTGCTGAAAATGTAGCTGCGAATGAATCCCTTCGACGAACCCGCAGGCGCGTGGGTGGCTCTCACTGGCTGGCCGACCATTTCTTGAGGAAGGCTTCGTACTCGACTTCGGAAACAACATTGAGAAAACTGTGCATCTTGGAATGCCCGAGCCCGCACAATTGCGTGCAAACGATTTCGTAACGCCCGGTGCGGTTCGCCGTGAAGTTCACCGGTATCATCATCCCGGGCACCGAATCCTGCTGGAGACGCAACTCGCGGACGAAAAAATTGTGGACGACATCCTGCGACCGCAGCAACAAGGCGACAGGCCGGCTTACGGGGACGGTCAAATCGGGCGCCACAATGTCATCGTTGCCCGTCCGATCATTCAGGTCGAGTCCGAGGGGATTCCCGGCGGGTGCGTTGATCAGGCTGGGATCGAGCCTGCCGAACTTTCCATCCGCTCCCGGATAGCGAAACGTGTAAACGAACTGCGTGGTCGTGACTTCCACCTGAATCGCATCCGGCGCGGGCGGCGCATAGCGAACTTCCGCCCATGCCTTGCGTCCCAGAATACCCAAGCAGAGAAAAGTGAGGAACGTCAGGGAAGTCCACGTGATTTCCGCCGCCACGCTTCCCCGCGTAAAACGAGCCGGGCGGCCGCGATCTCGAAAGCGAAAGATGGCGAAGGCGAGACCGAGTTGAGCAAGAACGAAGACAGCGCCCGCAACGTACAGCGTCCGATTATATTGACGATCGATCAGGACAGCGGCGGAGCTGATGGGCGACGGCGCAGGGTACAGGCGAGCGGCGAAAACATACACCGTCGCGGCTACCAGTATCACCAAAAGCACGGTCAGTAAGACCGCCGGCCCCGCAGAGCCGCCGTCGCTCTTCCCTGTTTGCGTCATGGGCGGTATCAGACAGGAATGATATAGAAGCGCGGTGAGATTTTATAGGGTGAACGCGGACGGATCCATTGCCGAGAAATTTTGGTGCGGTCGAGTGGATTCGAACCACCACGGTATTGCTACCGCCAGCCCCTCAAGCTGGTGCGTCTGCCAGTTCCGCCACGACCGCATTGGAGAGGTGAACGCCCAAATTGTAACAGAAGTCGCTACTTCTTAGGAGCGGGGCTCTGCGCGGGCGCTTGTTGAGTCGGCGCCGGAGCAGGCGTCTGCGTTGAAGGCTGAGCCGGAATCTGCACCGGCGGCGCAGCGGGCTTCGCCGGAGCCGTGCCAGGTTTCGCAGTCTCCTCAAGGATCGACCCTGTGCTGACCTCCGCCGGGGCGCGCTTGAACGAAAGCGTAAGCGAAGTCATCATGAAAACGATGGCGCACCACGTGGTGGCGCGGGAAAGAAACGTCGCGGCGCCTCGCGGGCCAAACGCCGTCTGGCTGCCCGCTCCGCCGAACGCACCGGCGAGATCGGCGGCGTTTCCGCTTTGCAGCATGATGACGATAATCAGCACGAAGCACACGGCCACGTGCAGCGTCACGAGCACGAACGACACGCGCCAGCCGACCCAGATCAGGCCGACGGCCACGAGAAACGATAAAGCCCATTTAGCCCAACTTGGCATTTCCAGCTCCCACGTCGCGCCGGGCCAGCTTCCGCCCGCAAAGCGCGCCTAGAAATTCACGATTGCCGCAAACGACTTCGGGTCGAGGCTTGCGCCGCCCACGAGCGCGCCATCAATCTCCGCCTGCGCCATCAATCCCTTGATGTTGTCGGGTTTGACGCTGCCGCCGTAGAGGATTCGAAGCCCGGAGGCTTGCTCGGCTGTGAACCGAGTCGCAGCAAGGTCCCGGAGATGCCGATGAGCATCCGCGGCCATTTCCGGAGTCGCCGTCCGCCCCGTTCCGATCGCCCAAACCGGCTCGTAAGCCAACAGAATACGCGAGAACTCCGCAGGGGTCAACGCGGCCAAGCCGCCCTCAAACTGGCGCTTCAGCACGGTTTGCGTGAGATTGCCTTCGCGTTCGCCGAGCGTCTCGCCGACGCAGACAATCGGCGTGAGCCCCGCCTCAAGCGCAGCCTTCGTCTTGCGGTTCACCGTTTCATCCGTCTCGCCGAAATACTGCCGCCGCTCGGAATGCCCGATGATTACACCTAGGCACCCGGTTTCCACCAGCATTCGCGCCGAGATTTCGCCCGTAAAGGCGCCTTCGCGCTCCCAGTGCATATTTTGCCCGGCGATCCCTACGGCGCTTCCGCGCGCTGCGTCCACCGCCGCAGCCAGTGCCGAAAAAGGAGGCGCCACAATGATGTCGCAGTGTTTTGCTGAGCCGACGAGCGGGCGGAACGCCTCGAAAAACGCACGCGTTTCCGCCTGCGTCTTGTACATCTTCCAGTTTCCGGCGATCACCGGCCGGCGCAATGAAATCCCCCTTGTGCCGCTCTAAGCATTGTTGAGCGCTTCGACGCCGGGCAGTTTTTCGCCCGCGAGGAACTCGAGCGAAGCGCCTCCGCCGGTTGAGATGTGGGAAATCTGCTTGGCGACGCCGGCCTGCTCCACGGCTGCCACGGAATCGCCTCCGCCGATGATGGAAGTAGCTCCGCCAGTTGTCGCGGCGGCAACCGCCTTGGCGATCGCAAGCGTGCCCTGCGCAAACGCGGGCTTCTCAAACATGCCCAGCGGACCGTTCCAGACGATTGTCCGTGCCTTCGCTATTTCCCGGCTGAATTCGTCGATGGTTTTAGGGCCTACGTCCAAGCCCATCCAACCGTCGGGCGTGCCGGCGATGTCGGTGACCTTCGTCGCGGTGGAATCGGGCGACTCCGCCAGCACGTGATCGACCGGCAAAAGCAGCCGGAATTTGCGGCTCTGCGCCTCGCTGAGCAGGCTGCGCGCCAGATCGAGCTTGTCGTTTTCGACGAGCGACTTCCCTACCGGCCGCCCCTGCGATTTCAAAAACGTATAGGCCATGGCGCCGCCGATCAGCATTGCGTCGGCGAGCTTCATCAGGTTCTGCACGACTTCGATCTTGTCGGAGACTTTCGCACCGCCGAGGACGGCAACGAACGGCCGCTCCGGATTCGAGATCGCTTTGCCGAGATAGGCGATCTCCTTTTCCATCAGGAGGCCCGCGGCGGCTTGCCGGACGTACTTCGTGATGCCCACAACCGAAGCATGCGCGCGATGCGCGGAGCCGAAAGCGTCGCAAACGAAAATCTGATCGCAGAGGGCAGCCAGCTGCTTCGAAAATTCCGGATCGTTGGCTTCCTCCTCCGGATGATAGCGGACGTTTTCAAGGAGCAGCACTTCCCCGTTGCGAAGCGCCTTGCTCTTCGCCTCGGCATCGGCGCCCACGCAATCCGAAGCGAACGCCACCGGCTTGCCGAGCATTTCGCCGAGTTTAACGGCCACGGGCGCGAGACTGTACTTCGGATCGACCTTCCCCTTCGGCCGGCCGAGGTGAGAGGCGAGCACGAGCCGGGCTCGGCGTTCGATGGCGAGTCGCAGAGTCGGCAGGGTTTCGCGGATGCGCGTGTCGTCCGAAACGCGGCCGCCTTCGAGCGGAACGTTGAAATCCACGCGCACGAAAACGCGCTTGGCAGCCATATCCAGATCGCGAATCGAGAGTTTCTGCATGGTCGTAGAGGTGACGTATCCGGCCGAAGCTTCCTAGAGCCGCGCGGCGAAGATTTTGATCAGGTCGCGGCACCGGCACGAATAGCCCCACTCGTTGTCGTACCAGGCGAGCACCTTGACGCAGTTTGCGCCCACCACGCGCGTGTAGCCGGAGTCCACGATGGAGGAGTGCGGATTGCCCTTGAAGTCGGCCGAGACCAATTCCTCTTCGGTGTACCCAAGAATTCCCTTCATAGGGCCTTCGGCGGCGCGCTTGAGAGATGCGTTCACGCTTTCAACCGTTGCGGGCTTTTCGGTCATCACCGTCAGATCCACCACGCTTACGTTGGGCGTCGGCACGCGAAGCGAATAACCGTCGAGCTTGCCCTTCAGCTCGGGGATCACGAGATGCAGCGCCTTGGCGGCGCCCGTGGAGGTAGGGATCATCGAAAGCGCCGCAGCGCGCGACCGGCGAAGGTCCTTGTGAGGCAGGTCGAGCAGTCTCTGGTCGTTCGTGTAGGAGTGAATCGTCGTCATCGTTCCGACGTTGATTCCGAACGTTTCGTGAATCACTTTCGCCACCGGCGCCAGGCAGTTCGTGGTGCAGGAGGCGTTCGAGACCACGTGATGCTTGGCCGGATCGTAGGTCTTGTCGTTTACCCCGAGGACGAATGTGGCGTCGGGATCGGTAGCCGGGGCGGAGATGATCACTTTCTTCACGGGTCCGCGGATGTGCTTCCGCGCGTCAGCGCCCTTCGTGAACAAGCCGGTGGACTCCACGACGATGGAGGCGCCCACGGAGGCCCAGTCCAGCTCGGCGGGATCTTTCGTCTTGAAAACCTTGAAGCTCTTCCCGTCGACGGAAATCGTGTCGTCCGTGTGCGTGACTTGATTCGGAAGATTGCCGAGAATCGAATCGTATTTCAGCAGATGGGCCAGAGTCTTCGAATCGGTGATGTCGTTCACGGCGACAATCTCGATTGCCGGATCGCCCATCGCGGCGCGGAAGATGTTCCGGCCGATACGCCCAAAACCGTTAATGCCTACCTTTACGGACATGTGTCCTCCGGAAAAACGACCGCGGATATTGTACCTGCCTGAAGGGGTTATTGCGCAGCAACTAAGAAAAAAATGCCAGGGTGTGGGAAAGGAAAAGTCAACGCGGGCTCACGGATGGCCCGTGACTTCACTGGTATAGCCTCGGCGCCGAAAACATTCTGGGCAGGGGCGAGGGTCAGGGATACAGGGGCTTCCCTCTCTCGGTCAGGGCGGTCACGGGTACAACAACATTCCCTGGCACATTCTCAGCCAATCGGCGGGCAGAAGGCACAGAAGGGCTGATTGGATACGACTTGCCATTGAACGAAAGTTTCGCCTCGTAGGCGCGCACAACACCTCCTCCTTGCACCCGGACGGCGATGTCATGCCAGCCATTCGATTTCGTGGCTAGGATGCGTATGGGAGGTCGCGTGATCATGATCTTCGTAATGACTTGGTACGAGGAGCCTTGGGGAGCCAATACCAGTGTGGTGCAGCCGCCACTCCCGCACCAGCCGCCGTTTGTTAGGTAAACAATCACTTCCTTGGTTCCGTCGTCCTTCAGATCAACGAAAGCAGGAAAATACTGTACTGTTTTGTCATCACTCGCAACTGAGTCTCTCAGATACTTCTGGAGAAACCTTTTCAGGGATTCCTCCTGAGCTATGTTCGTTCGACGTTCTGTTTGCGCAAGGCAGTTGGCCGCCAAAAAGACTGCGGCCAGGATCGCCGCCGTCAGTGAACGAAGCTCCAGAAAGCCGTTTCGCATAGTCGTTCCTCAGTCAAAAACCTTCACGCGAATCACGCTGTTGCCTGCAAACGTGACGAACGTCGTCTTGGAGGGTGGCGTGCCGTAGATCCAGTCTTCGGTGTCAACGCCCTCGGGGTCACGCTCCCGGACCTTCTTGTCCGGGCGGCCGAGCGCCGCCACCACCATGTCCTGATCCATTCCCACGATGGCGCGACGGTCCTTGATGGCGTCCTGAAACTGCGGCGGAAGAGTATCGACCCAATTGACGGTCGCCGAAGGCTGCTTCGAGAAATCCAGCAACATCGAAAGGTCTCGCTTCAAGTCGTCCGGGCTCATGTCCGGGAGCGCCCGGCCGTAATCGAGGATTAGTGTCGCACCGGCGATTTCGGGAGGGCCGACGACCGGCGGCGGAGGGGTCGATACATTGCCGATTCCGACTTGCACGTGCTGGCGCCAGTGAAAATGCTTTTTCCCGCCGCCGTTGATCTTGAGCACAATCTGCTGGGAGCGAAACTCCAGGCCGGTGATCTGGACGGTGTCACCCTGAGCCGCTGCAATGCCATAAAGCCTCAACGCATCGCTTAAGGTTTGCTTGTCAACCGGCTTCCCGGGGGCGACTTTGAAACCCTTCTTACCTCCGGGAATCGACTGAACCGCCTTCGCGAATTCCCCATCGACATAACGGATCAGTAGCAGACGAGACTCCGGCTGCAATGCCTTCGACGTGTGACCGGGAGCTTGGGGATCCGCGCTCGCCTCCGGCGTCCCTTCGCGAGCCAACGACCAGACAGAGGAACCCACGTCCCGAAGGCTCGACGGTGCGGAACGGAAGGGAACCAAACCGGGAACGTCCGCGCCCAAGGCGAGCGCAGCGGCCAGCGCGAAAGTAAGGCGTACGTCCATGATCGATACCGCTACTCGATTCTACGGCTTTTCCAGCGTCAGGTGAATAGGGGCCGCTGAAGGCCGCGGTTCAACATCGACGCGAAGGCGCTGATGACGGCGATGCGGTAGGTGTCCTGCCGCGTGATCAGATTCCTCGTCAGGACGCCCCAGGCGCCCTGTGCGTCGCGAATGCCGTGCCCTCCCGCAAATTCGTCGATCGCTGCGGCAAGCTCGACGCCCTCGTCCACCGCGCGCTTTGCGAGGGGATCAGGCAACAGAATAGCTCCGGATTGGCCGAATCCTTCCCGGCCGGTTGCGTCCGTGACGTAAGCCCAGTTTTCAAGAAAGACATGGCGCGCACCGCGCTCATGGAGGATGTCGATGCCCCCTTCGAGCCCCACAAAGTATTTCCAGGGCTCGCTCTTCTCGCGGGCGATTCGGAGGAGCGCCTCGGCGCGCTGGCGAGCGCCTTTGAGAATATCTTCGCGCGAAAGCGGCGTGTGGCGGACGCCACTCGGGACTTCAACCGCCGCGACGTCGAATTGCGCAGCGTCCCCGAGGCTCGGGCCGATCAGCGCGAGCGCCTCGCGCACGGCATCGACCTTCGGCCGACGCGTGCTGCCGACGGCGACGATGATTCTGTCCATCTCCGGACTCTAGTCTCTTAGTCTTTCCACAACTGGGTTTGCTTTTCGCGGGCGAAGCGGCTGGAGAGAAAGTCCTTGAGGTTGTCGAGCGAGTAGAAAACCTGGTCGGAACATCCAAGCGCCCATGCGTTGACCTGCTCGACGGGCAGCTCCGTGATCAGATAGACGGGGATCCCTTTCCGAAACGCCGCGGTCAGTTCGGCAGGCGCCCCGCCGCTTGCCGGGTCCGCTGCGTCCCAGTAGCAGATCAGATAATCCGCCTTGTGTTCGATCAGGTCGAGGCTTGACGCAATGATCTTCCGGCATACGCGGCGAAAGCGGTCGAGGTCCGTCGTCTGCCACGCGCGGAAATTCGCGATCTCCGCCTCCGTAAGGTTCTTCTTCGCCACCTCGGAGGGATCGTAAACGCGGTGTCCCAGCTGGTCACGCAGGAAGGGCGTCAGCTTTCGTCGCCAGAGGGTCTCGCCCTCTCCGCTGAGTTCGATGGGACCACAAAGATAGGCAAGCATAGGGACCGGGCGGGGAGCACTCTAGCACGCCGCGCAGGAACGGGCCACTACGATCGGGGACAAAGACCGGCTAGGAAGAAATGGAGCGGGATAAGGGAATCGAACCCTCGCCTCCACCTTGGCAAGGTGGCGTACTACCACTATACGAATCCCGCGCTCACACCGGATGGAACACAGCGGTGAGAAACCATTTATAGCACGGCCCCCCGCACGCGAACAAGGCTCCGGCCAAGGGTCTGCCGACAGAAGTGTAGGCCATCGGCGACGTGAGAGCAGCGGCCGCCCGCGAAAGAAAACGAACGATCCGCAACCCGCTTAGTCGACTTCCAGAATGCGCGTTGCTTTCACGACAGGCGATTTCTTCTGGCGTTCGGCAAAGTGCTCGGCGCGCTCACGGTCGATGTAGACGCGCGCGAACTTTTCGCCGTCGTGGTAGTACACCGTAACCTGCCAGTGGCGATGCTTGCGCCGGCGGTCCCGGTGGAACCGGCTGGATTTCTTTGACTTCTTTTTCACGATAGGGCGCCCCTCAAACGCGGAGACTATGGCAAGTTTGGAAGGGCCGCGCAAGTAGCAAGATAAAAGTTAACCATCCTACTATTTAGCAATTGCGAGCGACGTTCCAGCTCCAGCCGCGTCTAAATCTCCAGGTCTGAGATCATCGGAAGAGCCGTGGAACTTTCCGCGACCGCCGCGCGTAGTAGATAAGTGGACTGAGGGAGAATGTCATGGTCGCCAATATCAATAGCACGGCCCCGATCGAGGACTTGCGGAATCACCCGGCGGAGACCGTGATGACGCTGCGAAGCCTTCTGGCGGGCGGAGCCATGCTCATTCCCGACCCCAAGCGCGACGGCTTCTACGAAGTCAAGAGCGGCTCGCTCGTTTACTACATTCACGTGTCGCCGGTGACGGGAAACATCCTGTTGCTCGCCACTTGGGCCAACGAAGCCGTGTCGACGGACCAAGCCGCGTAGCCCGCTCTCAATTTGGTTGTGCGGGCGGCGATACCAGATCAGCCGGCTTGAGGTTCAATTCCTCGAAAACCTGCTTCTTCAGCTTGTAAAGCGACGGACTGTCGCTCGCCTGCGCGTAGACAAAATCACCTGCCGGCTTCGAAAGCCGGATCTTGAGTTCCTTGCCACTTTTGTCCGTCACGACCGCGCTGATGGCGGGAGTCGCAAGTTGGGCGCGGAGATTGGCTGCGGGGCGGTCGATCACTTCTTCGGCCTTTAGTTCGCTGACGGGATCCAGAATTTTCCAAGCCGTGGCGGATTTCCCCTTCTGATCCTCGGGAACCTCAAAGCTCCACTCGTCCGGGTTGTCCTTCTTTCGACTCAGGACGATCGCGCCATGGGCATCGCGAATTTCAAGCCGCTGGATATCAACGGCATCCGTGTGAACGAGCCTCTTATCGCGCAAATCGCCGAACTTTTCCGAGAGCTTCTTGTATAGATCCTCGTTGATGCGGAAGATCATGGGCCGCGAAGCGTCCCGCGCAAAGTAGGCGCTGCCGTCTTCTTTCCCAACGAGCAGCGTGGATGGCGTTCCTTTTCCGGTCGCCGCGGTGAAGGTGATGGCCGGATTCGCGAGGCCGTACTTCGCCAGGTCTTGCGGCTTCTCGCTCGCCACGGAAATCATTTTGGCATTGGAGATTGCCCCGAGAAGCGTCTCCACGGAATCCTGCCCAGCGAGCGATGCGGCCGGCTTGGTGAACTTCCATGCGTCCTTTTCCTTCGACGCCGCCAGCTCGCAGGATGAATTCTTGAGATTGAACGATGTTGCTTCCGCGCTGTCCATGTGCAGCACGGCGCGGTCGCGCAAATCATCGAGCGATTTGCCGGCGCTGGTCGAAAGCGACAGGGGCAGGAGCGCGACGTTCTGGCCGCCGTCCACGATCGTGTAAACGGAATTGCCACTGAAGTCAGTGTTGCCGATGAGGAGGGTATGCTTCGAGCCGTTTGCAAGCTGGAAATCGACTGAGACCTGCGCCGGATCAAGACCATAAGCCTTCCGTCGATCCGCGCTTCCGGGCTCCGTCTGCTCGATCCGCGCACTCCCGAGCTGATCGACAATCCCCTGGGCCGTCGATTGATCGGCTTCGGTTTCGACCGGCTGCACGATCTGCCACGCGCCGTTGCGCTTCTCAAAGCGAATGGCGGAATCAGCGGACTGACCCGGGTGACCGAGCGCGAAGGAGACGATGTCGGAAGCCTGGACCGAGAACGCGGGCTTTGACGTATCCTTCGCGGGCTTTTCCTCGTTTCCGCGCCTCCAATCGAAGTAATACACGACGGCGCCGAGGCCTACGGCCAAGAGGAGCACGAGCAGTGTCGGCTTCTTGATCATGAGTTTCCGGCCGCAGTCCCTACCGGCGCTTCCACCAGATGGCAACTCCGAGGAGGATGACGATCCCGGGCAGAAGAAACTGGTCGACCCAGTTAAGGATCAAGCCCTGGGCAGCCGTGAGCGTGACACGACGATTCGTCGCCGACTTCGGCCGGATGGAAATCATGTTCTCATCTTCCGCGAGCCAATTGATCGTGTTGAAGAAGAAATCTCCGTCACTGCCCGGCCCGTTCAGAACTTGGTTTGTGGCGAAGTCAGAGTCTCCAACTACGACTAGTCGACCATTCTTCTCATCCGCACTCCGGCTGGCAGCAACACCAAGCGAAAGAGGGCCGCGGGTATCGGTCTTCGGATTAAACTTCACGGTATGTTCGAGCTTTGGCTTGGTGAAGCTGGCAGAGGAAGTTTTCAACAGCTCGACCGTCTGCGGGTCGGATTTCGATTTGTCGGCGGTCGAGACAGTCCGTGCGACCGGAAAGTAAGTCATCAGGTGTTGCAGCTTCTTCGTAATGGGGCTCTCACCGTAGTTCCCGACTAGAGGGATTTCTGGGCCGGCTCCGAGCTGCTGGCCCATGCCGCTCGCGTCAATGACCACGTTGTTTCCCACACTGATATTCCAGGACTTGAAGATTTCGTCGAGCTTCGGATCCATGTCCGGATCGATTCCGACTAGCGCTTTCCCTCCACCATCGAGATACTTCGCGACCATCGCCACTTCCTGCGGGAAGAAGGCTTTGGTTGGGCCAGCAATAACGAGGACGCTACACTTTGTGGGAACGCCATTTTTCTCGATCAGATTGATAGTCTCGGTGCTATACGTTTCCCTCTTGAGCCCCTGAGCCACCGCAGCATAGCCCAACCCGCTGTCGTCATCGAGAGACTTCTCGCCGTGGCCGGTGACGAAGCAGACCGTCTTCACCTTTTCGCGGGTCACTTTCAAAATCGTGCTCGTGATGTCCTCTTCCGAAAGCCCACCCTCGGGGCCGGGCTCCAGATGTTCCCTGCGGGAACCGGAAGCCACGACGACGTCTCCCATCTGAGTGGCGCCGTACTCCTTGGCGACGTCCGGCTTTTCATCCGGGTCCACGTTCTGGAATTTGAGGTGGGAGCTCAGATTCTTATACTCGGCCATGAGGTCACTGATCTGAGCGTCCGGCAGCTTCGCGAAGCGGACGATGGTGACGTCCGAGGAAAGCCCGCCGACAATCTTTCTGGTCTGGTCGGAGAGCGTGAAGAGCTTCTCGCTGGTGAGATCGAAGCGCTTGTGATGCTTGAAACCCAGATAGTTCAGAAAACCGAGAATCGCGATCACGGCCAGGGCGAGAATCGCAGTGTTGGTGCCGAGCTGCGAAGACCGCTTGGAGAAAAACTTAAGAATGGCTCCGAAGCCGAGAAGGACGCCGCCGAGCAGCAGGACGCCGCCCGCGATCAGGAGAATCTTGCTCGTCAGCAGCAATTCCGATTGGATCGCGTAGCGCAAGTATCCGGCGATCAGGCAGGCTGCCCCCACGCTCGCGGCCGTTTCCGCCAATTGGTTCCGATCCCACTTCATTGCTATGAATTCCTCCGCAATCCCCGAACCTGCGTTTTGCCCGCCGGCACCGCCGAACGCTTACGCGCGTCTCCAGCGCATCGAATCGACCGAGCGCACGGTCAGGAAAATGAAAAGTACGATGAAACTCACGTAATAGACCACGCCGGACGTATCGATGATTCCCCGCGTGAAATCGTCGAAGTGGTTGATCACCGAGAGGTACTGCACCACCTGTCCGGTGATGCTTCCCGTTCCTCTCGAGCCGAAGTCGATGGCCCAGAGCAGCAGGAACGCACCGAAAGTGAGCGCGGCGGCGATGATCTGGTTTTCCGTGAGCGATGAAAGGAACGATCCCAGAGCCAGCAACGATCCGCCGAACAGCAGCACTCCCAAATATCCGGCGAACACGATGCGTAGAGGCGGCGCCGGATCGCTATGGAGAAAAACGTAGAAGACGTAACCGGCCGTGGGGAGCAGCATCGCGCCAAACAACGTGAGCGACGCGAAGAATTTTCCCAGCACGATGTGGATCTCGCGGATCGGCGAAGTCATGAGCAACTCGATCGTGCCCCGCTTGCGCTCTTCGGCATACACGCCCATCGTGAGCATCGGAAGGAAGAAGAGGATTACCAGAGCCAGCAGCCCGAGAAACGCGCGAAGAATCCAGGTCGGTGCATCGAATGGCTGCTGCATGCCAAAACGCATTCCTTGCATTTCGGCCTGGAGCGACTGCTCAATCGCGTCGTTCAAATGCAGCCTGAAGAAGAAGCCGCTCAGCAACAGGAACAGACTGACAACCACATAGGCGATGGGGGACACGAAGTAGTGGCCCATCTCCTTGCGATAAATGGCGTAAAGGCTCCGCATGATTCTCCCGTTTGCTCCCCTAATTGGCCGGCTGCGCGTGGGCTTCTTCATCCGTGGTGAGCTCGAGGAAAATGTCTTCGAGGCTCAGGCTGATACCGTGGAGTTCATAGAGCGGCCAGCCTCGCTCCACGATCTTCGCCGCGATCTGGCTGCGAATGTCCTTGCCCGGAGAGGCTTCGACGGTCGCGGTCACGTGCCCGTCGGCGCGCGCCGTGCTCACTTCCGCGCGGCTCGCGCCCGGAATCTGCGCCAGCAACTCCCGGAGAGGCTTTTCCGGCGCTTGCACGTCGATGTGAATCTTCTGCCCGCCCTTGAGCTGAGCCGTCAGGTTTTGAGGCGTGTCGACGGCCGCGATCTTTCCCTTGTTGATGATGACCACGCGATCGCATGTCATGCTTACTTCGGGCAGGATGTGCGTGGAAAGAATGATCGTGTGATTTCCGGCAAGATTCTTGATCAGGTGGCGCACCTCGATGATCTGTTTCGGGTCGAGACCCACGGTCGGCTCGTCCAGGATGATTACGCCGGGATCGTGCACCAGAGCCTGCGCCAGGCCCACCCGCTGCTTGTAACCGCGGGAGAGCCGCTTGATGAGCTGAGTGCGCTTATCCGTGAGGTTGGTCTTCTCGAGCGCGTCTGTGATGCGGTCTCGCCGCTTCTCCGCCGGTACGTTCTTGATCCGCAGAACGAAATCGAGGTAGGCCTCAACTGTCATGTCCGGATAGAGCGGAGGCGTTTCCGGCAGGTATCCGATGTGGCGCCGCACCTCCATGGAGTCCTGGAAGACATCGAAACCAGCGATGCGCGCCGTCCCGGAGGTCGCGGGCATGAATCCGGTGAGAATGCGCATCGTCGTGGTCTTCCCGGCGCCGTTCGGGCCGAGAAAACCCAGGATTTCGCCCTTGTTGACGGTGAACGAGACGTGGTCCACGGCCGTGACCGGGCCGTAGGCCTTGGTCAGATTCTGCACTTCAATCAATGCGTTCCTCCACGCGAGGAGTAAGGAAAAATGGATGAAAAGAAATACCCAAACCGTTTCAGACAGTCTCTTATACCAAAAAATAGTGCAAAACAAAAAATCGCCCGGCCGATGCGGCGCCGCAACGATCGCGGTCGGATGACCCGCCGGCGCGGAACCACCCCCGATTTTGGCCAAAAACACAGGAATCGGCAGGCAACGGGCCTTGCGCCTGGCGCATCCACACTGGCTGAATCATGCCCCCGGCTACTCTTTCAAATGAGTCTCGACGCCTTCCATCGTGAGACGTGGCACGGCCGCGAAAAGCTAGCGCCGGAGATGTGCGTTGACACTCCCCGGCCGTTTTGTTATTCAACTCGTTTCGCTCTTTGCGCCCGGAACCCAAGGGGAAGCTTCCCGGTCCGGCTAGGACGAGCCCTAAGAACCATCAGTGCGAAATACGACGATCTCGAAGCCGTATGTCCCGGCGGAACGCAAGCTCAGACAGGGGAGCAAAATTGACGAAGCGCATTCTGGTGGCCGCATGAAGAAACTCCGGTGGATCGCGGCTATTTCGCTGGCGTGTCTTGGCTTGCTCTCGACCATTAGCTGCGGCGGCGGCAGCAGCTCGCAGATCTCAATTACGCTGACGACCCCTGGCGGCATTCTGTCGGTGGACGAAAGCCAGCCCAATGCCACGCCCCCTGTCGCTCCGACGCTCGATTTTACGGCCGCAGTGGGTGGCGACACGAAGAATCAGGGCGTCAAATGGGAACTGCTCAAGCAGTCGGGCTGCTCCGGGACAGGAACGGGCGCTGGGCAGTGTGGGACGCTCACGAATAGCGCCCCCTTTAGCGTCACGTACACGCCGCCGGGCAACCTGTCTGCGAGGTTGAGTGTCGTTCTTACTGCCACGTCCTTAACCGACAAAACGGCTACTAAGACTGCTACGATCAGCGTGGTCCTTCCACCGACCTTCTCGACCACGGCTTGCATCCCGTCGGGTGTTCTTCCTTGCAGTCTCGCGGCAGGCAACAATGGCGTACCTTATACCGCGACGATATCGTTCACAGGCGGCGTGGCACCTTACACGTTCAACAATCCCTCGCTCCCGGCGTGCCTCAAGTTGAATACGACCTCCACGAGCACGACCACCACAATTGTCGGGACACCGTGTGGCTCCGGGTCGACGACTTTCACGCTGACCGTCACCGATAGCGGCGGCACGCCCGGCGTCAGCCAGGACTTCACTATCAATATTGCTCCGCCACCGACACTCTCGGTGACGACAACGTCCCTGCCGCAGGGCACTCTGAACGCAGCCTACAACGGGAACGTATCCACGACTGGCGGTGTCGCTCCGCTGAGCTGGGATTTCGAGCCTACGCCAGGGCCGAGTCTACCCCCCGGCGACATCGCCGGTTTGCCTCCCGGGCTTCTGGCGAATATCCACAATGGCCAGATCACCGGAATTCCAACCGACCAGTCGGCGGCGACCCCGCCGGTGTCGTACCCGGCGACTTACTCAGTCACGGTGCAGGTACACGATTCTTCTCTGCCGGCCCCCGGCCAGACAGCGCCGAGCACACCTCGCTTGCTGTCGATCACGATACAGAAGCCGGCGCCGCTCTCCATCACGACGCAGGGGCCGCTATCCCCCGGCACCACGGCCACAGCCTATTCGGGCGGTGGGTTGCAGGCTAGCGGAGGGATCAAGCCCTACACGTGGAAGGTGACGCAGGGGCTCCTCCCGGCCGGGCTGACGCTGACCACGCTGAACGACGGAACCGGGAGCATTTCGGGCGTTCCAATCCTCGCCGGCACTGCCAATTTCACCGTGCAGGTGTCCGATTCGCGGCTCGATCCGATATCAGGCAATCCGAATCCCGCGACCGCAAGCAAGCCGTTCTCGATCGTCATCACGGGAGCCACGGGATCCGCAAACAACAAGCTTCTCAGCGGGGCGTATACACTTTTCTTCAGGGGCTTTGACGACGATGGGGTGGTCTTTACCGTCGGACAGATCACCGCGAATGGCAATGGGTTAATTACATCGGGCACGGAGGATACCAACCGCGGCTCGGGTGTCGGGCTTGGCCAGCCTGTGACTGGAACTTATTCGATCCTCTCAGACGGACACGGCACGCTCGAGCTGACCTCGAACTTTGCCAACACTGCGCCGCTGACGGAAGACTACAATCTCGTCCTCGACTCAAATGGGAATGCCCGATTCTTCGAAAACAACCTCACAACCACGAGCAACCCTAAGCACACGTTCGGCGAAGGGATTCTCAAACCTACGGTGGGGACGGCCTTCGCAAGCTCCAGCTTCGGCGGGAATTACGCATTCCTGTTCTCCGGCCGCGAAGTGCCGCCGTCCGCCAAACCCGTCGCCCTCGCTGGATTCGTATACGCCAACGGAGTGAGTACGCTGAGTCCCGGCATGAGCGACTTGAACGACGCGGGCGCTTTCAGTTCGCAAACGATTTCGGGCGATTTTGCGGTCGTTTCGGGCAACCGCGGTGCGGGTTCGTTCACGTTCCAGGTGCCGAACAAACCACAGATAACCCTTACCTTTATTTTTTATTTTGTTAGCTCGTCGGACCTGTATTGGGTCGAGGCGGATGCCGATTCAAAGACATTCAAGCCCACGCAATTCCAGCTGGCTGGCGAGATGATTCTTCAGCAGCCAACCACGACGTTTGACCAGAATGTCCTGCAAGGATCGAGCGTCGCGACGGGTACGGGCATCAACAGCAGCGGGAATGCCAGCGTCTTCGCTGGCCTGCTCACGTCCGCCCTGTGCGACGGCAGCACACCCATCGCGCTGAACTCCGACGATAACAACGACGGAACGATTTCCGCGCAGTCGTTTTCGGGCACTTGCGCGGTGACCACGAACGGCCGCGTGGGCTTCAACCTTGCGGGAATCGGCAGTCCCGCGCCATCACCGCGCGTCGGCGTGGCCTACCTCACGGGACCCGGCACGGGATTCCTGCTTGGCGGCGATGCGGCGGTCACAACCGGCCTCCTCGAGCAGCAATCGGGCGGGCCGTTCGCGGATTCATCCTTGCTGGGCGGCTATACGCTGAGTGCGCCATTCTTGGTGAATGCTCAGACAAAGAATGTGGTCGGGCAAGTCACAGTCGACGGAAACGGAATTGTCGCGGGAAAAGTGGACGAAACCGATCCGCCGGCGACGGCTGCTCCCACCCTGGGCCAGTCGCTCAGCGCCGCCATCGACATTGGCAGCCTTCAGGCGAACGGACGCGGCACAATGACGACGAGCCTCCCTGTGCCCAAGGGCTTTCCCACGAACTCGATCTTCTACGTCGTCTCGCCGAGTAGTTTCCGCATAATTGCGAACGACCCGGGCGTCGAGAATCCCCAGTTGCTTCTCTTCGACCACTAGATTAGAGAATGGTCTTTCGGGAGAGTGGCAGGCCATCGATGCGGGGCGATGTCGGAGCCGCGTCAACTCTTCTTATCTGGATCCTTCTCGATCAATCGCAACGCAGCCGAGTTGATGCAGAAGCGCAGTCCTGTGGGTTGGGGACCGTCCTCAAAGACGTGCCCGAGATGCGCATCGCATCGGCCGCACATCACTTCGGTGCGAACCATGCCATGACTCGCGTCGCGCTCCATTTCCACATTCTCGGCCTTGATCGGCTGCCAGTAGCTCGGCCAGCCGGACCCGGAGTGGTACTTCGCGTCTGAAGAAAACAGCGGCTGCCCGCAGCAGACGCACACGTACGTCCCTTCCGCCTCGGTGCCCTCGTACTCCCCCGTGAATGGCGGCTCGGTGCCTTTTCGCCGCGTGACGTAGTATTGGTCCTCGGTCAGCTTCGACCGCCAGTCCGCATCGCTTTTTCGGATCTTTTCACTCATGGATCGGCCGGGACACTCCTTTCATCCGATTGGATGCGCCAACTGGCTCGAAGAAACACTCTGCGGCCCCCACGATACACGATAGGGGACCGCAGGGTCTTCTGGTAATGCGCCTCCGGAAGCCATTTTCCCGGAAATGCGCCGAGGTCTGTTTGTGGGACGGAGCACTGCCCCGGGCCCACGCGCGGCCACTCGCTACTCCACACGCATTTTGCTAAGATGTGCGCAGTTATGGCATACGACACGCCCGAACTCCGCAGGATGAGCCGCACGCTCGACGAGACCGATCCCGCCATCGCCGAAATTCTGCGCAACGAACTCCGCCGCCAAGCCACCGGCCTCGAACTGATCCCGTCGGAGAATTTCGTTTCCGAAGCGGTGATGGAGACGATGGGCTCGGTCCTCACGAACAAGTACGCCGAAGGCTATCCGGGCAAGCGCTACTACGGCGGCTGCGAATTCGTCGACCAAGCCGAGCAGCTCGCCATCGACCGCGCGAAGGCGCTTTTCGGCGCCGATCACGCCAACGTCCAGCCGCACTCCGGCACGCAGGCGAATATCGCCGTCTATCTGACCGCGCTCCAGCCGGGCGACACCGTGCTCGGAATGAATCTCGCGCACGGCGGCCACCTGACGCACGGCCATCCGCTGAATTTTTCCGGCAAGACGTACAATTTCGTTCCCTACGGCGTCGCTAAGGACAGCGAAACGATCGACTGCGACGATCTCGACCGCCTCGCGCGCGAGCACAAGCCGAAAATGATCGTCGTGGGAGCGAGCGCCTATTCGCGCACGTTCGATTTTCCGCGCATGGCCAAGATCGCGCAGGCGGTGGGCGCGTTTCTCTTCGTCGATATGGCGCACATCGCAGGACTCGTCGCCGCGGGCGTCCATCCCAGCCCTGTGCCGCACGCCGACTTTGTCGCCACCACCACGCACAAGACGCTGCGCGGTCCGCGCGGCGGGCTGATCCTCTGCCGCGAAAAATACGCCAAGGACCTCGACCGCGCCACGTTCCCCGGCAATCAGGGCGGCCCGCTGATGCACATCATCGCGGCCAAGGCTGTCTGCCTGAAGGAAGCCGCGGAGTCCGGATTCGTGGAATACCAGAGGCAAATCGTCGCCAATGCCAAGGCTCTCGCCGCTGCGATGGCCCGGCGCGGATTTCGCATCGTCAGCGGCGGCACGGACAATCATCTGTTCCTCGTCGATATCAACTCCCGCGGGCTCACCGGCAGCGTCGCGCAGCCTGCGCTTGACCGCTCCGGCATCACCGTCAACAAGAATTCGATTCCCTTCGATCCGCTGCCGCCGCTGAAGGCGGGCGGAATCCGCATGGGCACTCCCGCCGTCACTACGCGCGGCATGCGCGAGCCCGAAATGGAAAAGATTGCCGGATGGATCGCCGAAGTGCTCGAGCATCTGGGCGACGCCTCCACCGAGCAGCGCGTCCGCGCCGAAGTGGCCGCGTTCGCCGCGCAATTCCCTCTCTACACCCGCCGCCTGGAAGCGGCGGAGGCCATGCTCGCAAGCGTACGCACGGCCCGCTAAGTTACCCTCCGGTCAATCGCCTTGGGATCGCGGCTCGCCCCGCGACGGAAAAGGCTCAGAATAGAGCGATGGCCCCTTCCGGAATCGAGGCTCCACGTTTGAACGAGATACGCTTCGGCGGCCCCATCACGGAATTCGAGAGAGAAGAAGCCCGCCAGATTCAGCAGTCACTGCTGCCCGAGGGCGCGCTCGAAGGGCCTTCTTTCGAAATCGCCTATCGATTCTCGCCGTATGCGGGAGTGGGCGGAGACTTCGCCGATTTCTTCAACCTGCCGAACGGCCAGGTCGGCATATACGTGGGCGACGTCGTCGGCAAGGGCCTTTCGGCAGCGCTCTACGCCGCGCTGGTGATGGGCCTGTTGCGCGGCATCCACAAGACCGGCGAAGATACCGGCGCGGCGCTCTCTCTCCTGAACAAGCGAATGCTCGTGCGCCCGGTCCCGGGCCGCTACGTCGCCGCGCTCTACGCCCTTTTCGACCCGCCCACGCGCAAACTGACTTTCTCGAACGCGGGGCTGCCCTTTCCGCTGCTCGTTTCGAAATCGGTATGCACGCAGCTCGGCCAGGGAGGTCTGCCCTGCGGTCTTTTTCCCGGCACCCTCTACGACCACCATACCTTCGAGCTTCATCCGGGCGACGCTGTGCTCTTCGCGACGGACGGCCTCCACGAACTCCGCGACCGGCAGGATCACGACTTTAGCTGGGAAAGACTCACGAGAATCTGGGAGCAGTGCGGATGCAAGTCAGCCGAGGAATCGCTCGGCCTGATTTTCGACGAAGCGCGGCAGTTCGCCGAAGGCGGCAGCGAGCAGCAGGACGACATCACCGCCGTGGTCCTGAAAATCCCTAACTAGACGATTTGGATTTCTAGTTCGGTCGAGAGGCCATCGCGAATGGAGAATGCGCGGACGGGCTTCGGCGCATCGGATTGCGGCGAAATGATGAAGTAAGCTTCCTCCGAGTAGTACGCGCGCTCGATGTCGCGCGCCGAAGGCGCATTCTCACCGTTCGGATGCGAGTGGTAGATGCCGAGGAATGTGAGTCCCGCAGCGCGGAATTCACGCATCAGTCGGACGATTTCCTTCGGCGCCATCTCGTAGTTTTTCGATGGGTCCGCCGCCACATTGTCCGCCGGGAATACGTGCGTGATCACGCCGTCGCGCCCCGCCAACAGCCCACAGCATTCTTGGTTTAGCTCTCTTCGGGCTTCACCAGACAATAGCGCCAAGGTATCCTGCGTGATATACAGCGGCCTGATCTTCACCCTATACTCACTCGTTAACATCGATGTCGAGAAAAGCATGAAATGCGGGCAGGGCCGACAGGCCACACCCACGCGGCAGGCTAATTCTCACGTCTTGCAATGTTATTGCGATAGGAGTCTTTCTTGCTTAAAGAGCTAGAGTTAGAGAATTTCAAATGTTTCGGGCACCACTCGGTTCCATTGCGACCCACCACCATCATCGTCGGTAGAAACAACGCCGGAAAGTCCACAATTGTCGAGGCCCTCCGGCTGATCGCAATATCGGTAAGTCGGTACGCACATCTCCCGGTCCGCGAGGTACCAAGTTGGCTCGACATCCCCAAGGTATGCAGGGGTGTCTCACCATCACTCGAACACCAGGACTTTAACTTCTCCCGCGTTTTCCATAGGTACAACGAGCCACCTGCATTGATAGTCGCGCGTTCCGATAGTGGATTCAGCATTTCGGCTTACCTTGGTCGTCAAGATAGGATTCACGCCGTTCTGAAGGACCAGAATCGGCAGGTTGTCACTTCAAACCGCGCCGCGCAGAAGTTCGGCCAGATCGGGATCTTACCGCAAATTGAGCCGCTCCAGCCGAGTGAGACTGTCCTGGTGCCCAGTTATGTCCGGGGGGCACTGTCATCTAATTTGGCATCACGGCATTTTCGAAACCAATTGAATCTGCTCTATGAAGAAGCCTTTGAGGAATTTCGAAGTTTATCCGAGGAGACATGGCCCGGACTCCAAATTCAGGAGTTAAAGGGGCGCGGCGGAAAACCGGGCACCGACCTCGAGCTAATGATAAGGAACGACGATTTCGTAGCTGAGATTAGCTGGATGGGTCATGGGCTTCAAATGTGGCTCCAGACAATGTGGTTTCTCGCCCGATGCAGAGGCTACGATACCGTCATTCTAGACGAGCCCGATGTGTATATGCACGCTGACCTACAACGGAGACTGATCAGATTTCTAAGCGGGCGTTTCAAACAGGTCATAATTGCCACGCATTCAATTGAAATCATGTCTGAGGTCCACGCAGAAGACATTTTGATTGTCGACCGGGGGAGGCGTAAGGCGCAATTCACCACCGACCTCCCCGCAGTTCAGAAGGTGATCGACCAAATTGGAAGTATTCATAATCTGCAATTAGCTCGACTGTGGGACGCTAGGTGCTGTGTATTCGTCGAGGGAGATGACCTAAGTCTGCTCAAACAATTTCAGAATACGCTGTTCCCGGATAGCCAGAGTCCCATAGATGCTCTGCCTAATCTAGATATCGGGGGTTGGGGTGGGTGGAACTATGTCGTTGGGTCTTCACTCTTTATGCGTAACGCAATCGGACGCGACATGGAGGTGTATTGCATTTTCGACAGTGATTTTCACGCCCGAGAGCAAATGAACGAGCGGCTAGAAAAGGCCAAAACGGTTCGAGTGAACCTTCATATCTGGCTTCGAAAAGAGATTGAGAATTACCTCCTGTGCCCACATGCAATCGTGCGGATCATAACTTCCCAATGCCCCGAAAGGACGAAACCTCCGACCGTCGAAGAGGTAAGAAACGTGATGTTTGCCATAGCAGACGAGATGAAGGACGACATAATGGACGGGTTTTCTTCAGAGCATCTGGCTCAGAATCGACCCGGCGGAGCGAGCGCGGCCAACAAAGGCGCGAGGGTTGCGATGGAGGGCTGGAACACGTGGCAGAGAAGGATGGAAATAGTGCCTGGCAAGGCGCTCCTGTCCAGAATATCAGACTGGTCACAACGCAAGTTTGGCGTGTCAATTAGTAGTCTGCGGTTGGCTCGCGAGCTCCAGGCCGCCGAGATCGCTCCTGAACTAATGCGAATAATGGCGGCAATCGAGAATAAGGAACCCTTTAGCGATTAAGCCTCAGGCGGATGAAGTTGAAAAGTGCCTGCAGCATTTCGCGAACCTAACGGGCGCAACGCCCTAACAGTCCTTGGGAACCTACCTACGCTTCATCCAACTTTACGCCTTCTGCGCCTGGCGCCGGAGGAACGTGGGCACGTCGAGATCGTCCGCCGGCATTTCCGGCACTACGTCGCTGACGTTTCGCGCCACCTGCTGCACGACGTTCGTCTGCTGCGGCGCCACGTTCGCTTCCCGCCCGGTCTTCCACGTCTTCGGCAGGTACGACGGTCGCGTATGCGTCTTCTTGGCCGCCACTTCGCGGAAGCCCGCCGCGATCACGGTGATCTTCACCGATTCCTTCATCGCATCGTCCTGCACCGCGCCGAAAATGATGTTGGCATTCTCGTGCGCCGCCTTCTGAATGATCGACGACGCCTCGTGAATCTCATGCAGCGAGAGGCTCGACGACCCGGTGACGTTGATCAGAATGCCCTGCGCGCCGTTGATGTTGTTGTCCTCGAGCAGCGGGCTGTTGATCGCGCGGTTCGCGGCGTCGATCGCCCGGTTCGAGCCGGAAGCGACCGCCGTACCCATCACCGCGTAGCCCTGGCCGGACATGATCGTCTTCACATCGGCAAAGTCGCGGTTGATGATGCCGGGGATCGTGATGATGTCGGAGATGCCCTGCACGGCCTGCCGCAGGATGTCGTCGGCGATGCGGAACGCCTCGAAGAAGCTCGTGCCCTGCTCGACGCATTCCATCAGCCGCTCGTTGGGAATCACGATCACGGTATCGACGCAGCCAACCAGTTCGGTGAGCGCCTGCTCGGCCTGCTGCATGCGCCGCTTGCCTTCGAACGCGAACGGCTTGGTCACCACGGCCACTGTCAGCGCGCCGAGTTCGCTCGCCAGATTCGCCACCACAGGCGCCGCGCCGCTGCCTGTGCCGCCGCCGAGCCCCGACGTGACGAACACCATGTCCGCGCCGTCGAGCGCTTCGAGAATCTTCTCCGTGTCTTCGAGCGCCGCCTTGCGCCCGACCTCGGGATTGGCGCCCGCTCCCAGCCCCTTCGTCAGCTTCGCGCCGAGCTGGAGCTTCACCGGCGCCTGCGAAAGCTTCAGCGCCTGAAGGTCCGTGTTGGCGGCGATGAATTCGACGCCCTCCACCTTGGCGCGGATCATGCGGTTTACGGCGTTCGATCCGCCGCCTCCCACGCCGATCACTTTGATTCTGGCGCCGTCCTGCGGCTCCTCGCTGAATGAAACGCGGATATTCGATTCCTTCGGTGTCATGCTGTCTCCCCCAGTCTTGAACTTTGCAGCGAATTTCGAATCGTGTCTCATGCCCCCGCAAACATGCTTTTCAACTTGCCCATGAAGCCCGCGGGACGCGCTCCGGCGAGGCGCCGCGTGCGCGCCCCGTAGAGCACAAGCCCAACGGCCGTCGAGTACTCGGGCTGGGAAACCTCTTCGCTCATCTCCGCGAGACCCCGCGGCGTGGCCACCCGCACCGGCAGGTTGAACACGCGCTCGGCCATCTCCACCAGGCCGCGGAGCCGCGCTCCGCCGCCCGTGAGGACGATTCCCGCGGGGATCTGCGATTCGAGACCGCCGCGGCGCAATTCGTCGCGGATGAGCATCAACAATTCCTGCGCGCGCGGCTCCACGATATCGGCCAGCATGCGCGCGAACACGGTTCGCGGCGGGCGGTCGCCCACGCTTGCGATCTCGATGGCGGAATCCTGCATCAGCAGCTCGCGGAAAGCCTGCGCGTGCTCGCGCTTGATCTTTTCCGCTTCCGGCATCGGAGTCCGCAAGCCCACGGCGAGGTCGTTCGTGAAATGGTCGCCGCCGACGGGAATCGCCGCCGTGTGCCGCACCACGCCGCCTGCGTAGGCGATCAGCTCGGTGGTGCCGCCTCCGATGTCAAGCAGGCACGCACCCAGTTCGCGTTCGTCCTGCGTGAGGCACGCTTCGGCCGAAGCGAAGGGCTCGAGCACCGTATCGTCCACGCGCACGCCCGCGCGGTTCACCGCCGTCACGATATTCTGCGTGGCCGTGCCAGACGCCGTCACGATATGCACGTTGGCCTCGAGCCGCTGGCCCACCATTCCGATCGCGTCGCGGATGTTGTCCTGCGCGTCGAGGAAAAATTCCTGCGGCAGCACGTGGAGCACTTCGCGGTCCTCCGGCAGCGTCACGCCACGCGCGGCCTCGATCGCGCGGCGCACGTCGTCGCGCTGAATGTCACGAGGCTTCGCGCCCACCGTGATTCCGCCGCGGCTGTTTACCCCGCGCACGTGCCCGCCGGCCACGCCGATCATCGCCGATTCCACGGGCACGCCGGTGATCGTCTCCGCCTCTTCCACCGCGCGGCGAATCGAGCTGACCGCGAGATCGAGATTCACGATCTGTCCCTTCCGCCAGCCCTTCGATTCGGCGGCCCCGAGCGCCGCGAACTTCACCGTTCCGTCGTCGTCCTGCTCGCCGATCAGCGCGCAGGTCTTCGTGCTCCCGATGTCCAGCGCCACGATGTGCCGTTCTTTCTTGGTCAAGTGCCCCGCTCCCCGTATTTCGATCGCCCGATCATCTCGACTTCTTCGCCGCCCGCGCCGCCGCTTGCTTTGGCACACGGCGCTGAGCCGCGGCCGTCGCGTCCTGATTCACCACCGCCTCGCGGCTGAACCGCAAATCCACCGATTCGACGCGTCCGGCCTTCGCGCGCCACTGCCCGATATCCTCGACCAGCGTCTGATATTTTGCAGCGAAATCGCTGTCGCCGAAATGCACCAGCACGGGCGCGTCCGCGTCGCTTCCCGCTGCCGCACCACCCTGCAAGCCGAAAATCGTGGCGCGCAGGTCGTGCTCGTCCGAGAGATCGACTTCGCTCACCTGCTCGGCCGCCCCGGGCCGCGCCGATTCGATCTGCTGCATGAAGCCCGAGAAAAGCTGCATCCGCCGCTCGCGGTCTTCCTGCGCCATGTCCGCTTCCATTCCCGTGACGACGGGAAAGCGGAAATCGCCTTCGAGCGGCCGTTCGATGACTACCCCGTGCGGGTCCACCAGTGCCATGTCGTTCGATTCGCGCAGAAAGGCGATCGGCGTCCGCTCGGTGATCTCGACTTCGATTATGTTCGGCAGCGCGCGGCGCACCGTCGCCTGCTCGACCCACGGAATCGCTTCGAGCTCCAGCCGCCGCTTCTCGAGCGGAATCCGCAGGACGCTCCTCCCCCGGTCCGCCACGAAAACCTGGCGCACGCTTTCCGGCGGGACGTAGTGGTTGCCTTTGAGGCTCACCTGCTCCGGATGAATCAGGGCCATCTCAGGCGACGCCAGCAGGAAGTGCGCCGCTTCGTATGCCGCGCCCGCTCCCGCGAGGCCGACGGCCGCCCACATCGTCACGCGCAGATAGGTGCTCCACGCTTTCCGGCCGAACTTCCGCCGCTTGATCTCGAGCGGCTTCTGCCGCCGGAGATACTTCGGCTCTTCGTCCGCCAGAACCTCCTGGGGATAGGTCTCCGCGTCCATGGCCTTTAGTTTCGCCAGACGATCACCTCGTTCTCAAGCTCGATCCCGTATGCGCTGCGCACGCGCTCGCGCACCTCGTCGATCAGCTTCAGCATGTCCGCGCAGCTCGCGTGCCCCGTGTTGACGAAGAAATTCGCGTGCCGGTCGCTGACCATCGCGTCGCCCACGCGGTGGCCCTTCAATCCCAGCTCGTCGATCATGCGTCCCGCGGAGCCGCCCGGCGGATTCTTGAAGATGCACCCGGCGCTCTTCTGGTTCAGCGGCTGGCTCGACCTTCGTTTCTCGTTGCACACCTTGATGCCCGCGAGAATCTCCTTGAACGGCTTCGACGGCAGCTCGAGCTTCACGCGGAGCATCACGTCGTCCGGCGCGAACGACGTGTGCCGATAATCGAAGCGAATGTCGCTGCCGCGCAGTGTTTCGATCTCACCCGTGGCCGCGCGGTACAGCTCCACTTCCCGCACGTGCGGTCCAATCTGCGTTCCGTAGGCGCCCGCGTTCATCCGCAGCGCGCCGCCGACGCTTCCCGGCACGCCGATGAGCCCTTCCATGCCGCCGAGATCGTGCTTCGCGCAGAACGTCACCATGCCGCCCAGATCAGCCGAGGCGTCGACGTACGCCGCGTTGCCTTCGACGCGCATCCCCGGCTTCGCCGTCGGCAGATGCATCACCACCCACGGCAGCTCGCCATCGACAATCAGCACGTTCGTGCCGCCGCCCAGGAAACGGTGCGGGATATGTTCGCTCGCAAGCAGGCGCATCACCTCGGGAATCGTGTCGTAGCGCCGCAGCAGAATTTCGTCCGTGGTGCCGCCGATTCCCAGCGAAGTCTGTTCCGCGAGCGACACTCCCTGGCGCAACTCCGCGCCGAGCTCTTTCAACCGCGCCGCCACCTTGTCGCTAACCCGCATGCGAACTCGACACCCTTGAATCGAGGAGCATCGCCAGCTCTTCGGTCACGCGGCCCACGCTGCCCGCTCCGATCGTCAGCACCGCGTCGCCGGGCCGCGCCTCGCGCAGCATGAACTCGATGCCGCCTTGCAGCGTGCTCGAATAAACGACGCTCTTGTGCCCCGCCGTGCTGATGGCCGCCGCCAGAGTTTCGCCGGTGATGCCTTCGATCGGCGCTTCGCCCGCCGCATAAATATCCGTAATCACCAGCACGTCCGCCTGGTTGAACGAGCGCCGGAAATCCTCCCAGAGATGCTGCGTGCGCGTGTAGCGGTGCGGCTGGAAAAGCACCAGCAAGCGCTTGTAACCGCAGCCGCGCGCCGCTTCGAGCGTGGCGCGAATTTCCACTGGATGGTGCCCGTAATCGTCGATGAGCGTGACGCCGGAAAACTTGCCTTTGATCTCGAAGCGCCGGCCGACGCCCGAGAAATGCGCCAGCCCTTCGCGAATCAGGTCCGCCGGCACATTGAGCGTTAGCCCCACGGCCGCCGCTGCCGCAGCGTTTCGCACGTTGTGAATTCCGGGAGGCGCGGGCAGCCGAAAAAGTCCGAGATCCTCGCCGCGATATTTCAGCCGGAACTCGCTCGCCAGGCCATTGAGCTTCACGTCCGCGATCACGAGATCCGCCTGGCTCGAAGTGCCGTACGTAATCACGGGCCGCTTCACGCGTGGAAGAATCGCCTGCACGTTGGGCTCGTCCAGGCACAGCACGACGGAGCCATAGAACGGCACGCGGTTCGTGAACTGGAGAAACACGTCCTGGATTTCCTCGAGCGAGCTGTAGTGGTCGAGGTGTTCGCGGTCGATCGTCGTCACCACGGCGATCACCGGCGAGAGCAGCAGGAACGACCGGTCGCTCTCGTCAGCCTCGGCGACCATGTATTCGCCCTGTCCGACGCGCGCGTGCGCGCCCGCATGGTTCACGCGTCCGCCGACCACGAACGTCGGATCGAGGTCCGCGGCCGCCAGCACCGAAGCGATCATGGAAGTGGTGGTGGTCTTCCCGTGCGCGCCTGCCACGGCGATGCCGTACTTCAGGCGCATGAGCTCGGCGAGCATCTCGGCGCGCGGGATCACCGGAATTTTCAGCCGGTGCGCTTCGACGATTTCCACGTTATCCGCCGGAACGGCCGACGAAACGACCACGACGTGCGCGCCCTGCACGTTTTCGGCTGTGTGGCCTTCGTGAATCGTCGCGCCCAGCTTCCGCAGGCGTTCGGTGACCGGCGACGACTTCAAATCCGAGCCCGAGACGGCGTAGCCGCTCGAAAGCAGCACTTCGGCGATGCCGCTCATGCCGCTGCCGCCAATGCCGACCAGATGAATGCGTTGAAAATTGCGGAATGTGACGTTCATGGCCGGACCACCCCTTCGATCACGTCCACGATCTCCTCGACGGCTCTCGGTCGTGCGAGCGCGCGGGCGCGGTCTTCCATCTCTTGAATTCTCCGGGGCTGGTCCAGGAGGGAGAAAATCTCGTCTGTCAGGCGTTCGGGCGTCAGCTCTTCTTGAGGCAGCAGCCGGGCCGCGCCCGCGCTTTGCATGGCTTGCGCGTTGCGGGTCTGGTGCGCGTCTGTCGAGGCCCCGAAGGGGATAAAGATGGCGGCGCGTCCGGAGGCCGATACCTCCGCGACAGTGATTGCGCCCGACCTGCAAACGATCAGGTCGGCTTGAGCAAACCTCTCCGCCATATTTTCGATGAAGGGGACGACCTCCGCCTGAAATTGGCGACGTGCATAAGCCACTCGCACGGCATTATAGTCGCGTTCGCCAGTCTGATGCACGATGAAAAGCTGGTTTTTTCGCGCGGCCAGGCGGTCGAGCGAATCGACCACCGCACGGTTGATGGGTAGCGCGCCGCGGCTCCCGCCCGTGATCAGCAGGTTGAACGGCGCGCGATGCTCCCTGGGCGGCGCGCCGAAAAACTCTTTTCGCACGGGGCATCCGGTGACGACTGCCTTACGGCCGAGGCGTATCGCGGTTTCCTGGTTTGCGACGGCGATCCGCGTCGCCAGCCGCGCGAGCACGCGGTTCGTGAATCCCGGCTCGACGTTCGGCTCGAAGACCACGCTCGGGATCCGATGCAGCACGGCCAGCAGCATCATCGGTCCGGAAGCGTACCCGCCGACGCCGAACGCAGCGCCGAAGCGATGCCTGCGAAGGATTTTCTCCGAGTCCCACAGACCCGCCGGAAGCATCGCCATATTGCGCAGCAGCTTTGCGCCGCCGATGCCTTTGAGGCCCGCCACGCGGATCGTCTCGAGCGGCATCCCGGCCTGCGGCACGAGCCGCGCTTCCATTCCGCGCTCGGTTCCCACAAACACGACGCTTCGATCTCCCCGCCGCAGCCATTCCCGCGCGACGGCCAGCGCCGGAAAAACGTGCCCGCCCGTGCCGCCGCCTGCAATCAATAGACTGTTCGCATCCGCGCTCACGTCTCATCCGCGTGCTGGCTGATGTTCAACAGCACGCCGGTTGCCAGCAGCATTCCGAGCAGGCTCGAGCCTCCGTAGCTGATGAACGGCAGCGGAATGCCCTTGGTCGGCAGCAGGCCGAGCACGACGCTCAGATTGATCAGCGCCTGCCCCACGACCATCGCCGTGATCCCGATTCCCAAAAACTTCCCGAATGCGTCCGGCGCCTTCATCGCGGCCACGAACCCGCGCCAGCCGTACACCGCAAAAAGCGTCAGCACGATCGCCGCGCCGATGAATCCAATCTCTTCGCAGATCACCGAAAAGATGAAATCGGTATGCGCCTCGGGCAGAAAGAACAGCTTCTGGCGGCTCTCCATCAAGCCGACGCCGGTAAATCCTCCCGAACCCACCGCGATCAGCGACTGCGCCAGTTGAAACCCGTGCCCTTGCGGGTCAGCCCCCGGCGAGAGAAACGCCTCCACGCGCTGCAAGCGATACGGCGTGCTCGCGATCGCGATGTAGATCAGCGGCACGGCCGCGAGCGCCGCTCCGGCGATATAGCGGTACGAAAGGCCGGCGATAAAGAGCATCACGGCCGCGATGAAGAAAATCATGCAGGCCGTGCCCAGGTCCGGCTCCTTGTAAACCAGCCCCACCATCAGCAGCACCGTGCCGACCGCCGGCAGAAGTGTGCGCGTCACGTTATTGACGCCCGGGCCGCGCGGCTCGCGGCGCACTTCCAGGAACCACGCGAGGTAGAAGATCACCACGAGCTTCGCCAGCTCCGAGGGTTGCAGGCCCAGCGGCCCCATGCGAATCCAGCGGTGCGTTGCGTGCGACCGGTCCAGGAAAAACACGGCGATCAGCATCACCAGCGTCACCGAGAGCGCCGTGAAAATCACGCGCGGCTGGCGCAGCTTGCGGTAGTCCGTGTTCATCAGCCCGAACATCCCGGCGATCCCGAGCACGATCCAGAGAAGCTGGCGGATCAAGAAATAGTATCCGTTGCCGTACCCTTCCCGCGCCGTGATGGCCGAAGCGCTGAACACCATCACCGCGCCGATCAGGCACAGCGCCAGGGTCACGCCGAACAACTGACGATCGTGCTGTACGCTCCGGGGCATCCCTTATCCTTTCCGCGCGGAAGCAGGCGCGGCCGACTGACTTTCGAGCTTTCCGACGAGCTCCTTGAACGCACGCCCGCGATGCTCGTAATTCTCAAACTGATCGAAGCTCGAGCACGCCGGCGCGAGC
This sequence comes from Terriglobia bacterium, assembly GCA_020073605.1. Lineage (GTDB taxonomy): Bacteria > Acidobacteriota > Terriglobia > Acidiferrales > UBA7541 > Palsa-295. The sequence goes on from JAIQEW010000011.1 coordinate 189,040, forward strand.
AGCACCACGTCGCCGGGCCGCGCGCGGTCGCTCGCGATCTGTATCGCGCGTTCGAGCGTGCGAGCGTTTTCAACCACCACTGCGTCGCCCAAATCGGCGGCGATCTTTTCAGCAGCGGCGCCGATCACCAGCACCATCCGCGCCCGCTCCCGCAGCGGCTCCTTCAGAGGCGTGTACGGGCTGCCCTTGTCCTTGCCGCCCAGAATGACGATCAGCGGTCCGGGAAACGCCTCGATGGCTTTAAGCGCCGCGTCCACGTTCGTGGCCTTCGAATCGTTGTAGAACTTCACGCCGGCGACCTCGGCTACGAATTCCAGGCGGTGCTCGACGCCGCGAAACGTCTTCACGCCGGTCGCAATTGCCGCGGGTGTCGCGCCCGCGAGGTACGCAGCCGCGCACGCCGCCAGCACGTTTTCGACGTTGTGCTCGCCGCGCAACGGAATTTCGTCGCGCCGCCCCAGCGCCACTTCCGATCCGTCGTTGCGAAACACGATCTGGCCATCCCGCAGATATGCCCCCTGGGCCACTTGCTTCTGCCGGCTGAACCAGAAGACTTGAGGCCGCGCGGGCATCCTGCGCGTCACCTCGGGATCGTCCGCGTTGAGCACGGCGATATCGCGCTCGAGCTGGTTTTCGAACAGGCGCACCTTCGTGGCCGCGTACTCCTCGAACGACGCGTGGCGGTCGAGATGGTCGGGCGTCAGGTTCAGCAGCACGCCGATCTCCGGCCGGAACTTCTCGATCGACTCGAGTTGAAAGCTGCTGATCTCGGCGACCGTGACGCTCGAATCCGTCGAGGACTCGACGAGCGAAAGCAGCGGCACGCCGATATTGCCGCCGACAAGCGTTGGAATTCCCGCGCCCGCCAGGATGTGCGCCACAAGCGACGTCGTGGTCGTCTTGCCGTTCGATCCTGTGATCGCCACCAGCTTCCCACGCAGAAACCGCCACGCAAGTTCGACCTCGCCCCAGACGGGAACTGCGGCAAGGTGCGCCAGCACGAGCGCCGGCAGATTGGCCGGCACGCCCGGGCTCACGACGATCAAATCCTGATCGAGAAACGCTGCGGCCGGATGCCCCCCTAGTTCCAGCTTCACGCCCGCCGCGCGCAGCTTCGCGGCCGTCTCGGCGAGCTCGCTCTCCGGCTTTTCGTCCGTGGCTGTCACGGTCGCCCCATAGCCCGCGGCGAAAAGCGACACGGCCACACCCGTCCGCGCGAGCCCCACCACCAGCACGCGCTTGCCTGCAAGATCGAATCCGGGTCTCACGTTCCTCTACCTCAATTTCAGCGTCGTCAGCGAAAACAGCGCGAACACCAGAGCCATGATCCAGAAGCGCACGATGATTTTCGACTCGCTCCACCCCATCAGCTCGAAATGGTGATGCAGCGGCGCCATGCGGAACACACGCTTCCCCGTCAGCTTGAACGAGCCGACCTGAATGATCACCGACAACAACTCCAAAATAAAGATGCCGCCGATCGAAAGCATCAGGATTTCCTGCTTCAAAATCACGGCCACCGTTCCAATGGCTCCGCCGAGCGCGAGCGATCCGACATCGCCCATGAACATTTCCGCAGGGTGCGCGTTGTACCAGAGAAATCCGAGCGAGGCGCCGGCGAGCGATCCGCAAAAGATGGTCAATTCTGCGGCGTCAGGAATTTTCTGAATCTCCAGATATTCCGCGAAGCGCGCGTTGCTCGAAAGATAGGTAATCACCGTCAGCGCCACCGACGACACCAGCACGCAGCCGATCGCCAGCCCGTCAAGCCCGTCGGTCAGGTTCACGCCGTTGGAAAGGCCGGCGATCACCAGCACGAGAAACAACACAAACGGTACGTACGCCAGCGGCCAGATGAAATGATGGCTCAGCAGCCAATCGATCACGAGGTCAGGATGCAGCCGCTTCAGGAATGGCACGCTCAACTGCGTCGAATACGCGCCCTTGGCCTCGAGGCCGATGAGCACGGCCCCGACTAACACGCACGTCAGCACCTGCAACGCGAACTTCCCTGCCGCCGTAAGGCCGCGATTGTGCTTCCGCACCACTTTGTTGTAATCGTCCACGAATCCGATCGTGCCGAACGCCAGCGTGGCGCCGACCGCAAGGAGCACGTAGGGATTCCGCAGGTCGGCCCACAACAGCGTGGGAATGACGATCGCCCCGACGATCAATATGCCTCCCATCGTCGGCGTGCCCGCCTTCGCGTGGTGGCGCTTCGGACCCTCCTCGCGGATGTACTGCTTCACTTGCAGGGCGCGCAGCCGCTCGATCATCCACGGGCCGAAAACCAGCGACAGCACAAGCGCCGTCAGGCTCGCCACCGCCGTGCGCACGGTGATGTAGCGAAACACATTCAGCGGGCTGAAATGCGGGCGGAGCACGAAGTAGAAGAGGTAGTAGAGCATCTCAGTGGGATCCCTTCCGGCCGGCCTCGAGGGCTTCGAGCGCATCCTTCGAACCGGCGCGGCGGTGCCGCGCATCGATCGCTTCCAGAATTTTCTCCATCCGTACGCCGCGCGATCCTTTCAGAAGAAGCAAATCGCCGCGCGTGATGAATTGCTCCAGGAATTTCGCCGCGTCCTGCGAATTGGCGAAAAATTGCGTGCGCTCCCGCGGATGGCCCGCGGCCACGGCTGCCGCGATGAAATCCGCGGCGTGGCCCTGCACGCCGAACATCCAGTCGATCTTCCCGAGGCTCGCAGCCATCCGGCCGCATTCACAGTGCAGTTTCGCCGACGAATCTCCCAGCTCGAGCATCTCGCCCGCCGCCACGATTCGCCGCCGGTATCCGGGCGTCGCCGCCAGCAGCTGGACCAGCGCGCCCAAAGCCGTGGGACTCGAATTGTAGGAGTCGTTGATCACCGTAAAACCTTCTTCGAAGCGCACCACTTCGCCGCGCTTGTCCGCCGGCGTGAGCGCCGGAAACACGCGCCTCGCCTCCTCCGCGCCGATCCCCCAGACGCTGGCCGCCGCGAGCGCCGCAAGCGCGTTCATCACGTTGTGCCGCCCGATCAGCGGCAATTCCAGCCGCGCGCGTCCGGCGGGCGAGACGAAATCGAATGCCGATCCTTCGATCCCGCGCTCTTCAATCGACTCCGCGCGAAATTCCGCAGGCGCGCTCGTCCCAAACCGGATCACGCGCCCGCGCGCCACATCCGCAAATCGCGCCACGCGCTCATCGTCCGCGTTCAGGACAGCCGTCGCATTCGGCCACGCCAGATTCTCGATCAGCTCGCGCTCAGCGAGCGCAATCTCCTCGATCGAGGAGAAGAACTCCAGGTGCTCCACCGCCACGCGCGTAACCACGCCGACTTCGGGCGCGGCAATCTGCGCGAGCCGCGCCAGTTCCCCGCGGTGCGACATCCCCAGTTCCACCACCGCCGCGCCGTGCTCGTCATCCAGCTTCAGCAGCGTAAGCGGCAGCCCGTATTCGTTGTTCAGGTTTCCCAGCGTCTTCAGCACGCGGAACCGCGCGCCCAGGAGCGCCGCCAGAATCTCTTTGGTTGTCGTCTTCCCGACGGACCCCGCCACGGCCCCGATGATCCGCCCCCGCCCGCCCTTCCTCCAGATCTCGCACGCGCGCGAGGCCAGCCGTTGCAGAGCGTCGAGCGTGTCGTCCACAGCAAAGAGCTTGCCCTGCGCGTCCTCCGGGTACTCTCCGAGGCGCTCGCGCGCCACCACCCCGGCCGCCGCGCCCCGCTCCAGCGCCCCGGCCACAAAACCGTGTCCGTCGTGACGCGGTCCGCGTATGGCAACAAACAGTTCCCCGGGCTGGATAGTACGAGAATCAATCGAGACGCCGGCCACCCCGGCCAGGGGGTCGAGCCCCTTGGGAGTCGGGACACCCAATGCTTCAGCCAGTTGAACCACCGTCCACCGCATCGCGTCTCCAATGAGCTGGGTTTCACCGCTCTCGCTATTGTCCCGCCTTCGCCTTTGAAAAACCCTTGCTGCGCAATATCGCCCGCGCCTTTTCCCGGTCGTCGAACTCGATGGTCCCGGTAGGCAGCACCTGGTAGGTCTCGTGCCCCTTGCCGGCCAGCAGCACGATATCGCCCGGCCGCGCTTCCTCGATCGCGATCGCCAGCGCCCGCTCCCGGTCCGGCTCGATCCGGTACTTCGCATTCACTTTCTGCAATCCCACGACCACGTCGTTGATGATCCGCAGCGGGTCCTCGCTCCTCGGGTTGTCGCTCGTGAGCACCACCAGATCGCTCAGCGACCCCGCCGCTTCGCCCATCAGCGGACGCTTCGTGCGGTCGCGCTCTCCGCCTGCACCGAACACGGTGATGATCCGCGCCGAGGGTCCAAGCTCGCGCGCTGTCGCGATCAGATTGCGGAGCGCGTCGTCCGTGTGCGCGTAATCGACGACCACGAGAAACGGCTGCCCCTCGTCGATTCGCTGAAAGCGTCCCGGAACCAGTTCGAGATTCGATATGCCTTCTTCGATCTTGCCATTCGGAATATGCAGGCCGACGCCCGCGCCGATCGCGGCCAGGATGTTGTACACGTTGATGCGGCCCACGAACGGCGAGCGCACCTCGACATTTCCCGCCGGAGTTTGCGCCGTGAATTCGAGGCCGTGAAAACTAAGCGCGAACTTCTTCGTGGTCACGTCGGGCGCGCCTTTCAACCCGTACGTCAGCGTTCGCCGCGCCAGCCCTCCGAGTTGCTTGGCATACGGGTCATCCGCGTTGACGACGGCCACGCCGGGCGCCCCCGCGCCGGTGCCTTCGAAGAGCCGCCGCTTTGCGGCGAAATATTCTTCGAACGTCTGGTGGTAATCGAGATGGTCGCGCGTCAGGTTCGTAAAGATTGCGGCCGCGAAATGACAGCCCCACAGCCGCTCCATCGCCAGCGCGTGCGAACTCGCTTCGAGCACCGCGTGCGTGCCTCCCGCATCACGGATTTCCGCGAACATCTGCTGGAGATCGAGCGATTCGGGCGTCGTGTTGATCGCCTCGCGGCTCCCTTTCGGCGTGCGGTATCCGGTCGTCCCGATGAGACCGGTGGTAAGCGCCGCCGCGCGCAGAATCGAATCCACCAGGTACGCGGTCGTGGTCTTGCCGTTCGTGCCGGTGACGCCCACCAATTGCAGATTATCGGCCGGATGTCCGAAAAAGTTTGCCGAGACGATGGCAAGCCCGCGCCGCTCGGAACCTGGAAGCAGTTCGACCCAGGTGATGTCCGCCGGATGCTCGCTTCGACGCTGGCTCTCGCTTGCGATGGCAACTGCGCCACGGCGCAGCGCCTCTCCGACGAACTGCGTCCCATCGAGCTTCTGCCCGCGCAGAGCGAAGAAGATCGCTCCGGGAGTCACCTTCCGGCTGTCGTACGCAACCGACTGAATCTCCACGTCGGCGGGTCCGGTGATCTTCCCGATCTCGGCTCCCGCCAGTAGTCTCTGAAGTTTCATGCCCCGTTCTTCCAGTCTCGCGCCCCGCCGCTCATTTCTCAAGTCGGGCTTCTGTTCGGAGATCAGGCTCAATTCCCATTCCCTCGCGCCGCGACCGGCTGCAACTCTCCCGGACGCCCAAACCGCACCGTCACGCGGCTGCCGCGCAGCACCTGCGCCCCGCCTTCGGGATACTGCTCCACTGCAACTCCGCTGCCGATCAGCAGCGGCGCAAGCCCCAGGCGCGAGCATTTTTCGGTCACGCCGCGAACGGTCTGGCCCGTGAGGTCCGGCACGACAATCGCGCTCGGATCGCCGAACGCCACCGTCGGCGCCGCAGCAGCAGGCTGCTTCGTCTTCGCAACAGCTGCCGCGAAACGCTCCTTCGTCAAATCCGGCGCGCCCGCAGATGCAGCGCCTGATGATGGCGCCACGCGCATATTCTTCGCCGTCTCCACGTCGGAAGGCGCGCGCATGTCGTGCGGCACGTGGAGATATGCCAGCACTTGCTCGGCGATGCGCTTGAACACGGGGCCGCCCACCTCTCCGCCGTGATGCGGCCCGACCGGCGAATCGAGAACCACGAGAATCGTCACTACCGGAGTGTTCACCGGCGCAAAACCGACAAACGATGCGTTGTATTGAGAAGTCGAGTAGCGGCCCGTCGCGGGATCAATCTTCTGCGCTGTGCCCGATTTTCCCGCGGCCGTATAGCCATCAAGCCGCGCGGGCGTGCCGGTTCCTTCGAAAACCACGCCCTCCATCATCTGGCGGACGGTTGCCGCCGTCCTGCCATCCGTTGCCTGTTGCGCGGCGGGAACGGCTGGCAGAGGCGCGGACGTATTCCCGTCGATCTCGCGCACGATGTGCGGCCGGTAGAGTGTTCCGCCGTTCGCGACAGCGGAGATCGCGGAAGTAATCTGAATGGGCGTCACGCTCACTTCCTGCCCTATGGCGAGCGAGCCGATCGAGCTCGCCGACCAATTCGCGGGTGGGCGCAGCAATCCGCGATTCTCGCCCGGCAGCTCGATTCCGGTCGGCTGGCCGATTCCGAAATCCCGGATCGTGTCGTAAAACCTCGGCGCGCCGAGCCGCAGCGCGATCTTGATGGCGCCCACGTCGCTCGAATGCTCCAGCACTCCGCGGACGCTTAGCACCCCAAATTTCTTCCAGTCGTGAATCAGCCGGCCCGCCACGAGAATCTGGCCCATCTGGCAGTCGATGAGCTGGTCGGGGTTTGCCACGCCGTGTTCGATTGCCCCCGTGAGCGTGATCACTTTGAACGTTGAGCCCGGCTCGTACGCGGAGGCGACAGCCCGGTCCGTTCGCGATTCGTCCGAATAGCTGCCCGCGTTGTTCGGATCGAATACGGGCCAGTTGGCTACGGCGAGCAGTTCGCCCGAGTTGGGGTCCTGCACCACCACCGTGCCGGCCTTTGCATGCGTTTCCGAAATCGCGCGCCCGAGCTCTTTTTCCGCGATGTACTGGATCGTTTCGTCGATGGTGAGCGTCACACTCGCGCCCGGATCGGGAGCCGATTCGCTGCGGTCGTACTGGCGGCGGCGCCCGTCGGCCATCACCATCATTTTGCCGGGCCGCCCGCGGATCCGCTTGTCGAGCGAGTATTCGATTCCGCCGATGCCTTTTTCATCCACGTCCACGTAGCCGAGGACGGAAGCGGCCAGCTCCCGCTGCGGATAGACGCGGCGGTTCTCCTTCTGGAAGAACACGCCCTTCAGGTTCATGTCCGTGATCCGCTGGACCGTTTCGGGCGAGAGCTTTCGCGCCAGGCGCACCGGCGTGCGCGCCTCCCGAATTTTCGTTTCGAGATCGTCGGCGGACACGTTCAGCACCCCTGAAAGCAGCCGCGCCACCATTTCGACATCGGTGATTTCGGCCGGATCGCCGAAGACGGAGTCCATCGGCAGGCTCACCGCCAGCTCGTGGCCTTTGCGGTCGTAGATCGTGCCGCGCATCGGGCTGATTTCGAAAACGCGCTGTTGTTGACGCTGCGCTCGGGAGAAGTATTCGCTGTAGCAGAAGAGCTGAAGGTAACCGAGGCGGGCCACCACGAGCGCCATCCAAACCACCGCCAATGCCCAGACGACCAGCCAACGGAGACGCGGATTGCGCTGCTGCATGAACTCCGGCCTACCCTATCGGAAACGTGCTCCGGCCGCGATCTCGAACGCGCCGCCGGATGAGGCCTGCCGTAGGCCGTCCATTCATGCTGATTTCACAGCAGGCTGACTTCAGGGCCGAGCCGGCTGCGCCACGGGGCGCGCCTCGGCCACTACGCCGTCGCTCGAATCCTGGATCGGAGCCACCTGCCCGGGCACGGGAACCGTCAAGCCGAGCTGATTGCGCGCAATCGCATCGACCCGCATGGGCGAGCGCAGCGTCGCGACTTCCAGGTGCAGTTGCTGATTGAGCTGCGCGGATTTTGCGCGCTCGCTATCGAGCTGCTCGATCCGGTAGCGGACCTGTATGCACTCGAAGTGCTGCCAGGCGTAGAACAGCAGGCACGCCGCCATCGCCGATCCCGCGGCCACGCGCCTCCAGAAATCGTGCATCTGCGCCGTCGGCGCGGGACGCGTCAGCCTCGAATTATCAATGCGCTTTACCGTGTAGTATTCCGTCATTTCCAGCTCCCGGCCGGGCGGCTTTCCGCTGGCGCGATCTTTTCCAGAACGCGCATTTTTGCGCTCCGCGCGCGTGGATTGTTTCTGACTTCTTCTTCACCGGGCTGGATCACACGTTTGGTCAGCACGCGAAAACTTCCCTCTCGCGCCAGGCGCTGAAAGGCGTGCTTCACGGGACGATCTTCGAGCGAGTGGTAGCTGATCACCACCCATCGTCCTCCAATAGATAAAGTGGCAGGGGTCCGCGAAAGAAACTGCTCGAGTTCCTCCTCTTCTCGATTCACCGCTATCCGCAGCGCCAGAAACGTTTTTGTCGCGGGCTGCAGTTTCTGCCTTCCCCTTGCTTTTCGAACCCCTGCCACAACCGTTGCCAGGTGTTCGGTGTCGCGAATGGGCCGCGACCGAACAATCGCCCTGGCGATTCTGCGTGAATCCCTCTCCTCCGCCTTCTGATAGAGGAGATCGGCCAGTTCCTTCTCCGACCAGTGATTCACAATCTCGTCCGCTGTCAGCGGCGTCTCGGGGCTCATCCTCATATCGAGCGGCGCCGCCCAGCGGAATGAAAATCCGCGCTCAGGGCTGTCCAGCTCGAGGCTTGAGATCCCCAGATCGGCGAGCACTCCGTCGAGCGGAGGCAGCTGCATGTTCTCCGCCACTTCGCCGATCTTCGAAAATTCCGCTTGCACCAGAACCACCTTCTCTTCGTACGGCTTCAATCTTTCCCGCGCGATTTCGAGCGCCTTCGGATCGCGATCGAGCGCCACGAGCCGCCCCGTCGTCAGCCGCCGGGCGATTTCAATCGAATGCCCGCCCGTGCCAGCCGTCGCGTCCAGGTACGTCCCTTCGGGCCGGATGCGAAGCCACTCCATCGCTTCCTCGGCCAGAACGGGCGTATGTAAAACGCTCAAAAGCTAAATGCCCAGTTGCTCCAGCGCCTGCTCGTCTTCCGCCGTCATCGGGTTACGGTTCATGTTGTCGAGGAACCGGGTGTGATTCCAGACTTCCAGGTACGTCAGCTTCCCCTGAACGTCCACTTCACCCCTCATCTCCGCCGATTCCCTCAAAACAGGTGGAATCAAAACGCGCCCCTGCCCATCCACCTCGACCACTTGACCGTAATAGTTGGTGCGTGAAAGAAACTTTTGCTTGGCCCGGTTGTGTGAAGAGACCTTCGCGAGCTTCCGCTCTTTCTCTTCCCACACCTTCATGGGATAGATGTGCGCGCAATCGCCTTGCGTGCTGGTGACGTAGAACTTCGTTCCGCTCCGGCGCAGCTGGGCCAGAAAGTCGGCGGGGATTTTCACCCGTCCCTTCTCGTCCACCGTCGCCAGATAGTTGCCCCGCAGCATGTAAGCCCTTGAAAACGTCGCCCGGCGTGTTCGCGCTTGAAATCACTCGCTCGATCGCCTCGTCCACGGCTTGAATCTGTTTTCCACTACTCGCCACTTTCTCCCACTTTGTGCCCCGATTGTAGTGTCCTTCTTTTTCTTGTCAAGCGGAATGTTCACAAATTGAGAAAAATTCTTTGGATGGGCTCAATCAGCGCGCAATTCGAAATCGACCAGCCCAAAATGGGAGAAACCACAACCGCTAGGGGAGCCTCTGCGCGCGCATCGCGATAGCTAGCGGTCGAAACGCATCCACGGGCGGAATTGTTTTGTAAGAGTCAACAATCGGACGGCTGGATTCTTTGCGCCGGATGGCCCGGAGAGCGGCGGGAAGGTCGCGAAAGCTACTGCGCAGGCGGATTTCTCAGCGAATTCAGCTCGCGCAGCATGGATTGCTCGTCCGGGCTGAGCCCCTGCACGAATCGTGGGTCGTTCAGCGCCGCTTGCTGCTCGGCCGGCGTCATCGATTGCAATCGGGCCAAATGGCGCCGGATGGCCATCCGCCGTTCGATCGGCATCGATTGCCAGCGCGGCAGCAGCGTGTTGCGCACATATTGGCGCTGCTCGGACGTCATCTGTTCGAGCATCTGTTCGCGCGTTCGCGCCGCTTCCTGCTGCTCGGGCGTCAGGCTGTTCCATCTCTGCAGGTTCTGGCGGATCTGTTCCTGTCGCTGCGGGGGCAGGCTCTTGAACCGCTCGTTATTCTGCATGAAGCGCTCCTGATCCTCCGGCGGCATATCGCGCAGGTTTTCCACCCACTTCGGAGGCAAACCTTCCATGTTGCGGGCACCGTGCTGACCCGCGCCGCCGTTCGCATTCGGCCGCTCGCCGGCGCCATTCTCTCTTGCTTTCTGGGCCGCCTCCCGGCGCGTCTGTCTTTCCCGCCAGCGCTCACCCATCTGCGCGGAGGCAGGCTTCGCCCCAAGCCCCATCAGGAGCCCAAGAACGAGCGCCAGCGCTGGAACCCGATGCCTCACTACTTTCCTCCGTCAGTCATTGGTAGTCGTATCGTTCGGCTGCGACTTGTCCGGCTGTTGCGCTCCGGCGGGAGCGAGATCGGAAAGCGCATCCATCTTCGTCACCACGTCGAAGTTCTCGAGCACGCCCAGGTTTTGGATGGCATTGAAATCCTGCTGCTGCGTTGCTGTCGTCGTGCCGGGCGTTCCCGGATTGCTCGGCGGCAACTTCGCGATCCATACCGTCAGGGCGACGAGCAGCGCTGCGGAAAATGCGAGCCGCGATTGCGGCACAAACCAGTCAAACCAGCCCCGCTGCGGCTCGGCGGCCACGCGCTGCCTCATGCGCGCGTCAAATCCGAACGAGGGCTCGACCGTGGGCATCTCCTCCAGCACGCTCCAGACTTTGCGAAACTCCTCGGCGCGCGTACGGCAAGCAGCGCAGCCTGCGAGATGCTCTTCCACGTCGCGCCGCTCGGCCGAGTTTGCGCGGCGGTCCAGATACGCGACCAGTCCCTTTTCCACTTCCTCGCACTTCATGATGGCCTTCCCTCCCCCGCGCGATGCGCCACTGGCTGGGCGACAAGCGGCGCCAGTTGCACCCGCAGGGTCTCGTAAGCGCGAAACAACAGCGACTTCAGCGCGCCTTCCGAGCAATCCAAAATCCCGGCGATTTCGCCATAGTCCATCTCTTCGTACTTATGCAGCAAGACGGCCGCGCGTTGCTTCTCCGGCAGCGACGCAATCGCCCGCCGTATGACTTCCGTCCGGTCGCGCTCGATCATGTGCTCGTCGATCCGCATTTCGCGCGCCGGGAGTTCCCTGGGCGCCGAATCTTCGCCGTCTGCAGGCGCGTCGAGCGAGATCCCCATCCTCTGGTAGCGGTTATCGCGGACCGAATTCAGCGCCAGATTCGTCGCGATGCGGAAGAGCCACGTGGTGAATTTCGCGCTCGGAGAGTATTGCTTCCGCGCTCGGTAGACCCGCAGAAATACCTCCTGCGCCAAGTCCTCCGCGGTGGCCGTGTCCCGCACCATGCGGTAGAGGAAATTCACCAGCGGCGAGCGATACTTCTGCAGCAGGAAGTCAAAGGACGCATCGTCCCCTGCCTTCACGTCCAGCATCAGTTGGACGTCGCTTCTGGCCATGGCCTCCACAGTCTATCTAACACGCATGGCGCCATAAAGTTGCGGCGAGCCTTCATGCCCTGGCGTGTAATGCCCGATCCGCTACCGAGCAGTGGCCGTCGCGTCTATGCGGAAGCCGCAGCTCTCCTGTAAACAATTGAAGGGACAACGGATAGGTGGCTATCGGCCGAACTGCCGCAAGTGATGGTCGGCGTGGAGGTAGCCCCAGCGCAGCCATTCCTGTCGCGTCATGTGGCCGAAAAACGGGTGTGCGATCGAAAGGCTAGCAGAGGCCTCGCAGAATCGCCGGACCAGCGCGAGCAACTCGGCGCGGTCCTGTTCAAACTCTACGGGAGCCGTTCCGCCAACGCCCTGCTCCACTTCCGGGCGTGTCTTGACGCCCTTCGGCCACTTCATGGGCAATTGCAGAGCAATCCATTTCATCAATGTCCGCTGAAGAAGGCCGGTCGCGGGGCTCGCGGACTTCTCGCCCAGCGGCAATCGGTACGCATCGCTCAGATGGCACACCATCTGATGCACGGACATGCGCCCCCACAGCCTGCGATCGGAAGAGGTTAACGCCGAGATGCGCGCCGCGATCGATTCGCGGTCGGCTGCTGATTCAAGAGTGCGCACACGTCCTCCTTCTATTGGACGCGGAAAGTCGCTTTCAGCGCCAGCAGGATCGCCACGCCCAAGAAGACGAGCACGGCCATTCCCGCCCCGGGCTCGCGATTCACTTCAGGAATCAGATCAGAAGCCGCTACATAGAGCGTGACGCCTGCGGAAAACGGCAGCGCGTCCGCCACGGTGCTCCGCAGCACGAACATCAGCGCCATGCCGCCCAGCGTCGCTGCTCCCAGAATTGCGGACGATGCAAACGCCGCCCGCCGGCTCTGCCCGCTCGCCAGCATGAGCGACGACACCGTGAACCCTTCCGGAATCTTGTGCAGGAAGACCGCGAGAAACACCACTCCGCCGAGCCAAGTGGACACGAGCAATCCTGCCGCAATCGCCACGCCGTCGAAAAATGTGTGGATCACGAGTCCCATCAGCGCGGCGTAGCTCGCGTGCGCGCCGTGCACCTCTTCGTGGTGAGTCTCCTCGCCGAAATGAAAGTGCGGCGCGACGGTATGCTCGAAGAAGTGGACCAGAAAATAGCCCGCCAGGACGTACACGAAAACGGCGTTCGTGCTGTTGAAGAAGATCGAAGCGTTGTCGCTGCGGAGCCTCAGCGACTCCGGGATCATCTCGAGCGTCGCGGTCGCAAGCATGAATCCGGCGCCCAGCGCGATGAAATACTTCAGAAACTGCCGGGACCATTTGCGATGCGCGATCAGCGATCCCCCGAGCAGGTTCGCCGCCGCGGCCGTCAGCCCCAGCAGCGCTGCCAAAAGGATGCGGGTTGTCTCAGTGGAATTCATTCATGTAGCTCGCCCCGCCTTCACGCGGCGAGGCTCTTTCGTTCGTCAACAAACCCTCGGGTCTGACGACCCGAGCTACATGCGCGCGGCGGATGTTACCCCCCGTGCCGGAACAAAATCACGTCGCCGTCCTGCACAATGTACTCTTTCCCTTCCAGACGCACCTGTGCCCGTTCGCGCGCAGCGGCGAAACTCCCCGCCTTCAGCAGGTCCTCCCAATTCACCACATCCGCCTTGATGAAATTCTTCTGGATGTCGCTGTGGATCGCGCCAGCCGCTTCCTGCGCCGTCATCCCGCGCTCGATTGTCCACGCGCGGCATTCCGGCTCGCCGCACGTGAGAAACGAAATCAGCCCCAGCAAGCGATACGTCGCCTGAATCAACCGGTCGCGCCCCGACTCCTTCAGCCCGTACGCGCTCATCATTTCCGCGGCTTCTGCGTCGGAAAGCTCTGCGAGTTCCGCCTCGATCTTCCCGCAGAAGGGCACGACGGCCGTCTGCGGCTTCAACGCGAGCTTTTCCAGGTGATATTTCTCGACCGCGCGATCGATCTGCGACGCTTCCTCATCCCCCAGGTTCAGCACGTAGAGCATTGGTTTGCGCGTGAGGAACATGAACCCGGTGATCATCTTCATCTCTTCCGGCTTGAATTCCAGCTCGCGCAGAGGCGTTTCCGCTTCGAGCGCCAGGCGGCACCGCGTCAGAACTTGCAGCTCGACCTCGAGCAGCGGGTCTTTCTTCTTCTTCAAGTCCTTCTCGACGCGCTCGATCCGTTTCGCCGCCTGCTCGAGATCGGTCAGAATCAGCTCGAGATCGACGTTCACAATGTCCCGCAGCGCGTCGAGCGATCCGCCCTCATGGGGCACCGAAGGATCCTCGAACAGCCGCACAACGTGCGCCAGCGCGTCCGCTTCCCTCAGCGGGACCAGCGAGGCAGCGTTCTTCTCGCGGTCTTTCTGTATGCCGCCGATATCGACGTACTCGATCGTCGCGTACGTGATCTTTTTCGGCTTGAACACCTCGGCCAGTTTCGCCACCCGCGCATCCGGCACTCGCGCGATTCCCACGTGCATTTGACCAGGTGTGCTCCGCCCGCCGGTGGCGGGCGCCTTCGTGAGAATCCGGAACAGACTTGTCTTCCCTACCAGCGGCAGCCCGATTATTCCTGTTTGCATAAGCTTTCGATACTAGCACACGCCGCTTCGTTCGCCGCCCGCCGCCCCGGCCCATACCGCGTTCATCCTGCTGTAACGAAGCCCGAGGACAATGAACCTGGCTTCCGAAACCGGCCCTAAATGCAAAACAGCATTCAGTTGCAGCCCAGAGAGCTGATCCAGCAATTAAACCTTCTCCGCTCGGAGATGCTCAGCCTCGAAGCGACCAGCCTCGCCGAGTCCGCCGGCGTGCATCCCGACCACCGCGCGAGCGCGGCGAATCTGATCCACTACCTGGCGCTCCGCCGGCACGACATCCGCCAGCTCCAGTCTCAGCTCGCGGCACTCGGACTCTCCTCCCTCGGCCGTACCGAACCCCACGTCATCGGCGCATTGCACGCCGTCATAAACGCCCTTCGCCGGCTCGATGGATCGAATGAAGCCGGCGCTGCGCTTCCGGACGGCGCCCCCGAGATGGGTGAAGGGGCTGCGCTGCTCGAAAACAACGCCGAAGCCCTGCTCGGTCCGTCTCCCACGGGCCGCAACGTTCGCATCATGGTGACCATGCCGCAGGAAGCCGCCACCGACTACGATCTGGTCCGCGATCTCGTCCTCCACGGGATGGATTGCATGAGGATCAACTGCGCCCATGATGGTCCGGACGCGTGGTCGGGAATGATTCGCAATCTTCGCCGCGCGGAGAAGGAAACGGGCAGGGCCTGCAAGATCGCGATGGACCTGGCAGGACCCAAGCTACGCACAGGATCCGTCGAGCCGGGCCCGGCGGTTCTCAAGTATCGGCCCAAGCGAGACGATTTCGGGCGCGTCATTTCTCCGGCGCGGATTTGGCTCACGCCCGGCTCGCAACCGGAGCATGCCCCCGCGCACGCGGATGCGTACATCCCGTTGCCCGCCGAATGGCTCGCGCGACTGAAGCCCGGTGATCGTGTTCGATTCAGGGACGCTCGGGGCGCTTCCCGCTCGCTGACGATTTCAGGGGTCGATGGAAACAGCCGCTGGGCCCAGTCCAGTCGAACGACTTACGTCGTCCCCGGACTTGTTCTCGAATTGCAGACCCGCGCGAACAGAAGGATCGCAAAAGCGCTTCGGCGCACCCGCGTCGGCGCGATTCCCCCGAAGGCGCAGACGCTCCGCCTCAACGTGGGCGACACGCTCGTTCTCACGCGGTCGCTCGAGCCCGGCCGCCCCGCGAAGTACGACAAGAAAAAGCAATTGATTAGCCCGGCGCGAATCGGCGTCACTCTTCCCGAGTTTTTCGACTGCATGCGGGTGGGCGATCCCATCTCGCTCGATGACGGCAAGATCGGCGCCATCGTCCGCACCGTCACGCCGGAAAAAGTCAGCGTGGAAATCACTCATGCGCGCCCCACGGGCGAAAAGCTCGGCGCCGAAAAAGGCATCAACGTCCCCGAAAGCGAGCTGTGCCTCTCTTCCCTGACCAAAGACGACCTCGAAGCTCTCAAGTTCGTGGTCAAGCACGCCGACATCGTCAGCTATTCGTTCGTGCGCAAGGAAGCGGACGTGCTTGGGTTGCAGTCGCGGCTGGCCGAGCTGGGCGGAGAAAACCTCGGCATCATTCTGAAGATCGAAACGCGCGAAGCCTTCGACCAGTTGCCTCGCCTTCTGCTCGCCGCGATGCGCAGCCGCGCCGTCGGAGTGATGATCGCGCGCGGCGACCTGGCGATCGAATGCGGCTACCAGCGGCTCGCCGAAGTACAGGAAGAGATTCTCTGGCTCTCCGAAGCCGCGCACATGCCGGTGATCTGGGCGACGCAGGTTCTCGAGTCCCTGGCGAAAACGGGCGTCCCGTCGCGCTCCGAGATCACGGACGCAGCGATGGGAGAGCGCGCCGAGTGCGTCATGCTCAACAAAGGCCCATACATCGTCACCGCCGTGCGCACCCTCGACGACATTCTCCACCGCATGCAGTCCCACCAGGAAAAGAAGCGCTCCATGCTGCGCAAGCTCCAAGTCGCTTCAGCCTTCCACGCCGGCGCGTAGCCGCCTAATTGCATCTCCGATGATGTTCCGTGCACTTTAGGGGGTCGGAGCTTCAGCTCCGACATGAAACCGTCGCGCGAAGCGCGCACCTTTGCGCAGCTTCACCCGCAGCATGTGCGCCGTTTGCACCCGCCGTGGCGCGCATTCACACGCACCGTTTCCGGCGTGAAGCGATGGCGGCGTACCAAAACATTCCGGCCTCGTTGTGCGATCCGGCTCCAAGCGATATCCTTTCGAGCGCCATGAACGCAACCACGAGCAAGCTCACGCTGCCCTTCGATCAAGTCGAAGCCCACGCGCACCTTTCGCGCATCGACAAGCGCCTCGCCGGCGTGATTGAACGCACCGGTGCATTCCAGTTCAAGCTCGATGATTGCGACAGTGTGTATGAATCTCTTCTCGAAGCGATCGCATACCAGAGCATCGCGGGCAAAGCCGCAAAAGTGATCTTCGGCCGCATCAGCGCGCTCGGGACGAACGGCCGCTGCCCCACGCCGGAAGAACTCCTGCGAGTCCGCAAACCCAAGCTGCGCAAGGCCGGGCTCTCCCACGCAAAGATCGCCGCGGTAAGGGATCTCGCGCAGAAGACGATCGAAGGTGTCGTGCCCACACTCGAAGAAGCCGAAAAGATGTCGGACCAGGAGCTTGTGGACCGGCTGATTTCCGTCCGCGGCATCGGCGCGTGGACGGTCGAGATGTTTCTGATCTTCCGGCTCGGCCGCCCGGATGTCCTGCCGATCCACGACTACGGCGTGCAGAAGGGTTTTGCCATCACCTATCGCAAGAAAAGCATTCCGAAGCCGCGCGAGCTGGCCGAATTCGGCGAGCGTTGGCGGCCGTATCGCACCGTCGCGAGCTGGTACATGTGGCGTGCCGTCGAGCACGCCGGCCCCGCCGCCCGCAAAATCACCAAGGCCAAAGTCGCCTCAAAGAAGTCCCGGTCAAACAAGCGGCCCGCCAAAAAGCGCACAACGAAGAGTCGTTCGTAGGGGCGCCCAGTCTAGCCACTAGTCACTCGCCACTAGCCACTGGTCACCGGTCACTGCTTTCTCTCGAAGGCCTCACACTGAGGAACAGCGCGACCAGCCCAATCACCAGCACGCCACCCTCTAAATCCACCGAAATTCCGTGCAACCGGTCGAACTCCGCGCGCCTCGGATCGCTTCCCTGCGTCGCTTCCACCGAACCCATCTCTCGCCGCAACTCCGCCATTCGCGGCATCACGAACCGCTGCGAGGCCAGCGTCAGCAGCAACATCAGAATCACGCCGAGCATCGCCGGTTCGATCAATGCCCGCAAAGACTTCGCCAACGCGACCGAGGCAACGACAAAGACGACCGCCGCGATGATCCCCACGCCGTGCAGCCCGCCCAACGTGGCCCCAACCAGCGCGCCGGCCAGGTCGCGATTCGGCAGCACCGCAAACGCGTCGCGCGTGACCACCGCCACGAAATAGATGATTGACCCCACCCACGTGCCTAATGCGAACACTCGGAGGAATCGCAGGATGTGGGTCATCGGAGAATTCCGCTAGAATGATTTCTCGGCCGAGGCGGGGGTTCGCTTCGCATTTTCAGGTCGCAAGAACTTCCGGCCGTATCGAAAATGGTGGGCGACCAAGGACTTGAACCTTGGACCTCTCCCGTGTGAGGGGAGCGCTCTAACCACTGAGCTAGTCGCCCATAGAACTTACTTTTTGTAGCAGAAGGCCCATTCAATTGCAAACTGCCGTCACCGCCGCCAGCAGCCGCCTTGCCGAGCTTCAGCGCTCGATCGCCCGCGTCGTCAAGGGCAAGGAAGACGTCATCCAACTCGCGCTCACCACGCTCCTCGCGCGCGGCCACTTGCTGATTGAAGACGTTCCCGGCGTCGGCAAGACCACTCTCGCGCAGGCGCTCGCTCGCTCGTTCCACTGCTCGTTCCAGCGCATCCAGTTCACATCCGACATGCTGCCGAGCGACGTGATCGGCGTCAGCGTCTACAATCCCTCGACGCAGGAATTCGAATTCAAGCCCGGCCCCATCTTCGCCAACATCATCGTCGCCGACGAAATCAACCGCACCACGCCGAAGACGCAATCCGCACTGCTCGAAGCGATGAACGAATCGCAGATCACGATGGACAACCACACGCATCCGCTGCCGCAGCCGTTCCTAGTCCTCGCGACGCAGAATCCCATCGAGCACCACGGCACCTATCCGCTGCCCGAATCGCAGCTCGATCGCTTCCTGATGCGCATCCGCATGGGCTATCCGGCGCGCGAAAGTGAAAAAGAGATCATCCGCAATCATTCCGCCGCGGGACACGTGGAGCAGGTCGTCCCGCTGATGGACGCCGCCGACGTGCTCGCGATGCAAGCCGCCGCCTCGCAGGTGAAAGTCGAAGAGAGCCTGCTCGATTACGCGCTCGAAATCGTGGAGCGCACACGCCAGACCGAGCAGTTGAGCCTCGGTGTCAGCCCGCGCGGCACCGTGATGCTGCATCGCGCGGCGCAAGCGCGCGCGTTCCTCGAGGGCCGCGACTATTGCCTTCCCGACGATTTCAAGCAGCTCATCATTCCCGTCTTCTCGCATCGCGTCGTCGTCAGCTCGCGCTACGTCTCGACGCAAAAGAAATCCGAGCAGACCGAAGCGATTCTCCGCGAAATCCTCGACACCACTCGCGTCCCCTTATAGGCAGGCCATGAAACCCAGAGAGATGTCATTCCGAGGAGTCCCGCCAATTCTTTCCGGGACGACGAGGAATCTCTCTTTGTCTCACGCCGGAGCAAAGGTGCTGTCCGCCGGACGATGAGCGCACACGATTCCACTCTCAATCGCTGGTGGCAAGGCCGCGACCGCCCCGGATGGCGCAATTTCGGCATCGCGATGCTCGCGCTTTCGGCGGCGCTTTTCATCGCGCTGTTCTCCGCCACGGCCGCTCAAGAAGGCCGCATCTGGCTCGCCGGAATCACCACAGTGCTCTCGCTCGGAATCGCCGGCTGGGTCGCCGTTGCGATCGTCCCGGCCCTCGCCAAGCGCACGAGCCTCCGCTGGCTCGCGTATCAAGTCGATTACCGCCTCACGCGCGACGGCATGATCTACCTCGGCGCGGTGCTGATCCTGGTCCTCGCGGCGGTCAACACCGGCAACAATCTGCTCTTCCTGATTCTCGCCTGCATGCTCGCGGGCATTCTGATCTCGGGCGTGCTTTCCCGCGTCGTGCTCACCGGCATCGATCTGAAGTTCGATCTGCCCGAGCATATCTTCGCCGAGCAGCCCGTGCTGGCCGAAATCGAGCTGCGCAACGAAAAGCAGGGCTGGCCTTCGTTTTCGCTCCGCGTCGCCGGTGGGAGCAAGAAAGCTCCGGCCGAGATTCTCACGCGCCCCGTTTTCTTTCCATACGTCCCGCGCATGAGCGCGGCGCGCCAGAAAGTCGAGCTGCGCTTTCCGCGCCGCGGCGTCTATCGGCAGGACGCGTTCGGAATTTCCACGCGCTTTCCCTTCGGCTTTTTCGAAAAGACGCGCCAAGTGGATTCCAATATCGAGATTGCCGTCTACCCGCGCGTCCAGCCGACCGACCAGTTCTACGAGGTCCTGCCGCTTCTCTCCGGCGAGATGGCCAGCCACTTCCGCGGCCGTGGCCACGAGCTGCACTCGCTGCGCGACTATCTGTATACCGACAGCGCCCGGTTCGTTGACTGGAAGGTGACGGCGAAGTCGGGGCGCCTGATCGTCCGCGAATTCGCGCGCGAGGACGAGCGGCGCGTCGCGCTCGTACTCGATCCCTTCATCGGCCCGCCGCGCGCCGAGCTCGGCCAGCTCGCCGAAGCGGAGCACGCCGAGCGCTTCGAGCGCACGGTTTCGCTGGCGGCCTGCATCGCCTGGCACTTCCACGAAATCCGCTCGGTGATGCAGTTCCGCACCGACCGCTTCTCCACTCCGATGGCGCCCGCGGGCGAAATCATCTACGACACGCTCCGCGAGCTGGCCACGATCCAGCCCGACACAACCGCCGTGGGCAGCGCTTTCCTTGACGACCTCGCGAGCCAGGGCGAAATCTTCAAGATCATCCTCACCGCCCGCCCCCAGCGCACCATCCCCACCGCCCTCTGGTCTTCTTCCTACTTCATCTTCATCGACCGCCTCTAAACTCTTGGTGTTGTGCTTGTCTCTGTGACTTCTCTGCATTCTCTGTGTTTCGCACTTGCCCCTGCCCATGCAAGAATACCGCGCACGTGAAATCGCAATTCACTCCGCGCGCGCTGAAAGCTTTCCAACGCCGCCTCCTCGGCTGGTTTCGCACGCATCGCCGCGACCTGCCCTGGCGCGCGAGCCGCGATCCCTATCGCGTTTGGGTCGCGGAGATCATGCTCCAGCAGACGCGCATCGCCGCCGTCCTGCCTTACTACCACCGCTTCCTGAAAAACTTTCACACGGTCGAATCGCTCGCCCGCGCGCCGCAGGACAAAGTCCTGCGCCTCTGGTCCGGCCTCGGCTACTACAGCCGCGCCCGCAATCTGCATCGCGCCGCGAAGGGAATCGTCGCGCGCCACGAAGGCAAATTCCCGCCCACGCTCGAAGCCGCGCTCGCGCTTCCCGGCATCGGCCGCTACACAGCCGCTGCCGTCCTGAGCATCGCCTACGACGTTCCGCTGGCGGTCCTCGACGGCAACGTCGCGCGCGTCCTCGCGCGCCTCGGCGCCATTCGCGGAGATCTGCGGGCCCCGCGCCGCTGGCGCCAATTGGGAGATACGGCCGACTCACTTCTTGCTCGCAGCGCTCCCGGCGACTGGAACCAAGCGCTGATGGAACTTGGTGAAACGGTCTGCACGCCCCAGGCCCCTCGCTGCGGGGCGTGTCCGGTAGCGCGCTGGTGCCGCGCTCGCGCTCTCAATCTCACGCGCGAAATTCCTGCTCCACGCAGCAAGCGAGCAGCCGTGAAGATTCGAATCGCCGCCGCGATTCTCCGCGACCCGCGCGGCCGCACGATTCTCGTCCGCGATCCCGGCGCGCACGATGACGTCCTCTTCTCGCGGATGTGGCAGTTCCCTGCCGTGGAAGTCGCTCGCGAGCCGAAGCCGGAGCTGGCAAAACATCTCAGCGAGATTCTGAATGTCGATGCCGCCTCACTCGATCTCGAAGCCCTCCCCGCCGCACGCCACGGCGTCACGTTCCGCAACATCACGCTGCTGCCATTCCTCGCTCGCGTGCAAAACCTCCCGAAGCGCCCTCGCACGCGAGTGGTCGCGCTCAGCAATCTCAGCCGCCTCCCCGTTTCGAGCGCAACCCACAAAATCGCCGCCGCAGCTCTTCTTCCGTAGCCCGGTGTCGGCGCACACCCGCCGTTACCAATCCGCCTCGCGGACGCCCGCCCCCGCCGCCGAATGCTACGATCTTAAAATGGCCTCCGCCGCGCGACCCATCGCGCCGCCTCTCCCGGCGGTTCAACGCTACTTCGAGGTGTCGCTCTATCTCCTCGTCTCCACGGGCGTGCTGGCCATCATCTCCACGCGCAAGCTCGACTTGCTTTCGACCCTCGTTCCCGCGGCCGCGCTGATCTACAAAGGCCTTCGCGTCCATCGAGGGCGCGGTCCGGAAGTTTCTCCGCGTGTCGCCACGTGGCTCGTCCTCGCCTATTTCCTGTTTTTCCCGCTCGATATCTGGGTACTGTCGCGCGCGCTGTCCGAGGGTGCGCCCAATCCTCCGCTCTACGCGGCGCTGCTTTCCGCAATTCATCTTTTGCTCTTCGCCACTCTCGTGCGCCTTTTTTCGGCGCGCACCAACCGCGACTACGCCTTCCTCGCGGTCCTGGCGGTTGCGTCCATGCTGGCTTCGGCGATCTTGACGGTGGGAACCGGCTTCCTCGTCGCACTCGCCGTTTTTCTGGTGCTGTCCGTTTCCACCTTCGTCTCTCTCGAAATCCGCCGCAGCGCGGTGGGAGCCGTTTCGCCGCCGTTCGAGCCCGGCTCGCCGACGGCACACCGGCTGAATCGCGCGCTCGGGCTCACGTCGCTGCTGGTGGCCGCCGGTGTGCTCGCGTCCGGCGTCGTGCTCTTCTTTCTGATTCCGCGCTTCACGACCGGATACTTGAGCGCGATCAGTCTCCAGCCCAATCTTCTGACGGGCTTCAGCGACAACGTCGTCCTCGGCCAGATTGGCGAGATCAAGAAGAACAGGGCCGTCGTGATGCGCATCGCCGTCGATGGCAACCCCGCTCGCGCCTCCGACGTCCACTGGCGCGGCATCGTGCTCACGAATTTCGACGGCAAGCGCTGGTTCACTCCCGAGCGCGCCGAGTTGGTGCTCCCCCCGGATGACGACGGCCTCTACATGCTCGGCTCAGGCCCTCTTCCCGTCGGCGAGTTCTACCCGCTGCACTACACCGTGCTTATGGAGCCGATCGCCACATCCGCGGTCTTTATCGCCCCGCGTCCCGACACGCTCCACGGGCGTTTCGGCGAGGGCCTCAGCCGCCCTGGCGGAGCCCCGGGCCGCGGTTATCTGCTCCTCGATCGCACCGGGTCGATCTTCAATCCGTCACACAACAACACACAGATTCGTTATGAAGGAACGTCTCGCCTTCCCCTGATCCAGGCGTCCGAGTTGCGCAAGGCTCCTGATTCCTATCCTGATGCCATCCGGGAGACCTATCTTCAGTTGCCGCCGCTCGATCCGCGGATCACGAAGCTCGCTCAAGACATCACCGCGCATTCGAACACGGAATTCGACAAGGCTGCAGCCATCCTGCGCTACCTCGACACGCACTACGGCTACACGCTCGATCTTTCCGGTCCGCCCATGGATGACCCGCTCGCGTATTTCCTCTTCGTGCGGCGTGCGGGGCATTGCGAGTATTTCGCTTCGGCGATGACGGTAATGCTCCGCGCGGTCGGAGTTCCGGCGCGTTACGCCACCGGATTCCATCAGGGCGAATACAACGACGTCGGGGGCGACTTCATTATCCGCGAGAGCGACGCCCACTCCTGGGTCGAAGTCTATTTTCCCGGCGCTGACTGGATCACGTTCGACCCTACGCCGCCGGACAGTGCACGGAGCGGCGGCCTGCTCGGGCGGCTGGGGCTGTACTGGGATTGGTTCCAGTTCGCTTGGGGCGAGTGGGTGGTCAACTACGACTTCTCGCACCAGATGACGCTCGGGCAGAATTTGCAGAAATCGACGCGCAGTTGGGCCGATGGCGCGCGGGATTTCTACCGCCGAAAGCAACGCGGCGTTATGCACCGTCTCCTCGCGCTCGACCGCAAGCTCGAGGCCTCGCGCTACTTCTTGCCGGGAATTCTGGTTCTACTCTTGGCGGTGCTGTTTGCTCTGCGCGGCGGTTCGATGGTCCGCTACGCTGTCGCCCGGTGGAGTCTCCGCGCCCGCCGCGGCGGAAATCTCACCGCGTCGCTCGCCGCGCTCGAGTACACCGAAATGCTGCGCCTGCTCGAAAAGCGCGGCTGGACGAAATCGCCGTCGCAGACGCCTCTGGAATTCGCCGCCGCGATCCCGGCCGCAGATCTCTCCGCCCCCGTCGCGCAGTTGACCGAGATGTATCAATCTGCCCGCTTCGGCAATCATCCCGCGCCGATTGAGCAGATGTCCTCGCTCCTGCGCTCCATCCGCGACCTCCTCCGTTCCCGCAAACCCGCGCGATGAACCACCGCATCTGGTTCTTGCTGGCAGCCGTCCTCGTCACTGTCATCTCCGTCTTCCTCTTTCCGGCAATTCCGCAGAGCGAGGCGTATCACAACTTCGCGGACAAGCGTGCGCTGCTCGGCATCCCAAACTGCCTCGATGTGATCTCGAACGCGCTGTTTCTCGTGGTGGGCTTGCCTGGAATGGGCTTTGCGCTTCGCGACACGGCCGAACGCGGCCCGCGCTTTCTCGACTCCCGCGAGCGCTGGCCGTATTTCACTTTCTTCGCCGCCGTGACGCTGACGGCGTTCGGCTCGGCTTGGTATCACCTTCGCCCCAACGACCACACTCTCGTCTGGGACCGCATTCCGATGGCGATCGGCTTCATGTCTCTCGTTGCAGCCGTTGTCGCGGAGCGCATCAATGTGAAGGCCGGCGTGCGGCTGCTCCTGCCTCTCATCACAGTTGGCATCGGCAGCGTCATCTACTGGGACGTGACGCAGTCGCGCGGACACGGCGACCTTCGCCCATACGCCATCGCGCAATTCGGCTCGCTGCTCGTCCTGTCGTTGATCTTCGTGCTGTTCCCCGCCCGCTACACACGCACCGCCGACTTTGCTGTCTCGCTCGCGCTCTATGGCGTTGCGAAAGTCTTCGAAGCAGCCGACCGCCTGATTTTCTCGCTCGGCGGATTCGTGAGCGGCCACACCATCAAGCACATCTTCGCCGCCCTTTCTGCCTACTGGATCCTCCGCATGCTTCGCCTCCGTGTCCCAATTCGCACCGATTCCTCCTCGACTTAGCGAAGTCAGCTTTGTGGGTCGCGGCTTCAGCCGCGACATAGAACAAGGCCGCGCGAAGCGCGCACCTGTGCGCTGCTCTTCTTGCAGCATGTTGTCCCGGCGCGACCGTGCGAACAAAATTGGCTGCCAACCTAGGAGTAGGGGCTAATATACCGCTCCAGCGACGAGCCGGTTCCGGTGACTCGGGGGATTCGCGTAGAAATATGCGCTTCAAAGAAAGATTTCGAGCGGTCGCCACGCTAGCTTTTGCCGCAGCGCTTCTCTGGACTGCGGCCGCGCGAGCGCAGGAGCCATCGCCCGCTCCGCGTGGCAACGAGGGCTTTCCGATCGGCCCGCCCGCCAACATCCTCAGCTTCACCGCGACGCCGGCTTCCGTCCAGGCTGGCCAGTTCGTCACCCTCACATGGGCCGCCGTGAACTCCGTCGATATGTCCATCGACCAGTGCGTCGGCACGATCCCCGCGCGAGGCAGCCGCCAGGTTTCCCCGGCCATGACCACCACCTACACGCTCACCGCCAAAGGCCGCGGGGGCAATGACAAGCATTCCGTCACCGTGACCGTCACGGGCTCTAGCTCGGCCGCAGCCAATTCCGATGCCGTCTGTGCCGAAGACCGCGACAAGCCCATTCCCCGCATGGGCGACCACCCTGACCTTTCCGGCATATATATCGGCGGCTTCGGCATCGTCCCCATGGACAAGATCACGCTCAAACCCGGCGCCGAGCATTTCAAGATGACCGAGGAAGAAACCGCGCTCGGTCCAACCACGCAGTGCGTTCCGCCGGGCGTGCCGACCGCCACCATGTGGCCGTATCCGCTCCAGATCGTGCAGAAGCCGAATCTCGTGCTGATCCTGTACGAGGCCTATCCGATGTTCCGCGTCATCCCGACCGATGGCACGCCTCACCCCGACGACCTCGACCCCACGTGGATGGGCAACTCCGTCGGTCACTGGGAAGGCGACACGCTCGTTGTGGACGTCACCGGCTTCAACGACAAAACCGTGATCTCCGGCTATCACCACACGACCGCCTACCATGTCGTCGAACGCTACCGCCGCACTTCCTACGGCACGCTCAGCTATGTGGCCACCATCGAAGACCGGAACGTTTTCGCAGCGCCGTGGAGATACGGCGGCCCCTTGCTTCTCCACCCCGAGTGGGACCTGCAAGAATACGTCTGCGAGGAAAACAACAAGAACTATCAGGAATTATTGCCGGCCAAGAAGCAGTAGCCCGCCATTGACAATCCCGCCTTTGCGGCACACGATTCCATCCGTTCGTTTTCGCACATGAGCACCGGCCGACGCCTTCAACTCGCCCTCATCCTTCTCACCGTCGTCGTCCTGACGGGCACGGTGGGCTTCCACGTCATCGAGAACTGGTCCTGGTTCGACGGGTTCTACATGACCCTCACCACGATGACCACCATCGGCTACGGCGAGATTCATCCGCTCTCCCGCGACGGGCGCATTTTCAATTCGTTCATGATCGTGGCCTCCGTTCTCGCCGGCGGCTTCGTAATTGCTACCTTCACGCAGACGTTGCTAGAATTCGAGTTCGGCAAGGCCCTCGGCCGCCGCCGCATGGAACGCGAACTCGCCAAACTCTCCGGCCACTACATCGTCTGCGGCGCCGGCCGCGTCGGACGCACGGTCGCGCGCCAGCTTAAGGAGCGCGGGCAGACCTGCGTCATCATCGAACGCGATCCCGCCCGCGCCCGCTGGGCCGAGGACGAAAAAGTTCCTGTCATCATTGGCAACGCCTCGAGCGAGGAAAATCTCCAGAAGGCGCACATCGATACCGCCAAGGGATTCATCGCCGCGGTCAGCACCGACGCCGAAAATATCTACATCGTTCTCACGGCGCGCGGTCTTCGCCCCGATTTGCAAATCATCGCCCGCGCGAGCGAAGAAGAGGCGACGTCCAAGCTCCTGCGCGCCGGAGCGTCCCGGGTTCTCTCTCCTTACCACTTCATCGGCCACCGCATGGTGCAGCTCCTGCTTCACCCCAACGTTCTCGATTTCGTCGATGCGGCGTTCGGCCGGGAGCGCCTCGACTTCGAAATCGGCGAGGTGAAAATCGACGGCAAGTCTGGCCTCGTCGGAAAGAAGCTGGCGGACTCCGCGATTCCAAAGCAGGCAGGCGTCATTGTCCTCGCGCTGCGCCATGCCGACGGAAAGATGACGTTCAATCCCCCGCCCGAATCCGTTATCCGCGCCGATGACTGCCTTATCGTGATCGGCGGCGACGAACAGCTCAAACGCCTCGAATCCCTCGCCACGTGACAATGCGACGAGCATTGTCATCCCGAGCGAGGCCGCATTCAGGCCGACGAGGGATCTGCTCTTTACTCTGTTGCTCCCGAGCCTCCCCAATTGCGTAGCGGTGCCCTTTAGGACGGCGGGGTTCGCCGCCTCTGCTTCCTCCACTTCCCCTGCCTCGTGCCTCTGCCATGCTAGAATTGATTGTTTCCGCGCAAGACATTTTCACGCAGTGCACAAGGACCACACCGAGATGCCGAAGGTCGGATTCGTCAGCCTGGGATGCCCGAAGAACCTCGTCGATAGCGAGGTGATGATGGGCATTCTCGCGCGAGCGGGCTACGAAATCACTCCGCGCGCGGACGATGCGGACGTCCTCGTCGTCAACACGTGCAGCTTCATCGCGCCCGCGCAGCAGGAATCGGTGCAGTCGATTCTCGAAATGGCCGAGTACAAGAAGTTCGGCCGCGCGCAAAAATTGATCGTTGCCGGATGCATGGTCGAGCGCTATCGCAATGAAATCCGCGAGCAGATTCCCGAAGTGGACGCCGTGATCGGCACCGGCGAAGTGGAACAAATCCTCGCCGCGTGCCAGGGCGATCTGCGCGCCGCCACGAACGCCGCCGAGCTGCCGACGTATCTCTATCACGACCTCACGCCGCGCGTCCTCGCGACGCCGCGCCACACGGCCTACATCAAGATCAACGAAGGCTGCGACCATCCCTGCACGTTCTGCGTGATTCCGCAGCTCCGCGGAAAGTTCCGCAGCCGCCGATTCGAATCCGTGGTCCGCGAAGCGGAAAATCTCGCCGCGGCGGGCGTCCGCGAAATCAATCTCATCGGCCAGGACACCACCTACTACGGCGAGGACCTCGGCTTGCGCGACGGCCTGCCCACACTTCTCGAGCGGCTTGCGCAGATCGAAGACCTGCACTGGATTCGCTTCCTTTACTGCTACCCCAATCGCATCACGCCCAAACTTCTCGATACGATCGCCGCGCATCCGCGCCTCGCGAAGTATCTGGATATCCCGCTCCAACACGCCAGCCGCAACGTCCTCGCGCGGATGAAGCGCGGCTCGAACGCGGACGCGTTCCTGAAGATGCTCGAAAGAATCCGCAAGGCGATTCCCGGCGTCTCGATTCGCACGTCGTTCATCGTCGGCTTTCCCGGCGAGACGGAAAAAGAGTTTCGCGAGCTGTGCGACTTCGTTCGCGCCGCCGAATTCGACTGGATGGGCGTTTTCGCCTACTCGGATGAGGACAAGTCGAAGAGCTTCTCGCTCGACGATAAAGTTGACGCGAAGACGATCGCGCGCCGCAAGAACGCTCTGATGTCGCTCCAAAAGACAATCTCACGGCGCAAGCTGCGCCGGTGCGTCGGCCAGCGTTTGCAGGTGATGCTCGAAGGACCCTCGAAGGATACGGACCTCATCTGGGAGGCCCGGCACGAAGGCATGGCGCCCGATATCGACGGCAAGGTGTACATCACGGAGTTCGAGGGCGTGAACGACGCCGCGGAACTCCCCGCGCCGGGCACGCTCGCGACCATCGAAGTCACCGAAGCGAAGGACTACGACCTCATCGGACGCGCCGTCGAATTTGCGGCGCCGCATCTCGCCCTACAGATTCCGCCTCCGGCAAAAGACCTGTTTCCCATTCTTTCCTCGCGCTGACCCGAAAGATTTTGGACATGCCCTCCTGCAGGCGCCGTGTGTATAATCCCGGTCGCACTGAGGGGCGGAAAGCGATTGAGTCCGTCGGGAGCCACCTAAGAAAATGAGCACGAGGGCTATCAGCCGATCTGTGCCTGTGCCGGAGCCGAATCTTACGCCGGACGAAATGATCCAGCGCGCCATCGCCCTCCGGCCGCGTCTCCTCGCGGAGCAGGACGAAGCCGAGCGCCGCGGAGTCCATTCGGAAGCCATCCATCAGGAGTTTCGCAAGGCGGGATTCTATCGCTGCCTCCAACCGCGCCGCTTCGGCGGCTACGAATTCGACCTCAAGACCTACTATCGGATCGGCATTGAGATCGCGCGCGGCTGCCCGTCCACTTCCTGGTGCCTGATCGTCGGCTCGGGCCATGCCTTGATGCTCGGCTCTTACTTCGGCGAAGAGGCGCAGGCCGAAGGGTTCGGTCCCGTCGGCGATTTCTCGGCCCCGTCCGTCGCCGCGCCGTCAGGAACGGCCACGCCGGTCGATGGCGGCTGGCTCGTGAAAGGCAAATGGGGATATGCGTCGGGAGCCCCATACTCGACGCACTTCATGCCGAGCGTCCTGATCCTGGAAAAGCCGGACGAGCCTCGCGCGGGAATCGCGCTCGTGCCGCGCTCGCAATGGAAGATGCTCGACGATTGGGGAGCGATCCTCGGCATGAAGGGAAGCGGCTCGAACTCTATCGTGGTCGAGGGCGCGCGCGTGCCCAAAAGCCACGTGATTCCGATCGACATGCTCAATATCGAGCTCGCCGGTGGTACTCCCGGTTCCCGCCTCCACGGCAATCCGATGTACGCAGGCCGGTGTCTTTCCTTCTTCCATGCGGAACTCATTTCGGTGATGGTCGGGCTGGGCTACGCCGCGATCGACGAGTACGAAAAAATCATTCGAACGAAATCCACGCTCTATCCGCCGATGATTCCCCGCTACCTGCACCCCGATTATCAGCGCTTCCTGGGGTTGGCACTGGGAATGATGAACGCGGCGAAACGGCTCGTCCTGAACGCGGGCGAGGTCTACATGGAATACTGCCGCCGGGGCGCTGAAGGCGGCGAACCTTTCACGTTGGAAGAGGACCTCGAGCTTCTTGCGAGCCTCGAGCACGGCGGCCGCCTCGTGTGGGAAGCGGTCGAAATGCTTTTCCGCACGGCCGGCTCGAGCGCCGCAAAAGACGGCGAGCGCATGCAGCGCTACTACCGCGACGCCTCGATCTACCGCGGCCACCTTTCGGCGCAGTATGAAATGCTCGCGCAGCGCATCGCGCTCGTCCACCTCGGCCTCGATCACGACATCTCGACCACGGAACGCGGCTCCCGCCCGCCCGCCGGCGATCCGAAAAAGTAGTTCGTTCCCACGGTGTAACGGCTTGTGACGGTTGTTACTGCAAACAGTGCTTTGCTGGGCGGGTATGCTGGCGGGATTTTCGGGCCGGTGCGCTATGCGGCACGCACTACACGGTATTGGCTGTTCGGCGAGGCGTTCGGGCGATGTTCTCGTGACTGCTTCTTGGCGGGCTTGCTTTTCTCAATCACACCGTCGACTAACAAGGTTAGATCGACCAGCTTGACCCAGAATTCGTCCCCACTCGCCGGCACCAAAACTTTGGCCAACTCTGTGGTTGATTCCAGCACCAGAACCGCGCCTGCTCTCTTGTGGTTATGCGTCGCTCGCTGATTATTCTTCATGTCTGATGTTAACATATGCGTAAAGAAAACTCCATGGTAAAGGGTGGCTTTGTTGGCAGGATAGCGCCGCGCATTTGCGGCGATTGGCTAGTACGCGATGCGCCCAGCACCTTTGCTTCTGTTGCGATCCAAGCGGCTTATCAGGGTACAATAGAGCAGGCGAATCCCCTTTTTGACCATCCCGGGATTACCAGCGACATTCTCAAATCAAAGAGGAGCAATCTGAACATGGCATACGGTAGGCGCGAGAAACCAGCACCGAAATCAGGACGAGCCGGATTTGTGGAAGCCAAGCTCGATGAACTTAGGCGTCGATGGGAAGCAGCGACAGACGAGCGCGAAAAGGCTGAAGTCTCGGAACAGATCCGCGAGTGGCAATCATTCAGGCCGGAACGCTCCGCACCCTCCGGCGGCAGGCGATAGGAGTTCTTCCCGCACGTTCAGTTGGGCGCGCATGACGTTGCCGATTCAAGCCGGCAGGGCCTGACTGGACGCAGCAAATGCGATCAGGCCGTGCGGGCCGGCTCGGGGCGGAATTTGATCGCCACGGCGATGATGAGCGCGATGAAGAGCACCAGCACGATGCCCTGCGTGGCCTTGAATGGCGGCCCGGACTTCGTCGGATCAAATGCCTTCAGCGCGGGAACCTTATCGAAAAGCTGCACCACCAGAACGAACACATTCAGGTACTCCGCCAGCATGGCTGTGACCACGTAGATCGGGCGCCACGGGCCCGCGAGACGCAGCGCGTAGCGCGCCAGAATCGCGATCGCCAGCACCACAATCGAAATGCAGCCGACCACGATTCCTGGCGTGATGCCGTGGAACGGGAAGAGGAACCCGGTGACGCTCGTCAGCACCGTGGTCACCAGAAAGAGCGCGGTCCAGCCGTCGAGCCGTTTGGCGGCGAGCAGCCCGAACAGGACGACGAATCCGGAAAAGATTCCGATCAAGCTCAAAACGACATGCACGAGGGTGAACGTCGACATACCGAGTACCATGATCCGCCTCCTTGTTTCCCAAGTTACCGTTTTCGATAAGTCCGACGGCCGGTAACATACACCGAGCCGTCTCCCCGCGCAATGCTCCAGCCGAGTTGTAACCGGGTTGTGATCTTGCGGACATCTTGCTGTGACGGTGGTCACTGCGAATGAAGTACTGCTGCGGGAACATGGCGCCGATAAAGGGTCTATGAGGGTGATGCGTGCCCGAGGGAGGCAACCATGGTAGGAATACCCGCTCCGCTGCCCTACATGTTGATAGCGTGCGGAATCACGACAGTCGTCCTGGCGATCCTGGTGATCTACGGGAATGCCTTGTCAACGAGAGAAGAAGATCAGCTGTACCTCAACAAGGCCGAACAAAGCATGATGGCATCCGAGCAAAGGGTGCTCATCGCGAAGATGGATCGCCTGAAGAGGGTGATCGTAGTCCTCGCGGTGACTTCAGGCATCCTTGTGGTGGCGAGCACGGGCACCTGGATATGGTTCGGCCTCACGAGATAGCACGATCGCGCGGCTCCGAGGTGGTTTGCAAGCGCCGGTCCGAACACAGAAGAAGCGCCGCAGCGCTCATCGCGCTGCGGCGCACTCTCTTTGTGGGGCCCTCGATGCTCGCTTACCGGACGTCCGGCTGAGGCGCCGGGACCGCCGTCCGGTTGGCCGGGACGATCTGGGTCTGGTAGCTGAAGACTTCGCGGCTGCGGGCATCCACAAACACCTTCAACCAGTTGACGTCGTTGTTCCCGTTCCCCTGATTGTCGCCGAACGTCTCCACGCGCGTGAAGTTCTCAAGCCGCTGTCCCTGCGAGTTCAGGAACGGCTTGTCGACGCGAAAGTAGTGCGAGTCGCCATGCACGTAGGCGACCGGCTTTTCGAAGGCGATCACTTCGTCGCGCATGGCGAGCAGGAACTGCTGGAAGCCGTCGGGCTGTCCGTCGGTTTCGGCGAGCGTCTTCGGATTGCGCACCGGGCCCCGCGTGGCGTCCGTCGCGTCGAAGCCGGGATCGGCCTGCGAGATGAACATGATCGCAGCAGAATGGTATGCCTTCGCTTCGTCAAACGTCTCCTGCATCCACTCGATATCGGCCGCGTTGCGCGCGGCGTACTCGGCCGGGTCGGGCGCGGTGTCGCAGAGGTTGTTGCACGAGCCCTGGATATTCAGCGACGCGTAGGTGACGCCGCCGATCGTCCAGCGGCGGTTCTCGACGCACGCCACGTTGCCGCTCACGCCGAGGCAGATCGGCGCGGTCTGCACCTCCTGAAAGATTCGGTGTTGCCCGAGCGAGAACGGAGTGCTGAAGAAGACCGCCCGCTCGTGGTCGAGACGTTCGAGCGAGGAAAATCCGCCGTTCGAAGCGCGGTCGCAGTCCGTCCAGTCGTTGTCGCCCGTCGTGAAAATGGCCGGCGCCTTCAGCGAGTTGAAGTAATTGAGGGCCTGCGTGTACAGAGCGTCGCTGCACGTGGTGGGCGTGGTCGAGCCGGGTGTTCCGCTGCCCGCCTTGAGATCGCCGTCGTGAGCGGTGAACGCGAGATCCTGCGAGTTCATGTCCGCGATCAGGTTCGGTACACCTGTCGTTGCCTGGAGATCGGAGTAGGGCAGGTCGCCCCAGAGCCCGATCGCGTACACGCCGCGGCTGTCGCGGTCGTGTCCGTCGCCTCGGCCGTCGTCGCCTCGGGCTGCGAATCTACCGCCGGCCGCCAAGGCCGTCGTGAGTGCTGCGATAAACAGCGCCGCGATGGCCGAGAAGAGCAGTTTGCGCATCGCCTGTGATCGCTTTCCTGATTGATCGAACTTAGAATCCTTCTTCATTGCCATTTCTCTTCCTCCAGGGCGTATCGGATGATCCACGCGGGACCCGCCGCGCCCGCCGTGGCGGGCTGCGGCCGCAAGCAATCTAGGCGAACTCCTTTTACAGGGGCGTGAATGGCTCGTTTAATTCTCGGCGATAGCGGGAGAAATCACGTAACGGGCCTCATTCGCCGCCATTGGGGCGTGCGCCGTGAGGTGGTTTGCGAGCGCCCGCCATGGCGGGCTGCGTCGGCAAGTCCTTTGCGGTATGCTCTCTGAATGAAGCGGCACTGCCCGATCTGC
Organism: Terriglobia bacterium; assembly: GCA_020073605.1. Lineage (GTDB taxonomy): Bacteria > Acidobacteriota > Terriglobia > Acidiferrales > UBA7541 > Palsa-295. The sequence continues at coordinate 222,327 of JAIQEW010000011.1, forward strand.
AAGAAGCCGACCGACTCCGAGACGGACGCTGACTTTCCCTTTTGCAGCGAGCGATGCCGCCTGCTCGATCTCGGCAACTGGGCCAGCGAAAAATACACCATCAGCTCACCCGCCTTCGACGAATCGATGTTCGAGGATCTCGAGCGGGACCTTCACAAGTCAGACAAGGACGACCAGGAATGAGCGCGGGCGCCGGCCCTCATTCCGCGGACGGCCCTACGCCGCCCGACTCGGGGGCTGCGCGCCCGCCCGCCGCAGCGGGCAAACCGCGCTTCGCGCTTTTCATCGCCACCGCCTGCGGCCTTGGCTATCTTCCCAAAGCACCGGGGACGTGGGGCTCGCTCGCTGCCATCCCGATCTACTTTGTTGTCTATTCCTACTACTACTTCGGCTCCTTCCCGACTGACTTTTTCCCTAACGCGCATGACTACGCGATGCGCGCCGCATGGGCCGCTTCGGCCGCCGCTGTGATCTCGGTGTTGCTGGCAGGCGTCGGCGTGCAGGCTGCTAGTCGAGCTGCCGAATTCTCAGGCAAGAAAGATCCCCAATTCGTCGTCATTGACGAGGTTTCGGGACAGCACCTCACGCTGATACTAGGAAGCGTGCTACCAGTGCCCTGGAGCGCCGCTCAGACACATTGGCCAGGCTACCCGTTCGGTTCCGTCTGGCCTCATTCCGTGCTTAGCTGGCAATATTTGTTGCTGGGTCTTATACTTTTTCGCGTATTCGACATCTGGAAACCTTTTCCGGCGCGCCAGGCGGAATCGTTGCCGGGCGGCTGGGGCATCATGGCGGACGACTGGGTCGCCGGTGTGTATGCTGCGATCGGTCTGTGGATCGCCCGGGCGGCGGGGCTTTAGGAGCGTCTTGAAAGGTGGAAGGGCGGGGTTTCAACCCCGCCGAACGTCGCATGATTTCATCAGGGGTTTTAACCCCTGAGGCCGGGATTTAGGCCCTCGTCTTTTCTTTCAACTGTGAACTGTCAACTGTGAACTGCCTTTGAAAATGAACGGCACTCCGAGAATCGAAAGCGTGAAGCCGGGCGCGGCACTGCCGGGCGGCGAAATCGCCATTCGCGGCAGCGGCTTCGCCTCGCGCAACCACACGCGCCCTCAGGTGGAGTTCGGCACTTCCGAGGCCAACATCATGCTCGCGGCGGAAAATCTGCTGATCGCATGCGTCCCCGAAGGAGCCGCGGGCGGCGCTGTGCGAGTGAAAATGGGCAGCATCGAAAGCGCGCCTTTCCCCATCGCGCTTGGCACGCAGATCGCGGACAACTTGCATCCGGTGGGCAATCCTGCGGTGGATTCCGACGGCAACGTCTACGTGACGTTCAGCGGCCAGCGCGGGCAGAAGGTCCCCGTTTCGCTTTACAAAATCACGGCGAACCACGTCGTGAAGCCGTACATCACCGAGATGATGAACCCGACCGGCCTCGCGATCAACCGCGACGGCTATCTCTTCGTCTCCTGCCGCCACGAGGGCACGATCCATCGCGTCTCGCCCGACGGCCGCGCGATGCAGTGGATCGAAGGCATGGGCATCGCCACCGGCCTCGCCTTCGACAAGACGGGCAACCTCTACGTGGGTGACCGCAGCGGCACGATTTTCAAGATCGGCACCGACCGCGAAATTTTCGTCTTCGCCACGCTCGAGCCTTCGATGGCGGCCTATCATCTGGCGTTCAGCCCGAGCGGCGATCTGTACGTCACCGGTCCGACCACTTCGAGCTTCGAGCGCGTGTACAGTATCTCTCCCGCGGGCGAAGTGGACGTGTTTTTCCGCGGGCTGGGGCGCCCGCAGGGCCTCGCATTCGACCGCGGCGGAAATTTGTACGTGGCGGCATCGCTCGGCGGCAAGCGCGGGATCGTGCGTATCACGCCGCAGGCCGAAGCGGAGCTGGTGCTCGGCGGAAGCAACATCGTCGGGCTGGCGCTGCTCCCCACGCATCGCGCCATGATCACCACAAACAGTGCCCTCTTCACCCTCGACTGGGACGTCGAAGGACTGCCTCTAAACGGTTAGCCGCGCCGCCGCGAAACCCTGCTTCTGAGCCGGAATAACAGCATGTATTCCCGTTTGTTGGATCGGTGGAATTCGGGTATTCTCTGCTCACGGCGTGTTCATGAATCATCTACCTAAGCTCCTTATTCTTTTGAGTCCATTGGTGACTTGGGGTGCTCTCTTCCTCGCCTTCCGCTTCGGTGGACTTTCCCTACCCAAACTCCTACCTTGGGTAAAGTTCTTGACTCTTGCAGGATTGGTCGCGTGGGCGCTGCTTATGGTTCTGGGTAGTCCTTACGCCGATTCGCACATGGGTGTTCTGTTTGCTCTGTGGCTCGCAGTGTGGTGGATTGAGCGTCGTCCTAGGGGCCGAGTTTAGACACTCTGGCCCGAGCTCACCAGAATTGAAACCACCAATTCCTGATTCACGCGCTCGCCGAACATCTGCCTGCTGACCACGGTTGGGTTTTTCAAACTGACCAACGACCAAGTTTCGGCGTCCCTTGCGCTGGCTCGTAGTCATCGAGTAAAACTCCTAAAGCATGAAAGCGGAAATCATTGCGATCGGTTCGGAGCTGCTCACTCCCGCGCGGCTCGATACAAATTCGCTCTTTCTCACAGCCGAGCTGAATGACGTGGGCATCCGCGTGATCCACAAGGCCGTGGTCGGCGACATTCCGGGCGAGATGCGCTCGTCCTTCAGCCATGCGATGGAGAGCGCGGACGTGATCGTCTCTTCCGGTGGCCTCGGACCGACCGACGACGACCGCACGCGCGAGACGGTGGCGGAGCTTCTCGGGCGGAAACTGCGCGTGGACGACGTCATCCTCCAGAAAATTCAGGACCGATTCCGCCGGCTGGGCCGCCCGATGCCGGAAATCAACGCCCGGCAGGCCATGGTGATCGAAGGCGCGACGATCCTGCCGAATCCCCGCGGGACCGCGCCCGGCCTCTGGATCGAGGCGAAGGGCCACATTCTGATCTTGCTTCCGGGAGTGCCGCAAGAACTGCGCGCGATCATGGAGACCGAAGTGAAGCCCCGCCTCTTGAAGCTCGGGCTCAAGCAGAGGCTCTACACGCGCGAGCTTCGCGTCGCGGGGCTTTTCGAGTCCGATGTCGAGCAACGCGTCTCGCCGCTCTATGCGGCGTATCCGGAAACGGAGACGACCATCCTCGCGTCGCCGACGGGCATCCAGCTCCACCCCCGCATCTGGTCAGAGGACCGCGCAAAGGCCGAAGCCATGCTCGACGAAATCGTCAAGCGCATGGCGCTGGCGCTCGGCGAGCATCTTTTCTCTACGCACGGCGAAACGATGGAAGAGGTCGTCGGCCGCCTGCTGGTGGAAAACCACGCCACGATCGCCGTGGCCGAAAGCTGCACGGGAGGCCTGCTGGCCGAGCGGCTGACCACCATTCCCGGCAGCTCGGCGTATTTTCTGGGCGGCGTCGTGTGCTACAGCAACGAATTGAAGACGAGCATGGTCGGCGTGCCGGCGGAATTGATCGAATCGAAGGGAGCCGTGAGCGCCGAAGTGGCGGCCGCGCTGGCGGATGGCATTCGGAAGCGGACAGGAGCGACGCTCGGCGTGGGAATCACGGGGGTCGCGGGTCCCAGCGGCGGAACGCCGGAAAAGCCCGTCGGGCTGGTGCACATCGCCCTCGCCGACGGGCGCGCCACCAGCGCGGCTGTGCTGCGCCTTCCGGGCGACCGGGAGCGCATCCGGCAGTTCTCGGCGCAACGGGCGCTCGATCTCGTGCGGCGGTATTTTCTGTTTCCATCGCCCGGACGCGCGTAGCCATGCGCCTTTTCGTCGCGCTCGACTTGCCCGGCGAGGTGCGGGACGCGATCGGCGAGCTGATCGCGCGGCTCAAGCCGCTCTGCAAAAGCGCGCACTGGACGCGCCCGGAAGCCATGCACATCACGCTCAAATTCATCGGCCATGCGATCGGAGACGCGGACGCGCAGAAGCTCGCCGACGCTCGCGCCGCGCTCAAGACGGTGCGCTCCGACGCGCCGGTGGAGATGCGATTTCGCGGCGTGGGTTTTTTCCCGGATGCGCGCCGCCCGCGCGTGGTCTGGTGCGGCGTGGAAGCCTCGGCCAATCTGGCGCATCTTGTCGCGGGCGTCGAGCGCGCGCTCGAGCCGCTCGGAATCCCGCGGGAAGAGCGCGCCTTCGTGCCGCACCTGACGCTCGCGCGATTCAAGTCATTCGGGGGCATCGGGAAACTCGTCCGCGCGGCGGAAGAAATGAAGGCTGCCGATTTCGGGTCGGCGCGCGACACGGAATTCCATCTCTACCAGAGCATCCTGAAAGATTCGGGCGCGGAGCACAAAAAGATCGAAAGCTATCCGTTCGTGAAGGCCGGTGCATGAATCCCTATTGGCTCATTCTCGTCGCCGCGTATCTGCTGGGTTCGATTCCCTTCGGGCTTCTTATCGTCAAGGCACGCGGCGGGCCGGACGTGCGCACCACCGGCAGCGGCAATATCGGCGCGGCCAACGTCGCGCGGAGCGCCGGGGCGGTCGCGGGGGTGCTCACTCTCCTGCTTGATGCCGGGAAAGGCTACTTGGCCGTCTGGATTGTCGGGCGCTGGACGGGCGGCAGCGTCCGCTGGATGATGGCCGCAGCCGTGGCGGCGGTGGTTGGCCACGTGTTCCCTGTCTGGCTGCGATTCCGGGGCGGCAAAGGGGTGGCCACCGGGCTAGGGGTCTTCCTGCCCATCTGTCCCGAAGCTGTGGCGGCTGGGGCTGCGCTCTGGCTGCTGATGGTCGGATTCTGGCGCTACTCGTCTCTGGGTTCGATTGTCGCGGCGGCGGCTCTGCCGGTGTTCGTGTACGTGTTCTATGCCCCGGGCCACGCTCCTCCAACCTACGTCAGCTTGGGCACGATTCTGATTTCGCTGCTCGTGCTCGCCAAGCACCGCGGGAACATGGAGCGGCTCGTGGCAGGCAAGGAAAGCCGGCTCCGATGGCGGCGATAGGCACCCGCACTGCCCACCCAACTGCTACTAGCCATGTAGCTTATACAGCAACCCTAGTACGATAGTCCCGTTGTGCCCATGGGCCTTGCTCCGCTAGCATTTTCGAGCGGGATTCCTATGCCCATCCGAGCCCTCAAGCGCCTGACCACGCGACGACTGCGCATCCTTTGGATCGTGATGGGAGCTCTTCTCATCATCAGCGTCACGCCGCTGTGGCTCTATCACCGGCAGGCGCTGCGCCTGAGCGAAGAAAAGCTTCAAGATACCGAGCGCGTGCAGCAGAGCGAAATCACGCGTTCGCTTGCCAGCGAGACGCTCCAGTTCGAGCAGAGCCTGCGCGAACAGCTTCTGAGCCAGCGGCAAATGCTGGCACTGACCGGCTGGATTCAGGATGTGGACGATCCCACGCACGCGCCCCAGCTTGCGCGTCTGCTCCAGGTATTCGTCGAAAACAATCCGAACATTCTCTACGTCACCGCCGTCAACCAGAAAGCCAAGGGGCCGTCCGCCGGGAGCGTGAGCGCGGACCGCGATCCGTTCGTCGAAGCGGCATGGAAGCGCGCGTTTACCTCCAGCATGCAAGGCTTCGACACCATTAGCGAGCCGTTCGCGCTCGGGCGGGACAATCGCCCGGCGCTGGTCGTCTCGGTTCCGCTGCTGGCGGACGGGCAGTTTGCGGGAATGCTGAGCGCCGTGGTGTCGCTCGACCGGCTGCAAGCGCGGCTGCGCGATGCGAGCGTGCGCGACCGCAAGGTTTACATCGTGGACGGGCACGGCCAGATCGTGGCCTATCCGGACACGCGCGACCTGGTTCCGGGGCGCGACATCACTTCCACTTCGCCGCTCGCTAAGCAGATCACCGACCTGCCGCGTGAGCTGCGCGCGACGCAGACGACGAATTTCGTCACGCCGGCCAAGGACAATCACCACTCAGTTGAGATGATCGGCACGTACAGCACGATACCCGAGCTGCGCTGGGCCGTGATCGCGGAGCGCAGCCTCGACGACGCCCGCAAGGACGCCGGAATGACGGAGCTGACGGCGGAAGCTCTGCGCTTCGTCGTGGGTGTCACATTCGTGTCGCTGATTCTCGGATATCTCTTCGCCGTCGGGATCACGCACCCCATTCGCGGCCTGGTTGAATCGACGCGCGCCATCAGCCGCGCCGAATTCCACGAGCGCGCGCGCGTCGAGGGCGCCGCCGAAATCAGCGAGCTCGCCGAAACGTTCAACAAAATGGCCGGCGACATCGAGGAGTACGTCGAGCGCCTGAAGCAGGCGGCGGCCGAAAATCGCGAGCTGTTCCTGGGATCGATCCGCATGCTCGCCGCCGCGATCGATGAGAAGGACCCGTACACGCGCGGCCATTCCGGCCGTGTGGCGAAGTATTCGCTGATCCTCGGAGACGGCCTGGGCTTGAGCGCCGAAGACCTCGACCGGCTGCGCATCTCGGCGCTGCTGCACGACGTCGGCAAGATCGGCGTCGATGACCGCGTGCTGAAGAAGCCCGGCAAGCTCACGGACGAAGAATTCGACCTGATGAAGCAGCACACCGTGAAAGGCGCGAACATCATGCGCCCGGTTGCGCAGCTAAAGGACATGCTGCCCGGAATCGAACTGCACCACGAGCGCCTGGACGGCGGCGGCTATCCTTACGGCTTGCAGGGCGATCAAATTCCCCTCATGGCGCGAATCATCGCCGTGGCCGATACGCTCGACGCCATCACCACGAACCGCCCCTATCAATCGGCGATGGACCTCGAGTACGCGCTCGATCGCATCCGTTCGCTGTCCGTCACGCGCTTCGATCCCAAGGTGGTCGATGCGCTCGACGCGGCGGTCCACACGGGCCGGCTCCGCCTCTCCGCCACCCTCGTCGAAGTCTGATCATCCGAAAAGGATGATCCGTCCCGAGCGAGTCCCCCGTGGCGGACGAGCCGAGAGACCCCTCTTCGATTCAACTTTCACTTCTGCCCGAGCCCCGGCAGTTCCGGGAGGCACTCACCCCTCAAGAGGCTCGTCGGACTGGAATGCGCTAATAGCCATGCGGATCAGGTACGTCCCGACGACTATCGCGAGCGTCACCGCGAAGAGCCGCCAACCCACATAAATGGCCGTGATCGCCGCGTAGATGATCCCGATCATCTGGAGGGCCCAATCAAAATGAAGTTTGAATCGCCATATCTTGGGGCGAACGCGGAGCCGGTAAACCTCGATACCCAGCCGCTCCTCAATGACCTTCAGTTGCTTGCGATATCGATGCGAGTAGCGGTGATGCCAGGCATAGTGAAAGAGCGCAAATAGGTAGAACAGAAAACCCAATACGAACACCGCCTTCGAAAGTGTAACTCCCGGCAAACCTGGCAGCGAGGCGGCTTGCGACTCAACCTCCGGCTTGAGCGCAAGGCCCGGTAGGATGAAGCTGACGGCCAGGATGGCCGTGAAGGTCGTGTGACGGAGCTTCGTAGTTTCAAGCTCGAGATTCGCCAATTGCTTGTATTGCTCGAAAAGGGACGGAGGGTCTTCCCGTGCTAAAGCATGAGAAATCTTAGGAGCAGTCATCTACTGTGGCTCCCTTCCATTAGCCAGGATCGGAGCGATCCCACTGCCGACGCACTTCCCGGCGATTGCGGTGCGGACAAGCTCGCATTATATGGCAGTCGTGGAATGGTGGCGCACAAGGAAGAAACCTCCCATTCGGTAGCGTCGCCAGAGCCCGCTCCGGGGACCGGAGCGTTTCCTCTGCTAGAATGATGGCCTTCGTATTCACGGGGCGTTCGCGCGAAGAAATCCATGATTTCACTATTCGGAAAAAAAGAAGGGTCGCTGCTCGACCGGCTGAAGCAGTCGGTCAGCAAGACGCGGACGGAACTCGCGGCGCGCGTCGAGCAACTGCTCACGGGCAACCGTCCCGTCGATCCCGAGGTGCTGAAGCAGCTCGAATCGGCGCTGCTCGGCGCGGACATCGGCGTGCGCACCACCAAGGAAGTGCTCGCCGCTCTGCGCGAGCAGGTGAACGAGCACAAAATCGCCGACGCTGCCGGGCTGAAAGACGCGCTCAAGCAGCAGATCATGAACATTCTCGCTGTGCCGTCGGCGAGTCCCGATGGACAGACGGTGTCGGCGCCGCGCGTGATATTTGTCGTCGGCGTGAACGGCACGGGGAAAACGACGACGATCGGCAAGCTCGCGAATCGCCTGAAGAAAGAAGGCGCGAGCGTCGTGCTCTGCGCCGCGGACACGTTTCGCGCCGCCGCGATCGAGCAGCTTGAAGTCTGGGCCCGCCGCGCGAGCGTCGAAATCGTGAAGCAGAAATCGGGCGCCGATCCCGCCGCGGTGGTCTTCGACGGGCTCACGGCGGCGAAGGCGCATTCCGCGGATGTCGTGATCGTGGATACGGCCGGGCGCCTGCACACGAAATCCAACTTGATGGCCGAGCTCGAAAAGATGAAGCGCACGGCGGCAAAGGTCGTGCCGGGCGCGCCGCACGACGTACTGCTGGTCCTCGACGCGACGACCGGGCAGAACGGCCTCAACCAGGCGCGCGAGTTCTGGAGCCACGCGGGAGTCACCGGCATCGTGCTGACGAAGCTCGACGGCACGGCAAAGGGCGGCATCGTGGTCGCAATCGCGCGCGAGCTGAACCTGCCGATCCGCTTTGTCGGCACGGGCGAGCAGGTGGACGATCTCGTGCCTTTCGACGCGCAAACCTATGTCAACTCGCTCTTCGACTAACGCAGCCGACGCCGCGTGGATGGGGCGCGCGCTCGAACTGGCGCGCCGGGGCGCCGCGCTCGCGCATCCCAATCCGACGGTCGGCGCGGTGGTCGTGAAAGCCGGACGCGTTGTCGGCGAAGGCTTTCACGATTACGACAAGCGCGACCACGGCGAGATCGTCGCGCTGAAGAAGGCTGGCAAGCGCGCGCGCGGCGCTACGCTTTACGTCACTCTCGAGCCATGCTGCACCACCGGCCGCACCGGACCCTGCACGAGCGCGATTATCGCCGCGGGCATGAAACGAGTCGTCGCGGCGATGCGCGATCCGAATCCGGCAGTCGCCGGTAAAGGATTCGCACAGCTTCGCCGCGCGGGAATCGCCGTCGCGGTGGACGTGCGCGAAGCGGAGGCGCGGCCTCTCAATGAAGCGTTCGCGAAATGGATTCGCACGCGGCTTCCGTTTGTAACATTGAAAACGGCGCTCACGCTCGACGGGCAAATCGCAGCGCGCATCGGGAGCACGACGTGGATCACGAGCGATGCGTCGCGCGCAGAAGTGCAGCACATCCGGCACGCGGCCGATGCGCTGCTCACCGGAATCGGCACGGTCCTCGCGGATGATCCGCGCCTCACCGACCGCACCGGCGAGCCGCGCAGGCGAAGGCTGCTTCGCGCCGTGGTCGATTCGCGGCTGCGCCTGCCGCTCAAATCGAAGCTCGTAAAATCGGCGAAGGGCGATGTAATCGTCTTCACGGCGCAGCGGGCGGATTCGCCGCGAGGTCGGGCGCTCACCAAAGCAGGTGTCGAAGTATTTCGCGTGCCGGCGCGCCGCGGCCGCGTTGATTTGCACGCCATCCTCCGCGAGCTGGGAAATCGCCAGATGCTGAATGTGCTGTTCGAAGCAGGAGCGGAGCTGAACGGCGCCGCGCTCGAAGCTGGAATTGTGGACAAGATGATTCTCTTCTATGCTCCCAAAGTGATGGGGACGGGCGGAGTGCCAATGGCGCGCGTTTCGTCGCGCTGGTTCTCGCACTCACCGCCGCTCGGGGATTTGAAATTGCATCGCAGCGGCCCCGATTTCGTTGTCGAAGGATATTTTCACGATGTTTACGGGAATCACGGAACACGTCGGAAAAATTGACTCGCTCGAACGCCGCGAGGGCGGCGGGCGGCTGCGCGTAAGCCTCGCGGGCGCGCGCGAAATCGCCGCCGAGATGAAGCTCGGCGATAGCATTGCCGTCAACGGCTGCTGCCTCACGGTCGCCGAATTCGGCGCGGACTCATTCTCCGCCGATCTTTCGGGCGAGACTCTGCGCCGCACGTCGCTCGGCGAAAAGAAGTCCGGCGACCTCGTAAATCTCGAGCGGCCGCTCGCGGCCAATGCGCGGCTGGGCGGGCATTTCGTGCAAGGCCACGTCGACGGCATCGGCCGCGTCACGAAGCTCACGCCCGAAGGCGACAACTGGTGGCTCGCGGTGCGCGTGCCGGCGGAGCTGCGCCGCTACGTCGCGGGAAAGGGCTCGATCGCAATCGACGGCATCAGCCTCACGGTGGCGCGCTGGCAGGACGGCATCGCCGAATTCGCCATCATTCCCTTCACGCACGCGCACACGAACGTCCGCGCGATGGCGCCCGGCGACGCCGTGAATCTCGAATGCGATATCCTGGCGAAATACGTGGAAAGCCTGCTCGAAGCACGCAAGGGATCTAGCGCGTCGCGCCTCACAATCAGCAAGCTGATCGAAGAGGGATTCTAGCCGGCCGCGGATTGCGCCGCTTCGCGCCTTTTCGCGCGCACGCCGCGATAGTAGAGCACGAGACCCAGCAAGATCCCGCCTAACGTGCCCCCAACCAGCTTCAATTCGAAGAGCCACTTGTGCGCGGCTTCGGCCGGCGGAACGAACGACAGCCCGATCGCCGCAAGCACGATGCTGAGTCCCATCAGCCCCGCGATCCACACGCCGAGTCTTCCGCCGGGGATCAGCACCGCGTCTTTGTTTGCCGCGCGGTCCGCGCGATACGCCAGCCGGATGATCGCGGCGTACATATAAACAAACGGAATGAAATAGAGGATCGTCGCGGCGTCCACAAGTATCTGGTAGGCGCCGTTGACCGTCTCGTTCAGCTGGATCAAAAGCAGGATAGTGCACGAAATTCCTGCCTGCACGAGAATGGAAATCCACGGCGTCTTCCATCGCGGATGGATTTTCCCGAATGCGGCCGGCATGTAGCGGTCGATTCCGACGACGAACGGAATGCGCGCCACTCCCGCCACCGTGGCTCCCACTCCCCCCGCGTTCCCGAACACCACCAAAATCGCGGCAAAGATTCCAAACCACGCCATGTGCAAGGTCGTTGACCCGCTCGCGAGCGCGCCGAAAACCCCGCTCTTCGGATCGACTACCCCCGGCGGCAGAATCGCGAGCAACGCCATCGTGCCCGCGATGTAGATCAGCACAATGGAAATCCCCGAGCCGAGAATCGCCCGGGGAAACGTCCTGTGCGGGTCGCGGATTTCCTCGCTCATCGCCGAGGCAAGCTCCAGCCCGCCGAATGCAAACGCGATCTGCGGCCAGAAATTCAGCGTGTCCCAGTTCCACGCCGGCCGAATATTGGACCAGGTGAAGTGCGTCACGGATCCGTGCACGAACCCGAGGTATCCGCCGAGACCCACCAGCATCAGCAGCGGAATATACGTTCCGACGCCTCCGGCGTTCTGGAGCCACTTGCCGACGCCCACACCGATCATGTTCAGATACACGGCGAAGAAGAGCAGGATGAACGAGCCTGTGATCAGAAACGTCCGGTTCGTCGCCAGATGCGCGGCGCCGCTTCCGCCGACGTACGAACACATCGCCACGCTGGCAATCAAGAGGCCCGGAAAGTAAAAGAACGTGTAGATCCAGTAGGTCCACCCGGCGACGAAGCCGTGGAATTCACCGAACGCTTTCTTCGACCAGGTGTAAAGCCCGCCCTCCTCGGGAAATCGCGTGGAAAGTTCGGCGATGATGTACGTGGTCGGCAGAAAGAAAAAGGTGGCCGCCAGCAGCCACAAACTGACCGAGGAAGTTCCGTTGTGCGCCGCCACGGCAATCCATCGCGGGCCGAGCACGGAAGCCACGTTGAAGAGCAGCAGGTCCCACGGCCCGATCGCGCGGCGCAGCTGCTTCTTGGGATCGGATGAGTTGTGCTCGCTCACGCGGTCGCGTCCAGAGCGGGAATCAGCTTGTCCTGGAGAATGAAATTGTGGAGAAAGCGATCGCTGGAGTTCTCGAACTCGGCCCAGGTGCCGAAAAACGCGACGCGGCCCTCTTGCAGAAAGATCATGCGGTCGGCAAGCTTCTTTGCGAGGTGCGTGTCGTGCGTCACTACGATCGCGGTCTTGTGGAGCGTCTTCTTCAATTTCACGATCAGGTCGCTGGTATGCGCCGCCATCAGTGGATCGACCATCGTGGTCGGCTCGTCATAGAGAATCGCATCGGGATTGTCCGCCAGCGCACGCGCAATCGCCACGGAGCGCTTCGTGCCGGTGCTCAAATCCGAGGGTAAGCGATCGGCTAAGTCCGACACTTCGAGCATTTCGAGCAATTCCGCGACCCGCCGGTCGATGGCGTCGGGATCTTTCCACTCCGGACGGCCGACGAGCGGAAAAGCGACATTCTCGGCAACGGTAAGCGAATCGAAGAGCGCGCCCGCTTGAAACACCATCGTCACGCGCCGGCGGATCGTGGAGAACTGGCGTTCGTTCCAGCCGGTGACGTCCTGTCCCGCGACAATAATGTGGCCTTCGTCCGGATAGAGGAAGCCGAGCAGCAGCTTCAGCGAGACGGATTTTCCCACGCCGCTGCGGCCCATGATCACGGCCGTCTCGCCTTGCTCGATGAAGAAGCTGACGTCCTTCAGGACGGCGTTGTCGTCGAACGCCTTCGAGACGTTGCGAAATTCGAAATAGGGGTTGGCCATGATCGCTAGAACGCCGAACGCGCCCCGAACCTCCCCCGCGCTTCTTCGTAGTCCGCGGGCGAGTTCATATTCTTGAACAGGAGGCCGTCGGAATCAAAGCCTTTCCATTCGAGCGGCCCGATCATTTCCACGAGCACGCTTTGCAACCCGTCGGTGACCTTTCGCGTGCCGCTCTCCAGCGCTTCGCGGATGACCGGCTCGCACCGCTTGTGATACATCGCGCAGAGAGGTTCCGCGCCGCGCGTGTTCATGGGCAGCACGGCCGCCCCTTCCGATGCCAGAGCGCGCGCCGCCAGGAAATCGAGCCAATCCTTCGTGAGATAAGGCAGATCGCACGCCACTACGAGGCTCCACGGCGCGCTGGAAGCACGCAGGGCCGTGGCGATGCCGCCGAGGGGCCCCGCGCCTGGCCAATCGTCGTCGATCGCGCGCAGCCCGAGCGGGCGGAATGCGTCCGCATTGCCGATCACGGTCGGCGGGCCGGCAACGGATTCGACCAGGCGCGCCGTCCGCAGCACGAGCGGGACGCCGCCTAGATCGAGCAGCGCCTTGTCGCGCCCCATGCGCGAGCTTTCGCCCCCTGCCAAAATGAAACCTTCGATTTGTCGCGTCGAATTCATGCTTAGAGAGCCAGCCTATTCCATGGATGTTTCCCGTAGGGGCGCAGCACTGCTGCGCCCGGCTAAGATGCTTGGCTCGATTTCGCCCATGCGCTCGTACGATAGGGCTTCGTAGGGGCATCCGCCGCGGCGGATGCCCGGCAAACGTGCTTGGCGCCGCCGCGCCATTCGCCGGCGGTTTCGTAGCGGCCACCTTCAGGTGGGCGCCGTTGCCTTCGTCACGGCTGCTCCTTCGATCGTCGATTGCCTCCTTTACTTCCTTTACCTCGCTTCCTACTTTCCCGGCCTCTGAATGCCGAGCTCGCGCAGCTTCTCTTGCAAACTCTGCCGGTGAAGCCCGATCTCCGCGGCGGCGCGCGAAACATTCCAGCGGTGCTCTTCGAGTTTGCGCTTGAGGTACGCGATCTCGAATTTCCGCTTCGCCTCGCGGAAATCGGCTTCGCTCAGGAACGAATCCCCTCCCCCGTCGCGCTGCACGCCAACACTGGACGCGTTGTCGCGGACTTCGGCCGGCAAATCCGCCGCGCCGATTTCATCGCCCTTGCTCAGGACCAGCGCGCGCTCAAGCGCGTTGCGCAATTCGCGGACGTTGCCTGGCCAGTCGTAGCGGCGCACGCGCTCCATCGCGTCGGCGTTCAGGCGAGCGCGCCGGCCGTGGCGCGCGCCGAGCTGCGCGAGAAAAGCATCCGCGAGCTGCGGAAGATCTTCCTTGTGCGCGCGGAGCGCGGGCAATTCAATCTCGTCGAGAAACAGCGTGCCGCCCGACGCCATCTCGAACTTTCCCTTGCGCTGCTGCGCCGCGCCCGTGAATGCGCCGCGCTCGTAGCCGAATAGCTCGGACTCGATCAGGTTTTCGGGCAATGCCGCGCAATTGACCGCGACGAACGGCCTTTCGGCCCGCGGCGACCGCGCGTGGATTTCCTGCGCGAGCAGATCCTTGCCGGTTCCGCTCTCGCCCAAAATCAGTACGGTCGCATCGGTGGTCGCCACGCGCTCCGCCATGTCGAACACGCGGCGCATCGCCGCCGATCCGCCCAGCATCCGGCCGAATTGCCCCTCGGCGACAAGCTCGCGGCGCAAACGCTCGTTTTCCGCGCCAAGCTCCGCGAGGCGCATCAGATTCGCAACGCGCTTCCGCAGCTCTTCGATGTCGAAGCCCTTCACGATGTAATCGGCCGCGCCGCTGTGCAGCGCTTCGACAGCCGTGCGCGCCGTATCGAGCGCCGATACGATCAGCACGGGGGTTTTGTCGCCGGCCGCGCGCAGCGAACGGAGGAATGCCACGCCGTCTTCTTCCGGCATGATGAGGTCGAGCAGAATCAAGTCGGGATGCTCGCGCGAAACCGCTTCGCGCGCGGCGCTTGCCGAGCCCGCCTCGGCGATCTTGTACGTTCCTTCGAGCGCGCGGCGCATGCCGTAGCGCGCCGAAGGCTCGTCATCCACGATGAGAATCGTTCGCATGGTCCTCCGTCTTATCGGTTGGCGACTCATCCGCCGCAAGCGGAAGCGTCATGCGAAACCGTGTGCCCACTTCGCCATCGAGCGGACTTTCGCACGAGAGCGTCCCGCCCATTTCATCCACGCGTCGAGCCACGATGGAAAGTCCGAGGCCCGTTCCGGTGGCCTTCGTCGTGAAGAACGGCTGAAAGATTTTCGCTCGCAGCTCGGGAGAAATTCCCGGGCCGTCGTCCTCGACGCGAATCTCGAGGAAATCGCCCTGCCGCGCGAGGCGGACACGCACGCACCCGCCGCTGGCCCGGGCGCCATTCGGGTGCGCTTCGATCGCGTTCAAGATCAAATTGGACAGCACCTCGCTCAGCGATTGTTCCGAGGCCAGAGCGGAAAGTTCCTCCGCCGGACCTTCGAATTCCAGGCGCACGTTGCGGCGCTCGGCGTCATGGCGAAAAAGCGCAGCGGTTTGTTTCGCGAGCGTAACCGCGTCAACGCGCTGGCCCCTGGGGGCAGGCTTCGCGAAATCCAGAAGCTGCCGGAGCTTCGCGCTCATGCGGTCGATTTCGCCAAGGACAAGTTCGCAATCGTGCCGCAAATCGCCCGGCAGGTCGGACTTCTCGAGCTGCACCTGCAAAACCGTCTTCATCGAGCTGAGCGGGTTGCGCAGGTTGTGCGAAACACTCGCGGCCATCTGCCCGAGTAGCGCGAGACGTTCGCGCTCGGCGAGTTCGCGTTCGAGCCGCAGCTTCTCCTCGATCAGCCGGCAGAGATCGAACATCCCCGGCAATTGCTCCGCCAGATATTCGAGCGCCGCGGATGTCTCGCCGGTTAGATAGGAGCCGGTCGAAGCGGCTTCAAGCAGGCCGATTTCCTTGCGGTCCTTCAGCAGCGGCACCTGGACCACGTGCCCCAATCCGCCCGGGGACTTGAGCGCCTCCTGTCCCGGCACCCGCGGGACGGAAATTCGCACCTCCGCCAGCCCGAACTCATCGCGAATGCGTTTCTCCGCATGGGTAATCAGACGCGCGACATCTCCCTGCCGGGCCTGCTCCTGCAAATCGACGGCGAGGCGTTGCCAATTCTCGATTCTCTCCCGAAACGTGCGATGGAGCGCCGGCCCGATCACGCGCTCCAGCGGCTCAAACAGAAAGATCAGCACAAACAGTAGAACGCTCGCCGTAGCCTCCGGCGGAAAAACCGGCGCGAGCCATCCACTGATCCTGTGCACAAGCGCAAGATACAAGAGCGCGAGCAGCGTCGCCGATAGCGCGTACACCATGTTCCGCTGCGCCCCGTACTCGAGAAAATTGTGCTCCAACGCGAAATAGATCAGCAATGCTCCGGGAACAACACCTGCCACAATCGTTGCCGTCGCGAGCAGTTCGGACACAAACGGAGACGCGGTCGCATAGGCAATGCGCGCAATTAGTATCGCGAAAACGAAACACGAGGCTGAGAAAAGCCACTTCCCTAACGTCTTCCCGCTCCGACTCTGCTCGGCTCGCATTAGGCCCCACTGCACGGCAGCGGCTGAGCCTGCACACACCGCGAGGTCTCCCAGGAGACTGAAATCTGCGAAACTCAGCAGCGCGGCGCCAAACGCCATTCCGCGCGCGCGCGACACCACGGCCACCCCGATCAGTTCACCTAAAGCGATCAGGTAAACCAACCAAACGCAAGCCCAGATCGCGGGCTTGATCCGCACACGCTGAATTGCCCGGGAGTACTCCACATGGGTGTGCCAGATCAACGGCAGCAGGAAGAAAGTGCCCACATCAATCAGGATGGCGCACAGAAGCCGAGTCGCATCCGGAATCGATCCATATTGAATCCTGGCATTCAGCGCGAGCAGTCCGCCCGCATATATCGCGAACAGCGTGAGCACAAGGAAGAACAGCAGCCGCTCGAACAGCCGCGGCCGCCGGTGCCCCAGGATCAGAGCGATCAGAAACAGGTAGACCAGCGTTCCGGCGGTCAAGCCGATCAATCGAGCATAGAAAAGAATCGACACGCCAGCGCCTCTGAAGCCAGATGGTAGCCCCGATGGAATAGCAACTCAACGACCAAGTGTCGGAAAAATCCGACGCTCGTAAGTCACTGTTTCAATTGGCATTAGTAAATTACAGGAGCACGGCGATCTGAGCAAGGAATGGTCAGGTTTCGCCTTGACTGTCGGGGGCTATCTGCTATATTAGCACTCGCCTAGGAGGAGTGCTAAGGTCTCTCCTCCCCAAGCAAATCACAGCAAACCATCCCGAAGCATCGGGACCATCGGAGGAATCGCAAAAATGGCCGTTAACATCACACCGCTACACGACCGCGTGCTCGTGCGGCGGCTGGAAGAGAAGGAATCCGTGAAGGGCGGCATCATCATCCCCGACACGGCCAAAGAGAAGCCGCAAGAGGGCGAAGTGATCGCAGTCGGCCTCGGCAAGCTGAATGACAAGGGCGAGCGCATCCCACTCGACGTGAGGGCGGGCGACCGTGTTCTATTCGGCAAGTACAGCGGCAACGACATCAAGATCGACGACGAGGAATTCATGATCCTGAAGGAAGACGAGATCCTCGCAAAACTCGGCGGCGCGGCGAAAGCGGCCGGCGGCAAAAAGTAACTTCCGCCTGCGTCCGCCACAATCGGCGGACTACGGCGGACACGGTCCGGGCGCCCGCCAAGGCGGGCCACGGAAAACCATCCTAAAGAATCGAAAGAGGAGACAGAGATATGGCAAAGCAAATCGTGACTGGTGAAGCATCGCGCCAGGCGATTCTTCGCGGCGTCAACGCACTCGCAGACGCCGTGAAGATTACGCTGGGACCGAAGGGGCGCAATGCTGTCATCGAGAAGAAGTTCGGCGCGCCGATCATCACCAAGGACGGCGTCACCGTAGCGAAGGAAATCGAGCTTCAGGACCCGCTCGAGAACATGGGCGCGCAGATGGTGCGTGAAGTCGCTTCGAAGACGTCCGACGTCGCCGGCGACGGCACCACCACGGCGACCGTGCTGGCACAGGCCATCTTCCGCGAAGGCGTGAAGACGGTTGCGGCCGGCGCGAGCCCCACGGCCCTCAAGCGCGGCATCGAGAAGGCCGTCGAAACGGCGGTCGAGGAATTGAAGAAGTTCCACAAGGACGTGAAGGGCGACATGATCGCGCAAGTCGGCACGATCAGCGCCAACAACGACCGTCAGATCGGCTCGATCATCGCGGAAGCGATGAAGAAGGTGGGCAAGGACGGCGTCATCACCGTCGAGGAATCGAAGACGATGGAGACGACGCTCGAAGTGGTCGAAGGAATGCAGTTCGACCGCGGCTACCTCTCGCCCTACTTCGTCACGGACCCCGAGCGGATGGAATGCGCGATGGAAGACGTCCGCATCCTGATCCACGAGAAGAAAATCAGCTCGATGAAGGACCTGCTTCCCCTGCTCGAGCAGATCGCCAAGATGGGCAAGCCGCTGCTGATCATCGCGGAGGACGTCGAGGGCGAAGCGCTCGCGACGCTCGTTGTGAATAAGCTCCGCGGGACGCTCCAGTGCGCAGCCGTCAAGGCTCCGGGCTTCGGCGACCGACGCAAGGCCATGCTCGAGGACATCGCCACCCTGACGGGCGGCAAGGCCATCACGGAAGATCTCGGGATCAAGCTCGAGAACGTGAAGGTCGAGGACCTCGGCCGGGCGAAGAAGATCACCATCGACAAGGACAACAGCACGATCATCGAGGGCGGCGGCAAGGCCAGCGAGATCGAAGGCCGCGTGAAGCAGATCCGGGCGCAGGTCGAGGACACAACCTCGGACTACGACCGCGAGAAGCTCCAGGAGCGCCTCGCCAAGCTCGTCGGCGGCGTGGCTGTGATCAAGGTGGGCGCGGCAACCGAGACCGAGCTGAAGGAAAAGAAGGCTCGCGTCGAAGACGCCATGCACGCCACACGCGCAGCGGTCGAGGAAGGCATCGTTCCCGGCGGCGGCGTGGCACTGGTTCGCTGCATCGGAGCTCTCGAAAAGCTCAAGCTGCACGAGGATGAGGCCATCGGCGTCAACATCGTGAAGCGCGCGCTCGAAGAGCCCATGCGGCAGATCGCACTCAACGCCGGTGAAGAAGGCGCTGTGATTGTCGGCCGCATCCGCGAATCGAAGGACGACAACTTCGGCTTCAACGCCGACACGGGCGAGTACGGCGACCTGGTCAAGGCGGGCGTTATCGACCCGGCCAAGGTCACGCGTCTCGCGCTGCAGAACGCCGCTTCGATCGCCGGCCTGATGCTCACCACCGAAGCTCTGGTGGCGGACATCAAGGAAGACGCGAAGGCGGGCGCAGGCGCGGGCGGCGGTGGCGGTATGCCCGGCGGTGGCGGCATGGGCGGCATGTACTAAGCCTTCCCCGCAAAACCGAATCAAATGCAAAAGGGCGTCCCGATGCAATCCGTTGGGGCGCCCTCATCTTTTTCGACTACAACCCGCCACCGAGCTACTCGAAGATTTTTCTCTCGGTCTATCGTTGTGTAGTCCTAAAGCTGAGCCGTGCAGATACTCTCGCCCTCGCGCCAAAACTTCAATTTAACACTCGCAGTCGCTTGAGTGCTTTGGTCGATTAAAGTGATGTCAACCCGGTCATAGCCAGTAAGCTCAAAGTGCTCGATATAGGAAAAGCCTTCGGCGTAAAACTTATCTCGATTGTCGGTCCTCCTGTCCTCGAAAGTCATGAACTCACCGTCCAGGTCACACAACAGAACGAGTTCGCGTGTGTCGCCAATTCCCACATCGGTGCAGTTGACGGGCGAATTGAGCCAAACGCCATAGTCTATGTCGCGTTCGGTTGCTCCGTTCTTGTGTCTGAATTTCAGTTTGGCGATGACATTTAAGGCATCGGTGATTCTCTCGCCGCCGACAGAAACTCTGTTTTCAAACTTGACCACGAGGGCGTGAACCGCAGTCTTTCGCTGTTCTTCGGTAATCGGATCGCAAATGCCGTTCGCCGGCCATGGGCTCACAAACACGTCTTTTCGTCTCGACCCCGCGTATTCGAGATTTGGACGCTCTTGTTTGCTCTTCGTTGCGCGAATAACAGGGGGCGTGGCAACCGCGTGACCTATGTGGATTTGATCTGCGTGGAACGTTTGCGTTGCGACAGGTGAGTGGTCCAAAGCCGAACGCGTGATTTCGGTAGTCGATTTGGATTCGTGCTTGGACTCTTTCCGCGACGTTAGACGTTGAACGATTATAGCGACGATCAGCACGCCGATCCCACTGAAAACCCATTGGTAGTTCTGGGAAAACCAATGGACTAGCTTCTCGTATTCCATATTTTCAAGAAGGCCGAACCACAACAGGGTCGCCTCAACTTAAAGACTGGCGCGGGCCACATAACACGAGAACCAAAACAAGTGTGACGAAAGCCCCGGCTGCAAAGCCAGTCCAGTAAATCCTTGGCGTTTCCAGAACTGCGATCTCTCGCGATCGCTTTTCTATTTCGTTTTCGAAATAGCGTCGGAAGCAACGGATGAGATACGAAACCAGTCGATAGCCTAGTTCCAATTCCGGAGTGTGATGCTGAATATTTTCCATGACTGTATGAAACCACAGGCGTTGCCATTCGGGAACCTGTTTTTGTTCATCGACAGCTGGAAGGTGAGCCTCCTAGTACCCCACGATGGACCGCTGGTAAAATGGCAGTTGTGCGGATTTCGTCTATCCTCGCTGAAGCAGCCAGCCTATGAATTCGGACAGTAGATTGCGGACGAAGGGCACTATCATGATGATCACGAAGAGTACGACGAACAAAGCGACCCTCAACAAGGATCGTACCCACCACGGCTTGTCAGACTTAAACCATTCAAAATCGCCCAGAATCGAATTACAGAGCGCAAATGAGGCCGAGAAGAAGAAGGCATACAGCGCAACCGTTGGAAAGCCGCGAGTTACCGCTACCGTAATTGTGTCTCGCATTCCGTCCCCCTTCACAGCAGCGAGATACCGAGCGTGACGAATGGCCAACAGGGCTGCGCCGCCTGTAGCGGCGCCCAGCAGAATGTTCAGACCACTACCAAAGAGCGAGCGATTGTAGAAGGTTCTTCCTACGGGCTCTCTAGCCCAAGTGCGATAGGCGGCGACATACTTCGTCCCAAGCCATACAGCAATGAATTGAGGAAATCCGAACACGATGGAAGTCGAATACAGAATGATTTCTATCGCACCTACCCACCGTTGCAAGCCCGTCCCGAGATGCCCCAGCTTCTTATAGTCCAAAGCCTTCGCTGTTGCGCCTACTCTATCAGCCGCGTCCGCCGCTACCTTCTCTGGCTTCAGGAGGACGTACATGAAGAAATGCTGAACTCCCAAAGACAGAATGGTCCCCACTCCGATCACCAGCACCAATAGAAACCATTCCCATAGATTCGATGGATACATTGAGCGGAATTCTACCATGCACGTTACGTATCAGGCTGGTGATGGATTTCAATCATCACCAGCGGGTGGCCCAGACTTTCGTCGGCGGCCCTTTGCAGTAGCGAACTCGCGTTTTCGGGTGCCCCACTTGCTTGCACTGAGGTCGCCGCGGCGACCGAACGTGTCCTGAGCGTAGCCGAAGGGTGCTCGGTTTTTGAGCGTGGGCTTCTGGTTTTTCTTCATTCAGGGAGGGCTCACGCGTCAAACAACCGAATCGCCCGCCTGGAATGCAAGGCGGCCATGCCGGGCTAAAGTACCCGGCGCTACGTTGGAATCTTCAAGAAAGAGTCTAAGCAGGGCGCGGCGGTCCCGCAGGAGCATCCGGGACGCACAAAACGCGCATGGGCGGCATGTACTAAACGCCTCGTCCGACGGTTTGGACGTAGGTTTAAACGTAGCGCCGGGTCCTTTAGCCCGGCACAAAGGGCGGCCAATCGGCCGCCCTTTGCATTTCAGGTTTAGACGTAGCGCCGGGTCCTTTGCCCGGCATGTTTTGCGTCCGTAGTTCTACGTCTTGCCCGCCTCGCGAACCTGCGCTAGAAGAATCAATCGCAACGCCGCGCTCTTCGGCGCGGCACTTTGTTCTCGGCCTCTAATATGGCGGCATAAACGGGAAACCGCTCCCGGGCTAAAGGACCCGGCGCTACGTTCAGGTCTATGGCTGAATTTGCGCGCAAAAACATCCGCCTGCCCGCGGAACGATACCTGGGACGCCAACTCTACTTCGTTACGCTTTGCTTCCACCACCGGCGTCGCTTCGGTGCGAACGCACGGATCGCACGCTGGCTCATCGACGAACTCCGCACACATGCCGCGGCGTGCGAGTTCTTCGTTCACGTCTTTTGCGTCATGCCCGACCACGTCCACATCCTCGTGGCTGGCGCATCGGAAACCAGCAACATGATGGCATTCGTGATGTCGTTCAAACAGAAAACCTCATCGGAATTCGCCCGCAGGACGCACCGCCCGTTGTGGCAATTCAAATATTACGACCATATTCTCCGCGCCAGGGATTCTGCCGACCGCGTGGCGTGGTACATCTGGTCGAATCCGGTGCGAAAAGGCCTCTGCGCCACACCGATCGATTATCCGTTTCTCGGATCGTTCACCGAGATGGGCGCGAGGATGTTGAAAGGTTCCATGGTCGCCGGATGGACGCCACCATGGAAATAGGTTTACGCGTAGCGCCGGGTCCTTTAGCCCGGCACAAAAAGGGCGTCCCGATGCAATCCGTCGGGGCGGCCAATCGGCCCCGCCCTTTGCATTTCAGGTCTAAACGTAGCGCCGGGTCCTTTAGCCCGGCACAAAAGGGCGTCTCGACGCGATCCGTCGGGGCGCCCTTTTTTCTTTTGCCTTTGTAGCGGCCACCCCTTTTACCCTGAGGCCTCGCCATTGGCGAGACCGAACGGGCTTGCACTAAAGTCGCCCCGGCGACCGAACGTGTCGCGAACTATGCGTCCGCCGCTTTCTGGCGGGAGGCGGGCGCTTTTGCCGCGCGGACGCTCGATGTGAAATTCAGACTCCCTACCCTCGCAAGAGAGGACAGGGTACCGGGAAACTATGCGTCCTCCGATGTGGGGCCGGGTGATGTCAGTGGCTGAACCAGTGATCTCTGTCCGCGATGTCGGCGACCGGAACCGTCCGCCTTGCAACCTCAATTCTGTACCTGTCTACGGCAGGGTTAACGAGATAGCTAGGATAATCGGTAGGAGAGTCCAGAATCTTCTCAGCAATTGAGACAGGCATCGGCTTTTGTTTTTCACGCCTCCTACTGTCAATGCGATACGGCATGTACGGGTTCGATTCTCCCAACGCGTAGCATTGTCGGATCACTTCAAGATTTGGATTCCATTTGTCGGTACCGAAGTGGTTTAGGTCGAGCGCGTATCTAACAGCAAACTCCAGCACCTGCGGTTCCGCGTCGAGTCGTTTCTGTAAGCATTTTCGGTAAACCAGCATCGCTGTGTGATCGCCTCCTCTCAGGGCCAGGACACAGGCCATCCGCGCTGAGATGCTTGCTGGAATGTCCGACGTCTTCAAAGGAACAACCTTGTGACCTTTTACCCTCCTAGGTAGTTGGCACTCTTCTGCGGTGTCGTATATCCAGGTCCAGTCCTTCGTTCGGAATGCGTCTAAGAGTTCGCCGACACGTCCGGAGTGCTGGGCAAGCACTTTCGGATCTGCCAGCGCCACCATAACCATGCACACAAAGCGGCGGTCTTCGTTCGTTGACGTGGAGCTTAGCTGGTTCGCCCAATAGTTCGGATCATCCGCTCGACGTGACCCGAAGAGCACACGCTGACAAAGGGGGCGCGTCTTGTCTATGAGGTCGGGGGAGTCAGAGGTTCTGTCGCGTTGTACGACATATGTCGACAGTACGGCCAGATGTTGCCATTTCTTGGTTTCTCCCCACAGATTCCTACCCGTTTCCACAATTGTATTCCAAGGTTGCAGATCGGTGGTCCAATCGAGATCTTGACGAACTCGTTCCCGATCGACGACTTCCACAAAATGCTTGCATTTGGGATAGTTGACGTATGATTCCGTGCCCTTTGACAGCGGGAGCGTATCAGGATCTAGCTCGAGTCCATAGTATCTACTTATTGCCTGATTCAGTCCTCCGGGGCCTCTATGCATGTATGCGCTTTGGTAGAGTGTGGGGCTAGCCGCGTAGCAAAAGCTGCCGAGAATAGATTTCACGGACGGCCCGCGATACGGTAGTTGAATACTCCCGTTCAGAGTTTCATCGACGGCCGCGTCAAACTTGCTCTCACTATCCTCCAAGAAATCAAACCTGCCAGATTGGCACAAAGACTGGATGGCGTCGACATCGTGTTCTGCAGAGGGAAAGAGGCTGTTGACATCGCTGAGGGCGAGCGTCGGCAACACCTTGAGCACTAATCCATGCTCCAACCACGTTTTTCGCCTACTAGGCGAGCTGCTTCTGAAATGGTGAATCCACTTCGAAGACAGGTCGTCTGGGGATTCCGAGTTTAAGTTGAGGAACCGCAAAAGGTCCGAAACAAGGCCTTTCGGATGATACTTTTCCAGGAATACAAAGCATCGATCTATTAATTCCTCTCTACCACATTTTGCGGGAAGCGGGGGAAGATGTCTAAACTCGCGCCCACGTCGGATGTCAGAGTTTAGAGCCAACAATCGACGGAACCCCTTGGGCTCAAACAGAAGATCAACTACTTGGTGAACCGATCTGGGATTTTGATTGAAAACCCAATCCGCGAGGAGCGTAATGGCTAGCTCTCTTGGGTCGGAGATTCGGTCGTACCCCTCCTCGGCTGATAGAGCCTGTATCCTCTCAACGAGGGAAGGCAGCTCACCTTTGCTGTAGCATCCCGCGTAGAATCTCGTGACGTTTAACCAGTAGAAATTCCTCGCAATCGCGTCGAAACGGTCCGGGCGCGGTCCGGGCTTCTCTTTTCCTGGAGACGAATGAGGAGCGGTGTAGAACAGGAAGCACGCGGCGAAGTACTCCCTGAGTGGCTGTACTTCGAATTCGAAAGTCCCTTGGACTCTTGATACGAGGGCCACGACGCGCTCCACCATGCCCGTAAAAAGCTGGTCCGCAAGCGTTGGATCGTATCCCTCCTTGCGTAGATAGTCAGCCACCACCGTTTGCAGGCGATCCTGTGAGATGCTTGCCCGTGCTTTCCCCTTCTCCGACTCCGAATGAAGGAGCCAGGCCAAATATCTGTGGAGTTCCACCAACAAGTCGCGGTGTTCCCGAACAACGGAGCTCTTTTCGGATTCGCGATTAAAGAAGAGCTCCATATAGAAGTCATAGAGCGCCGTTCTCTTGTCTGGCAAGGAAGAGCCCCGCGTAAGGATAAGGCTGAGCAAGATCGCAAGTTGCATCGGGTTTCTCGCCAAATCTCGAAGATGCGGTTGTTCCAACTTCGATTCCAAAACCTGCCGAAACTCCGTTCTTAACTTCTTGTCGAGACGCCGAGCGGCCATCCAGAGTTCCGCGTAACGCAGAATCAACTCGGGAGAAAGGGCAACCAGTTGCAGATATGTGTATTCCTTTTCCGGCATGCCGGGAGAGTTGGCGAATGCGGCGGGCCGGCTGGTTACGATCGTTTGCAGTGATGCAGAGTTTTGCGCAAGCCTCTTGACTCCCTCTGCGATTTCACTCACCACGTTTCTCCGGGTAGGGATGTCGGCCACCTCGTCCAGACCATCGAAAACGAGCAGAAGAGCGCTAATGCGGGCAACCGCGAGGAGGTCATCCGCGCTGAAACTGGTGCCACCGGACTGGTGGCTGATAAGAAAGGCGAGGAACCCCTCTAGCGATCTGCGTTGACCCACGATTGCATGATCGGATTCCTTGACGAACGGGTTCCTTCCCGCCAGCCAGGTAGCAAAATCTCGCAGGTCAACTCGTATCGGGAGTCTGACCGGGACATCGCGATGCTGAGGAGGTATGCTTGCCAGTGCCGCGGACATTTGCAGCAGTTTCATCCGGTGAACTTGGCAAATGTATTGCGCCACCGTCGATTTGCCTTGTCCCGGCGCGCCTTCGAGAACGACCTTCGGAAAGCGGGATGCGGTACGACGGCGTAGCAGAAAGGCTGCCGCCCCCACCGGTTCGTCTTCGCGTACTGCGGAATGGAATTGGAGGGCGTAGTTCTGCGCGCTATCTGCTTCTGCGTAGTCGAAATTATCGCTGAACTGAATCGGCGTCTGCGACGCTTCGCGAAAGTGTTTTGCAAATTCTCCATCCCGCGGTAAAAGCGGAACGTCAATGAATAGCTCGAGAAGTTTGTTCTGGAGCTCGACTTGTTTAAAGCGCACCTCCTCGTCGACTTCATACTGTTGTCGAAGAAATGCCAAGATCGACGAAGTTCGGCGCTCGCGATGTTCACTCAGGCCCGATTCGACGATCGCTCTCAGTATGTCGGGACCTGACATTAGTTCTGGGTAGACCCATTTCAGCGACCACGTGATGTCTAGCCGTCTGTTGACGTCATCTCGCCACCAGCACATGGCTGGTACTTTGAGGTGCTCGCTGAGGATCTCATTTACTTTATCTATGCTTCCACTTTCGAGGTGCCCTGTACCGGGGACGTTTGTCAGAAGGTAGTATCCGCGGGCGCCCTTTGGTATGAGCTTCGAGAGTTTTGGCGCCTCCTCTTTAACAATTCCCAGAAGCCACTTGTGGGGATCTGGTTCGGCAAGCGGCTTGTGGAGAAACTTGACTTGATAGACTGAAAACGGCGCCGATTTCTTAGCACGCATGGCTCTAACAGCGTCCCGGCCACCATCAGCTTGTCCGATAGGAAAGCATTGCATGTCAGGGTGCTCCCTAGCGAGCAACGACTGACACAGCTGCTGGAATCGGTCCGGGCCAAGATTTTCTAGAGGATAGTCCACAGACATTTCCTATTCAGAGGGAAGGCGGGTGGCCCAGGCTTTCGCGTTTCTGGACACTCGGCTCGCTCACGAACACCGCAGGGCATGATACCATCGCGGCACTTCACTTGAGGGTACGTTGTTGCGGGTGCCGCATGCTCGGTTTGTGAGCGTGGGGATTTTCGGTCTTCTGTCATGCCGAAACGCGTTGAATGCATCTACAAAAAGCACGAACCGGAGGACCATGCCGCGCTAAAGAACGCGGCGCTACGAAGGCAACAGCAGGTCCCTCGTCGGCCAGAGTGCGGCCTCGCTCGGGATGACAACGTAAAGAGAAGACGCCCTCCTTCCGCCGAGGGCGGCGGATGCACAATTCGCGCATGGGAGGCATGCGCCACTAGAAAGATGCCGGGCTAAAGGACCCGGCGCTACGTTGGAATCTTCAAGAAAGAGTCTAAGCAGGGCGCGGCGGGCGACCCTGGATTTCCTCCTCTGGCCCTTGCCCTTACTCGTCCACATCCTCGAGCGTGATCTCCTTGATAAATTTCAAGAAATCTCCCTCGCGCAGCTTCCGGCAAAGCTCGATCAATGTTCCCTGTTGCCGGTAGCTGAGGACGCGCATATGCGCCTTCGCCACCTTCGCCTGATGCGGCACCACGCTCTCGACGAACTTCGCGCCCGCCGGCGTCAGGCTTACCATGCCGATTCGCCGTCCCTCCCTCCGTTTCCCTCGAAGAGCGATCGGTATGCGGCTTTCCCTGGTCGGCCGAAGCGGAAGCGTCACGATTTCCTGGCGCACGCATCCCGATTTCTCCAGGCTAAGGATCGTGGCCGCCATATTCGCCCGCTCGCGCATGCGTCGCTCGGCGGCCTTCACGATGCTCATCGGACCTTCGCGGTGCAGCATCAAGAGCAGCCGGAATTCCTCGGTCGTGATGCCGAACGTTTCGAGCGGACCCCGCAGCTCCTTCCGGATCCAGTCCGCCGTGTCCACCAGATCGAGATAGGCCGCGAAAGCTCGCTGCGTCTTCTCTTTTTGCCTCGGCCGGTCGCTCATCCACAAAAGGCTACACAAAAGCTCGCCTTTTGGGGGTTTTCATCCCCGTAAAGACGGCTTATGGGAGCATGGACCATGCTGCCGTTGCAGCGTTGAAAAAGGCCTCGCCCGGGCGCTCGTTCTACTTTGTGATTTGGTTCTACTTTGTGACGTCGATGTCGAGCAGATTGCGGTCCGGCAGAGTGAGCGCCCACCACAGCATGGCGCCGAACACGGGGACGATCCCTGCGAAGAGAAACGCGTTGGCGTAGTGCTTCATGTCGAACATGTGTCCGAGGCTCGGCAGCACCGCTGCGACGACGGCGGACCACGAACCCGCGCCAATCCCCGCGACGAGGCCGGTCTGCTCCTTCGGATAGGCGAGCGCGCTGGTCCGCAGCGAGACGACCACGAACCCGGACGCGATGAACATCGCCCAGAACATCAGCCCCAGCACGACCGTGGAATTTCTGAATTCCGGCACGGCGATCAGCGGCAGGCCGAGCACGGCATACGTCAGAAAGAGCCACGAGGGCCGCGGGTTGTTTGCCGCAAAACGGTCCGCGAACCAGCCCCAGAAGAAATAGCCGATCTCCCAGCCGAGCGGAGGAATCCAGAGGACGCGCCCGAGCTCGCCCTGCGTGAAGCCGAGCACCTGCGAAAGGTAGAGCGGCGCGAGATAGAGAATCAGTCCGATGGGCAGCGCGCCCAGCGCGTACGCCGCGACCAAGCTCCAGAATCGCCGCTCGGCAGGATTCGGCAGCGTGATGCGCTGGGTCTGCCGGCTGGACACGACCGCCGAGAAATCGATCGTCGTGCGCCAGAGCAGCACCCACAGCAGCCCCGCCACGCCCGTGACGATGAAAGCCCGGCGCCATCCGTAGGCCAGCGCGATAGGCGTCACGATCAAGGGCGTGATGATCGCGCCGAGCGATCCGCCGCTATACGCGACGGCGATGCCGCGCGATTGCTGCCGCGGCGGCAGCCAATCCATCGCGGTGCGCAGGCCGCCGGGAAACGTGGCGCCCTCGCCGAATCCCAGCACAGCGCGCGCCACGGCGAAGCCGAGAAATCCCGCGAGCACGGCGTGCGCGCCGCAGGCGATGGTCCACACGGTGACCGCCAGAGCCATCCCGCGGCGCAGCCCGACGCGGTCGAGGATCGCGCCCCACATCGGATTTCCGAGCATGTACGCCACGCTGAACGCGCTCACGATCTGGCCGTATCTTTGGGCGTTGAGCTTCAGATCGGCAAGGATCATCGGCGAAAGCACGGCGAGGATTTGCCGGTCCATGTAGCTGAGCAGCGAACAGGCCAGCATCATCACGACCGGCCACCACGGCTTCCACGCGGCGCGCGGAGGCGCGGCTGGAAAGTGGCCCGGTGTTGTTTCGGTGGTCTGGGTCATCGCGCGAGGGACGAGGGATGATACCGCAGGCGAGTTATCGCACGCCGCGATCTTTTGGTGGCGCGGGCTGAGTCTTGTGGGCTATTTCTTGGGCGGATATTTCTCGAACGACTTCTTCACCATGTCGTCGAGCTTGCCGGCGATTTTCGCGGGATCGCTTTTTTCCTCGCTGGCGACGGCGCGCCAGACCAGCGAGCGCGTCGCCGGATCCCTCAGATCGATCACCAGCGTGCCCTCGCTGTACGGCACTCTCACTACGCGAGTGCCGCGGCCGTACCATCCCGCGGGATAGGTCTCGATTTCGGATTTGCGGGCCGATCCGAAGTGATAGACGACGCTCACGTCGGCATGCCCGGGCGACTCCGTCAGGCCTTTCGCCGTCAGATCCTTCACGATGTCGGCCTCGATCTGCTTTTTTACCAGCTCGCTATTCAGCGCGGGATTCTTGCTGTTCAATTCGCCGCTGCGGATCGCGAACGTTTTGAACTTGCTGAAATCGGCGGTCCGATCGAATTCGACCGTCACTTTCTGCGCGAGCGCGCCGCGAGCGGCAAGCAAGCTGAGGATGAGCACTCCCATGATTTGCGATCTTCGCATCGGGTGAAACCTCCTGATGAAAACGCATCCACCGAGAGGCAGTGTATCAAGAGCGTGGGATGTTGCGCACAGCCGGTGCGCTGAGTGATACCGGGCGGCCCACTCGCAGCAAGCAGGCCATTGCCGCTTCGACATTTGCGGAGTTGCAACGCGCTGCGGCCGCACTATACTCACACCGGCTTGGCCTGAGCGGTGTGGCGAAGGGCACGGCGGTCCACTCGGCTTCGGGCACGCAATCATCTTCCAACGGAGGCAAGCGCATGAGTCTCGTGATCTTCGGCCAGCCCGACAACGGCATCATCCAGACGGCGTACGTCGTGAAAGATATCCGCGAAGCGATTGACCACTGGGTGAAGGAGCTACACGTCGGGCCGTGGTTCCTGATCGAGCACTTCCAGGGCGAGGACGCGAAATATCGCGGGAAGCCGTCGGAAGCCGACGCCGCGCTGGCCATGAGCTTCGCCGGCCACATGAACATCGAGCTGATCCAGCAGTATAACGACGCGCCGTCCGTCTATCGCGAGACGATCGACAAGCGCGGCTACGGATTCCACCACTGGGGCGTCGCCACGACGACTTTCGACCGCGACCACGCGCGCTATCGGGACGCGGGTTACGAGGAAGGCTTTTCCGCGCGCGTGCCCAGCGGAGGCCGCGTCGCGTACATGGATACCACCGCGCACCTGCCGGGGATGGTCGAGCTGATCGAGCTGGGCGCTGCGTTCGACCCCGTCTTCGGCCGCTTTTACGCCGCCACCATCGGCTGGGACGGCAAAGATCCCATCCGCTCGTTTATGTGAGCTCGACTCGACCGGGAGTTGCAGCGCGCGCGAAGGCGGGCGCCGCGCTTCAATACTTGACGAAGAAGTACGCGGACATGGCGAAACCGATCACGATGACCAGCCAGCGGACGTGCTGCGGATTCATCTTCTGGGCAAGATAGGCGCCGCCGTACCCGCCCGCCACCGCGCCCACCAGCATCAGCAGCGCCTGCGGCCAGGCGATCACGCGCGCCAGGATGAACGTGACGGCCGCGACGCCGTTGACGACGCTCACCAGCATCGTCTTCATCCCATTCATCGCGTGGATGTTTTCGATGCCGAGCAGCGCGAGCAGCGACAGCATCAGGATGCCCGAACCGGCGCCGAAATATCCCACGTAGACAGAGACGATCAGCTCCAGGAACAGCACGACGGCAACGAGCGTGCGCGGAATTTTTGTCTGATAGGACGTCTCGCCGGCGTCGGGGGCGGGATGATGCCCGGCGCGACTGCGGACCCAGGCCGTCATCCGGCCGCTGAAAACGAACAGCAGCGTGGCTACCAAGAGCAGCCAAGGAATGAGGCGCAGGAAAGTCTGCTGAGGAGTGCCGAGCAGAATCCGCGCCCCAAGAACGCCGCCGATCACTCCGGTTACGACCAGAGGCACCAGGAAGCGGCGAGATTCCGGGCCGAACGAGTTGCGATACGCCACGGTGCTCGCCATCGTTCCGGGAAAGAGCGCGACGGTGTTGGTGGCGTTGGCGGCGATCGGCGCCATCCCGGTGAAAAGGAGCGCCGGAAAGGAGATGAAGCTGCCGCCTCCTGCCACGGAATTGACGGCCCCGGCGACCAAGGCAGCGAAAAAGAGGAAGAGATGATGGCTGAGTGTCAAACGCCAGAATACCGCGCGCACGATTCGATGTCACCTTCGTTGAATCGCCTGAAGCTGGGAACCTCGAATACTTGCTGCGGATGAAGCTGCGCAATGGAGGGCGTTCCGCAGAACCGTCCGGAATGCACACGCCGCACTTCGCGCCGCCATTCACGGCGGGGTTGAAACCCCGCCCTTCCACCTTCGCTTCGGAGGCAGATCAGAGCTTCGCGCGCGGCGGAAAACATAAGCAAGATTCTAATTAGCCCAGTGGACACTAGGCTAGTACTCATAAATTGCACTTTGCGAAACTTCGCAATCGATCGAGGCAGGAAAGCTTTGCCGATGGCGGACAGTTGGACGTAGAATCCGCAGCAGTCAAGAAGCCGAGATGGAAATCCCGGCCACAACCAAATTCGGACCCTGGGAACAATCGTGAAAAAATGGAAATGCGTACTGTCGGTTGCCGGCGACAACATCTACTTGCGCGAACAGACGGTCGCGGCGAAAGCCACGGCGCAACGCCTGGGCGTGGAACTAGAAGTCGTGAACGCGGAAATGGACCCGGTGAATCAGGGCCAACAATTGCTGAAATTCGTGCAATCGCCAGCCGCATCACGGCCGGACGGCATCCTTGTCGAGCCTGTGACCGCCGCGGGACTACCGCGCGTGGCTGAGGAGGCGGTCGCCGCGGGAATCGGGTGGGTGGTGAGCAATGCGCTGGTGGAATACCTCGGGGCGCTCCGCAAGAAAGCGAAGGTTCCGGTGTTCCTGGTGTCGCAGGACCACGTGGAGGTGGGGCGGATTCAAGGGCGGCAGATCGGCGCGCTTTTGCCGGAAGGCGGTTCGGTCCTCTATCTACGCGGACCGTCGATGAGTTCGGTTGCGTCGAAGCGGTTCGAGGGATTGGACGGCGTCAAACCCAAGAACGTCGAGGTGAAAAGCTTGAAGGTTCAGGGTTCGACGTCGGAGAGCGCTTACACGGCGGTGTGTTCGTGGCTGAGTCTTTCGACGGTGCGGCCGGAGGCGACGCACCTGATCATGTCGCAAAATGCGGACTTCATTTTTGGAGCGAGGAAAGCGTTCGAGACAAACGCGGCGGAGACGGATCGAATGAAATGGCTGGCCCTGCCGTGCGCGGGCGCGGGTATTCCAAGCCAGATCAAGCCGCTGGTGGATCAAGGAATATTGTGTGCGGCGGTGTTGACTTCGTTGACGATGGATACGGCGCTGCCGATGCTGGTGCAAGGGATGAGGGACGGGACGCAGCCGCGAGAACAGACGTTTGTCGAAGCGCACTCGTATCCGAGCCTGGAAGAACTCGCAAAGAAGCGGATCGGTGCAAAGAAGTAGTAGCTTGGCAGCCGGCTCACTGCCGCGCGGCGGCTACGATTGACGGCAATTCTACGAGTCAAGTATTCTGGTGGGAGTCTGAATCGGGGGAATCCTTGAATTCTCGGCGAAAGTTTCAATCCCTCATGGCGCTGGGCATAATGGCTCTGTCGGCGGGCTCAACGGTCCTGGTGTTCGAGCGCCGGCATGGCAACGTGGCGGATGCCACCGCCGGATTCCTTTACGGCGTGGCCATCGCGCTGATAATCATGGGGATCTACCGGCGCAATCATCCCAAGACCTGCGCCTGAAGAAGCTGACATGAGCGAACGCAAATTTCCATTCGCGACGGTCGAAGAGGCCATCGAAGACATCCGCCAGGGCCGCATGATCGTGCTCGTGGACGACGAGGATCGCGAGAACGAAGGCGACCTGACCATGGCCGCGGAAAAGATCACGCCCGACGCCATCAATTTCATGACCAAGTACGGGCGCGGACTGATCTGCGTCTCACTCACCGAGCAGCGCTGCGATGCGCTGGACCTGAAGCCGATTTCGCCGCGCAACACGTCCGCGTTCGGCACGCCCTTCTGTGAACCGATCGACGCGCGCCGCGGCACCACCACCGGAATCAGCGCCTGGGACCGCGCGACCACGATCCTGGCGGCCACCGATCCGCACACCAAGCCGGAAGATCTCGCGCGGCCGGGGCACGTGTACACGCTGCGGGCGCGGAGGGGCGGCGTGCTGGTGCGCGCGGGACAGACCGAGGCTTCGGTGGACCTGGCGCGGATCGCAGGGCTCGATCCTTCGGGCGTGATCTGCGAGATCATGAACGAAGACGGCACGATGGCACGCATCCCGCAGCTCACCGAGTTCTGCCGGGAGCACGGGCTGAAGCTGCTGACCGTCGCGGACCTGATCCGTTACCGCATGCACCACGAGCGGAACGTGCGGCGGATCGCGGAATCCGTGCTGCCCACCAAGTACGGCGATTTTCGGATGATCGCGTATTCGAGCGACGTGGACCACGAGCTGCACGTCGCGCTCGTGCGGGGCGACATCGCGGAAGATCAGGCGGACGCCGCGGAGCAGGCCGCGCCGCCGCTCGTGCGCGTCCATTCGCATTGCCTGACGGGCGATGTGCTGGGCTCAACGGTGTGCGACTGCCGCGAGATGGTCGAGGGATCGCTCAAGGCGATTGCCGAAGAGGACCGCGGCGTATTCGTCTACCTGCACCACACGGGCCGCGGATTTCGGATCGATTCGCGCACGGAAGAGGGCGCCGCGCTGCCGAAGATCCTTTTCCACCGGCGCGAGCAGATGGAGCGCGATCCGGGCGCGCAGCGCGTGATCCAGCATGAAAGCGGGATCGGAGCGCAGATTCTGAAAGACCTCGGATTGCGGCGCATTCGCGCGCTCACGAATCTGCCACGAAAGGTCGTGGCGCTGGAAGGCTACGGCCTGGAAATCACGGACCAGGTTCCGCTCAGGATCAAGCCCGCCAAGGAAAGCCACCAGGTGCTGTAATCGCGTCATGCGTGATGTCCCTACCAGCGGAGCGTCCGCATAACTACATGCCGCAAGAGAACCAGCGCATAGGCAGGCGCTCCGCGCCGTCGTCTTATGTCGGAGCTGAAGCTCCCGCCCCCCTAGACTTCCAGGTTCCGCTCTCCATCAAGCCCGCCAAGCAGAGCCACAGGTGCTGTAGGACGGCGCTCGAATCATCCGAAAGCCTGCAGGAATTTCAAGGGACAACAGCAGATTCCTCGACTGCGCCGCGCGCCCACCGCTACGCGGTGGGAAGGGCGAAGACGCGCGGCTCCGCTCGGAATGACAGGATACGCGGTCCGAGGCTATCGGCCGAAAACCAAGACGACGAAAGAATCCGGCACGAGCGTGGGGAAGGGCCGCGGCATGTTCGGCGTGGGCGCAGGCGGCGGGCCGAAATCGGCCGTGACGAGATAGACCTCGTGCGTTTTCGGATCGAGCGTCATGGTCCTTGCGCCGCGCTGCGTCGGCACATTCTCGACGACGCTGTATGCGTCCGGCGAATCTTCGTGGACGACAGTGAGCGTGCCGCTCTGGCCGTTGGACGCGAAGGCATAGCCGGTTTCCGGGTCGAACGCATCGGCATCGACGCCATCACCGATCGGCGGCGTTGCGACCACCTTGCCGGAATCGGCGTCGATCACGGCCATCATCTGATTGTCGCAGCCGGCGAAAAGGCGGCGGTGCTTCATGTCGATCGCCAGGCCCGACGGCTCCTTGCAGGGCGCGAGCGGCCAGTGCGCCGTGACGACGAGATTCCGTGAGTCGATTTGCACTTCCTCGCTTTTGTCCTCGACGTTGACGTAGATATGCCCGGCGCCGTCGGACACCGCAAATTCCAGCTTGCCCCCGACCGCGATCGTTCCGGCGACCGCGCCAGTCTTGGCGTCGATCGCCGTGATATCGCCGCTGCGTCCGTTCATCGCGAAGACGCGCGCGGACGCAGGGTCATAGATGATCGCGTCCGGATTCTTTCCCGCCTGGGCCTGGCCGATCACCTGAAGAGTCTTGGAATCGAAAATGGAGATCGTCCCGGCCTGTCCATTCGAGGTGAATCCATTGCCGCCGCCCGTGAGGGCAATGCCGTGCACGCCGGGCGTGTTCGGGATTTCGCCGAGGACCCTCTCGGAATCCACATCGAGGACGACGACTCTCGTCCCGCGGGAGATGAAGAGGCGGCGCGTCGGGGAGTCGAACGTAAGGTAGTCCCAGAATCCCTCGCCGCCGAGCTTGATCTTCTTGAGGAGGTGGTAGCCGGAAGCGCCCGGCGCGGCCGCAGCGCGCGAAGGCCGTGCGGCTCCGATTCCCGCCACGACGATGAAGGCCGCAACCAGGACTGCGAGAACCCCAAAGAAAGAAACGCGCGATGATGGCATGGAGATCTCCTTACGCGGCGGGCTGCGCCGACCGTATTCGCCCGGCTATCGTATGCTGCTGGAGTCGAGGCCGTCAAATAGAGGGTGGACTAAAGTGCGTTCACATTTCGCGTGCTACGGAGATTTCTTAGGCGGCGGGCCGATGGTGACGTAGGGACGGATCTTTTCCAGCTTGCTCTCGGAAATGCCACGGATTGCGAGCAGGTCCTCGATGCGGCGGAAGCGTCCGCTCTTGGTGCGGAACTCGACGATGGCTTTCGCGGTGGTGGGGCCCACGCCGGGGAGTTGTTCGAGTTGCTTGATCGTCGCGGTGTTTAAGTCGATGGGATGGGCGGGGGGATTCTTGTTGGCTCGAGAACTCAACGGCAGCACAAGAATGGGTATCAGAAGAAGACCGATGCAACATGCGCGCAATGCGAAATTAGAGGTCATGCGATTCCACCGGCGCCCGCCTGGAAATCGAGGCGGCCGCTACAAAACCAGCGATGTATGGCGGGCTGTAGCCAAGCACGCTCGCCGGGCGCAGCATGCTGCGCCCCTACAAATGCCTCGTGGTCAAACGCCCATGCCAAATGGCCAGGCCCCGCCAAGCACCCGCGCTTCCGGCCCGTGCGACGCCAGTTCCTCTAGGCTGCGACGTTACCCTGGGCGTTGTACTCCGTGACGGGGCCGAAGAGCGCGGCCTGCTCGGCGATCTGCGCGCGGTCGCCGACAAGGACAATCTGGGCGTTCGCGGAATCGAAATGGCGGCGCGCGGCGGCAACCACATCTTCCGCGGTGAGGGCGCGAATTTTCTCGCGATAGCTCTCGAGA
Source organism: Terriglobia bacterium (assembly GCA_020073605.1). GTDB lineage: Bacteria > Acidobacteriota > Terriglobia > Acidiferrales > UBA7541 > Palsa-295. The sequence goes on from JAIQEW010000011.1 coordinate 258,622, forward strand.
TAGTCTTCCGGCAACTGGTCGAGATAGACGGTCGAGAGCTGGCCGAGAAGGCCATCCTGCGTGGCGACGCCGAGCGAGAAAACGCCGGTGAGGTAGCTGCGGGCGCTATCGAGCTCTTCAGGCGTCACCGGGAGCGAACGCATGCGGTCCATTTCATAAAACATTTCGGTGAGCGTGGCGGCGGCGACTTCGTTGCGCACGGCGGCGTGGACGGTGAAGAAGCCGTGCTGGCGGAGCGCGCTGATGCCGCTGCGCGGGCTGTACGTGTAGCCTTTTTGCTCGCGGATGTTGATCACCAGGCGCGAATGAAACGCGCCGCCATAAATCGAATTCGCAAGCACCGCGCGATACCAATCGGGATCGCGGCGCGTGATGGCGAGGTTGCCGACGAGCACCTGCGTCTGCACGGTTCCCGGCATGTGCACGAGATGCACGCGGCGGCCGGATTGTCGCGGCGGGGCGGGCGATTCCGACGGCGCTGGCTTTGGAGCTTTCCAATCGCCGAACACTTTTTCGACTTGCTCGAGCATGGGGCCGGTCGAAAAGTCGCCGACGACGATCAACAGCGCATCCGACGGGACGTAACGCTGGTGATAGAACTCCTCGAGCTGCTCGCGGCGGTACGACGCGACCTGCTCTTCGGTGGGAGCGATGATCGCGTACGGATGCGGGCCAAAAAGGACGCGGCGCATGCGCTCGTTGGCGAGAAAGCCAGGCGTGGTGCGCTCGATCTTCAACTCCTCGAAGCGCTGGCGGCGCTCGCGTTCGAATTCATCCTCCGGAAACGAGGCGTTGCGCGCGAGATCGGCGATCAGCGCGAGGATTTCAGCGGAAAATTCCGCGAGGCCGGAGGCGGAGATGGCGCTGGAATCGGCGCCCGAGCTGGTCCCGAGACCCGCGCCCATGCGGCGCAGGTCCTCTTCGATCTGACGGCTGGGGCGCGAAGTGGTGCCGGTGCGGACGACGGTGGCCGTCATTTCAGCGAGGCCGGGCGCGCGATGGGCGACGACGGCGTTGCCGCTGCGGAAATAGAGCTGGGCGGAGATTTTCGGAAACGCGCGCGACTCCGCGAGGACGACTTGCAGCCCATTTGCGAGCGTGCGAACGGTGCGCTTCGGCCATTCCACCGGACGCTCGGGCGCAAGCGCGGGGGGTGTGCTGCGGCGCGAGATGGATGGCGCGGGGGCCGTCATTGCACACCTCCGAGATTCACCGGGCGTCGGACGAGGACGGCGCGGTTGCGCGGCAAGAGATATTTCTTCGCGACCGACTGCACCTGCTCGGGCGTGACGGCGAGGAAGCCGTCGAGGATCGTATTCACGCGGTTGGGATCGCCGTCGAAAAGCGTGAAGCAGGCGAGGTAGTGCATCAGGCCGAAGCGCGGCATGTAGGAGCCCATTCCGCCTTCGAGCATCGAGTAATAGTCCGAGCGGAATTTCACTTTCACGGGATCGAGCTCTTCCAGCGCAATTCCCTTCTGCTGCAACTCCTCGATGATTTCGTCATAGACGGCGACGGTGCCTTCCGAGGTGAATTCGGGCTTGTGGAAGATGCGCGTGACCATCTGCGTGGGGCCGTTCGTATCGAACACGTCCGCGCTGCCGTCGGCATCCACGGCGATCTGCTCTTCGAGCACCAGCTTGCGATAGACGCGCCCCGCGCGGCCGCCGTGCAACACGCGCTCAAGAATCGCGGCGGCGTACCAATCGGGAGTTTCGCGCGGCGGAAGCGTGTAGCCGATGGCGATGGCGGGAAGCGGGCCGAGCTTTTCGTCGACGACGCCGCGGCGCTCTTCGGTTTGAGGAGGCTCGGTGACGTCCGCGCGCGGCGGCAGAGCGCCGGCGGGAATATCCTCGAAGTAGCGCTTCGCGAGCGAGAACGCTTCGGCGGGCTCGAAATCGCCCAGCATCAGGAGCACCGCGTTGTTCGGCGCGTAGTAGGTGCGAAAGAAACTTTGCACGTCGGCGAGCGTGGCGGCGTCGAGATCGGCGAAATCGCCGTAGAAATTGTGCGCGTTGGGCCAGTTGCGGAACGCGACGGGCGGCAAATCGAGCCAGGGGAATCCGCCGTAGGGCTGGTTCATGACGTTGACGCGGACCTCTTCCTTCACCACGTCGCGCTGATTGCGAAGATTTTCGTCGTCCACTTTGAGGGCCCGCATGCGGTCGGCTTCGAGCCAGAGAACGCGCTCGAGCGCGTTCGACGGAACGGCTTCGAAATAGTTGGTGATGTCGTAGTTCGTGGTGCCATTGAGCAGGCCGCCCGAGGAATTGACCAGGCGGATGTGTTCCATCTTTCCGGCGTTTTCCGAGCCCTGAAACATCATGTGCTCAAAAAGATGCGCGAATCCGCTGCGGCCGCGCGGCTCGAGACGAAAACCGATCTGATAGTACACGCCGACCGTAACGACGGGCGCGGAGCGGTCAGGCGAAGCGACGACGCGCAGGCCGTTGGCGAGCGTGGTGTGCTCGACCGGGATGTGCAGCTTCTTAGGTGCTGGATTCAACGAAAGCCTCCGAGAGATTTCTTGTCAGTTGCCATGGGCAAAGCATGCCGCGCTGAAGACCGCGGCGCTACACTTAGATCTTCAACAATCCCCGAAAATGCGGCGCTGACCTGCTCGACTGCGCACAGGGCAAGCGTGCCGGGCTAAAGGACCCGGCGCTACGTTCAAACCTTCAGCGCGCGCTTGAGCTGCTTGGCCGCCGACGCAGGCCGCTTCGAAAGGACGCGTGCGGCGAGATGCGCGAGCGCCGCATACGCTTCCTGCACTTCGCGCGGATGGCGCTTGAGCGCCCCGGCGTGCGTGGCGATGACTGCGTAATCGCCGCGCGAGAGCGGGCCGGTCCAGGCAGTGCGCGGCCCGAGCCGCTCCACATTATCGAGCATTTGGCGGGTCAAAGGTAGGAGCGTCTGCATGGCGCGGCGGCGGGTGAAGCCGATCCGCACGAGCATCCGCACCGCCGATTCGATCAGCGGGAAGCCGCTGCCCGCGACGAGCACGGCCGTTGCGTGGTACACGGGCTTGTCGCGGCCTTCGATTACGACGGGCACGCCGCCGAGGGCTCGCGCGATGTTTTGGGCCGCGCGGCGCGCCTTCGGATCGCCCTCGACAGCAAAGATGACGCCGGAGAGCTTCGGCGTGACAGTGCCGCTAAAAGTCTGCATCGGATGAAGGGAGCCGGTAGCGGCTCCGAGGCGTGCAAGCGGAGCCAGGACGCTGCGATCGAGAGTGCCGCTCGTGTGCAGGACGATCTTGCCTCGCCAACCCTTGCCTCCGACTTCCGCCAGCGCGCGGGCGACGCCTGCGAGCTTGTCATCGGGCGTGGTCAGAAGAATCACGTCCGCGGAGGCGGCGTCGATCGTGATGCCGCTGCGTGCGAGGCCGGCGCCGATCGCCTGAACGGCGGCGCGCGAAGTGGCCGCCGAGCGCGTGACGACCGCGCCGATGCGCCAGCCGAGTTGGCGGAGGCGTTTGCCGAGGGTTTTCCCCACGCGCCCCGCGCCGACGATGGAAATAGTGCGTGCCATGTTGGTCCAGAGTTGGAACGGAGCTAGGATAGCGTGATCGCTCTCATTGCGGTGGAGGAAATTGCGCTTTGCACATTTTCTGGGCTGCGCTGCTGGGCACCGTCGCTTTCTTCTGGATCTTAGGGGTCGTCGAGCTGGCGCTGGGAGTACGGCTGATCCCATCGCTCGAAGGCACCGCTCCTCTTGCGGATTCGAAGTGCCCTTCGGTCTCGGTCCTTTTTGCGGGGCGTGATGAGGCCGACAAGATATCCGACGCGCTCGAGACGATGCTGGGCCTCGACTATCCGCGCTACGAAGTGATCGCGGTCGATGACCGCTCCGGGGACGGCACGGGAGCCATCATCGAAGCCGCCGCGCGGAAGGATGCGCGGCTAAAGCCGGTGCGAATCGATGAGCTGCCGGCGGGCTGGCTCGGGAAACCTCATGCGCTTCTGGCGGCGTACGAGCGATCGAGCGGCGAGTGGCTTGTCTTTACCGATGCGGACGTGCACTTCCGGCCGGACCTGCTGCGGCGTGCGATCGCGCTGGCGGAAAATAACGGCTGGGATCATCTGACACTTTTGGCCGCGCCCAAGATGTTCACGCCGGGCGAAAAGATCGTGATGACATTTTTCGGAATGGGCTTCCTGATGGGGACGCGGCCCTGGCAGGCAAGCAACCGGAGCTCGGGGGGCTATACGGGCGTGGGCGCGTTCCAACTGATCCGGCGCAGCGCCTACGAGAAGATGGGCACTCACAGGCGGCTCGCGATGGAAGTGATCGACGACATGAAGCTGGGGAAACTCGTCAAAGAGGCGGGGTTCCACTCGGGCGTGGCGCGCGCGGGAGATGCCGTGAGCGTCCACTGGCACGCGGGATTGGGCAACACGATTCGCGGAACGACCAAGAACTTCTTCGCCGCGTCGGGATACAGGCTGTGGCTCACGGCTGTACAAACGTGTGGGCTGCTGCTGATGTGTGTTTTTCCGGTCGTGGCGCTTCCATTCGCACGCGGCTGGCCGCTGGTGTTCGCGTCGATTGCCGTCGGATTGCCGCTATTCGTGGCAACCGGGGTGGCCATAAACATTAAGGCGCCGCTCGTGTACGCGCTGACGTATCCCGTCGGGGCGCTGATTTTCGCGTGGATGCTGACGCGTTCGACGATTGTGACGTTGAGGCAGGGCGGGATCGTGTGGCGCGGGACGTTTTACCCGCTGGAGGAGTTGAAGCGTGGGGTGGTATGAGGGCGAGAGTTTCGAAAACCAAAAGCAGATCCCTCGACTGCGTTCCGCGCCCGCGAGAACCGCGGGAAAGACAAAGGCCCGCGGAACTCCGCTCGGGATGACAATGTAGCGGATGGGCGACGCGGCTGGCGCCCCTACGATCTACGGGCGCGGGCCTTGGGGCGCGCAGCCTGCGCGGCTGTTTCGCTCGCTGGCGACGATTGCGAGGGCGCGACGGATTGCGGCGGCAGGGGCGGAGGCAATTCCGTTGAGGCGATGACGCCGAGGTCGCGTTGCTTCAGGGAGCGTATGCGGTCGCGGAGGGCGGCGGCGCGCTCGAATTCGAAATTCTTGGCTGCCTCGCGCATCTGGGCTTCGAGTTGCGCGACGGCCTGAAGCAACTGCTCCTCGTTCTGAATTTCACCGATGGCTGTATCCTCGACCGGCACCGTGACGTAATCCGCCTCGACGATTCTGGCGAGTTGCATATCGACGGATTTCACAATCGACTGCGGCGTGATGTTGTTCTCACGGTTGTAAGCTTGTTGCTTCGCGCGGCGGCGGTTGGTTTCGCCGATGGCCTGGCGCATGGAATCGGTCATCCGGTCGGCATAGAGAATCGCCCGGCCCTCGATGTGGCGGGCGCAGCGGCCCATGGACTGAATCAGCGACGTGGCGCTGCGGAGATAGCCTTCCTTATCCGCGTCGAGAATGGCGACGAGAGACACTTCGGGGAGATCGAGGCCCTCGCGCAGAAGATTGATGCCGATGAGGACGTCGAATTCGCCGCGGCGCAGGCTGCGCAGGATGCGCACGCGCTCGAGCGTCTCGATTTCGGAGTGGAGGTAGCGGCAGCGCACGCCGACCTCCGCGAAATATTCGGCGAGATCCTCAGCCATGCGCTTCGTGAGCGTGGTGACAAGCACGCGCTCGTTGCGCGCGGCGCGCACGCGAATCTCCTCCAGCAAATCATCGACCTGCCCTTTCACGGGGCGGACTTCGACTTCGGGATCGACAAGACCGGTGGGGCGAATCACCTGCTCGACCACGACGCCGCCGGATTTCGTGAGTTCGTAAGGGCCGGGCGTGGCCGAGACGTACACGACCTGATTCACGCGGTGCTCGAACTCCTCGAAATTGAGCGGGCGATTATCGAGCGCGGAAGGCATGCGGAAGCCGTAGTCGACGAGGGTCTGCTTGCGCGAGCGGTCGCCGGCGTACATGCCGCGTAGCTGCGGGATCGTCTGGTGCGATTCGTCGATGAAGAGCAGGAAATCCGAGGGGACATAATCGAGCAGCGTGGGCGGGGCCTCGCCCGGGAGGCGGCCGGACATGTGCCGCGAATAGTTCTCGATGCCGTGGCAATAGCCGATCGTGCGCATCATTTCGATATCGAAATGCGTGCGCTGCACGATGCGCTGCGCCTCAACGATTTTTCCCTGCCGCTCGAGCTCGGCCTTCCACCAATCGAGCTCTTCGTAGATGGTCTGAATGGCGCGCTCCTTCTGGGCGGCGGGCAGGACGTAGTGCGTCTTCGGATAGATCGGCAGGCGGGCGATTTCGCCTTCCCGCGAGCGGATTTCGCCCGTGAGCGGATCGATTTTGCGGATCGCTTCCACGCGGCTGCCCCACAGCTCGACGCGGACGGCGAGATCGTCGTAAGGAGGATAGATCTCGATCATGTCGCCGCGGACGCGGAAGGTGCCGCGGCGGAGGTCCTCAGAACGCTCGTACTGGATTTCCACGAGCTTGCGCAGGATCGCTTCGCGAGCGATCGACTGGCCCTTTTCGAGCATGAGCATCATGCCGAAATACGCCTCGGGCGAGCCGATGCCGTAGATGCAGGAGACGGAAGCGACGATGACAACGTCGCGGCGCTCGAAAAGCGAGCGCGTGGCGCTCATGCGGAGCTTGTCGAGCTCGTCGTTGATCGTGGCTTCCTTTTCGATGAAGGTGTCGCTCGAGGGGACGTAGGCCTCGGGCTGGTAGTAATCGTAGTAGCTGACGAAATACTCGACGGCGTTTTGCGGGAAAAAGGACCGGAATTCGTGAAAGAGCTGGGCGGCGAGCGTCTTATTGTGCGCGAGGACGATCGTGGGGCGGTTGATCGCCTCGATCACCTTGGCCATCGTGAATGTTTTGCCAGAGCCGGTGACGCCGAGGAGCACCTGGTTGCGCTCACCGTCCGTCACGCCGCGGACGAGCTGCGAGATGGCTTCGGGCTGGTCGCCGCGGGGGTCGTAGTCACTCGCAAGCTTGAATTTCATGGGCCGGGCACCTCAGCGCGGATAATGGGCGCTGCCTAAACTTTCTATTATAGCGCAATCAATTCAGGGCTTCAGCTGGACCAGGGGAATCGAAATGCGCGCATCGCGCAGCCCATTCGTGTTCGCAGGCACCTTGCCCAATACCATGGCGATCTCATCGCAGTCCGCAAGTTTCGGGCAATGGACGCAGTCCTTGTAGATTTTGTCCGGCAGATCTTGCCGCCGGGCAACTTCGAAGCCCAGGCGGCCGAAGAAATCGGGTATTCGCGTAAACAAGCAGACACAGCTGACCGTGTGCCGTCGCGCCTCTTCCAAGAGGGCATTTACCAAAGACCGTCCGACCCCGTGACCCTTGTGCTGCGGGGAAACGGCGATCGAGCGGATTTCGGCAAGGTGCGTTCCATAAAGATGAAGAGCTCCGCAGCCGGCGATCCGGCCGTCTTCTTCAGCGACAATGAAATCGCGAACGTTTTCGCACAGCTCGGGCATGCTCCGAGGAAGCAGCGTGCCTTCCTCGGCGTAGGGCTGGATGATTGCGTGGATTTGCTCCACGTCCGGGAGCACGGCGTTGCGCGTTCGCACCATTGATATTCAGAGGAATAATTATGCAGGACTGCGCATAAGTATTCTGTTTCTCCTCGAAGAGTATCACAGATGGAATGCGAGCGCTATTTGCCGCGGCGCGAAATGCGCCGGGAAGCCCCCAAACTACATTTGATTGGGCAGCAGCGCGATCTCAGAATGGCTCTCGACGCGGCCCTTGTGATGGATGCTCGAGCCGGTGCTGGCGCTGGTGATTGCGTAGTCCACGTCCTGCGTGCTGGTCTGCGTCGAATTCACTAGCAACCCGGTCGAGAGCGAGATCGAATCGAGGCTTTCGCCGGAACCCGTCCACGAACCCGAAGTGCGCAGGCCGTTGCGGCGATAGTCCTCCGGCGTCGCATCGGGATGGACGGAACCGCGGCGCAAAATCTTGAAGTGCGTAAGGATCACGGCGCACTCCGATGCGCTGCCGGATGAATTGCACGGCTCGTTGCGCAGATAAGCCGATTCGGTGCGCCAGACGAGGCCCGACAGCGGCGCGCCGGAGAGCGGCCGCTCGCTGCTCCATTTCTGCCCGATGGAAATGCCGTCGCGTGGGAAGCCGGAGCCCGAAGAGAGCACTTCGAGCCAGGAGACGACAGGCTCGGCCGCCGAGCGATCCGTGAAGACCTCCTCAAGCCCCTGGAAGTCGCCGAGCTCGCCGCCGGGCTTCATGGTGAACTCGATGGAATGGCCTTCGAGGCGGGCATACTGGTCGCCGAGAGAGGCCGCATCAGGATCGAATGCGTCGGTTTCCGATTCGGCGCTGGATTTTTCGTAGGTGGCCCGGAGCCGCACGGCACCCGCAGCGGGCGTGGGCTGAGCGTCGAGCACGTCCAAGCGGACAAGCAGATGAATCGCCTGGCTCGATTGGGTGCCACTCTCGGGATTGACGATGGGAGTGGTGGTCTTCCCCGTCGTGGTGCTACGAGACTCGATCCGGTAGCGAAGAGTCTGGCCCGGAGTGAACCGCGGCGCCAAACGCACGCGCTGGTTCGCGGCGGGGGATGCGATGACGATCACACCGAGGAGAAGCGCAACCGAAAAAACGGACTTCCGCAGCGCGCGACGGGAGTTGAGCCGCATCGAACGAACGCTAGCACACGGCCGGGAGCGAGGCAAACAGGGACAGGGGCGAGGGATGAGGCGTGAGGGATGCGGGCGAAGAGAGAAACGGAAACACGGAGGTCGCGGAGTGCACGGAGAATTTGTGTCTAGCGCGCGCGGCGTGGAGCCGTTGAAGTGCGCTCGACTTGAGGGGCGGCCAGCGGCCCGGTGAGGCGGAATGCCGGCCCCGCCTGACTGGAATAGGACGACTTCACCTGAAGGCGCAGGTCGAGATTGCGATTGAAGCCGGCCTTGCCCGAGCCTTCGATCGTGCCGTCCATTATCGTGAGAGCCAAATTCTGAAATTCGATATCGCCACGAGCGCACGAGAACGCCGCGGAACCCGCGAGGAATCGAGTGGGTTGGCGATCCTGCGGGAGGCCGGCCAAGGACCTCCAGATATCGACGTTGCGCAGTTCGGGACTCGCCACGCGCATGTCCCCCTGGCAGGTGAGCGAAGCGGTGAGGTCCGCGCGAGCGGCTCCGCGCGCGTCGATGGAGATGTGCCCGGCGGCAGATTTTGCAGTGAAGCCCGCGAAGCCGGGAATCGCAGCGATCAACGAAGGCACATCCACGCGGGCAAAATCGAGGTCCGCGTGATAGATGGGCGTGGAACCGAGGTCCGCATCGAACGAACCTCCGACCGTTCCACGGTAAAACTGCCCACTCGCATCCTCAAGCGTGAGGTGGCGCCCTTCGATTTTCAGGTCCCCCTGCAAGCCACCGACGGATACGGGAGCGGCGATGAGCTGGCCGAGCGAAAGGCGCCCACTCGCCTGAAAATCTTCCGGCGCGGCGCCGGGAGCCGACCGCGAATTCAGGAAAGGAAGCATGCGGTCGAGAAAACTTTCTCGCCAGCGCGGATTCAGCCAGCGATCGAGCTCCACTGTCGCGAGGCGGTCCGCCGAGAGCGCGAATTGCCAGTGGGCAGCGGGATCGCGACGATCGAGCGTCCCGGTCCAGCGCGCTCCGAACGCTTGCGCCGATTCGAGCGTGACGTGCACGGAGCCCGGCTTCCATTCGGTGCGGGCGTTGATCTGGCCGACGGGCAAATTCAAGAACGGCGCGCGCAGGATGGCAACACCGGGTCCCGCACCCCAGTCGATGGACCCTGCAGGCTTGGCTCGCCACGGAAGGTCCGAGCCCTGCCATCGCAGGTCGGCGCTCACGGGTCCCGAGATATCCCATCCACGAGCGATGCTCCAGCCGAAAGCACCGGCGGCGGCAACGACGTCGTGCACATCCGAGACACTTCCGGAGATGCGCATCACGTTCGAGACGGCGCGCCCACCCTTCGCAGAGGATTCAAACCGCAGACCGTTCTCCGGCGTACCGAAGGAAAGCGCAACAGGCAGCAGCGAGACAAGACCGTGGTCGTAGCGGAGCTGAACTTGCCCCAGATGAGCGGGGCGCCGAAGGCCCCCGCCGGCAAGAGTGATTCCGTCGCTGAAGACGAGGGCGTTGACAACGTGTGGGGGCCAGTCCGCGGCGACGCCTCGAACCGTGGCCTGTCCTCGAAGAGAGACATCATCCGCGATGCCCGGATGAAACGCACGGGCCCAGGAAAGAAGATCGCCTACGTCGACTTCGGACGACGAAAGCTCCAAGTAAACTGGCGGGGAAAGTTGCTTGACCGGGAATCGGGGGTGAGCCCAAGAAATTCTTCCGGACATGCGAGCTTTGGAGTGCGGGGCCTCGAGCGTGAGATCCTGGAACGCAACCAGCGAATCGAGAGGATTCCAGCTCACACTTGCGATCAGATTCACGGAGGGGTTGTCCGGGCGCGACGGGAGATCCCAGCGATGGACCTGTTGCAATGCAACGCGCCCCTGAACGGTCCAGCTCTCCTCGTGGTCTTGAGTGCGCGCGCTCATCGAGAGAGCCAGCCCGCCGCGGATACCACGATCGTCGGCGGCCACGAGCCGAAGCACGTCGGACACGGAGGCGTCCGACCAGGAAACATCGAGCGCCGCGGGGCGAAGCCGTGAGGACGTTCCACCTACCTCGCCAGACACGTGAATCGTGCCGGCCTGCTGCATGACGACGGCGGCTCGCCAGGGAGTCGCCCGAAGGTCCATGCGCCAGCGCCCCGGGCGGTCCGTCGCGACCGTGCCGCTCACGCCAACAAACGCCAGCGGCAGCTTTTCGTCTCCGACCTTGAAATTGATGCGCCCGCCGTCCACGTCGATCCTGCGAAAGCGCGGGGCCAAGGACGCAGGGGCCACCGGGCCGACGAAATTGCCGGCTGCGGGCATCCCGGAGGGCCGGGGAAGCCATGCGGTGAGATTCCAATCGCCGTCGGCGCCGCGGACCAGATTGAGGCTCGGGCGGATCAAGGAAAGCGTTCCGAATTCGAGGCGGCCGCGAAGCAGGCTTCGCCAACGAAGGCGGAGCACCATCGACTCCGCTCGCAAGAAGTACTCATTGCCGAAACGGGGGTCTTCACCAACGCTGACGGACCGGGCCTCAAGAACCAACCCGCCCCAGAAACTGAAATCGTAGCTGCCGACCTCGACGGGCCGTCCGAATGCAGCCTCGATCCGCGCGGTCAGGCTTCGATGGAGGCGCGTATGCTGAATGGCGACGGAGATCGCCTCGGCAGCGAGCCACAGGGAGAGCAGCACGAGGAGAATCCACTTCGCCCAGCGCGTCCATGCGCGGAGCCGCGACGACGGAGCCTGATCGGGATGCTCGGCGCGCGTGGTGGATTCCAGATGAGTTTCCGACATCGTGGGTTACGGTGCAGCAAACGCCGGCATTCAGCCGCGCGGCCGGCGGCAGGATCAGTGGACCTCGCGCAGCATGCGATTCCAGCGCGTGCGGCTGGAAACATGAGCCAGAGTTTCCTCGAATCCGCGAAACGCGCCGAGCAGGCTCCGGTCGCTGTAATCCTCGGCCGTCGCTTCGACCGACCAATAGATCACGATCGGCCTTCCCATGATCGCGCGGCGATCGACGAAACCCCAGTAGCGGCTGTCCCAACTGCGGTCGCGGTTGTCGCCCATCACGAAGTAATGATCCGCGGGGACAACGAGATCGCCATTCTGAACCGAATTCATGATCTGCCCAGCCCATTCTGGACGCAAGCCGAATCTCGAGAAGCCGTCATCGGCAGGGGGAAAGTTGTCGGCAAAAGGATCGCCCGCCGCGGGATCGTGAACCACGTACGGCTCGGCCAGGCGGCTCCCGTTGACGTAGACCTTTTGCTCAGCGATGCGGATGCGATCTCCGGGCAAGCCGATCACGCGCTTGACGTAATGCGGATGATCGTCATAGGGAAACTTGAAGACTACGATGTCGCCGCGGCGGACCGGCCTATAGGGGAGCAACTTTTCATACCAGGCGCCGCGCCCCTCGAAAAGGAACTTGTTCACGAGCAGATGGTCGCCGACCAGAAGCGTCGGTTCCATGGATTGCGAAGGAATCTTGAAGGCTTGAAGGATGAACGTGGTGCCGAAAAGCGCGAGGAGAATCGTGACAAGCAGCGATTCGAAGAAATCCGCGAGCGAGCCCTTTGGATACTGGGATTGCGTGGCTTCCGACGCGAGCGCCGGGACCGCGGCAGAATCCACAAGTGAAGCTTCCGCTTCCATCGATTTCCTTCAGGCGGTCTCGCCGCCGCTTTCGAGAGATTCGAGCGCCAGCCGCGCGGCCGCCTGCTCCGCTTCCTTCTTGCTGCGGCCCTCGGATGCGGAGAGCCGGTGGCCCTCGTGCCAGACTTCGACCTCAAACGTCTTTTGGTGCTCGGGCCCGGATTCGCCGCGGACGCGATACACGACCGTTCCCAGCCCGCGCTGCTGAAGCCACTCCTGCAACGAGGACTTGTGGTCGGGGCGTTCGAGCCCTTCCACGCCGCCTTCCAAAGCGGGGTCGAGCAAGCTGCGGCGCAGGAAAGCCGCCGCGGCCTCAAGGCCCGCGTCGAGATAGATGGCGCCGACGATCGCTTCATACGCGTCGGCCAGCAGCCTCTTCTTTTCGCGCCCGCCCGTTTTTTCCTCGCCGGGACCCAGGCGCAAGTGGCGGCCCAGTTTCAATTGCTGCGCAGCCGTGTGAATGGACGCGGCGCTCACCAGCCGCGCCAGGCCTTTCGAAAGCTTCCCCGCATCCCAGTGAGGAAACGAATCACAGAGCTGCTTGCTCGCGACCAGGCCGAGAACGCGGTCACCCAGGAATTCGAGGCGCTCGTTGTCAACGCCACCGGCATTCTGCCGGTGCGACCGGTGCGTGAGCGCACGCTCGAGGCGTTCGGGATGCTCGAAGCGATGGCCGAGAATCGCTTCAAGTTCCCCGCGCTCTTCCGCGGTCATGGCGGGATCGCCTTTTCGAGCTACTTCGATGACGCCGCCTGTTTCCGCGCGGCATCCGCGCTCTGCTTGCAGCGATCCTGAAGGCCTCCGGGCATCTGGCTGCAATGATCGTAGGCGTCCGCCGCTTCGCCATAGCGATGGAGGTTCTGGAGGCCGAATCCCAGCACAAAGAGATCCGTTGGATCAGGCATGCTGGGGCCTTGCGTGGCCAGCTGCAATTCCTTAACGGAGTCCTCAAACTGCTGGTGGCGGAAGTACACGAGGCCCAGGCCGCTGTGGGCCTGGGACAACTGGCTGGCCTTCGCAGATGCAAACTGGTCGTCCGTCATATTCTCCGGCTTGGGCATCGTGCCGAGAATCTGGATGGCGTGCTTCTCGTAGCTTTCGGCTTTGTCCAGTTTCTTCGCCGCGTCGGGATCATTCGCGTCGTAGGCGTGCGGAATCACCCAGCCAACCGTGGCGAGAATGGCGACGTTGTCCGCGTCGAGGGCGAGCGCCTTGTCCGCGCTGTCATAGAAATTCTTCCAGTCCTGCTTGGCGAAGTAGGCTTGCACGAGTCCCGCATAGACCGACTCGTTATACCGGCTCGTCGGATACTTCTGGACAAAATCCTGACCGAGCTGGATTCGTTTGTCGGAATCCTGTGCGGAGGTGTCGAAAAAGGCCTTGTATGACGCCTCCTCCGCAGGATCCAGTTTCGGCGCCGCCGGCGCGACTCCCTGCCCGAGTGTCTGTTCTTTCAGTTTTTGGTCCTGTTCCGCTTGCTGCTCTTTGGCCGGGATCATATTTGGATTGGTGCCTTGCGCGCGGCTGATCGGCAGCAGTGCGAGCACTCCGGCGAGCGCGAGTGCCAGGGTGCGAACTATTTCAGATAGCGATCGAAGTTTCATGCTCCGGTTTCCTTTTCGGTGTCGAGTATTTGCTCATCATTTCTTACCTAATCTGCTTTTTCGCTTCGGCTTCGTTCTGCTTGCAACGATCCTGGAGACCACCCGAAACAAGACTGCAACGATTGAACGCATCTGCGGCTTCGCTAAAGCGTTTCAAATTCTGGAGGTCGATCCCCAAGACATACAGATCCGCCTGGTCGGGAGTCGGCGTGGATTGCGTGGCCAGCAGAAGCTCCTTTTCGGAATTATCGTAGTCATCGCGGCGGAAATACACGAGACCCAGAGCGCTGTGAGCTTGACTGGCCTTAAGGACTTTGGATGCGGCGAATTGAGCGTCCGTCATTTCGGCCGGTTTGGGCATTTTGTCCAAAACCACGATGGCATGCTTCCCGTACGTTTCAGCCTTGTCCAATTGTTTGTCAGCGTCCGGATCGCTTGGATTGTAGATGTGCGGGATTACCCAGCCAACTGTGGTGAGGACATCCACATCATCGGGCTTGAGCGCCAACGCCTTGTCCGCGGTCGCATAGAAATCCTTCCAATCCTGTTTGGCGTAGTAGGCATTCGCGAGTCCTGAATCCACCGCTTCGGCAAACACGCTCGCGGGGAACTTCTGAAGGAATTCATTGCCGAGCCGGATCTTCTTGTCGGGGTCCCCCGGGTTGACATGGAAGAAAGCGTCGTACGCGGCTTGCTCCCTGGGATCGACGTGGAGATTCGCCTGCTTTTGCACGTCGGTCAACAAGTGCAATTCCTGTTGCATGGAGTTGACCTGGCTCATCGAGGGAGTCTGCGCCGGCCCCGGCTGGGGCGTCTGGGCTCGAGACGCGGATCCAAATAGAAAAGCGGCGACAAACGCTACAACGAGAGCTCGAATTGCAAAACGCAGGCACGAGAGTTTCATGGTAGTTCGTCCTCCCCACTTATCGGATATTGCCAGAACGACCCTGGGCATGAGGCGGCTTGCTCAAGGCTGCGTTTGCTTGTCTTCGTCCGTGCGCGCCGCGGGCTTGTAAGCCATCTCGACGCCGCTCTGTGCCGCCGTACGCGCGGATTCCGGAGCTCCATTCACCGCCAGAGCTGCGCGGTATTCGTTCACTGCCAAATCGCGATCGTCCTCGAGATCGTGGATTCGGCCGAGATACACGTGAGACCAGGCCACAATTGCCGGGTCCGCGGCTGGCGCCGAATCCGCCTGGACTGTCGCGGCACTCGTCCCGGAAGCGAGCTGCTCGAAAAGCTCCCGGGCGCGGTCCCCCTGGCCGGAGAGCACCGACGCGATAGCCAGGCCATACAGCGCGCGCGGATTGTTGGGATACTTTGCGAGCGCCGTTTGAAATGTCGCGGTGGCGGCCGAAGCATCCCTCTGCGCGATCTGGCGATCACCTTCCGCCAGCCAGCGATCCAGCTCCGAGGGTGGAGCGTTCTCCGACGCGTTCTGCTCGGTTGCAGAAGCGGTCTCCGCAGTGGCAAAAGTGACGCCCTGCAGACGCTTCTTCTCGGCCTGGACGTCGATGCCCGCGATCAGGTCGGGAAAATAGTACGACATAGCGGGTTCGGCCTTTTCGAATTTCTGGAGCTGAGCGACGAAAGGACGCACGAGGACAAAGCCTGATTGGTCCGCGTCCTGAAGAGCCGATTGGAGCTGCTCCGGCGAAAGATGGCGGAGGCGCAACTCCACAGCCTTGATCAGGCACTCATCCGCCAGCGCGACGAAATCGTCGTGGTACTCGACCGGAAGCCGCGGAGCGCTGGCCGCCACGTTGAGAAGCGCCCGCTTGGTTTCCACGGCCGTCCGGTAGCGCAGCACAAGAGGGTCGAGCATGAAATGCAGATAGGCGTGCTGGACGGCGCTCACGGACGTGTCGGAGGCCGATCCAACCACGATCGCGTAATCGCTCCCGGAATTGCGGAAATTCGTCCGGGCGCCCACGAGCGGTTCGACGTACACGGTGAAGGCGCGGCCATTCGCCGGCTTTACGATCTCTCGCAGGTAACCGTTGGAAACCGCCACGATCTTGCGGAGCGATGCCCGATAGCGATCGATGGCCGGCTCGGACTCCGGTTCAACCTTGGCCCAGCGGGTTTCAAGCTGTGCTTCCCGGTAAAAGTTTGCCAGAAGCTCCTGGAATCCCTCGATCGTGAGCATGTCCGGCGGAAGCAACTCGCGGTTGCTCTGAAACTGGAACTGGGGTGGCGGGCCGACGTATAGAGCGAAAGTGATATAGCGGGAGAGAGTGTCAGATGAATTGGCGAGGGCGTGGTCGCGATAGAACTGGCGCACTGCTTCCGCGGCTGGTCCCTGCATTCTAAGGAGATCGCCACGGAGCGCCAGGCGCGCAGGCATCTCCGAGAGAGTGCTCGCATCCGCGTCAAATCCCGCGGCCTCCAACGCGCACATCGTCGCAAAGACCTGCGGACTCGCTTCCACGCCGACGCCGAAGTCGCTGGCGGACACGGCGCGCTGCTGGGCATATGCCGGTTGGGCGGCCGCGCCAACGCCGATCAGAAGAGCCAGGAGAGCAGAGGTGGCATATGCGCAGACAGACCTTTGAATGGACCTACTCGTCAACGCCTGAGCCCCCTCTTGCTGAGCGCGCAGCTTCCCCATCCGCGCGCCGCTTCCGCAGAATCCACAGCTACATTCAAACTCTAGCGAGCGGACGAAGCGGAGTCAAGATTCGCAGAAGAAACCACGGCCTGGCGGCTTCGACTGAAAATCAGCCGTGGACGCGGACCTCGCTGAAACTCAGCAGGACGCGCCCGCCGCCCATCGGACGCCCGAAACCCAGTTGGGGGCGGAAGCGGGAGAACAAGAGAACCTGATCGAGCTGGCGCCGGACCGCGGCATCGTTCGGTCCAGAAAGAATCTTGTAGAAGAGAACCTCGCCCTGAGCATTGAGCGTGGCCTCCAGCAGCAGCGCGCCGGAATTGGCGCGACCATCCGTTTCACCGATGCCAGGGAGCGGGAAAGGAGCGAGGCTTTCGAGTTGCGCGGGCTGGACCAGGTTCAGAGGCGAATCGTCCGGCACAACGCCGCTCAGGGGCATCCCCACAAGCATGCTCTGCACGACAAGGACAAAAACGGCCACAGCCGTCAGAACTCCGCCGGTGGCAGGCACCGCGAGCGGCCTCACGATGTTTTGCGAAATCAGAACCGCGCGCGACCACAGACGGCTGACGCCCTCCCAGCGGGAGCGCGCCTGGGATGCCTGCACGCGAATTCGCATAGCGAGTCCGTCGGGCGGCGTCACTGCGGCAACATTGGCCAGATGAGTGGCCATCAAGCGATAACGTTCCAGCTGCCGCCTGCAATCTCCGCAAGAATCGAGATGCTCGCGCAGGCGCACCCGCTCCGACGGGCGGATCGCTCCGTCGAGGTAACCCGGAAGGCAACGCTGCGATTCGCGGCAGTTCATTGCCCGCCTCCGTGCATTTCCGCGAGCCCACCGGCGGCTGCGGGAAGAGCGCCCACGGCTTCAGAGCCTTCCACAAATCGAACTCTCTGCCGGCGGCGCGACGCGCCCCGCGCCACATGAATCGGCGCTTCAGCAATTTCGTGCTGAGGCGCGTGCAGGATCGGATCGAGAATTTCCTTGAGGATTCGCCGGCCGCGCAAAATGCGTGATTTTACGGTTCCCACGGATACTTCCATCACTTCAGCGATCTCCTCGTAGGAAAGCCCTTCAAGATCTCTCAGGATTACCGCGCTGCGAAACAGCGGCGGGACTTCCGCCAGCGCCCGGCGCACCGTCGTCTGCGTTTCGTGCGCGGCGCACTGTTCGAACGGGGTAGCCTCGGCGTCCTGCAACTCGAACATCGGGCCGTGCTCCGTCTCTTCGGCGTCAATTGAAACCTGCTGCCGGTGGTGCCGCCAGCACCAGCGGCGATGGTTCAGCGCCTGCCGCACGGAAACGCGATACAGCCAGGTCTTCAGCGAACTGCTGCGGCGGAAGCCATGAATCCCGCGAAATACGCGGAGAAAAACTTCCTGCGTCACGTCGGCGGCGTCGGCAGCGTCGGAGAGGATTCCGTACACCAGGTTGTACACGCTGGCGTGATAGTAAGTGACGAGATAATCGAACGCTGATTCGGAGCCGGCTTGAAGCTCCGTCACCAGCTCCGCTTCGTCACGTCCCCACGGCAGACTGTGCGCCAGTTCGGCCATCGCGTGCACCGCGCTCCCAAGGGCGTCTTTCGAATTAGACACCGGCTCGCCCATCTATGTTGCTAAGGATAGCAGAAATATCACGGGGAAGTGATGAACCGAAAGTACCAGCCCGGGACACAGCGTAAGTTGTTGAAAAGATTGGTGGAGCCGATGGGATTCGAACCCACGACCTCCTCCGAATCGTAAATCTAACGCTCTGCCGCGTCTATGCTATGATCCGTCAAAGATGACCACATTGGAAGCAGCCTACAGCAATGACCCAAAGGTGGTCGCCCGTATCGGAGATGTTGTCATGGGACCCGGTGACGTGCGAGCAATCGTCATCGCGATTGACGGAATGTTCGTGACCATTCTGGGAATCGGGACCAGCAAAGATACCGGGGAGACGTTTGTCCTGCCTTCACGCTGGACCGACAAGTGCCCAGCAGACCGCTGCTACTACCTGGAAAAGCAAACGCTGAGTCTCTAAGCCCTGGCGTCCAAAACATGACGAATATCTTCACGTTGAAGGGTCGTCTAACTGGTGGACGATTTTTCGCGTGGTATCTGCCCACTGTCCTTCTTGGAGTCGTTTTGAAATTCGACCTTGTGGCAAGCCCTTGGGATAGCATCATTGCCTTGCTATATCTTATCAGCCTGCCAGTGGCAGTAATCGCAGCAGTTCGTCGGTCTCACGACCTCGGGCACAGTGGTTGGTTTGCCCTTATCACCCTTATTCCCTTTGTCGGGTGGTACTTAGTTTTCAAACAGGGCCAGCCTGGTGAGAATAAGTACGGCCCTCCACCAAGTCGGAAGTCCGACGTACAGTCAGCCGGGTAAACTCTACTGGACAAAGAAATCTGGATGAAGTCCGGCGAGGTGCCCGGGCACACCATCGGAGATGGTCACAGGGTTGCGGTAGAGAGAATACAAGAGATGTTGGTCTAAAGTTAATTGGTGGAGCCGATGGGATTCGAACCCACGACCTCCTCGATGCCATCGAGGCGCGCTCCCAACTGCGCCACGGCCCCACCGAAAGGAAAACGACAGCGATTGCTTTTATAGCACCCAGAGACGCGAAGCGTCAAACGAGGCGCGAACCAGAGCATGTCGAAAACTCATCTTCATGACCTCAGGGGTTGAAACCCCTGAGGTAATCAAGCGACTCACGGCGGGGTTGAAACCCCGCCCTTCCGCCTTTCAACAAACTGCTAGAATACGTCCGCAATGGCGAAGATCACTTTTCTGGGCGCGGCGGGAACGGTGACCGGCTCGAAGTACCTGATCGAAGCAGGGGGCAAGCGGCTGCTGGTGGACTGCGGGCTGTTTGAAGGCTCAAAGCAACTGAAGCAGCGCAACTGGGATGAGCTCCCCATCGACCCGGCGACGATCGATTGGGTGCTGCTGACGCACGCGCACATCGACCACACGGGCTATCTGCCGCGGCTTGCGCGGAGCGGGTTTCGCGGGCCGATCTATGCCAACGCGGCTACGCAAGAACTTTGCGCGCTCCTGCTTCCCGATTCCGCACACATACAGGAAGAAGACGCGCAATACGCGGCGAAGAAGGGTTACAGCGCGCACAAGCCTCCGCTGCCTCTTTATACCGTTGCGGAATCGCATGCGGCGCTTCAGCAATTCCGGATGATTCCGCGCGCCGAACCGTTCACGATCAGCCCGCAATTTTCCGTCCGGCCGCACGACGCGGGACACATTCTTGGATCGACCTGGCTCGAGCTGACGATTATGGAAAACGGGAAGCAGACGCTGGTGGTTTTCTCCGGCGACGTTGGCCGCTACGATCAGCCCATCCTGAAGGATCCAGAATCGCCCGCGCGCGCCGATTTTCTGCTGTGCGAATCGACATACGGCGACCGGGACCATCCGGCCGGTTCGGTCCTGGATGAGTTGGCGGAAATCGTCAATGCAACCGCGAAGCGCGGCGGAGCGGTCGTGATTCCGGCGTTCGCCGTCGGCAGGACGCAGATGCTGATGTATTACCTCCGCCAACTCGAGGAGCAGCAGCGCATCCCGCATCTGCCGGTGTTCGTGGACAGCCCGATGGCGATCAACGTAACGGGCCTCTACATGAACCATCACGAAGACCACGACGCGGATTTCAGACAGCAGGAAGCGACCGGGAGTCACGATCCGCTGAACTGCCATGAAGTCCACATGACGCGCAGCGTGGAAGAATCGAAGAAGATCAACGACGTCGTCGCGCCCTGCATCATCATCTCAGCGAGCGGGATGATCACGGGAGGGCGCATCAAGCACCATCTGGCAAAGCGGCTGCCGGATTCAAGAAGCACGGTCCTGCTCGTTGGGTTCCAGGCTGAAGGCTCGGGCGGGCGCGCGCTGCTGGATGGCGCGAAGTATTTGCGCATTCACAACGAACAGATTCCCGTGCGGGCGAAGATTATCGAGGTTGGACAACTCTCCGCGCACGCGGGGAAAAGCGAATTGCTACGATGGCTTTCCGGTTTTCAGGCTCCGCCCAAGCAGACGTTTCTGGTGCACGGCGAACCGAGCGGGCTTAACGGGCTGCGCGACGCCATCGCGAGCCAATACCGCTGGCCGGTGACGATCCCTGCGTATCAGCAGTCGTTTGACTTGGGCGCGATGTGACCGGGTGCTTCATCGAGCAGCGGACTCTGCCGCTCACTTCGCAATCTTGAGTTTGGCGAGGCGCTCGGCGGCGGCCTGAAATGTCTTTTCCGTTTTGCAGAACGTGAAGCGGAGGTGTGTGCGGCCGTCCGCCGGATTGTGGTAGAAGCTCGATCCCGGCACGGCGGCCACGCCGATATCGGTCACAAGATACTTCGCGAACGCGACGTCATCCGGAAAACCGAACGCGGAAATATCCGTCATGATGTAGTAGGCGCCGCGAGGCTTGAAACAGCGGAAACCTGCGCTCGTCAAAATTCCTAGCAGGCGATCGCGGCGCGCGAGGTAGTCGCGCGCGAGCGATTCGTAGTAGCTCGAAGGCGATTGCAACGCCACTGCTCCTGCCTCCTGCAACGGCGCCGCCGCCCCAACCGTGACGAAGTCGTGCACCTTGCGGATCGCCGCGGTCACTTCCGGCGATGCGATGGCCCAGCCGACCCGCCAGCCCGTGACGCTGTAGGTCTTCGAAAGCGCGTTGATCGTGATCGTGCGGTCGCGCATCCCATCGAGCGAGGCGAGCGAAATGTGCCGCGCGCCGTCGTAGAGCATGTGTTCGTAGATCTCGTCCGTGATGGCGAATGTGTTCCACCGCACGCAGAGATCGCGAATGCACTCGAACTCGGCGCGCTCGAACACTTTTCCGGTGGGATTGTTCGGCGTGTTCAGGATGATCGCCTTCGTCGAAGGGCCAAACGCGGCGGCCAGCTCCTCTGGGTCGAACGTCCAATCGGGAGGACGAAGCTTCACGTAACGAGGCGTTGCGCCGGAGAGAATGGCATCGGGGCCGTAATTTTCATAGAACGGCTCGAACACGACGACTTCGTCGCCCGGATTGATGATGGCCATCATGGAGGAGATCATCGCTTCGGTGGAGCCGCAGCAGACGGTGATCTCGCGCTCGGGATCGACGGTGACGCCCTGCATGCGCTGGAAGTTTTCGGCGATGGCGTCGCGAAACTTCTTCGCGCCCCACGTGATGGCGTACTGATTGATGTCCGCGGCAATCGCTTCCTGCGCGGCGCGCTTGATTTCGGCGGGCGCGGGAAAATCGGGATAACCCTGCGAGAGATTAACGGCGCCGTGACGAAACGCCAAGCGCGTCATTTCACGGATTACCGATTCGGTGAAAAGCTCGGCTTTGGAGGAGAGTTTCGGGCTAATGGCCGTGGCGCGTCCGGGCTGGGCTGAATTCACTTTGCGCTCCGTAGAGGCGGCGATAGATGTCCGCGTTGCGCGTCACGATCTCGACATACTGGCGCGTTTCGGTGAACGGAATCGAGTCCACGAATTCCGCCTTGTCGCGATAGGTCTGACCGGCCGTCCAGAACGCCACGCGGTCTTCCCCGGCATTGTACGCGGCCAGCGCCGATTCGACGCCGCCAAACTGCTTGCGCAAAGAGGCGAAATAGGCCGTGCCGAGCCGGACATTGTAGTCCGGATCGACAAGCCGCGCCTGTGAATAGCGGAGGTTCTCCTGCTTCGCCAGGCGGCGGGCCGTCGGCCCGATCAGCTGCATCAAGCCGATGGCATTCTTGCCGGAACGCGCCTCGGGCTCGAACGCGGATTCCTGATGGATCAGCCCGGCGACGATCATCGGGTCGAGGCCCTGACGGGCGGACCATTTTCGAATCGAAGACTCGAACGGCAGCGCATACGCGACGCGCCAGACGTCGCGCGGCACAACCGATACCGGCTGCGACTCAAGCTGCGGAAAGACCTGCCGGACCGTGACAACCGCCGCGCCATAGTGGCCGGCATCGACGGCGGATTGCGCGGCCTGAAGCAGCAAGCGCGGCTCGCCCGTCGCGGCATAGCCTGCGCGCAATTCAAGTTCGGCCGAGGAATCAAACGCGATCGAACGAAGCGCGTCGGCGCGCGATTGGCGGCCGGCGGCGGCCGGAGGAATCGGCCCGTCCAATTTGGGCGCGGCCGAGACCGGCGGAACAAAGGCGAGTACGTCCGATTTTTCCGCCGTCCCTACGCCAAGGTCGCGCAGGCGCTCGGAGGCGAGACCCTGAAAATAGTTTTGAGGATAGCGCTCGATCAACTTCGCGTAGTAGCCGCGCGCGAGCGCTGGAGTTCCGGCTTCCTCGGACAGACGGCCGAGCCAGTAGAGCGCGTCAGGAGTGTACTGCGATCCGGGAAAGCGCCGCAGATGCGCTTGCAGCATTTCCGCGGATTCGGGCTGGCGCTTCAGAACTGCGGTCCAGGCGACGCGCCATTGCGCGGAAACCGCGTTCGGCGACGCCGAAAAACTTTCTTCGAAGCGCTTGTAGTAACTTGCCGCGCGGTCGCGGTCGAGCTGCACCCAGAAGTAATTTCCGGCGAGAAAAAGGGCCGCTTCAGCCCAGTGGCTGGAGGGTGCGCGCGCGACCGCGGATTCGACCGCGGCAACCATCTGCGTATCCTGCTGCTGCGCGCGATAGTAATCCGCGAGCGAAGCGAAACGCTCGGCGTCGACATCGGGATCATTGGGAATCAGTGCGGTCATCTCCGAGGGTCCCGCGCCTAGCCCAGCGCTACATTCCAGAATGCGCAGTTGCGCGCGCTCACGATCGGCGCCCGAGAGCTCAGGCAGCAGCTCGGCATATTCGTTGCGAGCATCTCTCCAGTTCTTCGCCGCAAAAAGCGACGCAGCGTGGGCGACACGCTGATCGAGCGGCAGCGCAGGATATTCCGCGCCGAGCGTGCTGCGCAGGAAACCAAGCTTCGTGGCCGCCTGGCGAGCCTGTTCGCTCGTGGGGAAGCGCGTGTACACGGCCTGATAATCGGCCACCGCGTCGAGAGGTTTACCGGCCTGCTCGCGAGCTTCCGCGCGCAGGAAAAGCAGCGCGGGCCTTTGCGGAGTAGAAGCATACGCATCAAGAGCGGCCACGGCCTCGGCGGGCTGGTGCCCCGCGAGCGCGGCGTCGCCGAGCGACTGGAGCGCCTGGTCGGTCATCACCGAATCCGGAAAATCGACCCGGAATCTCTTGAGCCCGGCGAGCGCATCGGCGCTGCGGCCGAGGGCCAGATCGGTTTCGGCAGACCAATAGGCTGCGTAGTCAGCGAGCAGCGGATCGCCCTTGGCGCGCGCGAGCCATTTCGCGGCCTGCGCGTAGTTCCCTTTGCCGTAGTCGAAGTACCCGAGGGCAAGCGCCGCGCGCACGCCGAGAGCGCCGGAAGATTTTTGCGTCGCAATATTGCTGAGCTGGGCGTAGGCCGGCGAAGGATTGCTCTGCCTCAGCGCGCGCGAAAGTTTCTCGAGCTGCTTCGGCGTGACGGCGGCTTTGCGTACGGGCTCTGCCGCGGAGTTCGGGTGCGCAAAGCAGACCGAAGACACCAGCAGCAATACTCCGGCGGAGAAAGCGAGGCGGCCTGCAAATCTCATGGCTGCTATTTTACTGCCGCAGGACGGGCGAGGGATAGGGGTAGTCTCCGACGGCCTGCAAATCGCCCTCGGCGAGGATCTCCACCAACCAATGGTGGAAGTAATCCACGGGATGGTCCTGGATCGCGCGGAAGCGGCGGTCATATTCCTTGCGTGCTTTATCGATATCACTGCGCAACCGATTACAGATGTCCCTATTCTCACGGCCCAATCGAACGTCCTTGGGCCTCAATAGTTTGATGTCTTGCATGGCCACTTTGGCTACCCGGTTGGCCCGGCGGTGGAGGTCTTTCAGCTCGTCCGACAGGCTGGCGACATCGAAGGCCGCAGTTTCCGCAACCGCCGCTTCCACCGGCTCTTCAGGCTCGGCGACTGGCGGCTCCTCGATCGCAGCAGCATGCACGGGAATCTCGGCGGGCGACTCCTCGACTTCCGCAACGGCGGAAGCCTTTGCGCCGGCATGCTCGTCCGAGCCATGCTGCTCGCGCGGATTCAGCGCGACGGCCACGAAGTTCGAAAGCACGGACAACCCCGCGGCGAGCGCGGACGCCGCGGTCTGCGCGCGGAGCATCGCGGGCAGAGCATTGCTTGGGCGGCTGGACGAGCACGCCGCCACAAGATCGGCGTACGCCTGGTGCAGCTCATCCGCCGTGCGTTGCAGCGGAGCGAGATTGTCGCGCAAGGCCCGAGAAACGGCCTCTTCGAGGGCCTGTTCGAGAGATTTTTGCCGCTCTTTCAAGGGTTTCCCCTACCTTTTGCGATTATGGAAACCGTATCTCGGGGTGTCAACGGACATTCCTCGCGCATGTTCCTGAGTATGCAGGGCATGCCCGAGCAGAGCGGCGGGCGGGTTCAGGTTTCGCTTGCCTTCCCCGGGGCTGGTTCGTATCTTCGAGGCGCCAAGCGGGAGTCCCCAGCCCCATGCTGACGGCCAAGCAGATACAAGAGCTCCTGAAGCTGCAACCTCTCCCCATCGAAGGCGGATACTTCGTCGAGACGTACAGGTCGAAATTCACCCTGGCGCAGTCATCGCTTCCGCCCTCCTATCCGGGCGAGCGGGCGCTCTCGACGGCGATCTATTACATGCTCACTCCGGACACCTTCTCCGCCATGCACCGGCTCAAGGGAGACGAGG
The DNA here is from genome assembly GCA_020073605.1 of Terriglobia bacterium. Lineage (GTDB taxonomy): Bacteria > Acidobacteriota > Terriglobia > Acidiferrales > UBA7541 > Palsa-295. The sequence goes on from JAIQEW010000011.1 coordinate 283,830, forward strand.
TCTACCACTTCTATTTGGGCGATCCGGTCGAGATGCTGGTGCTGAAACCGGACGGAACCGCGGAAGCGATTCTGCTGGGACAAGGCATCGCGTCAGGCATGCGCCTGCAGCATGTCGTCCCAGCGGGGGCGTGGCAGGGCTCGCGTCTCGCTCCCGGCGGGAAATACGCGCTGATGGGCACCACGATGGGGCCCGGATTTGACCCGCAAGACTACGAGCCGGGCAAGCGCGAAGAGTTAAGCGCCAGGTACGCCGCATATGCCCCTCTGATTGCTTTCCTTACCAGGTGACGTGCTTCCGTCTTCATTAGGCACTCGATCTATTCACGCCTCGAAAGCGCGAATTCAGCGCTCAGCAGGCACAAGCTCCAAAATGCTATAATGGGGTTACCAACGGGGGCGACACGGTTTCGACGGAAGCTGTCGCGGCTCGAAGGCATGCCGGGCCCCACCTGCCCGCAATCGGGTGGAAATAGACAACTGGCAACTCACAGTTGGCTCTCGCAGCCTAACCAAAAGTAAGCTGCGCGTCTCCCCAGGCGTCACCTACGCGCTTGGGATGAGGCGTCACACAGTAGGCTGGCCATCGCGTTTCGGTCCGTAATGCGGCGGCGAGATCATCGGACTAGCCGGCGGCGCGTCTTGCCCGCTCTGAGTTCCGTCGGCGAAACCTTCGGAACGGGATAAGCATGTAGTCTTCGAGTTGTAAGGCTTCTCGGACGGGGGTTCAACTCCCCCCGCCTCCACCATTTCCGACGAAGGAAAGGGTGTCCCGAGCGAAGCCCGCAGTGCGGGCGAGCCGAGGGGCACCTGGTTCCTTGATGTTCTTCTGCTAAGTCCTCGAGTGTGCGGACCGCTCACTCTACATCGGAGTCACAGAGGATCCGGCACAGCGAGTGCAGCACCACAATGAAGGCAAGGGCTCCGAATGGACCGCAGCGCGCCGGCCTGTAAGGCTGGTCTGGACCGAGGAGCACTCAACGCTATCATCGGCGCGCAAGCGAGAAAACCAGTTGAAGCACTGGAGTCGCGCGAAAAAGGCTGCCCTCGTCGGGGGTTCCCCTCGACTACGCTCGGGACAAACTCAGGTCAAGAGCACCTGAGTTTGCAACTCCCCCCGCCTCCACCATTTTTTCGGTCTGGGAAAGTTTAGTCCTGAGCGGGTCCGCGTATCGCGCGAATCGAAGGGCAACAATCAACGAGCGGCGGAGGCTAGGATTTCGCCCGGCGGTTGCGCGGCCGGGCCATTTTTTCGGCCATGAGGAGCAGCAGTTGGCGGTCGCCGTTTTCAATGCGGCCGAGAAGCTCACCGAAGCGGCCGAGGAGGCGCCGATCCTTCGCCGAGCTCTTGCGCGCAGCGCCCTTCGAGCCATTCAGGTCGGGAAAGATGGGTTTCTCCGGCGGCTGCTCGGAATCGTGGAACAGTTGATAGAGAGGGATTTCCATGGCGCGTGCGAGCTTCTCCAGCGTTTGGAGAGTAGGCACGCTGTGACCGTTCTCGATCCGCGAGATGTAGGAGCGCAGGAGACCTGTGCGCTTCTGAACTTCTCCCTGCGAGAGATGCTTCCCCTCCCGCACGGCTCGCAACCTCTCGGCTAGGCTCATGTGTGATTCGCTCCCGCGCTGCGAAAGGCAACTAACAGCTTCTAGAAGAAACCCCTCCGGTCATTTCAACGGATACAGCTTGAGCCAATCCGGGATTGCCTTGGAAAGGGCCGACGAATCCTCGAAAAACAGGCGGCTGCGCGTCTGGTTGAGCGTTTTCACCTGAACCGAGCAGGGTTGAAACGGGTACGGGCGGGCGATCGATACAAGCCACTCCTCGTCTTTTGGGGGCTCTCCGATGCAATCGCGAATTGCGTGCTCGATATTTCCTCTGGTGTCGGAATCCCAGAAGCCGTCAAAATGCATTTTGAGCCCCATCGGGCAGTAGTGTCCCCGTTGAATGCCTCGGACCAATTCAGGCAATCGTCTTCCCCTAAAACATGTCGCACCGGGCTTCAACGTGGCTGTGATTGGCAGCACAATAGTCTGTGACATGGATCACAGACTCACTCGCCGGCGGCGCAGCGTGCCTGGCTTCGCTGAAAGTTTCGTCCTGGGCCCGGCACGACACGGCGAAGGCAGTAGCATCGCGTGGACGGCGCCCTACCAGTAACCCTTTGATTATGCTGAGGACAATTCGAAAAACGACGCCGCGAGCACATGCTAGCCTTTTAGGGATCGCGAGTGGTGGTTATGAAGCCTTCTTCCCTCAATCGCCAAGGGCCCCCTTTGCGCGAATCCCGGGGGAAACTCCGTCCGGAGGGACTGTCGTGTGCGTGCGACCCAGCTCCAAGCAACTTGCGGACAGCTCGTAACTCCCTCAGACACACAGTACCTATACGATCCAATCATTTTCGGGCGAATGATTCCCTGCCCAAGATGGCCGCAGGCAGCTTCGCCATTCTCCTCGCGCTTATTGCGCCGCTCCATGGGAGCGCAGCACAGACGACGCAAACCGATCAGCAGCCTTCCGAGAATCTGAAGCAACTCAGCCTGGAGCAACTCGGGACGGTTGAGGTGACCTCTGTTTCCAAGGACCCCCAGCAGGTTCAGAAGACGCCCACAGCAATCTTTGTCATCACGCAGGAGGACATCCGGCGTTCCGGAGCCACGAGCATACCGGAGGCCTTGCGTCTGGCGCCGGGTGTGGAGGTGGCGCGCACGGATGGGAATCATTGGTCCGTCGCGATTCGCGGATTTGCCGGCCAGTTTTCAAAGTCCCTGCTGGTGTTGATTGACGGCCGGAGCGTCTACACACCGCTCTTTTCCGGAGTGTATTGGGACGCGCAGAACGTGATGCTCGAGGACGTGGAGCGAATCGAGGTGATCCGCGGGCCGGGCGGCACGATCTGGGGAGCCAACGCGGTCAACGGTGTGATCAACATCATCACGAAGAGTTCAAAGGACACCCACGGCGCCCTGGCCACGCTGGGTAGCGGAAGTGTGGACCAAGGAACGGGCGCCTTCCGCTACGGCGGCACGGCAGGGAAAGATTTCAACTATCGCATCTACAGCATGGGTTCAATTCGCGGCTCGGAGTTTCACTCCGATGGGGACGGATTCGACCACTTCCGGATGGGGCAGTTGGGGTTCCGGACGGACTGGACGAGCGGCGAGAAGGACTCCTTCACAGTGCAAGGCGACATCTACCGCGCGGAGAGCGGAGAAAGAACGTTTCTGGCTTCGTTCAATCCCCCTCAGGAGACACAACCGGACGCCAAGTCGTACCTCTCCGGAGGGAATCTGGTGGCGCGCTGGCAGCATGCGACGGGAGAAGGCACCGACATACAGATCCAAGCGTACTTCGACCGCACCAACCGGCAAGACCTTTTGCTGGGTGAGACGCGTGATACGTTCGACGTCGACTTCGTCCAGCATGCGCGCCTGCATGAGAACCACGAGTTGACCTGGGGCCTGGGAGTAAGGGCGAGCCCGAGCAATTTCATTCAGACGTCCGGGGGCGTGAATTTTCTGCCTGCCAAGCAGACCGACACCATCTACAGCGGCTTCGTGCAGTACGAACTCCCGATCGTGCGCGACAAGCTCACGCTGACGGCGGGAACCAAGCTGGAGCACAACAACTTCAGCGGCTTTGAATACCAGCCCGGCATACGGCTGCTGTGGACGCCGACAAATCGCCAGTCGGTGTGGGCAGCCGTGACGCGGGCCGTCAGGACGCCGTCGCGCGTGGACCAGAACGTTCAGTTCGCCATCTTCGTGACCGACTTGCCTCCGCCGGTCTTCTTCGAGATCGTCGGAAATCCGAAGCTGAAGGCGGAGCAGTTGATCGGGTATGAGGCGGGATACCGGACGCAGGTCAGCCGCAACCTATACGTGGATTTCACCACGTTTTACAACACGTATCGCGACCTGCAGGGCTACGGGCCAATCTCGCTCGTTGAGTCGCCTGACATTATCTCCCTCGTCCTTCCCTATGCCAACGTGATCGAGGGCAGTACGGTAGGCACGGAAATCGCCCCCGATTGGAAGATCACGCCGTGGTGGCAGGTGCGTGGCTCCTATTCGTTCCTCCATATGGATCTGAAGGACAAACCGGGATTCACGGATACGGGCAACATACTGGCCTCTTATGAGGGTTCGAGCCCCAGCCATCTCGTGGGTTTCCAGTCGCTCTTCAATTTGCCGAAACACTTCGAGCTCGATCAATCGTACCGATACGCGAGCGCGCTTCCTGCGCAAGCCGTGGGCTCGTACAGCGCCGTTGACGTCCGGCTGGGATGGCATGTCGGACTTGGAGAAGGAGAAGGTCTCGATCTTTCGGTGATCGGTCAGAACCTCTTGCAGCCCTCTCACCAGGAATTTGGAGGGGATCCCGGACCCCTGGTGGGGATCAAGAGAAGTGTCTACGGAAAAATCACGTGGAGAAGGTGATGCTGACCGCACCTACCACGTCCGTTCGATACGGAAAGACTTTTCGATACTATTCGCGGTGTCATATTCCCAGGCGGCTCCTTTTTTGTATGGCGGGGCTTGCGGCGATCGTGTCCTGGGTGTTCTTCGCAGGCCCTTCTCTGCACGCGCAACAACCCAAACCGAGTGAATACCAGGTCAAGGCCGCCTATATCTACAATTTCGGACGTTTCGTCACGTGGCCGGCGAACGCCACGGCGGAACAGGATGGCTCCTTTGCCATCTGCGTGCTGGGCAAGGACCCTTTCGGTCCCGTTCTCGATTCAACTCTTGCCGGAGAGTCCCTGGACGGCAAGCCAGTGGCAATCCGGCGGTTACAGAAGCCGCAAGACGCTCCCGGTTGCCGGATTCTCTTCATCAACTCGACGGAAGAAAATCATCTCCACGAAATTCTGACCGCGCTCGACGACGAGGCGATATTGACGGTCAGCGACATGCCGGACTTCTCGCGGCGGGGCGGCATGATTCAGTTTGTGCTGGACGGCGAAAGGGTTCGCTTTGAGGTCAACCTGGCGAGGGCGGAGAACGCCAAACTGACGCTCAGCTCCGAACTGCTCAAAGTGGCCGCTTCGGTGAGAAAAAGCGCCCGTTCTGGATACTGACGATGCTGGAAACGCAGGACCATTCGATCTCTCGAAAGCTCACGTGGATGAACATGTTCGTGAGCGGCGCGGCCCTGCTGCTTGCGTGCGCGGCGTTCATCGGCTACGAGAGGCTCACGTTCCGGGAGACGATGGTCCGAAATCTTTCCACGCAGGCCCAGATCGTCGGTTCGAATAGCGTTTCCGCGCTGGTGTTCAACGACCCGCAATCCGCGGAAAACACGCTGTCGGCGTTGAAAGCCGCTCCCAATGTTCTGTCCGCCGTGATCTACGGGCCCGACGGCCGGCCGTTTGCCAGCTACTCGCGCGATCGAGACAGCCAGGTCCCCACGTTGCCGGCGGTCCCAGCGGGCCAGGCGGAAGCTTACTGGATAACCGACAAACAAGTTGTACTGGTGCGATCGATCGTTTTCGGAGGCAAGCCGACCGGAACGGTGTACATCCGGTCGGACGTGCAGGAACTCAATCAGCGTCTGAAGCGATACGCCGGAATCGCGGGCATCGTGCTGGCGGTGTCTCTTCTGGCGGCGCTGGTCGTCTCATCCATCTTCCGGAGATCGGTCGCCGAGCCCATCGTGCGCCTGGCGGACATCGCAAAGAGAGTCTCTCGCGAGAAGAACTACTCGGTCCGCGCCACACCGATCCGCAGCCAAGGCGAGCTGGCCATCTTGATCGATTCCTTCAACGAGATGCTGGCGCAGATCGACCAAAACGAGAAGGATCTGCGCAAGGCTCACGACGAACTCGAGCAGCGCGTGCAGGAGCGCACGGCCGAGCTCGCAGCCGCGAACAAGGAGCTGGAAGCGTTCTCCTATTCCGTGTCGCACGACTTGCGCGCGCCGCTCCGGAGCATCGACGGGTTCAGTCAGGCGCTTCTGGAGGACTATGCGGACAAGCTCGATCCGGCGGGAAGGGACTGCCTCAAGCGCGTGCGTTCCGCGACTCAGCGAATGTCGCAGCTGATTGACGATCTGCTGAATCTCTCCCGCGTGACGCGGGCCGAGATGCGCCGGGAGAAGGTCGATCTTAGCGCCCTGGCCCGTTCCATCACCGAAGAGCTTAGAAAAGGAGACCCGGCCCGCCGCGTGGAACTCACGATCAGCGATGGCCTCATGGCCGACGCGGATTCGCGGCTACTGAGAGTCGTAATGGAAAATCTTCTTGGAAACGCGTGGAAATACACGTCAACACACGATCACGCCCAGATTGAATTCGGGCAGGCGAAGCACAATGGCCGGCCGGCATATTTCGTGCGCGACGACGGGGCCGGCTTCGATCCGCGCTACGTCGGGCGCCTTTTCGGGGCGTTCCAGCGGCTTCACGGGGCAACGGAATTTCCCGGAACCGGAATCGGGCTTGCGACGGTGCAGAGAATTATCCATAGGCACGGCGGGGACGTTTGGGCGGAAGGCGCCGTGGAACATGGCGCCACATTTTACTTTACGCTGTGACGAACCAGTCTTCAGGAGAGGGCGAACACAATGGAAAACGGGGTCATTCTGCTGGTTGAGGACAATCCGGACGACGAAGCGCTGACGCTGCGGGCGCTGCGGAAGAACAACATCAAGAACGAAGTCGTCGTCGCCCGCGACGGCGCCGAAGCACTGGATTACCTCTTCGGCACCGGAGCGCACGCCGGACGAGACACGGGTGCGCTGCCCCAAGTCGTCTTGTTGGATTTGAAGCTTCCGAAAATAGACGGCTTGAATGTCCTGCGGCAGATTCGGGCCGACAAGCGCGCGAAATTGCTTCCCGTGGTGATTTTAACCTCCTCCGTTGAAGAGCAAGACCGCATGCAGGGCTACGATCTGGGGGCGAACAGTTACGTCCGGAAGCCGGTCGACTTTAATCAGTTTATCGAGGCGGTTCGCCAGCTCGGATTGTACTGGCTGATTCTGAATCAGCCCCCGCCGGCAAGGAGAGCGTAGATGAGCACAACTCTGCGGTTGCTGATGATCGAGGACTCCGAGGACGACGCCACGCTGCTTCTCCGCGAGTTGCAGCGCGGAGGCTTCGACGTCTTGCACGAGCGGGTGGACACGGCCGCCGCCATGAGCGAGGCCCTCGCCAGAGAGGAGTGGGACCTCGTCGTCTCGGACCATTCGATGCCCCACTTCTCGGGCATCGACGCGCTGAATATCTTGAGGGCCAGGAGAGCTGATGTCCCGTTTATTTTCGTGTCAGGGACGATCGGCGAGGAAACGGCGGTCAGCGCCCTGAAGGGCGGCGCGCAAGACTACCTGATGAAAACCAACCTGAAGCGGTTGGTTCCTGCGATTCAGCGCGAACTCCGCGAAGCAGCGGAGCGGCGCGAGCGCAAACGGTTGGAGCTACAGGTGCAGCAATTGCAGAAGTTCGAGGCGATCGGGCGGCTCGCCGGAGGCATCGCACACGACTTCAACAACGTGGTCGGCGCGATTATGGGATGGGCGGACCTCGGCTACGAAGAAACACAGGCGGACTCCCACAGTCACGATCGTTTTCACAAAATCCGCGAACAGGCGAACCGGGCCGCGAGGCTCACCTCCCAACTGCTGGCTTTCGCGCGCCGGCAGGTCCTTCAGAAGAAGAAGATCAACATCAACGAGGTCGTGGAGGAAGGAACGAGCCTCCTCCAGAGAGTGATTGGCGAAAACATCGAAATTCGACGCAACCTTGCCGCCGACCTGCGTGTCGCGCTGGCCGATCCCACGCAGATCGACCAGGTGGTCGTGAATCTGTGCCTGAACGCCCGGGATGCCATGCCGAAGGGCGGACGATTGACGATTGAAACCAAGAACGTCGAGATCGGCGAAGACTTTTGCCGCATCTACACGTACGGCCGGCCCGGCAGCTACGTCCTGCTGACGATATCGGATACGGGCACCGGCATGGACGCCGCCACGGTGGAGCACATTTTCGAACCTTTCTTTACCACCAAAGAGGTCGGAAGAGGCACCGGCCTCGGACTCTCCACCGTATACGGAGTCGTGAAGCAGCACGATGGCATGATCAACGTGGAAAGCGAGCCGAGCAAAGGGACCACGTTCCGCATCTACCTTCCCGCCCACAGCGGCACGGCGGAGCGGCGCGAGGCCGAGCGCAAGGAATCGCCTCGCAAGGGCAGCGAGAGGATCCTTCTCGCCGAGGATCACGACGGACTTCGGGAAGCAGCCCAGGAAATGCTGGAGGGCCTTGGATACCATCTGGTCCTCGCATCGAATGGATTGGAGGCCGTCGAGCGCTTCAAGGCCGACTACAACGGAATCGACATGGTTATTCTGGATGTGGTGATGCCCGGGCTGGACGGTCCGGAAGCTTACACGCAAATGTGCGAGATTCGGCCCAATCTGGGAGTGCTCTTTACGACCGGCTACACCAGCGAATTGGAGGCTCTGTCGTCGCTGATGCAAAAGGGCGCGTCAATGCTTCAGAAACCGTATGATTCGAAAAGCCTCAGCCAGATGATTCGGTCCGTGCTCGACCGCGAAACCGCGTCCCACAGAGGCAACTGATCAAGAAACGATTGCTATCGGGATTCATCCTACATCCAACCTGCAGCTTGCACGGCCTTCGCAGAATTGCCCACTTGCGCTTCGCGCATTCTCAAATAAGATAGTGCGGTGAAAAATTCGTCCATTCGCCACAATCCGCGAGGCGTCGCAACCGAAGGGGGAAGGATGACGAGAACGATCCGCAAGGGTGCGTTGCCGTTCGTGTTCGCTGCCGCGGCGTTGCTCGTCTCGGGCGCGCGGCTCCCGGCGCAGAAGCTCCCGACCCCGATTCGCGTCGAGGTCGATACCACGCGCGCGCCACAAAAGATTCTGCACACGCACCTGCAAATCCCGGTGCAGCCGGGGCCGCTCGTCCTCTGCTACCCGAAATGGATTCCGGGAGAACACATGCCCAGCGGCCCAATCATCAACATGGCCGGCCTGAAATTCACGGCGGCGGGCAAGACCATCCCGTGGCGCCGCGACTTATTGGATATGTTCGCGTTTCATCTCGAGATTCCGCAAGGCGTGACTTCACTCGATGTGGCTTTCGATTTTCTGCTCTCAGGGTCTGCGTCCGGCTTCTCCGCCGGATCTTCCGCTACGGCCTTCCTTAACATTCTGAGCTGGAATCAACTGGTGCTCTATCCGCAGGGCTATGCGGTCAAGGACCTGACGTACACGGCAAGCCTCCGTCTGCCGGCGGGCTGGAAGTTCGGGACTGCGCTGCCCGTCGCCAAGCAGGATGGCGACACGATCGATTTCGCTCCCGTCCCGCTCAGCACGCTCGTGGATTCTCCCGTGATCGCAGGCCGGTATTTCCGGGCCATCCAGCTCACGCCGGGACAGAATCCTCCGCATGAAATGGATATCGCCGCGGACAGCGCCGGAGCGCTCGCAATGACTCCGGAGACGGAAAAGCACTTTCGCCAGCTCGTCGCCGAAGCCGGCGCTCTCTTCGGGACGCGCCACTACCGCGACTACCATTTCCTGCTCACGCTCAGCGACTCGGTGGCGCACTTCGGCCTCGAACACCACGAGTCGAGCGACGACCGCACGAACGAGAAATCCTTGATCGATGACGCGAACCGCATCGCCGACGCCGATTTGCTCCCCCACGAGTTTGTCCATTCGTGGAACGGCAAGTATCGCCGTCCCGCCGGCCTCGCCACGCCGGATTACGACCAGCCAATGAAGGACGACCTGGTGTGGGTTTACGAGGGCCTCACCGAGTACCTCGGGGATGTACTCACGGCGCGCAGCGGACTCTTGAATTTGGATCAGGCACACGCGTACCTTGCGCGTCTCGCTGCGTTGTACGACCTCGAGCCGGGGCGCGCATGGAGGCCGCTGCAGGATACGGCTGACGCGGCAGTGTTCCTCTACGACTCCGAGACGGAGTGGTCCAACTGGCGGCGCTCCGTGGATTTCTACGATGAAGGCGAACTTCTCTGGCTCGACGTGGATACCACGCTGCGCCGCCTGACCAAGGACCAGAAATCCATCAACGATTTCTGTCGCGTGTTTCACGGCGGGCCCGGCGGCGAGCCTGCGTTGAAGACGTACACATTCGACGACATCGTTGCGACTTTGAACGGCCTCGCGCCCTACGATTGGGCCGGCTTCCTTCGCGCGCGGCTCGATTCCACCTCGCCCAACACTCCGGTCGAGGCGATCGAAAACAGCGGATGGAAGCTGGTGTACAACGATCGGCCGAACGAGATCGAGGAAAACAGGGAGACCGTGACCAAGTCGGTGAACCTGAGATCCTCAATCGGATTGCTGCTTTGGGATGACGGGATGGTGGGCGACGTGATCTACGACGGTCCTGCTTACAAGGCCGGAATCGGGCCGGGAATGAAAATCACGGGAGTGAACGGCCAGCAATACTCAGCCGGGGTGCTGAAGGAAGCAATTACGGCCGCGGCTACAACCACCGCACCCATTCAATTGCTGGTAACGAACGGCGCGGAGTACAAGACGTACGCGGTCGATTATCACGGTGGAATGCGATATCCGCATCTCGAACGCGACGCGAGCCGGCCCAATTACCTCGACGAAATCCTTCATCCTCTGGAGCCGTGAAGCTCGCGGATTCCCGCGGCGTTCGCACCCCGGGAATTTAGGCGTCAGACTTCTTCCCGCGCGATCGCTTCCGGCTTGGGAGCCTCGCTGGCAATGCGCCGGTGTGCAAGTATCGTGTAACCCGCCACGAGCGCCACTCCAACCACCCACCAGATCAGGCCCGTCTTGAGCCGCCCCTGGGCCGCCATCGTCCCCGAGACGGTCAGGCCTCCGTACATCGGGTTCATGCTCGTGGGCAGCACGGTGGGATAGAGGACGAAAGCAATACTCGCGATCATCCCGATCAGGTAGGCGCATGAGGCGCGCAGTGCCATCCGGGTTTGCAATTCATGGACGAACCACTTGATCCCCAGGAGCCCTGCTATGGCCAGCACGGCGAAGATGAATCCCCACGGGTACACGCGAAACCTCGGGACCAATCGCGGCAGCAGGCGGGAAGTCGTGAACGTGATTGCCACTGTGAGCAGCGCCACCAACCACCAAAGCTGAGAGGCAATCCTCAGGGCGCGCTCGCGCAATTCTTCTCCGAACTCGGCCGCCAGCCGCACCGCTCCATGAAGCGCCAGCGCCCCGAAAGCCGTGGCGGCCAGCAAGAGCGTGTACGAGTCGAGGATTCCGGTCTGTCCGGCGGGATGAAAGTTCGTCCAGAGCGGCTCGGAAAAGTGCCCACGCGCGTCGAGCGGAACCCCTCGAACGACGTTGCCGAGCAGGACGCCATACGACAGGGCAAGAAGAATGCTTGCAACCGCGAAGCACGCATCGAAAACAGCGGCCCACGGCCGGCCGCTTATGTGCCCGCGAAAGACCTCGGCAACCGCGCGAACGACCAGAAGCGCCAGAATCAGCACGAAAATCGCATGAAACCCGGTGTAGGCCGCAGCGAACGCCGAGGGAAACGCGAACCAGAGCGTGGCGCCCGTAGCCAGAAGCCACACCTCGTCCCGGCGCCACAGGGGGCCGGCTGTGGCGACCACGGTGCGACGCTCAGCATCGCCGCTCGCGATCCATGGATACAAGATGCCAGCGCCGATAGCCGACCCATCCAAAACCACGTACGCTGCGAGCAAAATAGCAACGAGGCAGAACCAGATGATTCCCATGTCGTCGGTTACCTCAAGGCGTTGCAACGATCGCGGCGCGCCTTCGGCCGCGATTTCCCGCAGAGTATCATGCGGACACACCACGGCAGCCCGCTTCGCTTGGAAACTGTAACCAGAAGTGCAATCATTTCCATGCTTCTTTGAGGCCGGCCGCAAGCGGTCGTTGTGGAGGAAAAATGAACCTGAAGACCCGCTCTTTGATTGCGGTGATCGCGGTAACGCTCGCCGGAGCTGCGGCACACGCGCAGGCGCCTGAAAAGCGCGCCATCACGTTCAAGGATCTGATCTCGATGCATCGCGTGACCGATCCGCAGATTTCGCCCGACGGACAGTGGGTGGCGTACAGCGTGGCGACGCCCGACATGGAAGCGAACCGCCTCGTACACGACATCTGGATCGTGCCGGTCTCGGGTGGCGAGTCGCGGCAATTGACGCACGACGGCAACGCGGAGCGGCCGCGCTGGTCGCCGGACAGCAAGAGGATCGCGTTTCTTTCCTCGCGCGACGGCGCTCCGCAAGTCTATTCGCTCCCGGCCGATGGCGGCGAGGCGGTCAAGGTCACCTCGATTTCGACGGGCGCGGACAACGAACTCTGGTCGCCGGACGGGAAATGGATTGCGTTCGTTTCGAGCGTCTATCCCGATTGCAAGGACGACGCCTGCAACGCCGCGCGCGACGCGGAGAACGCCAAGAGCAAAGTAAAGGCGCGCATCTACGAAAGACTTCTCTATCGCCACTGGAACACGTGGTCGGAAGGCAAGCGCAGCCACCTTTTAATCGTGCCGGCCGAAGGCGGCGCCGCACGCGATCTCACGCCCGGCGCGGACTACGACGTGCCGCCATTCAGCCTCGGTGGACCGGAAGCGATTGCGTTTTCGCCGGACAGCCTGGAACTTTGCTTTACTGCCAACGCCGACAAGGACGAAGCGATCAGCACGAACGGCGATCTCTGGACCGTGCCCGCGAGCGGCGCGAGCGAGCCCAAGAGAATCACTTCCAATCCCGGCGATGATTGGGGGCCCGCCTATTCGCCCGACGGAAAATGGATCGCCTATCGCGCGCAGTTGCAGGCGGGCTACGAAAGCGACCGCTGGCGGCTCATGCTCTACGAACGCAAGAACGGCAAGAGCGTGAACCGGACGGAGGCATTCGACCGGAACGTCAACGCTATCGCGTGGTCGGCGGACAGCAAGACAGTCTACTTCCAGACGGAGGAGAAATTCGAGCTGCCGATTTACGCTGTCGCGGCGAGCGTCGGCGTGCCGAAGCGAATCCTCTCTCACGGCTCGAACGAAGAGTTCGTGCTCAGCCGCGACGGCCGCACGATCGTCTTCACGCGCACGAGCCTCGCCATGCCCTCGGAAATCTTCGCGGCGAATTCCGACGGCACGGAGGTCCGCCAGCTCACGCACCAGAATGGCGCGCTTCTCGCGCAGCTCGATCTGCCCACGGCGGAGTCGTTCTGGTTCACAGGAGCGGAGGACACGCAGGTGCAAGGCCTGCTGCTTCGCCCGCCGCATTTCGATCCCAAGAAAAAGTATCCGATGCTGCTGCTGATCCACGGCGGGCCGCAGGTCGAATGGGACGACGCCTGGGGCTACCGCTGGAATCCGCAGCTGATGACTGCGCCGGGCTACGTCGCGCTGCTTATCAATCCGCGAGGCTCACCGGGCTACGGCAGCAAGTTTGTGGAGGAAATCAGCCGCGACTGGGGCGGAAAGGTCTACGAGGATCTGCGAATCGGCGTGGACAAGGCCGTTTCGAAATACCCGTTCATCGACGGCTCGCGCGTGGCGGCGGCCGGAGGCTCCTACGGCGGCTACATGGTGGATTGGATCGCCACTCACTCGGGCCGTTTCAAGTGCCTCATCAGCCATGCGGGGCCCTGGGACGAAGTGAGCATGTACGGCGCGACCGAAGAGCTCTGGTTCCCGGAGTGGGAGTTCGGCGGAACGCCGTGGGCCAACCCGGAGTTCTACAAGAAATGGTCGTCGAGCGAGTTCGCGGGGGCTCTCGGAAAATACAAGACTCCGACTCTGGTGATTGCCGGCGAGCTTGATTATCGCGTGCCCTACACGCAGAGCCTCGAATTCTTCACGGCGCTCCAGCGACAGGGCGTGCCTTCCAAGCTCATGATCTTCCCCGACGAGGGACACTGGATTCTGAAGCCGCAGAACAGCGAGCTTTGGTACAAGACGTTTCTCGACTGGCTGGCAAAGTATCTGTAGCGAGGATCCCGAGGACTCCGTATTTCTTCGGATTGACACTCGCTGCACCAGGTAGCATCGTTGGGCCCTCTAATTCCCTCGGAGGGCTACGATGCAGCCGTCGAGGCGCCACTGTATCTGTGCATCGCTCGCGCTGCTGGCACTTTCTGTGTGCCCTCCGCGAGCGCGTGCCGATAGTCTGACCATCACCAGCTCGCCGCCCGGCGCGACAGTCGAGATCAACGGTCTCGTATCGGGCACGACGCCTTACAAGACCGAATTTCCGGGCGGGTATTTTCACAAGACCCACTCCGTATTTGGCTCCCGCCTCGACCATTCGATGATCGTGCGAGTTTCGATGGATGGCTACCTGTCACGACAAGTCACGCTCACCGACGGCCCATTTCAGTGGGTTGCGGTCAACGGCCGCCATCACGGGAGCTACTTCCTGCTGAAATCGGCCCATTTCGAAGTCAAGCTCGAGCCCGCCCCGTTCGCTGGCATGCCGGTCGAGACAATCGACGGAGAGGGCCCGCTGCCGCCGGCCTCGGAGGCCGCATTTCGGGAAGATCGCGGTGAAGCGCGCTCCGATGCCGGCAGCGTGACGATCGCCTCGGACCCGCCCGGCGCGGACATCTATGTGGACGAGAAATTCGTGGGGCAGACTCCCTCGACCATCCACCTGGCCAGCGGCCCCCATCGCATCGAAGTGAAATCGCGGGGTCGACAGGGCTGGGAGCGCAATCTCGAAGTCCTGAAGGATAGCCAGCTTACGCTGCACCCCGTTCTCGAGTAGTCACCTTAAAGATCGCCGCTCGCCTCGCGCCCCGCCAAAGCTATCAACACCGCACAGAGCGCAGAATCGAAGTTGACATCTCCGCGGGTAACTTCTGTAATGAACTGCATCCGACACATGCGCACCCCGCCTCCATCGTGGCCGTGAAACACTCCGGCGAAAGCCCCGCGCCTCGAAGGGAATCGCGGCGCTTCGCATTTCTGGTTGCGGCGGGAATATTCCTAAGCCGCATCGCTGGGCTGATTCGCGATCGCGTGTTCGCGCACTATTTCGGGAATTCCGATGCGGCGGATGCCTTCCGGGCGGCGTTCCGCATTCCCAATTTCCTGCAAAACCTGTTTGGAGAAGGAGTCCTCTCCGCCTCGTTCATTCCCGTGTACGCCAGCCTGCTGGCGCGAGAGGACGACAAAGAGGCGCGGCGCGTCGCCGGGGCCATCGCGGGATTGCTCGCGCTGACGACTTCGATCCTCGTGCTCATCGGGGTCGCCACGACGCCCTTTCTAATCGACGCGATCGCGCCGGGCTTTCACGGCGATAAACGCGAATTGACGATCCGCCTCGTGCGCATTCTCTTCCCCGGAGCCGGACTGCTCGTCTTCTCCGCGTGGTGCCTTGGAATTCTCAACAGCCATCGTAAGTTCTTCCTTTCCTACACGGCGCCCGTGATCTGGAACGCGGCGATGATCGCCACGCTGCTGCAATTCGGACGCCGCTATCCGCAAGCGCCGCTCGCGGAAATTCTGGCGTGGGGATCGGTGGTGGGCAGCGCGCTGCAAGTGGGAGTGCAATTGCCGGTTGTACTGCGGCTCTTGCGCACGCTGCGCCTTTCGCTGAGCTATCAAGCGGAAAATGTGAAGACGGTGGTGCGCAATTTCTTCCCTGTCTTCATCGGCCGCGGAGTCGTGCAGATCAGCGCCTACGTGGACGTCTGGCTGGCCAGCCTCGTTCAAGTCACCGGCGCCGTCTCCGCGCTGTCGTACGCGCAGACGCTTTACACGCTGCCCGTGAGCCTTTTCGGGATGTCCGTCTCGGCTGCCGAGCTCCCGCAGATGTCCGGCGCACTCGGCGGCGAAGCGGAAGTGGCCGAGGTGCTTCGCGGGCGGCTCAATGGAGGCCTGCGCGAGATTGCGTTCTTCGTGGTGCCTTCCGCCGCCGCTTTTCTGATCCTGGGCGACGTGATTGTTGGCGCCATCTACCGCACCGGACAATTCGTACAGGCGGATGTGACGTACGTCTGGGGCATCCTCGCAGGCGCAACGGTCGGCCTGCTCGCCTCGACGCTCGGGCGGCTGTATTCTTCGACGTATTACGCGCTGCGCGATACACGTACACCGCTGCGCTACGCCATCGTGCGCGTGATCCTGACGACCGCGCTGGGCTATCTCGGCGCGATCACGCTGCCACCCAGGTTAGGACTCGATGCACGCTGGGGAGTGGCAGGTCTCACGATCTCCGCCGGAATCGCCTCGTGGGTTGAGTTCCACCTCTTGCGGCGCACGCTGAATCGCCGGATCGGCTCGACGGGACTTCCCGGAGAATATCTCGTGAAGGTCTGGCTCGCGGCTCTCGCGGGCGCAGGAACCGGGTGGGCGATCCACCACTTCTTCGGGCATCACTCGCCCGTTCTTTTGGCGATCATCGTCCTGGGACCGTACGGAGTGGTCTATCTCGGCGCGGCGTGGATGCTGGGAGTTCCCGAGGCGCGGGCATTTCTGGGGCGGATCATCAAGTCGGCGAGATCACGCAGTTAGAGAGGCTGGACCCACGTCTGCGCTCGGCTGGGAAGGAGCGCAGCGGCGCGGCCTTAGAATTTGTAGACGACGCTGATGGAAGCTTGCGGGCTGTACTGATATGTGCTGAAAAGACGCGTTCCGATCATATCCGCTGACACGCGATACGCGATCTTCGAGTGCTTCGGCCCGATATCGGCTCCGCCTCCCACCACGTAGGCGAATGCCGTCTGGCTGCCGAACGCCGTCTGTGGCAGGAAGTGCACCATCCCGACCAGGCCGTGGGCCCACAATTCCACCGCGTGGGGCGCCGCCCACCGGAACCTCGGCCCGCCCGTCGCGAGCGCCAACTTGGAGCAGCTGCAGCCGCCCACGGATCCCCACGCGCCCTCAAATTCGCCTTCACCGCCGATCCATTTCCCCTTCGGATAGTAAACCATTCCGATGTTGATACCGTTCATGTCCGCGGTTACACCCGGAACGACGTAGAAACGGATAAACGTGTAGCCGCCCGACACCTGCCAGTTGAAGTTCTCGAAGACGCCGTACACGGTCGGCTGCTGCGCTGCGGGCCGGCTCGACGGCAGCGCGAGCGCAGGCGACGAGCCTAGCGCGGCTGTGACGGGCGTTCCGGGATCGGCCGATGCGAGGAGCGGAGAACTCTGCGAATTCACCTGTGCCCCCGCGCCAGCTGCAAAAAGAAGGACCACCCCAAGCAGAAATGCAGTGTATCTCATCGCCTATCTCCCCTCAGCTCCCCCCGCCTCTCGCCTGCCTCTCTAACTTTGAACGAGAGCGGGTTGGCGTGTCCATCCTAAATACAGTGATGTGAGAGAGAGAGTTACCTATAGGTTGCCTCAATCATTCGTCAGGGCAGGCCATGATGGCGCCGCACTGCCGGCGGCACAAAAGCTCAATCCGGTTTGGAGGCATATGTTAGAATCGGGGTCTGCATTGGAGCGCCGAAGTCTGCTTGGATCGAATGTATTTGATTCCTAGGAAGTTAGAGGCTGAGACGCATGAGTAAGGAGCAGCGCTGGGACGCCGACCGAGCCTTATCCCTCATTCGGGAATTGGCGCATCTACCGGGAGCTCTCCTCCCGATTCTTCACGCCCTGCAAGACGAGTTTGGGTACGTGGACAAGGCTGCCGTTCCGCTCATCGCGGACGCACTCAATCTTTCCCACGCCGAAGTGCATGGCGTGATCAGTTTCTATCACGATTTTCGCCATACCCCTGCCGGAAAGCATGTTCTGAAGATGTGCCGCGCCGAAGCTTGCCAGTCGATGGGTTGCGATAAGACGATCCGGCACGTTGAAAATCGGCTGGGGGTTCGTCTCGGCGAGACGACCGGAGACGGCGGCTTCACCGTGGATGCCGTCTACTGCCTTGGCAACTGCGCGCTTTCTCCCGCGGTCATGCTCGATGGCAAGCTGTACGGCCGAGTATCGCCGGAAGTCGCCGAATTCCTGATCGAAAGCGCCCAGAGGCACTCATGAGCGTAAAAGTCTACGTTCCGTGCGATGCTGCGACCGTTTCGGTCGGCGCGGATGCTGTCGCTAAAGCGATCGCGGAACAGATTGCAACGCGGCGGCTTGGCGCGTCTCTGGTTCGCAATGGTTCGCGCGGCATGTTCTGGCTTGAGCCGCTCGTCGAGGTCGAAACGCCTCAAGGCCGCATCGCCTATGGCCCCGTGTCGGTGGATGCGGTTGCAGGTCTGTTCGATGCCGGATTCCTCGAGGGTAAACCTCACGCGCTTCGTCTGGGCCCCACTGAAGAGATTCCATTCTTGAAGCGCCAGGAGCGGCTGACCTTCGCGCGCTGCGGCATCACCGATCCTCTCTCGCTTTCGGATTACGTGAGCCACGGCGGATACCGCGGACTCGAAAAAGCTCTCAAGCTCACGCCGCAGGCGATTGTGGAAGAGGTCACGAACTCCGGACTTCGCGGGCGCGGCGGCGCGGGATTCCCCACCGGAATTAAGTGGCGCACCGTTCTCAACGCTCCAGCGGAACAGAAATACATCGTCTGCAACGCGGATGAGGGCGATAGCGGCACCTACGCCGATCGCATGATCATCGAAGGCGATCCGTTCGTGCTGATCGAAGGCATGACCATCGCGGGAATCGCCGTCGGAGCCACGAGCGGATACATCTACCTTCGCTCCGAGTACCCCCACGCGTTTCGCACTCTCCGGCGCGCAATCGCGATCGCTTACGACAAGGGCTATCTCGGCGAGAATGTCGCCGGAAGCGGAAAAAGATTCGATCTCGACGTGCGCCTCGGCGCCGGAGCCTACATCTGCGGCGAAGAAACGTCGCTACTCGAAAGCCTGGAAGGCAAGCGCGGCCAGATTCGCTTCAAGCCGCCGCTGCCCGCCATCGAGGGACTGTTCGGCAAGCCGACCGTGGTCAACAACGTGATCTCGCTCGCCACCGTGCCGATTATTCTCGACAAAGGCGGCGAGTATTACAAAAACTTCGGAATGGGAAGATCTCGCGGCACTTTGACAATCCAGCTTGCCGGGAACATCAAACACGGCGGATTGGTGGAGAAAGCGTTCGGCCTGACTCTGCGCGAAGCAATCTACGATTTCGGCGGCGGTACGGCCTCGGGACGCCCGCTGCGAGCCGTGCAAGTCGGCGGCCCATTGGGCGCATACTTTCCTGAATCGCTTCTCGATACGCCGCTCGACTACGAGGCGTTCATCGAGCGAAAGGGCATGCTCGGGCATGGCGGAATCGTGGTATTCGACGATACCGTCGATCTCGCCCGGCAAGCGCGCTTTGCGATGGAGTTCTGCGCGGTCGAGAGCTGCGGCAAGTGCACGCCCTGCCGCGTCGGCTCCACGCGCGGCGTCGAGGTGATCAACAGGATCATCGCGAACGAGAACCGCGAGCAGAATCTTGAGCTGCTCGGGGACTTGTGCGAAGTGCTGATGGACGGCTCGCTTTGCGCGCTCGGCGGGCTCATTCCCTTCCCGGTGCAGAGCGCGATTCGCCATTTTCCGGAAGATTTTCAGAAGCCGGCGCCTCCTCCGCCGGCAAGCGGGTCCAGTAAGGTTCAGGAGACACAATCATGGCGCTGATTCGAGAAGTCGATTACGGGACCCCGAAGCAAGTTTCCGACACGCTCGTGACGCTGGAGATCGACGGGAAGCCGGTCACCGTGCCGGCCGGCACGTCGGTGATGCGCGCGGCGGCCGAAGTGGGTGTTCAGATACCCAAGCTTTGCGCCAGCGATAACCTGAAAGCTTTCGGCTCCTGTCGCCTCTGCCTGGTCGAAGTGGAAGGGCGGAAGGGTACGCCCGCCTCCTGCACGACTCCCGCCGAGCAAGGCATGAAGGTGCGGACGCAATCGCCCAAACTTGCCAAGCTGCGCCTGGGCGTGATGGAACTCTATGCCTCGGACTTTCCGCCCGAATTGCTCAAGCCCTCCGCAGGCGTGAACTCCGAGTTTCAGGAGATGGCCGTGGCCGTCGGCCTGAGCAAGGTCCGTTACGGTTACTCCGGCAAGAATCATCAGAACGCCGAAAAGGACGAGTCGAATCCGTACTTCTCCTTCGATCCCTCCAAGTGCATCGTCTGCTCGCGCTGCGTGCGCGCGTGCGATGAGGTGCAGGGCACTTTGGCGCTTACCATCGACGGGCGAGGCTTCGCTTCCCAGGTTTCAGCCGGCGACAAGCCCTTCCTCGAATCGGAGTGCGTTTCCTGCGGCGCGTGCGTGCAGGCCTGTCCGACGGATAGCCTTCTGGAAAAGACCGTGATCGCGAAAGGCCGGCCGGATCGCAGCGTGGTTACGACGTGCGCCTACTGCGGCGTGGGCTGCTCCTTCAAGGCCGAGTTGCGGGGCAATGAGGTCGTCCGCATGATGCCATTCAAGGACGGCAAAGCGAATCACGGCCACTCGTGCGTGAAAGGCCGCTTCGCGTGGGGCTACGCCACCCACAAAGACCGCATTACGAAGCCCATGGTCCGCGCCAAGATCACCGATCCGTGGCGCGAAGTGAGCTGGGAAGAAGCCATCGGCCACGCCGCCAGCGAATTCAAGCGGATCCAGGCAAAATACGGGCGCGATTCGATCGGCGGCATCACTTCTTCGCGCTGCACGAACGAAGAGACTTACCTGGTCCAGAAGATGGTCCGCGCCGCCTTCGGCAACAATAACACCGACACGTGCGCACGCGTCTGCCACTCGCCTACGGGCTATGGTATGAATACGACGCTTGGCACCTCCGCCGGAACTCAGAACTTCGACTCGATCGAAGCGGCCGACGTAGTCATGATCATCGGCGCGAATCCCACGGACGCCCATCCGGTGTTTGCGTCGCAAATGAAACGCAGGCTGCGGGAGGGCGCCCGGCTCATCATTCTCGATCCGCGCCGAATTGACCTGGTCAAGTCGCCGCACATCCAGGCCGACTATCACTTGCCTTTGCTGCCGGGCACGAACGTGGCAATGATCAACGCTCTCGCTCACGTGGTGGTAACGGAAGGCCTGGTGGACGAAGCTTTTGTGAAGGAGCGCTGCGACGTCGCGGCGTTCGAACAGTGGCGCAAGTTCATCGCTGAGGAGCGTAACTCGCCCGAAGTCGCGGAAAAATTCACCGGCGTGCCCGCGGCGGACGTTCGAGCGGCCGCGCGGATGTACGCGACTGGCGGAAACGCGGCGATCTACTATGGACTGGGCGTCACCGAGCACAGCCAGGGATCGACCATGGTAATGGGGATGTGCAATTTGGCCATGGCCACCGGCAACCTCGGCAAAAACGGCGTCGGTATCAATCCTCTGCGGGGGCAGAATAACGTGCAGGGCTCCTGCGACATGGGATCATTCCCTCACGAATTCCCCGGATACCGCCATGTCTCCCAAACCGCCGTGCGCGAATCATTCGAAGCCGCGTGGAAAGTGGCACTCCAGTCCGAGCCCGGCCTGCGCATTCCGAATATGATCGACGCGGCTGTCGACGGCACCTTCAAGGGCATCTACATTCAGGGCGAGGATATCGTTCAGTCCGACCCGAACACGCAGCATATTTCCGGCGGTCTGGCTGCTATGGAGTGCGTTGTCGTCCAGGATTTGTTCCTGAATGAGACCGCAAGCTACGCCCACGTGTTCCTGCCCGGCTCGACCTTCCTGGAAAAGGACGGCACCTTCACGAACGCGGAGCGCCGCATCAGCCGCGTCCGCAAGGCCATCGAACCCATGGCCGGCTTGGGCGACTGGGAAGCGACCATTGCGCTCTCTGCAGCCATGGGATATCCGATGCATTACAACCATCCGTCCGAGATAATGGACGAGATCGCGCGACTTACTCCGACTTTTAAGGGCGTCAGCTTTGAGAAGATCGAGCAGCTCGGCAGTATTCAGTGGCCCTGCAATGACAAGGCCCCCGAGGGCACTCCCGTGATGCACATCGGCGGGTTCGTCCGCGGCAAGGGCCGGTTCATGATTACCGAATTCGTACCCACCGACGAGCGGACGACCGGCCGCTTCCCGCTGATCCTGACCACGGGGCGCATCCTGTCGCAATACAACGTCGGCGCCCAAACTCGCCGGACGGACAACAACGTTTGGCACGACATGGACGTGCTCGAGATTCATCCGTCCGACGCAGAAAATCGCGGCATTAAGGAAGGCGACCTGGTTTCGCTCGCGAGCCGCTCGGGGGAAATCACTCTGCCTGCCCGCATCTCGGAGCGCATGCAACCGGGCGTCGTCTATACCACGTTCCACCATGCGATGACCGGCGCGAACGTCGTCACGACCGAGTTTTCGGACTGGGCTACGAACTGCCCCGAATACAAGGTGACGGCGGTGCAGGTGCAGCTCGCGAGACACCTATCCGAATGGCAGGAGCACTACCGCGAGACGCGCCGCTTGACCACACGGATCGAGCGGGAATCCACCGCAAACGACTGAGACATGGAATCCGAGAACATGGTGCACATGGCGAATCAGATCGCCCTCTTCTTCGCCAGCTATCCCAAGGACGAAGCGGTTGCGGGCGTGACGGACCACTTCAAGAAGTTCTGGGAACCGCGCATGCGGAAACAGATCGTCGAATACGTCGCGCACGGCGGGGGTGGGCTGCACGAACTCGCTCTCGAAGCTGTAAAGCACCTCAGTAACTAGAATCCCGTTCTTTTGCGGGTCGAATAGCCGGCGCGGCCTGCATGCAGCTACAGCGTCGACTGCTTCTTGCAGAACTCCACGATGCGCGCCTCCGACCAGAATCTTTCCTCGCCCGTTTCCCGCGAGACGAACCCGCAGTGTCCGCCGTGGCGCGGAGCGATGATCCGAATGTTCGGATTTCCGCGAATGGCTGCATGCCCGAACGTTGAAAATGGAACGAAGGGATCATCCTGCGCGGTCAGGATCAGGGTGGGCCGCCGGATTGCCTCCAGCACGTGCATGGCGCTCGAACGAGCGTAGTAGTCGTCCGCGCCTTCGAAGCCGCAGAAGCGCGCCGTGATGATTTCGTCGAAATCGCGCACGGTCCGGATGCGGCTCATCCGGCCGAGCGAATAGATATCCGGAAACAGCCGCGCCTTGCGCCGCATCCGGCCCTTCAGCCGCCGCACGAAGTGCCGTTCGTAATGGAAATTTCGCGGCTCGCCAAGGGCGTTCACGCAGGCCGCCAAATCGAAGCAAGGCGCCACGGCCACAAACCCGCGAAGCGCTTCGGGCACGGAGTCCCCGAATTCGCCCGCCATCTTCAGCACCAGGTTCCCGCCCATGGAAAATCCTGCCGCGAATACCTTCGGCAGCCGGTCGCGCTCGATGAGTTCGAGCAGGACCGCGCGGATATCGCCGCTCCGGCCGGAGTGGTAGAGCGTCGGCGTCAGGCCTTCCGTGCCACCGCAATTCCGCTGGTTGAGCCGCACCACGTTGAAGCCCGCGATGCCTGCTTTCTCGGCCGTGCCGAGCATGTACCCGGAATCGCTCGAGCCTTCGAGACCGTGCAGCAGTACGAGCGTGGGATGCTTGCGCGGCTCCTTCTCCCAGTGGCAGTCGGCGCGCACCTGCGTTCCCGGCTCGACCTCGAAGAGCCTCGGCACGCTCGCAGGCAGTTGCGGAAAGCGGCGTGGCAAGAACGCGGCCACGATGGTCATCAGGTGGGCGTTGCGAAGGGCTGTGTGCGGCTGAAAGTCTTTCACTGCATTCTATGGTAGGCACTGCGAGGCCCGCGCGCAACCCTCGCGGAAGCGCAAAGCGATAGGCGAGTAAAGACACGCGTACAGCGGGGCGCGGAGGGAACGCAGCCTAGCCGAAGATTCTAAGCCACGCCCATTCGAGCATCGCCAGCCCGGCAAATCCGGCGGCCATGTAAGCAGCCAGATAGAGAACCAGGACGGCAACGGCAGCGATCGAATTCTTCAGCGTGGGCTGCCCCGGCAGCGACGCCGGAAGCTCCTCGACCATGTTGCGGGACCGGGTGGCGACAGGCGGCAGGAAGGTGCTGACCGCCTCGCTCATTCCAAAG
Organism: Terriglobia bacterium; assembly: GCA_020073605.1. Taxonomy (GTDB): domain Bacteria; phylum Acidobacteriota; class Terriglobia; order Acidiferrales; family UBA7541; genus Palsa-295. Next base: position 307,784 of record JAIQEW010000011.1, read on the forward strand.
TGCTCGTTCATGGCCCGAGTGTATCCAGCGCCCGAAGAACAATCCAATTCAACTTTGCGCTCGAACGAATCACTTTTCGAGATGGATGGCCGGGCGGCCGATCCGGCTAGGGTGCTTCGTCCCGTTTCGAAAGCGTGACCTTACGATTCAGCGAGCCTGACTTGCAAGATTCGCGGGGTCACGACTGAAATCGGTGCAAAACTTGTCGTAGAGCGCAACGTCCTGCGTGCTTCCCATGACGATGGGAGCCCGGTCGTGGAGAGAGCTGGCCTGGACGTCCAGCGCGTTTTGCGCTCCAGTCGTGGCAGCGCCTCCGGCCTGGGCCATGATGAAAGCCATGGGAGCCACTTCGTAGAGGAGGCGTAGTTTCGGTTTTGGCTTTTGCGGATTGCTGCAATCGGCGGGATAAAGGAAGACGCCTCCATAGAGCAGCGTGCGATGGAAGTCGGCCACCAGTGAGCCGATGTAGCGCAATGAGTAAGGCCGGCCGGTGGCGGCGTCCTTCTGCTTCAGATACTCGATGTATCTCCGCGTCGGCTCGTCCCAGGAGGCTACGTTGCCTTCATTGATGCTGTAATACTTGCCTTTGGGCGGGGTGACGATTCGCTCGTGCGAGAGGATGAACTCTCCGATGCTCGGCTCCAGAGTAAAGCCGTAGACGCCCTCCCCGGTGGTGTAAACGATCATGGTGCTCGACCCGTAGAGAAAATAGCCGGCCGCGATCTGCTCGGATCCTTTCCGGAGGCAATCTCCCAGCGTGCCGTCCCCGGAAGAAGAAATTCGGCGATGGACGGAGAAGATCGTGCCGATGCTGACATTCGCCTCGATATTCGAGGATCCGTCCAGCGGGTCGTAGAGCAATACGTATTGCCCCTTGGGAAACCTTGCTGGAATCGGGATGAGGTCGGGGCTTTCCTCGGAGACCATGACGCAGAGGTGGCCGCCGTGATCCATGGCCCTGTAGATCGTGTCCTGCGCAATCGAGTCCAGTCGCTTTACCAGGTCTCCCGTGACATTGGACTCGCCGGTCCCTCCGAAGATGTCCGCCAGCCCCCCGCGGTTCACCTGGTGGGAGATCACCTTGGCGGCGAGTGTCAGGTCCCAGAGCAGGCCCGTCAGGTCGCCGGTCGCGTGCGGGTGGGCGCGCTCCCGTTCGAGGATGTGCCGCTGGACTGTAACCATTGGTTTTGACATGGGAAGTTCCTCTAGCCGGAATTTCGATCTTAACCGTGTTCCTCGCGCATCCTACGCCTCTGCCGCCATCGACACAACGAATTTGCCACGCGAGCAGGCCGCCGGCGCGCACGCCTTCTTGATTTCGCGCGAAGATGGGCCTAGAATTACGAATGGTTCATGACGGTCTTCTTCGACAAGGTAATCTTTTCCAAGCCCGGCGAATCTGGCTGGGCTTTCGTGTTTTTGGGGGGATATGCCCATGAGTAGAGAAGCTCTGTTTGTGGCGACGCGGGACGAAACCGCCGGCGATCGGATGATCGAAGGCGCGATCCCCGAAGGGCTGACCTTCGACGACGTCCTGCTCCTGCCGGGCAAGTGCTCCTTTCTTCCCATGCAGGCGGACACGCGCACGTTTATCTCGCGCAAGATTGCGCTGAATATCCCCATCGCCGCAGCCGCCATGGATACCGTCACCGACGCGCGCCTGGCCATCGCTATCGCGCGACAGGGCGGAATCGGGTTCGTGCATCGGAACATGACCATCGACCGCCAAGCCGAGGAAGTAGACCGCGTGAAGCGCTCGGAAAGCGGCATGATCGTCGATCCCGTGACAATCGGACCCGAGATGTCCGTCCGGCAGGCGCTGGACATCATGAACAAGTACAAGGTTTCCGGCCTCCCCGTCACGCGGGGGTCCCGCCTCGTAGGCATCCTCACGAACCGCGATTTGCGCTTCGAGCGCAATCTCGACCAGCCCGTCAGCAACATCATGACGAAGGAGAATCTGGTCACCGTGCCGGTCGGAACGACACTAGACGAAGCCGAGCGAATCCTCCAGCGCCACCGCATCGAAAAGCTTCTCGTTGTCGACAAGGACTTCAACCTCAAGGGCCTCATCACCGTCAAGGACATCCAGAAGAAGCTCGAGTTCCCCAACGCCACGAAGGACGAGCAGGGTCGGCTGCGCGTCGGCGCGGCCATCGGCGCCACCGGGGATTTTCTCGAGCGCGCCGAGGAGATGGCTCGCGAAAAGGTGGACGTGCTGGCAATCGACACCGCGCACGGCCACACCACGCGCGTGATGGACGCGATCCGCGCGGTGAAGCGCAAATTCCCTGAATTGCAGTTGGTCGCCGGGAACGTCGCGACGGCGGAAGGAACGCGTGATCTGATCGCGCTCGGCATCGATGGCCTCAAGGTCGGCATCGGGCCGGGCTCGATCTGCACGACGCGCGTCGTCACCGGCGCGGGCGTGCCGCAAATTACGGCGGTCGCCGAATGTTCGCGCGCCGCGCTTGGCAGCGATGTGCCGATCATCGCCGACGGCGGAATCAAGTTCTCGGGCGACATCACCAAGGCCATCGCTGCGGGGGCGTCGGCGGTAATGATCGGCAGCCTCTTCGCCGGCACCGAGGAATCCCCCGGCGAAACGATTCTCTACCAGGGCCGCACGTTCAAGTCCTACCGCGGAATGGGTTCGCTGGGCGCCATGGAGGCGGGTTCGGCCGACCGCTACGCCCAGGAAACGGCCGAGCGCGGCAAGTCCGTACCCGAAGGGATCGAAGGCCAGGTGCCGTACAAGGGGCCGCTGGCAGGTCTCGTCGATCAACTCGTCGGCGGGCTGCGCAGCGGGATGGGCTACTGCGGCACGCCGACTTTGAGGGAACTACAGGAACGCGGCAAGTTCATCCGCATCTCCCAAGCAGGCCTGCGCGAAAGCCACGTCCACGACGTGATCATCACACGCGAAGCGCCCAACTACAGGCTCGAGTAATGCGGCATCGCCCTTCGGGGGCGCGTTAGGATGCGCTGGATCAAGACGTGGTGGCCGGCGCTTGTCTGGGCCGCGGTCATCTCGATTTTCTCGACCGGCGCCTTCACGTCGGAAAACACCAGCCGCGTCATTCTCCCGGTCCTCCACTGGCTCCTCCCGCACGCCTCGCACGCCACGCTCGTCTTTATGCATCATGTGATTCGGAAGTGCGGGCACTTCACCGAATACTTCATTCTGAGCCTGCTGATTCTGCGTGGCATCCGCGCCGGAAGGAACGAGACGCATCTCGCCTGGGCCCTCGCAGCCATCGCGCTCGTCGCCGGCTTCGCGGCGCTCGATGAATTCCACCAGCGGTTCGTGCCGGGGCGCACTCCGGCCGTGCACGACGTGCTGATCGATACGGCGGGCGGCGCGGCGGCGCAGGTGATCGCGGCCCTCTTCGCTCTGTGGCTTCACGTCCGGCAGCGGCGAGCGCAAGAGGAAGGCGCCGGCGGAGATGCCTGAAATGAAAAAGCCCGCCCCGATACATCGGGACGGGCTTTTGTAAGCCTGATGCGGACCGCTTTTACTTCTCGGCTGCGGCCGCTTCCTTTTCTTCCGGAGCTTCTTCCGCGGCGGCCTTCTTCGGTTTCTTTTCCTTCTTCTTCAGTTCCGAGCCGATGAATTCGAGAATCGCCAGCTCGGCCCCGTCGCCGATCCGCCAGCCGGTGCGGATGATCCGCGTGTAGCCTCCGGGACGGTCTGCGAAGCGCGGCGCGAGATCCGCGAAGAGCTTCTTCGTCGCGTCCGTGGTCATCAGGAACGCGGCGGCCTGTCGCCGCGCATGGAGCGAATCGCGCTTGCCGAGAGTGATCATGCGCTCGGCAATCGGGCGAGCCGCCTTCGCGCGAAGCACCGTCGTGTGGATGCGCTCCTTCTCGATCAGGTTCGTCACCAGATTGCGGAGCGTCGCGCGGCGATGCGCCGGCTGGCGTCCGAGTTTGCTTCCTGAAACTAAGTGTCTCATGTTCCGGTCCGTGGCCCTTTCGAGTGGCTTAGATGGACGTCGCTTCCTCGGACGGCGGAGGAGCGGTCTGGCTCGGCAGCGGCGGCCAAATGACGCGGCCGTGCTCGTCGAACTTCATTCCCAGGCTCAAGCCCATTTTGTGCAGGATGTCCTTGATCTCGTTCAGCGACTTCCGTCCGAAATTCTTGGTCTTGAGCATTTCGGACTCGGTCTTCTGCACGAGCTCGCGGAGATTCTGAATGTTCGCGTTCTTCAGGCAATTGTAGGAGCGCACCGAGAGCTCCAGCTCTTCGACCGAGCGGTCGAGGAATTCGAGGCGCGGGTCGGCGTAGTTCTCGACCGCCTCTTCGGGAAGCTCCGGCTGTTCCTCGAAGTTGATGAAGATGCTCATGTGGTCCTTGATGAGCTTCGAGGCAAGGCCGATGGAGTCCTGCGGCGTGATCGCGGCATTCGTCCAGACTTCCAGCGTCAGCTTCTCGTAGTCGGTCATCTGGCCGAGGCGAGCCGCTTCCACCGAGTAGTTCACCTTGCGCACCGGCGAATGCACCGAGTCGATCGGGATGTAGCCGATCGGCAGGTCCTCGTCGAAGTTGCGGTCGGCGGCCACGTAGCCGCGGCCGTTCTTCACGCGCAATTCGAGCTCGAGCTTGCCGCCCTCGCTCACCGTCGCGATGTAGACGTTCTTGTCGAGCACGGCGATGTCGGCATCCTCTTCGATCTTCGCGGACGTGACCGGGCCGGGCGTATCGACGTTGAGCGTGATCGTCTTCGGCTGGTCCGTGTTGAGCTTCAGCGGGACCTGCTTCAGGTTGAGGATGATGTCGGTCGCGTCCTCGACCACGCCGGGAATCGGCGAGAATTCATGCAGCACGCCTTCGATCTTTACCGCGGTGATCGCGGCGCCTTCGATCGAGCTCAGCAGCGCCCGCCGCAGCGAGTTGCCGACCGTCGTTCCCCAGCCGCGCTCAAACGGCTGCGCGGAAAACTTCCCGTACTTGTCGGTCAGCGTCTCGGGTTCCGCCGCCAACCGCTTTGGTTTCTGAAAGCCTTTCCACATTCTCGTCCTTCCTTCCGGCCCGCCCGCGGCGGACCCACTGCCATCCGAAGACAATCCAAATTCGCGTTACTTCGAGTACAACTCCACGATGAGCTGCACGTTCATCGGCGGCGTCTGCACGTCCTCGCGACGCGGCAACGCCACCACGCGTGCCTTGAAATTCTCGCGGTCGATATCGAGCCACGGCGCCACTCCCTGGCTCTGCGCCAGGTTGCGTGCTTCGAGCACCATCGCGTTCTGGTGCATCTTGTCCTTCAGCGCGATTTCGTCGCCCACCTGCACGAGGTAGCTGGGAATGTTCACCTTCTGGCCCTTCACGCGGACGTGGCCGTGCAACACGAGTTGCCGGGCCTGCGCGCGCGAACCCGCCAGCCCCGCGCGATACACCGCGTTGTCGAGGCGCCGCTCGAGCATGATCACCAAGTTGGCGCCGGTCGGACCCTTCGTGCGCGCCGCCTTCTCGAAATAGGAGCGGAACTGGCGCTCGAGCAGCCCGTAGGTGCGCTTCACCTTCTGCTTTTCGCGCAACTGCACGCCGTAGCCCACCATCTTCGCCCGCCGGGCCTGGCCATGCTGGCCGGGAACGAAATTGCGCTTCTCGATCGCGCACTTTTCCGTAAAACACCGGAGGCCCTTCAAGAAGAGCTTCTGCCCTTCCCTGCGGCACAGCCGGCAAACTGCTTCACGATGTCTTGCCAAGTGCTTCTCCTTTGCCCTGCAACAAACTCGCTAAAACTTATACGCGGCGGCGCTTCGGCGGACGGCAGCCGTTGTGCGGCACGGGCGTCACATCCTTGATCGCGTTGATGTGCAGCCCCGACGACGCCAGCGCGCGGACCGCGGATTCGCGTCCCGCTCCCGGGCCTTTGACCCGCACTTCCACCGACTTCATTCCGTACTGGTCACGCGCGACGCCCGCCGCCGTCATCGCGGCCTGCTGCGCCGCGTAGGGGGTGCCCTTGCGCGAACCCTTGAATCCCGAGGAACCGGCGGAAGCCCAGCTCACCACGCGCCCATCCGGATCGGTGAGCGTCACGATCGTGTTGTTGAACGTCGCCTGGATGCACACCACTCCGTGCGGCACGACGCGCTTTTCCTTCTTCTTGCGGAATTCCTTCTTGCGCTTGGTCGGCTTTGCTCCCGCCGCCGGAGCCGCTGCCGCATCCTTGGGTTCTTTTGCCACGATGATTTATTCTCCTGTCTTTCCATCGGGGCGCGGCAAACAGCGCCCCTACAAAACCTACTTGCGCGCCGCTACTTTCTTTTTCGCCGCGACCGCGCCCTTCCGCGGGCCCTTTCGCGTGCGTGCGTTGGTGTGCGTCCGCTGGCCGCGCACCGGAAGATTCCGGCGATGGCGCAGGCCGCGGTAGCACTGGATCTCGATCAGCCGCCGGATGTTCATCTGCATATCCTTGCGGAGATCGCCTTCCACACCGCCTTCGGCTTCGATGGCGGCGCGCAGGCGCGTCACTTCTTCTTCCGTAAGGTCCTTGATCTTCTTCGTCGCGTCCACGTTCGCCTTCTCGGCCAGCGTGCGCGCGCGCTGCTGCCCGATGCCGTAGATCGCCGTCAATCCGACCCAGAGCCGTTTGTTCGGCGGAAGGTCCACACCTGCAATGCGTGCCATATCTCTTTTCTCCCTAACCCTGGCGCTGGCGGTGCTTCGGGTTCACGCAGATCACCCGCACCACGCCGCGCCGATGAACGATCTTGCACTTCATGCAAATCTTCTTGACCGATGCCCGTACCTTCATCTCTTCAACTCCGTTTCCCTTGCCGCTACTTGTACCGGTAGACGATCCGCCCGCGCGTCAGATCGTAGGGCGAAAGCTCCACCGCGACGCGGTCGCCGGCCAGAATGCGGATGAAGTTCTTCCGCATCTTTCCCGAAATGTGCGCGAGCACCTGGTGCTTGTTCTCCAGCTCGACGCGGAACATCGCGTTCGGAAGCGGCTCGAGCACCGTCGCCATCACCTCGATGGCGTCTTCCTTCCCGCTCGTGTCGTTCGGCTTCTTCTTTTCCTCGAAAGGCCTTCTTGCCATACGCTCCCTTATCGAACCCGGCTCCGGCCGCTTACCAGCACGGCCCGGTGGCTTCCTTCGGCCGCGTCAGAATCCAGGGCCCCTTGCTCGTCACCGCGACGGTGTGCTCGAAGTGCGCCGAATCGCTTCCGTCCGCCGTCACCGCGGTCCAATCGTCGTCGAGCACCCGCACGCCCGGACCGCCCGAATTCACCATCGGCTCGATGGCGATCACCATTCCTTCTTGCAACCGCGGCCCCTGCCCGGGTGAGCCGTAGTTCGGAACCTGCGGCTCTTCGTGCATTTTCGTCCCGATGCCGTGCCCCACAAACTCACGCACCACCGAGTAGCCGTTCTCTTCGACCCACTTCTGCACGGCCGCCGAAACATCTCCAAGGCGGTTGCCCGGCCTTACCTTCTCGATCGCGTGTTCCAGCGACTCGCGCGTCACGCGCAACAGTTTCTCGCGCTCCGGCGCCACCTTGCCAACCGGCACCGTCAGCGCGGCGTCCGCGTAATACCCGTCCAGCTCGACGCCGAAATCCAGTGACAAGATATCGCCCTCGCGCAGCTTCCGCGAAGCCGACGGGATCCCGTGCACGACTTCCTTGTTGATCGACGTGCACACCGAGCCTGGATATCCCCGGTAGCCCTTGAACGCCGGACGCGCGTGATGTTCGACCGCATACTTCTCTGCAAAATCGTCCAGGTCCTTCGTCGAAATCCCCGGACGAACCATCGCGCGCATCTTTTCCAGCGCGCCCCAGACGATCAAGCCGGCCCGGTGCATCTTTTCCAGCTCGGCCGGCGATTTACAGATGACCATCTCGTCTTTCCGCGCGCTCCACGATCTCGCTCAACGCGCGGCTCACCTCGTCCACACTCGCCGCGGCGTCCACGGTGTGAAGCACGCCCTGGCGCTGGTAATACTCCGTGAGCGGCTTCGTCGCGCGATCGTATGCCGCCAGCCGCTCCTTCACCACCTCGGCCCGGTCATCGGCGCGCTGTACGAGCTTGCCGCCGTCGTGATCGCAAATTCCCGGCGTTTTCGGCGGCGCATCGTACACGTTGTAAATCTCGCCGCCCACGCTGCATGTCCAGCGGCCCGTCAGCCGCCGCATCAGCTTGTCGTGGCTCACGCTCAGATCCACGACCACCGGCTTGCCGAATCCCGCGCTCTCGAGGATGGCGTCGAGCCGCTCGGCCTGCGCGAGCGTCCGGGGAAATCCGTCGAACATCAGGCCCCCGGCGCAATCAGGCCGCGCCAGTCTTTCCTCGATCATCTTCATCACCAGATCGTCCGGCACCAGCTCGCCGCGCTCCATGATCGGCCGGACCACCCGGCCCAGCTCGGTGCCGCGGCTTACAGCTTCGCGCAGCATGTCGCCGGTCGAAAGGTGCGCCAGACCGGAGCGCTGCGCCATTCGCTTCGCCTGGGTTCCCTTTCCCGCTCCGGGAGGGCCCAGAAAAATGAACGCCCGCTTGAGAGCCATCGTCACCGCCGAGCGAACCCGATCAACCGCGACGACTCCGCACCCGGCCCTTCCGCACGAATCCTTCGTAGTTGCGCATCACGAGCTGCGCTTCCAGTTGCTGCACGGTATCCATCGCGACGCCGACCACGATCAGCAGCGAAGTGCCGCCGAAATAAAACTGCACGCCCAGTCCGTCGAGCACGAAGCGCCACATGTGGTTGTCGAACCACGCGCCGACCGGCCCCCACAGGTGCTGCAAATGAATGCCGGAGATCATCCATTCCGGCATCAGGCAAACGATCGCCAGATACACGCCGCCGACCAGCGTCAGGCGCGACAGGATGCGGTTGATGTATTCCGACGTGTTCCGCCCCGGACGAATGCCCGGAACGAAGCCGCCGTACTTCCGCATGTTGTCCGCCAGCTCCGTGGGATTGAAAATGATTCCCACGTAAAAAAAGGCGAAAAAGATAATCAGCGTCACATAGAGGAGCGTGTAGAGCGGCTCGCCCCAGCTGATCGCCCTGCCAAAAGTCTGAATCCCGTGCCAGCGGTTCCCGAAAATCACCGCAAAAGTCGCCGGCGCCGTCAGCAGCGAACTCGCGAAGATCGGCGGAATCACGCCGCCGGAATTCACGCGCAGCGGGAGATAGGTCATCTGCCCGCCCATCACTTTCCTGCCCATCACGCGCTTGGCGTACTGCACCGGGATGCGCCGCTGCCCGCCTTCCACGAACACGATAAACGCGATCACCGCAATCATCAGCGCGAGCAGCGCCAGGATGGCGACGGGGGTGAACGCTCCCCACTGCGAGGTCTTCACCTTGCCCCACAGGTCGTTCACCGCGCGCGGCAGGCCGGCCACGATGCCGGTGAAAATAATGAGCGACATGCCGTTGCCGATGCCGCGGTCGCTGATCTGCTCGCCCAGCCACATGATGAACGCCGACCCGGTCGTCAGCGTCAGCATCGTCATCAGAATGAATCGCGGGCCCGGGTGATATACCAGCGACTGCCCGGAAAGCCCCTGCGCTTCGAGCGTCCTCGCGATCGCAAACGACTGAAACGCGCTCAGCACGATTGTGAAATAGCGCGTGTACTGCGTGATCTTGCGCCGGCCGAGCTCGCCTTCCTTCTGCAAACGCTCCAGGTAAGGCCAAACCACCACGAGCAACTGCAAAATGATCGACGACGTGATGTACGGCATGATTCCCAGCGCGAAAATCGTCAGGCGCCGGAAATTGCCGCCGCTGAACAGGTCAAAGATGCCGAGCAACGAACCCCGGCTCTGCTCGAAGAGCTGCTGCAGCAGGTCCGTGTTGATTCCCGGCGTGGGAATCACGGCGCCGAGGCGGTACACCGCCAACAGGCCCAGCGCAAATAACACGCGTTTGCGCAGATCGGGCGTGCTGAAGATGTTTCGAAACGCCTCGAACAGTTTCCTCATGATAGGACTTCGGTCTTCCCTCCGGCGCGTGCGATCTTTTCTTCAGCCGACTTGCTGAACGCGTGCGCGCGCACCGTCAACGCAACCTTCAACTCGCCGTCACCGAGCACCTTCACGCCATCGCGGAGCGCCCGCACGATCCCGCGTCCGGCGAGCGTTTCCGGAGTCACCGTCTCGCCCGCAGCGAAAGCGTTGAGGCTCTCGACGTTGACGACGGCGAACGTCTTCCCGAACGGGCTCGAAAAGCCGCGCTTCGGCAGCCGCCGGTGGAGCGGCATCTGCCCGCCCTCGAAACCCGGGCGGCGCGAATACCCGCGGCGTGACTGCTGTCCCTTATTGCCCGCGCCCGATGTCTTTCCGAGCTTCGAGCCCATGCCGCGCCCCACGCGCACCTTGCGGTGACGCGAGCCGCGCGGCGGCTTCAAATTCGAAAGTGTCGGTTGGTTCGCCATGGCTCGCTACCCCTCGATCTCAACCAGATGGTGGACTTTTGCGATCATGCCGCGCGTTTCGGGCGTGTCCGCACGCTCGACCACCTGCTGCATCCGGCGGAAGCCCAGCCCGCGGATCGTCTGCCGCATGCCGCGCGGGCAGCCGATAAAGCTGCGCACCCACTTGATCTTCAAAGTCCCCGATTTCTTTTTCGTCGTCGCCATTTTCTTCCGGATCCTCGATGAACGCCGCGGCTACGATGCAGCCGGTTCTCCCATTCCCCTGCTGCGCGACTCCGCCACGCGCGCCGCGTCCTTCAGGTGCAGCAGCGCGTCGAACGTCGCCTTGATCACGTTGTGCGGATTCGACGTACCGAGAGACTTCGTCAGCACGTTCTGAATTCCCGCGACCTCCATCACCGCTCGCACCGGGCCGCCGGCGATCACCCCGGTTCCTTCCGGCGCGGGCTTCAGCAGCACCTGGCCAGAGCCGTACGACCCGATCACCTGATGCGGGATCGTCGAGCCCTTGAGGTTGAGCTTCACCATGTTCTTCTTCGCTTGCTCGATCGCCTTGCGGATCGCCATGGGGACCTCGCGGGCCTTGCCCATTCCGAAGCCGGCGTGGCCGCCCTGATCGCCCACCACCACGAGCGCCGAAAAGCTGAGGTTCTTGCCGCCCTTCACCACCTTCGTGACGCGGTTGATCGAGACGACCTGATCCTTAATGTTGGCCTGGTTGGCTTGCACCGGCCGGCGAATCGACAGCGTATCTTTGAGCTCTTGTTTCGGCATAGTTGTCAGAATTTCAGGCCCGCCTCACGGGCCGCTTCAGCAAGCGCTTTCACGCGGCCGTGATATTGATAGCCGCCGCGATCGAACACCACTTGCTCCACGCCCTTCGCTCGGGCGCGCTCCGCAATGATCTTGCCCACCACTTTCGAAGCCGCGATGTTGCCGCCGCCCTTGATCTTCTCCCGCACTTCCTTGTCGAGCGAGCTGGCGGAGACGATCGTGCGGCCCGTCGCGTCGTCCACCACCTGCACGCGGACGTGCCGGCTCGAACGGTTGACGCACAGCCGGGGACGCTCGGGCGTGCCGGCGAGCTTCTTGCGCATACGCACGTGAATTCGGCGGCGATGCGCCTCGCGCGATAATCTTCGGACCGGTGCTGCCACGCTCGTTCTCCTTTTCCTGCCGCTTTAGGCGGCCGCCGTCTTGGCGCCGGCCTTGCCGGCCTTCTTCTTCAGCCGCTCGCCGGTGATGCGAACGCCCTTCTGCTTGTACGGATCGGGCGGGCGCAGCCTGCGGAGATTGGCCGCCACCTGGCCCACCTGGTTCTTGTCCGCCCCGGAAACCGTCATGTGCGTCTGCTTTTCGATCGCGATCTGAATTCCCTCGGGAATCGGGAATTCGATCGGGTGCGAATAGCCGAGCGCCAGAACCACGTTCTTGCCCTTCACCTCGGCGCGGTAGCCGACGCCCACGATGTCCAGATCCTTCTTGAATCCGACGGTGACGCCCGTGACGGCGTTGGCGACGAGCGCCCGCGCCAGCCCGTGCAGCGCGCGATGCTGTTCGGTCTCGCGCTTCGCGGTGAGCGTGCTGTCCTTGTGCTCAAACGAGATGCCGCGCGGCACCGCCACGGTCATCTTGCCCTTCGGTCCCTGCACTTCCACCGAACCGTCCTTGATCTGCACCTTCACGCCGGACGGCACTGGAATTATCTTGTTTCCAATTCGCGACATGGCTCTATGAAAACCTCTCTTACCAAACTTCGCAAAGCAGCTCGCCGCCCACGCCTTCTTTGCGCGCCGACTGCCCGGTCATCAAACCGCGCGGCGTGGAAAGGATCGAAATTCCCATGCCGCCCACCACGGGACGAATCCCCGTTTTCCCGATGTAGCGCCGCGAGCCGGGCCGCGAGATACGCTTCAGATCGGTGATCACGCTGTGGCGGTCCGGCGTGTAGCGCAGGAAGACGCGCAGCGTCTTCTTGCCCTTCTCTTCCACCACCTTGAAATTGGTGACGTAGCCCTCTTCCTTGAGGATTCGCGCGATTTCCGTCTTCAGCTTCGAGGACGGCATGTCCACGCGCGGGTGCCTGGCCTTCGCCCCGTTTCGGATTCTCGTCAAAAAATCGGCAATCGGATCGGTTGTCATTCTTCCTTCCCTACCAGCTCGCCTTCACGACGCCGGGGATTTCTCCCTTGAGCGCGAGGCCTCGGAAACAGATGCGGCACATCTCGAATTTTTTCAAAAAACCGCGCGCGCGACCGCAGATCCGGCAGCGGTTCCGCTGGCGAATCTTGTACTTCAGCTTTCGGCGCATCTTTGCGAATTGGCTGTCTCTCGCCATTCTGGGTCGTTCTCCTTGCGCTCGCTAGGCGGCGCGGAAAGGCACGCCGAGCAGCTTCAGCAGCTCGCGCCCCTCTTCGTCGGTATGGGCCGTTGTCGTGATCGTGATGTTCATGCCCTTGATCTTGTCCACGCGCGTGTAATCGATTTCAGGAAACACGAGCTGGTCCTTCAGGCCCAGCGTGTAATTTCCCCGCCCGTCGAACGAATTCGGCGCCAGCCCCTTGAAATCGCGCACGCGCGGAAACACCACCGCCGAAAGCCGGTCGAGGAATTCGTACATCCGCTCGCCGCGCAGCGTCACCATGCAGCCGATCGGCATTCCCTTGCGGATCTTGAAGTTCGCGATCGATTTCTTCGCCCGCGTGATTACAGGCTTTTGTCCGGCAATCTGGCCCAGCTCGACCGCCGCGGTATCCAGCAGCTTCACGTTGGCGCTCGCTTCGCCGAGGCCGATGTTCAGCGTCACTTTCGAAACGCGCGGCACGGCCATCGTGTTCTTGTAGCCGAAGCGCTTGGTCAGCGCCGGCACGGCTTCTTTCCGGTATTTTTCGTGTAAACGGCTTGCCATCTTTCAATCGCCTCGAATTCTAGTGCTCAAACGTCGTATTGCAGCGCCGGCAGACCCGCGCCTTCGTTCCATCGGGCAGCGACGTATGGCCCACGCGCGTGTGCTTCCCGCATCCCGGGCAGACCAGCATCACGTTCGAAATGTGAATCGTGCCTTCTTTATCGACGATGCCTCCGCGGACGTTCTTCTGCGGGTTCGGCCGCGTGTGCTTCTTGATCATGTTGGCGTGCTCGACCGTTATCCGCCGCTTCTCGCGATTCACGGAAAGCACTTTGCCGGTCTTGCCCTTCGACCGGCCCGCCATTACTTTCACCGTGTCGCCGTGGCGTATGCCGAGCAGCGGCGCAGTCTCGTTGGTTTTTCTCATCGCTACCACACTTCCGGGGCGAGCGACACGATCTTGGTGAACTTCTTGTCGCGCAGTTCGCGGGCCACCGGCCCGAAGACGCGCGTTCCGATAGGCTCGTTCGCGTCGTTGATCAGCACGGCGGCATTGTCGTCAAACCGGATGTAGGTGCCATCCCTCCGCCGCTGCTCTTTTCTGGTGCGCACCACCACCGCGCGCACCACCTTGCCCTTCTTGACCTGGCCGTCCGGCGAGGCTTCTTTCACCGCCGCCGTAATGACGTCGCCGAGCCCGGCCGTCAGCCCTGCGTCTCCTCCCAGCGGGAGGATGCAGGTGATCTGGCGGGCACCGGAATTATCGGCCACCGTCAGCCATGTCCGCATCTGAACCATTGTCGTGCTCCCTTATTCTTTGTCGCGGGCTCAGGCCACGCGCGTCGAGCGCTGCACAACTTCCTTGAGCCGCCACCGCTTCAGTTTCGAAAGCGGGCGCGTCGAAACGATCCGTACGATGTCGCCCACCCGCGCTTCCCGGCCTTCATCGTGCGCGTAATACTTCTTTCCCGTCCGGATGACGCGGTGATAGAGCGGATGCTGCGTGGCGCGCCGGACCTTCACCACGATCGTCTTCTCCATCTTCGCGCTGGTCACCACGCCGACCAACTCCTGCCTCGCTCCGCGTTCCGGTGCCGCCTCGTGAGCGGTCTGTGTTTGGCTCGCCATTACGCCTTCCTCAATTCGTTCTCACGCAACAAAGTCTTCACGCGCGCCAGATCCTTCCGCGCTTCCCGCATCTTCTTCAACCCCTCGGCCTGTCCCGCCGCGAGCTGAAAACGCAGCCGAAAAATCTGCTCGGCGAGCTCGCGCTGCTGAATTTCGAGCTCGCTCGCGTTCATCTCGCGGTATTTCTCCACGCGCCGCGCCATCAGAGTTCCTCCGCCCGCGTCACGAATTTCGTCGCAATCGGCAGCTTGTTCGCCGCCAGCTCCATGGCCTCTTTCGCCGACGCGAGATCCACGCCCGCCATCTCGAACATGACGCGTCCCGGCTTCACCACCGCCACCCAGTGCTCCGGTGGCCCTTTGCCCTTGCCCATGCGCGTTTCGGCCGGCTTCTTCGTGAACGGCTTGTCCGGAAAAATGCGAATCCAGAGCTTTCCGCCGCGCTTGATGAACCGCGTGATGGCCACGCGCGCCGCTTCGATTTGCCGGTCGGTGATCCACGCCGGCTCCATCGCTTTCAATCCGTAATCGCCAAACGCAAGCGACCCGCCGCGCCACGCTTTACCGCTGCGCCGGCCGCGCTGCTGCTTGCGGTACTTCACTTTTTTCGGCATCAACATGATCGTTTGCCCGTTTCCTAAGCTTCCGTGCTGGCAGCTTGCTTCGCGCGCTGCGGGACTTTTTCGCCCTGGTACACCCAGCACTTCACGCCGATCAAGCCGTACGTCGTGTGCGCCTCGGCCGTGCCGAAATCAATGTCCGCCCGCAGCGTCTGCAGCGGAAGCCGCCCTTGCAGGTACCATTCCTTGCGCGCGATTTCCGCGCCGTTCAGCCGCCCTCCGACGTGCACCTTGATTCCCTTGCAGCCGAACCGCAGCGCCGAATCAACCGCCTTCCGCATCGCCCGCCGGAACGCCACGCGCTTTTCCAGTTGCAGCGCGATCGATTCCGCCACCAGCGTTGCGTCGAGTTCCGGGCGGTGTACTTCTTGAATGTCGATGTGCACCTCGCGCTTCGTTCGCTTCTGCACCTCGGCCTTCAGCTTGTCGATTTCCGAACCCTTCCGGCCGATGATGATTCCGGGGCGGGCGGTGTAAATCCTTACGACGAGCTTGTTGGCGGCGCGCTCGATGTCGATGCTGCTGATGCCGGCGGAGCGCAGCCGCTCCTTGAGCTGCTTGCGCAGAGCGACGTCTTCGTGCAGCAGGTCGGCGTAATCCTTCTTCGCGAACCAGCGCGACTTCCAGCCCTTGTTGTAGCCCAGCCGAAAACCGTACGGATGTGTTTTCTGCCCCAAACTCGCCTCCTACTTCTTCTTCTGCGCTTGCTTCGCGCGCTTCTCGATCGCCTTGCGAGCCTTCCGCACGGCGCCCTTCACGCCCTTCGACGCTTCCGCTTCCGCCGCTGCGGCCGCCGCGCGGTCCGCCGCGGCGCGATGATGCTCGGCCACCTGCACGACGATATGGCTCGTGCGCTTCTGATACCGGAAGCCGCGTCCCATCGGCGCGGGACGCATCCGCTTCCACCGCGGTCCCTCGTTGACGCAGCAGCTCGTCACATACAGCGCATCCACGTCAAGCGACGCGCCGGCGTCGTCCGCTTTGCGCTCCGCGTTGGCGATGGCGCTTCGCAGCGTCTTCTCGATTTCCTTTGCCACGCGCTTTTTTGTGAAGCGCAGCGTCTGCAACGCCGCTTCCGCTTGCTGGCCTCGAATCAGATCGATCACCAGCCGCGCCTTTTGCGGCGATACGCGGACGAACCGCGTGTTTGCCATGCCTTCGATTTGTCCCTGCGTTTCCGTCGCCATCGTCTTTGCCTTTGCCTAGGACTTTCCGCCCGGAGCCCCGCCGCCCGCAGGAGCCGCTCCTGCCGGTGCTGCCGCAGCGGCCGCCCTCTCAAGCGCCACTTTCACGCCGTGGCCCTTGAAGCTCCGCGTGGGAGAAAACTCCCCAAGCTTGTGTCCCACCATCTGCTCGGTGATGTACACGGGGATGAACTTCTTCCCGTTGTGGACCGCGATCGTGTGCCCCACCATTTCGGGCAGGATCGTCGACCGGCGCGACCACGTCTTCACCACTTTCTTTTCGTTTCGCGCGTTCATCGCTTCCACCTTCACTCGCAGGTGGTCGTCGATGAACGGACCCTTCTTTAGCGAACGCGGCATCTGTCTCCCTACTCTTCCACGCGGCGCAATTTCACCCACTGCGCGCGCCGCATTTTTTTGAATCCGCGCACGGGCCCGGGCACGCGGTGCGAAATCGGGCAGAAGGGACACACAAACCGCGTTCCCTGCGCGTTCGGAATCTTGTCAACAATCACGGCCCAGCCGGGCCGGCAAAGCCGGAACAGCACTTGCGGCGCCGGTCCGAGTTTCGACACAGCTTTCGTTACGGGTTTTGCCACCGGCTTTGCTGCGCGCCGCGGAACCGCTTTCCGCGTTCGCGTCGCCTGCCGGGACGACCTTCGAGATGTCCTACTGGCTGTCATAAGCGTGCTCTCTGTTCCCCGCCGCGCCGGACTCATTCTTACTTCTGCTCCAAACTCTACGGCTTGCGCCGCTCGACAATCATGCTGTTGCTCTTGCGCTTCTTGCGTGTCTTCGCGCCCAATGTCGGAAAGCCCCAAGGCGTCTGCGGGTGGTTGCCCTTCACGCGGCCTTCACCGCCGCCGTGCGGATGGTCCACCGGGTTCATGGCCACGCCGCGCACCGTGGGACGCTTGCCGTGCCATCGCGTGCGCCCCGCTTTCCCGTACGTCACGTTCTCGTGGTCCAGATTCCCGAGCTGCCCGACCGTCGCCATGCAATCCACGCTGAATTTTCTCACTTCCCCCGACGGCAGCTTCACCAGCGCGAAATCGCCTTCCTTGCTCAGGAGCTGCGCCGCTCCTCCCGCCGCGCGCACCACCTGCGCGCCTTTTCCAGGAAAAAGCTCCAGGTTGTGCACCATCGTGCCGGGCGGAATGTGGCGAATCATCAGCGCGTTTCCTGGAAGAATGTCCGCGCCCTCGCCGTTCTGCACCGTCATGCCGACTTCCAGCCCCACGGGATGCAGGATGTAGCGCTTCTCGCCGTCGGCGTAGTGCAGCAGCGCGATTCGCGCCGAGCGGTTCGGATCGTATTCGATGGCCGCTACTTTCGCCGGGATTCCGGTCTTCTCGCGGCGAAAATCGATCGACCGCAGCCTTCGCGCGTGCCCGCCGCCGCGATGCCACGAGGTTACTTCCCCGTGAGAGTTGCGGCCGCCGGTGCGCTTCTTCGGCTCGGTCAGCGACTTTTCCGGCGTTTCCTTCGTGATCTCGCTCTTGTCGAGCATCGTCAGGAACCGCCGTGACGGCGTGTATGGATTAAATGTTTTTAGTGCCATGGTCGTTGTTGCCTCTTGCCTCGAACAGAACCCCGCCGCTTTGCGGCCTCGCCGGAACTACAGATTCTCGGCGTACTCGATCATCTTCTCGCCGGGCGCCAGCTTCACGTACGCTTTCTTCCAGTCGCTCCGGAAACCTTCGGCGCGACCCCGGCGGCGGAACTTCCCGTGATAAATCGCGGTGCGCACGTGGTCCACCTTCACCTTGAAAATGCGCTGCACCGCTTCCTTGATCTCCGTCTTCGTGGCGTCGTGGGCGACTTCAAATACCACCGTGTGTTGCGTCTCCTTCACACCGAGTCCCTTCTCGGTGATGATCGGACGCCGGATCACTGAATAGAGCCTCATCGCCATCGGCTAGTCCTTTTTCGCCTTGGGCTTCGCCTTCGGCTTTTCCTTCTTATCCGCCGCAGGCTTTTTCGCCGCCTTGGGAGCTGCTTCCTTCTTCGCGGCGGCCTTCACGGGCGCCGCCTTCTTCGCGGGAGCGGACTCAACAGCCTCGCCCGCCGCAGGGGCTTCGCCTGACTTCTCCGCTGAAAGCGCGCGGCTCAGCCTTACCGCCGCATCGCGCGAAAGCATCAGCCGGTCGTGCCGCATCAGATCGTAGGGTCCGAGCGCCGTCGTCGCCAGCAGCGTGACGCCGTCTAGATTGCCGCTCGCGCGCTCGAGATTGACGTTCGCGCCGTTTTCCACCAGCAGGATCGTCTTCGATTCACCATCGAGCTTGTCGAGCGCCTGGCGGAACGCCTTCGTCTTGTGCGATTCGAGCGCGAAGCCATCCACCACGGTCAGCTTCTCTTGCGCCAATTTTGAGGACAGCGCCGAACGCAGCGCGCCCACGATCATCTTCTTCGGCAGCGCGTAGTCGTAGCTTCGCGGAACCGGGCCGTGCACCGTGCCGCCGTGCCGCCAGAGCGGCGATCGGATCGAACCGATGCGCGCGCGGCCGGTTCCCTTCTGCTTCCAGAGCTTCCTGCCCGCGCCGCTCACTTCGCTCTTGTCCTTCGTTTTGTGCGTTCCTGCGCGTTCTCCCGCCAGGTAGTGCCGCACGGTTTCGTGCAGAAGGTTCTGGTTCACCTTCGCCGAGAACACGTCGTCGGCCAGCTCGATCGTGCCGACCTTCTTGCCTTCCAGGTTTTTCACGTCCACAACGGGCATCGTCGTCTCTCTTACTTCGATGGCTTAACTTTGCGAATCTCAATGTAGCTGCCGGCCGGGCCGGGCACCGCGCCGCGCACGAGCAGCAAATTCTCGTCCGAGTCGATCTTCACCACGCACAAGTTCTTCGAAGTCTTGCGCTCGTTTCCCATGTGCCCCGGGAAATGCTGCCCCTTCCATACGCGCGAAGGGAACGAGCTCGCGCCGATGCCGCCCGGCGCGCGATGGAACATCGAGCCGTGCGACGCTTCGCCGCCGCGGTAGTGCCAGCGCTTCACGCCGCCCTGAAAACCCTTGCCCTTGCTGACGCCGCTCACGTCCACGTATTCGCCGACCTTGAATCCATCCACCAGCACGCGGTCGCCGGGCTTCGTCTCGTCCTTCGAATCCTCGATCTTCATTTCGCCGACGTACCGCATCGGCGCGACGCCCGCCTTCTTGAAATGCCCCGTCATCGGCTTGGTGATCCGCTGCGGCTTGACGAATTCCACGAGGCCCAGTTGCACGGCGTCGTAGCCGTCCTTGTCCTTCGTCCGCCGCTGCACCACCACGCAGGGGCCCGCTTGCAGGACCGTGCAGGGCACGGCCGTGCCGTCCTCGGCGAAGACTTGCGTCATCCCGAGCTTGATTCCGAGTATGCCGTTGACTCCCATTTCTCTCGCTCTTTCCTACTTCGTGCTGTGTTCGCGCCCGAAGGCTTTGATCTCGACGTCCACGCCCGGCGGCAGATCGAGCTTCATCAGCGCGTCGACCGTGTCCGGCGTGGGTTCAAGGATGTCGATCAGCCGCTTGTGCGTGCGCATCTCGAACTGCTCGCGCGATTTCTTGTCCACGTGCGGCGACCGCAGGACCGTCCAGCGGTTGATCACCGTCGGCAGAGGAATCGGGCCGGCCACGTCTGCCCCGGTGCGCTTTGCCGTATCCACGATTTCCTTCGTGGATTGATCGAGGATGCGGTGATCGTACGCTTTCAGGCGAATCCGAATTTTTTCTCCGTTTGACATGGTTACTCGATGATCTCCGCGACGGCTCCGGCGCCCACCGTGTGGCCGCCTTCCCGAATCGCGAACCGCAGCCCCTTCTCCAATGCCACCGGCGTGATTAAAGTAATCTCCGCCGACACGTTGTCCCCGGGCATCACCATCTCCACTCCCGCCGGCAGTTTCACGTCTCCCGTCACGTCCGTCGTGCGGAAGTAGAACTGCGGACGGTACCCCGTGAAAAACGGCGTGTGCCTCCCGCCCTCTTCCTTCGTCAATACGTACGCCTCTGCCTTGAACTTCGTGTGCGGCGTGATCGATCCCGGCTTGCACAACACCTGCCCGCGCTCCACTTCGTCCTTCTCCGTGCCGCGCAGCAGCAGTCCCACGTTGTCTCCCGCAATCCCTTCATCCAGCAGCTTCCGGAA
>JAIQEW010000012.1 GCA_020073605.1 Terriglobia bacterium
TCGGAAGCGGCGAAGAGGAAGTTCGCGCCGGAGTTCATGAACCGGATCGACAAGGTGGTGGTGTTCCATCCGCTGCGGTCGCAGCAGCTGGAGCAGATCTTGGAGATCGAGTTGGGGATGGTGCAGCAGAGGGTGCTGGAGACGGCGAAGGGGAGGTTCCTGTTCCGCGTGACGCAGGCGGCGCGGGAGTTTCTGCTACGCGAAGGGACGGACTTGAAGTACGGGGCGCGGCACCTGAAGCGAGCGATCGAGCGGCATGTGGTGTATCCGCTGGCGAGCTTGCTGGCGACGAATCAGGTGACGCTGGGAGACGTGATCTCGATTGACTGGAACGGCGGGGAGAACGGGCTGACGTTTCTGAAGGAAGCGGAAGGGGCGCTCGTGCCGATGGATTCCCCGGTCCCCGACCCCATGACCGAAGCCGCCGCTGCGTTCTCCGAGAGACGCGCGGTGCCGGCCACTCGAACCTTGGTGACAGCGCAGCGAATGCCGTTTCGTCCCACGCCCTGACTCACTGCCGGGAGACTAGCCCGGCCAACGCTGCATTGGGGGGACTGAAGAAGTGCCAGGAAACTATAGACGTGCTAGTGCCGCACGCCGCCGCGCGCATGCAGCGGCTCGCGTGGGCGCACTCCTCACGATCCTCGTGTCCCTTCCGCTTTCCGCATCGCCTCCGGGATATCTGGGACACCGCGAGACGCATCCGCTGATCACGCGGAGGCGCTGGCGCAGTATCACACCGGCAAGCTGAAGATCAGCTTCCTGCTGTTCGACGAGATCGAAAAAGCATCGGACGCGCTGTGGCAGTTGCTGCTGGGAAACTTAGATGAGGTGATATTAACTCCGGACGGCAACCGGCGCGTAAAATTGTTGGAGACGATGATCCTCATGACGACAAGGTGGTCGTGGCCCATCCGCTGCGTTCTCTGAGAGACGCGCCGGGCCAGCCACTCGGACCTTGGTGACAGCGCAGCGAGTGCCGTGTCGCCCCACGCCTTGACTGGTCGCCTGGAGGGTCGGATCAGCCCGGCCATTTCTGAATTAGAGGATCGAGCAAGTGCAAGGAAGACGCGAACGGATTGCTGCCGCACGCCGCTGCGCTCATAGAGCGAGTCGCGCGAGTGCGCTCCTGGCAATTCTTGTGTCTCTTCCGCTTCCGGCGTCGCCCCAGCAAAAGCCGGACGACCTCACGAACCACAGCATTGAAGACCTGATGAACATCGAGGTGACCTCGGTCTCGAAAACGGAGCAAAAGCTTTCCCGAACTGCATCGGCGGTCTTTGTAATCTCGGCGGATGACATAGCCAGCTCAGGCGCGACGAACATTCCGGATTTGCTTCGCATGGTTCCGGGCATGAACGTGTCGCAAATCAACGCCAATGCATGGGCGATCACCGTCCGCGGATTCAACGGACGATTCAGCAATGAGTTGCTCGTGCTGGTTGACGCACGACCTGTGTACACGCAGACCTTCGGCGGCGTTTTCTGGGATGTGTTGGATCTCCCCTTGGAAGATATCCAGAGGATCGAAGTGATCCGCGGCCCCGGCGGCTCCGTTTGGGGAGCGAACGCAGTCAATGGCGTCGTCAACATCATTACAAAGAAAGCCTCCGACACGCGCGGAGGGCTCGTGGTCGGTGGGGGGGGCAACACCCTACAGGGATTTGGAACCACTCAATACGGCGGCAGCGCGGGCAAGAAGACGGACTATCGGTTGTACGCCAAGTATCTCAACCAGGATCACTTGCCCGATTCCGCCGGGCAAGACGGCGGAGACGGCTGGCATATCCTCCGGGGCGGTTTTCGTGGCGACAGCGTTCTATCTTCCAAGGACACGCTAACGTTCCAAGGCGATCTCTACAGCGCCCGCGAGGGCACGCCAACCGTCGACTTTCCGTCCGTTACTGCCCCTGCCCGTCAAGACATCGAGTTAATCGCGAACATTTCAGGCGGTTTTATCCAAGGCGCCTGGAACCGCACATGGTCCGATCGCTCGGACACGTCTTTACAGGTTTCCTATGATGGATACGAACGCCATGATTTTCTCCGTGAGCGTAGCAACACGTTCGATCTTGATTTCCAGCACCACTTCAGCGGATGGGCGCGGCAGAACATCGTCTGGGGCCTGACGTATCGACATTCGGAATTGGATTCCAGCGGGAATCTATATGTATCCTTAGTCCCCGCTGACATCACCACTCAACTCTTCGGTTCGTTTCTCCAGGACGAGATCGCCATAGTTCCGGACCGGCTCTACCTGACCATCGGCACCAAGCTGGAGCATAGCCACTACACGGGCTTCGATTTCATGCCGAGTGCTCGAGCGGCCTGGTCTCCCAGTCCGCAGCACATGCTGTGGGCGGCCGTCTCCAAGGCGGACCGGACGCCCAGCGCGTTCGACGCCTCCGTCGTTTCAAACATCAGTACATCTCCAGGGGAAGGAGGGGTCCCCGACGTGCTGAGTTTCTTCGGTAATCCTCGCGTCAAGAACGAGGGGTTGATCGCCTACGAAGCGGGCTATCGCGCGACGGTTCTCAAACAACTGTCGGTAGACCTGACCGCCTACTACAACAGCTACAGCGATCAATTCACAGCGGAGCCATCGGCGCCCTTCATGGTTCAAACGCCACCGCCGCCGCACTTTATCACGCCCCTCACATACGAGAATCTCATGCACGGGGAAACACACGGTATCGAGGTCGCGGTGAACTGGAAGGCAACGAACCGCTGGACCCTGAGTCCCGGATACGCTTTTGAAGAGATCCACATGCATTTGGCCGCCACAAGTCAGGATATGACATCTGCCAGCGGGGCAGAGGGAAGCAGTCCGGACGACTCGGCGCAGCTTCGGTCGCACTTCGTTATTGGGCACGGCCTTAGTTGGGATACATCGGCTTACTTTGTCGGCCGCCTCACCGACCCGAAAGAGCCTTCGAATACCAGACTTGACATGCAACTATCCTGGCGCCTCGGCAAGGGCGCCTCACTGAGCTTCGTCGGCCAGAACCTGGCAAAGGAACGCCACGTGGAGTTTGTCGACTCAACTGGAAGTGCGAGGACGACATCGATTAAGCGCAGCGCCTACATCCAGTTTACGGGGCGATTCTGACGCCGGAGCAAGAGACCTTTGAGCACTGCGGACAGAGCCGAATGGAATTTCTCGAACCCCAGGCGAGGGATTGAGGGCATGGAGCTTTGGCGCAAATCCAGGAAGGCGGCCGCTCTGTTGCTGCTCCCCCTGGTTTTGTTTGTCTCCACTCCCGAAGTCAGCGCGCAGGCGAATACTCCTAGCGAGTACCAGGTTAAAGCGGCGTTTCTTTTCAGCTTCGCAAAATTCATCGACTGGCCGCCGGCCAGTTTTGCAAGCCCGCAGTCCCCATTCGCAATCTGCATACTCGGCGCCGATCCGTTCGGCAAAACGATCGATGACGCCCTGGAAGGAAAGACCATCGGGGACCACCCCGTCGTCGTGCAACGCGCCAAGGACGCGGCGGAAGTGCGCCACTGCCAGATCGTTTTCATCGGTTCCTCGGAAAAACCTCGCCTCGCGGAGACCATTGCACATCTCCAGGGCGCGAACGTCTTGATCGTGGGCGAGACCGAGCGTTTCGCGAATTCGGGCGGCACGATCGAATTGATGCTCGAGCAGAAACACGTCCGGTTCGCGATCAATCCGGACGCCGCAGAGACTGCCGGCTTGAGAATCAGCTCCAAACTGCTCGCGCTCGCAAAAATCGTTCGAAGTACTCCCGAAAGTGGCAGGAACTGAAATGCGCACCCATCGCGATCGTTCGATCCGCCAGAAGCTCACGAGCATCATCCTGCTGACGTGCGCTGTCGGGATTTCGGTCGTTTGCATCGTGTTCGTCGCTTATGACCTCATTACCTTCCGGCGGGGGATGTCTCGCGATCTCACGACCCTCGCGGAGATAACCGGGGCAAATTCCACTGCCGCTCTCACGTTCGGAGACGCCCAATCGGCGCGCGAGACCCTTGCATCTCTCAGTGCAAACCCGCACATCGTCGAGGCGGCGATTCTGACGCGAGACGGAAACATCTTTTCCGAGTATGTCCGCACAGGATCTCACCCGGATTCCATGCCGTTTGCCCGTGGTTCCGATGGCGCCGCCACCGTTTCAGGTCACCTCGTTGTGCTCGGTCCCATTTCTCTGAACGGCGAACGCATCGGGACCATCTATCTCAACTCGGATCTGAATGAGCTGTACGCCCGCATCGGGCGCCTCGTGGGAGTCGTTCTTTTCGAGATTCTGGTCGCTTTCGGAGCGGCATATCTGCTGGCAGTACGGCTCCAGCGCGTAATCTCGCAGCCGATCTTCGATCTGGCCTCCACCGCCTCGGCAGTGTCTCTTAAGAAGGACTACTCCCTCCGCGCCACGAAGCAGAGCGACGATGAAATCGGCTCTCTCGTGGACCGCTTCAATGACATGCTCAACCAGATCGAAGCGCGCGAGGCGGCGCTGCAATCAGCGCACGATGAACTGGAACGGCGCGTGGATGAGCGGACACGCGAGCTCCAAGCCGAAATCGCCGACCGCAAGCAGACGGAACGAGAACTCGAGCAGCGCACATCCTTTCTCAACTCGCTCATTGAAAATGCTCCTCTCGGGATCGTTGCGATCGGCCCCGATCACTCGGTACGGATGTGCAACCCCGCATTCGAGCGTTTGTTTGGCTATCGCCAGCAGGATATCCTCGGCCAACCGCTTTACGATTTGCTCGCCCCCGGGGAACTCCGCTCGGAAGTGGATTCGAATATACAAAAAGTCGCGCAGGGGCACACGGCCTGCACCGTCACGAAACGCCGGCGCAGTGACGGAACTTTCGTCGATGTCGAGGCTTTCTCTGTCCCTCTCATGACGGATGGCCGGTCGACGGGAGCCTTGCTGCTTTACCAGGACATCACCCATCGCAAGCAGGCGGAACGAGAACTCGAGCAGCGCACATCCTTTCTCAACTCGCTCATCGAAAATGCTCCTCTGGGGATCGTTGCGGTCGGCCCCGATCACGCGGTACGCATGTGCAACCCCGCATTCGAGCGTTTGTTTGGCTATCGTCAGGCGGAGATCCTCGGCCAACCGCTTTACGATTTGCTCGCCCCCGGGGAACTTCGTCCAGAAGTGGATTCGAACATGCAAAGACTCTGGCGGGGCCAGACGACCCACATCGTGACGAAACGCCGGCGCAATGATGGAAGCCTCGTCGATGTCGAGGCTTTCTCGGTGCCCCTCATGGAGGAAGGCCTGCAGACGGGCGCGCTCCTGCTGTATCAGGACATCACCGAACGCAAGCTCTCCGAAGAAGCGCTCTTGCGAGCAAAAGACGCAGCCGAAGCAGCCAGCCGCGCTAAAAGCGAGTTTCTCGCCAACATGAGCCACGAAATTCGCACGCCCATGAACGGAATCTTGGGCATGACGGAACTCGTTCTGGACACCGAACTGGATGGAGAGCAACGCAACTACTTGAACTTGGCGAAGGTGTCAGCCGATTCCCTGCTTTCCCTGATCAACGACGTCTTGGACTATTCCAAGATCGAGGCCGGAAAGTTGGAGATAGACGCAATTGACTTCAATTTGGGAGACAGCCTTGGCGACACGATGAAGACTCTGAGTCTCCGCGCACATCAGAAGGGATTGGAGCTTGCCTTTGAGATTGAGCCGTCCGTTCCCGACGCGGTGGTCGGAGATCCCGGACGTTTGAGGCAGATCATCGTCAACTTGGTAGGCAACGGAATCAAGTTTACCGAACAGGGTGAGGTGGTGGTGTATGTGAAAACGGTGTCGCGGACACAGGATCAGGTCAAACTCCAGTTTACAGTCGCTGATACCGGTATTGGCATACCCATGGAGAAACAAACCTCGATCTTTGAGGCATTCAATCAGGCAGACGGCTCAATGACTCGCAAGTATGGCGGGACCGGCCTTGGTTTGACGATTTCGTCCAGGCTCGTAGCCCTGATGGGAGGCCGAATCTGGGTCGAGAGCGAGCCCGGCAAGGGCAGTCGGTTCCATTTTACGGCTTGCTTTGCGCTGCAGAAGACGGCAGCCAGAACCGTTGTGCCGAGAGACCCGCAGACCTTGCACGACATGCGGGTGCTCGTAGTGGACGACAACGCTACCAATCGGCATATTCTCGTCAAGATGCTTGAGAACTGGGGCATGCAGCCTACGGCAGCGGAGAGCGGAGCAAAGGCGATAGTTACCTTGGGCGAAGCCAAGGGTCTGGGAAGAGTTTTCCCGCTGATCCTGCTCGATGCTCAGATGCCCGAGATGGACGGATTCGCCCTCGCAGAGTCCATCAAACGAAACCCGGCCTGGAGGGGGGCCACGGTGATGATGTTGAGTTCCGCGGGACAGCGAGGGGACGCAATGCGATGCCGTGAGCTGGGCATCGCTGCGTATCTCACCAAACCGGTCCGAAAGGAGGAACTCTTGGACGCCATTTTGACAGCACTGGGCACTCGCACAGGCAGTGAAACTCGTCGCACGCTGGTCACACGTCATTCGCTTCGAGAGGGCCGGGAGAAACTCCGCGTCCTCCTGGCCGAGGACAACGCTGTGAATCAATTGGTCGCGCTTCGGTTGCTGGAGAAGCACGGCCATGTCGTGACCGTTGCCGCAAACGGAAGGAAAGCCCTGGAGGCCCTAGAAAAGGAGACCTACGACGTCGTGTTGATGGACGTCCAAATGCCGGAGATGGATGGTTTGGAAGCAACTCGAACCATCCGGGAGAAGGAGAAAACAACCGGAGAGCACATCCCCATCGTGGCGATGACCGCCCACGCCATGAAAGGCGACGAAGAGCGCTGTCTCGAGGCAGGCATGGATGATTACTTGACGAAGCCCATCGAAACGCCGGAATTGCTCGCCACCTTGGAGGAAATCGGGAACCGCAAAAGAAGCGCTGATCTTGCCCTTGACTCGCCTTCGAAAAGTTCTGCTGCCGACGCAATCGATCTGGCGAGTGTTCTCGAAAGACTGGAGGGAGACCGCGCCTTATTTGACGAATTGACACGCATGTTCGAGGAGGAATGTCCGAAGATCCTCGAAGGGATGCGCCTTGCTATCGCAACACACGATGCGAGGAGTCTTGAGCATCACGCGCACACATTGAAGGGATCCTCCGCCAATCTGGGCGCCCTCGCGGTTTCCCACGCAGCTGCAGAGATCGAGAGGTTGGCTAAGTCTGACAATGTTGATAACACCAGCGATCAATTCAGAGTGCTTCAGGAGGAAGTCGAAAGGTTGTTTGGTACGTTGGAAGTTCTGCGTCAAGGGTGACATTTTTGCGGGCTCATTTCGGACCAGCGTTTGCGGCGTGCTTGTAATCCTCCGCTGGATAGGACACGAATATGACTACCGAAGACAATTCCGAGAAGCGCATTCTCATCGCTGAAGACGACCCGGTTTCCTGTCGAATGCTTCAGGCGTTTTTGACGAAATGGGGATATCAGGTGGTGACCGCCGCAAACGGTTCCGATGCGCTGCGAATCCTCGAGGCGGAGGGTGCCCCGTCACTCGCCGTGCTCGATTGGATGATGCCCGGCCTGGAGGGCCCTCAAGTTTGCCAGCGCGTCCGCGAGCTTCAGGACCGTCCCTACGTGTACATTCTCCTGCTCACCGCACGCAGCCAGAAGGCCGACCTGCTCCGAGGCCTCGAATCCGGCGCTGACGACTATTTGACAAAGCCCTTTAACCTACAGGAGCTGCGCGCCCGCCTACAAGTGGGCCAGCGAATCCTGGACCTTCAGAACGGCCTGATCGCGGCTCGAGACGAGCTGAGCTTCCGGGCCACTCATGACTCGCTCACCGGCATTGCAAATCGCGGCGTCGTTCTCGATGCGATCCACCGCGAGCATTCCCGGCAAGTGCGCGAGGGCGGCACTCTTGGGATCGTCATGGTTGACCTGGATCACTTCAAGCAAGTGAACGACACCTACGGCCATCAGGCTGGGGATGCCGTGCTGAAAGAAGTGGCGCGGCGCATGGCCTCTTGTGTCCGTCCGTATGACACCGTAGGACGCTATGGCGGCGAGGAATTCCTGGTCGTCGTGGCCTCAGCCGATAGCGTCGGGGCGCTGGCGCTCGCCGATCGAATCTGCCGGGAAGTCGCTTCGGCGCCCGTCACGACAGACGAGGGAGCGGTACGCATCACAGCGAGCTGCGGGGTAGCAGTCAGCGATGCTGCTAAACCCCTCGATTCCGAGGAGCTCCTTCATGCCGCCGACGAAGCTCTTTACAGCGCGAAACAACAGGGCCGCAATCGGGCGGTCCTTGCCGCCCCGGCGGTGCCGGTCCAATCCGAATCCTCTCCGGCCGAGCCGACGCCCGTTAAGTCCGAATCCCGCTGATCTTCAGAGGGAGCGAGGTTTCATTTGCCATACGGTAGCGTATGGACATGCACGAACTTCCCATCCGGCACCTCTCGGCGCAAACCCATTCGCCCTCGCCGCTTTTTGGTGTACATTGTTACGCGCACGCTGAGTGCAAATACATTTCTGCTATGTTTCGGAGAGGGTCAGGAAATGAATCCGACCAAGTCAGGACCGGCTGTCAGCAGTGGCGCTCCCGCGGGAACTCCCCGGGATACGTTGACGATCATCGATAATCGCAACGGCCGGCAATACGAAATCCCCGTCAAGAATGACACGATCCGGCCTCTCGACCTCCGCCAGATCAAGATCCACGACTCCGATTTCGGCATGATGAGTTACGATCCGGCTTTCGCCAACACCGCGTCCTGTACAAGCAAGATCACGTTTATCGACGGCGACAAGGGGATCCTCCGCTACCGCGGCTATTCGATTGAAGAGCTGGCGGAGAAGAGCACGTACCCGGAGACGGCCTACCTGATCCTGCACGGTGAGCTTCCCACGAAATCGCAACTCGCGGACTGGAACTACCACATCACGCACCACACGTTTATCCACGAGAGCATCAAGAAGTTTCTCGACGGCTTTCATTACGACGCGCATCCGATGGGCATGCTCATCTCGACCGTCGCCGCGCTTTCCACCTTCTATCCGGACGCGAAGGACATCTTCAATCCCGAATCGCGGCGCAAGCAGACGTACCGCCTGATCGGCAAGATGCCCACGCTCGCCGCGTTCGCCTACCGGCATAGCTTGGGCATGCCGTTCGTGTATCCCGACAACGATTTGAGCTACAGCGGCAATTTTCTCAACATGCTCTTCCGCACCACGGAGCTGCAATACCGCCCGAATCCCACGCTCGAGCGCGCGCTCGATATCCTGTTTATCCTGCACGCCGATCATGAGCAGAATTGCTCGTCCACGGCCATGCGCGGCGTCGGCAGTTCGCACGTCGATCCGTATTCCGCCACGGCCGCGGCCACGGCCGCGCTCTACGGCCCGCTCCACGGCGGGGCAAACGAACAAGTCCTGCGGATGCTCGTTGAAATCGGAACCGTCAACAATGTGCCCGCCTACATCAAGAGCGTGAAAGCCGGCGAACAATTGCTAATGGGATTCGGCCATCGCGTTTACAAGAACTATGATCCGCGAGCCCGAATCGTGAAGCGCATCGCCTATGAAGTTTTCGACGTCATGGGACGCAATCCGCTGATCGATATCGCCCTCGAATGCGAACGCATCGCGCTCGAGGACGAATATTTCGTCACGCGGCGTCTCTATCCCAACGTCGATTTCTATACGGGCCTCATCTATCAGGCGATGGGCTTCCCGGTGACGATGTTCCCGGTGCTCTTCGCCATTCCACGTACGTCGGGCTGGGTCGCGCAATGGGAAGAAATGCTGCTCGACCACGAGCAGAAAATTGCGCGGCCGCGTCAGGTGTACACGGGCTACGACCTGCGCAGCTACATCCCGCCCGACCACCGCAGCTGAGCCGCCCGGTTCCGGCAAGCCCCGATGCGTCTTATCGACGGCTCCTGAAATTAGTTTTTTCTAATCTTGCCTCCAATCGCCTCAAACTTAAATGAACTCGCCAACCCGCTGTAATCACAATTGCTAGGTGCGAGACTGACGGCGCACCGGCTTCTTCGTTCGCGATAATGGAGTGGGCTTCGAGGCCCAATATGCCGATAAGTTCTTTGCGGTCTCCCAGCATCTCCGCGTGCTCATTTCGTCCAGGGAGGAAAAAACTCGGTGAACAGCTACAAGCTCGGCGTTAACAATTACATTCAGAAGCCGTTCAATTTCAGCGAGTTCCAGGACACTGTCCGTCAGCTCGGCATGTATTGGCTGCTGGTGAACAACCGTCCTCCCGCGGCGGCCCTCGCCCGGAGTTAGCCCGGAAATCCCATGTTCAGAAACCCCGCCAACGGCGATTCTCCCTCCGAGAAGCCACTTCGTTTGCTCATCGCGGAGGACGACTCGAACGACTTGGAGTTGTGCCTCCGCAATCTGAAGAGATCGGGAGTCAGCTTCGAAGCAAGCACCGTCTCGACCCGGGAGGAATTCGTACAGAAGCTGCGCGAACAGCCTGTCGACCTCATTCTTTCCGAGTACCGCATGAAGGGCTGGACGGGAATGGACGCGCTCGCCGCCGTCAAGGAAATCTGCCCCGACATTCCGCTCGTCCTCCTCAGTGGAACGCTGGGCGATGAGCTCGCGGTGGAGTGCATCAAGTCGGGTTTCACGGACTACGTCCTGAAAGATCAGCTCGCACGGCTGCCGATGGCGCTGCGTCGCGCGCAGGAAGAGAGGGCGCTGCGCGAAGCCGAGATGCAAGCGCACGCCGCTCTTCGGGCCAGCGAGGCGCGCTATCGCAGCCTCGTCCAGAACGCCACGTATGGAATATTTTGGGCTGAAGAACCGGAAGGCAAGCTGCTCGACGCAAATCCGGCGCTGGCTGCAATGCTCGGATACGATTCCGTCGACGACCTTCTCCGCATCCATCACTCCTGGGCGCTCTACCGCCACCCTGCAGACCGGGACAAAGCCCTCCCCGGATACATGCGTCGCGGACGCGCGGACGCAACGTTCGAATGGAAGCGTAAAGATGGAACGATCATCACCGTCCGCGTAAACGCCCGGCACGCCACCGGCCCCGACGGACAATCCGAATGCGCGGAAGTGATTGTGGAAGACATCACGGAACGCATGGCGCTCGAAAAGCAGCTCGTGCAGGCGCAGAAATTCGAAGCGATCGGGCAATTGGCCGGCGGAATCGCGCACGATTTCAACAACATGATCGGCGCGATCCTCGGCTGGGCGGATATGGGTATCGACGAAACCGAGGCCGGCTCGCGCCTCCATCGCCATTTCGAAAAAGTGCATCAACAGGCCGAGCGCGCTGCCGCTCTCACCCGCCAGCTGCTTGCCTTCGCGCGGCGCCAGATTCTCGAGCCGCGCAACGTGGACTTGAATCAGACGGCCGTCGAAACTCTCAGCCTGCTCGAAAAAGTGATCGGCAGCAACATCGAGATCAAGGCCAACCTGGCGCCGAACCTCTCCGTCGTGCGCGCCGATCCGACGCAAGTCGAGCAGGTGCTGCTGAATCTCTGCATCAACGCGCGTGATGCCATGCCCGCCGGCGGCTCGCTGATCATCGAGACGTCAAACATCGTGCTCGATGAGCGATTCTGCGCTTTGCAGCCACTGGCGCGTCCCGGCAATTACGCCATGCTCTCCGTAACCGACACCGGAACCGGAATGGACGCCGCCACGCTCGACCGAATTTTCGAGCCGTTTTTCACCACCAAGGAGCTTGGCAAGGGGACGGGGCTCGGCCTGGCTACCGTGTACGGGATCGTCCGGCAGCACGGCGGCTTCGTCCACGTATATAGCGAGCTCGGCACGGGAAGCACCTTTCGCGCGTATTTCCCTGTCAGCGCGGTGTCGCCGGAATCGCTGGCTCAGACCGCGGATGAGGGCCCGCTCCAGGGAGGGTCGGAGACGATTCTCCTCGCCGAGGACCACGAAGGCCTGCGCGAGCTCGCGCTCGAAACGTTGACGAGTCTCGGATATCAGGTCGTATCGGCGGTCGACGGCGAACAAGCCTTGCAGGAATTCCGGGCTCATCGCGACCGGATCGATCTCGCCCTGCTCGACGTGATGCTTCCGAAGCTCAGCGGCCCCGAAGTCTATGCTCGCATACGCGAAGAAAATCCCGATTTGCGCGTGATCTTCGCCACCGGGTACAGCCCCGATATCGACTTGCTGCGCAAAGTGCAGGAGCAGGGCCTGCCGGTGTTGCAGAAGCCGTATTCGTCGCGCGACCTGGCGCACAAGATCCGCGAAACGCTCGACCAGCGCCCGGCCGACGCCCCGCGATTAGGTGTTGACACCCCCTCTTGACGTGTGATAACCGTGGGGCACACGTGGCACCGGCTGACAGCCGGTTTGCCGTGGCACCCAGGCGCGGGAACACCAAAATTCCTGCTGGGTGTTCGGCAACAAACCCCACCCACCCCGGGAGGTGGGCGCCTCTGGCGCTTGCCTCCCGTTTTATTTTGGGCCAAGAATTCCCCGCCGAAGTACCAGCCGCCCGTGCAGTGAAGAGAGACCCTTCGGCCGACCAGCAGTGTCGGCCTCCCTTCACACAAAACGTTCAGGGCAGGCAGGACTCCGATCCTCGTCGGATCGTCAAAAGTGTGTCGACCTGAGCGTGTCATTTTTCTTTGTTTTCAGTGAGATAGAGGGCGCATCAAGTGGCGAGGTGTGTCGACTTGAAAAGCGTCGAGAGGCGCCTGCCCGCCGGAGCGCTCGGGCGTCGGCGCTGTTGAACGGATCGGTGATGGCGGAACCGCCAAACCCGAAGGCTCGCGCGGGTGGGACTGCGCGAGCGGTGGGTTCTGCCGCCCGACTTGTCGCTCGCGCGCGGATCCGAAGAGAGGTCCTTCGGTCGTCCTGCGGAGCGGACTCCCTCCCTTCCTTCGTCAGGGCACGTTCGGTCGCCGTGGCGACCTCAGTGCAAGCAGGCGGGAGGCCGATGGTTCGGCGATGCTCACCACAAGTCCTCGTCGGATCGTCGAATTTGGCGAACTTGTCCATCGAGACCATGGTTGTAGAGGGAAGAGGAGTTGTCAAGCGTGCGTCCCTGTGGACTGCTTTACATGTCCGGTGTTTGGACTCCGATGGAGTCACCGGACTCCTGAAATCGGGGCTCGATGCGAGAGGTTGGATGCTGAATGCTAGAGGTATTTTGTAGCAACCCGACGCGCCCTTTCCGCCTGCGGCGGACGAAGAGTGCGGCACCCACAAAGCTTGTCCGAGACGTTGAATGAACTAGGGTATGACTTGTTCATGCGCGGATGTAGTTGGCGGCGTGCAAAGACAATTAAGGGTGCGCCACCGTCATATCAACAGCTTTCAATCTGCGGCCCTAGAACTGCACCGCATCCACGAGCAGAAAGTAAGACGCGCCCCAACACTGCATTTTCATAAGGTGTCTTGCTTCCAGACCTTTTCGATTCTCTCCCAAAAACCGTAACACGTGAATGCTACCAGGGTGAATCCGATCCACACGGGCTTGTTGATATTCAGCAATCCGTGATTTCCCGCAACCACAAGCGTGGTGAGAAAAACTGCCGAGAGGATTACGATTGCCGGTTGAGATACGGTTATGATTGCCCTGCGCAGCAACAAGATTCCCAGGACGGCGGTTAGCCACGGGCCAGGATCACCGCCCCTGGGACCATAAACGGCATCCGCAAAGCAGGCCACCGTTCCAACGCCAAGTATCGACCTGCAAAAACTAGCTTTCATTGTTTTAGCTCCGACAAAGCCTTGCCGCTAATGTTGATGCGCAAGTTCCCATGCCAGGTGCAAGGCAGCCAAACCGGCATCGACACCGGCTTTAACTCCCTCATACCCTACATATGCTTTTGGAAGGGGTGTCGCGGCGGCGGCAATCTCGCCCAGCGCTATTGCGTATTTTTCGGGATGCGCATGGAAGTCTTTCGCAATCTCCCTATTGAAGTAGGCGGGTGGCCCACCCTTTCCAAGGTTAGTACTTCCCGCAATTGACCGCGAGCCCGGCAAGATGGTACCACTTCGCCAGTTCCAGTCGGAGTTCATTCCACGCCACTGGGTGCCCCATCCTTCGGTGTGTGAAGGGTGGGGCCTTTCGGGATGGGTCGAGTGCCGAAACGATTGCAGCGCCGCTATGGACAGCACCACTTGCACTTCATCACGTGCAGTTGCTACCGTCGCCTTCCACTTCTCCGCTCAGTCCGCGCACGCAATCTCTTCCTGAAAATCCTCGACGAGGTCCGTCATCGTTACGCGTTCGCTCTGATTGGCTACGTGGTGATGCCCGAGCACTTCCATCTTCTGATCAGCGAATCAAAGATCGGCACGCCTTCAACCGTGATGCAAGTACTGAAGCAGCGCGTGTCGAAAGGGCTCCGTGCGCGACAGCGCAAGCGGGCGCCGGCATCGCAATTGCGTCTATGGAGCGAACCGCCGGAGGGGAGGCTGCGCAGTTTCTGGCAGCGGCGGTTCTACGACTTCAATGTGTGGAGCATCCAGAAAAGGAACGAGAAGTTGAACTACATGCATCTCAATCCCGTGAAGCGAAGGCTCGTGAAGGACCCGAAGCAGTGGCTCTGGAGCAGCTACGGATTCTACCGATACGGAGATGAAAGCGTTTGCCCGCCCAATCCAATTCCATGGTAGGCCTTCGGAAAATCTACTCCGCATCGTGTTGAGCCCGTCCCACCCTTACAAGACAAAGGGTGGGGCACCCGACGGTGTGAATTGAACGCTACGATAAGAATGACAGCGGTGCTTCTTGTGGACACAGAATCAAGCTGGAGAATCAGAAGGGTGGGCCACCCGCCCTCTGTCAGAACAGAAAGCGCTCCTTTTGAACTTTCGTCCTGGAGAACCGACACCTGACAGTACGTTCTTATGATTCTGAGATCAAATCATCCAAGATTGCTGACTCAAGCTGTTTTCTTCTTGTGGGATCAAATGCAATCTTGGCGATCTGGATTTGACCAATTGGCTTCAGAATTAGCTTCCCAAGAAACTCCCAATCACCCCTAGAAAGGTCGGCTGCCACAGAGTTGGGTAAGAGATAGACTGTATAGTTATCTGGATACTCATCGGCCCCTTGGTCAAATGCACTTTGCATGAGCACTAGCTTGCCGCGATGTCTTAGGACTAGGGAGCGCGGATAATCGTAAAACTCAACGTATTGGAAGGGGGTCATCAATTGATTTCAGTCCTCCGATGTGATCACGGGCTTCTACCTAGGGCTTTGGAGCCGATGGCACTCTTTCGTTTCGCGGCACAGGATTTGGTTTCGGCTCACTGAACGTATTCTGTCCACCTGTAATGCTGACATGTCTCTCATTCGTTGGTCCACCTGGGTATGCAGGTTCGGGTGCCGATCTGACGGTTCCGCCCGCGGCTCTAATCTCGCCCGCACTGCTGGTCCGAATCGTGCCGTGAGGTACTCCGCCCGCTGCCTCCTCGACGGTCGCGCCATGAGCTCCAGAATACGTGCCGGACGTAGGCAGTTCTTTGGTCCCGCCACGAACAACGATATTGGAGTCGGGTACTGCCTTTACGCCGTCGCCGGCTAATCCCTTCAAGCCGGTACCTGCCCCAGTCTCAGGCTCGCCGAGCCCCTCGGTGAGGACCAGCAACGTGGCGGTCGGTCCAATCTTGTTTACACCTTCCATCATTTCTTGGCTGTTTCCAGAGGCAATGCCGCCCACGATTAACCCGACACCCGCGCCCAAGTCGCCTGCGGTTTGGTTCGCAAGGTCGGTGAACGCGTGATAGGAAATGGTAGCGGCCTGCTTGGTAGCGTCCGCCGAGGTCTTCATATTGTCCGTGAAGCACTCCCACCAATTATTGTCGTTACCACAGTGGCCGTCCAAGTCGGAGAAGGATTCCGGGTTGTCGCTGACCATGGCATAGAGGTTTAGCGTTTGCGGATTCGTGAGGTTCGCGTAGGGCACGGGAACGGGAACTGACGACCAATCCGACGAAAGCCAGCGGCCGATGCGCGAGGAGTAGTAGCGAGCGCCGAAATCGTCGTTGCCTGTCTCTGTGTCGCGTTCCTTTCCTTCGAACTTGTAGTTCTGCGGGCAGGTGTTGGTCGCGACGCGTTCCCCGCCATAGGGATAGAAGTCGGCGTCGTAGCAAGGCGTAGTTTGCCCGTCCTGCACGATCTTGCTCGTGCTGCCGAGCATGTCGTTGGCGTAGTAGAAGATGCTGCCGCTCGTGACATTGCGCATGGCGATGCGCTTGCCACCGAAGAAGACGTACTCGTTGGTGAAATTGCCGCTGGCGTCCGATTCGTCGAGAATTTCCTTTCCCGCTCCGTACCAGTAGATTTTCCCGCTCGATTTCTGGACACGATTGCCATCGCCGTCGTAGGTGTAGTTGACGCCCGCGGCGGATTTCATTTCACTTTCAGCGTTCCAGGCGTAGGAGTTCACGCCGTCCGCCAGCGTGTTGCCGGAAAGATCGTAGGAAAAGCCCGCGGACGAAAGCCGGTTGTTCGTAGCGGCGGTCACGCTCAAACTTTCCTGCGTGCAGCCGTTGTACGCGGACGACGCCACGCCGATCGCCGTCAGATTCGCCCACTGGTCCAGCGTGTAGGACTCACCCCAGCAGCGCGAGTGGAAGTGGCGTCCGACAATCATTATCGCTCGGCTGCTTTTTCCGAGCTTGCCTGCGGCAAGCAGGCCTTGGTCGTCTAACACCTACCAAGTGTACTCGGAGCTAGGAGCCGACAACGTCATCTAATCAGCCAGACCTACCTGCTAGCGATTCTGGGATACCAACTCTTGTCCTCCTTGGGATTCCAGTCTCGCACACGTTGGCGCAATGCCTCGGCGTTCTCTGCTGTTCGACCCACCACCTCCGCAACACCGTCGTGACTTATAAAGGCGAAGTAGTCCCCACTTTCAGGTATGAGGAAGGCATCCCACCCAAACAGGACGGGTATCAGGAAGTAGGCGTGTGTCTCATACACTTCGTCACGTCCAAAGAGATGCCCTGGACGTTCTTCCAAAGGCACTCTTTCTCCCTTCGCGAGCCTCATCTGCTCGATGATGACAGCCCCGGTTTTTTCAGAGTGATCTCCCCAGATACCTCGCTCCCTGATCCACAGAAGTGCTCCTTCAAAGGGAACGTCTTCCCACGTAGGAATGAGATGGTCAGCCAAGCCGATCAGGCTCGAAGGCTTTTCTTCCAGTCCGACCGTGAAGCAGAATGAACTTTCCGCGTCGTAGTGAAGATACCGATCAGCGGTAACTATCAACCCACGCGCCTCGCACCAACTCTTCGCTTCTTCTGTCGTGAAAAGTTTCACTGGCCACCTCCTACGGGACAGGAACAAGGTTTCGCGCAGGAAAAACGAACCTCGATCCTTCGTCGACAATAATGTACGCGACGATTCCCCATGCTCCTAGTTTGATGATCGGCCCTGGTGTGATCGATCGCATTCTGTCCATCATCGTCATCGGGTTGTTGTTGTGACCGACTTGACCACCCCCGCCGGGCAGCCAACGCGTCCTGTTCTTGTTGCCATCATCGTGGTCCCAATGCCCCTCTGGGTCCCAGCTCACTCCGGGTTGTGACCCTCCTGGAATCGGATACTTGGGACCCCACTTGTCTCGGTTCCCCTTACCTGGATCCTTCTGCTCCCATTCATTCGGTACCAACGGGTCGCCGGGTTTCCAACCAGGCGGCTTACCGTCGGGGAGCTTCGGAACATCGTTCGTGGGAGGTTTCGCCGTGCCGTCTGGGTTGGTGGGCGCTGGCTGATTATTTTGCGCCTGCTGCTGGGTCGGGGACGGCGGAGGCGGCGGTCTGATGCCGTGCTGTTCATTCCACTCCGCGATAGCCAGGCACCCAGCTCCGCTGGCGTTGTTACCGCTGTTGCAATCAAAATGTCCGTCAAGATCGGCAAAGGTTTCCGGATTGTCGCTGACCATCGCGTAGAGATTGAGCGTCTGAGGATTGCTCAAGTTCGCATAGGGGATCGGCGCGGGAACCGCAGACCAGTCGGCGGAGAGCCAGCGGCCGAGTCTTGACGTGTAATAGCGCGCCCCGAAATCGTCATTGCCGGTTTCAGTGTCGCGTTCCTTGCCTTCGAATTTGTAGCTCTGCGGGCAAGTGCTGGTGACAACACGTTCGCCGCCGAAGGGATAAAAATCGGCGTCGTAGCAAGGCGTAGTTTGCCCGTCCTGCACGATCTTGCTGGTGCTGCCGAGCATGTCGTCGGCGTAGTAGAAGACGTTTCCGCTTGCCGCGTCTCGTCGAGCAATCCTCTTCCCCCCGAAGAAGACGTATTCGCTGGTGAAATTGCCGTTCGCGTCGGACTCGTCCAAGATTTCCGTCCCCGCGCCGTACCAGTAGATTTTCCCGCTCGATTTCTGCACGCGGTTGCCGTCGCCATCGTAGGTGTAGTTCACGCCCGCCGCCGATTTCATCTCACTTTCAGCGTTCCAGGCGTAGGAGTTCACGCCGTCCGCCAGCGTGTTGCCGGAAAGATCGTAGGAAAAGCCCGCGGACGAAAGCCGGTTGTTCGTAGCGGCGGTCACGCTCAAACTTTCCTGTGTGCAGCCGTTGTACGCGGACGACGCCACGCCGATCGCCGTGAGATTCGCCCACTGGTCCAGCGTGTAGGACTCACCCCAGCAGCGCGATGGGCTGGTGGCGTAGGTCGAGGTGGTTTCCCCAATCATGATGCGGTTCAACTGGTCGTAGGTGAACACCTGCGAGCGAGTGCCGTCAATGTCGTTCGTGATGCCCATCACGTTGCCATCGTCGCCCGCGCCGAGACTGAAATTGTACTTCAGATCAAGCACGTTCCCTGCGCTTGCGCTCCCAGTGCAGGTGGTCGTAGTCGGAAGCGCCGTTCCCGTGGTGGCGTAGAGCCAACAAGGCTGCAAGCGGCTGTTGTAGATAAACGTGGAGACAAGATTCGTTCCGTTTTGCATCTGTGCGACCGCGCTAGAGGGTGCATAACACGCGCCATTGGTCCCGAAGCCGTTCGCGCAACTCCCCGATGCGTACGTAATCCCATTGGCAACGTCCTGAGCGACGCTGGGCCGCCCGGCTGTGTCCGGCGTGTAGGTGATAATGCGCCCACTAGGATACGCCAGCGTGGCGAGGTCGCCGGCGAGATCGTAGGTGTAGCTGGTGGTTTTAGTTACGCTGTTGGTAGTGCGCTGCTCGGTGAGCTCGTGACCCATTTT
Source organism: Terriglobia bacterium (assembly GCA_020073605.1). Classification (GTDB taxonomy): domain Bacteria; phylum Acidobacteriota; class Terriglobia; order Acidiferrales; family UBA7541; genus Palsa-295. The sequence continues at coordinate 19,168 of JAIQEW010000012.1, forward strand.
GTCGTAGCTGAAATTCTCAGAGCCGGCCGCGTCCGTCATACTCGTGCGGCGGCCAATGTTGTAGCACACTGGCTGGCCCAAACAGGCCGATTGGTCATAGGTGTAGGCGACAGCCGGGTCGCCATTCGAGTACGTTACCCCAGTAGTGCGGTTGAGCGCGTCGTAAGAATAGGTAGTTATGATGCTGCGTGCATCGGTCTTGGTCAGTACGTTGCCATCGGCGTCGTATGTATAGCTGACGGAGCCTGGTTCGGGGTTAGTCGAGCTCGCCAGGCGCTTGAGCGAATCGTAGACAAAGGTACGTTGGTGGGAGCCGCCTTGCGTAACGCCCGTGAGGTCATCGAGCGCGTCGTAGGCGTACGTCGTCACCCAGATTGGCTCACCCGTGCCGCGGCAACCATTCGAATTCACAGTTGCAGATGTGGAGTTCGGCTCATCCACCTCGATGACGCGGCCGAGGCCGTCCGTGGTGCTGCGCCGCCAATGGGCCGCTTCGTCGGTGACCAGCGTCGTGCTGCCGCAATATGCGGTGTGAACCACTGAGCCGTCCTGCTTTGTGACACTCGTCGGACGGCCCAAGGCATCAAAATTGGTCGTCGTGTATCCCCAACTGGACTCCCCGCAGTTGGTCGTGGCGGGCGAGCAGCGCGTGGGATTCCAGACCTTGTATTTCCGTCCCAGGCCATCGTACTGGGTCGGCGAGTAGGTCACGCCATCCGGGTCGGAGGTCAACCGGGTTTGGGTCAATCGGCCGAGACCGTCCGCTAGCAAGACTGATATCTTGTTTACTGTTGATGTGATCTTCTCACTGGTATCGACCTCGGTGGGGGTCGGATAGTTGAAGGTTACCGCGCCCGTGTCGGGAAAGCTGATCGATGTCGTGCGAAGCATGTTGTCGTAGGTGTAGCTGGTGGTCTGACTATTCGGATCTTTTACCGAGGTCGCAAGACCAACGGTTAAGTCGTAACAGGAATACGTTGTTTGGCTGAGCGCGTTCGTAACAGATGTCGGCGCAGAACCGGCGTATCCTGTGCCGGTCGGACACGACGACGAAGAGTAACCGTAGCCGGTCGAGTTCCCATTGGGGTCCAAGCTAGATGTCACCCGCCCGTAGGAATCGTACACGCTGCTCGAAAAGAGGTAGGTTCCGTTCGTGCTCAGCCAGCGATGGGTAGACGTGAGATTGCCGTGGGCGCCTACTGGACTGCTAGGCTCGTCGTAACTGTACGTAGTGTATGCGCGCTGCGTGCCGCCGCCGTCTTTGATTTGGGTGGAGGAAATGGGATCAAGGAGATTCGCGTTGAGATAGTTTGGATTGTTGAGCGCGAGATAATTTGTCGTGGTCGTCCGCAGCAGCGGGCCCGGTGCGCCGTTGCCGTAGTCGTACTCGCTTTTGGTCAAGACCTTGCCGTAAAGGGCATTGGCAATGGCAACGCTGCCGAGGGCGCAGTTGGGGTTGCAATACCACTGTGGAGCGAAAATCTGAACCCCACTGTCGTAAGCGTAGGTCGTCTTGTTTTGCTGTCCATTGGGCCATGCCGTGGCGGATTGGCTTGGCATAACATTGACGGTGCAAACCGACGGATCATAGCAGTACTGAAACGTCGTCGATAGGTATTGGGTAGTTGTCGTTTTCAGAAGTGTACCGCTTGAATGCGAGCCCTGGTAATACTGCGTTTGCGTTTCATATCCGCGGAGAGGCCCTGCGAACGTGTGCACGGTGTCATCTGGCGTCGTGCCACTCGATGGGGGTGAACTCACTGTCGTAATGCCGTTTCCATTCGCGTAATCGTAGGTCCAAGTTGAAGGCGGGGTAACACCGTCATTTGGGTTCAGCGTACGAACACCGACGGCGCGGTTGTAATCGACTACCGACCCGTTCATGGCAAAAGGTATGAGATTTTGCCACGATCCGTACGAGAGCGTGCCTCCCGTTGGGAAGATCACTTCGGAAAGGTCGGCGTTGCCGTCCGTGGTGTATTCAAAAGTCCAACTCGTCCCGTTTGGCAGTACGACGCTCTGTAACTCAGTCCCGGTGTATGTAAGGGGCTGCCAAGGGGCACCATTGAGTTCGGAGCCTATCGGATTCGTTTCACTGAGCTGAACGTAGCAAAACAATATGGGATAGGTACCGCCGTTCACGCCGGGTGGATTCCAAGTTGCGGCACTGCTGGGCGCGTATGGCACGCTGGGAGGCTGCGGACACCCGGTTACATTGGAGGTGGGCGCCGGAATCGACGGTATCACTCGGCCCATCGTGTCCGTAAGCCCGACGCCGGAGCCAGAATACGTGATCGAATTGCCGTTCGTGTCTTGACGGTACGCCTGGCCCGAAGTGGGGAAAACGTATTTCATGCCTTCCGAGTCAACGATTGTGGTTCCCGGTGCGTTATAGGTGCCAGTTCCCCCACCGGGGCATCCCCAGCTTGCATAACATTGAAGCTGAAAAGAGGTGCCGTCTACCGATTCCCAGATGGATGGCGAGCACGTGCCACCACAGGTTGGGTAAAGACCGTGCATCGCTCCATCGGGCATCAATACCATCGGCGAAAAGGTATTCAGAAAACCTGACCCAGATATTTGGGTGGTGGAGCTGGAGATGATATCCCCGACACTTTGCTCGTCTACAACACGAAATCCATGGCAAAGCATGCCCGCAGTGAAACCGGCGCCGCCGCACCATCCTAAGGGAAGACTCGCCGTGTACCAGAAGTAATAAAAGTAGTACGGTGCTGGCTGGCTATAGAAGTTACGGACAGCTTGTGAGCCGACGTTTGCGTACCTTAGATGATAGTCTAGTTTTAGCTTTCCACCACGCTGCGGGTAGGAGATGAGCGGGATGTCGAGACTGAGTTGGCCGTGGTACAGGCTGACAGTATCAATGTTTCCGCCGTTGTACGAGCCGAACGGCTTCATGCCCACTTCAAGCTCCGGGTCCTGTTGGGCGTGAGCAGGCTGGACGGCCAATACCGCGCAGAAGATGAGCAGAAAACCTGAAATTCGCAAGTAGCTCACGGCGATCTCCTAATTGGCGGCGACTGTCGCGCCCGTGTTGAAGGTCACTGACGAAAGTTGAATATCCATTCCGGGGACCGGCCCAAAGGAAACCTGAATGTGAAAAGCAACCATCCGCCCCTGTACCTGACGGTAATCTGAGAACTGGACGCGTTCGTCAACCAGCGTCGGTATCGTGGGATGCGCCGGATCGCTGCTATTGAACGCCGAACGATACCCTCGAACTCGAATTATCAGTTCCTTCGGCAGCAGCGATGAGGAATCAACGAACAGTTCTTGTTGCCCGATCTGGAGCGGCAAAGAAGGAGCAGGGCCTGTAAGCACCTGTTGTCCTGCGGTGAGAAACGGGCTTGTCGGGGAACTACTAGCTTGTGGCCAGAATGAAACGTGCTGCACCGCCGATCCGCTGCGAGTTTCCTGACCGACGTAGGATGCGAGATACGTTTGTGGAGCGATCGCACCGACGAGCAGCGCGGGACAGAACCAAGCCGGGTGAGGCCCCAACACGTCTTCAGGAGCTGTGTCTTGAGCCGCGCCGCTCGGTCCGGCCGAAGTTGAAGTTCGCGGGCTTGCAGCGTAGTTCTGCGTCGTCACCCAATTCCCGGAAGGCAAAACAGTCGTGATCTGGCTTTGGCCCGCAGCAGTTGCGACCAGCGTGATCGTCCCGGATTCGGTGGTCGAGCCACGATTGACCGTGACATTGCCGGTCATGGTCACGTCAGCGACCGGTGCGCCGCCGGTGAGTGCGGCTACAGCGCGCTGGACGAGCGCGGCCCCCTGCGCTGCGGCAGCCTGATCTGCCGGCGCGGACGATGCCGCTCCGGCGACCGAAGGGGACTGTTGAGCCGAAAGGGATGCCGGAATTAATGAGTAGAGGAACAGCAGAAGTGCGAGCCGCAACATGCGCATAAATCCTCCCATAATTGCTGCGCACGTTACGTACGTAGACGTATCGTGTCAAGTGAATTATCCATAAAACCAGGATTTATTTCGGATCTTGTGTGCTTTCAGGTCAAGCGACGGCCGGGGCGCGGGGAACGCCGACCGTGAGGCTCGGCTAGTCCATGGTGTTTGCCTGCTTAATGCCCGGACTTAAGCGCACAGACAGGATTGTCTGTGCCGCGAAACCGACAACGCGCGTCGCTATGCGTTTTTCTTGAGTTCGGCGAGGACGAGCTTGGCGACTTCCTTGAGCGTGTCGAACACGCCCTGGCCCGTGATGGCGACGGCTTCGAGCGAAGGCTCGCCCTTCACCGAGAGCTGCTTCCGGAGCTCGTCCACGGAGAGAATGTTGGGCAGGTCGCGCTTGTTGAGCTGCAAGACGTAGGGAATCGTATTGAAATCGAGGTTGTGATCCTTGAGATGCTCGCGCAGGTTATCGAGCGTTTCGAGATTCGCGTCGAGCCGCTCCTCCTGCGAATCCGCGACGAACACGACGCCGTCGGCGCCCTTGAGAATCAGGCGGCGGCTCGCCTCATAAAACACCTGGCCGGGAACCGTGTAGAGATGGAAGCGCGTCTTGAATCCGCGGACGGTGCCGAGATCGAGCGGAAGAAAGTCGAAGAAAAGCGTGCGGTCGGTCTCGGTGGCGAGCGAGACCATTTTGCCTTTCTGGGCCGTGCCCGTATGGTCGTAGATCCACTGCAAATTGGCGGTCTTCCCGCCCAGGCCGGGTCCGTAGTACACGAGCTTGCAGTTAATTTCGCGAGCGGGAAAGTTAATAAATGGCACGATTTCCTCAAAATCGGGCAGCCTATTACTTATAGCACAGGCCCTTCCCCCGGCAAACGCGCAGGGGCATTCTTGCTTCGCAACTGACAATGCGCAGCTACGGGGGCGGCGAAGGGCGAGTGAAGCCTCGAAAAGCAACCGTCCAGAGCCAACCTCACAGGTTCACGTGTGGGCGCTCCCCGGTGTAAGCGTCGCGTTTACATCGGGTTGCAGCACACAGTGGGAATAGACGGCAACGCTGCGCCGCGCGATCTATTTCATTTTGGACGGGAGCTTGATTACTCTACCGGCAACCATGAAGTAGCCTCGGCCGAGGTGATGAATCGTCCGTGGATGTTTGCGCGAGGGGTCGATCCACGCCTTCAGAACCTCCAAGATGAAGAGATTGTAACGTGCGGCCATGCTCGCGTCGATGACCTTGCATTCGAGATTGGCGTAACACTCGGCGATTAGAGGAGCACCGACGCAGGACGCGGCCGCCGGAGTGAGATGGAACTTCTTGAACTTGTCGACGGACCGCCCCGACGTATTGCCGCAACCCACGACCTTGCGCGCAAGCTCCACGGTGGGGATGCTGATCACGCATTCGCGCGTCGATTTCAAAATGTTGAACGAGTAGCCGCGATTGCTGACGATGCAGCCCACGATCGGCGGCTCGAAATCGATCATCGTGTGCCACGACTGGGTCATCACGTTAGCGCGCCCGCCGCGAGCGGTGGTGAGCATGACGACCGGCCCGGGCTCCAGCAACCGATAGACTTCAGATAAGGGGAAGGATTTTCTGGGCATCATGCTGCTCCCGTTTCAAATTCGTCGCGGCACACTTCAAGCGGGCTGCTTCAGCTCGGTGGAGATGAGCAGGATCTCGATTGTGCCGATGTTCTCGATCGAATGGGGAGGCAAAGGCGGCGTCCACTGGGCGACCGGCTCGCGCGGCGGCGGACCGACGGTGCGGCTATCGAAGAGCAGGTTGCCCTTGTCGTCGCGGCGAAGAAAATCGCTCTGCCGGGCAACGTACATCGAAGCCGGCCAGCGGTGCGTGTGCACCGGAACGAAGTCGCCGGGCGGAATGCGGACTTCGAGAACGCGGACGAGCTCGTTTTCAAACAGCAGTTTGTGGTGCTTCGGCGCCGCGATCACGGCATCGAGCGAATCCGGCCACGGCCACGCCTGTGAGGCTTTACTCAGAGCTATCTCCTTGCCGTCCCAGCAAGCGCCCAGAGAAAAAACACGAACGAAATACGCGCGGTGATGCGAAGGCACCAGTGGATGGTCTGCTGGTCCATGGGTTTGCGCGATTCTAGCTCCGTCACCGGAAAAAGGAAACAACCCGGCGGACGCGCTGCTTATGGACGAGCCCAGGGCAGCGTGGCGTTGGCGAAGCCGAATTCGCCGCGCAAGAGATGATAGATGTAGGCCCCCAGGCAGAACTTCCCGAACAGCAGCATCGAAAACGCGGCGACGAGAAACGCCTCGAAGATCCACGCCGTAACCGTCCAGCCCTGCATGACGGCGACCCCGGCGACGATCATAAAAGCGGCAGCCATCCCTTGAGCGAAACGGCGCGGCCCCGGCGCCGGCGGAAGCGTCGTCTTCCCGCGCGGCGCCGCGATCACGCGATTGTAAAACTGCTCGAAGGGATTGAGCGAAGGCACGAGAACATTCCACCAGAGCAGCGCGGAGAGCACGAAAAACAGGATCGACGAATAAGAGATAAGACCAGATACATGAAGGATGATCGCGACCACAACGAGCGATCCGACGATCCGGGGCTGAAAATAGAGGCCGCTGAAGTGCATGTCGCAAGCGTCGGGCGACTCTTCGGCGAACCCCTGCTGCTTCATGAAGTTTCTGACCACCTGAGACGCCATCAATTTCCTTTCTTACGGTGCTTCGTCCAAAAGTCGCGGAAGATCCGACAATTTCTCCGAAGTCGGCACTGGTACCGCTGGAGTCCTAGTGAATACGTCAGGGGGGCCAGCGAATACGTAGTTCACCCGTGGTGCACCGCTTATGCCGTCGCGAAAGGTACCGACCGTGATGATTATCCAACCACCCACGTTACCACGCTTAATGCGTACCTTCGCACAGAGGGGCGCAACATATTCCGGGCTGTCAAGGGGTTTGAGATCGCAGTCGCTCAATTCCCATGTCACCGTGTCGAGATGGGCGGGGCCGGATTGCAGCCACTTGTCGAGCCGCTGCGAAGGAAGAGTGGGATCGAGTTTCGCGACATCGATCGCTTTGGCGTAAGTCACCACTTGCTGCTCTGTAACACGAGTCTTCGCGCTCAGACTCGGCGCAGCGACCAGCAGGCCTATCATCAGCCAGTAGGCTTTCATCTCGGACTTCCGTCTCCTACCTGAATATATTAGATCAGCGCCGCTGCTAAAAGAATCACCCGCCCCTCCTGTAATGCGGAAAGGGCGGGCGACCCTGCGGAAACGATCGAGCTAGGCAATCGGGGTGCAGACCGACTTGACCTCGGTGTACATCTCCAGGACTTCGTGGCCCATTTCGCGGCCCCAGCCGGATTGCTTGTATCCTCCGAAGGGCAGCGCCGCGTCGAAGACGTTGTAGCAATTGATCCAGACCGTGCCGGCTCGGAGCTGCGAGGCGATGCGGTGCGCCTTCTTTATGTCGTTGGTCCAGACGCCGGCCGCCAGGCCGTACTCCGAATTGTTGGCCTTCGCGACGAGGTCGTCCACATCCTTGAACGGGATGGCGGTGACGACGGGTCCGAAGATCTCCTCCCTCACCACCTTCATCTTTTCGTTGGTGTTGACCAGCACCGTGGGCTCGACGAAATAGCCGCGGTCGCCGTGACGCTTGCCGCCAACGGTTGCCTTGGCACCCTCGGAATAGCCGGACTCGAGATAGCCGCAGACGCGATTGAGCTGCTCCTGCGAAACGAGCGGGCCCATGTCCGTGGTGGGCTCGAGGCCGGGGCCGACGCGAATCTTCGACGCCAGCTGCGAAACGCCTTCGACCACCTTGTCGAATTGCTTGTCTTCGACGTAGAGCCGCGAACCCGCGCAACAGCACTGGCCGTGATTGAAGAAGATGGCCATCGCCGCGCCGGGGATGGTGGCTTCGATATCGGCGTCCTGAAAGACGACGTTGGGAGACTTGCCGCCGAGCTCGAGCGAAACCTTCTTCAGGTTGCCGGTCGCAGCTTGCACGATCAGCTTGCCGACTTCCGTCGAACCCGTGAACGCGATCTTGTCCACGCCGGGATGCGCAGCGAGCGCCGCGCCGGCCGTTTCGCCGTAGCCGGGAACGATGTTCACCACGCCGTCAGGAATTCCCGCTTCCTGAATCAGTTCGCCGAGCAGTAACGCGGTGAGCGGAGTTTGCTCGGCGGGTTTCAGAACCACGCAGCAACCGGTGGCGAGCGCCGGGGCGAGCTTCCACGCCGCCATCAGCAGCGGGAAATTCCACGGGACGATCTGCCCGACCACACCGACGGGTTCGCGCAAGGTGTACGCGAGGAATTTCGCGCCGTGAGCGGAGATCGGGATCGTGTTGCCTTCGATTTTCGTGGCCCAACCGGCCATGTAGCGGAAGATGTCGGCGGTCAGCGGAACATCCGCGACGCGCGCGATCGTGAGTGGCTTGCCGTTATCGAGCGATTCGAGCTGCGCGAACTCCTCGCCGTGCTTTTCGACGAGATCGGCGAGCTTCCAGATGAGGCGTCCGCGCTCGGAGGGAGTGATTTTCGACCACGGGCCGCTGTCGAATGCGGCGCGGGCGGCGGCGACGGCACGGTTGATGTCTTCGCGGTCCCCTTCGGCAATCTGGGCGAGCACTTCGCCGGTGGCGGGATTGTACGTGGGGAACGTCTTTCCGGAAGCGGCGTCCACCCACTTTCCGTTGATGAGCATCTGGCGCGTTTTCGAGACGTAGCGGGTTACGTTATCTTCGAGTCGTACAGCTTGCGTAGCAGTGGCCATCTCTTTTCTCCTTCAATTCAAGCGTTCGAATTCCGATTGGTTCGAGACTGTGCGCGCGGGGATATCGTTTCGAGGTTCACGGCGATCGTCACTCGGGTTGAAGCGCACATCGTGAGATGCGTTTCTGCGGAGCCTGGTTAACCGGCAGAGATGCCTTCACAGCTCTGGCCGGACGCGCCAACCTGGCGCGATTGAGCGGGGCGTATCATAGGCCACGGGGCATGATTTGACAATACTCCGCGGCGGCCGCGAATCGCGGCGCACTTCTATCTGTGAAAAAGGCCGATGTAGACAGCGCTGCCGAGGACGTGGCCCTTTGCCGCGTCCTGGACTTGCTCGCGCGTGGCGCCTTGCGGCAGGTCGAGTTTCTGGTCCAGAGCGAGCAGTTCAAAAGTGTAGTGATGAGATGCTCCCGGGCCCGCGCAGGATCCTTGATAGCCAGCCTTCCCCGTGATGTTCGCGCCCTGCAACGCGCCGTTTGCCAGCGGCGCCTCGGGCCCGACACCTTCCGGAAGCTGCGTCGCGTCGCCGGGGATATTGAACACCAACCAGTGCGTGACGTCCGTCGGCGCTTTGGGGACGCGAGCGTCCGGATCGTGCAGGATGAGCACGAAACTCACCGTGTCCTTTGGAACATTCGTCCACTGGAGCGCGGGCGAAATGCCCGTGGATATGTTCCGAGGGCCGCCGGGCGGCGGCGTGGTGGCGGAGCAGGTGTATTTCGTTGGGATTGTTGTCAAGTCCGCGAACGACGGACTCGATATCAGCAGCGATGGCGGAGGGCCGGGAGGCGGCGCGGTTGCCTGTTGCGCGAACGCGGGCAAAATTGCAGCGGCGAACGCCAAGACTCCAAACGACCGCACCATAGCCATCCTCATCGCATGCCTCCTCGTTGCCGACTTGCTACTTCGCGTACGTGACTCGCCAGATCGAGTTCGAGCCGTCGTCGGTGACCAGTAGCGAACCATCCGGCGCCACTGCGACTCCAACCGGACGGCCCCAAACGTTGCCATCGGGAAGGACAAATCCGGTGAGAAAATCCTGATACTCGCCGGTCGCATGGCCATTCTTCATCGGCACGAGAATCACTTCGTAACCCGTGCGGACCGAACGGTTCCACGATCCGTGCTCCGCCGCGAACATCTGCCCCTTGAACTCCTTCGGGAATTGCTTCCCTTCGTAGAAGGTCATGTTCAACGAAGCATTGTGCGGTTCGAGCAGCACGTCGGGCACGATCGCCTTGTCTTTCAACTCAGGATGCTTGCCCGGGAAGCGCGGGTCGGGATGGCCGCCCGTGTAATACCAGGGCCAGCCGTAGAAGCCGCCCTCCTGGACGTGCGTGATGTAATCGGGCGGAACATTGTCGCCGAGCTCATCGCGTTCGTTCACCGACGTCCAAAGCTCGCCCGTTTCAGGACTGACCACGACGCCGGAGCCATTGCGAATTCCCGAGGCAAAGACGGTGAGGTTCGAGCCATCCGGATTCGCCACGAGAATATCGGCGCGGTGAAACTCGCTTGTGTCCGTGTCGATATCGGTCACGTTGGTGTGCGAACCGACGGAAATGAACATCCGCTTGCCGTCGAGCGAGAACACAACGCCGCGCGCGAAGTGATTCGGCCCGGCCGGCAGATTGGGGACCACCACCTCAGAGGGGCCGGTGGCCTTCATATCGCCATTCTGGTAAGGGAAGCGCACGACCGAGTCCGTGTTGCCGACGTAGACGTACTTGGGATTCGGACCGAGCGGATAAAATGCGATGCCGAAGGGAAGCTTGAGACCTGTAGCGAACTCTCCCGTTTGCTGGGGCTTCCCGTCGGGCGTGATGCCGCGAAAAACGAGAACCTTGCCCTGGTTCGTCGCGGCCACGAAGAAGTCGCCGTTCGGCGCGGTGATAATCGTCCGAGGGGCATCCTTGAGTTTTTCGGCGTAGAGCGAAACCTTGAAGCCCTTGGGAGCCTGGGGCCAGACGTCCGCCGGTCTCTCCACGGGCCGCGAAAAGATGGCGGAGGATTTCGTAGCGTAGGGGTCCGGCAGATCGTTCGCCGTAATGTGATGCACGTTGCCCGGCGCTTCGCCCTTGAAATCCGTAAACACGCCCGGAGTGCCGGGCTTAGCGTTTGGGTCGACAGGATGGCCCGCCGGTGGTGTGAAGCCTTGCGCGCCAGCGGATTCGCTGTGGGATGCGACGAAAAGAGCCAGCACGAGACAGAAAGCAATTGCCAAGCCCAACTGAAAACGCTTCATTCTATTCCCCCCAAGAAGACTTTTTCGCTTTGAAAGAATCCCGTACGGGCAGCCATTGGAACGGCGGCGTTGCCCCGATCTGCACTAGTCGGACGGCCCGGACCGGCAATCCGTTTCATCGTATTCCAGGGCCACCGCAATACATCCACTATCAACCGCCAAGGATACTCCACGAGAGGCGCCGCGAGAAATCTCTCTTCACCGAGGATCCGCTTCTCTAGAAAGGTAAACGCGCCACACGCCGGCAGCGGCCGGATCACGAGAGGCGTCGAGCACTTGCCAACCCGCGTTGAAAAACTCATCCAGGCGCGCCGCGAATCGGTCCAGGTATTCATCGCTGCCGCGCGCATCAAAGAGCTCGAACTGATACTCACAGAGGGTCAAAGCCGTTTCTCCGCCCACGAATCGCGAACGACGGTCCGGCGAGAACCAGCAGGCCATCTGCGGGGAGCCTGTAGCAGCCGGCTCCCTTTTCTAATACGATTGATACGGCTATGTCAATACGACTTAGTACGATTACACGGGCGAGCGAGCCTTGCCGGGCACTCCCGCCCGATCAGCCTCAAATCGGATAGGGCGTGGGCGAGCGCCGGATCGTGATCCAGCGCAGCTCCGTGAACTCATCGACACCGGCCCTGCTTCCGAACTTGCCGTAGCCGCTATCCTTCTGGCCGCCGAAAGGCATCTGCGGCTCGTCGTGTACCGTCGCGCCGTTGATGTGGCAGATTCCGAATTCGAGTTTTTCGGCGATCCGGAGCGCCTTGTTTATATCACGGGTGAAGACGGCGCTGGAGAGGCCGTAAGGCGTATCGTTGGCGATGCGGAGGGCATCCTCGGCATCGCTCGCGATGACCACGGGCTTCGCCGGACCGAACGATTCTTCGTGATAGATGCGCATGGCGGGCGTGACGCCGTAGACCACGGTCGGGGGATAGCACGGTCCCTGCGCCTTCCCGCCGCAAAGAACCTTCGCGCCCTTCGCGACGGCGTCGTCGACCAGCGCCTGGACGCGCTCGATGGCGCCCGAGTTGATCATGCAACCGATCTGCGATTGGGGATCGAGAGGATCGCCCATTTTCAACGATTGGCCTTTCGCGGCAAGCTTTTTGGCAAATTCGTCGGCGATCGATTTTTCGACGACGAAGCGCTCGGTGGACATGCAGATCTGACCCTGATTCATGAACGCACCGAAGTTCGCCGCCGATACGGCCGCGTCGATATCCGCGTCGCCCAGAACGATCATCGGCGCCTTGCCGCCGAGCTCCAACACGACGCGCTTGAGATGCCTGCCGGCGCTTTCCGCAATGAGTCGGCCGATTTTCGTGGATCCGGTGAAGCTGATGCGGCGCGTCCTGGGATTCGCGATCAGCTCATCCACGACTTCCGCCGCGTCGGGAGGAGCGTTCGTGATCACGTTGACCACGCCCTTGGGAAAGCCGGCCTCCTCGAAAACGGAGGCGATGGCCAGATGCGAGCCGGGCGATTCCTCGGACGCCTTGAGGACCACCGTGTTTCCGTACGCAAGCGGGGCGGCCACGGCGCGCATGCCGAGAATCATGGGCGCGTTCCAGGGCGCAATGCCCGCGACCACGCCGACCGGCTGGCGGACGGCCATGGCGGTCGTATCCGGAAGGTCGGTGGGGATGACTTCGCCAACCAACCCGTAGGCCTGCGCGGCAGCTTCCCGCAAAATTCCGACCGTGTAGATGCAATTGAACATGCCCCAGCCGAACGTCTGGCCGGTTTCAATCGCGGTGATATTCGCGATCTCGGGCATGCGGCGCTCGAGGACGTCAGCAGCCTTCAAGAGCAAGCCCCGCCGGACGCCGGGAGCCGTCGCACTCCAGGCCGGAAATGCGGCGGCCGCAGCCTCGATCGCGCGGCGCGCGTCCTCGCGCTTGCCGGCAGCAACCTGAGAGGCAACCTGGCCCGTGAACGGATTCTTCTTCTGATACGTCTTGCCGTCGACGGCACCCGTCCATGCGCCGTTGATGAATTGCTTTTCGTCACGAACTGCGACAGCTTGCATACAAGCCTCCCGTACGATTGGGAAATTTCAAGGGCGATCCGCTAACGCGAGGGATCGAGCGTCCACCTGCCACCTGTGATTTGGGAAAAGCCGGCCGGTCCGGCCTGGCCTGGTTGAGAATCCCCTCCCAATAACGGCGGAAGTTTACACCACTGTTCGAGGGACCTGACCAGCAACTTTTTCTGCGGACGGCCGCGCGGGCCGGAGACTGTACCTGTGTCTTGTGAGAGAATGTGCGCCGCGACGCGGCACCTGTGCAAACACATTGCGGTGAACGATCTCGTCTCTCTGAGGTTTGAGAGATGCTCGTTCCATCCAGCAGGAGGAATGATGTCCAGCAAAAGACCGGTGATTCTTTATGGTGCAAGCGGATTTTCGGGCCGCCTCGCGGCGGAATACTTGCGCGAATACAACATGCCTTTCATCGCCGCCGGGCGCAACAAGGCCAAGATCCAAGAGGTGATGAATCACGTCCCGGGAATCGAGACGGCCGATTACGAAGTAGTAGAGGTCGCGCACACCGTTGACGCGCTCGCAAAGCTCTTCGCCGGCGCGAAGGCCGTGTGCAACACCGTTGGCCCGTTCATCTATTACGGCCCGACGGTCGTGGAGGCGTGCCTGCAAGCGGGATGTCACTATCTGGACATCGCGGGCGAGCAGGCGTGGCACCGGACGCTCGCCGAGCAGTGGAGCGGGAAGTTCGCCGCGAAAGGACTGCTGATCGCGGCGGGCATGGCTTTCATGTCCGCGCCCAGCGACGCCGCGGCAAGGCTGTGCCTGGAAGCCGGAGGAATCGACAGCCTGGAGATCCTCACGATGTTCGACGGCATGCCGACGTTTGGTTCCACGCAAACCATTTTCGCCGTGATTCAGACGGACGGGTACTACCTCGATCAGAACAAGTACAAGCCGTGGCAACGCGCCGTGGGATATGAGGCCGTCGTGCCGGGTTACATCCGGACGCAACTCGCTCTGAGCTGGGGCGGATTCCCTCATCCTGTCTGGTACAAAGATCATCCCCAGGCCGCGAACGTCAAATCGTTTGGCGGGCTTCTGAATCGCCAGATCATGGAAGGCGTGCTGGCGACGGAGAAGCACTTCGAGGCGACGATTCGCCCGCTGCCGAAGGCCGAGCAAGAGAAGAAGCTGGCCGAGATGGCCAACGCGGTGCAGGGCGGCACTCCGCCGCGGGAGAATTCCCGCGAGCAGCGCACGATCGACGTCGTGGTGGGACGCGGCACGATGGAATCCGCGCAGGTGGTGCTGTTCGGCACCTGCTGTTACAAACAGACGGGCTTGATGCAGGCGTACGCGGCCCATCACCTCACTCATTCGGCGCCACGGCAGGTGGGTTACGCGTCGCCCGCCGCGGCATTCGGGCATCGCGAGATTCTGAAGGCTCTCGAGAGCCACGGCCTTTCGAGGATAAAGACCTTTTCGTGAAGCCGACAGGCTGGTAGCCGCTCTCAGTTTTCTCTTGCTCCGCGGCCTCTATTTAGGCAAAATTCCCGTTTGCCTACTTGCTGACTTCGCAGCCGAACGTTCGCACTTATCGAAATACCGCAGGGGCCGAGGCGCGACCAGTGCCAGTGATGGGGCAGGATCAAGAGTTTTTCTCACCAACAGGAGGTTACTAGCAGCTATGAGTCAGCAAAGTTTGGAGGATTTGATAAAGGCAAGCGGGAATCCGGTGACGATGCTCCGCAATTCGCAGATCGGAGCCTACGTCTATCCCGTGGTTCCGTCCGAATATTCGAACTGGCGCGACGAGCAGCGCGCCTGGCGAGAGAGCGCCGTTCTTTTCGACCAGTCGCACCACATGGCGAACCTCTACGTGGAAGGTCCCGACGCTCTCAAAATGCTGTCCCATCTCGGGACAAACAGCTTCGCGAATTTCCCGGTGAATCGCGCAAAGCAGTTCGCGCCGTGCAGCTATGACGGTTACATAATCGGCGACGGGATCTTGTTCCACCTCGCGCAGAACAGCCTGGTCTACGTGGGACGCGCGCCCGTGGCGAACTGGCTCGAGTTTCACGCCACGACGGGGGGTTACAACGTCAAGATCAAGAGGGATGACCGGTCGCCGTCGAACCCCGGCGGCAGAGCGGTTACCCGGATGACCTACCGGTTCCAGATTCAGGGACCGAACGCCAAGCAGATAATCGAGAAGCTTAACGGCGGACCGTTTCCGGAAATCAAGTTCTTCAACATGGGTGAGATCAAGATCAAGGGAAGAACCGTGCGAGCGCTGCGTCACGGAATGGCCGGCGCCCCGGGGTTGGAAATTTGGGGACCGTACGAAGAGCGGGACGAAATCCGCGCCGCGATCCTGGAGGCAGGGGCGGACTATGGCTTGAAGCAAGTGGGCTCGCGGGCGTACGCGTCCAACACGTGCGAATCGGGCTGGATTCCTTCGCCCCTTCCGGCGGTCTACACCGGTGAGAAGATGAAGTCCTACCGGCAGTGGCTGACGGCGTCTAGCTACGAAGCCACCGGCTCGCTGGCCGGCAGCTTTGTCTCCAACAACATTGAAGACTACTACAACACGCCGTACGAGCTGGGCTACGGGATATTCGTCAAGTTCGACCACGACTTCATCGGCCGCGAGGCTCTCGAAAAGATCGCCACGAAGCCGCAGCGGAAGAAGGTCACCTTCGCATGGAACGGCGAGGATGCCCTGAAGACTTACAAGTCGCTGCTCGAGCCGGGCGAGCCCTACAAGTTCCTCGACCTGCCCATCTCGAACTACGCGTCGTCGTCATACGACAAAGTGGTGACGAAGGCCGGAAAGGTCGTGGGCCTCTCGATGTTCGCGGGCTACAGTTTCAACGAGCGTTCCGTGCTGTCGCTGGGCATAGTGGACCCTGACGTCGAAATCGGGACCGAGCTCACGCTGGTGTGGGGTGAGGAAAACGGCGGCACGAAGAAAGTGACCGTCGAACGCCACAAGCAGCTGGAGGTCCGCACGGTCGTCAGCCCCGTGCCCTACTCGAAGGTTGTACGCGAAACCTACGCCGAAGGCTGGCGTTCCGGTCAGAAGTAATCTGCAAACAAGATGGGGACGGGCCGTCAGACCGGCCCGTCCCCGTTTCACGCTTCGAGTTTTCGCCCCTAAGCCGCACTGCACATCCAAAAGGGTCTGTTGAATTCGCCTCGGTGGTTGCAGGTTTGAATCCCGCTCCGGCCATCCTCAGTGGTTCGATTGATTTGCGTGCCGACCAAATCAGACTCCTTCGGTCAGAAAAGTCGGAACGGCAGTAGAAACCTTCGGTTTTATAGCGTGAAACATCTTTCCACATTGACAAGCCAGCCGTACTATCTACAATTCCCGGTGCGTCAAGCCAATCCACTTCGCGCCCTCGGGAAGCGTCGCTGGGCGCGATCGTAACCCCACGCTGTGGTTCGAGGCCCAGATCGCCGCAAAGATTTCCGCAATCCTCGGAGACCGCAACGCGGCGGCGAGCGGGTTTTGATTCGAAGGAGCGGAATCTGAATAGCAAGGAAGGACGATCACATGCCAGTCTCGTATAGAGCCGACCACGTGGGGAGCTTTCTGCGGCCGCCGGAATTGCTCGCAGCGAGAGAGCGATCCGACGGGGCGACATTAAAGGCCATCGAGGACAAGCACATCCTCCGAGTGCTTGCGAAGCAGAAGGAACTCGGTTTCGAGATCTTTACAGACGGCGAGTTGCGGCGGCGGAATTTCATGAGCAATTTCACCGACGCGGTCGAGGGCTTCGATTTCGGCGCCGAAGTCGCTCGCGACTGGGGAGCCAAGGGGCAGGCGCAACAGGCGCCCGTTAGCCACGTTACCGGTATCGTCAACGCCAAACTTCGCCACGTGCGTCCGCTGACAGAGAACGAGTTACCGTTCCTGAAGAAACACAGCCCGGGCGACATCAAAATGCTGCTCCCGAGCGCGACGCAGTTTCCCGCGATTTCCTTCAAGAGGGGCATTACGGACAAAATCTACAAGGACCATTCCGCCTTGCTCTGGGACATCGTCGAGATCATAAAGAAGGATATCGCCACGCTCGCGTCGGATGGCGTGAAGTACATCCAGATCGACGCGCCGCGCTACAGCTACTACCTGGACCCCAAATGGCGCGAGTGGATCAAGAAGGAGATGGGTCAGGAACCGGAGGCAGCGCTCGACGAAGCCATCCGGGCGGATAACGCCTGCTTCGAGGCGGCTCGAAAGCCGGGCGTGATTCTCGCCATCCATCTGTGCCGGGGAAATAATCGGAGCCATTGGTATGCCGAAGGCGGTTACCACGCGATCGCCGAAAAACTCTTTGGGACGCTGAAAGTGGACCGCTTTGTGCTCGAATACGACGACGAGCGAGCCGGAACATTCGAGCCTCTGCGCCTAGTTCCGAAGGATAAGATCGTCGTGCTCGGACTCATCACCACGAAAAAGCCGCAGCTCGAGAAAGCTGACGACGTGGTGCGCCGCATCCATGAGGCGGCGAAATACTTTCCACTCGAGAATCTGACGCTGAGCCCGCAGTGCGGATTTGCCTCGACGGCGGAAGGCAACCTGCTGACCGAAGATGAGCAGTGGGCGAAGATGCGGCTTGTGGCGGAAGCAGCGCGGAAAGTTTGGGGCTGATCCGCTCGAGGGTGCGATCGGCAAACCGTATCA
Organism: Terriglobia bacterium; assembly: GCA_020073605.1. Taxonomy (GTDB): domain Bacteria; phylum Acidobacteriota; class Terriglobia; order Acidiferrales; family UBA7541; genus Palsa-295. Next base: position 36,788 of record JAIQEW010000012.1, read on the forward strand.
TTCGAGGGGCGAAGGCCGTGCGGGCCGGCCAGTAGGCCAAGCCGGACTGAACACAGAGATCTCCCAGTTCAAGCGATGAACCTTCATCTCAATCACACGCGGAAAGACTCGGCAGCCACGGGCACGAGCGAGGTGGTCGCGACGGTGCTGGAGCTTCTCGAAGAAGGACATCTCCAGCCGGCCCAGTTCGCGCGGCTGCAGATTCATCTGGACTGGCTCCAGTACAAGCAGAATTTCCGGGAAGCGGTGACCGTGATGCACCGCGGCGGAGAGCACGACGCCGACACTTCTCCCATGGAAATCCGCGTCGATTCCCGGCAGGTGGCTCCCGGCGTGCTTCGCAATCTCCTGCAAGAGGCCATGAGCCACGGCGGCCCGGAGTCCGAAGCCGCAGGCAGGATTTACCTGGAAGATTCCCGCTCGTTTCGCACGAGCATCGCCTGGGAGTTCAACCGGCTCTACTGGCAGCGGTTGAAGGACTGGGAGCGCGCGACCGGGAAAAGCTACGAACAAGCATTGCCGGGAGGGCAGTCCGACGGCCGCCAAGTGGAAGCCATCTCGGATTCCGTGGGTGATTTCTGGACCCTGCTGAAGGATCTGGAGAGGCAGAATCAATTGCCGCAGGAACTCTTCGTCCTGGAAATCGGCGTGGGAATGGGCGCGCGCGCCGGGCTGTGGCTGGACCGTTTCTGCGCGCTCGATCAGGAGCGCGGGACGAATTACTACCCCCGCGTGCGGTTTCTGCTTGGCGACTATTCGCTGGCGACTCTTGAGTATTCGAGACCCGCCGTCAAGAAACACATCGACATCTGCAGCTTCATCGCTCTCGATGCCCTCGATCCGATCAAGACTCTCTCCTTCCTGCGGCACAAGATTCTCCACGTTCATTCGACCAACATGTACGACAACCTGCCCGACGAGGAAGTGGTGTGGCGCGACAACCGCATCTTCTGGATCCAGGTCCGCGCGTACTTGCCTGCAGCGGACGCAGCGCGAATCAGCAAAGCGTGCGATGTTCCCGTGACGGACATTCCGAAGATGGTGAACCGCCTGCTCGAAATCGGGATAGAGGCGCTTCCCGACCGCGCCAAGGGCATGACCTTCTGGATGGAAGTGTGGCACGCGCTGCGCACCGAGGAACGGCTGGTGGACGCGGTGGACATGCCGGATGCTTCGTTCCCTGCCGGACTGAGTTCGGCGCATATGGAGGACATTCTCCGGAATGCGCCCGGCGACTTGCGGTTTCACCTGAGCTCGGGAGCCCTTGAAAGCTTCCGCAACACCTTGCCCCTGCTCCACCCGCGGGGCTATCTTCAAGTGCAGGACATTTTCGTGACGGATCTGAACGAATACTGCATGGGGTTCCACGGCCCGGGGAAACTGGACGGCTCGATTGTGAACTGGGTCAACGGCGCCCTTTTGCGCGAGGTCGCCGAACGCGCCGGCTACGACTTGCATTTCGCGCCATTCCGCTACCGGCCGGGTTCGAAAACCTCGGTCTTGTACACGACACGACGGGAGTAAGACGATGACGCTTCCCATTCTTCCCACCACGATGGTTGGCAGCTATTCGATGCCGGGCTGGCTCGAACGGCTGAAGACGGATTACTTCGCCCGGCGGATCAGCCGGCACGACCTGGACGAGATTCACGACGCCGCGGTCCGGTCCGCGATCAAGGATCAGGAGATGGCGGGCCTCGACATCGTTACGGACGGGGAGCTTCGCCGCGACAACATGATCGACTATTTCATCGAGCGGCTTCCCGGAGTGCAGATCGACCGCTCGTCGAAGAAGTTCTACTACGACTTCTACGACAGCGAAGTGCTGGGAAAACTTCCGATGGCCGCGCTTGGGCTGGCGGAAGATTTCCGCTTCCTGCTCGCGAACACGGAGCGGCAAGCGAAGATTTGCATCACCGGCCCCCATTCGCTGTGCAAGCGGGTTCGCAATAAGCACTATCCCACCGAGGAAGCGCTGGCCACGGATATCGCCCGCGTGATGAACATGGAATTGAAAGAACTGGTAAAGGCGGGCGCGAAGTTCATTCAGATCGACGAACCTTACTATTCCGGGTTTCCCGAGGACATTTCGTGGGGCGTCGGCGTGCTGAACACGCTGGTCGAGGGCGTGAACGCGAGGATCGCCGTGCACATCTGCTACGGAAACCGGTACGGCAAGCCCTCGTGGGAAGGAAGCTACCGGTACCTGTTCCCGAAAATACTGGACGCGAAGGTGCATCAGCTGAGCCTCGAATTCGCGCGCCGCGGCGGAGAAGATCTGGATCTCTTCCGGGAGTTCAAGGTTCCGTTCGAGCTGGGCGCCGGAGTGATCGACGTGAAAGACAACGCCGTCGAGACGCCCGACATCGTTGCGGAGCGTATCCGAAAGGTGATGAAGGTCGTGCCGACGGAGAAGCTCTTCATCCTGCCCGATTGTGGGCTTTTCCACCTTCAGCGCGACATCGCTTTCGCCAAGCTTCGCGCCATGGTGGAAGGAACGAAGATCATCCGCAAAGAACTGGGAAAGTAGAATGGCCGCGTCGAATCCGCTGCGGGAAGCGCTGACCAGCGGACGATTCTGCTACGTCGTGGAGCTCGTGGCGAGCGCGATGACGCGGGAAGCGCGGGTCCTCGAAGCCGCTTCCCAGCTCGCGCAGATGCCGGAGGTGGTCGCGGGCAGCATCACGAGTTACGCCGGCGGCGCGATGGGACGCGACCCGATTCGCGTGGGCACGGCCGTTCGCGCCCGCGGACTCGCTCCCAACATTCACCTCACCTGCGTCAATCGGGACCGCTCCAACGCGCGAAGCGCTCTCGAGGATTTGCACGCCCTCGGCATCGAGAACGTCTTCGCGCTTTCCGGCGACTATCCGAAATCCGCCGCAGCCGGCGGGCCGGAGCCAACGTTCGATCTGGATTCGGTTCAGCTCGTCACGCTGATCAACGAAATGCGGCAAGCCGGAATGCCCTTCTGGATCGCTGTGGCGGTTTCCCCATTCAAATACACCGAAGCCGACTGCGCCTACCAATATCTAAAGCTCGAAAAGAAGATCGCCGCGGGGGCCGATTACGCGATCACACAGCTCGGATTTGACGCGCGCAAGTTCCGTGAATTGAAGCGCTATCTCGGCGAACGCAATCTTCGCATCCCCGTCTTGGGCAGCGCGTACGTGCTGGCAGCCAAACCGGCCGAGAGAATGGCGAAGGGCGAGCCTCCCGGTTGCTGGGTTTCGCCCGAGCTGCTCGCAAGATGCAAGGAGGAAGCCCAGGTCGCGGATAAAGGGCTGGCCGCGCGGCTCGAACGGACGGCGCGAATCGTGGCGATCCTCCGCGGTCTCGGATACGCAGGGGCTTATCTTGGCGGCGATCACCGTGCGGATCACGTTCGCTGGATTATCCGGCGGTCCGAGGCGCTATCGCCGAAATGGGAAGAGTGCGCCGAGGAGATGACTTACGCTCCGAAGGGCGGATTCTGCCTTTACGAGAGTCCGGTGCGGCCGCCGAAGAAGCGCGGCTTCATCCCGCGTTTTCTGGACATCATGGCGCGGCTCTTTCCGGTTTACAAAGAAGGAGCGCTCCGCAGCGCGCTCACCGCCATTTTCCGGATGATCTCCAGGAGTCCGGCGGCGTCGCGGGGCCTGGAAAGAGTGGAGTTCGCGATGAAGTCGCCCATGTTCGGGTGCCAGGCGTGCGGCAATTGTGTGCTGGGAATGATGGAGTACGTCTGCCCGCAATCGTGTCCAAAGGGAATGCGCAACGGCCCGTGCGGAGGCAGCCTCACGGTAAACGGCCGATGCGAAGTGGTGGACAAGCCGTGTATCTGGATTGCCGTGTACGATCGCGCAAAGACCGCGTCGCGCGTGGACGAATTGAAGCTCTACATTCCTCCGCCGAACCGGTCGCTGAAGGGCACGAGCTCGTGGATGAACTATTTCCTGAAGCGCGACACGCACCCGGAGAGCCACAAGCCCTCCTCCGCGCCGAAAGCAGCTGCAAGCAGCGAGAATCAATCGCAAGACGCCGCCGATATCGTTCACAGCGGGAAGTGATCTTCCACGTTCGAACACGGCGCCTCGGCGGATATGGAGCGCCTGAATAAAGTGTGGGAAAGTGTGCGTTCCTGATGAGTGATCCCATACATCAGCCGGGACGAAGCAACACCGCAGGAGGCGTCCGCCGGGTGCGGATGCGCACTTCCGGAGCCTCGATGCAGCGCCTGCCTGGCGGAGGTTTTCTCATCAAGCCGGACGAGGCGCTGCGGCCATATCCCAAGGTTTTGACGGATCGGGTGGCGCACTGGGCGAAGGTCTCGCCCAACCAGGTGTGCATTGCACGGCGCGGCGCGGATGACGAATGGCGGCGCCTCACTTACGCGCAGGTCTGGGACTCGGTGCGCAGCATCGGCCAGGCCCTTCTCGACCGCGGCCTCTCGGCGGATCGGCCGGTGGCGATTCTCTCGGAGAACGACCTCGAACACTTCATCCTCACGCTCGCCGGGCAGCACGTGGGGATTCCAACCGCCCCTCTCTCGCCCGCTTATTCGCTCGTGTCCAAGGATTTCGGCAAGCTGCGCCACACCCTGAAGATTCTCACTCCGGGCCTCGTGTTTGCTTCCGACGGCACGCGGTATGCGCCCGCCATTGAAGCGGTGGTGGACGAACATGTGGAAGTGGTCACCACCACGGCGCCGCCGGACCGCCGCAACGCCGGCGTGTTCGCCGACTTACTGGAAATGAATCCGACGCAAGGCGTCGAGGCCGCGCATGCGGCGATTGATCCCGGCGGAGTGGCGAAGTTTCTTTTCACGTCCGGCTCCACGGCCATGCCGAAAGCCGTGGTGAACACGCACCGGATGATTTGCAGCAATCTGCAAATGATCGCGCAGATTTTCGGCTTCCTAGAAGACGAGCCCCCGGTAATCGTCGACTGGCTGCCCTGGAATCACACCTTCGGCGGAAATCATGATGTCGGGATCGCTCTCTACAACGGCGGCACGTTCTACATCGACGACGGAAGGCCCGGCCCCGGCCTGATCGAGAAAACGGTTCGCAACCTGCGCGAAATTTCGACGACCGTCTATTTCAATGTCCCCAAGGGCTATGAAGATCTCCTGCCTTTCCTGCGCGCCGACCGCGAGCTCCGCGCATCCTTCTTTCGGCGGCTTGGCCTGATGTTCTACGCCGGCGCGGGACTTTCGCAGCCGGTCTGGGACGCCTACCGGGAACTCGCGCTGGAGACGTGCGGCGAACGCATCATCATGGCAACGGGCCTCGGTTCCACGGCGCGGTGCGATTCATCGACCCGGACGACGTGAACAAAGGCCTGCTCTTCGACGGGCGCCTGACGGAGGATTTCAAGCTGGCCAACGGAACATGGGTCAGCGTGGGGCCGCTGCGCGCGAGCATCCTTTCGCATTTTGCGCCGTTTGTGCGCGATGCGGTGATCGCCGGACTCGATCGCGACTACGTGGCCGCGATTATCTTTGTCGATCTGGATTCCTGCCGTTTGCTCGCCCCCGAACTGCCAAAAGAGGCGCCGCTCGCTGACGTCGTCCGGCACCCGGCCGTTCGGGCGCACTTCGAGTCGCTACTGGGAAGTTTTTCCGGGAAATCCACGGGCAGCTCGAACCGCGTCGCGCGCGCCGTGCTTGCGGAGGAGCCGCCTTCACTCGACGCCGGCGAGATCACGGACAAGGGCTCGTTCAATCAGCGGGCGGTGCTCGATCGCCGCGCCGCGCTTGTCGAACAACTGTACGCCGCCGAGCCGCCGGCGCAGGTGTTGCGCGCCCAGCGAAAATAGCTTCTCGCTCGGTGGAGAAACAAGCTCGATCCAAAAGCGGGAGGTTGCCGGGATGGATGAAGCGGTAAAAGCAGTCCTCGCCGAATATCATGCGCGCGGGGCGAAGGAATCCGAGATTCAAAACCGGGTTTCCGAGGAAGAGTGGTTCAACCGCCGCGACGAGTTCTTGATTTCGGTCGGGCGCGACGCAGCTGTGCTCCTGAATATCCTCGCAAAAGGAGCGGAAGCGCGCACGATCCTCGAACTCGGAACATCGTACGGCTACTCGACCCTGTGGCTGGCGGAGGCGGCGCACAAGACGGGCGGCAAGGTGATCAGCCTGGACATCGGCGCAGAGAAGCAAGAGTACGCGCGCAACATGCTTCGCAAGGCGGGCCTCGCCGCGCACGTGGATTTCCGCCCCGGCGATGCGCGCGAGACGATCGCATCGCTCAAAGGCCCCTTCGACTTCGTGCTCATCGATTTGTGGAAGGAGCTCTACATTCCCTGTTTTGACCTCGTCTATCCCAAGCTCAGCCCCGGGGCGTTCGTGGCGGCGGACAACATGCTGCTCCCGGAGTATTGTCGCCCGGGCGCTCTTCTGTACCGCAAGCACGTACGATCCAAGCCGGACATCGATTCGGTTCTGCTGCCTGTGGGCCACGGCATCGAGCTCAGCCGTTACGGCGATATGCTCGCCAGCTAGCTTGCGCCATTGCCTAAGCTTCGCCTCTGCGGGTAACATGCGTGCGCTCATAAAGTGAGGGATCCATGAATAAGCATGCGTTTGCAGTAGCTGCGTTGATTGCGTCGATTGCGTTTCCTGTCCGTGCACAGCAGGGACCGAAGGCAACTGACTTTCCGCCGCCGAAGCCCGCCTTCCCGGGCCAGACGGGCGCTCCCGCGCCGAAAAAAGCGTCGACTGTCACGGTCGAGACAGTCGTTGCAAGAATGAGCAGTCCGTGGTCTATGGCTTTCCTGCCTGACGGCAAGATACTGATCGCCGAGCGGAATGGAACCATGCGGACGGCCCGGATGGACGGCGTGTATTCCGGACCCATCGCCGGCGTGCCCGACGTGAAGGTGGTGGCCGCGCAGAGTTTGCATGACATCGCTCTGGATCCGAATTTCGCCAAGAATCGCCTGATTTACTTCAGCTATTTCGCGCCGCCGCCGGGGGAAGATCCGGCCGTTTGGCCGAACTCATTCTTCTATGACAAGGTGGTCAGCAAACCGCTCGCCGAACGCCGGACCATGAACGTCGGAACAGAGCGAGTCGCCCGCGCGCGGCTTAGCGAAGACGACAAGCGATTGGAAAACGTCCAGGTAATCCTCGATGGCGTCGAGCGGCGCCTTGCTTTTGCCCCGGACGGCACGCTGTACGCCACGGGCGCCGACCGTTTCCGGTTCTATGAAAACGACACGGACGGGCTCGAGCATGAAGTCACCGATCCCGACGTGCTCCGCAATTTTACGGGACGCGTGGCCCGCATCAATCCCGACGGCTCGATTCCCAAGGACAACCCATTCCTCGGCCAGCCGACAGTGCTGCCGGAAACTTTTTCGTACGGGCACCGCGATCCCGAAGGCGCCGCGATCAATCCGGCCACCGGAGAGCTGTGGCTCGACGAGCACGGCCCGCTCGGCGGCGATGAGATCAACATCATTCGCGCAGGAAAGAACTACGGCTGGCCCAACGTCAGCTACGGGCGGCAATATTCGGGCGTGCCGGTCGGCAAGGGCGCCTCCGCCAAAGAAGGCACCGAACAGCCAATTTACTTCTGGTATCCGGACATCGGGCCCTCCGGCATGATGTTCTACACGGGCGACTTGTTTCCGGAATGGAAGGGGAACGTGTTTGTCGGGGCGCTGTACGGCAAGTTCCTGGTGCGTCTCGTTCTGGATGGCGAGCACGTCGTCGCCGAGGAGCATCTGCTTGTCGATCTAGGACAGCGCGTCCGCGACGTCCGCCAGGGTCCTGACGGCGCCGTTTACGTTCTCACCGACGCGGGAAACCTCCTGCGGCTCACACCCAAGAAATGATTGGGGAGGCAGTGTAGCTTCCCGGGTTCCGCACTTTCACGTTCGCAGAGGCAACGACAGCGTGTCTCCGGCGACTCAGGCGTGAGGCGAGTTCCGTTCAAGGAGTGAGTACAGGACGGGCATCACCAGAAGCGTCAAGAACGTGGAGAGCAGCAGGCCGCCGGTGACGGCCAGCGCGAGGGGCCTCTGGAGCTCCGCGCCGGAGCCGATTCCGAGGGCAAGCGGCAGCAGGCCGAAGAGCGTCGCGAGCGTCGTCATCAGGATTGGGCGCAGGCGAATTTTCCCCGCGGCCACGAGCGCCTCGGTCAAAGGCATTTGCGCATCCTCCCGCAGCTTCTGCACGTATTCGAACAGAATGATGCCGTTTTTCACGACGAGGCCGACCATCAGGATGATCCCCATGAACGACGAGACGTTGAGCGCCGTGCCCGTGACGAGCAGCATCGCGAAAACGCCGACGAGCGACAGCGGCGCCGCGGAGAGAATAATCAGCGCAGGAGCGAACCTCCGAAACTGAATCACGAGGACGATGAACACGGCGCCGAGTGCCAGGCCCAGCACGTAGAGAAGATCGTGAAAAGAAGCTTGCTGGCTTTCATATTGCCCGCCGATTTCGTATGTCGTACCCGTCGGCAGGGCGATTCCGGACATCATCTTTTGCACGTCGCCGATCACGCTGCCTAGATCGCGGTTCTCCAGCCGTGCGGTCAGCGTAACCATCAGCCTCTGATTTTCCCGCTTCAATTGATTTTCGCCGTGAACCTGCTCCACCTGCGCGAGAGATGAAAGCGGGACGATCTGCTTCGCCGGAGTCAGGATTGGGAACTGCTGAATGTCGGAGTAGTTGTACCGGAACGCGTCGGGGAAGCGCACGCGAATATCCACGGTGCGGTCCGCCTCGCGCAGTTGCGTTTCGGTGAGGCCCAGGAGACCGGCGCTCACCTGCTGCGTCACCTGATCGACGCCAAGCCCCGCGCGGCCCGCGAGGGCCGAGTCCACGTGGAAGACAATCTCCGGGTTTCCCTTTTGCAATCCCACGAAATCGACCACTCCCGGAATCTTCTCGAGCTTCGGACCAATCTCGCTCGCTGCGTGTTCGAGCACGCCCATGTCGTCGCCAAAAAGCTTGAGTTCCACAGGCTCGGGCGAGCCTTCCAGATCCCCGATCATGTCCTGGAGGATTTGCGTAAACTCGACATCGACGCCCGGAATATTCTGCGCGATTTGTGCCCGCATATCCTCCATCACGTCTTCGGTGCCGCGCTTCCGTTGCGAACGCGGCTTGAGTTTGACGAGGATGTCGCTCTTATTCTGCTCCGTGGCAAACAGCCCCAGTTCGGCGCCCGTCCGCCGCGAGAATGATTCCGTCTCCGGCATCTTGGCGATGCGCTGCTCGATCCGCTGAATGATTCGGTTGGTTTCATCGAGCGATGTGCCGGCGGGAGTGAGGCAGTCCAGGACGTAGCCGCCCTCGTCCATTTCGGGCAGGAAGCCGGTTTTGATCTGCATGAACAGAACAACGCCAAGCAATACGCAGCCGAGCGCCCCTCCGGCGACCAGCGCGCGATGACTCAGCGACCAGCGCACCGCCCTTTCGTACAGGCGGTTCACGGGCTCGATGAATTTGGCAGCCTGCTCCACGCGGTGAGTCGCGGCTGAAAGATACCGCTGCGACAGCAACGGTATCAGCGCGAGAGCGAACACCAGCGAGAGCAGCACCGACACTCCCAGCGTGAGGCACAGCGCCGAAAAGAATTCGCCCACCACGCCCTTTAGCAAACCGAGCGGCAGGAAGACAACGAGCGTCGTGGCCGTCGAACCTACTACCGCGCCGAGAAGCTCCTGCGTGCCGCGCTCGGCCGCTATCTCCTGCGGTTCACCCAGCCCGAGATGGCGATAGATGTTCTCGATGATCACGACCGCGTCGTCGATAATCAGGCCGATCGCAATCGCGAGGCCTCCAAGCGACATCAGGTTGAGCGTCCCGCCGAAGATCCTCACGAAGAAAAACGTGCCGATCACGGAAAGCGGCAGCGACGTTGCCGCCACCACCGTGGTTCGGCCGTCCCGCAAGAAGCCGAAGAGGATCAGCACGGCGAGCACCGCGCCGATCAGAATGGCGTCGCGCACGCTTCCGATGGACTCGGTGACAAATTCCGCCAGGTCATACACAACCGAAATGTGCAGCGTTTTGGGGATGGCGGAGCCGAGATCGCGGACTTGATCCTTGATCTGCCGCACGAGCTGGAGAATATCGCCGCCGACTTGCCGTGAAATATTGATCAGCGCCGCGGGCCGGCCGTTGCCGGTGATCAGCGTCTGGTGGTCCGCGACGCCGAAGCGCACTTCAGCCAAATCGCGCACGCGGATCGGCGTTCCATTGTCGACGGCCACCACCGTATTGCGAATGTCATCGAGGTTTGCGAACTGGCTCGTGGTGAGGACCAGATACTGCGAGTAGTCCTTCGCGAGCCGCCCGACAGACGAGATCTGATTTGTCGCCCGCAGCTCGTTTGAAATATCCACCAGCGACAGCCGGTGCGCCAGCATCTTCTGCGGGTCTACGATGACCGACACCTCCCGCGTATCCGTTCCCTGCACCTGGATGATGCCAGCACCGGGCACGCGGCTGAACAAGGGACGCAGAACGTAGTAGGCGTCGTCGCGCAGGTCGGCATCCGGCACGTTGCCGTTGAGGATCAGACTGAGCACGGGAAAGACGGCCGGCGAAACTCGCTCGACCTGGATTTCGGCGTCCTGTGGCAGCGAGGCGCGCGCTTCACTCACGCGCGCCTGGACCAGTTGGAGCGCGTACTGCATGTCCGCATCCGCCTGGAAGAGAATAGAGATTTCAGTGTTGCCGCGGATCGTTTTCGAATCGACACGCCGCATGCCGGGTGTCGTGCTGACCGATTCCTCGATCGGGCGCGTGACCGTCAGCAACATCGCGTCGGGCGCGAGATCGCCTGCGTGCGCAAGAACAACGATGCGCGGAAAATTCAGCTCGGGGTAGATATTGCTGGGAAGCCGAAAGATGGCGACGATGCCGGCAATGGTAAGGAACGCCGTGAGCAGGTAAACGGCGTAGCGGTTCTCGCGGCAGAAGCGGACGACGTTCATTGGTTCGACTGCGGCCTGGTCTGAATCCTGGCCTTGTCACCCAGGCCGTATCCACCCGTCAAAATGACGCTGTCGCCTTCTTTCACGCCGCTCGAATCGCCGCCAAGCAACTCGACGCGTTCCTTGGTTTGGATCCCGAGTTTCACGGGAACGGCAGTCGCAGAATCCTGATTCACGACGAAGATTCGCGGCTGGCCTTCCTGATCGCGATAGACGGCTTCGGGAGCCACGGTTAGAGCGTGCGCGTGCGTATCGATCGCGATCTGAGCGCTCAAAAAGACGCCCATGCGCAGCAGCCCATTGGGATTCGGCACGCGAATCCGGACGAGACCGACGCCCGTCGCGGGATCGACGGCCGGTGAAATCGCAACGACGCGTCCCTGAAAAACTTTCCCAGGCGCGGATTCGGTTGTCACTTCGACGGGTTGGCCAGCGTGCATCTTGGCGAGATACATCGCCGGCGCGTTGCCGAGAAATTCCACTTCGCGCAGGTTGGCGACTTCGACGATGGGCTGCGCGGCAGAACCGTCCACCTGCTCGCCGACGCTCACGAATCGCTTTGCGACGATGCCGTTGATCGGCGAAACGATGTCGCAGCGCGCCACTTGCAGCCGCGCCAGTTCGAGCGCGGCTCCGGACTGCTGCATCGCAGCCGTGGCGACACTTTCCTGCGTCCGCGCGTCTTCCAGATCCTTGCGCGCCACAATGCCCCGCTGAAAGAGGTCCTCGTTGCGCGTGCGCGTCAGGCGGGCATTGTCGAGATTGGCCTTGGCCTGTTGCGCGGCCGCTTCGGCCTGCTGGAGCTGATCGCGGTAAGAGCGGTCATCCAGCTTCGCCAGAATCTGGCCGGCTTCTACGGAGTCTCCCTCAGCGACGGTGAGAGCGGCGATCCGGCCGGAAACGAGCGCGCTGACGCGGACATCGCCGTTCGGCGGGGCGGCGGCGGTGCCGGTGAGGGAGAGCGTCTCGGAGATATCGGCGCGGACGATTCGCGTAAGCGTCACTTCGGCTCTCGCAGAGGCATCGCCTGCGTTGTCCGCCAGCTTGTTGGAGCAGCCGGCTACGGCGAGCACGAAAACTGCGGAGGCCAGCCATCGCATTCGGATTCGCGTGTTCATAACGATCACAATCTCGCTTACTCCAGCGGCGCGCCGACTGCTTCTTCCAATTGCGCGAACGCGGACTGCATCGCGACCAGGCTGTCGAGGTAATCGCGCTCGGCTTGCTGGACGTCGCGCTGCGTCCCCAGCACCGTCAGGATGTTCGCCTTGCCGGCGCGGTAGCTCTCTTCCGCCATCTCTTCGAGCCGGTGAGACGAAGGAAGAATCGTCTCGCGATAGACGCGAACCTGCGTCTGGCGCGCCTCCAGATCGAAGTAGGCGGATTCGACCTTGGCATTCGCTGCGCGGCGCGCCGCCGCCAATTCCCCTTCGAGCGCGCGCTCGGTCGCGATCGATTGCGCGATCTCGCCTTGATTGTGCGAAAAGATCGGCAACTCCATCGAGAGCTGCCCGCGCGGCCCGGCTTGGAAGCCCCCGGAGCCAGGCGAGTTGAAATCCGATCCGAACTGGAGGCCGAGGTTCGGGATGCGCTGCGCCTCGAGCAGAGCTTTTCGACTCTGCTCCACCTTCTCTTGCTGGCCGATCCGGGCGCTCTCCGGATTCGAGTTTGCCGCACGCGCCAGGAGTTCATCAAGCGAAGGAGGCGGCGGAAGCGCGCCAAACGCGTCACCCAGGTCCCAGCCGGTGGCGGCAGGCTCGTTCAGCAGCGCATTGAGATCGCTGAGCGCCACTCTCTCTTCCTGCTGCGCGACCTGAAGATTGGCCTGAGCACGCGCCGCTTCGAGTTCGGCCTGCGTCACCTCAAGCTGCGGAATGTCGCCGGCTTCAAAGCGCGCCTTCGCGATATCGTGAAGACGTTCGGCGAGCTTCAAGGCATCCGCTTGTTGCGCCGACGCCCCGCGCGCGTGAGCCAATCCGAAATACGCGTTGCGGACGCTGCGGCGCACCTGCTTCTCCAGGATCGAAATGTCTGTTTCCGTCAGCGCACTTTCCTGCCGCGCGACCTCGATCCGCCTTCCGCGCTTCGGTCCGATCTCGATCGGCTGATCGATCAGCGCGCTTTCGTGCGGCGTATCCCTCGCGGCTCCGAAGCTCAAGGTGGGATTGGGGCGCTCGCCCGCGATGCGCACTCCCGCCTGCGCCACGGCGCGCCGAGCGCGCGCGGCAAGGAGATCGAGGTTCTGCCGTTCAGCGAGATCGAGCGCATTCGCGATTGTCAATTTTTGCGGCGCTGTCTGCTGCCCCTGAGCCGCATGCAAGGCCGCGACGCACATGAAAACAGGAATCAAGGAAACATGCCGGAGCTTCACAGCCCGTTCCTCCCAGACACGTTCGACTTCGCACAGGGTGCGCAGGGCTTCACCGCAGCCCTAAGCGAAAAAGGTGCCTCGAAACCAGCATCCAGCGCCCCACGAACTCCGAGGATATCCGAGCAGCGCACGTTTCCCTACTCCCAAATCTGGTAACGGGAACCCCTAGAATTCAAACAAACAAGGCGAATACTCATAGCAGCATGCGCTCAGAATCCCAGCGGGAAGGTAACTTCGGGGGGATGTTATGACCGCGGTACAAAATCTGTCAACCAAATGATCGGCACTCCCAGGTTTGCGCAAGATCACTTGGCAATGCGTCGCCGCAAGACCTCCAGGATTCCGGTTATCAGCATCGCCGGAGTCGGCGGGCAGCCTGGGATATACGCGTCCACCGGGATTACTGCGTCGACGGCGCCAACGATCGCGTGGCTGCCTGCGAAAATTCCTCCGCTGCATCCACACGCTCCGACAGCCACTACCAACTTCGGCGCCGGGACTGCTTCGTATGTGGCTTTGACCGCTTCGGCCATGTTGCGCGTGACGGGTCCTGTGACGAGAAGCATGTCGGCGTGCTTCGGCGACGCCACGAAGTGGATCCCGAATCGCTCCAGGTCATAGTAGGGATTTGTAAGGGCCGTGATCTCCGCCTCGCATCCATTGCAGGAGCCGGCGTCCAATTGGCGGACGTTCAGAGCCCTTTGCAGCAGCGAATGAATCTGTCCGCGCGCCTCTTCCGGGCTCGGAGCAAGCGGCGTCATCTCCGCGCGGCCGTCGATGTCCCACAGGCGTACGGTCTGTTCCTTCGCCACGCCGCAGCGCGTGAAATTTCTCGCAACGACCACGGCTCCCTGTCCTGCATCCGCGCACTTGCCGCAGCCAATGCAATGGCCGTACGACAGCCTTAGGCATCGGCGGTCTTCAAGTTCGTACATACCCAGGGCCGACGTTGGGCACACCTCGACGAGTTTCCGGGCAACTTCCTCCGTCAAGCGATCCGCAACGATCTCCGGCATGCGGCTGCCGTCGCAATTTCCGACCAGGGCCTCGACCGGAATCACAGGGCTCCGCTGCCGCAGGCTTCGCTCGATCACGTCGCCAATCATCGGTCACATCCCGAGTAGGAAAGGTTGAAGCTCTTATTGATCAAGGGAAAATCCGCGATGATATTGCCCGCCACGGCGAGGGGCATTGCGGGCCAGTTTTGAAACGATGGCGACTTGATGTGGCACCGAGTCACGCGGCCGCCCCGCGCTTCCACCCAGTAGCAAAGCTCCCCTCGGGGCGATTCCACGGCGGAAAAGCCCTGGACGTCACCTTGCGACGCGATGGGAGTGAACACGCCTCCATCCGGCAGCGATTTCGCGGCCTCCTGAATCAGCCGCGCGGAGACTGCCGCCTCGGAAATGCGAATTCGCGCGCGGGCCATTACGTCTCCATAGTGCGTGACGGGGACCTCAATCGGATGCTCGCTGTAGCGGCCGTACGGATGGTCGCGACGGACGTCGAGATCGATGCCGCTCGCGCGTGCGACGGGTCCGACGACGGCGAGATCCCGCGCCGCTTCCCGGCTGAGGACACCGGCCGCCTCAAAACGGTTCTGGATCGAAGGTGTCTCCAGAGACAAGCGGGCGATCTTGGAAAAGTCGCGAAAGGCTCGCGCGACGGCCTGGGCAAGCTCGGCCACCCTGGCGGAGTCAAAATCAAATCGCAGGCCGCCCGGAACCGCGACCCCGCGCCAGTAGCGCGTGCCACAGCACTGCACGGAAGCCTGGAGCAGGGATTCCTTGATGCGCGTCGCATACGCCGCGGCCACGCTGAACCCGACGTCCGTGCACAGTCCACCGATATCCGAGATGTGGCAGACAAGACGCTCCAATTCGAGTCCAATCAAACGAAGGGCCAAGGCTCGCGGCGGAACCTTGATTCCGCAGGCATCTTCCACGGCCTGCGAGTAGCACACGGCATGGGCGAAGCAGTTGTCGCCGGAGACGGATTCCGCGAGCATGGCTCCGTCCCCGGCGGATTTCCCTTCGAAAAGTTTCTCGGTGCCTTTGTGCGTGTAGAAGTGCCTCAACTCGAGATGGAGAATCGTGTCCCCCACCACGCTGAATCGGAAATGTCCCGGCTCGATGATGCCCGCATGAACGGGGCCCACGGCAACTTCCGCGATGCCTTCGCCCTGAACCTGCAAGAAGCGGTAGTCGCGCTTTGACCACGGCACGTCGTCCACGCGATCGACCATCGGGTACACGCCGTCGGGCCAGTTGTCGTGGAAAACCAACGGCCGCAGATCGGGGTGCCCTACAATCTCGATACCGTACTGGTCGTGGAGTTCTCGTTCGTGCCATGCTGCGGCAGGCACCTCGCGTGCGATGGACCGAAGCGGGCCCTCCGCCGGAAGCACGATCTCCGAGTAGGCGGGCTTCCCTGCATCAAAAACATAGCGCACCCGCCTCGCCCCGTGCGGATCGAGGCTTCCGAAAATCGTGACAAGCCGGGCGGCGCCTCCGTCTTCGGATTGAGGGAGCGTGAACGCAGTTCCCGAAGAAGCTCGCCCGCTATTCGGGAACAGTGAAGGCGTGTCTTCCCTCATCGCAACACCGCCATGGCTTCTTGAAGCAGGCGACCAAAGACGTAGGGAATTCGCACACCAAAGAACAATACGCAGAGAGCAGCCATCCCCATTGCGATGTACTCGGACGGAATCAGCTTTGAATTCTCCGGATGCCGATCCGGCTCCCCGCAGAGCATACGAAAGTAATGGTAAGCGAACCCGCCGAAAACGACCGAGAGCACCACCAGGAAAACAATCACAACAAGGTAGCGCGCCTGCGCGAACGCTTCGGACAAAATGGCGAACTCGCTGATGAACAGGCTGAACGGCGGCAGCCCCACGATCGCCAGGCCGCCGACAAGAAGCGCCGCGGTTGTTTGCGGCATGGTGCGTGACATTCCTTGAATTCCATCCATGCGCAGCGTGCCCATATTGTGGCGAATGTTGCCGGCGCTAAAGAAGAGAAGAGACTTCGCCACGGAATGATTGAAGGTGTGCAGCAGCGCGCCGAACAGCCCCAGGGGCCCTCCCAATCCGAGGCCGATGGCGATGATTCCCATGTGTTCGATGCTGCTGTAGGCCATCAGGCGCTTGAGATTCTGTTGCACAAGAATGAGGAGCCCGGCCACGACCATGGACATCACGCCGAAGATAAGCAGCAGGATGTGGGGAAAAGCCGCCCCTACGGAACGCGAGACGATCGCATCGTAGCGCATCAAGGCATACATCGCGCAATTCAGCAGAACTGCCGAGAGCAACGCGCTGATGGGAGTGGGAGCCTCGGCGTGCGCGTCCGGCAGCCAACTGTGCATGGGAACGAACCCGATCTTCGTTCCGTAGCCAACGATGACGAAAACAAATGCAAGTCTTACCAGGTGCGGCTCGAGCCCTATGCGCGGCGCGGCATTCATCAGGGACACCCAGTCGAGTGCCGAGCCCGGATTCATCCCCGCCTTGACGGCGGCGAGATACAGCACGATGGTCCCGAACAGCGCGAATGCGATTCCAACGGTGCAGACGATCAGATACTTCCAGCCGGCCTCGACCGCGCCTTCGGTGTTGTAGAAACCGACGAGCAGGGCCGATGCCAGCGTCGTTCCTTCCATCATGATCCACATCAAACCGAGGTTCGCGGAAAGGCAGACGCTGATCATCGTGAAGAGAAACAGGAAAACCAGGGCGTAGAACCAGCGCGGCGATGAAAAGCGGCCTTCTCCCATGTGGCGCAAGTAGCCCGAGGCGTATATCAGCACGAGGCCGGAAACAATCGCGATGCCCATCAAGAAGAATGCGCTCAAGCCGTCGGCCCGCAGGTATCGCCCCTGCTGCAGCTCGCCGTGCGCGTGAACCTGCCAGACGACCGCGCCCAGCGCGGCGATTTCCACTCCTCCCAGTAACAGCGCAAGACGAGTGGCCGCCCGCGGATTGTGGAAAAGCAGGATCAGTCCAGCTCCGAGCACGGGGATTGCGAGTGGCAGCAGGAGAAGCATTTCCTCAGCCCCGAAGCTTTCGCAGCTTGGACACGTCCAGGTGTTCGAACGTGTCGCTGATGCGGAATGTGAAGATTCCCATCAGAAGCAGTCCCATAAGAATGTCGAAGAAGATTCCAATCTCGATGACGAGCGGCATGCCGAACGTAGTGATCAAAGCGGCCAGGAAAATGCCGTTTTCCAGAACAAGCAGCCCGAGCATTTGCATGAGCGCCTTTTTGCGGCTGACCATCAGAAACGCGCCGGTGAGAATCAGAGCGATGGCGGCGGCAAGAGGATCGTCCGGAACGTGAACGGCCCCGCCATAGGAATGAACGGCCGCATACGAAAGATAGATGATCGCCGCGGCAATAAAAACAGACTGCGTCGGCGTTGTGGAAGCTTTCACGTCGCGCACGGTTTTCAACCTCTTGACGAGAAGGAAGAATGCGCGTGGGATCGCAACCACCTTGATCGCAAACACGAGCGCGCCGACGATGTAGGCCTCCGGAAGCTTTTCCTGGAACGCCGTCGCAAACACTTCCGCCGCAATGATCGCGGACTGCAAGCCGAAGAGAAGCACGCTCGTGGAGATCCGGCGCGCGACAGCCAGCAGAAGAATCGTGAGAAACAAGAAGACGGAGAACGAGCTCAGAATCTTCTCCGTCGCAATCCCGACCAGGCCCATCGCGTTACCTCTTCACCCAGATCGTAAAGATCACGGCAAGCGCACTCAGCGCGGAAGCCACACCAAGAAAATCCGGAACCAGGTACATCCGCAGCTTGGCTACGGCACTCTCGATCACGCTCAGCAGAACCATGAGGAGCGCGGTTTTTGCGCAATAGAGGAGAAGCGCTACGGTCAAGCCCCACCCGGAACCGCTGGACGCCATCCCCCAAGGGAAGAACAGCGCGATCAGCAGGGCGAGCATTGCGTGAAGCTTGATCGCGCTCGCCCATTCGATCAGCGCGAGGCTGGGGCCCGAGTATTCGAGCACCATCCCCTCGTGGATCATGGTCAACTCGAGATGGGTGGTGGGATTGTCCACGGGCATCCGGCCGGTCTCAGCCAGCGCCACCATCGCGAGAGAGGTAAACGCCAGAATGTGTACCGCGGAAATGTTGAACACGTCTTGTCCCAGAGTCCACGCAACCATTCCTGCGATGTCGGCGCGAGCCGCCAGAACGGCGATCGACACCAGTCCCAGCAGGAATGGAGCTTCCGCCAGACTCGAGACCAATGCTTCGCGGCTGGCACCCATCCCGCCGAACGCGCTTCCCCCATCCAGCGCGCCGAGCGAGAGAAAGAACCGCCCCAAGGCGAGCATGTACACAAGCAAGAAAAAGTCGCCACGGGATCCCAGCAACGCCGAGGCGTGCACGACAGGCACGAATCCTGCCGCGCATACTGTGGCTCCAAACAACACGATCGGCGCGAGGCGAAACACGGCGGATGCTGTGGGAGGCACCAACTCTTCCTTGCGAAGGAGTTTGAAAAGTTCGGCATAGGGACGCCAGATGCTGGCTCCCCGGCGCCTTTGCAGCCGCGCCTTCAGTCGCGCGATGATCGCGCCCACCAGCGGCGCACCCAGGATGAGCATCAGCACCTGGAGAATGTCGAGTGCGATCTTCATCTCTGGAACCTCAGGAACGTCAGCAGCGACACGAGCGCCAGAAAGATGTAAAGCAGATACACCTGGATGTTTCCCGTTTGCAGCCGGCGCACGCGGTACGCCAGCGAAATAATGATTTCCACAAAGGGCCGGTAGAGCACCCGCTCGTAGGAAGTCGTACGCACCGACCGGTACGAAATCGAAACCGGAAAGTAAGGCTGATCGGCCGGCAACTCCTCGACTTTTCGATCGGGCCGGTAGACTCGGGCGAAGACGAAACGGATCGGCTTCGAGAAAACCGTGGAGGTGTACTCCATGCGGCTCGACAGCCCCGGCAAGCCGCATGCCCAAGTTCGTGCCAATCTTTCCCGGCGCTTGAACAGGGCCACCAGGGCGCCCGTGCCCAGCACAATCGCTGCGGTCCACGGAATAATGCGAGCGATGCTCAGGGTTTCCTCCGGCACGCCGGCGCCGGGAAGCAGCGCTTGAGCCAGCGTCACCAGCGGACGCAGCAAAAGCCCCGGAAATATTCCAAGCGCGAGGCACCCGGCACCCAGCAACACCAAACCGGCACGCATGCCGAGGGGCGCTTCCTCCGCATGTTCGGCGCCCATGCTGCGAGGCCGCCCCAGGAAAGCCGTGCCGAAAGTCTTCACAAAACATGCCGCAGCCAGCCCGCCAATCAGGGCCAAAATGCCCACCATCAGGGGCAAAACGATCTGCGCCTTGGTGTTGATCAGGGCCGAACCGGCGAGAAAACTTCGAAAAGTGAGCCACTCGCTGACGAAGCCGTTGAAAAGCGGCAGTCCCGCAATCGAGCAGCAACCGATGAGAACAGCCGCGCCGGTGAGCGGCATTCGGCGTTGCAGCCCTCCCAGTTCGTTCAGATTCACGGAATGAGTTGAATTCGAAATCGCGCCCGCGCCGAGAAACAGCAGGCTCTTGAACAGAGCATGGTTGAATGTGTGAAAAAGCGCAGCCACAAGCGCCAGAGCCGCGCCGAGCGGGGCGCCATGGGCCAGAAACAGCAGGGAGGTTCCCAGCCCGAGGAAGATGATGCCGATATTTTCCACGCTGCTGTAAGCCAGCAGCCGCTTCAGGTCATTCTCGGCAATTGCATAGAGGATGCCGAGAAGACCCGTGACAGCAGCTACGACCAAGACGACATAACCGGACCACCAAGGGCCGCCTCCAAGAAAGTCAAACGTGAACCGTACAAATCCGTAGACCGCAGTTTTCAGCATGATTCCCGACATCAGCGCCGAGACTGGGCTGGGTGCGATGGGATGAGCCCGGGGCAGCCACAAGTGCAGCGGGATCAGGCCCGCTTTCGCTCCGAATCCCACGAAAGCCGCCAGGAAGATCACAGCCCGAATTCCGCCCGGCATCCCGGCGCCTGACGCGCGAATCGCTCCAAAATCCAGGCCGTGTGAATAAGGCAGGAAGAGGAAGAAGCACGCCGCAACGGCGGCCGCGCCTACATGCATCATCAACAAATAGATGAAGACGTTGTGGCGTCGTTCCGTCGAGTCTCCTTCGATCAGGATCAACCCGGCGGACACAAGCGTCATCAATTCCCAGCCCA
The DNA here is from genome assembly GCA_020073605.1 of Terriglobia bacterium. Lineage (GTDB taxonomy): Bacteria > Acidobacteriota > Terriglobia > Acidiferrales > UBA7541 > Palsa-295. Next base: position 57,324 of record JAIQEW010000012.1, read on the forward strand.
CCAGGAACGCGAAACCTGTAGCCGCCGTAACCACCACAATCATTGAAAGCACGAACAGTGAAAACAGTGCCCACGTCCAATTGCGGCGCCGCTCGGAGTAGTGGAGGTCGAAATAGGGGGCGGCGAAGATCGTGACGGGAATCGTCACCGCGCAGACCAGCAGCAGAAAAAACGCGCTCAGGCGGTCAACGGCCAGAGAGAAAGGAAAGGGCGTCGCCCATGACAGGTCCAAGCGGGGAGCCATCTGCCCCAGGAAACCGTATACGGCCATCACACAGCCGGCAAAGCCGGCAGTCAAAATCAGTGCGATCGCGAGCCTTCGTGCGCCCTGCGCGCGGCTCGCTATCAGAATAAGGGGAACGGCAACGCCGAGAGCTGCCAGCAGAAGAATGAACAGTGCGCCAGTGGATGCCGTCAACATGTGGCTATTTTCGGCGCCGCCCTTCTTTCATTTCTTCCAGCATTTCCCGAACGCCCACCAGTTGGTTGTTGAAGATTTCCTTCGCCGCGTCCAACAGCTTGAAGAGAGCGGGGTCTGAAACCGAATAGAACACGCTCGATCCAGCCTTGCGCCCCGCCACGATGTTCCGGACGCGCAACACCGCCAACTGCTGCGAGACGTTGGCGGGCTCCACGTGGAGCATCTGGCTCAGTTCGTTTACGCCCTTCTCGCCGCCCCGAAGGGAATCCACAATCCGGATGCGGATCGGGTGTGCGAGCGCCTTGAAGAACTCCGCCTTGAATGTGGCAAGCTGTTGTGGCATGCGAATATGCAATTATTCGCATATGCTAGACCACGCAGACGGCGGTGTCAACACCGGCACGGCCGGAAGTTTCCTCTTACACACCCGGCGGCGTCTTCGTGGCAGCCCAGCCACAGATTGAGTTCCCGGCTGGGTCAAGTTCCCACAAGGGTCGTGAGCTTCGAAGTCGTTTGTCAGTAACGGACCGCAACCCGACTGCAGGACGCGGTAGAATGTCATGGTTTCGGCAGAAGTGTGTGGATTGGACTTTTCAGCCCAAAATTGTTAGGTTGCACTGAGTTAAGGAGGACGAAGATGGCTACTGCTACGCAGACGATTCCAATCGAAAAAAATGTTGCCGCGTACGTCGCGAAACCGCGCCCCATGTTGATCAATGGAAAGTGGGTACAGGCTGCCTCGGGTAAAACGTTCCCGACTTACAATCCCTCGACGGGCGAAATTCTCGCTCACGTTGCCGAAGGCGACAAGGAAGATATCGACCGTGCCGTAGCGGCCGCGCGCGCTGCCTTTGAGAAGGGACCGTGGCGCAACATCACGCCGTCCGAGCGTGGCCGAATGATGTGGAGATTTGCCGACCTGCTCGAGAAACATGCCGAAGAATTCGCGCAACTCGAGTCCCTGGACAACGGCAAGCCGATTGCCATGGCCCGGATGGTCGACATTCCGACTTCCGTCGACCAACTCCGCTACTATGCCGGCTGGGCCACCAAAATCGAAGGCAACACGATCCCGATTTCCGCGTACGGTGCGAAGTATCTGGCCTATACGCTCCGTGAACCCATCGGCGTGGTCGGCCAAATCATTCCGTGGAACTTCCCGCTCATCATGGCCACATTGAAACTGGGCCCAGCGCTCGCTTCGGGCTGCACTGTGGTTTTGAAGCCTGCCGAGCAAACTCCACTGACCGCCCTCATGCTGGGCGAACTCGTGCAGGAAGCAGGTATCCCGGACGGTGTCATAAATATCGTCACGGGCTACGGTGAAACGGCTGGCGCGGCGCTCGCGGCGCACCCTGACGTCAACAAGATCGCGTTCACTGGTTCGACGGAGGTCGGAAAGTTGATTGTCCATGCCGCCGCCGGGAACCTAAAGAAGGTATCGCTCGAGCTGGGCGGAAAGTCTCCGAACATCGTTTTCGCCGATGCGGAAATCGAGGGCGCGATTCCTGGAGCCACCAACGGCATCTTCTTCAATTCGGGCCAAGTTTGCTGCGCGGGCTCGCGGCTCTTCGTCGAAGACAAGCAATTCGACAGGGTAGTGGACGGGGTCTCTCAACTCGCGTCGAAGATCCGCCTCGGCCCAGGAATGGAGCCCACGACCCAAATGGGACCGGTCGTCTCCGAGGAACAGATGAATCGCGTTTGCAGTTACCTGGAATCCGGATTCTCCGAGGGCGCGAAGGCCGTGGTGGGTGGCGGCCGCGAGGGGAATAAGGGCTATTTCGTCAAGCCCACGGTTCTCGTCAACACGAACGAGAAAATGAAGGTCGTGCGCGAAGAAATCTTCGGGCCGGTCGTGACGGTGATGCCATTTAGCGACGTCGACGACCTTCTGGCCAAGGCCAACGGCACGCAGTTCGGGCTGGCCGCAGCGGTCTGGACGCGCGACATCAAGAAGGCTCATCGCATCGCATCGGAACTACGTGCGGGAACGGTTTGGATCAACTGCTACGGCGTTCTTGATTCGGCTATGCCGTTCGGCGGGTACAAACAGTCCGGCTGGGGCCGCGAAATGGGACACGAGATGCTGAATCTCTACACCGAAGTCAAATCGGTGTGCACTCCCATCTCGTAGCAGTGCCCGGCGCGAATTTCGATTTTCACGCATCATCCAGCGGCTCATACAGGTGCGCGCGTGCAGGACTCGGATTCTCATCGATTGGACGAATTGGGCCGCAAGACGCTTTCCCGGTCGGAGTCCCAACAGGGGCCTAAACCCCACGTGGGGCAGAAATTGAAGTGGCGCGCCCGGAGGGATTTGAACCCCCGACCCCGTGCTCCGGAGGCACGTGCTCTATCCATCTGAGCTACGGGCGCGCATTTCGCGGTAGGACCGAAACGCGGCCGCAACCGCGGTATTTGGATTCTACCTTGCCTCGAACACGCCCGCAAAGTAATCGCGGCAATGACATCCCCGGTTGTTCGCCCGCCGCTGCATCGCAAGGCGGAACGTCGCGCGAATGGTATAATCCCGCTCCGCTCAATCCATGACCGACTCACTCACCCGTTGGCTGGAACTTGCCGGGACGCGCGGCCTGCGCATCCTCGTCATCGTCATCATTGCTCTAGTCCTGATACGCATCCTGAAGGCTCTCACTGCCCGGCTGGTGCAGATTTCCAAGGGGCCGGCGCGCGTGGCGCAGATGCGGGAGCAGCAGACGCGCACGATGGCCGGCCTGCTGTACAGCGTCGGCACGACGCTCATCATCGCGGGGGCGTTCTTAACGGCGCTGCCCGAGTTCGGCTTCAACGTCACGCCCGTGGCGGCCCTGGCCGCGGTGGCGAGCCTTGCGTTCGGCTTCGGCGCGCAGACGCTGGTGAAGGATCTGATCAACGGTTTCTTCATCGTGTTTGAGGACCAGTACGTCGTCGGCGACCTGATTCAGGTAAACGGCGAGACGGGACGCGTCGAATACCTCACGCTCCGCCGGACCGTGATGCGCAACGTCAGCGGTGCGCTCGTGACCATACCCAACTCCCTGATCGGCCAGGTGGCCAACCTGAACCGCGACTGGTCGCAAGGGTTCGTGGACGTGACCGTGCCGTCGGAGGAGATGGTCGGACGCGCGCTGGCCACGCTCGAGAAGATTGCGGGCGACTTTCGCAACGACGCCGATTGGTCCCCGGCGTTGGTGGACGGCCCGCGCGTCCTCGGCGTAGAATCGCTCTCGTTGGACGGGACGGTTCTTCGGCTTCAAGTTCGGACCGCGCTCAACCGCAAGGACGATGTCGCTCGGGAACTGCGGCGGCGAATCAAGCTCGGCTTCGAGGAAGCACGCATACCGCTGGGCCAGACGCACAGTGTCCAATTGCACGGCGAAATCACACCGCTTCAGCCGTGATCGTATGCTGACATTATTGGCGGGCACGTTTGTGTCCGACCTTACATGAGGAGGAAGTAATGGGAGATGTGACGCACGAGCAGGCGAATCTGCTGCTGCAGCTGTACGAAATGAGGCGGGAGCCCCGCATGCGCGAGGCCCGCGACTGGTACTTCGCCAAGTTTCATCCGGCCACACTCGACGACATCGCAAAGCAAGCTCCGATGGGCAGCCCGGCAAGCGCTTCCATGCGCATGGTGATCAGCTACTGGGAGATGGTGGCCAGCATTGTGAACCGCGGCTTGATCGATGAGGATTTCTTTTTTGAGAATACCGGGGAACAGTGGATCGTCTGGGAACGCATCCGGCAGTTTGTCCCGGCGATGCGCGAACGAAACAAGAACCCCCACCAGTACGGCAATCTCGAAAAGCACGTGAGCCGTCTCGAAGCGTGGCGTGAGAAACGTTCTCCCGGAAGCACTGAAGCGATGCGGCAGATGATGGCGCAGATGCGGGCGCCCGCTCCAAAGACGAAGGCCGCAGGAGGTCGAAAGCGGCGTTAGGAACGGCTCGACGGCGCAGCGTCGAGGCGGACGGCGATTCCTTCGAGCTCGGGCGTGACCGCGGGATAGCGTTTCATCACCAGCGGATCATGCCCGGGCACGATGTGCTCCGGCGAATCCGCCAGCCGGTAGAGCAGGTCGAATCCCTCCAACATTTCGGCAACGTTGTGGACGATCGGGAAGCAGCGACGTTGCTCGACATTCGCGTAGAGATGCGAGGCGTCTGACGCGACAACCACCCACCCGCGCCGCGTCCACACCCGCGCGATCTGAAGCCCGGCGGAATGCCCTCCGACGCGGTGCAGCGTCAGTCCCGGCGCGAGTTCGGTATCGCCGTCGTGAAACACTGCCCTGTCGGAATAGATGTGCCGCAGCATCATCTGGATATTTTCCACGTCGAAGGGCGCGCGCAACGATTGGTCGCACATGCAACGGCCGGTCGCATACGCCATGTCGCGGTCTTGCAGATGGAATCGCGCGCGGGGCAGCCGGTCGAGATTGCCCGCATGGTCGTAGTGAAGGTGCGTGACGATCACGTCGGTCACTTGATCGGGATCGACCCCGAGAAGCCGCAGCGATTCAACCGGGCAACGGAGCCAGTCGCGCCGCCGGCGGGCCGCAGCTTCCTTGCCAAATCCGGTATCGACGACGAACGTGCAATCGCTCCTCCGCAAGACCCACACGAAATAATCCAGATCCGAAGCAAACTCATGCGGGTCCGCCTGTAGGAAGTTCTCGCCCGGATGGCGGTTGCCAAGATGGGCGTAGCGGATGGCAAATATTTCGAAGGGTTCGATCGCCAATGTGGGTCCCTCGCGCGCCTGGCCGGTTCGTCGGACGCCTAGCATTGCGCATTCGCAAGCCGGACGTCAATTGCTAGCGAGCGGCCTTATGAGGCATGATACGCGTTCGGAAAAAGCGCTTCGACGCGCGGATTTGGGCCAATCGGTGGAGGGAATGCGCATGGCGCAGCAGAGCATTGGCTTCATAGGTGTCGGCAGAATGGGCGTCCGCATGGCGCGACGGCTCATTCAGGCGGGCTACCAGCTCACCATATATGACACGAGCGCAGAAGCCATGGCGCCGCTCATCGAGGCTGGCGCGAAGCGCGCCGGCTCGCCCGCCGCCGTTGCCTCGGCCGCCGAAATCGTCTTCGCCAGCGTGCCGACCCCGCCCATCGTGCAAGCCGTGGCCCTCGGGCCGCAAGGCGTCATCGAGGGCAGCCGCGTCAAGATCTTCATCGACGTATCGACCACGGGCGCGACCGTCGCCAAGATTGTTGCGCAGGGCCTCGCCGCGAAGGGGATTCGAGCCGTGGACGCGCCGGTCAGCGGAGGCATCGCGGGCGCGGAGAAAGGCACGCTCGCCGTGATGGTGTCGTGCCCGGAGGACGTGTTTGCAACCGTGAAGCCCGTGCTCGAGGTGATCGGGAAACTCTTCTTTGTCGGCACGCAGCCCGGCCAGGGCCAGACCATGAAGCTGCTGAATAATCTCCTCTCGGCGACGGCGATGGCGATCACGTCGGAAGCTGTGGTGATGGGCGTCAAGGCGGGACTCGATCCGTCGCTCGTAATTGACGTCTTCAACGCCGGAACCGCGCGCAACAGCGCCACACAGGACAAGATGAAGCAACACGTGATCTCGCGCTCCTTCAGCTACGGCTTCGGAATTGGCCTTCTCAACAAGGACATCCGGCTGTGCATGGCGGAGGCCGATGCTCTCGGCGTTCCGATGGTAGTGGGAAGCGCGGTCCGCCAGCTCTTGTCCATTTCGACGGCGACGGAAGGGCTCGACGCCGATATGACGGCGATGGCCAGGACCGTCGAGAAGTGGGCGGGCGTGCAGGTCGGGCAGAAGCAGGGCAATTAGCTTCGTGCTGCCGCCAGCGGCAGCGATCTGAAATTCAATCAGGAGAGGGTCACTCACATGGACAAGAAAACGTTTGACCGAGGGCGCGAAATCCGTAGTTCCGTCCTCGGCAAGGAGTTCGTCGACAAAGCCTTCGAGACGGCCGACGATTTCAATCGGCCCTTGCAGGAGCTTGTCACCGAATATTGCTGGGGCGCCATCTGGGGGCGCGAGGAACTCCCCAAGAAGACGCGGAGCATGCTCAACCTGGCGATGATCAGCGCGCTGAATCGCCCGCACGAGCTCAAGGCGCATATCAAAGGCGCGCTGGTAAACGGCGTGACGCCGGTCGAGATACGCGAGGTCCTGCTCCAGGTGGCGATCTATTGCGGCGTGCCCGCGGCCGTGGACTCCTTCCGAATCGCGCGAGAGGCGTTCGCGGAATTGAAGGAAAAGGCGCCCAAGCTGTAGCAACCCGCGAAGAAGGTGGCCGAAATGAAAAAGCATCGCATGCTGATCGGCGGCCAGTGGGTGGAGCCGGCGTCCGGCGCGTGGTTCGAATCCGTGAATCCGTTCACGGCCGCGCCATGGGCGCTCGTCCCTCGCGGCGGCAAGGACGACGTCGATCGGGCGGTGGCCGCGGCCAAGGCGGCCTTCTACGACGGCGAATGGCGCAAGCTGACGGCCACGGCGCGCGGCGCCCTTCTTCGCCGCCTTGGCGACATCATCGCCGCCGAGGCGCCCGCACTCGCCGAAATCGAGACCACGGACAACGGCAAGCTCATCGCCGAAATGCGCGGACAGCTCAACTACGTCCCGCAGTGGTTTCACTACTTCGGCGGCCTGGCGGACAAAATCGAAGGCCGCGTGATCCCCATCGACAAGCCGGGGGTTTTCAATTTCACGCGCGAAGAACCGCTGGGAGTCGTCGCGGCCATCACGCCGTGGAATTCGCCGCTCCTGCTCGCGGCGTGGAAGCTGGCGCCGGCGCTCGCTGCGGGCAACACGGTGGTTTGGAAGCCCTCGGAATTCTCCTCGGTTTCAGCTCTCGTCTTCGGCGAACTGTTCGAGCGCGCCGGCTTTCCGCCCGGAGTCGTCAATATAGTCACCGGATATGGCAACGAAGTCGGCGAGCCTCTGATCACGCATGGCGACGTCGCCAAGATTGCCTTCACCGGCGGAGACCGCACCGGCGAGCACGTCTATCAATTGGCCGCCCGCGGCATCAAGCGCATCACGCTCGAGCTTGGAGGGAAATCCGCAAATATCGTCTTCGACGATGCCGACCTGGACGAAGCGGTGAAGGGCGTGGTCTCGGGTATTTTCGCCGCCACGGGCCAGACGTGCATTGCTGGCTCGCGGGCGCTGATTCATCGCCCCATCCACGAGAAATTCGTCGAGCGCCTCCTCGCGCTCGCCAGGACCGCGCGCATGGGCAATCCGCTCGACGCGGCCACGCAGGTCGGCCCGATCACCACCCGCCCGCAGTACGAAAAAGTCCTCGACTACATCCGGATCGCAAAAGACGAAGGCGCGGTCTGCCGTCTGGGTGGCACACCTGCAAATCGCCCCGAGTGCGGCTCGGGCTGGTTCGTCGAGCCAACGATCTTCACCGGCGTTCAACCCGGGATGCGCATCGCGCAGGAAGAGGTGTTCGGCCCCGTCCTTTCCATCATTCCCTTCGACACAGAAGAGGAAGCCGTTCGCATCGCCAATGGCACGGTGTACGGCCTCGCCGCCGGAGTATGGACCACGAGTATCCGTCGCGCGCTCACGATGTCCGAACGATTGGAGGCTGGAACCGTGTGGGTGAATACCTACCGCGCGGTGAGCTACATGTCTCCGTTCGGCGGCTACAAGCGCTCGGGAATCGGGCGTGAGAGCGGAATCGAAGCCATCCGCGAGTACCTTCAGACCAAGAGCGTCTGGATCGACATCGCGGGCAATGCCCCGAATCCTTTTGTGATGAGGTAGCCGGAAGGTTCAAGCAGCCGCGTGGTCCGCGCCCATCTTGCTCGCGCGGCCGATCCACCACCATAGCGCCGTCCCCACAATCGGCACCATGCTGAGCGAAACGAAAACCGCCGTGTACAGATGCCGGTCGAATAAGGGACCGTAAGCGAGCAGCAGGAGGGCGACAACGGCGGACCAAGCGCCAGAACCGATTCCGGCGACTTTGCCCGTTTCGTCGCGCGGGTAGGCGCGCGCGGCCACGTGCAGCGAGACGACGATGAACGCGACGGCGATAAACATTCCCCAGGAAAATAGCGCCAGCGCTGCGATCCACGAATTCATTCGCGTGACGGCCGACGGAATCAGCGCCACAAACGCGAGCGCGACGTACAAACGCACGGGCCGGGGGTTGTCGCGAACCCAGCGGTCCGACACCCAGCCCCAGAAGTAGTATCCGATCTCCCAGCAGACCGCCGGTATCCAAAGAATCTTCCCGAGTTGCCCCTGCGTCAGACCCAGCGCCCGATTCAAATACAGAGGACACAGGTAGAGTGTCGGCCCGAGTGCCGCTCCTCCGAGCCCCATGCCGACCACGAGCAGCCAGAATCGCCGCTCGAAAAAATTGGGCCACGCGACTCCGGATGCCTTTCGCTCGGCGGCTTGCACCAGCGGTGGCCGCGCGACGAACCACCACACGATCAGCCAGACCGCTCCAAGCGCGCCGGTAACCAGAAACGCCGCGCGCCATCCGAACCGCAGCGCGATCGGCGTGATGATCAGCGGCGCGAAAATCGCCCCCACCGACGCGCCGCTATAGGAAATACCCATTCCGCGCGACTGCTTCGCGAGGGGCAGCGAATTCGCCGCCGTGCGCAAGCCGCCGGGAAACGTGGCGCCCTCGCCGAACCCGAGCACGGCCCGTGCCGCCGCAAAGCCGATAAACCCGCCGACCCACGCATGCGACGCGCTCGCCACGGTCCATATTCCCACCGCCAATAGCATGCCGGCGCGCAGACCAACGTAATCGATCCAGGAGCCCCAGAGCGGATTCGCGATCATGTAAACGACGGAAAACACCGCGCCGACAGCCGTATACGCCGTGGCGCTCAAGCCCGTATCCTTGAGAATCATCGGGGAGATTACCGTAATCGCCTGGCGATCGATGTAGGAGAGGCACGAGCACGTCATCATCACGGCGACGGGCACCCACATGCGCCAGCCGGTTGCGAAAGAATTCGCGCGGCCGGTCGAGGTCTGATTCGTTGCGAGAGTGCTGCCTGGCATTCTGGTTTTCCCCCGCAGTCCCTCTTGGAGAATCGGGAGTGTATCACGCGTGTTTTGGCTCGATCAGAAACTTGGTCCGGAAGCGTGATAATGTGCCCGGTGCGGATAGAAACTCAGCCGTTGAACGCACGGAGATCGCGGACGTGGATATCGCTGAATTGCAGAAATGGGTAGGAAAGACGGCAACGGTGACGGATCAAGTGACGCCGGTCCCGATTGCCGCACTGGCCGCCACGCTCGACATCGACGCTCCGCCGCCGCGCCCCGGCGATCCCCTACCGCCGCTCTGGCACTGGTTGTACTTTCTTCCGGCAGACCGGCAATCCGAGCTTGCTGCTGACGGTCACGCAAGACGCGGTGGTTTCCTGCCACCGATCCCGCTTCCGCGGCGCATGTGGGCCGGGGGACGCTTCGAATTCCATCATCCGCTGCGCGTGGGCGAGAGCATCACGCGCACTTCGCACATCGCGGCTATCGAGCAGAAGGAGGGACGCACCGGCCCGCTGGTATTCGTCGTCGCGCGCCACGAAATCAGCAATTCCGGAGGAGTCGCCATGACCGAGGAGCAGGACCTCGTCTATCGCGGCCTTTCGAAGCCGGGCGACCCCGTGCCCACCACCCGGATGGCGCCCGCCGATTCCGCGTGGGAACGCGTCGTCCAGCCCGGCAGTGTGCTGTTATTTCGCTATTCCGCGCTCACATTCAACGGTCATCGCATCCATTACGACTATCCTTACGCCACCAAGGTCGAGGGGTATCCCGGCCTGCTGGTCCACGGCCCGCTCATCGCCACTCTGTTGCTCGATTTGCTGGGGCGCAACATGCGGGAGGCGCAGGTCGCGAGCTTCACATTCCGCGCCGGGAGCCCGCTATTCGATACGACACCCTTCTCGGTCTGCGGCAAGCCGGAGAAAGGCGGCAAGACTGTCTCGCTTTGGGCCAAGGACGCGGCCGGCGCCATGGCCACCACCGCTACCGCCGTCATCGCCTAAGCACTAGTCGTAATACTTGGGGGATTTCTTCAATTTAGAATTCGCCGTGAAGTCGTGTTCGATCCACAACTGCGTGTTCGTTTTCTTGACGTAGTCCTCGATCATCGCGCGGCTGGCGAGGGATTGTTCCTTGTTGTACTCAAATGTCGGAACGCGGCCCGAACCCTTCTCTTCCGGATAGTGGTACAGATCGCCCGCCAGCATCACATTCCCGGTCTTCTTCAGATGAAGAATCAGCACCTGATGGCCCGGCGTATGTCCGGGCGCCGACTTGATGATCACCTTCCCGTCGCCGAACACGTCGTACTCGTCTTTCGTGATCAGCACGGTCTTGCTGTTCTTGAGCTCGCTGTAGGTCTTGGGATCAACGAGCGCCGGCGGTTTGTCCGCGAACATCGCATCGCGTTCGATGGGCCTCACGAGCCAAGTGGACCCCGCAAACTCGTTGGAATTCGCGATGTGGTCGCCGTGATAGTGCGAATGCGCGAGATACGTGATATCGCCGGGCGCATAGCCGATTTCCGCGAGCTGCGATTTCAGCGTGCGCGTCGCGGTCGAAGGGCCCTGCGTCACCGGCTGCCCGTCATCCTTGAAGTTGCCGTCGGGAATCACGCCAACATCCCAGATCAGCGTGCCCTTCGGATCGACGATCAGGTAGCAGGGAACGGCAAAATCGATTGTTTTGACTTCTTCCCTCTTGAAATTGAACAGCGCGGGATCGAGTCCCTTGATCACGCCGCAATCGAACACGTACAGCCGCACCGACTTGGGAGCCTTCGGCTTGTGCTGCTGCGCCGTCGAAGTTGCCACGGCCGCAACAATCGCCAGCATCGCAAAAAGCGCGATACCCGGTCCATTGCGGAGCTTCCTCAAATTCACCATCGAATCCTCCTCGGCGCGCACTCGCTGCGCTTCAAGCTCTTGCCTTCCTCAATCGTTTCGGCCAGATGCCGCTTTTCCCCGGCGAGAGAATCCCATTTGGATCGAGCGCGTCCTTGACCGTTTCGTGCAAACGCAGCATCGCGTGATTGTTATAGGAGTAGACGTTCGCGACGTCGTCCATGTAGGCGACGTGCGTGCGGTATTCGCCCCATCCGTGTTCGGCGCAGGCTTCGATCAGGCGCCGGAAGACTTCGCGGTTTCGCTTGTTCGCTTCGACGTCATGCATGATCTGAAAGCCAAACAAGAAAACGAACGCGCGCGGGAAAAACGCCCACGGGAGCGAGATGAATTGATTTTGCGGCGGCACGCCCATCTCGTGGTAGACCTCGCCGAACACTTTGAGCGCTTCGAAAACGGCCTCGCCCGAGAGCGGAACAATCGGCGAGAAATCCATGTGGCCGAGCGTCTTGCCGAGGAATCCGAAGACTGAAAGATTCGGAATGCCCAGCGCCTGCCGCAGGACGTCGTCCGAGTCTTTCAGCTCCACAGGAAATCGATACGACCGACCTTCCTTGAACGTGACACCCGGAATCGCCGAGAATCTTTCTTTCGTGAATTCCCATTGCAGATCAACCACTTTGGCCGGTCCGTAAAAATGCAGCTCGGAGCTCCAGTAGGGGATGTTCTGCTCGCGGCCGATGCGCTCAAGCTCCGCGACGGAAATATCGCCGGGAAGATCGACAACTCCTCCACCCTTCGACACGCGATAGGTCAGCAGCGGGCTGTCGAGCGCCGCAGTGCCCTGCACGATTTGCGAATTGTAGAGGTAGGCGAGAGTTTCAACGAACGGGACGAGGTCGTCGTGACGCGCGACCATCACGGTACCGTCGCGATAAGCCTCGGGTTCCGGCAGCAGCCAGACGCCCATCTTTGTGACGATGCCGAAATTCGATTGCGAGAATAGGCCGTCGACGTACGGGCCGAAGCCGTACTTGTACTGCTGCCACGTCTTCGAGCCCGGCAGCGCACCCATGCCGGTGCGCATCACTTCGCCATTCGGCAGCACCACTTCCATTCCGCAAACGGTCGCGAAGTGGTCATGCAGCGGCCCCCGCCCGCCGCCACGCTCGAGCGAGTTTCCCACGGGACTGCCCCAACCGGGATCGGGTGGATCGATCCACACCTTGAGCTTGTGCTCCTGAATGTAGCGGTAGAGATCGAAGTAGCTGACGCCGGGCTCGACCAGCGCGTAATGATTCTTGTCGCTGACCTCGAGGATGCGATTCATTCGCTTGAGGTCGAGGATGACGCTGCCTGAGAGAGCCGGAGACGAACCGCCATAGGCGAGATTCCTGCCCGTCGAGATCGTCCAGAGGGGAATCTTGTAGGCGTTGGCGATCTTCACGATCGCCTGCGCCTGCTCGACACCGTCGGGGGCAACTGCCGCGGAGGGAACCCGATCTTCTTCCTCGTGCCAGAAGGGCGAGTAGGAGTCGCGGTAGAGCTCCACGTCGTCATCGCTGGTGAACACCCACTCTTTGCCGACGGCGGCTTCGAACTGTTTGATGGCCGCGGCGAAATCGCCGGGGCTCACCCCGGGCGGAACTCTCATCGTGCGCTCCTGTAGCGGGCCGCTCCGGCGTTCACGCCTTCGTCTTTCTCATTCCCTTGGGCCAAATGCCGTTCTTCCCCGGAGAGAGGATGCCGTTCGGATCGAGGGCGTCTTTGATCGTTTCATGCAGGTGCAGCAATGCGTGATTGTTGAAGGAATAGGTAGCCGCGATGTCGCCCATGAACGTGGTGTGCGTGCGGTACTCGCCCCAGCCGCGCGCCGCGGACTCCTTGATCAGCCGCCTGTAAATGGCGCGGGTTTGCCGGTTCTTTTCCACGTCGTGCACGATCGGAAAGAGGTAGATGATCACGAAAGCTCGCCCGAAGTACCAGAAAAGCGGAAAGGATGCGGCCGCACCGCCCGGGGAACCCAGATCCTTGTACACCTTTTCGAAAACCTGCTGCGCTTCGAGTACCGCCTCCCCCGTCATGGGAATAATCGGAGCGAAACCCAGGTGCCCCACGGCGTTCCTGCCGATGACCGAAAACATTTGCAGGCTGGGTATTCCGAACGGCACGGGGTCTGCGATTTTGGCCACCTCATCGGCGCTCAGCGGAAACCGGTGCGACTCGCCGTCCTGAAACCGGACTCCCTGAATCGCTGAGAACTTTCCCTTCGCATATTCCCATTGCGCGGCGATCACCTTGGAGGGCCCATAAAAAGGCAGGGATATGCTCCAGTATGCGATGTTCTTCCGTGCTCCGTACTCCTCGAGACCCTTGATCGAACCGCTGGCGCGAAGAGCGGTCAACTCCGGATCGGCCGGGGCGTACGCTAGCGGGGTCGCCACCTGCGTCGTGGCCTGCACGGTTCCGGAGGCCACCAGGTTCGCGAAAATCTCGACCATGGGAGACAGATCATCGTGCCTCGGCACCATCACCGTTCCGGAAAGATAGGCTTCCGGTTCCGGGAGCAGCCAAATCCCCATCTTGGTGACGACGCCGAAATTCGACTGCGAAAACATGCCGTCCACATACGGCCCAAAACCATACTTGTACTGCTGCCACGTCTTCGACCCCGGAAGCGCGCCCATACCGGTGCGCACCACCTCGCCGTTCGCGAGTACCACTTCCATGCCGCAGACGGCCCCGAAATGATCGCGCATCGGCGTTCTGCCGCCCCCGCGCTCAAGCGAATTACCCACCGGGCTGCCCCACCCCGGGTCGGGCGGGTCAATCCACACTTTCAGGTTTCGTTCCCGGATGTAGCGATAGAGATCGAAGTAGCTGACGCCCGGTTCGACCAGGGCGTAGTGGTTCTTGTCGTTCACCTCGAGCACGCGGTTCATGCGCTTCAGGTCGAGCACCACACTGCCGCTCAAGAGCGGCGCGGAACCTCCGTAGCCGAGGTTCTTGCCTGTGGAGACCGTCCACAGCGGAATCTTGTAGCGGTTTGCGATCCCGAGCACCGCCTGTATCTGTTCGACGCCATCGGGCGCGACCGCCCCCGACGGAATCGGCTCTCCCTCGTCGTGCCAGAGAGGCGAATAGGCGTCGCGGTAGGTATCAATGTCCTCGTCGGACGTAAAGACCCACTCCTTGCCGACAACTTTTTCGAATTGCTCGATCGCGGCTGCAAAATCGCTTGCGCTCACACCAGGCGGCGTTCTCATCGTGCGCTCCGTGCTTCCAGCGTTCTCATCCTCATGCTCTCGTCGTTCGCAAACACCCGGTCCTTGCCGGCGGCTTCCTCACACCGCTTCAGAGCGGCGGCACAATTGCCGGGACTTACGCCAGGGGGGAGTCGCATTGGCGTTAGTGCTTGTTGTTGCGGGTCAGGTACGCGGCGATCGCGTCCAGATCGGCGTCGCTGATTTCCGTCTTGCGGAAAGTCGGCATGAACAGCACTCCGTGCCGGACGAAAATCTTGATCAAGGGAGCGGTTAAGTCCGTGCGCTCCTCGAGTACTGCCGGCTTCTGCCCGCGCGCCGCGAGCGACTCCGTCCCCGGCTTGCCCACGCCCGTGCCATGGCACGGGAAGCACCACTTGTCATACACGCGGTGTCCCCGGTCGATTTGAGACTCGTCCGGCGCGGCGAATGCCGGCGCCGCAAGCGTCACACCGCACAGAAGCAAAAGGAACGCCCTCGCGTTTTTCATGCCGTTGCCTTTCTCATGCGGCGCGCGTCGGCAAAGTCCTTCCTATTCACGCCAAGTGGAAATCGCATCACATACCTCTCGCCTGTTCGGAGTGTGAACCCTTGCTACGCGCGCTGTACCGGGGCAATCACCCAGGAAATCAGCTCGTCGGGGTCGCTCGTGTGCCTGGCCGCGGACGCGGATACGGTCGTCTGGAAAACCTCACTCCGACCGGCAGGACAACGCGTCACCACATTTGCCATCAGGCTCGCCCAATCCGCCCCGCTTGCTTCCAGCCTTGCCGCGCGCCGCACCATGCTCTCCGGTCCCGATAGCGCATGTTCGATTTGCCCGCCGGATAGATGTTTGTGCTCGCCGCGGAACACCACGCGCATGCGCTGATCCCACGCCAGCCTTTCCAAGCAGAAGATCGCGCCATGCCCCGTCAAGCCCGCGATGGCCGCCGGCCCCTGCTTCCACCGAGCGTACAGATCGTGGAACCACAGGTCGGTGATGTCGCCCTTGATCCCATGAGTCGCCGCGCCAAGCGCGCTCGCCTCTCGCGAGAATGCGACGCTGGCAGCGAACCGTTCGTCAAAGATCACCTTGTAGAGAGGAGTCGTCGCTGGCTCGCCAAGCACTGCCGATGACGCAAACGCGCCGCGCGCCGAAATAGGCAGAGCCAGCGCCGCCATGCCGATCTGTAGAAATTCCCTTCGGCTCTTCATCGAATAGGACCCCCTCGCCGATGTGGTGCAAGTAGTGAGGCGGAATTTTGCACACGAATGCTCTGATGTCAAGCCAAGCTCCTAGGCTATGCCAGCATCGGCGTCACAAAAAACAATTCAACCCGTGGGTCAAGACGCGGCGGGATATGTTGGAGCGGAAAATCTACCGCGTCTATGAAATTGGATTGGAGTCTTAGTCGGTGGTGATTTTTTCGGAACCGATCCGGCGGTCAAGCGTGATGTAGTGAACGCTCGCTATCTTCGCCGCTTGTCGCGTAGGGCGGGTCTTCATTACGCTTACACACGTAGCGTACTTAGTCAGAGGTGCTAAGTAGATTCTGGTTGTCGAATTACCGCTCCATTGGAACGATAAACGCGCGGCGCCCGGACGATGTCTACTTCGCCTCGGCCGCCTGTTTCATAGCGTTGGTCGCATACTGCTTGCACCTGTCCTGCATGCCGCCGGGGATTTGCGCGCAGCGATTGAAGGCGTCCGCCGCCTCCTTGAATCGGTTCATGTTTTCGAAATCGGCGCCCAGGATAAAGAGATCGGTCGGATCCGGATTTGCTTCACTCGCGATGGCAATCTGGAGTTCCTTCGCGGATTCGTCGTAATGCTCGCGGCGAAAGTGGATGAGTCCAAGCCCGCTGTGCGCCACCGCCGCTTCGCCCGTCTTGAACTGGGCGAATTGCTCATCGGTGAAGTTCGCTGGCTTCTCCTTCTTGCTGAGCACGTCGAGGGCGTGCCGCGCCTGCGATTCCGCCTTGTCGAGCTTCGTGTTCGCATCCGGCTCGTTCGGCGTAAATGCGCGCGGAATCACCCAGCCGCTCAGCGCCAGCAAGTGCACGTCGTCCGGGAAAAGCGCCAGCCCCTTGTCCGAGAAAGTATAGAAGCTCGCCAGGTCCTTCTTTTCGTAGTACGTGTGGCAGAGCTCTTCGTACACTGCTGCGCTGTAGCGGTCCCCCGGGTACTTGACCAGAAAGGCGTCGCCGAGCTTGATCTTCTTGTCCGCGTCTTGCATCGGAGCTTTGTGAAATGCCTGATACGCAGCCTCTTCTTTCGGGTCACCCAGAGTCTGGCGCATAACTGCTTCATCGATCTTCTCGCCCGCGCGAACTGAGTCCGTTCGCGTAACCGAGTTGTCCATCGGGTTACTTACTGAGGTCCCCCCTTGGGCGTTCGAAACCGCCGGAAGAAGCAGGCCGACTGACATCAGCCCAGCCGCCAACCATATGCACTTATTCATGCAATTTGATCTCATAGCTCACCCCGGTTTTGATGTTGAATTGACCTTCATGCCACCCAACACAAAGGCTCACGAAATAGGATATACCCGAAAGAAGACGTTTGTCACGGGACGCCCTCGCCAAAAAGCGCGTCCCATCGTGGTTCGAGTGTGCTGGCGTTTCGCAAACCGAGCTGCTCACGGTCTTCTTACTTGCACCGCAAATATGGATGCGCCCTTCGGAGTTGGCGTTGCTTTGGGCCTGATTCTCTCATTCCTTCGACACCGTTCGACCACAACAGATGAGAGCTCCTGATAAATCGGATAACCGGACAAGTCACCCGCTACTCTGAGCTGTCGTCTGGGCCTGCAAGCAGTGTTCCTGTTTCGCCCTCCGTACAATTCGCTGTACGAAGAGAAGGTAAGGCGCGTTCGTAGCTACAAACATGGAGAAAATGTTGGAGGCGCGGGTGGGAATCGAACCAAAGCCCCGCATTGAAACTACGTAAGTTAGTGATTTTGCTGCCCCCTAAACAAACGGAAGAAACGTCAGAAACGGCAAAATTGGAATCAGTACTACAAATTGCACTACAAATTCCCGCTCAGAAACACCAAATCAAAAAGGAGATTTCAAATGGTAACTAAATTTCAACCCGAGGGATTCAACTATTGGATAGCTTTCGACACCGTGCTTTGCGTGATTGGTTGCACGATAGCCGTGGTCGTCTTTGCGCCGTTCATTCTCGCCCTTAAACTGGCTGGGGCTGGAAAGGGGTTTAGTCATGTTGGCTAGTCTCGGCGCAACGGTGCTTTTCTGTTTGGTCATGTTTTACATCTTTGACGAAAACAATTGACGGAGGATGAAAATGGAAAACTCACAAGCAAGGCCCGGGCTTCTGGCTAATCTTGGGTGGTTGATAGGATATGGTATTCGGACTGTTGGTGCTCGGAAGGTCGGCAGTGAATTCACGATTGGAGAACTGCTATGGTTTGTTCCGGCCTTGGCCTTCATAGCGGCGATATGGCTCTATAATCTGGCTGTGCTGGCTTCACTGAGTGGTCGTGGGCTCTTGTTGCTGATCTTGGTTGTACTGGTCTACATCGCCGTCAAGAAGTAGTGACTAAAATCTGTTATCGGTACTAGTCATTGCAGGATTGCACGCCTTGCTAATAGAATCGGCGCATAGGCGGGTATTCTGGAATGAATGCAATACCGTACCTCTCCCAAGTCTTCCTTGGCCTTCTTGCGTTTTTTGCCCTGCTCAAAGATTGGAAAGATTATGGCAAACTTTGCCAGACGTGGATGCAGTTCGCGCGAAGGTCCGGGCAATGTCAGACGAAGAATTGAATACCTTTGGAACGCAAATGCGCAATTTGGTCTATCCGTTGACATATGACGGTAGCGGCAAGCCAAGTACGACGGCATTCTCGATTCAACTCAATGAAGCTCGCGCTGAGTGGCGAAAACGCCATCCACAACATTGACCTATTCGCCCTTTAATGGTGAGTCGCTTACCGCAAAGAGGGTCCTGCTCTTTTTGCCTTGCTTGATTTCTGTGTAAGAGGATAGTTGTTCGCCATACTCGGCAGACTGATAGGGACCGAGCAACGCCGCTTTTGTTCTAGGTTCCTGAGATATGGTGTTTGATTCTGGGGGTACTATAGTTTTCGTAGTCATATGTTTTCAATCTAACAATCGAAATCTTTCTTCTTTGTAAGTCACGAGCCCCAACTTGGCTTTTCCCCCCACAACAGGGTGAGGAGATGCAAAGTGATGATGTTGAATTGCAAGCTGAACGAGGAATCGCACGTAGTCAATTCCGGCTTGAATTGGCATCGAATCTAGCATAATCCGATAACCATACTTATCACGGATTGGCGCAAATCTGGCGATTTCTTCCGGCGTAAGTTGCCGTCCAAGCAATTCCACAACAAAATCAAAAATCTCAGATAAGAGGTTCCTGTCATATCCAAGCAGATACCGCTCAATCGGTATGAACGTAGCAAACCAATTGACTTGAAAACTACCGGGACCACAAAGTCGAGTAGACGAATTGGGCGCTGCGTCTACAGGTATTTGAATATGCCACGCTTCTGAAAGGAAGGCTCCGGGGGAATAACCACCAACAATTAAGCCAAGTAGACCTTTTTGATCTGCCGGGATTTCATCAAAAGGACGCTCAAACAGATTCTCGGCATATCGAGTGTATACACCCATAAAAAATTGGCGCAGACGCTCAACCACATCTGACACCGGAAGAGCGGCAATGTCCGCATGGGCTAGTTCAAACTCATGCACGAAACTTCCGATGCTCCTGCCTTCTAACCCACCCAACCCATAGGCAGCAACCCCGATCTTGCCCGCTAATTGAAATAGTTTCTCGCCATCCTCAAAAACCTTTTGGATGCCATTCGAATCCGAAACCGTAATCGCACTGTCTACGCCGATTATTAGACCGTCTGACAAATTGCAGAGAACGGCAACACTCATAGGATGGATACTTTATCACGATTCATGTGATACCCAACTAGTTACCAATAGACGCAGACAGTTCGTAATGATCGCAGCACTATGGGTATAGAGTCCTCGGCTTGACTTCCCCCGCGTCAAGCGATTAGCTTGGTATTTCTATTGACAGGATAATTGACGAATGATACGGTTGGGCCATGAAAAGGCGCGTCGGACGGCCAAAAAAGATCGGCCCCAAACTGGACCGCCGCGAAGTTTTCATGTCCACGCAAGAAGAAAGCCAGACAATTCGCCAAACTGCTCAACGCCTTGGACTCGATCTATCAGAGGCGTTTCGGCAAGCAGTTCGGGAGTTCGTGAAGCGGAATAGCAAAAAATAGTAAGCGGGACGCCCGGTTGTTTCAGCAACCGAACGTCCCTAACAAACACAACGGAGATGACCCGTCATGTCTGCTGAGAAGAATTCTAGCAATTCCCCACTGTTGGCGTTGCCAAAAACAGGGGCTTCTGAACCGGAGCCCCCGTTGCGGCGATTCACTCCAAAAGAAGTATGTCGTTTTCTTCAGGCAGTCCTCAAAAGCGACATCAACCCTTGGGTTGCCTTTGACACCCTGTTGAGCGTGGTCGGCTGCGCTATTGCACTGGTTTTTCTGCTGCCGTTCATTCTGTTGCTGAAACTGACGGGCCGGGGCAAGAGGGGGTCAAATGTCTGACTGCTTCATGCTCGGTCTAGCCGCAGTAATCTTTACCGCTCTGATCTTTTTCATACTCGGGCAACGGGGGAAATAATGGAGTCGAAATCACTGGATTTGTCGATTCGTCTTAATGCTGCTCGCATTCGGCGGGACCTTTTGGCCCGCAACGGCTCACTTGTATTCCGTACAACGTTGGCGAATCTGTCTGATGAAGAAGTCGTGAAAAAATGGACCGAACATCATACTCAGAAACTAAAGTGGATTGCGGAAGATACCAAGGTAAAAAAGGGGCACGGGCGAATCTGACGCACTAACAGCCGACTAATACAGTCCGGTTGACGTGACAATCCTGCGCCGATTATTAGCCGCACTCTTGTCTCTAGCGTATTCCTTCTCTTTTCGAGCCGCCCGCTCATTATTTTCGACTGCCCGCAACGCCTGAAATACCACCTTAACTTCCTCTGCGGATGATTGCCAGTAGATTGGGTCAACAAGAAGTGTTCGCTGAACCCGGTTTTGGTCTTTGCATACCAATGCTTCTCCGTTGGTAAGTGACGTTGTTCCGGTCGCGCTTATGTCACCAACGGTCTTGTGAACGAGCGTGTGGTGGATAGATTTCCTGCTCATATGGATAGTCGCCTAAACAAGAGTTAGTTCAGGTTATTCAGGAAGACTTGCGCGTCAGCAATGCCCGTTGTTCCATCGACGGCTTCAACGGTTACTGTGTCACCGGACGGGTTGCTATCAGTGATAGCGGTCTTGCCCGAACCATTCCAAATAACACGGGCAAACAAAGACGTGCCGTTCTTTGTGATGTTCAGCGTGCCGTCTGTGTTTGGGGAGGCAACGTATGTTGCGCCAGACACAGCCCCCTGAGTTCGGGCGGCGACTTGAGCGATGAAATCGGTGACTGTTCTACGGAGTGTTGCCATTTCTGTTTTTCCTTATGCCGTTCTCACGGCGGTTGATTTGTGTTACTTCTTACTTCCAATTGCGACGTACAAGAGAAAGGCCAAGTCCAAACTGACTGAGTTGCGGCGGGTCTATGAAGTCCACGCCCTCAATATTCGCGTTCACCACGATCACCGAACGTGACGCGGGGCTAAAGAAATGTCCGGCCAGTATCGGTGTGACGATGTAGCTGCCCGCTATCAGATTTGAAAACTGGTACGTTCCGTTCGGCGCGGTCAAAATCGAAGCAACGGCGTCCCCGCTCAAGTTCACCGTTGCAATACCCACTCCGGTTGTACCTGCATTCCCTGACAAGGAAAAAGTTGCGGGCATTTCCAGCGAAGCCGCTTCGACGCTTGGTGTGGAAACTTTCGGAGGAAAGAAACGCCGACGAAGACGGCCAAAGAGAATGCGAATCGTGATAAACACAGTGCTAGACCAAAAATAGTTTAAGCACGCCACTGTCGCACTGTACAACTGCGAAGTCGGACCACAATTCATTCACCGGAACGATTTGGGATTGACCCGCTACTTCACATTTGAAGCGCAACCATTCCTTGCCAGATGCTGGGTCGATGATAAGTGCTTGGTCATTGGCCGCGTTCGGCGAGAACCATTCGACACGGGCAATACGTAATTCGAGCGGCGTGCCCTGTGCTGCCAACACAGCAGCTTTGTAGCTGGTCTGAACGCCGTAGCAAATTATGGGGTTTGAGTTGAGACTGTTACTCACTTGAATTGTCCTTTACTGACTATCTGTTTGTAGTTCTTGAGCAATGGCCCACGGCTTGTTCAGACGCGGGTTTGCTTCCATCTCTCGCTGCTTTCGGCGCATATGTTCAGCAATGCACACTGCATCGTCCGCACCGTCAGGCACATCAATACATTCCACGCCCGTTAGTTCGATACGTCGTGAGTTATCAGGAGTGAATTGGGGATTGAACTTCTTTGACATTGTTGTGTTTCTTTCCTCAATAGAATGAACGAACGTCAAGGAGACGCAGGGCAAGCCTGCGTTGGCTGCGACGTTCGCTCGTCACTAGCAGCCAATCTCTTAGAGGGCGGTGTGGCTATAAGTTCGGGACTTTTTGAAAGCCCCCGGCAACTCTTGCTGCGCCCGCTGACTGATTACTTCATCCATCTTGGCACGAAATTCACCGCTTTCAGGCTCAAGGCCCGGGAACTGTTGACGGACGTTTTCGAATGCGTCCTGCCGAATCTGACGCTTCGCCTCTTCCGGTGTTATGGTCACAGGTGTTGGTTCAGCGCGTAGTTCCGCAACCCCCTCACGCATTTGCAATATGGCCCAACGCGAATAGGGCTGAACCGTATGTTTCATTCCACGACTACCCGAGTCCACGTCGTGCAACATGCGGCAAGCATGCAAATCCTTGATACATTCAATCAGAACAGCAGCGGTCACTGGGTTGCCCGCCGTTATTCCACCCTGATTATCGGGTACGGCATAGCCTTCGTCCCGCAACCACGCCAGCATCTTGTCTCGGTTCAGTTCTTTCAAATCCGGGCGACCTGCGGGAGCCGTAAACGGGCTGGCATTGATGGCACGCAAGAACAACATTGCAAAAATCTGCAACTGATCGGCAGGCGAATACGGATTAGTAGGAATAGTCGCTACGGGCGCACTGAAATCAGGGCGCTGTTTTGGTTTTTGCTTGAGGTTGGCGCACGCCGCGAAGTACATCTTGTCCGGCGTCTTTGGGTCTATCCGTAACTGTTCAAGCATCGTTTCGATTTCACTCTGCTGAATCGTGGCGCGGGTAGGCGCAGAAACACGGGTTTTCTCTAAACGACCTGTTGTCAGTCGTTGGAGCGTCATCATAATTGCTTTTTCACTGGCCGGGCCGTATCTGCGACTCATGGTCTTTCCATCCAACTCCGTCAATATGGCGGTATAGGATTCCCCAACGATTTGATTTTTGACTAGGATCATAGTTGCTTTAAGATTTGAAGCTGTAATGTTCCACTGCTCCGACCCACTGAATTCTTTGTCTCTAAAAGTTGCCATTTTGTTTCTCCTTGATTATTTCGTTGGCGTAAGGCCAACAAATTCGTTAGATCGTGCTTCTTTGGGAAAGTACTTCTCTCACATCGCGGCCAGACTCACGGATAGTTGCAATCCGTGATTGGGTAGCCAACACTCGTAACCGGGCCAAGTTGTCCTTGGTTAATGGTTCGCTGACCCCCGGAATGCTGCCAGCAGATTTCATCTTACGGATAAATCCGTCTTGTTCGATCTGCTCCGCTGTTGGGGCATTGCGAAGGGTTTCAGCTTCCGCATCGGCTCGACGCTGTTCTTCCGCAATAGCATCGGTCTGTTGTTGACGTTCCTCAGCTAACTGTTGGTCGGCCAAACTCGGCGGGCGCGGTTCCAATCCTCCTGTCCCGCTCAAGTGTTCGTATGCGGCCCAAAAATTCTCTGTAGTCCACGGATAGAAACCTTCTTTTCGGAAGTCGCCAATCTGTGAAATCAACCACTGCTCCATCGCTACGGAATTCGTTGCGCTCCCGTAATAGTCAGGACAAAGCGCCGTAAACCGCTCCGCATTAACTGCTGTTATCTCTTCTTTGTCTTCTAGGGTGAGTCTCTGTGTGCTCATTGTTTTCTCTTTTAGTGGTTTGAAATTAAGTACCGTCATTGGTCCAACCAGGCCATCCAGCATAGTTGTAGCCCTCCGCTGCGCCGCCTCCGGGTCCCGAAATACTGCTGGTCGGAGCAAATCCAAATTCTTGATATTCGCGGTCAGATGCTTCCATGGCGCTCTGAATGTCTTCAAGCCACTGCGCAAACTCCACTTGGAATTTGGCGTTGTCCACCTGTTTGTAGCAGTAGGCCAAAAATCCCTGTTTAACCAGATAACTAAGATCGTTAGGGATGGGAGAAATTGTCTGTTTCAAAGATGTAATGTCAGGGGGCTTCAACTGATAATTGACTTTCAACTGCCACACGTTTGAATTGTTGGTGGCCAGAGCATCCAAACGAAAAGCCACTCCGTTAGGGTCAATCAGCGTCCACACCACTGAGCCGTCGTTCGTGGTTGTACCCGGAGTAGCCAACGCTGCAGGCCATGAAGGCTGTGAACCGCCTGTGACACCATAGGTGGTAACCACCTGAATATTTCCATTGGTATCTGTAATCGCGGTCGCAGGATTGCTTGATGGGCCACCACCTGCACTTACTAAGGGGCTCACATATGCAACGTTGGGGCCGGGCCATGTGCCTGTGTTGGCCATGGAATTGATAATCCAGCAAACTTTGGTTGGGCGACCGACTATGTTGGTTGGCTGCAAACGCGCCACACAATTGATGGGCGGTTGGATAGGTGGTTGAGATGTGACGTTGTTTATATCAACCATCGTGGCCGCAGATAACCAACCCATCACGCCCTGTGCAATACTGGTCGGGTAATCCTGTTGGTACGGCTGCGTGTAGAAAACCGGGGCCTTTTTCTCATTCCATTTCCATGGATTGGATTTAGCGAGAATCTTTTTGCAGATGTCGTCCGTGAAAGAAACTGCGGGCTCACTGCTGTAGCCGCTTACCCCTAAAGCTGGGGTAGTCCACGGGAAGACGCGGGCATAGTCAATCAGGATTTGCGGAGTTAGATTTGAAGGGGTGGACATAATGATCTCGCTTACTTTCTTCGGGTCGCTGTCTGTAATTCAGTTTGACGCATTCGAATTGGACGAAGCGCATCTTCTAAGAAGATCGCGCGTTCCATCTCGCTTAAACCATCTGCTGCCCCAACTAGCTGTCTGAAAAAGATTTCAAGGTTGGATAAACCAAGCTGCTGGTTGTACGTCATTTGCATTTGCGCCAGCATCCCACGCTCGTAAAGGAAAGCCAGCTTGTCAGGAATCGGAGCCCAAGAAGTGTTTAGCCCAGCCGCCTTGATCGGAGCCTTCTGGTAGGCCAAGTCAACGGTGTAAACATCGTCGGGCACAGGAAACAAACGAAACGTGATATTGCCTGCGTTGTCGTCTAACAGCACGGCAATCTTTTGAGGGCGATTACGTTCTCCGTCCTTCGCCAGAACGCTAAAGATTTCCAGTTCGAAGTTCGGCGGCGTGGTTCCTACGGGATTTGGATTTACAAGCGTGGCTTTTTCAAGCCAGCCGTAATCGCTCAAAGAAATCGGATAATCTGATTGCCCGACAACCGTAGTGATGGCTGATGTTGCGTTAATTCGATTCCATTCCCAACGGAACGGCGGGGCCACAATCGTTTGCATGACATAGTTGGCCGACGTGAGAGCGGGTTCGTTTGCATTACCGCCGACACCCGTAGTCGGGCGCTGGGTAATGAAAGCCGTAAGCCAGTTCAGGGTCTGTTGAATCGTTATGCTGTTACTCATTTAGAAAAAGTCTTCCTGTTCTTTTGGTATATAAATCTCTGCCTGAGATGCAATCCAGTTCTTACCTTCAACGTCTGATGGGGCCGCCCATACCCATAATTTGCTGCCCACTTCAAGAGTCTCAATGCCTTCGGAAGTGATGTAGTGGGCATCAACATACAGATCGCCGCCGACTTCCCGTGCCCCCCACCCAGTTTTTGTTCTTGGGTCCCACGCCCGAAGAGTTATGTCCTCGGGAAATTGCTCTGTAATCGGCTTTCGAAACTGGGGGGTCACATTTACGGCCCGGTCATTTCGAATGGGGGACACGTCGAATGTTATAGATTCATGGGGAATCAGAAACTGCCGACCGATTTCATCGCGTTCTATATCCTGTCGAAGAACAAGAAAACTAGTAGACCCGGCTCGAATCCCACCCAACCACCTTCGTTCATCCCAATAACTAACTACCCCATTCACCGAATCAACCCTTCCGATACGGGTACGGTGCGCTCCAGTTTCTTCCTCTGTGCGATGGCAGCCATCAGTGCGGACATGCTGACTTCACCCACAATTTCTATGTCCGGCGACAATTCAAGTGTTGAACCGTCTTCGGAAACAAGCAAAGACATGCCTTGGATTTTCCATGCCGCAATCTTTACGATAGCGGACTTGCGGTTGGACATTTGCGCCGTGTCCGCGTCTTCGCGCACGCTGTCTTCGGACTCTACTTTCGGTTTGGCCGCTTCGCGTCGGTCAATCTCTTGTCGAATCGCTTCGATACGCATAGCACTAGAAGCTGTGCCGCCAAGAGAGTGAAACAACTTTTCTTTGGAAAATGTTTCCGCTAACTTTTCATCGGACAGCTTGCGAAGTGCGGCGCTTTCTTTTTCCGACTCAGTTTCTGGCACATCTGCATCGGGCAAAGTGTTTAGGAATCGCAACTTCGTATAGGACGGGCCTTCGTCGTCGGATTCCGTTGTCTTTGGTTCGATTCGGTTCGATGCCGCGATGCCTAACTTTCGACGTTCCGCTTCAATTTCTTTCAACGCCTTATTCGCATGATCTATGGCATAGGCTTTCGCTTCGGGGTCGTATTGCGTAACAAGACACGAACGCTCGTAGTTGTCGAGCCGCAGAGTTTCTTTTGCAACGAACCAATCCTGCTCGGTAGGATAATCTTCACGCTTCGGAATAGACGCGAGAATGGCTACTTTCCGCTTGTTTTCGTAACGTTCTTCCGCCCGTTTTTTCGCATCCGCCTGCACTCTTTTAATCTTTCGATTTATGCGGGCCTTGGCTTCCGCCGATAGTTCGGGCGCTTTCAACTGAGCCTTGAGTTCATTTACCAATGCCCGCTCACCGTCATTAAGATTCGGTCGTACTTTCTTCTTGGTTTTCATCAGTGTCTAATTCCGTGCTTTTCCTCAAACCACATTGATAATTTGTGGCCTATGACCGAGCCCGCCGTTGAAAGTCCCGCGTAGGCAAATACCGCAAAGGCCAATGCCAAATGGCGAGCCTCAATCAAAAGATTTCCAACACCTAAGATGGACAGGATGTAGAGAAACGCGGCTAAGAAAGTCGTACAGGCGTTGAACGTCAGACTGCGGCTATTCTTTGCCCGTGAGTTCGCAGAATTGATTCCATTAAAAGCTATCGTCACAGCGGACCAAGCGGCCCACAACCAAACGGTCATCCAACTCCGAATCTTTCTTCCTCAAACTCTTTTTGGGTTAGCACTTCCACCGGACAAACCACCGCAGGAGTGGTGCTCGCCCGGTGAAGTGCGTCAATCCTGCCGCTGAGGGGCCAACAGGAAACTCTACAGGTCTAGCTTCGCTTCTTTGTGCCGACCCTTTATGTATCTGCAAAAATATGTGTTGGCGGAATCCGCTTTCAGCAAACCCGCGTAGAGCGCCGGGTTCACGTCACCGTAACAATGGGCCGCACCGTCCCGACGAAACCGCACAATCAAGATTCGATCTTCGGGGCCGTATAGAATTTCTTTCAGGTTGGCGGAATCCACGGAAACCCATTTGGCTTGTGATGCCGCCGACGAACTTTGTGGAACGGGAACTGAGCCCTTATCCTTCGCCAACACATCGTGCAGCTTTCCCATCATTCACCGTTCGATCTTTCCGCCATGTGAAACCTTCTACCGGACCTGTCCGACCAACCGGAGCTTCCATTCGCCTTCCAAATTGCTCCACCCCCACTCAAACCCCGGTTCCGAAATATCAGGCTTACGGTTTTTGTCCGTCACATCCAATGGCGCAACCAAGTCTTCGAAGATTCGTTGCTTGCGCTGAGGCGTCGATACTGGAATCACAGGCTTGAATGAACTTGGCCGATAGGTGATCGGGTCAGGAACTTCATGCTGCGGCTTCCCCTCTTCCACATGATGTCCACCAATTCTTCCGCAGGTAGGGCAGCTACCGTCTGTCTTGCCTTCAAACTTCGCTCGACAATTTCCGCATACCAGTGAACTGAGCATTTCATTCCCCACCTTTTACATATCCTCGATGCGAACGTGCAGCATGTACTGCATGGGCGTGCCGCCGCTCGACGTGTATCCGAAACTCACATTGATTGGCGAACCCGCCGCAGCGTAAATCAGAACCCCGCCCGAGCCTTGTGTTGTCAGGGCGTTGCCACTGTTTCCGGTGAATGCGGTCGAAGGCGTTGTCAATGACGTGCCGTCAAATCCATCCGTGTACGTAACTTGAAAAGCCGCACCGCCGCCCAACACAGAGGTCGAAGATGCGACCTGTGTAACTTTCGCCATCCAATTGATTCGAAAGAATCCAGCCCGGCTGGCAGGCACGGTGTAGACCAACTGATTGCTGAGCGCCGCTTGTTGTGCGATGAAGTCGGTATGAAATACTTCGACAGGCACGCCATGTGATGCTGTCGGAGCCCCGCCAAAGGTTCCCAATACTACGGGGTTGGCTGCGGAGTTGTTATTGTGGATGACCCCGTTTCGATCAACCCAATACAGCACGTTACTGTTTGCGTCTAATACGTGAACCGCGTCTTGGATATTCGGACCCGCCTCACTGGACCAGTCCGCGCCCTTCGTTGGTGTAGCCATATTCTTTATCCTGTCTGCTACCGCTTGAACTTCTTTAGTACGCCCTCAATCTTTGGCTAGAACCTGACTGAATGACTTTGGACTTGGATGACCCAACAGTCGATTGATGGCCGCTGCCTTGGCCGTGGCTTTAGCAGTTTCCTTGACCGGGGACTCGGCTTCAACATCCACATCCGAATCACCAGAAGTCTTCGGAGCACTGACAGTCGGCAGAGCCGGGATTCTATTCATCCGGGCTTTGTCAATCTCTGCGAAGCTGTCGGCCTTGACTTCCACAACGGACTCGGGCTCAACGTCAGGCTTGGGCGCTGGCTTCTCTGCCGGACGACCTTCTAAACAAGCGGTGCTTCTAAGTTCCGATAGGGTCTTGCCGCGCTCGACCGGGGCCGAAGGCGCTTGGGTGACAGACCTAAATGATTCTGACGGCGCAGTTCCCCGGGTAGCCTTCTCTGTCCGGGCTTCACGCGGCGCGGAAGGATTGTCAGACCTAGCCTGCCCCGGCGCGAAGTCAATCGGGCTGAGTCCTGCGAACCGCTTTCGGTTATCGGGATAGATCGGCATGTGGCCTTTCGATACGGGGATGCCCTTCGGGTCCCGTCCAAGAATTCCATCGCGTGGAAAACGGGGATTCAAAAACTGGCCCCACAAAAAAAGCCGCCCGGTCGGTCGGGGTCCCTCTCCGCAGTTCATGGAAAATTGCGCTGCGGCGACCACCTGAATCGGGAGTCCCACAAACGGAATTTCGCTGACTGCGCATCCGAAATGGGTCTCCCCTTTCGAAAATAATTCGAATTGAATTGTTTGGGGCTAAAACACGGGCAGAAAAACAAATCAAAAACGGCGTTTCCGTGTGATTTCGGTGTGGGCCGAAACAATGTCGCTTTGGTGCGGGTTTTTGTCGTTTGAGATGTCAGCGACAAAATCGGTACTCAGGGCTTATCCGGTCGTTACTCAATCACTGCGCTGCGACCACAATTCTGTATCGCCAATGTAGCGGACGATGCAGGTCAACTTGCCTGTATATAAATGACGGCGGGGTGCTTAGGGTCCCATCGGTCGAAAAACTATTTTGCAATGTGTGGCAGAGAAAGAGAGTACGTTCGCCATTTTTATGGAACGTTCCAGTAGGGCTGTGGGGCGACCGCACCCACCCAAGCTGGGGTCCCTCTTTAAGAATTCCCAAAGGCACTCCCCCGCACACAGCACTCGACTTAGCTTGCGCTCACTGGAAACAAAATTCACCGGGCCAGATCGTACATGCCCTGCGCACTGGCCGACGTGATGTGCTGTAATCCCGACTATCGCGGCCCGAACGATTACGGAAATAAGACACTAAATCCGTAGCGTTATCAACAACATGACTCTGAATAACCCAACAATCTAACACTTTGTTGAATTACACTTTCGCTTCGCATTCGCCATTCATGCGGGCAAGGCTGGGAGCCTGTTCGATCTCCGCGTCATGTCCGCTCGCATATTCGAATCGCTTGTGCGCTCAACGAGTTGCGCGAAAACGTAGAAAAAAGGTAGCAAATTGGTAGTGGTATGGACGATTTTCCCACAAAAAAGATTTTCGATCTGATGGGGCGACACGTCTTTTCACTCTCGGCCACTCTACTATCACTGATCTGCGCTACTCACACGATATCGAAACGCTACATCTATACGAGCCATACTTACTCTGCTTGCCCTACTGCTCACTCATTGGCTACGCTGCTCTGCCATCCGTCTGCACCTTGCGTCTTTGCCTCTTACAATTGGGCCATGCTCCCATGGAGGTCGCTGACATGAACACCGTCACCAAGTGCATGAACCCTGAAAAGAACTGTCTGAACATTCCAGACCCTGCTTCCACGTTTGTCGTCCTGCACAAAGGAAAGCCATTGGTGCTGTGCAGTCAGTGCGGTCCTGAATTCAAACTCAGGGAGCACCTTGCAAAGCGAAGGTCATAGTCACGTTATCTTTCCTCTTGACACTGATTCTGCTTGACATGATTTCAGATGTTGCGCTCGGTCTGCCCATGCTTATCTGTCTTGCATCTGCTCTAACAGGTCTGCTACTGCCTCTTGCTCTGTCGCTCCTGCGCCCACGGGATGTTTCTTGTGGCATAAACACTCAGGGTCGCCGCATCTATCCATTGTGTCGGCATCGTAGGCTTGCCAGTCCAACGTGCGTATGGGAATTGGCGGGTAGACGTGAACTGTTCTGATGTCCATTACTCTCTGCTCTTATGCGCGGCAAAACGGCGGATAGCGCCCTTAACTTGCCCTTATTGCGCTGCGGTTTGCTTTCGGCCTTCTGCTCTAACTCTATATGCTTCGATCTGTTCGGGGTCCGAAATGCCTGTCAGGGTTCGCGGTGTGTCATTCAAACAAGTAAAGTTGACCTGTGCGTGGTACTGGCTGCGTTCTGATCTTCGGTGCTAGCGGCACTTGCCTTTGCGCTAGGGTCTATGATGTCTTCCACATAATAGAATGTCTTCATTTGCTTCCCCACCCTGCTGTTCTGTTGCCATTTCAGCTTGCGTTCAGCGGTTCGAATCCGGCTCAACTCGCGTTCTCGGTCTGATAGCTTCTTGCGCCCCATTCAAACTTGCGCCTGGGTCTGACATTCCCGCCTGCATCTTGCTTCAATCTCTGCCTTCAACTCCATCCATTCAAACGCCAAAATCGTGTCAAGATCGTCAAGGAATCCATTAGCGATGGCTAACATTTCTGCTACTGCGACCGCACTAGATACTTCGGGCTGCTTGTCGAACATTCCGTCTATATGAGTCGTCATCCGTTCCGCGAAGTCATTCAATTCTTGGGCGCGGGCTTCGAAGGGTTGCAAGTCCACAATTTCCGGGGTTCGATCTTCCATGGGGCCGTGCTTTCCAAAACAATCTGTTGCCTCACGCAGCTTCCGGGGCAGTTCTGATCTCCCAACGAAGCCATCTACGAATTCTTAGTAACCAGTCCACTTGCTTATATCCTTTTCGGCTTGTCGCGCTGCGGCCATGGCTTCTGCCCAATAATCACGACGCACTGGAATCGTCTTTGGCTTCAAACTTTGGCGTCGCGCCATTTCCGCTTCACGGGCAGCCGTTACTTCCGGTGTTTCTCGTGTGCCACTACTTGACTTAGGCGGAAAGTTTTCCTGCGGCCCAATCTTTTGTTCCGGCTTTGACGCCCACGATTTTTGATGTCGTGCTGCTGGAAGCAGAATAAACCGTTTGCAGACATAGCACTTCGTGTATGGGGGTTGTAAGCCGTCTTCTGCGACTAGCGGCGGATACTTCAAAGATTCGCCCTTACAAGCTGGGCAAACATTTCGCGTATTGTCCAGCATGGGCGTTATTGATTCGGTCATGGTTCTTCTCTATAAGAAATAAATGGGTCAGAAGCTCGGTTCTTGAACTAGGACCACCGAACGGCAGATTTGAAGGTTTCGGGAATCATTAGGTCCCGCCCAGTTATGCCGCCTGACCCAAACTTGACTATTACTTTCGAAGAAACAACACATCACCGGGTGCGAGATGCACGACAGCCTCGAATTCCGGTCTTCCGTCTGTCCCATTAAACTTCTCGGCTTCGCCCGTCATTCCGCTGATAATCGGAATAACAAAAATTGTGGCGATAGCCCCTTCAATTTTTACGCTCAGCTTAGGGGCCTCCGAAACCATAGACTCGCCTCGGGCTTCTGACGCTTTTGTTGCTTTTGCAATTGTGACGTACATGGTGCTGTCTTTTCTGCCTGTCGATTGAAGCAGGCTGTTGGTATTAGTGTTGGTGCAATCGACCGCTTACGCGGCTCGAACTTTTCAATTCTTTAACGGGCGTATCACATTCCGTCACATGCGCTTCTTTCGCAGCCTTGGTGTTCAACAGAACTTTGCACGCTGCTTGAGTTGCGCCTATGTTTGCCAACGCCTGTGCGGTTTGTCGTTTGTCGCACTCGTTGTCAATCTTGCTGCCGCCAAGCGAGATTCCGCCGACAGGAGAAGATGCACCGATGGAGCCTGCGATTCGGCATGGCGATGTCGGGATAGCCTCGGGAGCGAATGCGGGCGGGGCTTGACGTACTTGATTGCTCACATACGTTGAAGTCTGCGAATTGCTTTGACCGCCGTTTGTTGCTGTTGCGCTACCACCATTGGCCGTCGCATTGCCGCCAGTGGCGGTCTGAGACTGCTTCTGGTCTTGCGATTGGGACTGATCTTGAGACTGATTCGCGCTTGAATTGCTAGTCGAACTTGAACTGTTGGAATTGTTATTGGTGTTCGAATTTGAGTTTGAATTCGTACTGCCGGACGAAGGCGGCGGTGTCGGATTATCCGGCACACAAGAGCCAACTTCAACATTGGTCTGCCCGGGTGTTTGAACCCAGTGCTGACCATTCGGGCAGTTCCAAGCATTGGCCGGGCCTGCAAAGACAAACGACGCGACAAAAAACAGTGATGCTAGAATGAACTTCCTCATTTTGCTTTTCTTCTCTCCTAGAGTTGAACCAAAACCTGTGTTATTACTTCGTTCCGCTATAGATGCGGCCCGCAAAAGAAAACTGGCCGTCAAAGATCAAAGGCACGTACACATTCCCGTTGCCGTTCGGCCACTGTTCGATAATTCCGAAACCGTGCATGAATGCGTTCGGTCGGCCCTTCGCATAGCCCGGTGACAGGGTGCAAAGACAGGGCAGCGTGATTCCCGCCCATCTGTCGCCCTTCTTAATGCTTCCCATCTTCGACGCGACACTAAATTGGTGTACGTGGCCCATTACGGAAGTGCAGGACGTGAGGTCAACCAACTTGCGGGCAACGGTGACCCCGCTTCCGATTTGATCTCCGTGAAGTAGAACGATCTTGCCAACTCTGATAAACCCACCCTGCGGTATCCATTTCCAGCCGCGCTCTTTCAAATCAAGCAAGGTAGGAATATTCACCACACCGTCTAGCTCGGGCATGGCGTCGAGCAAATCCGATTCAATCCAATTTTCGTGGTTGCCGCAAATGAAAGTCTTGCGGGCTCCGCGTTTCAACATGCGGTCGAGCGGGTTCAGAATTGTTTTCTTGAAACCGTCGATGTCGGACTTGTAGCCGCCGCTTTTGCGAAGCCGGGGCTTTCCGATTGTGTGGTGTGAAAGGTCCGCGCAATCCAAACCATCACCAAGAATCGTGACGCCTGAAATTCGATCTCTGTTCTTGCGAACAAAACTCATTACTGCGTTGACTGCTGCTTCGTCGTGCTGCGGGTAATGAATATCCGCCAAAATAATGTGGTACGAGGACTTCTGCATTGGTCGGGAACTTTCAATTAGCGGCTCCCCCCACGCTTTGGTCTGGTACAACACACACCGCTTCTTGCGGCTCACAAATTGAATCGGAAATAGACTGGCGTTTGATTACATCAGCCTCGGTTTTGCATGGCGGCAACCCATTGAAAAACCAACCACCTATTTCGTTACATTCGGACTTCTTGAAGGTTGGAGGCTAGATCACCAGATGTAACGAAAGTCGGGACCTGTAATGCCTTTTTACGTCGATGCTCTCTCACTCGTTCCGCCGCCGACATCGCATACCCACTTTTTGTCGGTCTGCCCAAACGATCTGACGCCTGTTCTCCTACAAGTTGCGCATAAATATCTGGCCGCTTACGTTGCAGCCAAAGCATGAATCTCTTGCCCGTACCAAGCGCCGCTGTCCTGTCGCCAACAACGTGTTGGTAGTAGCTCTGTGAACATCCGTCGCTGCACAATCGACTATCAATCCCTGTGTAGGCTTTCTCCGTCTTAAAGCCGCACCATCGGCAGGATTCCGAACCAAACAAGTGGGCTTCAATACAGGACAGAGAACAATGCACGCCAGCCAAACCGGGAATCTTAATCGCTCGGTCAGATAGATGTGTTCCGCACCCTTCACAGGACAGGTTGTTGCCACTAACTTGAAACATTGCGAATGTGATTTCCATAGGCTTACTTCTTTCCGCCAAAGTCAAATGCGCTCTGCGGTTCATCGGTACTGAGCGCCTTCAAAATATCTGGCTGATAGGTAGGAAGCGCCGTTGCACTTTTCACTATCGGCTGCTCAGGCTCTTTACACTCAAGCGGGCGCAACGTCGGCAGACAAATGTTGAACGCCTTGTCTTTTGGTTTCCCGTCGCCGCCCGTATAGGCCACGATCTGATAGGTAATACGCAATCCCGCTTTCAATTCGTCGGGGTGAAACGTCACATCGTTACGATGAAAAAAGGTCTCTCGGCCTGTGCGGTCATCTTTGATAAAGCCGTAATTTTTTGGGCTGCCGAACCAAGTGCATATCTTGCCAGTGAAATTATCCATGTGGGTCTGCCTTCGTCTTCTTCGCGGGGTTGAATTATCGGGGCCAGAAAAACAAAAAGCCCCAATCTGACACCATTGCTGGCGTCAAACCGGGGCTATCGTCTGTGTTGTTGTTCCCTCCCGAGGACCAGTCGAGAGAAACTTGTGGTAGAAAAAGGGTCTGGTCTTACAGGAACGACAACACACGGCGAACCCGGTTAACTTCGGGTCCTAAACTGACAAATCTTGTCGCAATGATGCTTCCACAACGTGGAAAAGTCAGGCTGGCAGGATTACATCAGGAATTTATCTTGGTATACATATTACCACACAAAAGTGAATTTGTCAAGAGAAATCGCACGTCAGGCCAAAAAAGTTGAAAATATTCCTTCCACTTTGTGGAAAACGGCCTACTTGACCACTAATTTAGAACACGACCCCGATAGCTCTCAGCAAAGGCTTGTCGATTCCAAGTTCATGGGCAGCCACCGCGATGGTTCCGTACTTTACCGCCGCCTTACTAAACTGAATAGCTGCCTGCTTTCGAAGGACGTTACGAACGGCCATGGGGTCTGAGAATCTTGCGGCCTGTTCTTGAGGCTCTAAGGCGTCGAAATCCTTCAAAGCGCCGTACCATTTCGTATTAGCACCGTAAAGTCGGCCCGGCGTCATATTCGGTTGAATCAAGTCATGCAAAGCGTCCTGCTCAACAGCCGGGATATTGAACTTACCCACCGCCTCTTCTAATGCGTCAGTGACTGGGGTTGCAACAGTCTTTGTTCCCACCGTACCCTTCACATCGCTCTCGTCTCGACCTGCCAATTCCCGATTCTTTGCCACAATTTCGTTATGGGCTGCATTGTCGATTTGTGCTTTGCCCTTCTTCAATTCGGACAAACGCTGAGATTCGGCCTCAAGAGGGTCACGGCTGACCGCTCGCCCCAACTTCGCGTCAAGGTGCGATTGCAATTCAAGGTTCGGCTGAAACACTTTGTCCAGTTCCACAGTCTCTGGAATTTCAGAGTGAATCTTGTTACCCAACGCCTTGTAGATTTTGGCTTGCACCAAATTCTTCGCTTCGCCCGCTGTCTCGGGACTATTGGTGATGTTGTTCCAATCAATTTGATTGCCAAGGGTTCGGCGGGCAGCCAAAACTTCTTGTGGGTCAGTTGATTCGAGTGCGGGATATGCAGCTTCCAACTGCTTGTCCACAACTTTGTTCAGTGGGTCATCTTCACGTAACGGCAAGTTATCGCGCACGTCATTCAAGTCTTGCAAAATGGCGCTGTTTGGGTCCGTGATTGTGTTGGTCCTAAACTCGGGAGCGTCGGCAATCACTTGATTCATTTTGATACCAGTATCTGCCAAAGTCTTTTGGATGGGCTGAACAGCCTTCATCAAAGTATTCTTCGGAGACGACCCAACTTCGATCTCTGCGCCCGGCCCCCCACCGATGTGCGCCTTCAAAGCCTCGACCGCTTCCGGGCTCAAGTCCTTACCACCGGGCAATTTATTGATCGTAGCGTTGTCAAGGGGGCTTGCCACTTCCACTGGTGCGCCATGCTGTGGCGCTGGCGTTGGTTCCCGATAGACAAAATCTTTCGGAGCCGCTTCGGTTGCTTTTGCCATTTCAGCGGCTTCTGCTGTCTTGGCTCCCTTGCCCACACCTTTAATAGTTCGGGCAATTTCCGGTGCATTTTCGAGCGCAACTCCAAACGCCAAATCTGTAGCCGCGCCTGAAATATCTCTAGGACGTTCTTTAGTTCCCGATACCCCTACGCCTGACCCACGATTTGCGACTGAGTTAATCCAAGGTCCAGCCATGGGAACTACAGCTAGTGCTCCTGTAGCCGCAGCGTCGGCACCTTCTCCTAAAGCCTCTCCATATTTTCCAGATTCGGCACTCGCCAAGGCGCGGCGGGCAGTGTTTGCTGCCTGTTGTCCAGTTTGTTCGGCTGGTTGCACCAATAGA
The DNA here is from genome assembly GCA_020073605.1 of Terriglobia bacterium. Classification (GTDB taxonomy): domain Bacteria; phylum Acidobacteriota; class Terriglobia; order Acidiferrales; family UBA7541; genus Palsa-295. The sequence continues at coordinate 94,122 of JAIQEW010000012.1, forward strand.
CGATGGGCAGCAAGCAAAACTTGGTCTGGCACTCCCGCAAGCGTTGGGTTCGCTTTCGCCATACCAATAGCGGCCTGTTCATCCGCATCCGCAGGGCGAGTAAACACATCATGCAAACCTGCGATGGCCCCGACTGTGTTTCGCTTAATACCAGCCCATACACCTGTATCCGCATCGGTAGTCGCCGGGGGTGTGGTAGGGGCCGACTTAATCGGCGATTGACCAGACGCCAAATCGTCAAAGATGGTTCCGGTTGCTGATTGGCTGACCTTGCCCACATCGGCGCGAGTAGGCGCAGATACAGCTAGAGGATGTGTACCAGATGCGAGTTGGTCAAAAATCGTGCCTGTTGATTGTGAAGAAATTCCGTCTGCCATAGAGCCCTCTTACTTAATCGTCGGTACAATCCAGCCATTGGCTCGTGCTGCCGCCAATGCTTTCGTCGGGTCATTTCCAGCCACACGCAAGTAGATGTGTGCGGTCACTGGGTCGATCTGTGTGTTGTTGCCTTGTGGAAGCACATCAACATAGTTAATCTGTCGCTTTTCCTCATTCGCCGTATTGACATAGGCATCGCCATAAACCTGCGTTGCAATGGACGCATAATCCCGAAGTTGCTGCGGAGTAATGATGTCGCCATCTTTCAGCTTCAACAGCTTTTGATACGCGGCTTGGTCGATACCACGAGCCCCAACGTGTTCGTCAATCGTGTTGGAGTTGATTCTGAATCCCTTGCCCGCAAGCGGAGTCGCAGAAATTCCGATGGCATTGAACAGTCCTACAACCGACTGAGCGCCAGTCAAATCCTTACCCGAATTCAGATCATTAATTGCTGCTTGGAACTGTTGATAACTGCCTTGAAGCGTTTGAAGATTCTGATACATCTTGCTCTTTGAAAAGTCGTCATAACGCTTGTTGAATTCTTTCTCGGGCAGCGTTGACTTGTTCCCGAATGCATCCGTATAAGCAGTAGCGGACGCATCGGCCTTCGCTTTGGTTGCAGATTCATTGGCTACATCGGCAAGAAGATTAGTTCGCATTTCTTTTGCGTTGTCGCGGGCTGTGATCTTGTCCGGGTTTTTCGGGTCGGCTCTGAGCGCCTGTTCCGCTGCTGTGTATGCCGCAGTAGCTTCACCAAGCGTTTTCGGCGCGGCGGGACCTTTTGTCAAATCTTGCTGGTCTTTCTGCGTCTTGATAATGCTCTGTTGGTTCTTTTGCTGTGTTTCAAATTGAGTCTGAAGGTCCGTTGCCATCTTCTCGCTGTGACGATGCACCTGATATGCGTCCCACACTGAATTCTGCCCCGCCTTTATCGTCTGAGTTTCAACAGGCTTCGGCTGTCCGAATGTAGACGATTTAGGGTCCGTATCCATCTCCCACTTAGAAACAAACTGATAGTCCTTTGGCAACATTGTGCCCTTGGCTTGGTTGACGTTCATAAAACCAACACCCGCATCAGCGCCTACTTGTCCGTTGTTAACAGGAACAATTGTGCCTTGAGCGTTCTCCTTGGCATGTTGTTCGGTGAGATTACCAAACCCAGCACCATGAGCATCATCAAGCACGCCCGCTTCTTTTGCGAAGTCCGTAAATTTCTGCTGCTCTTGATCGGCGGCGTCAGCAGCAGTCTTTTCAGCCTTCTGATTCTCCAAAAGTTTCCCATAGGCTTCTTGGCTGTAATATTGCGTCTCGACTTGAGCGCGGGTATGGTCGTCCATAGACTTCATGGCGTCTTCTTGCATTTTCTGCCGTTGTACCTGAACCGCGTTCGCGTTTGCCTGTCGCTCGGCACCAATGGTTGTGTTTGCACCAATTGTTTTGGCTGTTTTCACTACATCGCGGCCCGCTGTTCTTGCGCTTTGAGCTAAAGCATGACCCACAGCCGCAAGTGCTCCCATCACAACGTGCCCAAGTACCCCATGCACCTGAGTAGTACGAGACGGTGGAAGAGTGCGGGCAGGAGCCGTTGCAGGCCCCGCTTGTACGCTCGGCGCACTCGACTGTTGCGCCCCTGCGATATTTTGATCTTGAGGGGATGGTTGTGGGGCCGCTGCTGTTTGGTCAGGAGTAACAGGGGCCGCAGGAGTTGCAGCCGCCGTTGTGTCCGGCGCGTCCATCTGATCGGGGTTTGGATTCACGTTTACGATAGTCGGTGCCATGATTGTCTATATTCCTTTGAAAAGTATCTCTAATTCCGAATTACGAAATGGGGTTTCCACCATTCCACCAACCCGCAGCTTGGTCTGCGGCGCTCATACCTCCGCTTGCGGCCAACGCTGGTACACCACCCGCAAATCCAAGCCCAATACTCTTGGCGGCTCCTGCAACGGTGCTGATACCGCCCATAACTTTGTTGAACATACTGTCCTGCTGATTCTCTTTGAACTGCTCTGCGCCTGCGCGTTCGGCCAAATCACCGGAACTGACTGCCGCGCCAGCCAACCCAGTGGGATTTTCTTCCCCTGCAATTCCCAATTCCGCTTGAGTCGCGCCTTCAAGGTTCTTAACACCTTGGTCATATCCAGCAAGTTTCTCTTCTTGCAGTCCTTGCGCAATCGCCTGTTGACCGCGTGCTTGAATCTCGGCGTTAATCTGAGCCGATGCGCCACTAGGCATCACATTCGCGCCGCCCGCCACTTGCTTTTCTCGCAAGGCTTCCGCGTTAACCGCATTGGTTGTAGCTTGTGCGCCTGTATCCTGAACGTGCGCCTGTAGCAACGAGTCGAGGGCCGCGCTATAGCCATATGGAATAACTCCGCTTTTCAATACGGGTGCCCATGCTTCTCGCACCGCGTTCAAAGCGGCTTGTTGACCGCCGAATGCCTGCTGTTGCTGCGCTTGCAGGGTGTCAAAATATTGAAGAGCTTGTCGGGCAACTGCTTCTACAGTTGGGTTTGCCATTGTATTCTTATCCGTTAGATAAAGTTTGTTGCGGGTCTAAAACGACTCCACATTTCTATTAGCACGGCATCATCAAATAATGCCGCCTGTGCCACACAAAGCATGCACATGAAACAAGGTGCCGTTTCTGTCTGCGTAAGCTGATAACAAATGATGCTCGGGGCTCCGCGCTTGACCTTCTTGATTACATCCAACAAACCAATCATCGCTGGACACCCTTGAACAACTTTTGTGCGCGAGTCACTATCTTTGAAAACCATGACTGCCTCTGTGCAGATTTCAATTTTTCGACTTGCGCCGCCAATTCTTTCACCGCATTCACAAGTGCAGCGATAATCGGACGGTCAGACAAGGATAGATACTCGTCTTCTTGACCGATGGCTTCGGGAATTGCTCGTTGCACGTCTTGAGCGATGAACCCGGCAAACTGTTGATCAGCTTTGAATCCGGTTTTCTTCTGTCCCGCTTCGTTCCAACGATACAGCGATGGATGCAAAGCAATAACGGCTTCTAAGCCGCGCTCAAATGGTGCAACATCTGTTTTCAAACGTTCATCAGATGTTCCGGTAAGCGTCGTAACAATCCCACCCGTGGTCTGAATAGCTGTTATGGCTGTAAACGGTCCTGCGTCCACGCCCGGCGTAGCATTAACTTGAAAATTGGAAGTGGCGTTAAATGATGCTGCTTGAACCAATGCAGTATCGTCGCCGTCTGTCCCGTTGCCGAACAGAATGTACGCTGCACCCGCTCGGGAAATCCCCACATCAGAATTCCACGCAATAACTTTTCCCGATACTAAAGAAAGACTGTCGGTCAGTGCTAACGCTGCTGCACCAACGGTGCCAGTAAAAATCGGTGAGCCCGCCAGAACAACTGCACCTGTGCCAGTCACGCCATCGCTCAAATCCGCCGCAGCGGGTTGTGATAGCTGTGGACCGCCAGACAGAGTGATGCTGTTCACCCATTGATGGGAAACTGCGGCCACAAGAATTTTGGGGTAATCAAAAGCCATAAGATTTCCTTAGCTGACCCACCAGTTAGCCCCATCAAAAGTGAGAGTGGCGGCTTGATATTGAGTCGCCAAAGAAATGCTGGCCGCCCCATCAATGTTGCCCGTCTGACCTACAACGGTGATCGTGCCTGAGCCTGTATTCTTGACAACGTAGGTTTGGCCCACGGGAACACCGCTCGTTAGCAGCGTTACAGTGAACGAACCGGATGCCAAAATCAGAAAGTCGGCAAGAGTGGTCTGGTAAGTCGCGGATACTGCGGCGACCGGAACAACATTTCCATAGCTGCTAAACGTGATGTTACCAAGACCGTCGTCAGAAACTGCAATTGGTGCTGCGCCCTCAAGATTCAATAAAGCCTGTGAACCATTCGCCACACCATTAGTTTCAAGAGTGATTTCGGACGGGAAGAACCGAACCACAGTTCCATTTCCGTTTTCAGCGACAAGCCCGGTAGTGTCCAAAGACGTGATCTGCCACGGTTGCGCTAATCGTGCTTTTGTGGCGAGGAAATATCCAAATTCATGGCATGTAAGCAACGTCGCCGCTGCGTTCACAACTCCCGGCGAAAAGTTGCCACTGTAATATTTTTCTGCGATAAACAGTCCGTCATTGGCTTTAGGAACGTCTTGCCAAACCGCTGCGGCCATCCATGGAATGAAACAGTTCGGGAATGTGTCCTTGGATGAATCCGCCCAGTAGCTCGGCCATTTCATCGCAATCCAATTTCGCACCGTCGCAAACGTGTTCGCTGCGTCAGTAACAGGAACGCCGTTCAATTCAGGGAACAAGTTTGGTTGCAGGTTCGGATACCAGTTCGGGTTTGTGATCGTGTCAATCGAATCCCAAGTGACGCCCGCCGCCCAAGTAAAAAACTGATTTCCTTGGCTTGACGTTCCGTAAAGAGATTCAATACCAGTCACAACGGAGGCAGCCGCAGTCAAACACGCAGTCTGTGTTGTGGCATCCCCGGCAACACCGAACACATAAGCGCCGTCAATCAGGCCGCGATAGTCTTCGCAGTTATCTTCCGTATAGCAGATGTTGAAAACGCTTCCATCTTTGGGGAAGATTTGCGCTTGAAACGTGTTAACGAGGTTGTTGTTCACACCGCTGACGTTTAGTTGCGTCGTCAGATTTTGCGTAGCGATGTGAGCAAGCACTTGGGCGTAGGTCAACCCGGCTTGCGGGCTTGTCGTACTCAACCACGCTTTGTTTCCAGTCAGCTTCAAATACTCAGCCACAAGGCTAAGGAAGGTTGCGGCGAAAGAATCGTGCGAATCAGGAAAAGTATAAGTAACCCAGTCCTGCTCAAGATCAAGCCAAACCCAATCCACGTCTGTTCCGCTACCATAGTACGCATAGACCGCAGTGAAGGTCGCGCCGCCATCCGTTACCGTCGAACCAACGGAATAGCTTCCTGTGAACGGAGAAGACCCGGCGCTTGTTCCCGCCGCCGTGCAGAGCCAATAAAAGCTATTTCCCGATTGCTTGGCAAACATCTTCTGTCCAAGCTGATACGCAAAGTTGTTCTGGCGGGCATGGCAAATATGAAAGATCGTCTGTTCGATATACGGAAGAATCAGGTCCGTTGGCGTCCCACTGATCGGGTAGCTTGTTAGGAATTGGCAAGTCCGCGCCAAACCAAGATTCTGAAAATACCATTCGAGAGCATTTGCTTTGGCCCAACGGAACAATTGAGCATAGTAGGACAAGCCAAAAAAGATTTCGCCTGCCGTCCCATCAATGACAAGAAAGTTCGGCGGTGTCGGCCCATACTGATCTGTTGGTTCTGTCAGTCCGGTCGTACCGGAAGTGCTTACCTGATAGATTCGACCCGTGCTTGTAACAAGCAAATCACCCACGTTGACGAAAGTGCTTGGAGCCCAAGCTGTGTAGTCGGCGGACACTTTCATCCAAAACAGTTCGACAAAATTGTCCAGATAGTTTGCGTTATCGACGGCGACAATCTGCGTGGCAACGTCATTTGACAGCGGGGACGCCCCGATTGTGCTATTGCCCACACTTTGGGCGCGGGCAACGTGTAAATATTGTGGATATACTGGGGCGTCAGCGTATTGGTCAGAAAGAAACTGTTGCAGAATGTACATGCCGTCCGGCTTCAACCAAAAATCAACGGTGGTATTGTCTGGAATGCTCAAACTGACCGGGCCAGCATTTACGAATTGGCCTTGAATGACTGCTTGCCCTGCGGCCACGGTGACTGTTACACCTTGCGTGCGCGGCGGAAACGTCAACGTGAACCCGCTTAGTCGATAATTCAGCCATGTCTGCTTCGTAATATACTGTTGATTGCTCGGAACTGGTGTTGGTGCTGGGGCTGGGGCAGGATTTCCACCCTGAACCACAAAAATCGGACCAGACGCAGCGGGCGGCGTCGGAATTCTAAAAATAGATGATCGTACCGGAACACCTTGCGGCGAACGATAGACCCGCGATGAATTCGCCAAATCGGTGTCGAGCACCAAACTAGCAGGCAGAGACGAACGAGTAGGCGCATTTGTAATTACGTCCGGCCCTGCGGCAGAAATAACCGGGGGAAGAACTTGGGTCGGTTTCGTTGTTTTCGTTTCACTGCCGTTCGCATTTTGTCGCGCGAGATTGGCAGCGATACCGCGTTCAATCGTATCAATCGCCATAAGTTTAGACTGTCTCTTCTGGTACGACGGCTCCGCGAATCGTTAATTGAAGAATTTCGTCCTTCGTAGAAGCAGGCAGTCCCGAAATCATTTCGCCGCTCAGCTTAATTTGCATCGTCTGACAAAGTGGTGGTGTTGCATTTTGACTCAAGTAAAAGCGGTTACTCTGAATCGAAGTGCTATTCACAAGTTGGGGCGGCTCGGGTACATGTAACGCCAACGTCGAAAATGTTCCGCTGATTTCGTCAAGCAACACCGCCACAGAAATGTGGGATGCGCTGCTGTTGTCAACCTGAGTAGAAATTGACTCTGCTTCCGCAAGTTTTCCCGGCGCAGCCAACAAGAAAGAGCCGATGGTTGCGTACCACTGATACGGCGTCCCGTCGTCTGAGAATGTAGATAAGTCGCGGACAAGAACTGGACCTGTTGTGGTCTGGCCCACTAACAATTTATGAGCGCCTGGAGTCACTTCGATAGACGCGAGTGCGCCAATACCGCTGATAGAAGCTGTAAAATCTGCCTTCGGGGACCAGATCGGGGTTTGCTCACCGCCAACAGAGGCTCCAACTTGATTCGGGTTCAAACGATACCAACCCGTTGAACCGTCCGCGATATAGAATGCGTTGTCCGTTGACCCGCTGATATGTCGAGCAATGTAGACCGTGGCCGGGTCAAAAGCCTGCAACCTGTCGCCGATTGCAAATCCCATTTCCGAAGAACCCGCACTCGGGTTGATACCGATTACCTGCCCGTCCGTCGTGAAAATAAGAATCCCTGCTCCGTCCACCGCAACGGCATTATACGAACTGATTCCGTGGCCCGGCAAAATGTTAACCGGGTCAAAGTTCGTCAAATTGTTTCCAACTACAACTTGCGTGTCTGATGTCGTGAAAACCACCAACCCCACGGCGCTCGACGTAGAGCACACAAGATCGGCGCTAAACGGAATGAAGTTCGAAAGCGCCCACGATTCAGCAGGTACACCATTCTGACTAATGCTCAACAAAGAAGCGTTGTCAGGACCTGTGTTGTAGTACAAGAAGTTGTTGACCGAGCCCCACATGCGGCCTGCGTTGTACGCAAGGTTCACCATACCCGTAGGCGGTGGCGAGTTCAAAAGACCAATCGGAGCAAAAATACTGGTGGTCAGTTGACCGTCTGGTGTGCTGTCGATGTACGTCCAATTACCGGGGTCTGAAGTTGTGCCGGGATTCGGGAACGTCGTAAGTTGATACCAAAATTCTCCGCCTCCTGCGTTTCGATAAATCGCAATCGTGTCTACCTGCGGGTCCTGACCATAGGGGCCAGACGGAGTAATTTGCATTCCTGCGCCAGAAATCGTAACGCTCTGTCCTGCCATCGGACCTGTGCTGGTCGAAATTGGCGACACATTGCTAACATGGCCCGTGATGCTGTTCATAAATGCGTAGTAATACTGATAGCCCAATGAAGTTGTCAAACCAACTGGACCTTGATTCGTCCAAACCAAAGTCGCCGAATTGCCCGAAACGAACGCCTCGGTAATACCCATCTCACGGCTACCGCCTGCGGCAAAAGAAACATTCCACTGCGGATTAATTGTTGTAGGGGTTGGCGGCACCAAATAACTGACACCAATGTAGCCATATCCTTGTTCTAGGTCGATATGGCTGGCCGTCAGCAATGTCGTAAAACCCGGAATTACCAACGTGCTTGTCGCGTGGTTGCCAGCAACCACACAGGCAAAACTCAAGAGCATGTCAAAATCATTTGCCGTCGTGACAACTCCGGTCTGAAAAATTCCCGAACCAGTGTGAACACTATCCGCATTGTTTGTGTTTGAACTATCGACAGAGGCTAGTACCGCTATTTCCGCGACACCCAACCATATTCGAAGAACGCCCGCATGGGACGCTGTTACGGTCGTTGAACCTGCGGCTGCGGATTGACACCAAAACGTAAAGATAGAAAACGGACCCGAAGTTGAAGTCCCGACGTGCAAATAGGTGTTTGATCGGGTATCGCTTACCGTTGGCACATTTGGCGTAGATTCTCGGGCAACAACAAACAACAAAATCGCGTTTGTGGCCGTCACTGCCGAACCGAATGCAGTTGAAACCGATGTCGCAGAAGCGTTGTTTTGCGCTGATTGAACGACAGTGACGCCCTGTGCGCCATCTGTTGTCAGGCCGCCAAGACCCGGATTCCAAATCGGAGCCGTTGGGCCAGATGTTCCGGCTACAGTGACGACTTCTTGATTGCCGTTCGAATCCGTAATGACATCCCCAATGTTATAGGCATGGTTTGCCTGCCATGCATTTCCAACGACGCTTCCTGATGGAGTAGCAGCCGGGGCCGTAGTTGGGGCTTGAATTCCCCACAGGTAAACGCCTTGGGGTTGAGTGGTTGTATTACGAACAGGTGTAGCAGGGCCGCCAACTTCAAGCTGCGCCCCGTAAATCACCATCGTGTTAACCGTCGTCGGGTTACGCAACAGGACTTTGATGACATTCGAATTCGAATTCATCGTGCCTGTAACTTGATACCGCGCCCAACTTGAAGTCAGCGCAAATGTCGTATTAACGACAGAACCGTTCTGATCGGCAATCTGCAAATCAACTGAAATCGCACCACCTGTTTGTTTCATCCAAAGTGAGAACGTGAACGCATTCGAAGCAATCGGCGTGTAGTTCGGAACCACGTCCTGCTCCATATACACACCCGCGCCAGTCGTGCCCCAAATCAATTGAGTGGCCTCACTTCCACCATCGGGGTCCGTTTGACCCCCGGTCAGAGCAAATACACTTGCACTGGTCCACGGCGGTTCCATCGACAAGTTGGTGCCTGCGCCAATACCCCATGTGTTGGACTGCTTCAAAAGATTCGGACCAGTGATCTTGAGAAGGTCCACACCATTACCGCAGTAAAGCGTGTCAATCAAGTTAAAGAAATTGGTCTGCCCGGCTCCGGTTGCTTTGTTGAAATAAATTCCGGCATAGGTTGGAGAATATCTGTAGACCGCACTCGCGGTATCTACGACAAGTGAAATGTTCAGCGGAACAGTTTGCTTCCATTCAAAAAAAGCCAGCGGGGCTGGAATCGAAGTGACGCCATAAGCAGCCAAGCCGGGGCGACGCTGCAAAGTTAGTTTGTTGCTGATTTCGACGTTCTGCCCGTCAATCAAGCTGTCAGATTTTGGAATGAACCGAGAATTGTAGCGAGTGTCAAGCGGAGCGTAGGGGCTTCTCTGTGTCGCAAGTCCCGAAATAAATCGGATAGTTGCGAGCGATGTCCATTTTGATTCCGGCTGCGGTGCGCCAGCAATGTCAAATAGTGACGGGTCGGGCATGGATTAGAGCCTTACCAAAAGGAATTTGCGAATGGAGTTGTATATGCGGGCAGAAAAAGACTTCTGCGCTTCGATGGCGGCTTGTCTCTTCGTGGTGGCTTCGGCCTTCGCAGCGCGGAGCCGGATGTTGTTTTCAATACATTGAGAAATCGTTGGCATCACATTCCTTTTTTATATCGGTCCAAAGCGGGCAATATTTCTTCCCCGCTAAATAAAAGCGTTCGATCTTCTTTTCGAATGATTGCGTTGAGCCACGCCACAGGAACTACGGTCTTCATCACAACGTAGGCAGAGTTATCGGGGTGGTCTGAAAACTCGATAGGCAGAACTTCAGAATCAAGGGTGACTTCTTCAATCATTTGGTGAAACCTTAGTTCGCGTGAGCGGCTGCGGCTTGCGGCTGCGGATTGTCTAGGAGCGCGGGGGCCATGCGTGACTTCTGCCACGCATCAAAAACCGCCTTGATATTTTCGTCTGTAGCGAATCCAACGACCTTAGCGCCAGTGGAAGTTTCCAAGTTGACGACACAAGGAACATTTTTCGATGCGCACAAGATAATCAAATGCCGAATGGCAAACTCCAACTGCATATCGCCAAGGTTCTGCACGATATTTTCAAAAGATTCGCTCGTCTCTGTGTTCGCCCAACGCTTTGCTTCGGCATCCATAAAGGCCAACACATTCTTCATGGTCGAGACATCGCGCAAATTAAACGTGATACCCAAAGACAATTCGGCGGACTTTGTTACGACAGCAACAATCTTATCAACGGTCAAATCAATTGCGGTGCGGCGTTTTGCTGACATAGAAGATGGGTCTGCAATCCATTCGGTGATCTGACTTGGGTGTGAGTTAGTCAGTGCGGCCAACGTGATCTTGGGGATTCCCAACTTCTCGATTTGTTCGACGCGCCATGCGTGCTTTACATCCACGGCGCTCTGTTTTTCGGGTTGCATCTTATTCTCCGATAGTTGGGATTGCGCCGCTAACTGAACGGCCAAGTGAGGTCCGAGAATCGCGGTGACGCGCATTGCGTCGGCGCAATAATTCCGGGGCTCCTGCATCCTTAGAACTTGTGTCACCGCCTGACGTGGCCGAATCTTCTAATGAGGCTGCGGGCTTGACCTTAAAGGTCGAGATATTATCGGCCACTATTCGTGAGTTGGTTTTTCGGTTCTTCATTTCTGTTCTCCACACTTATGACTGCGGGATTGTATAAATTGACTTTTTCGGGCGGTGCAACCACTTGAGAAAATCCGACAGTGGCATGTTCCACTTTGCCCGGTCGCAGACTTCACACACCAAGGCGCGGTTACTATCATGGTTAGTTCCGCCCGCACTGATCGGAAATATGTGGTCGAGATGTGATTCGAGCGGCGCTGTGTTGCTAATATCTGAGCCACAGTACCAACAGATGTACCCGTGCATCGCGGCCAATCGTGCGGCCAGTGCTGCATTCTGTTTTTGGTTCTTGTTCCGTTTAGAACGAACTGACTTCACGTTTTTGCCATCCTCGGGTTGTGGAATTGGAAGCGGATTCATCGGACCCCGCCTGCGGTAGTCGCCGCCGATGGGTTTACGCCGTAGTGATTCAGAAACGGACCAATTTCGTCCGGCATCATTTTCCACACGGCATTGACGTTTTCCATGCCTCTGAAACTGCGGGCTTCCAACCAATCAGTCACAGCGAACTGCGCCCGCTCCAAATCGTCACAGGACTCGACAAACCGAAAAAGAGACTCGGGTAGAGGTACATGAAACATGACAGAGGGGGTTTTATCTGCCGCTATTTCTTGAATCTCTTTTTGAAACTCTAATCGCCATCCCGAGAGTTTTTCTTTCCTTTGCCCGCCGCCGAAGGCGGAAGGTTTTGCAATTGCATCCGACTGCATGACCCGACCATTCCCGCCATCCTGTTTTTCGGCGGTTGGGCTGGAGGGTTCAAAAGCATTTGACGGTTCTTCAGACGGAAGAGACGGATGGTTCACACTGGTGAGACCTGTTATTTGCGAATGTGAGACCTGTCCTTGTGAATCTGAGACCTGTTCTTCGCAATTCCCATCGAATGTGAGACCTGTTATTTGCGAATGTGAGACCTGTTTTTCACGAATCTTGGGCGTGTTGTCAGGTGAATATGAGACCTGTTCTGGTAAGTGAATCGTGTAGACCCGACGCTCGTGGTGCTTCTCCCGAGTCCACGATAAAAGACCAATCTCCTGCAAGGCGTCAGTCATACGAAAATATGATGCCTTGGCAAAATCTTTCAAGAGCGTAAGCAGACTGGGCGAAAAGTTGATACCGTTCCGAACAAACGTGCCGTCCGCGTTCGCATTGCCCGACAAATGGTGTAAAAATGCTTTGCGAGACCGCGCGGCTTGTTTCCATTTACGTCCGTCATTTGGCAGACGAAATCGCTCAAGCGGAATCTTTCGGACTTCCTGACTGCACTTCAATGATTCGTTGCTCATTAGCGCACTCCATTCTGTTTGGGAACGGGTGCAGCTTCTATGAGCCGGATATTCAGCGCGACGGGTTTTCCGTTATGCTGTCCGATGTCATAAGTAATCTTGTCGCCGACGTTGAGAAACTTTCTCTCAGCGGGCATATTATTGCGGTGGACAAATACGTCGTTTGACTGATCGTCGGGCATGGCCCAACCCCATCCAGTCACACGGGAAAAAGACAAAACGGTAGCGTTCATAACTCTTACCTTCCTAACTTAACTTTGGATTTACTACGGACTGCTGATCGCGGCGCGTTCAAACAGACTAGCGCCCGAGGACCTTTAGACAGGGCTCCCGCCGCCCACTGTGCGGAAAACGGGGGATTCCATTTCGTGGAAAGAACTGGTGGGTACTGCTCGTGCCACGCCCCTACAGGCGCACTTCTCCCAGCGTACCCATATAGTATAGCAGATTTTGGAAAAAAGTCAAGAACTATTTTAGTGCATGCTGAAAACACAGGACTTAGGCTGCCAGTTTGGAACAAAACGTGCTCAGTGCCGACCATCTATCAGCAAATATCACGTAAGCATAAGATTATAAACGAGATAAATGGATGCAGAAAAGTCGCTTTAAGGCCCGTGAAATGTGCAGATTACGGGTGGTACGTGTTTGAACTGACACAAAAACCACCGCCATGGGTGTCAATGGCTGGCTAGGCCGTGGGATGCGCCGCTCGGCTGGAATTCGACTCGGGTCCCATCGGCCCAAAATAATTCAACAAAACACTTGACATTGTTGGGTATCTATGGTATACTTATTGTATAGACAATTGAACAGGGTAGGCTGAGAGGGGCCGACCTGCAATCCATAGGAGAAATAGAGAAATGGCAACCGCAACAGCCGCAGCAAAAGTAGTTGGGATAGACACCCGGCAAGAACAATCCCCGAAGCGCCAGTGCGCCAAATGTGTTCGAAGCGCCGATGGTGCCGTGGTCCAAAAGTGCGCCCAACACACAAGAAAGTATTCCGCGTCAGATCACCCGTCTTTTTCGATTCAGCAATTGGAGGCGTTTCTGACTGTCGCGGAACGGGAGTTTGGCACTCGGGAAATCGCCATGTTTTTGACAGCAGTGATACACGGCCTGAGAGTCAGCGAACTTATCAGCCTTCGCGTGTCCGACGTGGACGTGGACGCCAAGACGATCAGTATTCGACGCAAGAAGAACGGCAATGACGGGCGTCAAGACCTGATGTCGTTGAATGGCTGGAAAGAGAACTACATTCTTGGAGTTTGGCTCAAAGAACGGGCCGAATACGCGGGTGCCGCCCAAAGCGATGCTTTGTTTCTATCGCAGCGCACGGATGGTAACGGGGCCGCTCAGGCCATCGACCGAACCCAAATCTATTATCTGTTTGACCGAATCTGCGAAAAAGCGAGCATCCCGGCAGAATATCGTCACCCTCACTGCTTGCGGCATTCTTGCGGTTTTCTGTTGGCGGAAAAAGGGATTGACACCAGATACATCCAACACCACTTGGGCCACAAAAACATAAATTCGACGGCTATTTATACGCAGCCACGAAAAGATAGCGTTAGCGAGAAGGTTCAGAACGCTTTCAGGCGAATGCTCTAACTATTTCGAAACAGACCCGGAGGAGAAACGGTGTTCTCAATTCGACAAGCCGCAGCAAAAGCCGGAATCAGTGAAGGGTTGCTGATTCTTTGGATTGCTGCGGGCAAGATCAAGCCGTCTGTCAACATGACTACGGCGAACGCCAAGTTGGATGGCGTAGTTGCGCGGGCGTTGGCTACGGTCGCCCCGGATGGCGAAGCGTTCAGCTGGAATCGCTTCATGCTGACCGCCGAAGATGTCGAGCGACTGACCTCGATGGTTGAACAGACAGCGGAAAAGACCGCCCGAGCGGAAGCCGCCCACGTTCCGGGCACCGCCTACAACGTAAAAGAATTGGCGTCACTTTGGGGTTTCAGCGAGGATAAGATTCGGGAACTGTTCGAAAGCGAGCCGGATGTTATCAAGGTGTCCAGTCCTGCCCGGCGCGGCAAACGAGCATATTCGTCAATCCGTATTCCTGAGAAGGTAGCGGCCAGAGTTCAGAGGCGCTTGACATGAATCTCTACCGAAGGCACAACCCATCCAAATGCGGTTCAAAAGAGTTAGTTGCTTGCAAACACAAACGCAAACCCTGCCCGATTTGGGTTCGCGGTACGGACCCGCAGGGCAAATATTGGGATGTGAGTCTAAAGAGACTGGTAAAAGTCCAAGGCCGTTCTGTCCGTGATTGGGCAGCGGCAGAAAAGTTTCTTGCGGAATGGGAGCGCAACGGGGGCAGCGCACCGAAGGCGGCAACGCGCCCTACAATCGAGCAATGGCGTACCGACTACATGGCTGATGCCACGACACGCGGGTTAGCCTCTGAAACCCTTCGCAAATACCAACAATTGTTCAGTCAACTTGAAGCATTCGCCAAAGACAAAGGCATCAGGTTTGCGAACGAGTTTGATGTGGAAATAACCACCGCATTCCGTTTGTCGTGGAATGACAAGGCTTTGTCCGCGTCAAAGAAGTTGGAACGATTGCGCAGCATTATGGAATTCGCCACGGAACGGGAATGGCTGGCTAAAAACTTTGCATCGTATTTGAAGGCTCCGATAGTCAGAGATAGTCCGACGCTCCCCTTCACAACCGACGAAATGTCCAAGATCATGCGGGCAGCGCGGACCAACCAACGAGTTTACACATTCATTGCAGTCATGCGGTCGTCCGGGTTGCGGATTTCAGATGTGACCAGACTCGCGGTAGCCAACCTAAACGGTAATCGACTGTCGCTTTATCAGGCAAAGACTGGGGAGCCCATTTCAATCGAATTGGACGAAATTGTAGCGGATGCTCTACGCGCTGTCGTGCCGCTCAATCGTAACAAGGATTACTTTTTTTGGACCGGAGCCTCGACACTGCGCGCAGCGGTATCTGTTTGGCGTAGACGAATGGCCGATGTGTTCAAACGGGCCGAAATTGTGAACGGTCATTCGCATAGGCTCAGAGATACTTTCGCGGTGGCGCTACTCGTAAACAACACGTCAATTGAGGATGTCTCTCGGTTGCTAGGGCATAAATCCATCAAGATCACTGAAAAACACTACAACCCATGGGTTCCCGAGCGCCAGAAGGCTTTGGACAAGGCTATAAAGGGCGCTAACGGATGGCTCAAGGAATTGCAGCCCGCCAAGCGGGGCAAGCTGGTTAGATTCGGTGGTGCAGCATGACAACTCAACCTGTCCAAGAGGTTTTCAATTTCAGCGGGATATACCTTGTCCGCTACTCCGAAGAAATATATCGCGGAGAATGGCTCTATTATGTCGGGCAATCCCTGAATGTTTGTGGACGGGTTGGCGGACATCTTCTTGACTTTTGGCAACGGACGCCCCGCGCAATTCTGCTTATGAACATGGAAGGCCCGAAGGATGTTTCAGCAGCATCGTGGGGTCAGAGAGCCTTTCTACAGCGCCGTCTAATTGAGCAAGAGGCGCGTTTCATGGCCGCCGCTGTTTCGCTGAGACTGCCTCTCACCAACAAGGCAACAATCGGCCCTGATGATCTGAATAGCTTTGGGGATTTAAGCAAAGAGATTAGCCGCATTTACGCCGCATTGGAAATTCTAGGGCATCCCCGACCAAAAGTGTTTGAACATGCTCTGCTTGGCTTCGAAAGTGAAGTCGGATGACACTACAAATGTACGACAAAAACGACACTGGTTTTGCACTTACTCAAGAAACACCAATAAACATTGGCTATTTTGATGGTTCACAATGGAGGCGCGGGTGGGAATCGAACCCACGTATAAAGGTTTTGCAGACCTCTCCCTTACCTCTTGGGTACCGCGCCACGGACGGACAGTATAGCGAAACTGGCCCGCTGTTTCAGCGCGCAATCGACACTAAAATCATGCAAACCCCGCCGCGCCTCGTAGGGCGTCCTATGAATTCGTCGAACGGCTTCTCCGCGGCCGTACTTCGCGCTAGAGTGTTTCCTGTAGCTGCTCTCGCAGGCAATCCAGCATCGCGAAGGCATCGCGCCGATGATTCTAGTCGCATGGCTTGTGGCCGGCATTCTGGCAATCGCGGTCGTGGCGCTCGTGGTGTGGTCGTCCGGGCGCCGCTCGGAAGCGCAATTGACCGCCGTCCGGCAGGAAATGCAGAACTCGCTCACCGCGCAGGGTCAGAGCGTGGCCGCCCAGATTAACCATCTGATGCAGTCCGTCACGCAGCAGCTCGGCCAGGTCCGGCAGGAGCTTCAGGCCGGCGTCGCTTCCACGGGACAGCTTGCGACCGAGGCCCAGCGGGAAGTGGCGAAGCGGCTCCAGTCTTCGACTGAAGCCGTGATGCAGATGAACCAGAGGATCGGCGAGGTCCATCAACTTACCCAGGATCTCTCGAAGGCCAGCCAAGCGCTTCAGTCCGTTCTCGGAGGCGCCAAGACGCGCGGCATGCTTGGCGAGGTCACGCTCGAGCGCATGCTCGAGGACGCCCTCCCGCAGAGCGCCTATTCGGCGCAATACTCCTTCGGGTCAACAGGCGCAATCGTCGATGCAGTGGTGCGCAACGGCGAACGCTTGCTCTGCATCGATTCCAAATTCCCGTTGGAGGCCTACCGTCGCCTCGCCGAAGGTGGAGACGAAGCGCGGCGCGAATTTGCCACCGCCGTCCGGAAACATGCGGACTCCATTGCCGCGAAATACATCCTCCCTGAAGAGCACACCCTCGATTACGCGCTGATGTTCATTCCCTCTGAAGGCGTCTATTACGAGCTCCTCATGACCGAGGATTCCAAACATGGTCCGCTCGACGAATACTGTCGTGGGTTACACGTATTTCCAGTTTCGCCGAACACTCTGTGCGCAATCCTGGGGGCAGTTGCCGTGAGCTTGAAGGGTCAGAAGCTCGAGGAAAACGCGCGCCACTTGTTTGCCGGTCTCGCGGGGCTGAAGAAACAGATCGACACTTTCGCCGACGTCTACGAAAAGCTCGGCAACCAACTCCGCTACGCACAGCAAAACTATGAGGACGCCGACGGCAAGCTGAACCGCGCGCGAAACTCTCTCGAACAGATGTCCCAGGGAGCGCTTCCCGATTCCGTCCCGAAAGCCCTCGAACCCGCAACCGGCAAGTAGCGCTCACCCAATCACCGTGCCGTTGCCGGAGTTACTTGCCCCTTGTCAGAGCGCAGCCCGGGCAGCATCGACGAGCGTGCGAAAATCTCCGGCCATCGTGTCCCTGAGAATGTGCGCCAGCTCAGCCCGCACTATTTGAAAATCGCGAGGGTGATGCGCCAATCGGCCGGCAAGCCGTTTCAAATCGTCCTGCAAATCCGCCGGTGCAATCGCCTGCGCCGCTCGCAAGTATCGTTCTGCGCTCGGCGCGTCCGGCGAGGAAAGCGGCCGAGCGTGAAACGAGTAATCTCCGGAGCGAACGGCCTGCACTCGCAGCTCCGCTATGTTTTGCGGCCCGCCCTTTGTGAGCAGTTCCTGCACGTCGCCGCGCAGGAATCGCAGCACGCCGGGCGTTTGATTTTGCACCACGATCCTCAATTTCTGCGCCGAGCCGATCGCGCGGACCAGGAGCTGCCCCTTCTGATTCGGCAAAAGCGCCGCATGCGGCGCTTCATACTCGAGAGACACCAGAGTCGTAGTCGCGCTCCATTGCACCCCTGGAGCTTCCACTGAAATCGAAGCTGCGCCGGGCTTCGTGTTCGCTCCCGGAAGCACGACAAGGCATTCCGGCGAAGCCGCAAGCACAAGTGCCGCCTGCCCGTTGATCTTCACGCTGTTCGCGTCGGCATCACCTCGCAGCCCGCCGCCGCATATCCAGAATCGGTCTCGGACGGAAACAATGCCCGGCAGCGTAATTCCTTGAGGCTCGCTCGCGCCGACCGCAGGATCGATGAGTGCCGCAACCGACGTGCCCGAAGCTTTCGCCAGAAGATAATCGCCCGCTGCGGGTGCCTTAAAGGCCGCCCGTCCCGTGCGGTCCGTGGTGACGCTTTGCCCGTCGCTCAGATTGACCGCAACTCCGGGCGCGAGCTTCCCATCTACGCCGAGCACCGCAAGCGTTGCGGGATGCCCCGCCATGACCTTCGGAGGCAGCACGACTGTGACCGTCCACGTTGTGAGTGGATTGGATTGAGTTTGCGCCCGCAGCGCCGGCGCGAACGGTATTCCGCACAGCAGGCCGATCGCGGTCCACGCGGTCAACAAGGACGCATTCGAAACACGCTTGAAAAATGCGGGCCTGCGGAGACGGGGCGCGGTTCTCATGACGGATTAATCGTCGAGACGCACTACGAACGCGGTCAGTTGCTCGCTCGATTGCAATTGATCTCCAAGCCGGCGCGCGGCGTCTTCGCTCGGCAATCGGCCCACGCGCACGCGGTAGAATAGGCCGTTCGGCGAATCGTACAGCGCGACCGCAACCGGGGAGTAACGCATCGCGAGCTGCGCCCGAAGCCGCTCGGCGTTGTCCTGTAGCTGGAACGCCCCGACCTGCACGCCGAAGAAGCCCACCTGCGGATTCGGGCCGCCGATGATCTCGAGCCGCACGGGCGCCGTGCCCGTTCCCACCATCTCGATCGCCTGCGCGGCCGAAAGAGAAAGATCGATCACGCGATTCGCCACGAACGGCCCCCGGTCGTTGATGCGAACCTCGGTTTGTCGCCCGTTGCGGAGATTCGTCACGCGCACGACCGCGCCGAAGGGCAGCGTGCGGTGCGCCGCCGTAAATTGGTGCATGTCGTAAGTTTCGCCGTTCGAGGTTCTACGGCCGTCGAAGGGAATCCCGTACCACGACGCCACGCCTTCCTCCATATACACACCGGGAACGGCGGGCTGTCTTTCGATTGATGGAGGTGGTCCCGAAGGTGGCGAGGGAATCGAGGGCGGCGAAGGTTGCTCCGGCGGAATTTGGACAGGCGGCCGTGTCGTGTAGGTGCGGTGGGCGCAGCCCGCGGCGCCCATCACGGAAAGCACCAGCGCGGCTATCAGCCGCCGGGGAAGTGCACCGATGTCACGGCCGAAAGCCCGCCTCAAATCTCTCTGGGAGTCTGTCGGCCGGACGGAAGACTTCACGCGGCATCCCGATTCACTTGTTTGGACTCAAGTTGGGTATTATAGGAACCCGTGCGCATTCTCGCAAGGAACCCTGCGGAACCCGTCGCGACACCTGTGCGGGAGATTCGATCTTATCGGTGACAAGATGACCGGATTTTTCGGCGGCAGCGGACAACCCCGCCCAAAGCTGTGCCCGTCGTGCGGCACGCTCGTCGGCGCCACGGCGACGCGCTGCCACCAGTGCGGCGCGAGCGTGACGTTCTCGCTCGCCGCGGCCAGCCGTTCGCTCGGGCGTCTGATGCCCACGACATCGCCCGCGACGTATGGAATCCTCACCTTCAGCTGCCTGCTGTTCGTCGTGAGTCTGCTCGCGACGATCCGCGAGAGCGGATTCGAAGCGCCGGGAGGGGGCGCTATCTCTGCCCTTATGAATCTCGGCGGCATCAGCGGCGCTGTCCTGCAACGCTTGGGGGCGTCTCTGCCGCTGCCTTACAACTTGGCACAGCCCTGGCGATTTGTGACGGCTGTGTTTCTGCACGGCAGTATCCTGCACATCGTCTTCAACATGTGGGTGCTGATGGACATCGGCCCGCAGATCGAAGAGCTATACGGCTCGGCGCGTTATCTGTTCATTTACGTCCTGGCGGGCATTGGCGGTTACGTGGTCAGCAGCGCAATTGGGAATGTAAGCGTCGGCGGTTCGGGAGCGCTGCTCGGCCTGATCGGCGTGCTTCTTGCAATCACGATGGGCCGGAGGAGCGCCGGGATGCAGATGCTGCGCACCCAGCTCATCCGCTGGCTGATCTATATCCTGATCTGGGGATTGGTCGTGCGCGGCATCGACAACTACGCCCACGCGGGCGGGCTCGCCACCGGTTTCATCCTCGGCAAAATTCTGGCGGACCGGCCGCCCGCCACGCCCGAAGAACGGAAGCGCGCCCACATGCTCGGCTGGGGAGCGGCGCTGGTAGTCCTGGCAAGCTTCGTGATGATGATCCTCGCGAACGCCCGCGCGAGCTGAATCGCAAAAGACCGCGCCGCGCTATTGCCCGGCGTGCAATTGCCGCGACACGACGATGCTGTAGTGCACGCCCGAGAACACGACCAAGGCCGCCACCAGATACCCGCAAACCTCCCGCACGATCCACAGGCTCCGCTGATCCGAAATCGCCAGCAGCAGCACCAGCACGATCAGCAGAATCTCGAAAAACGTCGTAGCCTTTCCCCAGATGCTAGGAGGAAACGCCCGGTAGCCGACCGTAAGCAGAATCACGGCGCAGGCGACCAGCAGCAGCACGTCGCGCCCGAGCACCAGAATCGCCAGCCACCATCCGATCCTTCCCTTGAGCGCAAGCACGAAATAGGAGGACGAGAGCAGCAGCTTGTCCGCGATCGGATCGAGGTACGCGCCGAGCGCCGTCTTCTGATTCAACCCCCGCGCCAGCACGCCATCGAGCGCATCGGTCAAGCCGCCGGCGACGAGTATTCCGAGCGCCCAGGCGTAGCGGTCATACTGGATCGCGATGATGAAGAATGGCAGGAACGCGAGGCGCAGGAACGTGAGCTGATTGGGTACGGTCAGGATCCGGCTCTTCATCGGTTTTGCTGGTCTTTCCCTGCGAAATTCGAATGAGCTCGTTCAGGCGAACTGCGCGAGGTAGTCCACAAGCGAGCGGCCCACTTTTCTCTCGAACATCTCGGCAAGAGAGGGAATCGAGCCGCGAGCCTCGTCGAGCGCGATCCGCTCGATGCGAAGCATGGGAAAAAACAGCGTCGGCAATCCGATGCGGTCGCCTTCCGGGTGCAGCACCTGGCTCACGAAGTCATCGAACGAGCCCAGGTCGATGCCGCGCAGCGTCACTCCGGCATTCGACACGTCAATCAATTCGCCCCAGAGCCGTTCCTTCGGGCTGTGCAGGCTGACCACCACAATCGACCGCGTCTCCATCGCCTCTCCTTGGAGCTCCCCGGCAGTGATGGTATCGCAGATCGCCGCCGGCGCGCATCTGCGGCTCGAGAAAAGCGTGCCCTTGGCGCGGAACTCAGGCCTGGATCGTCTTCAGATCGGGTGCCCTTTTGCGAGCCCAAAAGCTTCCGGGTATTTCACGGAACCTTTTTGACCAGCAAGAGATCCAACGACAAGCTCAAGAGCCATAAACTCGCCCATGCCTCGGAAAGGAGATGCGAGCTTCTGAGTGAGAAGTGGCGAAAAACCGAAGCGAGGATAATATGCCGTGTGACCCAACACGATCACGGCTTCGACTTGCTTCTTCCTGAGCAGGGCCAATCCTTCGGTGACAAGCTTGGAACCAATTCCCTGACGCTGACGATCGGGACTTACCGCCATGGGAGCAAGCGCGACCGCATTCACATCTCTTCCGTCAATCTCGACTGGAAGCGAGCTGAACAACAGGTGCCCAATCACTTCATTTCCATCCAAAGCGACCAGTGATGCCACTATCAGGTGTGCGGCGCGCAACTGATCGATTAGCTGCGCTTCATAGTCGCCTCCGAACGTCCTTCGGTTGAGCGCGCCAATTGCGAGACGGTCTGCTTCCTTTTCTTCGCGGATTATCATGGATATTGGTTGTTGGAAACACCCTCGGATGAGGACACTATCCTGCCCGCGCAACTACTTGGATTCCGCGCTTCGCCGGCTGATTCCCTCGCGCGCGGCGCGCTTGAGGATGCGGATTCGGTTGGCGACGGCGGCCGCGGCATCATCCGCCGTTGCGGCCTTTTCGATTTCCGCGACGAGCGCCGACCCGACCACCGCGGCGTCGGCGATCCCGCCCAGCACGGAAACGTGCGCGGGCTGCGAGATTCCGAAGCCCACCGCCAGCGGCAGCTTCGTGAACCGCCGCACCCGCCGCGCCAACGCGGGCAGGTCCTCGGGCAGGGCGTCGCGCTCGCCGGTCACGCCCGTGCGCGAAATCAGGTAGAGAAAGCCGCTCGAGCACTCGGAAATCAACGCGAGGCGCTCGTCGGTCGAAGTCGGCGCCGCTAGAAAGATCGTGTCCAGGCCGCGCGCGTGCACCACCGAGCGATACTCGTCCGCTTCCTCCGGCGTCAAATCCGTCGCCAGAACTCCGTCGGCACCCGCCGCGGCAGCCGCAGCCGCGAATTTCTCGATGCCCATCTGCAGAATCGGATTGAAATAACTGAAGAGCACGAGCGGCACATCCGTCTGCGCGCGGAGCCGCCGCACAAGCTCGATAACGCCGGCCAGAGTTGTCCCGCTGCGGAGTGCCCGCTCGCTGGCGCGCTGGATCGTCGGTCCATCGGCCACTGGGTCGCTGAACGGCACGCCCAGCTCGATCACGTCCGCCCCCGCTTCCGCCGCGGCCAGCACGATCTGCTCCGTCGCATCGAGCGAGGGATCGCCCGCTGTGATGTAAGCGACGAGGCCCAGTTCGCCGGATTCGGCCAGTTTGCGAAAGCGCTGCGCGATGCGCCCGTCGGATTTTCCGGCGCGCGCTTGCGGTGGAGAGGACGGCTTGGGGCTGGCCGCGTCAGACATAGCGCGCGAGAGTTTCCATGTCTTTATCGCCGCGGCCTGAGACATTCAGGATCACGATTTCGTCCTTCTTCATTTCGGGCGCGCGCCGGACCAGCTCGGCCACGGCATGTGCCGATTCAAGCGCGGGGATAATTCCCTCGGTGCGCGCAAGCGCGCGGGCGGCATCGATGGCTTCCTGATCCGTCACCGCCGTGTAAACGGCGCGGCCCTGATCGGCGAGCCACGCGTGTTCCGGGCCGACCGCCGGATAATCGAGCCCCGCTGAAACGGAATGCGTCGTCGCAATCTGGCCGTCCGCCGTTTGCAGCACGTAGGTGTACGTGCCTTGCAGCACGCCGGGCCGCGCGCCTGTAAAACCCTCCGCGGCGGACAACCGCGCGGCGTGCTCGCCGAGAGATTTTCCGCGGCCCCCGGCTTCGACGCCCACCATCTTTACGCTCGCATCGCTCAGAAACGCGTGAAAGAGCCCGATGGAATTCGATCCCCCGCCGACGCACGCAAACAGGTGGTCCGGCAGGCGCTTTTCGATTCGCAGGATCTGCTCGCGCGCCTCCTCGCCAATGATTTTCTGAAAATCGCGCACGATCATCGGATAGGGGTGCGCGCCGAGGACGGACCCTAGCAGGTAGTGCGACGTGCGCACGTTCGTCACCCAATCGCGCATCGCTTCGTTGATGGCATCCTTCAGCGTCCGGCTTCCCGCATCCACTCCGATCACCTCGGCGCCGAGCAGCCGCATGCGAAACACGTTCAGCCGCTGCCGCTCCATGTCCTCGGTGCCCATATACACCGTGCAGGAAAGCCCGAGCCGTGCGGCCACGGTCGCTGTCGCCACGCCGTGCTGGCCCGCGCCCGTCTCTGCAATCACGCGCTTCTTGCCCATGCGCACCGCGAGCAATCCCTGGCCGAGGCAGTTGTTGATCTTGTGCGCGCCGGTGTGGAGCAGGTCTTCGCGCTTGAGGTAGATGCGTGCGCCCCCAAGATGCTCGGTGAGCCGCGAAGCAAATTGCAGCGGCGTCGGGCGGCCCGCGAAATTCTTCAGCAGATCGTCGAGCTGCGCCTGGAAATTACGGTCTGCGCGCGCCTCCGCGTACACGCGCTCGAGTTCTTCGAGCGGCGCCATCAGCGTTTCCGGCACGTAGCGTCCCCCGTAGGGCCCGTACCGGCCGCGCTCCCGGACAACATGTGCGACGTAGCTCATCGCGCCGCCTTCTTATTGGGCGCCGCGCCGGCGGCGCGCAACAACTTCCTCATCCGCACAGGATCCTTCTTCCCGGGCCGCGCTTCCACGCCGCTGCACACATCGACGGCGTAAGGCCTCGCGGCGCGAATCGCGTCGCCGATATTTTCAGGCGTCAGGCCGCCCGCCAGAAAAATCCGCCCGTACCGCTTCGCTCGCCGCGCGATCTCCCAATCGAACGTCTTGCCGGTGCCGCCGCGCGCGCTCCGGTCGAATCCATCCAGCAAAAACGCGCTGGCCCGCTTGAAGGGAGCGAGTTGCGATGCCCGAAACGGCTTTCGGACACGAACAGCCTTGATCACCGGCAACGAGCGTGCCAGCCGCGCAACCATCGCCGGCGACTCGTCTCCGTGCAATTGCAACTGGTCGAGTCCCACCGTGCGCGCCGTATCGAGCATCTTTTGTTCCGTCTCGTTCACGAATACTCCCACGGCCCTAACGTTTTTCGGCAGCCGCCGCACGATCCGCCGCGCCTTCGCGGGCGTGATGTACCGCGGGCTGCGCTCGTAGAAATTGAAGCCCAGCAGCTCCGCTCCGCCTGCGATGGCCCGCCGCGCGTCCGTCCAGTTCGTGATCCCGCAAATCTTCACTTTGACCCTGGCCATGGCCGTCAATCGGCCGTGTGGCCCGCGCCGGTGGCTCCCAGCAAGCCCCGCAGCGCCGCGCCCGGATCGGCGTTCTTCATCAAGTGCTCGCCGATCAGGAACGCGTCGAACCCCGCGTGCCGCAGCCGCGCGAGGTCCTCATGGGTGTGCAGGCCCGACTCGCTCACGGCGATGCACTCTTCCGGAATCGCTTCGACCAGCTCGAGCGATGTCCCGAGGCGCACCTCGAAATCGCGCAGGTCGCGATTGTTCACGCCGATGATGCGCGCTCCGGCGGCAATCACACGATCGAGTTCCTCGCGCGAATGGACCTCGACGAGCGGCTCCATCTTCAGCGTGCGTCCAAGCTCGAGCAATTCGCCGAGCGTTTCATCGTTCAAAATCGCGGCGATCAGCAGAAACGCGTCGGCGCCCGCCGCGCGCGCCTCCCACACCTGCCACGGATCGACGATGAAATCCTTCCGCAGGATGGGAATCTGCGTCACTTTCCTCGCCTCTTTCAGGTCGGCGAGCGACCCGGAAAAGAAATCCTCTTCCGTCAGCACGGAAAGCGCCGCGGCTCCCGCACTTTCGAGGCTGGCAGCCAGCGCCGCCGGCGCGTAATTCTCGCGCAGCAGGCCGCGCGAAGGAGACGCCTTCTTCATCTCCGCAATCACGTTGTAGCCATCGCGCGCCAGCGCGCCCGGAAAATCCCTCGGCGGCGCCGCCTTTTCGACCGCGATCTTCAGCGCCACGTCCGGCAGCACGCGCTTCCTGTGCGCGATGGACTCGCGGCGCGCTTCGACAATGCGGTCGAGGATGTTCATCGCGCGTGAGCTGGTTTCCATGAGCGGAGGTGTTCGCCAATCGCTGCTGCGGCAGGGTACTCAGTCAGTTTTACCCTGAAAGAACCGTTGGCTCTCACCATGCTAGCCGCGCGGCTCCGGGGTGTCAATTTGCCGGGCGTGCGGCGGCCGGCGCGAGCAGCGGCTCCGAAAATCGAATCGGAATTCCGAAGTTCGATCCTCCAAACCCGCTCAGGACCGCATACGTCACGCCGATCACTTTTCCTTGCTGATTGAAAAGCGGCCCGCCGGAGCCGCCGGACGTCGTCTGCGCGTCGAAGACGATCTTGTCCGGCAGGACGTCTCCGATATGGCCTTGCGTGATGATCGGGCGGATCAGATTGCGGCGCGCCAGCTCGTCCATTATCTGCGAGACGTCTCCTCCGCTGTGGACCAGGATCTTTTGCGCCGTATCCTCATCGGTCCGCGCGAGAATCCCGGCGAGGCCCGTCGCGTAGCCCATCAGGATCACCGGCTCGCCCGTCACCGCCGCACCCTTGCCCGAATCGATCGAAAGGGCCGGGCGCTTTAGGTTCTGCATATCGATTCGCATGGTGGCCAGGTCCGCATCCTTCGAGACGTTCTGAATTTCGGCTTTGAACGAGCGCGGATCGCCCGGAAAGTAAGCCCGGATCGAAGAAATCTCGGCCTGAAAACCCTGGCTCGTCAGGTCGCTCAGCTCGTCGTTGTTCCACCACGGCTCGGCAACGTGCCGGTTTGTGACGACCCGCCCCTCGCCGCCCGCCGGAAAGCCCGTGCCGAACACGTCCACGATCACTTCCGGCCCGCGACCCTCCAGAGTCAAAACGGGGTTGCCTTCGCTATCCTGCAATGGCTCGCCCTGCTGGTTCAGTCCCGCATAGCGCAGCCGCTGCCCGGTCTGCTGATTGCGGAATGCCACCGAGACATGCAGCAAGCACACGCTCTGCACGTCGGCCGAAATGAAGTTCTCGACGGAATCGGTCTCACCACCGGCGGGCGATTCGCCGGGAGCCACCTGCCCCTCCCGCAGCTTGCGCGCATCGGCCATCAGATTTTGCTGGTGGATGAGCCCGCCTTCGAGCCGGGTGATCGTGGCCGTCGTGCGCTGCATGTCCACTTGCGTGTGGCGGACGAACAGGAAGTAGATCCCGGCCATCACAGCCGCCACGATAAGGATGGCGCCCAGGCCGAGCTTCAGGCGCCGGTCGAGCGATTCGGCGTCGCTCGACAATTTCTCCGTCACCGCCAGCGCGTCAAATGCGGTGTGCGCGATCTGCTGGCCCTCTTCCGCGAGCCGCGTCTTTTCCAGGAGATCGTTGTCCATACGCCGCACGCGCAATTGCGCTCGCACGCGCGCCACAAGCTCAACCGCGTCCCACGGCCGCGAGACCGCATCGTCGGCGCCGAGGTCGAGACCCGCCGCTCGCTCTTCCGCGCCGGGCACGGTCAACAAAATCACGCGGACTCCTTCCGTCATGGCCGAGCCGCGAATCGCCGCGACGGTCTCGTGGACGCTCGGCGCGCCCGGATCGCTTGCCACCGCGCCAAGCAGCAGCACGTCCGCGCCTGATTGGCGCACAGCAGCAAGTCCTTCGTGCGCCCCCGCAAAGGCGGAGACGTCGTAGCCGGCTTCCTGCATCGCGGCCCGCAGCGATTCGCGGCTGGCTGCATCCGCTTCGATGATGACGATCTTCTCTCGAGTGTTATTCACAATGCTGCCTGGCTTCCACGACGTGACCTCATTATACGCGGAATGCGGATGCTCACTTGTACGGCAGGGGCCGGGCCTTCAACCAGAAGTCCACGTAACCTCATCCTTGCAACTCCCCTCCCGAGTGTTACGCTCACCGTGGCAGTGCAGGCTCGCGAAGCCTCGGCAAGGTGAGGCAGAGAGGACGAAAATGACGGCGCGGCTCGAGAGTGGCGCCCGCTTCGGATTGCGAATCGAGCATTGGTCCCGCCGTCTTTCCGCCACAAAGAATCGACACACCCTGCCAGGTGATTGCATCTCTAAGTCATTGAAAACACAGACTTGGGTACCAAAAGAATCGACACACATTTCGAGAGGCATATGCACGCGCTCGATCAGCTGAATGCCGAGATTATCCGGTGCCGCAAGTGCCCGCGACTCGTGCGCTATCGCGAGAAAATCGCGCGTGAAAAGCGCTTCGCGTTCCGTGGCTGGGACTACTGGGGCAAGCCCGTGCCGGGCTTCGGCGATCCGCGCGCCGAGCTGCTGATTCTCGGCCTCGCGCCCGCCGCGCACGGCGCGAACCGCACCGGCCGGATGTTCACCGGCGACCGTTCGGGTGATTTCCTGTACAAAGCGCTCCATCGCGCGGGCTTTGCGAATCAGCCGGAATCCAAGCGCCGGGACGACGGGCTCGCGCTCAAAAACGCCTACATCACGGCCACGCTCCGCTGCGCGCCTCCGGCAAACAAACCCCAACCTTCCGAACTCTCGCGCTGCCGCCCGTACTTTGAAAAGGAACTCGAGATCCTTCATCCCCGCGCCATCCTTGCACTGGGCGGGATCGCCATGCGTGCGTATCTCGGTTTGCTCAAGGAACGCGGTGAAATAGAGAGCGCCTCGGCATTCCCTTTCCGCCATGGCGCGAGCTACGACCTCGGCGGCGAACTGCCGCGCCTGTTCGTCTCCTATCATCCGAGCCAGCAAAATACGTTCACCGGCAAGCTCACCGAAGATATGCTGGCGCGCGTCCTGCGCGATATCCGGCGATTTCTCGAGAAGGGCATATCCACATGAGCGCCGCAACGAGCGCCGGCCCCGAAACCGTCATCGAGTTCCGCAACGTGGGCTACCGCCTTCCGGGCGGCAACGTCTTGCTGCACGGCGTCAGTTTCACGGTGTCGCGCGGCGAGACGCTCGTCCTTCTCGGCCGCAGCGGCGCGGGAAAGACCACGGCGCTCAAGCTCATCAACCGCCTCACCGAGCCGAGCGAGGGCGAGGTGCTCATCGAGGGCCGCGGCACGCTCGATTGGGACCCGATCGCGTTGCGGCGCCATATCGGTTACGTGATTCAGGAAACCGGGCTGTTTCCGCACTACACCGTCGAGCAGAACGTTTTGCTCGTCCCGCGGCTCGAAGGCTGGCCCGCCGAGCGCATCCGCTCGCGCGCGGGAGAATTGCTCGCGCTCGTCGGGCTTGAGCCCGCACAATTCTTGCAGCGCTATCCGCACGAGCTTTCCGGAGGGCAGCGCCAGCGAGTGGGCGTCGCGCGCGCGCTGGCCGCCGATCCTCCGATTCTGCTGATGGACGAGCCCTTCGGCGCGCTCGATCCGCTCACTCGCATGGAACTTCGCCGCGAATTTGTGGCGCTGCAGGAGCGGCTCCGGAAAACGATCGTCATCGTCACGCACGATACGAGCGAAGCCCTCCTGCTCGGCACCCGAATCGCTCTCTTCGAAGCGGGAGCGCTGAAGGGCATCTATTTGCCGAGAGAATTTCTGCTCTCGAGCGAACCCGTGGCTTCCGCGTACGTTTCGCAGCTTCACGCACTCGAAGAATTCGAGAGGGGCAAATGAGCTTCACGGATTTTCTTTCCCGGCACGCGAACGAAATTCTGCAAGCAACGCTCGAACACGTCTGGCTGGTCGGCGCGACCATGGCGCTCGCCATCGCCATCGGCGTTCCGCTCGGAGTCCTCGTCGCGCGGCGGCCGTGGCTTTCCAAGCCGATTCTCGGCAGTGCCAACGTCGCTGAGACGATTCCAAGCCTTGCGCTCCTCGGATTTCTGCTTCCGGTTCCCTGGCTCGGCGATCGCGCCGACCGCCTCGCCATCACGGCTCTCACTCTCTACGCCCTGCTTCCGATCATTCGCAATACCGCTGCCGGAATTGCCGGGGTGGACCCCGCCGTTCGGGAAGCGGCGCGGGGGATGGGCATGACCCAGCGCCAGATTCTGTTTCAGGTCGAGCTGCCGCTCTCCCTTTCCACCGTTCTCGCGGGCGTGCGGGTCGCAACCGTTCTCACGATCGGAATCGCCACGATCGCGGCGGCGGTGGGCGCCGGAGGGCTGGGCGAGTTCATCTTCCGCGGGCTGGCGATGGTGAACAATCAGTTGATCCTCGCGGGAGCGATTCCCGCGGCCGCTCTCGCGCTGGGCGCCGATTTCCTGTTGAGCGTGCTGGAACGCAGGCTGCGGCCCGCGCGGTGATGCCGGGATGAGAGCGTTTCGCGCGCGCCTGTTGTTCGGGGTCGCCATCTTGCTGGCTGTCCCGCTGGCCGCCTGCACCGCGCGGCCTCGCGACACGATTGTTGTCGGCTCGAAGAATTTTCCCGAGCAGGCCCTCCTTGGCGAAATCCTCGCGCAGCATCTCGAGGCGCGGACGCGCCTGCGCGTCGAGCGCCGCTTCTATCTCGCCGGCAGCTACATCTGCCAGCAGGCGCTTCTCGCCGGCCGCATCGACACCTATGTGGAGTACACGGGCACGGCCCTGACCGCGATCCTGCACGATCCCATCGAAAGCGACCCCTCCTCCGTCTTCGGAAAAGTACAGGCGGAGTACAAGAAGCGGTTCCGTCTCGAAGTAATGCCCTCGCTCGGATTCAACAACACCTTTGCGATCGTGGTCCGAGGGGAGGATGCGCGCCGCCTGCACGTGACAACGCTCTCCGAAGCCGCGCACTACACGCCCCAATGGCGCGCGGGATTCGGGTACGAGTTCCTGGAGCGCCCCGACGGCTATCCCGGTCTCGCGCGCGTGTATGGATTGCAATTCGCCGCGCCGCCGCGAATTCTGGATCTCGGCCTGCTCTACCGCGCGCTGCTCGATAGGCAAGTGGATCTCGTGGCCGGCAACTCCACGGACGGGCTGTTCGCCGCGCGCGATCTGGTGATTCTCGCGGACGACAAGCACTACTTCCCGCCATATGAAGCCGTGCCGATCGTGCGCGAGGACACGCTGGCGCGTTATCCGGAAGCGCGCGCCGCCATCGCCGAGCTGGCCGGAAGGATTTCAGACGCGGAAATGCAGAAGATGAATTACGCAGTGGCGGGACAGGGCCACGACACAAGCGAAGTGGCCCGCGAATTTCTGCGTTCGAAGGGGCTCGAATGAACCGCGATGCTGGAGCAGGCACGTGCCAGTCGCAAAGACTACGCTTTGGTGAACTTCAGTTTTTCGAGCTCTTCCAAAAGTTCGGCGCGAGTGAGGATCCCCTTGCGGAGGAGCAGGCGCACGATGGCCTCCAGCGTTTCGGCTGTCGCAGGCAAGTCGACGGCATCGAAATCAGACGCGGAGTACGAACGCGAACCAGCTTGCGGGGCGCCCATGCGCGGCTGCGGAACTCGCGGAGGATCGACGGCCGGCGCGGCCGCCGAGGGTGAGGCTGCTTTGGCGGGTCGCGCTGCGGGCGGAGCAAACCGTCGCAGCATTTCAAAGTGATCCGGGCTCATCATCGTAAATGCGACTCCCATTCCCATGCCCATATGCGCCGAGCAAACTTTGCCGGAAAGACGCAGAGCTGCATCTTCCAGGTTGAAAGACAATTGGATTGCCGTGCCGACCGGAAGCGGCGAGAGCATTTCGATGTAGCAGCCGCCGAGCGAGAGATCCGTGATCTTGCCGCCCATCCCGCTTGAGCCGTCCTCGGTGGTCAATTGCGTTTCGATTCGGCACGCGTGGCGAGCGAACTGGCGGCGTTCACGGCCGGCCCACGAACTGGGGACAGCGGCAGCCAGGGCGGGTTGCGCCCCAGGCGACGTCGAGGATCCGTACGTATCGGGCTCCCAACCTTTGGGGGCGATGCCCCAGATGTACCTGCCCTGCTCGAGACATCGAACGCCAATCCGCCCAGCCCTGGAACTGCCGTCTTTGCCAACCCATTGAACCCGAAACCAGGCTTGCTGCCCCTGGGCCTCGATTTCAACTTTCATGCCGGGCGCGGCGATTCCGCTGGGATCGATCAAAGACGCACCAGAGTAGCTGATGTCGAATGTCTCGGTTGTGACGGTGAACGGACTTCCACGCGGATCGAGGCCGCGCACAATTACCGGCAAGGACACGGCGATGCGTGGTTCGCTTCGGCGCCCCACAAAACATCCCTCACTATGCGCCTAGGGAAACACAAACCGCCTGACTCCGAGAGGTAAGGAAAGGTTAGAGCCTGTTTCACGGCGGGTCAAGCGATGCCGCACAGGTTCGTCCCAGGAGTAAGAAAGAGACGCGCCTACTGTCTGTCAGGGCGTCGGGTGGAGAAACGGCAGGTTACTGAGACTCCTGAAGGTTCTTGAAATGGGCTTCGAGCGCGGCGCAATACTGGTGCTGAGCTTCCAGTTCCGCTTGGAGCCTTTTCACCAGGAGCTCGAGCCGGAGAACTTCGTTGCGCAGCTTTTGAGCTTCCGCTGAGTGAGCTGGCGCAGCCGGTGCTGCCACGCGCGGCGCGGGAGCCGGTGCGCTGGGGCGCGGTGTGGCCGGCGCGGCAGGAGCGGCGCTCGCGCGCGGACTCGCCGGAGCGTGAGCCGCAGGCGCCGCGCTTGCTGAAAACAAGCTGGTCAACACCTGCGAGGAAGTGCGCGGAGCCTCCTCCGAGTCGCTTGTGGATGCTTCGCTCGTGATGACGCCCGCCCGCTTCGGATACAGCAAATTCTTGACGCGCGCGATCAGGTCCTGCGGTTGAAACGGCTTGCGAATCAGCTCGTCGGCCTTCACCGCCATCGCTTTTTCAGCCACCGACTTATTCACGACGCCGGACATCAGAATCACGGGCGTCCTACCGAACTGCTCGTGCTCCTTGACGTACTGGCACACCTCGTAACCGTCCTTATCCGGCATGATGACGTCGGTGATGACGGCATCCGGCGCCGATTCGCCGAACTGCGCGAGCGCCGTCGCGGCGTCCGGGCACGTGACGACGTGGATGTTCTCCTTGCGGAAGGCGATCTTGATCACCTCGCGCATCGTCGCGCTGTCGTCGATGAAATAGACCGTCGGGGTGCGAGCAGCCGTGAGGGTGTGGGTTTCGCTCATGACGACTCCTTCTCCGCGTGATTCTCCTCGGCGTTGCGCTCGTCTTCGTCGAATTCGCGCATCGCGTCGAGGAGCAGATCGGTCGCCGACCGCAGCACGGTCCGCTGCGCCGCGGTGGCGCCGTACACGAACTTGTAGACTCCGCTGGCGTTGCTCTGGCAGGTCTTCACGATCTGGGTGACCGCCTCGTCTCCGAAAAACGTGCCGCACTCGGCGTGAAAGATTTCGCCGCCTTCGAAAAAGATGATTCCATCGGCGTCGGCCGCGTTGATGTGCAAGGCGCCGGTCTGATGCGCCTGCCCGAGCATCTGAATCACGCCGGGAAGATCGAGATGCGAAAGGCTGCCGCTTAGCGCCGTCTCGGCGGTCGAAAGCATCTGCGTGGGCTGAAAGCCATCCTGCCGGCTCACCAGAAAGCTTCGGATGTGCGCGGCGATGTCCGCCGGGGAGCGCCGGCGATCCACATAGTCGTCGCAACCGGCCCGATAGGCTTCGAGCAACGCCTGATCGCCTCCGCCGCCGACGGCAATCAGCGGGATGCCCGCGGTTTTCGGATCGGCGCGAAGGATCGGCGCCATTTCGTACGCGCCCATCTCGCGCAGGTTGGTGGCGCAAACGATCGCCGCCGGCGCGTTCCATTCGAGCATGGTGAGCGCGTACGCCGCCTGCGTGCTTGGCACCACATCGAATCCCTGCTGTTTCAGCGCGTCGCCCAGCCGTTTTGCAAAATACACGTTGCTGTCGATCAGCAGGATTCGCGGGAGATTCGCCGGGGCGTTCACGATTTCGCCTCCGCCGCCACGAGCGCTTCCAGATTCAGCACGTCGAGTGATTCCTGGCCCACGGCGAGAGTTCCGGCAACGTACGCCGGCCGCCCGGTTCCCGGCGGCTGCATCTCGCCCGTGGCCAGCTCGCATTCGCCATTCACCGGAATCGCGCTCCATTCAATCGTTTTGCCCAGCTGCCGCCGGGCGATCAGGTAGAAGCGTTGCGAGGACGAAATTTTCCCTCCGAGGACGAGGCCCGCGTCATACACCGGCACGATCCGCCCGCGCCGGACAATCACTCCGGCAACCAGCGGCGAAGTGTGCGGAAATGTATGCAGCCGCACTGGAGGCGCAAGCTCCCCCACAATCCCGGCAGGCAGTGCCACGCGCTTCCCGCCGACGTGAAGCAGGACGAACGAGTTCCGGCCCGTGTTGTCGGCCGCCATCGTCATGACTGAACCGCGCTTTCCATCTCGGATTGCGAAACCGAGGCTTTCGTCGCGCGATCGAGCCTGTGGAATTCCTCGGGCGACAAGAACCCGGCCGGGTGCACCACGGGGATCACCACGTCATCCAGATACGCGAGGCCGCGATACCAGCTCCGCTCCTCTCCCGTGAAAGCCTGGGGAAGCGGATACACTCCCGAAATTTCCGCCATGCGCTCGATGCGATCGACCAGCACAGCCGCCCGCAGCTGGCGCAGAATCAGGACCAGCGCAGGCCGCGTGACCGGCAGGTGGAAATGCACTCCCGCGTTCACAACGTAATAGGTCTGGTGGCTGCGCTCGATCGTGTGCCGCACCTTCGGGAATTCCGGCTGCTCGATTTCGATGGCGGCTCCCGCCAGGCTGTCCGTGCTGCGCAGTTCCTGCACCGAATCGGCCGAGATGGCGAACATCTGGTGGGCCACGATAAACAGAATCACCGTCTCGGGCCGGCGCGACCGGCGCGATTTCGCATTCTGCTCGTCCGTGGACTTCATCGGGCGGCCACCGGCGCGAGTCGGCACAATTTTGCGACGCGCTTTTCGATCGCTGCACTGATGTCGTCGAGCGCAAGCACCTCGTCCACGGCTCCCGTCTGAATCGCTTCGGCGGGCATGCCGAAAATCACGGACGTTGCCTCATTCTGCGCGAGGACGTAGCCTCCGGCGGCTTTTACGGCCTTCACGCCTTTCGCGGCGTCGTTTCCCATGCCCGTCAGAACGACACCCACGGTCAGCGCACGCGCATATGCCCCCACGGTCTCGAGCGCGACGTCCGCGCACGGGCGATAGCCGTCGATTCGCGCGCCGGAATCGAGCGAGATTTTTCCGCCGAGGGAAAGGCGCAAATGGTGCGAGCCGGGGCAGAGATAGATCGTCCCGGGCTGAGGCGTCTCGTTCGCTTCCGCCTCCTTCACGGGGAGCAAACCCAGTTCCGCGAGTTGCACGCAAAATTGCTTCGTGAACGCCGCCGGCATGTGCAGCACGAGAAATATGGCCGCCGGAAGATCCTTCGGCAATCCCGACACCACGCGCGTCACTGCCGCCGGTCCACCCGTCGAAGCAGCGATCACAACCATCGGGAATTTCCCGCCGCTCTGGGCGGCCATCGCCGCGCCGCCCGATAGATCGGCGGCGGGGGGAGCCGCCACTTGCGCGAGGGGCAACTTCGAACGCGTCGCCGTGCGGACCACGCGAACCTTGGCGGCCAGCTTGAGCTTGCGCGTCAATTCCTCGCGGACGCTCTTCATGTCCAGATCGATGCCACTCGAAGGCTTGGGCACGAAATCGATCGCGCCCAGCTCGAGCGCCTTCAGCGTGCTCGCCGCGCCCTCGCGCGATTCCGAGCTCACAATGACGATCGGCCGGGGATGCTGCGTCATGATCAGCTCGGTGGCCTGCAACCCATCCACGTGCGGCATGTTGATGTCCATGGTGATGACGTCGGGCCGCAGCGATTCCGCGAGCGCCACGCCGTCGCGGCCGTCGCGCCCCTGGCCCACCACCTCGAGCTGCGGATCGGAGTTGATGATCTCCTGAAGCACCTTGCACATGAAGGCGGAGTCATCCACC
Source organism: Terriglobia bacterium (assembly GCA_020073605.1). Classification (GTDB taxonomy): domain Bacteria; phylum Acidobacteriota; class Terriglobia; order Acidiferrales; family UBA7541; genus Palsa-295. Next base: position 129,573 of record JAIQEW010000012.1, read on the forward strand.
ACGAGCACGCGAATCTTCTTTTCGGTGGGCTTCGTCATCTCAATCCTGCCGCACCGGCACGCCGGCTGCCGGGCGCCCTTGCGGCCTCTCCGAGCCAATCAGGCTCTCGACGGTTGCGACCAATTGGTCTTCCTGCACCGGCTTCGTCATGAATCCGGATGCGCCTTCCTTCATGGCGCGGTCGCGATGTTTCGCGCCGGCGCGGGACGTCACCACGAGCACGGGGATTCGCCGCGTCGCGGGGTCCTGCCGCAGATGGGCCATGAGTTCGTAGCCGTTCATCCTCGGCATTTCCAGGTCGGTGATCACGAGGTGGCAGCCCACCTGCGCCACCACTTCCGACGCTTCGAGCCCATCCGATGCGAGCTTCACGCGGTAGCCCGCCTTCTCGAGCATCCGGCCGACGAATTTGCGGACGCTGATGGAATCATCCGCCACCACCACGACACGTTCGTTTGCAATCGCATCCACGGCTTCCGAAGGAATGCTTCCGGCCGCGACAGCTTCAGCGCCCGGCGCGAAGACTCGAGCCGCGGGCGAAGACGCGGGCAGCGCGTGGCGCTCCGCCGTATCCGCTGAAACAAGCCGGTTCAGGTCGATCAAAAGGATCAGGCTGCCGTCGGAAGCGATGGTGGTGCCCGGAAAGAGTTTCACGCGGCGCAGGTAATCGCCCAGATTCTTGATGACGATTTCGTCCTTGCCGAGCACTTCCTCGACGACGACGCCGACTTGGCGTCCCGCCACCTTTACGATCACCATGTGGAAGTAGCCGTTCAGCGGTTCGAGCGGAGGCAGCGCGAGTTGCAGGTCAAGCCGAACAACTTCGGTGACTACGTCGCGAACGCGCGTGAGGAGTTTTCCGCCGACATCCTCGATCTCTCCGGGCCGCAGCCGCCGGATCTCTTCGACCAGCGCGAGCGGGAACGCGAACACGGACGTCCCGCAGCGGACGAACAGCGCTTGCGAGATGATCAGCGTCAGCGGCACCTTTACCGTGAAGCAGGCGCCGCGGCCCGTCTCGGAGCGCACCTCGATTTCGCCGTTCATCGCGTGGACGTTCGAGCGCACCACGTCGAGGCCGACGCCCCTGCCGGCCAGCTCGGAAGTCGAGGAAGCCGTGGAGAAGCCCGGGCGGAACAGGAATTCGCGCAGCTCGCGCTCCGTCAACTCCGCGGCGGCCACCGGCGACATCGCGCCGGAATCGACCACGCTCCGGCGAACGCTTTCGTAGTTGATTCCGCGGCCGTCGTCCTCCACCTCGATGAAGATGTGATTCCCGCGATGGTAGGCGCGCACCGCGATGCGGCCTTTTTCGGGCTTGCCCGCGCTGCGGCGCGTCTCAGCATCCTCGATGCCGTGCGCCACGGCGTTGCGCACCAGGTGAATCAGCGGATCGGAGATGTGCTGGATGATGTTGTTGTCGAGTTCGGTGTCCGCGCCTTCGAGAGAGAGATCAACGCGCTTTCCGGCGGCCTTGGCGGCATCGCGGACGGTCCGCGAAAGGCGCGTGTAGAGGTTCCCGATCGGCACCATGCGCGCCGCGGTGATTTCATCCTGCAAGTGGTGCGCCAGCTTGGTGAACTCGTCGATGTCCGAATCGACGCGCCCCATGAAGCCTTCGAGTTGCGTGAGGACCTCGGTCACGTCCGCGGAAATTTCCGTCAGCGACCGCGACAGAATATTGACGTCGTCATAGCGGTCCATTTCGAGCTCGCTGAATTCGAGCAGGTCGTTGGACATAAGCGGCGCCAACGCCTTGGTGTGCCCGCGGAACGTGTCCATCTGCGGAGCCTGGCTGCCGGGCACCAGCGTCTTGCGAATGCTGCTGAACTCGTGCTTCTCCTGGAATTCGGAAACCTTGCCGGCGAGCCGCCCCTTCGAAAATTGCAGCACTTCCACCAGCTTCGAAAGTTCGCTCAACCGCCCCAGCATCCGGGTTCGATTGATGACGAGTTCGCCGACCGCGTTCATCATGCGGTCGAGCCACTCGAGCGAAATCCGCACCGACTTCGCCTGCGGCAAAGCCTGCGCCGCAGCGGCGCGCGATGCCGCGGCCTGTGGAGCCGACTCGGCTTGCGGCGCTTCCGCTCCATGCGCCGTTGCCGTTTCACGGACGTCCTCGGCGGCTTCCTCAGGCGCCAGTTCCGCGATCCGCGCCAGCAGAGGATCCACCGCAGCAGCCATCTCGCCGTCGCTCGGCCACTGGCGGTGGAGAAAGTTCTTCAGAACATCGACCGATTGCAGAAATAGGTCCACGATTTCGGCGCTGGGCTGCAATACGCCGTCGCGCAGCCGCCCGATCAAGTCTTCCACGCGGTGCGCCACAGCCGAAAGGCGGTGCAAGCCAACCTGCGCTGCAGAACCTTTGATGGTGTGCATCGACCGGAACAGGCGGTTGATGTCGTCCGCGTTCGGATTTCCTTCGAGGGCCAGCAGGCATTCGGTCACCGCCTGCAAGTGTTCTTCGGCTTCGGGGATGAAGAACTCGAGAACCTCATCCGGGACTTCGCCATCCTGCGGCAGCCGATCCACAAATGAAGCTGCGGGGAAGATCGTCGGGATCGGCTCGCCCGTGCCCACGGACTCCGCGCTCGCCTCGGCTGCTGCTTCCGCCACCGGCGCGGCGGGAAACGCAAACGCGTAGCGCTGCTTGAATGCAGCGATATCGCCCGTGGTTTCCGACCCGCTCGAGCTGATCTGCAGGAGATCGAATTCGAGCACGGAAATCGCGTCGGAAAGGAATTCCGTGAGCGGCCCGTGCATGTCGGCGGTCAGCGCCGCGTTCATCGCGTAATGAAAGATGTGCGCCATCTTTGCGGCGACTTCCGAGAAGTGCGGGAATCCGTAGCTCGCCGATGTGCCTGCGAGCGTGTGCGAAGCGATGTAGAGTTTTTCGAGGTCCTCGGGCTTCGTCTGCGCTTCCTGCAAAAGCCCGGAGTACTCCCGCAGATACTGGAGGTTCTCGGAAGCCTCCTGAAGGAATAGCTCGATCGATTCTTGATTGGGCCCGTTCACTGGGCTCCCTCCACAAGAGCGGGCGCGCGCCGCGCCTCCACTGCTCCCGGCTTCCGGTACAGCCGGCAATCGCCGAGCACGATCGGCTCGAACTTCATGGGCACGTTCGAAAGCGTCTCCGAGTGGCCCAGCAGGAAATATCCGCCGGGCTCGAGCGCGTCATAAAAGCGGCGAAGGATCGCCAACCGGTGCTCCTCGGAGAAATACATCAGCACGTTCATGCAGAAGATGCAGTCGATCTTCCCCACGTAGACCGGCTCGACCAGATTCATCTGCGCGAATGAAATCATCCGCCGGATGCGCGGCGCCACCTGAAACCCGTGCTTCGTCGACGTAAAGTACGTTTCCACCTGGCGGAGCGACACCTCCTGCAGGCTGCGCTTGGAATAGTGGCCGCGTTCGGCGTGCCGCAGGGCGCGCCGGCTCACATCGGTGGCGAGAATTTCTATTTCCCATGCTTCCGCGAATTTCAGCGCGTCCTGGACCGTGATCGCGATCGAGTAGGGCTCCTCGCCCGTCGAGCAGCCCGCGCTCCAGATGCGCAGCGTCCGCGGATTCTCCCAGAACTTCCGCTCCTGCACTTCGGGCAGAATCTTCTTTTCGAGAGCTTCGAATACCGCCGGATAGCGGAAGAACGACGTCTCCTGCGTCAGCAGCCGTTCGAGCAGGGCTTCGTACTCGATGCTCGAGCCTCGCACCCGCGTCAGCAGTTCGCTCCCGCTGGCCAGGCCTTTCTCCTCGAGATGCTCCCGCACGCGCGTGGAAAAGAATCGCTCGCGCGAGGCATCCAACAGGATCGCGGAGCGATTCTCGATCAGCGTGCGGATCTGATCGAGCTCGGATTCCGTAAGCCGCGCAGCCGTGACTGGATGCTGTTTCATGTTCGGCGTTCAGCTCCGGCGAATTCATGCCGGATCGCGGAGTTTGCCGTTAGCGGGACGCTCCCACTGGCACGGCGGGCCGCGCCTCTTCCTTTGCCGGGGCCGATTCCGAAGCTCGCGCGGACTGCGAGCGGAATTGCGCGAGCGCCTCGTTGAGCTGTTCGGAGAGCCGGACCATGTTGCCGACCGTCCCGGCCGTCTGCTTCGCGCCCTGCGTCGTCTGGCGCGTGATGCCGGAGATGATCTGCATGGCGTTCGCCACGCCTTCCGTGCCGCGCACCTGCTGCTTGGAAGCGAGCGAGATTTCCTGCACCAGTTCGGCCGACTGCCGCACCACGCTCGAAATCGCTTCGAGCGCCTTGCCGGCCTGATCGGCGAGTCCCGCGCCGACTTCCACTTCGCGCGTGCCTTCCTCCATCACGACGACCGCTTCGTTCGTCTCGGCCTGAATGGCCTTGATGAGCGCCGCGATGTCCTTGGTCGCGCTGCGGGAGTGCTCGGCGAGCTTGCGGACTTCGTCGGCAACGACCGCGAAACCGCGGCCGGCATCGCCCGCGCGGGCCGCTTCGATCGCGGCGTTGAGCGCGAGCAGGTTGGTCTGTTCGGTGATGTCGTTGATCACGTTGATGATTTCCGAAATTTCGAGCGATCGATCGCCGAGCGACTTGATCTTCTTTGCAGTCGCCTGCACCGAGGCGCGGATGCGCTGCATGCCTTCGAGCGTATCCGTCACGGCGCGGTTGCCCTGTTCGGCGGCGTCGAGCGCGCGGCGGGCCGCTTCAGCGCTGGCTTCCGCGTTGTTCGACACCTGCTTCATCGACACCGTCAGCTCCTCGACGGCGGACGACGTGTTCGTGATTTCCTGGTCCTGCTGCGTCGCGCCGGTGGTCATATCGTCGGCGGCATCGAGAATCTGGTTGGCGCTCGTGCTCACGTCGATGGCGGCCTTGCGGACTCGCTCGAGAACCTTCGTGAAGTTGTCGAGCATGAAGTTCACGGAATCGACGACGTTGCCCAGCGCGTCGTTCGTCACTTTTCCGCGAATCGTCAGGTCGCCCCGCGCCACTTGATTGATCGTATTGAGCAGGTCGGTGATGCTCCGCTGGAGGGAATCCTGGGCTTGCTGGCTCGTCACGGCGTGCGCCACCTTGGCCGCGCTGCGGTTTAAATTCTCCGCGATGAGACCGAACTCGTCGTTGCTTTCGAACTCCGCGCGCGCGCGGGCGTCGCCGGCCACGAGCCGCTCGGAGAATTTCGCGAGCTCAGCCACGGGCGTCAGCACGCGCCTGCTCAGGACGTATACCGTCCAAAGCGCGGCGGCCACCGCCAGCCCGATGGCTACCAGCAAGGGTCCGCTGGCGCTCCCGGGCAGCGACGCAGCATCCGTCAGACCGAGCCCGCCCGAGTTCTTGCCGGCGTGATACGCCAGCCCCAGGACGCCGAACAGCGCGACGACAATCCCGAAGGCGAGCAACCAAATTGTCGAACTCAAACGACCTTTCATGGCTTCCTCCCAGAAACTTGCGCGCTCATCGAACTGGATGAGCCTTCGAACTTTCGGAGCCGAACTCCATCCAAGAAATCCTCTGACCGCGCCGCCTCAAATCACCGGCACGGGAAAAACGTCCGTCAAGCGCCGCAGGTCCACCACCAGCGCCAGACGATCGTCGTGCCGCAACATTCCGCGGCAGTGCGGCACTTCCGCCGGCGCCTGGTCGAGCAGCGCTTCTTCGGTTGCCGAGTACGTCCCGATCACTTCGTCGGCGGCGATTCCGATCCGCAGATCTTCGCGGTGGGCATCACCCTTGAGCGCGGCCACCACCACATGCTTCGGCAGCAGGCCCGGCCGGCGGCCCTCCGTGAACGCGATGTCCATCAACGGGACGATGGTCCCGCGAAGGTTGAAGACGCCCATCAGAAAAGCCGGCGCCAGAGGAATCCGTGTCACGATCGGCCAATCCACCACTTCCTCCACTTCGAGCACCGACAGGCAAAATCTCTCGCGCCCGGCGCGAAACACGCAGTACTGCCGCTCGGGGCGCCGGTCTTCCGGCGACGCGTCGGCTTCCACGAATTCGCCGCCATCAAAGGCGATGTCCTGCTCCGAAAGCTCTGGATCCACTGGCATCAAACGAGCCTCTTCACCGCGTCGATCAGCTCTTCCGGCGTAAACGGCTTCGAGACGTAACCATTGGCTCCCTGCTGCTCGCCCCAGTAGCGGTCGCTCGGCGCCGTCTTCGACGTCACGAGAATCACGGGAATCTTCGCGTACAGCTCCTGGCTCTTCAGGTCGCGGCAGGCCTGAAATCCGTTGCGCTGCGGCATCACCACGTCGAGCAGGATCACGTTGGGCCGCTCCTCTTCAATTGCTTCTTCGATCTTCGTCGGATCGGAAATTCCGACCGAGTGAAATCCGGCCTGCTGCAAAACCGATTGCAGCAAGCGGATTTCGGCTTGCGAGTCGTCCACCACCAGAACTTTCTTCACCACTTCCACACCTCCACGCCTAGATCCCCAGAAGGGAATTGCAACTCCGCAGCCACGCGTCGCACGGTGTTTGGACCCTGCGTCGTATTCGCAAACTGCTTCGTTTCGTGTCGTTTACGGAGCGTGTGCCGGATCCTCATCGCCTGCTTACCAGCCCGCGAACGGCCCCTTCCGTCTCAGCTTGAGATTCTTTCTCACCGGCCCGCATTTCGCTCACAAGCGATGAGAATCGCTGCATGATCTCGTTCAAGCGCAACGCCATCGTATGAATCGTCTGGATCTGCTCGCGGCTTTCGCCGGAGGCCTGTCCCGGCTCGAGCAAAAGAAGGTCGGCGTTGCCGAGCACGGACGTGAGCGCGTTGTTGACGCTCGGGCGCATGTCGAGCATGTAGCGTCCCAACGTGGCGTGGCGCTCGGATGCGAGCGCGAGGTGTTCGGCGCGCTGCGCGCGGCTGACGGCCTCGACGCGCCGGAGCGCCTCGATCGAAACGAGTATCAGCGTGCCCGCCCAGCCGTCCTGCCGCGGCACGATCAGCAAATGCGGGTATTCCGCCTGTAGCGCGGGAATGTCCTTCGCCTCGTCGGCCACATACGCCGCTGCCGTGCCGGGCGACGTGCTCACGGCCGCAAGGATCGAAGCCAGCTTCGCATTTCGCACGGGCCCGATGATGACCAGGTCGTAGTCCGACGCGCTCGCGGGACGCCACACATCGCTCGTGGCCAGCGTGATTTCCGGCACATGCAGCTCGGATTGCCAGCGCGCCGCGATCGTGCGTGCGAATTCCGTATCGTCCGAAATGATCAGGACGCTCGAGTGATTCAAGGTTTTACGTACTCCTTTGCGCGATTTAGGGCTGGAGTTTTTCGGCTTCTTCCATGAAAGAAAGAAGCCGCTTCGTGCTGATTCCGAGATTCACCGCCGCTTCCGTGTTCTTCGCGCGCTTGGCCTGTTCGACGCGGCCCTGAAAATAGGAAACCTCGGTGCGTGCCAGCGCGAGCGCGGAGGCAAGCGCTCTCTCTTCTCCCGATCGCTTCCGCTGCTCGCTCGCAAGCGAGAGAAGCGCCCGCGCCACCACGGCGCGCCGCAAATCTTCCGATTCCTGGCCGCCTTCGCTGACGAACGCGGACACTTCCCAGGACGACAGCAGTACCTTCGTATCCTGCAGCACGATGGTGGACATCGAGCGGCCGCGCGAAGGCGGCGCTGCAATCAATTGTTCCCAGATAGCTTCGAGGACCTTCTCGGCTTCCGCTGCGGCCGTAGGCGCGGCAGGAACATCCTCAGCCGGCTTCGCGGCTTCGTGCCGCGCGGCTGCAACAACGGGCGCACTCGGCTCCGGCAAATCAGCAGCAGGCGGAGCTTGCTCCGGCACGGCTGGCGGCGGTGGCGCCGCGTGCTTAAACGCAGTCGACGCCGTCATCATCAGCGCAGTGTTTTCGTCTTCCGGCGTGGCTGGCGCGCCGCTTCGCTCGCTCCCGTGAACGGACGGCGCGAGCGCCGGGCTCAAATGCTTGTCTCCGAGCGCCTCTTCCAGATCGGCGCGCAGCGCCAGAAGCTGCTCGAAGGACCGGCGAACCGAGCTTTGCGTGTAGTCCTTCTGGAACGGCTGCCGCCAGTTTTCGCAGAAATATCGGAGCTGCATCGTGGGTTCCGCCGCGGAAAAGCCCGCACCGCGGCAATCGACCGTCTTCACGCCCTTGGACTCCAGCGAGTTGATGGCCTCCCGCAAGGCGCTCAAATCCGCGTGAAGCATTCGAATGAAAGCCCGCCGCAGCAGGAAATTGAACCGGCAGAAAGCCACGAGAGCGGCGGGATCGTAAAACATCGCGCCCGCCGAATCCTTCAGCAAGCGCCCTTGCTCGAGCAGACCGTCTTCCATCATGTCGCGCAGGCTTTGGCAGCGCTTCGTTTTCTCGAGAATCTGTTCGAGCGGCTCGCACCATTCGAGAGGCGTCGCGTCCCCCTGGGGCAGGACCGGTTGCAGAATGCGAGCGACATCCTCGAGAGTGATCTCCTTGTGAACCAGGTCTTCGGACGCGCACAGCGCGAAATATTGCACGAGCAGCAGATCGATCTTGTCGCGGTCGGCGTTCGTCTTGTCCGGCCGCTTCAACTGGCGGTGAACCAGGGCGCGCAGACTCTCTTCGCTCGCGTTCAGGATCGCCGGCGGCAGCTGGCGCATCTGGAACGCCTGCACTTTCTGGTCGATCGTGTCGAGCCACTTCATATCGGCGTCGAACACTTCGCGGGTAGGCCGGGCCGGGGGAAGTTCTCCCGGAGGATGCGGCAACGGCGCAAGCTCGAATTGCGTTGCCAGTGCGGCGTAGAGCGGGTACACCAGCCGCGCTTCATTCCATCGCGCCGCAAAATCAGCAGGACCGCTCGCGGCGGGCGTCGATACCTGTTCCGGACGGACCATTGTCGTGCTGGGTGTTTTGGGTGTCATGGTTTGATGATCCAGTTTCCGACTTCGCCCACGAAGCGCGCCGCCACGGCTTTGCGGCCGCCGTGGTACCGCACGGCGACGACGGTCGCGCGGGCGTCGAGCGAGCCATCGGAATTCACCAGGCGTACGCGGTCTTCAAACTCGAGCGGCAGTGTCGAAGCGAAGAGAACCTCATGCGCCGTCCCGAACTCAATCACCGTTTCCTCCTGCAATCGGCGCCGTCCGGTAGCCACCGTGGTGATGCGAACCGGAATTCTGACAGGCGAGGCATTGGGAAAGAGCTGCGCCAGTTTTCCAACGCACGACTGCCCTGCCAGAACCGGGGCGACTTCGGCTTCACTCGTCACAGGGATCTTTCCTTTTCACTTCTACATTTCCGGGTCCGCCTCGCTCGCATCGGACACGCTCCGGATGGGCGAACTCGCGACAGGCGGACGAATACAGATTTCTTCCCCGGCTGAGGGAGTGCACGAGGGCGGCCAAAGATTCCTGGGCGCGGGGAATTCTAAGTCATTCGCCTGCTTGCATTTGCTGGAGCGTAATGGCGCGGGTGTCGCGAGGCTGTCTCAGGCTGACACAGATCCGTCTCAAGCCGGCGCTTAGAAATCGTTCACTCGTTCCGGGCAGGGAGATTTCAGAAATCGTCTCAAGTCTACGAATGTACGGTCTCGGCCAGTTCCTTGTGTGAGGGGCGCAGAGGAATGTTGTAGCGCTTCAACTTCCGATAGAGCGTGGCCCGGCTGATCCCGAGCATCTTTCCCGCGAGGATTTTGTCCCCGCCCGACTGTTCGAAGACGCGCAGGATGGTCATGCGCTCCAGGTCGGCCAGCGCAGTGGTGGAAAGCTCCATCGCATCTTCGCGCGTCACGCCGGGATCCTCGGCCCCGCGGATGGAGGGCGGCAGATCGCCCACGTCGATCACGCGATGATCGCCGAGAGCCACGGCTCGGGCGATGCAGTTCTCGAGTTCGCGCACATTCCCCGGCCATTCGTATTGCAGGAAGCTTTTCATCGCCGCCGGAGCGACTTGAATATTCTCGCCGGGCGCATAGCGGTCCAGAAAACAATGCACGAGTTGCGGGATATCGGACCGGCGCTCGCGCAGGCTTGGAAGATGGACCGTGACGACGTTCAGCCGGAAATAGAGGTCCTTGCGAAACGTTCCCGCGCGGTAAGCCGCTTCGAGTTCGCGGTTTGTTGCGGCGATCACGCGCACGTCCACCGGAATCTTCTCGTTGCTCCCCACGGGCCGGATTTCCTTTTCCTGGAGCACGCGCAGCAGCTTCGCCTGCATTTCCAGGGGCAGCTCGCCGATTTCGTCCAGAAAGATCGTCCCGCCGTTCGCGGCGTAAAAAAGTCCCGCTTTCGATTTCAGCGCTCCGGTGAACGCGCCTTTCTCGTGACCGAACATCTCGCTTTCCATCAAGGTGGGGACCAGTGCGCCGCAGTCCACAGCGATAAACGGCATCGGGGCCAAAGGCCCGCGGAAATGGATCGCTCGCGCGACGAGCTCCTTTCCCGTGCCGCTCTCTCCCGTGATCAGCACGGGCGTGCGAATATCCTTGAGCCGCGAAACCATCCGCAGTACGTCCTGTATCTTCGCCGACGTGCCGGTGATCCCGTCGAGCTGCGTCTCCGCGTTCACCCGCTCCCGCAGGAACTGGTTTTCGCTGACCAGCCGGACTTTTTCGGCCATGCGCTGCAAGAGCTGGCGCAGCCTCTCGACGCGGAACGGCTTTTCGATGTAGTCGTAGGCTCCCTCCCGCATCGCCTCCACGGCCGTTTCAATCGAGCCGTGCCCGGTCATGATGGCGATTTCGGTGCGCGGCAGCACCTCCTTGATCTTTCGCAGCAGGTCCGTGCCGGAAAGGCTCGGCAGCTTCAGGTCCGTCACCACGATGTCGGGGGGAGCAGTCTCCACCGACGCCAGCGCCGCCTCCGCCGTCTCCGCTTCGGCGCAGACGAAATTCAACCCCTGCCCGACCGTCATGCAGAGGCGCCGGATGCTCTGTTCGTCATCCACAATCAGAAAGCGGAGCCGCGATTCATCCTTCATGGTTTCCCTATCGTCTTCTCGACCGCTGCGAGCAGCTGCTGCACGCGGAAAGGTTTTTCGACGCACGGCGTGCCGTCTTGCGCGAGCAGCTCCATCGTTTCATCGCTGGCCGTGTCTCCGGTGATGAAGATGATGCGCGCGGCCAGCTCCGGCTTATGCCGCCGGAGCCAATCGTGCAGGTCGGCGCCGTTGATCCCGCCCGGCGTGCGAAAATCGGAAATCACTCCGCGGAAGTCGCCGGTCGCAAGCATTCGCAATCCGACGGCGGCCGATGGCGACGGCACCACCTCGTATCCTCGCCGCTCGAGCGCCGTGCGCACGAATGCAGCCACCGAGGGCTCATCCTCGATCACCAGGATTCGCGCGCGCGCCGGCGCCGCCTCGACATTGCCCGCCGTCACGATGCGCTCTCCGCCGCCAGCAATTCAGCCCCTTGCGCGGCCACGGGCAAGCGCACGAAAAACGTGCAGCCGATGCCGTCGGGATTGTTCCGCGCGGAAATCTCTCCGCGATGGGCGCGGACGATTCCGTAACAGATGCTCAGCCCGAGGCCCGTCCCCTTGCCGACTTCCTTCGTCGTGAAGAACGGATCGAAAATGCGGTCCACGTGTGAAATGCCCGGGCCGTTGTCGCGAAACGCGATTTCCACGTGGCCGTCGCGCTGCGACGTGGAGATTTCCATTTTCCCGGGGCGCCGCACTTCCTGCATGGCGTCGTAGGCGTTGTTGAGAATATTGAGAAACACCTGCTGCAATTGGTGCGGATCGCCGATCGTGAGCGGCAACTCCTCGTCGTAGCGTTCGGCCATCTCGACCCCATGATTCGAGAAATTGTAGGCGCGAAGCTGCACGGTCTGCCGCAGGACGGAGTTCACGCGCACCGGCTCGCGCTGCGCCGGCATGTGACGCGCGAAACTGAGCAGGTTTTGCACGATCACGCGCGTGCGCTGCGCCTCCTGCAGAATCACGCGCAGCTCGTCCTTGGCCTCCTCGGGAACCGCCGCATTCTCCAGCAGGAGATCCGTGAACCCGACAATCGCGGCCAGGGGATTGTTCACTTCGTGCGCCACGCCGGAGACGAGCTGCCCGAGCGCCGCCATTTTTTCCGTGTGCATGAGCTTTGCTTGCAAATCGGCGGCGTCAGTCACGTCCGTCATCACCACGACGATGCTGTTGATGTCCCCTTGCTCGTCTCGCATCGGGCTCAAGCTGATTGAAAACTGTCCTGCGGTCCCGTTGCTGCGAAAAAGCGGGAGTTCCAGATTGTCGAGGGCCGCGCCCTGCAGCGTTCGCTCGAGCGCTTCGGCGAGCAGCGGCCGCCGCGCCTGAGGAATCATTTCCACCAGCGGGCGGCCCAGAAGATCTTCCTCGCGGTAGCCCGCTTCGAAACAGCGGCGATTCGCATAGCTGACGAGGCCCGCGGTGTCGAGCACCAGAATCATGCTCTGCGTGTTGTTCAGAATATTGCGATTGAAATCGCGCTCGCGCCGATAGCGGCGCTCGGCCTCGCGGCGATCGGTGATGTCTTTCAGCACGTGGATCGTGCGCCCTTCGTCTTCTTCGCAGGGATGGATATGGGACGTGGAGACAAGATACGTGCGGCTCCCCGCGGGATGGATGAATTCTTCGAGCGCCGCTTTCGCGTTGCGACAGAATGGACATCGCCCCGGTTGCGGCGGCGACGCCAGCAGTTCCAGCCTTCCGATGTCGCGCCCCACCGCTTCGCTGGGACGCACTCCGATCAGATCGGCAAGCGCGCGATTCAGGCGCAGCACACGTCCGGCGTGATCGTGTACGACGATGAAATCGGAGATGGCGTCAAAATCCTCGACCCATTGCTTCCGCGAGCGTTCGACGCGCGTGAACAGGCGCACGTTTTCCAGCGCCACCGACGCATGGCTCGCCAGCGCTTCGAGAAGCTGCTCTTCGGTATCGGAGAGTTCGCGGCCCAGGTCGGCGAGGCACAGCGCGCCCAGCAGCGCGCCTTCACTGCCGGTTAGCCGCACAAGAACGAGATCGCGCCATCCCAGCGCATCTATAAGTTCGCGGCCCAGGATCGTGGCGGCGGGTCCGGAGCGCAGCCCGACGGCGGGGACGTTTGCCTGCTCGGCGAGCGCGGCCGCCAGGCGTTGCTGCACCGCGGGCTCCCAGCGATCCGCAGGCCCGTTGAGCGCCGCAATTCCCCACTCGGCGCCGCGGTCCAGCGCCAACACGGCAGCCCGCGCCCCCAGCATTTCCGTCGCGCGGGCGGTCAGCCGCCGCGAGATTTCGGCCGCGCCGAGGGATGGATTCAGTTCGAGCGTTGTAGCGGAGAACTGCGCCAACAAGCTCTGAAAAGAGCCGCCGACGCGAGAAGGGACTTCCCGGATTCGTCTCAGAGCACGCATGGAGGATTAGGAGGCTTCGCGCGCTTCGCCTGTACTACGTTGACGTTACGGCCTTATCTCAATTTGAGTCAAGAAATGCGCACGGGCGGTTGCCGTAAGGGGTAATCCGGCCAATCGTCGCAACCTGAGACCCCGGAGACGGTCGGCAGAGGCGTTTGAGACGGGCGGGCCAGCAGTTCCGCGCTGCCGCGAAACCCTCGGAGCTCGTAACACGTTCCACCGCAATCGGTTACAAAATAAGTTGCCGGGTTGCCGCACCATCGCCAGAACCCATCGCTCATGGCACCCCCCTTGCATTTCACGGAGTTGGGATTTTCCCTTCGGGGGAGGACTGGGATCAATGAAACGCAAACTCATACTTGCAGCACTGAGTTTAACGCTACTTCTAGGAAGGCCGGTCGTTGTGCCGTCGAAGACTTCCGCACAGGACGCTTCGACGGACGCCGGCAAACGCAAGGTCCGGACCAGGGTCGTTCCTGAGTATCCGCCTCTAGCCAAGCAGATGAACGTCACAGGAAAGGTCAAGATCGAGGCCACGGTGGCGGCCGATGGACGCGTGGTGGGCACGAAAGTCGTGGGGGGTAGTCCGCTACTCGTCAACGCAGCGCTTGACGCCGTGAAGAAGTGGCATTTCGAGCCGGGTTCGAAAGACACGACGGAAATCGTCGAGTTCACGTTCAACTGACGAGGGCGGCAGACCCTCAACGTCCAGCAGTCTTTGAAGTACGGGGAGTGGAGGCTTTTCAAAATGACGATTGGTAGGAAGCTCTATTACGGGTTCGGCGCCATCCTGGCGATCATTCTGTTCCTGTTCGTCATCAACATCTTCAGCGTGATCCGCCAGTACAGCGCACGCTCCGCGGTCGCGGCCACGCTGGCCGATGTGCAGACGATCGAGGGCGTTCGCTACAAAATGATCGCGAACCGCCTCTCCCTTGGCAACTACCTTCTAAGCGGCGACCTGCGCGACGAAGATAAGACCAACAAGGGCATCAACGAACTCCAGCAACTCCTGAAAGATGGCCAATCGAAGGCCAATGACTCCGGGCTCCGCACGGCGCTCTCGCAGGTGGAAGACAATGAGCGCGGCTGGGCCGACAATTTCGCCAAGGATATGATCGCCAAGCGGCATCAGGTCGATTCCGGCGACACCACCGTTGCCGATCTTCAGATCTTCTATTTGCAGCACGATCCGGCCTCCTGGATCAACCGGTCCGCGGCGATCCTCGACGATGCCAATCGTTCGGTGCAGAAAGCCCAGGAAGAGTCCAACGCGTCTTCCGCCACGGCGACGATGGTCAGCGCCATTATCACGACATTGGGCACCTTGCTGGCCGTCGTGCTTGGAGGATGCATTGCCTTCTACACGGCGAAATCGATCACGGAACCGGTGCGTCACCTCATCGATGTAGCGCACCGGATCAGCAACACCGGCGACCTCGACCAAACGATCGATATCCATCGCGGCGATGAAGTAGGGGTTCTCGCGGACAATTTCAACAAGATGATCGTTCACCTGAAGGAGATGGCCTCCGTTTCGGCGGCGATCGCCGAGGGCCAGTTGTCCGTCTCCATCCAACCGCGCTCGCAGCAAGACACGATGGCGAGGGCATTCTCGCGAATGACGCAGGGTCTCCGCGAGCTGGTCCGCCAGGTGCGCGACAGCGCATCGCAGGTGGCCAGCGGCGCGGGACAGATGGCCAGCGCGTCGGACGAGTCAGCCAAGGTCAGCGTGCAGGCGGCCTCGGCCATCGATGAAGTCACGAGCACGATGCACGAGATGAGCATCAACGTGCAGAACGTCGTGAAGAACACCCAGGTGCAGGCCTCGAGCGTCGCGGAGACCTCCTCCTCCATCGATCAGATGGTCACGTCGATCCAGCGCGTCGCGGACACCGCCAAGGTGCTCGTGGATATCTCGCATCGATCCCGCGAGGAAGCCCGGACCGGCATGGTCACGATGGACAAAGCCACCGAAGGCCTCAATCGCACCAGCCACGCCATCCAGTCTTCCGCGGAAATCATCGACGCTCTGGGCCGCCGCGCCGACGATATCGGCAAGATCATCGAAGTGATCGACGATCTCGCCGAGCAGACCAACCTGCTCGCGCTCAATGCCGCGATCGAAGCCGCGCGCGCCGGCGAACACGGCCTCGGATTCGCCGTGGTCGCCGAAGAAGTGCGCAAGCTCGCGGAGAAATCCACGCAGTCGACCAAGGAAATCTCCGATCTCATCCAGGGAATTCAAAAGGAAGCCCGCGAGGCCGTCGAGAACATGGATAAGAGCACGACGATGGTCCAGGAGGGCCTCGTGCTCAATAAGGACCTCAGTCTCGCGCTCGATAAGATCTCGGACGTGGTCTCGGAAGTTTACAAGTTCTCGCAGGAAATCGGCGCGGCCACCATGGAGCAATCCAGCGGTTCCGCGCAGATCGCCAAGGCCACCAACCGCCTCACCGAAATCACGCAGGAAATCAACTCGTCGGTCGAAGAGCAGGCTTCGGGAGCGCAGGCTGTGGTCCGCTCGATGGAGCGGATGCGCGAGCTTGTGCAGCAATCCACGTCGAGCTCCACGGAATTGGCCGCGGCAGCCGAGCAGATGTCGAAGCTGTCTCGAGCCCTTCTCGACTCGATGGACCGCTTCGTCGTCGAGGATTCGCATGCGGACAATCGGCGGCACATCGGGCGCCGGCCCGCGCTCTCGCAGGAACGGCACACCTCGGAGGAGTACGCCGAAGTGGTCCGGTCCTGAGAACGCACACAACCATCATGGAAAAGGAACTCCAGGTCGTCGGTTTTCGGATCGGGCGCGAGACGTTTGGATTGCCCATCTCGCTCGTCCGGGAAATCGTCCGCGTTCCGGAAATCACGGCTGTGCCCAATGCGCCCGATTACATTGAAGGCGTCATCAACCTGCGCGGGCGGATCATTCCGATCGTGGACTTGCGCAAACGCTTCGGCGAAAAATCGTTCGAGCCGAACAAGAAGAACCGCATCGTGGTGGTCGAGCTGGAATCACGGGCCATCGGCCTGCTGGTGAATTCCGCCTCCGAGGTCCTGCGGATTCCTCCTTCCGAAATCGAGGAGCCGCACAACGTCTTCAAGGAAGGCGAGCTCAACTACATCACGGGCGTGGGCAAGTTGAAAGGCCGGCTCGTCATCCTGCTCGATCTGGCTCGGATTCTCCAGCGCGGAGAGCTCCAACGCCTTGACGAAGCCGCCGATTCCGCTGACGCCGTTCTCGCGGGCGGCAGAGTGCGAGGCTCCTAAGCCGGGCCCAGGATCATCACCGAGGAACGAATGTCCACCACACTGACGACGCAGGTCCCGCTCTCCGACGCCGAATTGAAGCTGTTGCAGACTCTGGTCTATCAGGAATGCGGCATGTACTTCGACGAACGCCGCACTCATTTCCTGCGCGACCGGCTCCAGCGCCGCATGAAGGTTTGCCAGCTCGATTCGTTTTACAGCTACTACCAGCTGCTCACCAGCCGGGAAGGCAAACAGGAACTGACAGCGCTCCTCGAAAACCTGACCGTCAACGAAACCAGCTTTTTTCGCATTCGTCCACAACTCGAACTGTTTCAGAAGGTGGTGCTCGAAGAAATCCTGAAGCGCAAGCAGGAGCGGCGCGATTGGACGCTGCGCATCTGGAGCGCCGGCTGCTCGACCGGACAGGAGCCTTACACGCTGGCCATTCTCGTCTGCGACGCGCTCGCCTATTACTACCTGCGCAATCCCCTGCCCTTCGACATGCCGACGCCGAAGCCCTTGATTCCGCCTCCCTGGAAGGTCGAGATCGTTGCTTCGGATATCAGCTACTCGGCGCTGCTCACGGCGCAGCAGGGCGTTTATACCGAACAGCAGATGGAGACCGTGGATTACACCACGCGCCTGCGCTATTTCGACAAAGTCGGAGACAAGTACTCGATAAAGCCCGCGCTGAAAAGCCTGGTGCAGTTTGATTTTCACAATTTGAAGACGGAGTACCTTCCGCAGCGCAACGACGTCATCTTCTGCCGCAACGTGATGATCTATTTCGATGAGGCGGAGCAGAAGCGGCTGATCGACAAGTTCCACCGCTGCCTCAATCCGGAGGGTTATCTCTTCGTCGGCCACGCCGAGAGCCTTTTCGGCCTCACCACCAAGTTCCACATGATTCATGAAAACAACGCGACGGTGTACCAGCGAATCGAGGGGGCGCAGTGAGTTTTCCTTCCGACGAACAGGCCTCCGAGCTCCGCGACCTCTTTTTCGAGAGCGCCGAGGAGATTCTCCAGGGCATGAACGAGGCGGGGCTCGCCCTCGAGGAGCATCCGGGCGATACCGAACAGCTTCGCCACGTCCGGCGCGCGGTTCACACGCTCAAGGGTGATTCCGCCGCGTGCGGCTACCGTCAGTTGAGCGAGCTCGCCCACGATTTGGAGGACGTGCTCACGCCCGAGCTCGTCCAGCAGCACGCCGGCCTGATTCCCGAAGTGATTCTGACCGCGGCCGACACCTTTCACGAAATGCTGGCGGCCTACCGGAACAATCTCCAGCCGCCCGAAGGCGGGGCCCTGCGCGAGCACATTCAGCGGCTGCTGAACAAGCCCGCCGCGCGCCCGCAGAATGCGACCACCGAAATCAAGTTCGAGTGGTCCGAATACGAGCGGCTCATGGTCGCCGAAGCGATTCGCCGCGGCGAAATCGTCTACAACGTCGCACTGCAACTCGATCCGGAAGCACTCCTGCCCGCCGCTGCCTTCGAGCTCGCCAAAAAAGCGATCGAAGGCGCCGGCAAGATTCTCGCCATCCGTCCCGAAGCCGGCGCATCCACGGAAAACGTGCGGCAGATCCAGGCGGCGCTTTCGAGCACGAAGCCGTCGGATTGGATCCGGAAGCGCTGCCACGTGCCCTCGGTCGTCGCAAACATTTCCGTCGAGCGAGCGCCCATTCCGCAAGCAGCGCCGCGCGACCTGCTGGAAATTCTGATCGAATCGGAAGCGGCCGCCCTTTCCGCCGGTGTGAAGGCGGGCGGGCCGGAGCTGGCCGCCACTGACGAGGAAGAGACGCACGAAGCAAGCGCCCCGGCCGGACTTGCGCACGCCGCCGCGGAAAACACGCTGCGCGTGGACGCAAACCGGATCGACACCGTGATGAACCTGGTCGGTGAAATGATCATCGGCAAGTCGATGCTGCAACGCGTGATCACGGAATTCGAGCGGCAGCACTCCAGGGATCCGCTGCGCGGCAAACTCTCCGACGCTCTCGCGTTTCAGTCGCGCGTGCTGGGAGAGCTGCAAAAGTCCGTGATGAAGATCCGCATGGTGCCCGTCGAGCAGCTCTTCCGCCGCTTTCCTCGCATCGTCCGCGACGTCGCCCGGCTGCGCAACAAGGATATCGGCCTCGAAATCACGGGCCAGAACACGGACCTCGATAAGAGCATCCTGGACTCGCTCGCCGAGCCTCTCGCGCACGTGGTCCGCAACGCTGCCGACCACGGCATCGAAACCGCCGCGGAACGCGAGGCTGCGGGAAAGCCGGCGCGCGGCACGATCCGCCTGAACGCATACCACGACGGCGATCAAGTGGTGATCGAGGTTTCCGACGACGGCCACGGCCTCGATCGGGAAAAGATCGTCCGCCGGGCCATCGAGCGCGAAATACTCTCCGCCGAAAAAGCGGCCCAGCTGAACGAGGCCGAAGCGCTCCATTTGATTTTCGAGCCGGGATTGAGCACGGCGGATGAAGTCACGGAGATTTCCGGCCGCGGCGTGGGGCTCGATGTCGTCAAGGCGTCGCTCGAAACCATGAAGGGTTCGATCGAACTCGAAAGCCAGCCGGGACGTGGCACCACGTTCCGCCTTCTCGTGCCGCTCACGCTCGCCAGCATTCAGGCGCTGCTGTTTCGCGTTCACGGCCGCCTCTATGCGGTGCCGCTGGCGTCTGTGGCGGAAATCACCCGCATCACCGACGAGGACATTCACCGCGTCGATGACCACGAGGTCTTTCAGTTGCGCGAACAAGTCCTCACGCTGGTCCGGCTCGACCGGCTCGACGCGCAAGCTCAGGAAGGGCGAGCCAAACGCATTTTCGTGATCGTGATCGGCACCGGCGCCGGGCGGCGGTTCGGTCTCGCGGTGGACAGCTTGATGGGTGAAGAGGAACTCGTCATCAAGGCCCTCGAGGACCAACTCGTCACGTCTCCGCTCGTCAGCGGCGCATCCATTTTGGGCGATGGAACGGTCGTGCTGATCTTGAACGTTCCAGCCGTCGTTTCGCATCTGGCCAGAATCCCGGCATTGGGAGCCACGGCATGAGCCAGAAGATCCGCGTGCTCGTGGTGGACGATTCCGCACTGATGCGGAAGCTCATTCCGCAGGCCCTGATGAGCGATCCCACGATCGAAGTCGTGGGCACGGCGATGGACGGACTGATCGGCCTGAAGAAGATCCAGGAGCTCCGCCCGAATGTCGTGACGCTCGATCTCGAGATGCCGCGCATGGACGGGATCGAGATGCTGCGCCAGATCACGCGCCAACATCGCGTTCCGGTGATCGTCGTGAGCGCGCACACCGAGGAAGGCGCCTCTCTCACGCTCAAGGCGCTGGCACTCGGCGCGTTCGATTTCGTGACCAAGCCGCAGGAAGCCGCTTCGGGCCGCATCGCGCAGATCGCTTCCGAGCTTGCCCTCAAGATCAAGGTCGCCGCCTCTTCGGGCGCGCCGAAAATGATCATCACGGTGCCGAACGAGAAGCGGAAGGCGCCGCGCAAGTTTTCCACGCAGCCGCGCTGGCCCACGCGCATCGTCGCCATCGGCATCTCCACGGGAGGGCCGAATGCGCTGCAATACCTTTTCTCCCAGCTTCCGGAGGATTTCCCGGGATGCCTGCTTGTCGTGCAGCACATGCCGGAGGGATTCACGGAAATGTTTGCGCGGCGGCTCGACGAGTCCTCGGCCCTCGAAGTGAAGGAAGCGCAATCGGGCGACCTGCTGCTCGCCGGCCGCGCTCTGATCTGCCCCGGGAACCGCCACATGAAGGTTTGCCACATGGAGCATGGAGACGTCGCGATCCTGGTGGACCAGCCGCGCGTCAACGGCCACCGGCCCTCCGTGGACGTGCTGTTTCACTCGGTGGCGCAGGTTTTCGGCGACCGCGCTGTGGCGGTGCTGATGACCGGCATGGGCGAAGACGGCGCCGCTGGCTTGGGCGCCATACAGGCCGCCGGAGGATTCACGATCGCGCAGAGCCCGGATACTTGCGTCGTGGACAGCATGCCTCGCGCCGCAATTGCCCGCGGTTTTGCGAGCCGCGTGATTTCACTGCCGGGCCTTGCCAGCATGTTGCAGGCGAAATGTGCAGCCGAGCGTCCGCCGGTGGAACCGGACGCGGCCGTGGTGCCCGAAGGCGCGGGCGCCGGAGAAGGAATTTCGAGAAGGAGATCGTCATGAAACAGTTCGAAGCATTGACTCGAAAAGATAGCCAGCCGGTCCGGTACCTCATCGTGGACGACTCGGTCTTCGCGCGGAAGAGCCTCGCGAAGATGGTGGAATCATTCGGCGGGCGACTCGCGGGCGAAGCGGGCGACGGTTGCACGGCCATCACCGAATACGCCCGCACGAAGCCGGATATCGTCCTGATGGATATCACCATGCCGCAGATGGAGGGGATCGAAGCGGTCGAGCGCATCGTCCAGGAGCATCCCGAGGCGCGCGTCGTCATGGTCTCTTCGGTCGGCTACCAGGACAACATTCTGGCCGCGCTCCAAAAGGGCGCGCGCCATTTCGTGCAGAAGCCCGTGAAGCCCGACGCTCTCTACGAAATCATCCGCTACGTGCTCAACGACGACGGCGTCACCACGCCGCCGGCCATCCCAATAGGGGAGAAGTCCCGATGAAAATGGACCTGATCCAGCCGTTTATCGGTTCGCTCGATACCGTTCTCGCGGAGATGATGCAGTCCCCGGCGAAGATCGGCGACCTCACGATGGAAGAGGATGGCTATCGCAAAAAGGGCCTCGCCGCAGTCGTCACATTCAAGGGACAGATCGAAGGGCGCATCATCCTGGACATGGAGCCGCAAGCTGCGGCGAAAGTGGCCGGCTACCTCGCGGGCGCCGAAGTGGACCCCGCGGAGCCGATGGCCACGGAGGCTGTTTGCGAGCTTGCGAACATGGTGATCGGCAACGCGGTCACGCAGCTCAACGACCGCGGATTCCAATTCAAGGTCTTTCCGCCGTCCGTGATGACCGAAGAGCAGTCCGCAAAAGCCGGTCAGGAATCCGAAGCCACGATCCTGTGCTTCGAAACCACCAGCGGCAACGTGTACCTGAACATCTCAATGCACTACCACGCGCGACGCTCCCGCGAACGCGCCCCGATGGCCGTCGGATAGCCTAAAGAGAAGCGAAAAGCCCCACGCTCACAAACCGAGCACCATTCGGCTCCCTCGGGCGGGTGGCCCACCCTTCTGATTCCTCAGGTTGATTCCGCGTCAACAACAAGCACGGTTGTCACTCTTCTCATTGAGTCCAATTCACACCGTTGGGTGCCCCACCCTTTGCTGTCCAAGGGTGGGACGGTTTAGATCTTGACGAAATGACAGTTCCTTTTGATTCACGACCGTTCCGAAGAGACCCCACCCTTCCCACACCGAAGGATGGGGCACCCACCGGCGTGGAGTGAACTCCGAGAGAAACTGGCGAAGTGGTACCATCTTGCCGGGCTCGCGGTCAATTGCGGGAATTACCAATCTCTAAAAGGGTTGATTGGATAAGAGCGAAGGCTCCGTTTCGGACCCAGGTATTCTGTAGTTGGAAGACCAAGAACCCTGGGAAGGAAGAAGGAGCCTTCGATGATCATTATAGGCTGCGATTTTCATCCCAGCTGGCAACAGATTTGTTGGTTGGACAAGGAGACTGGAGAGACCGAAGAGAAGAAGCTGGTGCACGCGTCGGGAGAAGCGGAGAAGTTTTACAAGCAGATTCCGGCACCGGCGCGGATCGGGATGGAAGCCACCGGGAACTGCCAGTGGTTTGTGGAGATGGTGACGGCGGCAGGGCACGAAGTGTGGATCGGAGACGCGGCGAAGATTCGTGCCAGCGACGTGCGGCAGCAGAAGCACGACAGGAGGGATGCCGCACTGCTGTTGCAGTTGCTGGTGGAAGGGCGGTTTCCGCGGATCTGGACGCCGTCGAGTGAGCAGCGGGACCTGCGGCAGTTGCTGATTCACCGTTACAAGCTGGTGCGGCTGCGGGCACAAGCGAAGAACGGATTGCAGCACCTGGCGATGAACCAGGGCGTGCAGAAGAAAAGGCGGCTGTGGAGTGAAGCGGGGCAGACGTTGCTGCGCGAGCTTCCGCTGAAGCCCTGGGCCAGCCGGCGGCGCGAAGACCTGTTGGGTGTGATGGCGCTGCTGGATCAGAAGATCGGGTCGCTGGACATGGCGGTGAAGGAAGCAGCCGAGAAAGATCAGAATGCGCGGCTGCTGATGACGCAACCGGGGATAGGGCCGGTGACGTCGCTGGCGTTTGTGCTGACGATGGGAGATATAACCCGCTTCCCGCGGGGGAAGCAGGTGGCGAGTTACCTGGGGCTGATTCCGCGGGAATACAGTTCCGGCGGACATCAGCGGCTGGGATCGATCAGCAAGCAGGGGAACCGGTTTATGAGAATGCTGTTGGTGGAAGCGGCGCAGGTGGCGGTTCGCTGCGACCCGCAGTTTCGTTCCGAGTATTTGCATCGCTGCCACAACAAGCCGAAGGGAGTGGCGAAAGTGGCGGCGGCGCGGAAGTTGGCCATACGACTCTACTGGATGCTGCGCACGCAAAAGCGGTATCCGGAGATCGTTTCGATCGAGAGCAGCTCGCGGGTGGCCCTGGTCGTCCGCCACGGCGGATAGACCGAAGCATTGATTGGGCGCTCTCGCCCCGATGCAGATCGGGGTTCGGATAGAAGAATCATGGCCGAGGTCGAGGCCGTATCGATGGTTGGTGAAACGACTCGTTTCACCGAGAAATGATTCACCGTGAGATTCCCAGAGTCTTGGTCTTCCACCTTCTCTGGCAACCACGCGGTGCTCGGAGCACTGTACCGAACAACTGTGCCTTGACAACGCCTTCGCTCTTATCGAGGGCCACCCGCCGTTCG
>JAIQEW010000025.1 GCA_020073605.1 Terriglobia bacterium
ACTCGGAGATGTCGCCGCTGTCGCGCTCCGACGAGCCGTATCTCACCGAGGATCCGTACGTGAACGCGCTTGCGGCCTACGCGCTCGACCGCCTCGCCGAGCTCGAGGACGAGGCGTCGTGGCGGTTGCCGGCCGCGGGGTTGGGCGACAGCGCGGCGGCGTGGCGCGACGGCGCGGCGCGGATCCGCGCGGCGCTGCCCACCTCGAATTCGCTCCCACAAAGTGCCGATTTTGGACGCAGTTGGACGCGAAACTTGGCCCCGGGCGACCAGTTGGACGCGGCTTCCCTGCCCCGATTGATTCTAGGTTTCAGAATGAACCGACGTGCAAGCGTGTCACAGTGAACAACGTCGACTGAGACGTGGCTTCCTGCTTCGAGGAATGTAGTGCAAGGCCGTGGCAAAACCTCTAGGACGAGTGCGCAGCGCGCCGTCTTCCCAGCTCAGGACAATCACCTTCTCGTGATCCGTACTTCGCCCTGTGGGAATGGAGGGACAACGCGTCCGGCTGTGAGCGAAATCTCATCGAGGTATGTTGCTACGGGCGGGGCTGTGCCGCACTCCCACTTTGAAGGCACGTCAAAATCGGGAAAGAAGTTGCGCCTCAGGCAGTCCAACATTTCGACGCCAGATTGTGCGGCCAGAAATCTGGCCAAGTCGGGCGTCTCTATCTCAACTTCGTCACGAATGAGGTGCAGTGGCAGATCGGTGAGCAACCTCACGTAATCCGGGTTCTCGTGCTCGTCCACGTGTGCCCCTCCTTCCCGATTGGCCAGCATGAGTACGATCTGCTTTCTCGTGTAAACCACCTGCGTTCCAACCCGCGAGAGAAATGCGATGAGAGTCCGACCCCACCAGGCGCCAATGGAACTCACGGAATAGTGGGAGGACTCAAGATCCACGGCTGGTGCGACGGCGCGTCCAGGCCCCAGTCTCAGGCCGACGGCGAAACGCAGGATTTCCTCCTGACCAGGTTTAGCCTCACCAGCGTGCTCCCGTACCGCAAGGTCAAGTCCATCCGGGCGCACCTGGTTCAGCAAGGGCTTGCTCTTGGGAGTCTCGTGCACCAAGACCCGAATTATTGTTGCGATGTGCAGGCTCTGTGCGAAATCACCCTGATAAAACGAGCGCAGCGACGCGTGCAGGAGGCCCATCTGCTCTTTCAACTTCGACAGAAACTGCTCTTTTGACCTCGCCATAGGAACAGCTTAGAGGACTCTCGCCTCGGGCGCTAGCGAGCCACGCGTGGCATCATGCCACGCGACCATTCAAGGGTGGCAAAATACCCCTGTGCTTGATACAACAGGAACACTAAAGTCTGGCCCACGAGTCTGCGGAACATGCCGAAGCCTAGAAAGAAATTCCCTTATTGGGACCTGGCGAAAGAACTGGAAGCCGAAGAGGAAATCAGCCTCCCCGAAGCCGTGCAGCGAGTTGTTGAATCTGCCGTGGAAGATGCCGTCGACGGCGCCCTGGGTCACTTAGAGCGAGGCTTTCGATCCGTACGCACCACAAAGGCCGATCTAAAGAAAGCCCGCGAGATATATCGGAAGCATCATCCCCGAGAAAATCATCACGCGACGCCTGCCAAGCAATCGAAACCAGTCTCGATACCGGTTGACAATGTTCGCAGTTCTGCCGAGCTTGTCCTGGAGCCACCATCAGTGAGTGAGGCCGTCGACGAACTAAAGGAAACGATCGAAAGATGGTGGCCACCGACGGGCGCTCGACCGAAGAAACGATAGACTAACGCCAGCAACATGCCGCTACAATCACGCGGGGCATAACGGGGCTGAATGATGGAGAGAGACAACTGCAACCATGCCCGCAAATTCGCCGCTTGCCCCGATTGTGGCAAGCCGATGTCGGCTTACGCGTTGCTCTGCCGGGAGTGCTATAAGAACGCCGGCGCTACACGCGCGCCGATCTATCTCGCTGCGCACGCTCGTGGTGAGGCGTCTCCGAGGTCAAGAATCAAGCCGCCCGCGGGAGCGCCAAAGAGGCCGTATAGGAAGGCGCTTGGATCGGACTCGTCTCTGTCTGGAGCGTAGTCTGCGCAGCGACAAGGCGGGGGCACGAACAATCACTTCCCATCACCCGCTCCAGAAATCCACTCAGGCAATCGCCAGCGGGATGGCCTTCTTCCACTTGCCCTGCGATTTCAAGATCAGCTCGACGACTTCGCGCACTGCGCCTTCCCCGCCCCGCGCGACCGTGATGTAGTGCGCGGCGCACTTGGCTTCGTAGGTGGCGTCGGCAACGGCAACCGCAAGCCCTGCGCGCTCGAGCAGCGGAAGATCGGGCAGATCGTCGCCGACGTACGCGACCTCTTCGTCCGTGACTCCCGCGCGCGCCAGGATCGCCTTGTAGGCTTCGAGCTTCTTCGGCTGGCCCTGCACGACAAATTCCATCTGGCCTTCGCGCGCGCGGCGCGCCGTGGCGACCGAATCGCGACCCGTGATCAGCCCGGTGCGGATGCCCATGAGGCCTGCAAGCTTGATCCCCGCTCCGTCGTGCGCGTTGAACATCTTCATTTCCGCGACGCTGCCATCGGGAAACGATTGCAGGCAGACGTATCGCGGCGTCATCGTGCCGTCCACGTCCATCAGCAGGACGCGGACTTTCTTCGCGCGCCGGACGGCTTTTGCTGGAAACTTGATTTCGCGGATTGGCATAATCACATTGCCGAAGAGAGATCCTTCGGTCCCGTTTGTCCCTCAGGATGACGATGCTGGTCGCATCGTCAATTTGATTTCGCGGATTGCCATGTTCTGCCTTCCGAAGAGAGATCCTTCGGTCGCGTTACTCCCTCAGGGTGACGATCCTAGCCGGATCGCTAGAACAATTGCAGGTTCCACAGATCATGGATGTGGACGACGCCCTCGAGGCGTCCCACGTTGTCGACCACCAGCACGG
Source organism: Terriglobia bacterium (assembly GCA_020073605.1). Taxonomy (GTDB): domain Bacteria; phylum Acidobacteriota; class Terriglobia; order Acidiferrales; family UBA7541; genus Palsa-295. The sequence continues at coordinate 2,916 of JAIQEW010000025.1, forward strand.
ACGTAATCTTCTTTTCTTCCATCAGCCGCAGAGCCGCCGCGGCAAGCTCGGTGCGCGGCAGAGTGACCGGCTTCTTCGACATGCAATCGATCGCCGCGAGGTCCAGCACGTTCTGCTTGCGCCGCTGCATCACGCGCCGCAGGTCGCCATCGGTGATGATCCCCACCAGCCGCCCATCGGGTTTCGTCACGGCCGTCAGGCCGAGCCCTTTGCGGCTCATTTCGTAGATCACGTCGGGCATCTTCGTCGTCGGCAGCACGCGCGGCAAGTCGTCGCCCTTATGCATCAAAGCTTCGATGCGGCGCAGTTTCTTGCCGAGTTTCCCGCCGGGATGCAGCGCCGCGAAATCGTCCTCTTGAAAATCGCGCCGCTCGGACAGGACCACCGCAAGCGTGTCGCCCATGGCGAGGGCTGCGGCGGTCGAAGCGGTCGGCGCGAGATTGAGCGCGCACGCCTCTTCCTTCACGCTGATATCGAGCACCACTTCGCTCGCCGAGGCCAGCGGCGACGACGGATTCGCCGTCAGCGCGATGAGCGGAATCCCGAGGCGCTTCGCGGGCTCGATCAGCTCGATCAGCTCTTCCGTCTCGCCACTGGACGAAATGGCGAGCAGCACGTCGCCCGCGGCGAGCATTCCCAGGTCGCCGTGGAGCGCTTCCACCGCGTGCACGAAGAACGACGGCGTGCCCATGCTCGAAAACGTCGAGGCGATCTTTCTCCCGATCAGGCCGGACTTGCCCATCCCGGTGACGACCACGCGCCCCTTGCGCTTTTCGAGCAGATCGACGGCCTTCACGAAACGCTCGTCGACGCGGTCGATCAGCCCTTTGACGGCTTCGGCCTCGATCCGCAGCACGCGCTGGGCGCTCTCAATCGTCTTCTTGGTTTGCTCCTCGCGGCTCATCGGGGGCCATCCCATTCGCGGACCAGTGCCGCGAGGCGAAGGATTCTTTCGAGCAACGGGCGCAGCTTATCGAGCGCCAGCGCGTTCGTGCCGTCGGACAGAGCTTTGGCAGGATTGTCGTGAATTTCGAGGAACAGCCCGTCGGCGCCCGCGGCCGTTCCCGCACGCGCGAGCGGTTCGATGAACTCCGGCTGGCCGCCGCTCGATTTCCCTTCCCCGCCGGGCAATTGGACCGAGTGCGTCACGTCGAAGACGACAGGATAGCCGAGCTTCCGCATGATGGGGAAAGATCGCATGTCCACGATGAGGTTTTGATAACCGAATGACGAGCCGCGCTCGGTGAGGATGATTTTCTCGTTGCCCGTGCTGGCGACTTTTTCCGCGGCGTGCGCGATATCCCACGGCGAAAGGAACTGGCCTTTCTTGATGTTGGCCACGCGCCCTGATTTGCCGACTGCGATCAACAGGTCTGTCTGGCGCGAAAGGAATGCAGGAATTTGCAGCACGTCGCAGACCTCGGCGGCGGGCGCAACGTGTGCGACTTCGTGCACGTCGGTGAGGAGCGGCAGCCCGGTGCGTTTCTTGATCTTGGCGAGGATGCGGAGGCCTTCCGCCAGCCCCGGGCCTCGATAGGAGGAAACGGACGAACGGTTCGCCTTGTCGTAGGACGCCTTGAAAATCAGCGGGACGCCGAGCTCGCTCGCGATCTCTGCCAGGCGCTCGGCCATCGTCGTGGCGTGGGCTTCGCTTTCGATCACGCACGGCCCGGCAATCAGAAACAGCGGCGCCTTGGGGCCGAAAGCGATGTTTCCGACCGAGAAGCTGGCTGAAGTCTTCGTCTGCGCCGATTCCATGAAAGGACCCTACCCCCTGCCTCTTCAACAGCCTATGCGGGATCGCACCTCTTTTCAACATCGGACTCTATATGCTCGCTACCAAAAGCACCATAATGCATACGTCCTCCAGTGGCGCGTACCCTTGCCGCCTGCCTTGGAATGTCTCCTGGTGTTCTCTCACTACGTCTTACACTCAGGGTGGGCTAGAATCCTGGCTCCAGGCTGCGTCACCGGAGGAACGGGTGAGCGAGAACATACCGAAGGCTGTGTTTGAGAGCGCGGACGTCACAGCGATCACGCAACTGATCCTGCGCGAGCGGGAGAGCCGCGACCTAGGGCGCTGGGAGGCGATGCGCGAATGCTTTTGGCCCGACTCTCTGGTGCGCGTGAGCTGGTTCCACGGCAACGGCGAGGAGTTTGTGGCTGGGTCGATCGACATGGCACGGCGGGGCATCCTAGCGAAGCACCGGCTGGCGCCGATCCTCGTGATGCTCGCGGGCGATCGGGCCGTCGCGAGCCTGACTGCAATTATCGATCTGCCGGTGAAACTGAAAGGCATCGACGCGACGCTTTCTACCCATTCACGCTTTCTCTACCGCGCAGAGAAACGTGACGGCCGATGGGGCATCGTCGGATTCGACGCGATCTATATGCGGGATGAACTTACGCCGTCGATCCCGGGACAATCGATTTCCATCGACCCGAACGAGGTGAAGCTATTTCGGGTATCATACCGAATATTGTCGTATTACCTGCAGAACCAGGGCTATAATGTCGATTCGAACCTAGCCGGCGAGGACCGGCCGGAGCTTGTGGAGGCCTTGAACCGGGAAATCTACGGTTGGGCGGGCGTAAAGCGCTAAGTATTGTTCCATCAAGCGAATACAGGACACATAGACGTTTAAGAAAGGCCCAGGGGCGAACAGGTAACTTTTTCACTCTCTGTAGCATCAAATTGACATGAGCCAAAAGCGCAAGGGAGTCGGACGTCTAGTACCCACCCGCCCTACGGGTGTCGAATACCGGGTGAAGTACGGAATCCACATCGTGGGAGAAGCAAAGCAGCACGGCCGTGGCATGCGCCCAACCCATTGGGCTCGCTGCTCTGTGCAGTCGGCCAACGCCAACCGAATTCCGGAAGGAACCTATTTCCTTCATGCCGATGAGGGTGGGGTCTTCCAAGTGAAGTCCACCGGCAAAGTGTGGCAGTACCTCGCCGTCGCGGCATAAAATTCAAACCGAAACGAAGTTGACGGCTAGCCATCCGCGCCAGCTTGTCCACAGGCACGCACAATCCCCGACCGTCGGGCTTTTAAAGCTCAATAAACTACCAACTGAATCTTAGGCCGAACTGGAACTGGCGTGGATCGTACGCAGCCGTGGCGGTTCCCGCCTGGGTGTAGAGCGGGTTCACGTCCGCCACATTGAATCGGTTGACCAGGTTGAACACCTCCGCAATGCCTTCCAGCTTGAAGCGATCGCCGAATGGGACGGTGCGGGCAATGCGGAGGTCCGTGAAGACGGTGCCGGGGCGTGTCCCAGCGTTGCGCTTGAGATTTCCATTAAGCGAACCGGTGAAGCTGCCATCCAGCGGGTTGGAATCTATGAAGCATGGGACCTGGAGGAATCCAGTTCGCGAAACCTTCGAGGCCACCGTGGGGAAACCGCAGGCGTTCGTCGGGGTGCCGGCAGCAACGACGTTCGGGCGGTCGGTGGAGGTGCTGAAGTCGAAGTTCTGATCCGTGGCCGTGAGGACCAGGAACGGACGCCCGGAACTGAATTCGATGATCGGCGCGACCGTCCAGTCGCTGAGTACCTTGTCCCAGAAAGTCTCGCCCACCTTCCCGCTCTGATAAATGCCACTGAACACAAATCGGTGACGCTGGTCGAAGGTGGAATTGGCGCGCTCCAAACCAGGAAGCCTGTTGTCCTGCGGTTCAAGGAGCGACTGAAGATCGGTCGAGTCGTCGATTGCATGCGACCACGTGTAGGACGCCAAGAACTCGTAGTGGTTCTTCATGCGCTTCCGCAGATTGACGGTCAATCCGTGATAGACCGAGCTGCCGTTGGAATAGTTGGCGATCATGTCGCTGAACGGCACGTCGACGCCGAGCCCGAGTCCATAGTTTGCGGCTACCAGGCTGGCCAGCCCGAGGCAGGGCGCGAACGCCGTCGTCAGAGACGGATTTATGCCGGAAGGACGGAAAAAGCTCAGCAGCGCCGGCGGGACGAATGGTCCGGCCGGACCCACATTGCACGTCGCGATGCTCAGCGGATTCGAGAACAAGGGCTGTGCGTTGGCAACGGCCCAAGAGTTCGCGCGCTCCCAGTTCTCGATCAGCGCCTTGGGGTTCGTTGGATTGGCGTTGATGGGCCGGTTCAGGTGATGTCCGCCTGTGTAGTTATACTCGACGCTGAGAGAAACATCCTTTCCGAGCTCCCGCTCGATCGCAAGCCCGCTCTGTTCCGCATAACCGTACTGGAAATTCTTGGCGGTGGGAAATCCGAAGGGCTGAAGGATGATCGGCACTCCCGCGGTCAGGTAGGCCTGGTTCGTAAACAGAGAAGGAGCATTGGGAGCAGGATTAAACCGCTGCTGCGAGCTGAGATAGTTGAGTCCGGTGGCCAAGCCCGCAGGCAGACAATTGCCCTTGTCGAGCAAGCCCTGGAAGGCATTCGTCGCATTCAGATTCAGCGCGTTCAATGGCGAAGGCGGCCCCGCCGGATTGCAGGGCGAACCGCCAAAGAGAATGAATTGCGGAGCCTGGCTGCCGTCCGCCACGTCTGAATCGAAGGCGAGACCGAGTAGCGGGTGGTCGTAGAAAATTCCATACGACGCGCGAATCACCGTCTTGCCATTGTCGTGCGGATCCCAGGCCAGTCCGATGCGCGGGGCAACGTTGTTGGAATCGCGCGGGATACCCTGCGTGATGCCGAGCGCGTCCTGCGCCGCCTGCGAAAGTTGATTCACCGCGGCGAACTGCGGAGTAACTTCGTAGTCGTAGCGCACTCCGTAGTTGAGGGTGAGACTCGGAACGATCTGCCAGGAATCCTGCACGAAAAAACCCAAACTCGTGAGCGAGAACGAGTCGTGGGGGTTGCCGACACCTTGAATCAGTACCTGAGGTATGCCGAGGCCATAGGCCTGCACGGCTGAGAAAGTCGGCGCTCCGGCAAACGCCGGGCTCAAGGCTGTGGCGGAGAGCGCGCTGAAATTGTAAATACCGCCGAAATTGACCGTGAAATCCGCGGTAATCGGAATCCGATTCACATCGGCGCCAAACTTGATGCTGTGCTTGCTCTTGATCCACGAGAAGTTGTCAGTGAACTGGTGGCGAATCTCGGTGCGCCTGATAAACGAGAATGGCTCGCGGCCGAAGAACGCCACCCCCGGAATGTTTACAGCAACGTCTCCGCCGCCAGGCGCGCTGGAGAAGTTGTAGAGCAGGCCTCGGCGAGAAAACTGATAGTTGAATTCATTGATCTTGTCCGAGCCGAGCACCCAGGAGTCGTGGAACGCCACGCTGCCATCGTGATAGTTCTGCCGGGAGGTGCGCGAAAAGGCGTTCTGGCCGAAGTTCTGATTCTGCGCGTTGACCTGAATGCCGTTGACGTCGCTGGGGCTGAGCCCGAAGCGCAGGGTCATGCGATTGCTCGCCGTGGCCTGGTGATCGAAACGCAGCGAATAGACGTCGGTCGCTTCCGAGACCGGATAGTTCCCCACCTGGCTCAACAAGTTGTGATACGACGCCGGCAGAGGGGCGCCGGTCGTGGGGAAGAAACCCAATTGTGGCACAGGGTTCCCCGGCGCCCCGGCGAGCGCCACTGCCGCGCCTCCTGCAGCGAGTTGCGCATAGGCGACGGACAGCGGACTAATCGGAACAGTTGCCAGGAATGTCGCCTGATCCGGAGTAACCAATGAGCCGGGAGGGAGACCGAAACTGGCGGCGTTCACAAGAGGCACGAGGCCGAAGTTATCGGCCCCGATTGTGGAGAAGCCGGTTTCCTGCCGCCGCGTGGATTCGAATGAGAAGAAGTAGAAGGTCTTGTCCTTGATGATCGGGCCGCCAAAAGAAATGCCGCTCTGAACGCGCGTGTATGCGGGGTCGGGCACATTCGAGAAGGGATTGACGGCCTGGATGTTGCGATTGCGCAGATAACCGAACGCCGTGCCATGGAATGCATTGCCGCCGGACTTGGTGATGATGTTCACGACTCCGCCGGACGCGCGCCCGTATTCCGCGGCGTAGCCGTTGGTGATGATTTGAAACTCCTGCACAGCCTCCTGGGAAACGGTGGAGCGAATGCCATTCGTGGAGTTGTCCACGGCATCCATGCCATCGACGTTGACGGCGTTCGATCGAGCGCGCTGACCGCCGAAGTTCAATCCGGAAGTGGGAGCCGCGCCGATGCTGGGAGCCACGTCGCGCTGGGCCTGGGAGTTTGTCAGCGAAAAGTTGACGTAGTTGCGGCCGTTGATGGGCAAGTTTTCGATGCGCTGCTCGCCGACAGTCGTGCCGTTGGAGGTTTTTGTAGTTTCGATAAGCAGTGGCTCGCCCGTTACACTGACTTCAGCCTGCGCCGTGGCCAGCCGCATGGTGACCGGGTACTCGGCCACCTGCCCGACCGTCAGGCTGATGTCCGTGGCCACCATCCTGGCAAATCCCTCCGCCGTGATCGTGAGGGAATATCGACCGGGGGGAACGGACAGCAGCACGTACTCCCCCTCGCCGTTGGTCTTTACCGTGCGCTCAAGATTGCGTGCTACGTCACGCAAGGTGACGGTCGCACCAGGGATCACACCGCCGTTCGGGTCCTTCACACTACCGCGCAGGTCTGCTGTCGCGGCAGTCTGCGCAAATGCGGGAGCTGCAAGAAGCAGAGCCAACAAGAGGTACCCAAGCCGCTGAGGTTTTCGCATCGGACATTCCCCCTAACGTCCTTCAGACCAAGAAACCGCCCAATTCTCCCGAGGTATTGGCACGCTTGTATCACCATGCGTGTACAAGGGCAAGCGTGAGTCGTCGCGGGAATCCAGCTTTGGAATCGCCGGGAGAAAATTTCGCTCAAAAGGACTATCATGGCGCCCGACCGCGGCCGCGTGCGCGGCGTTTCCAGCACCAGAAGGAGGAAACATGAGAGCCATCGACGAAATCACGATCACAGACGCAGCGCTCGAGCAGATGTCTTCGACTCCGAATCCGCGCCTCAAGCAGGTCATGGCGTCGCTCGTAAAGCATCTGCACGCGTTCGCGCGCGAAGTGGATCTAACTCCGGAGGAATGGCTCGAAGGAATACGCTTTCTTACCGCCGTCGGGCAGAAGTGCACGGAGCACCGGCAGGAGTTCATTCTGCTGTCGGACACGCTGGGGCTGAGCTCGCTCGTCAACTCGCTGCACGACAAACGCGCCACGGAGGCCGCGACAAAATCGAGCCTGCTCGGGCCCTTCTACCGCCAGGATGCCCCGATGATGAAACTGGGCGACTCGATCATCTCGAAAACACCCGGCACCGAAGTGGTCTTCTATGGACGTGTGGTGAATTCAGCAGGCAAAGGCATTCCAAACGCATTGGTCCAGATCTGGGAACCGGACGAAACCGGTCACTACGACTTGCAGAAGCTCGATCCTTCAGAGATGGACTTGCGAGGGTGCTTTCATGCCGACGCGGAGGGGCGCTACTACTTTCGCGGGCTCTGTCCGCTCGGCTACATGATTCCGATGGATGGGCCCGTGGGCGACATGATCCGCGCACAAAGGCGGCACGGCTACCGCCCGGCGCACATTCACTTCGTAATCGGCGCGCCGGGATATCGCGAGCTGGTGACCGCGCTTTACGTCGCCGGGGACGAGCACATCGATTCGGACACCGTTTTCGGCGTGAACGAATCGCTGGTCGTTCCGCTGAACAAGAAGGATCCCGCGTCTCCGCTGCCCAACCTGCCGAGCATTCGATTCGACTTCCGGCTGGCGGCCGCGAAAGATCAGATGTCGGGCCGCGTGGGAGCGGACCCTTCGCAGATCACGAGCAAGGCTGGCAAGGGAGCGTAGAGGCAAGGCGCGCGCGAATCGCGATCAGTTGCCGGCGGCGCGGCCTTGCAATTCCTGCCGGACGAGTTTCGCGCCCGCGACCATCGCTTTCAACTTTCCAAACGCCGAATTCGCCGGCAAATATTTCATCCCGCAATCCGGCGCCGCGACCAGGCGGTCGGCGCTCACGAACGGCAGCGCGCGCCGGATTCGTGCAGCCACCACTTCCGCGGTTTCCACATCGTGCGTCGAAAGATCGATCACGCCGAGAATGATCGTCTTGCCCGGCAACTTCGCAAGCACGGAGCAATCCAGCGACGACTGCGCCGTCTCGATCGAAATCTGGCGCACCGGAGTTTCCGCCAATTCCTCGAGAAACGAGTACGCCACTGGACGCCCGGGAACCATCGCGGCGTAACCGAAGCAGATGTGCAGAGCCGTGGTCCCTGTGACGCCTTCGAGCGCCCTCTTCACCGCCGCGATCCCGAACCGCCGGGCTTTTTCCGAATGCGCCTCCATCCACGGTTCGTCCATTTGCACGATGTTCGCGCCCGCCGCGAACAGATCCTTGATCTCCGCGTTCACGGCCGCCGCGTAATCGAGCGCCATCTCTTCTTCCGTCGCGTAGTAATCGTTCTGTGCCTGCTGCGACATGGTGAACGGTCCCGGCACGGTGATCTTCACCAGGCGGTCGGTGTTGGCTCGAAGAAATTGCAGGTCGCGCACTTCGACGGGATACTTGCGCCGAATCTTGCCGGTAACGCGCGGCACGGAAATGACATTGCCGGAGCGGCTGATCACTTTCCCGGGATTATCGAGGTCGACGCCTTCGAGCGCCGTGGCGAACCGGTTCGAGTAACTTTCGCGGCGCATCTCTCCGTCGGTGAGGATGTCGAGACCCGCGAGCTCCTGTTGGCGAATGGCGAGAATCGTGGCGTCGTCCTGCGCCTGCTCCAGCCATTCCGGCGCCACACGCCATAGCTCCGCGGCGCGCACGCGCGGAGGCATCCGGTGGCCGAGCTTTTCACGGTCGATCAGCCAGTCCGGCTGCGGATACGATCCAACCAATGATGTGGGCAGTAGAATCATCAACTACCAAAATGTGGTTCGCGACAGCTGCTTGTCAAGCGGATTCGCTTCATGCGCGGCGGGACAAAACCCACGTGAGAGCCTTCGCGATCCGTTCGGGAGAAGCGCCTTCGCCGGTTGCGACGCGCCATGCGACGAACCCGTCCGGCCGCACGAGCACCGCGCCCGTGTTTGCGATCCCATAGGCCGCGGAAAATCCGCCGGTGGAATCCGTCAATCCATTCGCGCCAATCTGGTGAACATCGACATCGATGCCCAATTGCTTGGCGGCCGCGCGGGCGCTTTCGGACCATGCATTTCCTTCGGGACCCGCGAGCAGCACGAAGTTGCGCCCGAAAAGGTCCAGAGTGGAAATCTGCCCGGCGCCTCGCTGGAGATACAGATGCGGAGCGCGCGTGCCCGGCCGTCCTTTGGACTCGCGCGGATTTTCGTGCGCGCGAGCGTCGCTCGCATCTTCCGGAATCGCAGCGGTGGAATGATAGACGTACCCCAACTCGATGTTGAGGTCGTTCTCGATCCCCTGCATGTTCTCGGAACGAAGATAGGGAGCCGAGCGCGTCACGTAGCGCGAGTACGCCTGCTCGACCGTGAACGCAGCCGCCGGGCGCCGCTCCCGCTCGTAGGTCAAAAGCAGTTCGGGTCCCGCGATTTCCTTCAACACAAACGCGAGTTTCCAGGCGAGATTGTGTGCGTCCTGGACGCCGGTGTTTCCGCCGAAGCCGCCGCTGGGCGGCATCACGTGCGCAGCGTCTCCCGCGAGGAAGATGCGGCCCCGCTGGAAGTGTTCCGCTGTGTCGGCGGTCGCGTCCCAGTGCATCACGTTGTCGATGGCGACCGGCACGTTATCATCGCCGAGCGCCGCGCGGAGCAGCTCGATGCAGCGCTCATCCGTTAATCCCTGCGAAACATCCGTCACCGGATTCTTGGGATCGCCCAGCCAGTGCACCGCAAGGAATCCGGAATTGAATGGCTTCTCAATGCGGAAGAATCCGCTCAGCACGGGGTTCAGGACGTACATCACGCTCAAGCTGCGGCCGCGCATCAGCGGAGCAACGTCGCCGTGAAAGTAGATGGTGATGCTCTTTGAAAACACGCCGTGCCCGAGCATGCGGATGCCGAGGTGCTCCCGAATCTTGCTGTGGCTGCCGTCGGCCGCAACCATGTAGCGCGCACGGACCGTGGAAGTCTTGCCGCTGTCGCGCTCGCGGATCACCGCGGTGACGCCCTCGCGATCTTCCTCGAACGAAACCATCTCCGTCGCGAAGCGGAGTTCGGCTCCCAACTCCTGCGCCCGCGATTTGAGCAGCGGCTCGAGTAAGTTTTGCGTGATGAAGAGCCGGAGGCTCGGGCTGACGTCACGCACGCCTTCATTCAGGTTCGCGATGAACCACGCGAGTTCCTTGCCGGCAAGCGTTTCGAGCGCCATGATCGCGCCGTCCTGAACGAATTGCTCGTCCGATTTTCGCATCACAATCTGCTCGATGCCAACCGTGCGGAGAACTTCCATCGTCCGCTGGGTGATCATCGCGGCGCGGGGATGAATTGCGGTCCCGCGGTGGTGCTCCACCGCTAGGCTGCGGATACCGTGGTGGCCAAGGAATAGCGCGGTTGACATCCCGACCAGGCTGCCGCCCACGATCAGAACCGGAACTTCGATATCGGGCATGATTGATTGTCCGCCGCGCAACTGCACTCGCGGCGTGGCACCCTCCCCCGGCGGAACAGCCTATGCGCGTTCGATTACATTTTCAACTTTGAAATAAACCATCCGATGCGAACGCAATTCGCCACGCCATGTATGTCATGCGATGGCCAGCGCCGCTTGACAAGGCGTACTAGCGAAATTAATGTAGGGCGGCTTTTGGGCCGTCGTAACCCGGGCCGATGAAACACGGGCCAGTCGCCAATTCGGAGCTGATGTGAAGCGGCGCCCGCGGGAATCGTTGGGCAACAGCAGTTAAACTCAAAAGGGACCTCTCACAACAAATGCACCTCTTCGAGATTTGCAAGTGGCTGCAACACACGTCGGTCGGCGTCGCGGTTTCAGAATCGCTGTGGCTGTTTCCGTTCATCGAAACGATTCACATCTGGGGCATCATTTTGCTTGTGGGAACCACCGGCGTGCTCGATCTGCGCCTCCTCGGCTTGATTCTGACCAAGCAGCCGTTTTCGCAATTGCACAAACGACTGATGCGCTGGACATGGACGGGCTTCGCAGTGATGCTCATTACGGGCACGCTCATGTTCGTGTCGGAAGCGTCGAAAATGTATCAGAACGACGCGTTTCGCCTGAAGATGCTGCTTATTCTGGTCGCGGGCTTGAACGCCGTGCTGTTTGAGAGGATCACGTACCGCCGCGTGGCGTCGTGGGATGATGCTGCGGCGACTCCATTCGGCGCGAAGTTCGCGGGATTTGTTTCGCTCATTGTGTGGGTCGGAGTGATCGCCGCGGGACGATGGATCGCATACGTGTAAGCACGTCGAAGTGAACTTGCTTCATCGCTTGCATTTCTGACCGCAGGTCTATCATTCTTGAAGGTGTCATCGGCGCTCGCACATCACTTTGGGGCCCATTCCGTGCGTGGCGCGCTGATCCAGCGATCGAGCGACATGCAACTCAGGCGATAATATTGTGAATGGTGCGGGAAAACCGAAAGCGGGGGAGGCAAGCGGCATGCGATTTGTGAAGCGAGCTTGGATGGCCATCGCTCTGGCCGGAGTGATCGTCTCGTGCGCGGCCGCGCAACAAGCGACGCAGGGTCAGGCACCCGCACCGGTCCCGGAGCCGGGGCGATCCCCGGTGCTAGGATTCCCCATGGGGCCGTCGGGAAAGATTCTCGAATTCAGAGCCGAGCCGAGCACGATCCATCCGGGGCAGTCCGCAACGCTTCACTGGCACGCTGTGAACGCGGACGACACCTACCTCGACGAATGCCTGGGCATCGTGGCGACACTCGGCAGCGTCAAGGTTTCTCCCGCCGCCACCACCACCTATACTTTCACGGCGAAGGGCCGCGCAGGCACGGACAAGAAATCGGTTACGGTGACGGTCGCCGGCACCACTCCGGCGCCGCCAAACACAGGTCCCGGCTGCGTCGATCCGCACAATCAACCGATACCGCGCGCTTCAGACGGCCATCCCGATCTCTCTGGGGTATACATCGCGGGCTTCAGCCTGCGGCCCGTGGACAACATCCAGCTAAAGCCGGGCGCGGAGAAGTACAAAGTTGTCGCCGACGAAAACGATCTTGGCCAGGGCGTCACCTGCGTCCCACCAGGAGTTCCCGCGGCTACTATGCAACCGTATCCCTTGCAGATCGTCCAGAAGCCGGGGCTCGTGGTGATTCTCTACGAGGCCTACCACATTTTTCGCGTGATACCCACGGATGGGCGGCCTCATCCCGACGATCTCGATCCCACGTATATGGGGAATTCCGTGGGGCACTGGGAAGGCGACACGCTGGTGGTCGACGCGACCGGATTCAACGACAAGACCTTCGTGGGCAGCTACCGGCACACCACCGCGTATCATGTGATCGAGCGCTACCACCGCAGCTCGTATGACACCTTGGATTACGAAGCGACCATTGATGATCCGAATGTTTTCGCGGCTCCCTGGAAGCAATCGAGCCGCATGCGGCTGCATCCGGAGTGGCAGATTCAGGAATATGTCTGCGAAGAGAACAACAAGAACTACGAGGAACTTTTGATTAAGAAGTAGACGGCTTGCGCTGCGCCGAGCAGTCCGGAAAGCAATAATAAGTGGACCGAATCAGATAGGGAGGCACTTCGAATGGTACGGAAACTGACGGCTTCTTTTGCAGCATTGATCTTCCTGGCGGCGGCCGCGGTGCCGCGGGCGCTCGCGCATCATTCCGTCTCGATGTATGACATGGAGCACCCCACCACGCTGAAAGGCGTGGTGGAGCGACTGGAGTGGACGAATCCTCACGCCTACATCTACCTCACCGTAAAGAATGACAAGGGTGCGACCGAGGAGTGGGCGGTCGAAATCAACAGTCCGAACTTCCTGAAGCACAATGGCTGGACGAGCAGCACCGTGAAGGCCGGCGACGTGGTCACTGTGACGGGTGGCGCGGCCAAGAGCGGCGCCAAGACCATGCGGTGCACCACTGTCGTGCTGGCCGACGGTTTGGTCCTCAGATCATAGGGTTCGCCGCGAGCGCGTCAACTCGCGGAACCGGATTGACTTCGTCGAGAACGGATGTACCATCTCGCTCCGGGGACCACCACACATGCTTCACTTCTGCGAGTGGCTTCAGAAGAATCCGTGGATCGTCGCGATCGATAGCTCGATCGTGATGTCGCTGATCCTCGAAATCGCCCACTATTCCGGCTTCTTTTTGTTGGTCGGCACCACAGTATTCGTGGATTTGCGCGTCATGGGCCTCGCAGGCCGGCGCGAATCTGCCTCGCAGCTCGCCAAGCAGCTTTTCCCCTGGATGTGGACCGGCCTCGGCATGGCTGTCGTCTCGGGGTTCTTCATGTTCGCGGCCGATGCACCAGATTTCTATCTCGCTAGCTGGTTTCGCATTAAGATGCTGGTCGTCCTCCTGGCGATCCTGCTAAGTGCCATCCTGCAATGGATTGTCCGAAAGTGGAGCGATCTACCTGCGATACCCGCGTGGGCTAAGTCGCTCGCGTTTCTCTCGCTGGCCTTGTGGATCGGAGCAATTCTCGCGGCGGTGGAAGTCCCCGCCATTTCAGGTGTGGGATAAGAGGTACACGCGAATGAATGGCCTCCTGACGGATTTCGCGAAGTGGCTGCAAAGCACGTGGTGGGCGCTCGCGATCAGCGGGTCCACGTGGGCATATCCGTTCGTGCAGGCCACCCACTTCTCCGGCCTGTCGCTCTGGATTGGGACGAACCTCTCCCTCGATTTACGGCTCATGGGCGTGGGTGCCAAGCGGCGAACAGCGGCCGAGCTTTCCGATGCGCTGTTTGCCTGGAATTGGATTGGCTTCTGCGTTGCCGTTATGGGCGGGTTCGTGTTGTTCGCGAGCGCCGCAACAAAGTACGTTCCCAACCCTGCGTTCCGCACCAAGCTGGGAATCTTGATTCCCCTGGGAATCATCCTGCATATCGTGAATCAAATAAAGGCGCGCTCATGGGGTCAAACCGAGGAGACGCCGTTGGTGGCGAAGCTGACCGGCTTGATTGAGATTCTGTTGTGGCTGGCGGTCGTCACGGCAGCCGTGTCGATTCCGAATTACGACACGCACTAATCAGGATGAAGACGCGCTTCTTGCACCTTGCTCTGGCGGCGCTTGCAGCTCTTTCCTTCCCGGGCTGCGGCAATAAGCAAGGCAGCGAGTCCCCTGCCGCGACAGCCGCCGTTGATCCCGCGACCGCCGCTTCCATCACCGGCACGGTCACACTCGACGGCACACCCCCGGCGTTCAAGCCCATCGACATGAACGCGTCACCCGCGTGCGCCGCGGCGAATCCGGCGCCCGTGGTTCCGCCGATCGTGGTCGTGGGGGAAAATGGCGCGCTTGCGAACGTCGTCATTTTCGTGAAAGACGGGCTCGGCAACTACAGGTTTGACGCGCCATCCGATCCCGCGATCCTCGGCCAGAAAAATTGCATGTACGAGCCGCACGTTTCAGCGCTGATGACGAACCAGCCGTTCCAGATACAGAACAACGATCCCACCATGCACAACGTGCATCCGCTGCCGAAGCACAATCGCCAGTGGAGCACGTCGCAGCCGGCCGGCTCCGCCGCGCTGAAGTCCACTTTCGGGCGGCCGGAATTCGCCATGCCGATCCTCTGCAACGTGCACCCGTGGATGCGCGCCTTCGTCTTCGTTTTCGACCACCCGTATTTCGCCGTCACTTCGAAGACGGGGAGGTTTGAGCTAAAGAATCTCCCGCCGGGCACGTACACGATCGAGGCCTGGCACGAGAACTATGCCGCGCAGGACCAGACAGTGACGATCGGGCCGAAAGAGTCCAAGTCCATCTCGTTCTCGTTCAAATCGACCGGGCCACCGGCCAACTAGCGCGAGAGCCGCGCTTCAGCGAGCATCCTCTCAGCACGCAGTCATAGCTGAATATCAATTAGCACCGCCCTGTCTGTTTAAACGGGATCAAACCTTCGCGAGGAGGATTTTGTGCGACTAGCCTAGGACGACGTGTCGGCCGCGCGGGCGCGGACTTCGGTGGAAACATCCTGTCCATGGCGGCGGTGGCGGTTTTCGAGGCTTGCGCGAATGAACGCCGCGAACAATGGATGCGGCGAGAGCGGTTTCGACTTGAACTCCGGGTGGAACTGGCAGCCGAGGAACCACGGATGGTCGGGGACCTCAACGATCTCGACGTAGGTGCCGTCGGGCGTGCGACCTGTGATCCGAAAGCCCGCATCCGTCAGCGTCTTTTCGTATTCGCAATTGAATTCGTAGCGGTGTCTGTGGCGCTCGGAAATTTCGGTCGTGCCGTAAGCTTTCGCGGCGAATGAGCCGGGCTCGAGCTTGCAGGGCCACGCGCCCAGGCGCATCGTGCCGCCCATTTCATCGACGCCCAGGAGTTCGCGCAGCTTGTAGATCACGCGGTTCGGAGTCGATGGGTCGAATTCGGTCGAGTCGGCGCGATCGAGCTTCGAGACCTGGCGCGCGTATTCGATCGTGGCGCACTGCATCCCCAGGCAGATCCCGAAGAACGGAACTTTCTTCTCGCGGGCGTACGTGATCGCGTGGACCATGCCCTGAATCCCGCGCTTTCCGAAGCCGCCCGGCACGAGGATTCCGTCCACGTGGCGCAACAGGCGTTCCGCGGATGCGGGCGAGTCGATATCTTCCGCTTCGATCCATTCGATCACCACGCGTTGGCGGCTCGCGAGCCCGCCGTGGACGAGCGCCTCGCGCAAACTCTTGTACGCATCCTCGAGCTGGACGTATTTCCCCACCACGCCGATGCGGACCTCGCCCTGCGGCTGCTCCAGCGTCTCGAGCATCGCGAGCCATTTGCTCAGATCGCGCGGCGGAGCCTCGAGGTGAAGCAGGCGCAGGACCTGTTCGTCGAGGCCCTCGGATGCGAGAGTCATGGGAACTTCGTAGATGTTGCCGACGTCGGGCGCGGAAATGACGCAGCTTTCGGCGACGTTGCAGAAGAGCGCGATCTTCGCTTTCAGATCGGCGCCGAGCGGACGATCGCTGCGACAGATCAAGATGTCGGGTTGGATTCCGATGCTCAGCATCTCCTTGACGCTGTGCTGCGTGGGCTTCGTCTTCAGCTCGCCGGCCGCGGCGATGAAAGGAACGAGCGTCAGGTGCGCGAACACCACGTTTTCCGGGCCGAGCTCGAGGCGCATTTGCCGAATCGCTTCCATGAACGGGAGCGATTCGATGTCGCCGACCGTGCCGCCGATCTCCACGAGCACCACATCCACGCCGGCCGACACTTTGCGGAAAGCGGCTTTGATTTCGTCGGTCACGTGCGGAATCACCTGCACGGTTTTCCCGAGGTAGTCCCCGCGGCGCTCCTTGGCGATGATCGATTCGTAGATGCGGCCGGTGGTCCAGTTATGGTCGCGGGTGAGGTGCGCCGAAGTAAATCGCTCGTAGTGGCCGAGGTCGAGATCGGTCTCCGCGCCGTCGTCGGTGACGAACACTTCGCCGTGCTGGTAGGGAGACATCGTCCCGGGATCGACGTTCAGGTAGGGATCGCACTTCTGGAGGGTGACTTTCAGGCCGCGGCTTTCGAGCAAACAGCCCATCGAAGCCGCCGCCACGCCTTTACCGAGGGAAGAAACCACGCCGCCCGTAACAAAGATGTATTTCGGGCCGGTCGGCAAGGCGCTCGAATTCCTCCGGTGGAGTCGGCGTACGAAACATTATGGAGGGAAAGCGCGCGCGTGTCAAATTTTCGCTTTTTTTGTCCAGTAAATGCGCGATTCGCTCGCGCGCGGCGAGATCAGGACGAGCTTTCGCGAAGAAGTTTCTCGACGCGCTCGATGTCTGCGGGAACGTCCACGCTGACCGCATCGTATTCCGTCTCGACGACGCGGATGCGGAAACCGTTCTCGATCCAGCGTAGCTGCTCCAACTGTTCGAGACGCTCGAGCTCGCCCGGTGGCAGTGTCGGGAACTCCAGAAGCGCGTCGCGGCGAAAGCCGTAGAGCCCGAGGTGCTTCCAATGGCGTGCGACGACGGATTCGGCGGTGTCGCGCACCCACGGGATCGGCGCGCGAGAGAAATAGAGCGCGTTGCCGTCGAAATCGCGCACCACTTTGACGATGTTGGGATCCATGATGTCGCCGGCCTGTCGGATCGCGGCGCAAGGCGTCGCGACCTGCACCGATTCATCCTCGATCATGGCGGACGCGACCACATCCACCGTTCCCGGATCGATCAGCGGTTCGTCGCCCTGAACGTTGATATAGATTTCTGCGGCCAGGTGCGTGGCGACTTCCGCGACGCGGTCAGTGCCGGTCCGGTGGTCGTGCCGGGTGAGAATCGCTTCCCCGCCGAAGGCTTCGACGGCTTCCTTGATGCTGGGCTCATCCGTCGCGACCACAACCCGGGAGACAAGCCCGGCTCGACGCACTCGCTCGACGACACGCTGAATCATCGGAGCACCACGCCGCCGACGGCAGCCACGTCCGCACGGTGCTGTCCGCCGACGCCGGCGCGCGCAGGATCGCCGGGGTGTCGCCGGACGGCCGCGACGCCGTGATCGAGGCCGCGTCCGACGGGCGCGAGCAGCAGGTCTGGCGGGTCCCGCTGGCCGGCGGCGCGCCGGTCGCGCTGACCTCGGGCGGCGGCGTCCACACCGCGCGCGCGGCGCACGGCATCATCGCGATCAGCTCGCTGCTCAAGGCCGGCGGCCGGGACACCACCGTGATCCGCGCCGACGGCTCGCGCACCCCGCTGCCGTCGGTCGCCGAGCACCCGGCCGCTCCGCCGACCACCCAGTTCGAGACCCTGCTCCTGCACGATCACGCGCAGCTCGCTGCCGTGACCCGGCCGCACGCCTTCGATCCCAAGGTCCGCTACCCGGTCGTGCTGCGGATCGGCGGCGCGCCCGACACCCGGAGCGTGGTCGACGCGCTCGACACCTACCTGCTCGACCAGTGGTACGCCGACCAGGGATTCATCGTCGTGCGCAGCGACGGCCGCGGCACGCCGGGCCCCGAGCGCTCCTGGCAGCGCGCGATCGCCGGCGACGTGCTCACGCTCCCGATCACCGATCAGATCGACGCGCTCAAGCGGCTCGCCGCCCACCACCCCGAGCTCGACCTCGCCCGGGTCGGCGCGCTCGGCGGCGAGGTCGGCGGCTACCTCGCCACGATGGCCGTCCTGCTCCACCCCGACGCATTCGCCGCCGCGGTCGCGGTCTCGCCGATCACCGACTGGACGCTGGTCGACGCCGCGACCGCCGAGCGCACCATGAAGGCGCCGGCGTTCAACGCCGAGGGCTACCGCCGGACCACCGCCGCGGTCTACGCCGACCATCTCACCCGGCCGCTGCTACTCCTGCCCGCGGTGCCCGGCAGCCGGATGCCGGGAAGATCGAGCCGTTCCATCCGCCGAAGTCGCCGTTCGACGCCTCGCAGTACGAGACGCGGGCCCTGTTCTACACCTCGAAGGACGGCACCCGCGTGCCCCTGTTCGTCACGATGAAGAAGGGCATCGCGCTGGACGGCAGCCACCCGACCATTCTCTACGGCTACGGCGGCTTCGACGTGAACATCGTCCCCGCCTACTCGCCCGCGGTCGCGGGATGGCTGGATCTGGGCGGCATCTGGGCCGTCGCCAACCTGCGCGGCGGCGGCGAATACGGTGAGAACTGGCATCACGCGGGCTGGCACGAGAAGAAGCAGAACGTGTTCGACGATTTCATCGCCGCCGGCGAGTACCTGATCCACGAGGGCTACACGACGTCCTCGCGCCTGGCGATCGAGGGCGGCTCGAACGGCGGCCTGCTGGTGGGGGCGGTCGCCGACGAGCGGCCCGACCTGTGCGCGGTCGCGCTCCCCGCCGTCGGCGTGATGGACATGCTGCGCTATCAGAGGTTCACCGGCGGCTCGTTCTGGGTGGAGGAGTACGGATCGGCCGACAACCCCGCGCAGTTCGACTGGGTGTACGCCTATTCGCCGCTCCACAACATCAAGCCGGGCACCTGCTACCCGGCGACGCTGGCGACGACCGCCGACCACGACGACCGCGTCGTGCCCAGTCATTCGTTCAAGTACATGGCCACGCTCCAGGCCGCACAGGGCTGCGACCGTCCAGTCCTGATCCGCGTCGAGACGGCGGGCAGCCACGGCTACCGTCCCACGGACAAGCTCATCGCCGAGGTTGCGGACGAGTACGCGTTCGCGCTCGCGAACATGGAGCCGGCGGGGAAGTAGCCGGGAACGAGCCGGCGGGCCTCTCCTCGCCGGGCGCAGTCACGGCCCGGCGAGGAGAAGCGGCAGCGCCGGCGAGGCAGGTGGGCCGCACGATGGGCAGCGTCGTCCGCCGGCATCCGATCGCGGCGTTCTTCGTGCTCGCCTGGGCCTTCAGCTGGGTCTTCATGGTGCCCCTGGCCCTGGCGAAGCACGGCGTCCTTCCGCCGCTCCCGGGCTGGCTCCACTACCTGAGCGCCTACGGGCCTCTGGTCGCTGCGCTGCTCGTGGCGGCGAGCACGGAGGGCCGCGCCGGCCTGCGGGCCCTGGGGACGAGGCTGACGCGTTGGCGCGCTGGGACCGCGTGGTGGGCGCTGGCCGTCTCGCCGATCCTTCTCTATCTCGTCGCGGCGGTGGCCGAGCGAATCACGCAGGGCGCGTGGCCGGACGCCCGGCAGCTCGGACAGCTCAACTTTCTCCCGTACGTGGGAATCTGGTCGCTACCCCTCTGGCTCTTCGACTCGGGCCTCGGTGAGGAGGGCGGCTGGCGCGGCTACGCCTTGCCGATGCTGCAGCGCCGACTCAGCCCGCGCGCAGCGAGCCTCGCCATCGCCGGCGGCTGGATGATCTGGCACGTTCCAGCGTTCTTCTACCTCCCCTCTTACGAGCACCTCGGCGCCGGGATGATGATCGGGTTCTTCCTCGGCATCCTCTGCGGAGCATTCATGCTGACCTGGCTGGCGAACGGCGCCGAGGGCAGCGCCCTCTTGCCGATCGTCTGGCACGGGCTCTTCAACCTCACGACCGCTCCGCCGTCGAGCCGCGGCCTCGTCGCCGCCCTGAGCAGCACGGTCTTCATGCTGCTGGGACTCGTGGGGGCCTGGCGCCTCGGGCGTCCGCGCCCGACAGCCGAGGGGCACGCGGGCGCTCCCGCACAGGCTGCTGGGCGGACAGGGTCCGCCCTCCCCGAATTGCCTCGCGAGTGAGTCGGGCAGCCGGCGGCACGTCACGAGCGACGGCTGCTGGCGGCGACATGCCCGGCGCCGATGTGTATTCTGGCCCTCGCGAAGCCCGGCGAAGCCGGACGGAGCCACGGGGACGGGGCGTTCCCCTCGAAGCGGCCGCGATCTAACGACACCATCTTGATGAGATGACCAAGGGGCGACTGGAAGCATTCAGCGACGGGGTGATCGCGATCATCATCACGATCATGGTGCTCGGGTTGGCGGTGCCTCGCGAATCCGGCTGGGCCGCGCTCCGGCCGCTGCTCCCGACGGTGCTGAGCTATGCCCTGAGCTTCCTCTTCCTCGGCATCTACTGGAGCAATCATCACCACATGTTTCAGGCCATCCAGCACGTCGACGGCCGGGTGCTGTGGGCCAACCTGCACCTGCTGTTCTGGCTGTCGCTGATCCCGTTCGTCACCGGCTGGATGGGCCAGCACTGGCTCGCCGCCTGGCCGGTCGCCCTGTACGGCGTGGTGCTGCTGCTGGCCGCAATCGCGTACTTCGTCCTCGCCCGCGTTCTGGTGGCGCTCCATGGGAGGCAGTCCACCATCGCGACGGCGCTGGGCCGGGACTTCAAGGGCAAGGTGTCGGTCGTGATCTACCTGCTCGCGATTCCCCTGGCCTTCGCCGAGGCGTGGCTGGCCTGCCTGTTGTATTTCCTGGTGGCGCTGATCTGGCTGGTCCCGGATCGGCGCATCGAGAGGACGCTGTCGCGATGAGACGCGGCCGGTCGCTCGGGGGGCCGGCTGTGATCGCTGCAAGGACGGCCGCGAGAAGCAGCGAGCGACCCGATCTGGACACGCCCTTCGTATTCGTCGGTCCGCAGGGGTTCCCGTTCCCGGCCGACGCCGAGTCCAGATTGCATGCCGCGTTCACGAGGCTGTGGACGGAGCTGTACGGAGACCCGACGAACTGACGCCTAAGCGACGCGGCCCGGCTTGTCCAGCCGATGCGATACCCGCCGCACGCGACGCGGCCGCCAGCCTCAACTCCAAGGGAGCGTACGTCCTCCCGCATTCGCGTGCGCCAGAGGTTGCGGCCGGAGCGCCCCGCCTCCTAGACTTCGCTCCTGCGGCCCCTGAATTCACACCGATTCCGGAGGTGCCGAATGCTGTCAGCCCGCCACGTCCTGGTCACGCTTCTCATCCTGGCCTGGGCTCTACCGGCCCCCGCCCGCGCGCTCGGTTTCGAGAAGGGCATCAAGCTGGGGGTCAACTCCGCCAATTTCCGCGGCCAGTTCGCCGACCTCTTCGACACCAAGCCCAAGCTGGGTTTCGTCGGAGGCCCCTACGTCGCCGTCGGTCTCGGCCCGAGCTTCACCGTGCAGGCCGAGGCGCTGTACAGCATGAAGGGCTCCAAGGTCACGAGCCAACTGCTCAGTCCGACCGGTGGCTCCCTGGGCAAGTTCGACACGTTCATCAACGTGGACTACATCGATGTGCCGATCCTGCTGCGCGGAACGCTCCTGCCGACGCCCGTGGTCACGCCCGTGTTCTACGCCGGACCCACGTTCGGCTTTCCCCTGCAGGGCAAAGTGGACGCAGGCGTGCGCGGCACCCAGACCCTGAAGCGCAGTGATCTCAAGTCCCCGGATGTCGGCGCCGCTTTCGGGGTCGGCATCGGGATCAGGATCGGCGGCCAGCAGCTCCTCGCGGATCTGCGCTACACCACCGGCTTCAACAACGTCTACAAGATCAACAGGACCCTCTACAGCGAGCCGGTGGCGGAATCGATCAACAGCGTCTTCTCGCTCATGGTGGGGATCGGGCTCTAGGCGTCCGCGGTCGACACCACCCGCAGCTCGCCGGCCGGGATCGCCGCCCTCGCCTCGTTTGCGGGCGGGGACCGGCGTGCCGTCACCGTCAGCGGCCGCTCCATCGCCACCTCGTCGCACGCGTGCCGCCGCGGGCAGAGCCGGCAGTCGTTCCAGACCTTGTGCGGGAAGCGCTCCTTGGGGACCTCGACGAAGCCCTGGCGCGCGAAGAAGTCGGCACGCCGCGTGAGGCAGAAGAGCCGCGGCACGCCCCGGCGGCGAGCGTCGGCGACCAGCGTTTTGACGATGCGCCAGCCGATGCCGAGCCCGCGATAGGCGGGATCCACCGCCACGGAGCGGATCTCGGCCAGCTCGGGACCGACGATCTGCAGCGCCCCGCAGCCTACGAGCCGCGCTCCGGCATGGGCCACGCGGAAGTCTCGCAGGTGCTGCACGAGATTGGCGTGCGTCCGGGGCAGCAGCGTGCCGTCGTGCGTGTAGTCGGCGATGAAGCGCTCGAGCGTCTCGATGTCGCCCGTGCGAGCCGCCCGGACGCGGACCGCCGACGCCCGGGCCGCAGGTGAAGGCGGGCCCGCCGCGGCGCTCACGGCGCTTCCGCGAGCCGCGCCCGAGCGTAGTCGATTTGCGCGAGCACGGCCGCGCGCGCCGTCCCGCCGACGGTGCCGCGCCGCTCGACCGCCGCGCGGAAGTCGAGCCGGAGCGACTCGTCGGGCGAGAGCGGCGCGGGCGTGCGCTCGGGCCGGCGCCTCAGCAGCTCGCGCCAACCGATCCCCTCGGCCCGCGCCTCGGCGCTCAGCGCCGAGACGACCTGGTGGGCCTGGCGGAACGGGACGCCGCGCTCCACCATCGCATCGGCCAGCTCCGTAGCGAGCAGATCGTCGGACAACGCGGCCGTCATGCGGGCGCGATCAAACGTGACGCGCTCCACGGCGACGGTCATGGCCGCCACGCTCGACCTCGCGGCCCCGGTCGCCCGCCACACGGGCGGCTTGTCCTCCTGCAGGTCGCGCTGATAGCCCGCCGGGAGGCCCTTGAGCAGCGCGAGCAGTGAGACCAGATCGCCGATCGTCGCCGCCGAGCGCCCGCGCACCAGCTCGGCCAGGTCGGGGTTCTTCTTGTTGGGCATGAGGCTCGATCCGGTCGCGAGCGAATCGGGCCACTGGACGAACCCGAACTCGGCGCTGCTCCAGATCACGAGTTCCTCGGCGAGGCGCGAGAGGTGCGCGCCGAGGAGCGAGCAGGCGAACACGATCTCGACCGCGAAGTCGCGATCCCCCACCGCGTCGAGGCTGTTGGCCGTGACGCGCGCGAAGCCCAGCTCGCGGGCGAGCCAGGCGCGGTCGACGCCGAACGCATTCCCGGTGGCGGCGCCGCTGCCGAGCGGCAGCTCGTTCGCCCGCTCGCGGGCGCCGGCGAGGCGCGCGGCATCGCGCTCGAGCGGCCAAAAGTGAGCGAGCAGCCAGTGCGCGAGCCGAACCGGCTGGGCCCGCTGGAGGTGCGTGTAGGCGGGCAGCAGCGTGTCGATCTCCTCCTCGGCCCGCGTGACCAGGGCGCTCTGCAGGGCGCGGACGCCATCGATCAGCTCTCTCGCGCGCTCGCGCACCGCGATGCGGAAGGCGGTCGCGACCTGGTCGTTGCGGCTTCGGCCGGTGTGAAGGCGGCTGCCTGGCTCCCCCACTCGCCGGGTGACCTCCGACTCGATCGCGGAGTGGATGTCCTCGGCGTCGCCGGGTCTCCACTCGCCCGAGGCGAGGTCGGCCCGCATCTGCTCGAGCGCCGAAGCCAGGCGTGCGGCCTCGTCGGCCACCAAGACGCCGCATCGTCCGAGGGCACGGGCATAGGCCGCGGACGCCAGCAAGTCGGCGTCGGCGAGCGGCAGGTCCTGGCCCAGGGAACAGGACAGCGCCGCGAGCGTGGCGTCCATCGGCTCGGCGAACCCCGCTCCCCAGAGCGAGGGCGAGCGCGGCGCGCCGGGAGAGGCGTCCTGCGGCGCGCGGGGCGCGTCGCGGCGGGGCGAGTCGGAATGGACGGGCGTCGGCATGGTCAGCTCCGGTAGTGCGCGTTGATCGCGACGTAGTCGGCGCTCAAGTCGCAGCCGAGCGCGGTCGCCTCGGCGGCGCCGCGCCCCAGCCTCAGGTCGAGTACCACGCGGTGCCCGCGCAGGTGCCGGGCCGCGGGGCGCTCGCCGGCGGGGCGCGCGGCGCCGGCGGCCGCAAGTACACCGACGATCTCAGTGTGCCCGGCATGCTGGTCGGAAAGATTCTGCATTCGCCCTGTCCGCACGCGCGGATCAAGCGTATCCACACCAGTCGCGCAGAGCAACTCGAAGGGGTGGTTGCCGTCGTCGTTGGC
>JAIQEW010000013.1 GCA_020073605.1 Terriglobia bacterium
ATTTACGTTGTAAACTTGAGTTCCCTTCCTCGGTGGCACTTCTGCCGCCGGTTCCCTTTGGAGAGATTTGCGTGAAGAATCGCATGTGGAACGTATGTGTCCATGTCGCCGTCGTGTTTTCTGCCATGGCTGTCGCATCTTGCGCCCTGGTATCTAAAGATCCGTCTCCGGGCAGCGACCCGGGCGCACTCCAGCCGGGGACTGTCTCGCTCACCAACAATCCCCTGGTCGCGCAATACTCGATTTCCGCGCCTCCATCGTCGGATGTCGAAATCGAGTTCGGCCCCGACAAAACGTACGGCCAAAAGACATGGCTGCAACCCGCTCCAGCCGGAGGCGGCACCGTAAGTATTCTCGTCGCGGGCATGCGCGCGGCGACGACCTATCACATGCGCGCCCGTGTTCGCGTTGCTTTTGGACGCGAGTTCGTCGACTCCGATCACACGTTTACAACCGGCGCGATCGCACCCGGCCGGCTACCTCAGGTGACGGTGACGCAGCCGATTAGTCTCGCGACCAGCTCCGGCATCGAGCTGGTGGACCTCTTCGCCGGCGGCACGGACCAGCTTCGCGCAGTCGCATTGGATGAGGCTGGAAATGTCATCTGGTATTACGATTTTGGTCCAGCCGGCGCTGCGGATTCGCCATTCCCCATGAAATTGCTGCCGAATGGCCATCTTCTGATGAACGTGTTTGGCCCGGACTTTCAGGGCTACCGCGAAATCGATCTCGCCGGAAACACCGTCCAGGAATACTCGGTCCAGACCCTCAATCAGAAACTCGCGGCCTCTGGATTCTCGCTCGTTGCAGGCGGCATGCACCACGACATTCTTCCCCTTGCCAACGGACACGTCATCGCGCTCGTCTACGAAAGCAGGACGTTCACCGATCTCCCGGGGTACCCGGGGCAGACGCAGGTGCAAGGGGATGCCCTTGTAGACATCGATCCGCAAGGGAACCCCGTGTGGACCTGGTCGACTTTCGATCACCTCGACGTCAACCGCCATCCCATGAATTTTCCCGACTGGACGCATTCCAATGCTGTCATTTACTCACCCGACGACGGCAATCTGATTCTTTCCTCACGCCACCAACACTGGGTTATGAAAATCCTCTACCGCGATGGGCACGGCACGGGAGACATCCTGTGGCGATTGGGCCCGGGCGGTGATTTCTCCCTGACGAACGGCGGGCCATCGGATTGGAACTACGGACAGCACTATCCGTTTCTGATGTCGCCGCAGAGCTCTGGAACCTTCCCCCTGGCCCTCTTTGACAACGGGAACGATCGTGTAGTGGACGCGAACGGTAACGTGTGTGGCGGCTCAACCACTCCTGCCTGCTACAGCCGTCCCGTCGTTTTCGAACTCGACGAATTTTCGAAGACGGCAACCATCCTTTGGCAGGACAAACTTCCGGTGTTTTCCCCTTGCTGCGGCAGTATCGATTTGTTGCCCAACGGTGATATGGAGTTCGACATCGCCTCGGCGTCCTCATCGCCTCAAGTCACCAGAGTCGAGGAGGTGACGCATACGGATAATTCGCAGCTCGTGTGGCAAATGAATGTCACTGGCCAGCTTGCCTACCGGGCGACGCGGCTCCCAAGCCTTTATCCGGGCGTGCAGTGGTGACCCGGTGAACTCCGCCGAAGGAATAGTCCACAGAACCTCACGCTTGCATTCTGCGCTGCGTTTTCTAAGATCGTTGCGTGAAGCTGGCTCTAAAGATCGGCGTCCTGCCTAACCGGTGCATTTCTCGGAAGTGGCGGGACTCCCGGGCCAGCGAGGTCGCAGCCCTGTGAGCGCGATGGCGGAAGCGCTGGCGCCCTACGCAGAATTCGCGCGCGTGGGCTTCGTCAACATCCTGGCGTTCCGCCTGCGCTATTTCACGGGCATCATCACCTATTCGCTGAACGTCACCATCTACTATTTCATCTGGAGCGCCGTGTTCCGCTCCGCGCAATCGTTTGCCG
Source organism: Terriglobia bacterium (assembly GCA_020073605.1). Taxonomy (GTDB): domain Bacteria; phylum Acidobacteriota; class Terriglobia; order Acidiferrales; family UBA7541; genus Palsa-295. The sequence continues at coordinate 1,973 of JAIQEW010000013.1, forward strand.
GCTACAACCTCGCCCAAATGATCACCTACGTCTGCGTCGGCTGGATCATCCGCTCGTTCTACTGGAACACGATCGACCAGGAAATGGCCTACGAAGTGATCGAAGGCAAGATCGCGATGGACCTGATCAAGCCGGTTTCCGTGCAATGGATGTGGCTCTGCCGCGCGATGGGCGAGTCCGCTTTTCGCCTGGGGCTGCTGACGCTGCCGACGGCGCTGGTCGTTGCATTTGTATTTCCGCTGGAGAGGCCGTCGTCGCGCGAGAATTTCCTGATCTTTCTGGCTTCCGTTCTGGGCAGCTTTTTCCTGATGGGCGCGATCAACTTCATGATCGGCACGTGCGCGATTCCGCTGAAGTCCATCCTGGCGCTGATCCGCGCGAAACAGTGGCTTGTCGAATTGCTCTCGGGGCTGCTGCTCCCGATGTCATTTTTCCCCGATAGACTTCAGAGAGTGCTGGCGTGGCTCCCGTTCGAGCACATCGCTTACACGCCGCTGCAGATTTATCTCGGCAAGCTCGACCGCGCGCATGCGCTGCGCGCGCTGGCCACGGAATGGTTTTGGGTTTTCGCGCTGCTCGCACTCGCGCACTTCTGGTGGAAGCGGACGCTCCGCACGATCACGATTCAGGGAGGCTGACAATGCAATCGTCAAGGACCGGCCTCCCGGGCATTGTGGCGGGGGCGCAGCGCCACGCGATGCTTTTCTGGGGCTACTTCACGCAGTACGCGAAGGTGCAGATCGGGTATCGCGGCGATTTCCTGATCAGCCTGGGGACGAGCTTCGCCGCGACGCTGTTTCAATTGGGCTTCGTCGTCGTCCTATTCCGGAGAGTGCCGCAGCTCGCCGGATGGAGCTTTCCGGAGGTGCTGTTTCTCTACGGATTCTCACTGATTCCCTACGGGCTGTTCAACGTGGTCAGCTTGAATCTCTACAATTTCGGCAACAACTACATCATCGAAGGGAAATTCGACCGCGTGCTCCTGCGCCCGGTCTCGTCGCTCTTCCAGGTGATGTTCGAGGCCTTCCGGATCGAATCGCTTCAGGAAGTGGCGACGGGCGTGTTCTGCATCGTGTGGGCGTCGAGACAGCTCCATGTGGCGTGGACGCCGGGCAAGCTGGCGATGCTGTTGTTCTTTGGAATCTGCGCCGGAGTGATTTACCTCGCGGTGTTCCTGCTGCTGACAACAGTGTCGTTCTGGTTCGAGGACCGCATCGGCATTCATCCGCCGGTTTGGAACGTGATCGCCTTCGGCCGCTATCCGCTCTCGATTTACAGCGCCTTCGTGCAGTTTGTCCTTTGCTGGATTATCCCGTTCGGGCTGGCTTCGTTCTATCCGAGCGTGCGGATGTTGGGCCGCGCCGTAACGCCCGAGTACGCGTCGCTCGTGCCGGTCGTCGCCGTCATGTTCCTCACAGTCGCGATCTCGCTGTGGAATTTCGGCACGCGGCACTACGCCTCGACAGGCTCGTAGCGTGCACATCGGGAAGAAAGGCTCTATGAAGACTTTCGGCCGCAGGTACCCGATCAACATGTTGAGGGCCTCGGTAACTCTTCTCGGTGGTTGGCTTCTGCTCGCCGCCGCGTACCTCGCGGTGTCTTCTTTCCCCGTTTGTGCCGGCCAGACCGGCACGCAAGCGGCAGAGACTCCGCCCAACCTGAAAGCGTTCGTCGGCACATGGAGGGGCAGCTTTCAGGGAGAAGTCTTCGCGATCCTGGTTTTGAAGGAGCAGGACGGCAATCTCAAAGGCACGTTGAACGATTTCGATCTCGCGTTTGACAAGGATGGAAATCTCGCGGATGGCACGCACACCGATTTCGGAGACGCGCCGCTGCTGAACGTCCACTTCAAGTCCGGCGCGCTATTCTTTACGGCCATCGAGAAGGATCAGTACCGCCCCGCAACCGAATGGAAGTTCGTTCCACTGAATCCGCAAGAAGGCGAGCTGACGCCTTTGCTCGACAACCAGCTCGATAAGCCCAAGGACATGGTCGTAAAGCCAATTCGCATGGTCCGTGGGCGCAGCAAACCCTGAAACATCTGCCATCCTAATCTCGTAACATAAATCAGAGGCTCGCATGCGCCGAGTCCCCCGCATTTTCATCGTTCTGATTGTCCTCGCTCCGCTGGCCGCCGCGTTCCTGGGCCACGCCATCGGTCCAGGGCTTCTCCATCCCATGAACTTGAATCCAGATCGCGTGGAGCAGACGGCGCAAATGCTCGCCCGTACTGGAGCCGTTAAGGAAGATTTCGTCGTTCGCGCAACTGACGGTGTCGATCTACGGGGCTGGAAAGTCCGGCCTCCCAAGCCGAACGGCGATTGGGTGCTGCTCTATCATGGCGTTTCGGACAATCGCACGGGAGTTCTCGGGCACGCCGAATTCCTACTGCGCCACGGCTACAGCGTTGTGATGATGGACGCGCGCGCACACGGGGCGAGCGGCGGTGACATGGCAACGTATGGCTGGAAGGAACGCTACGACACGGTCGCAATTACGAACGCGCTCTATTCGAGCGAACACGTTGGGCATCTTTACGCGCTGGGTGTCTCGATGGGCGGGGCCATTGCCATTCAATCCGCTCCCGTAGAACCACGCATCGAGCGCGTCGTCGCTGAGGACCCGTTTGCCGACCTCCGCGAAGTCAGCTATGACTACGCGGGATTACACTTCAGCCCACTTTTGGGTAAGACGGTTTTTCTTCCCGCGACCACTTTTGCGCTGCGCGGCGCTGCAAGAGAAGGCGGGTTCGATCCTGATGACGTCTCGCCGGAACGGGCTGTCGCCGCGCGTCCCTTCCCAGTGCTATTGATCTGTGGCACTCGGGACCACACGATCCCGTGCCGACACGCGGAGCGAATCTACCGCGCGGCGAACGGGCCGAAGGAATTGTGGATTGTTCAGGGCGCAGCGCACGCAGCGGCTCTTGGCCATTCGCCTGCAGAATACGAGGAACGTGTCATCCGCTTCCTGGGTAGTCGTTAGAGGGTCCCCTGCCGGTCTTGGGGGCCCGTGATTTCGTCGGCAAGCAGAATGGCTTCGGCAATTTCCTTCATCGACTTGCGGCGCTGCCGGCTCTCCTTTTGCATCACGAGATAGGCATCTTCTTCGTTGATCTGTAGGATTCGCGCCAGGACTCCCTGCGCTTTTTCGACCAGCTGCCGGGCCGCGGCCAGCTCGGAGAACTTCGTGCTCTCGGTCTCCATGCGTGCCAGCTCGATTTCGGGACCCACCAGAAAGCCGATGGTCGAAATCAGGTGGATCTCCCGCTGGCTGTGGACGTGCGGCTCGCGGTGCTGGAGATTGATCACGCCGACGAGCTTGTCGCGGCACAGGATGGGCACTGACAGAAACGCCTCGAACCGGTCCTCGGGCAGTTCGTGAAAGGTCTGGAAGCGCGGATCGAGCGCCGCGTGGCTTGCGATCACCACGGGCTTCTTGTGTTCGGCCACCCAGCCTGTGATCCCCTGGCCCATTCGAAGCTTGAGCCGGTCAACAACTTCGGCATGGGGATTCTGGGAGGCGCGCAGGATGAGCTCGTTTTCCTCGAGCACGTACACGAAGCAGGAATCGCACTTCACGACGCTCGAAGCAAACTCGACGACGAGTTTCAAAACGGTGGAAAGAGGGTCGGCGGCGGCGATCCGCTCGCCGATCCGGTGCAGGACCTCGATGTACTGATGCTGCTCGGACGCAGAGTATACGTTCATACTCCACTTTAGGAAGCCCTCGCCTAAACACGCAAATCCAAATTCGGAGTGAGTGTCATCAGGATTTAAGATAGCGGCGCAAACTGCGCGCGCTAAGTGGTGCGGATTCTTCGCACGGGAGGCTTGGCAAACAAATAGAGGACGGCGCTGGCGAAACAGATCGCGGCGACGCCGGAGAATACATAGCTGTACGTGCCGTAGCGGTCATAGACATATCCCGCGGTCACTGGGCCGATCGCCCCGAGAATCGTGCCGAAAGGAGTGGTGACTCCGAGAAGCGCAGGATAGATCTTCGTTCCATAGTAGTTGCTCAGAGTCGTCTGGAGGCAAGTGAAGGCCGCGGCGAATCCGGTTCCCATCAGGATCGCGTAGGAGTACATCGCGACAGGCTCCACAGCCCGGATCGCGAGCAGCGTTCCCGCGCCGTACAGGCAGACGGCCACGGCCGATAGGAAACGCGGTTCGACGCGATCACCCAGAGCCGCCACCGCAAACTGCCCGATCAGCGAAGAAATCATGACTATGGAGATCGACTTGGCAGCCGCGCCCGGCGCATATCCCAACCCTTCGAGATGCGAGACGCCATGAGCAATGTAGATGAAGAAACCCATGAAGAATCCCAAATAGCTCGCGATCAGCAGCCACACGGCACGCGTCCTGAGCGCCTCGCCGAGTGTCCAATCCTCGGTTGTCTTATAGACTCCGCTGGTCTTCTTGGAATCGCGCGCGGCCGGAGATGCGGGGACATCTGTTGCGGTCTCGCCATCTGGCAATTGCCCCATCTGGGCCGGGCTTTCCCTGACGAAAAACCCGGCAATGATTGCAGCCACCAGCGACATCACCCCCATGCACCACCATGCGGCGCGCCAATTCCCGTCAAACCGAGTGATGACTCCGTTCAGCGACGGAACAGCAATAAATCCGCCGATGCCCGAGGCCGTCAGCACCAGGGACATTGCTCGCGCGCGCTTCTTGTGGAACCACCGCGCCATGCCGACCTGCGGCGCAATCGTGCCTGACATTGCGGCGCCAGCGCCGACTACTATTCCAAAAACCACGACCGCTTGAAATATGGTGTGCACAAAAAGCGCCATCAGGAAAGACCCGGTCGAGGCCAGCAGCGATCCCACGACGAGCGTGAAGCGAATGCCGAACCTGTAGATTGACTTGGCCACGAGCGGGCCGGGCAGCCCCGCCATCAGGCTGAAAACGGAGAACGCCAGCCCGAGCTCCTTGCGATTCAGGTGCATCGCCTTCGCCATGTAGGTGTTGACCACGCTGGTGCCGAATGTGGGGAACGCGAACGTCAGGATGATGATCGCCCAGAAAACAAACAGGAGCTTCCAGCCGTAGAAGCGGTTCTGTGCCATCGCGTGTTCCCCCATGCGCGGAGACTCCTGCACTGTGCGGCGTGCCGATGCAGGACTTAGTGGCTCCCCTGAGCGCGGGAATAATCGCCCCATTGAGGATGTGTGTCAACCGCTCGCATCCGGTGCAACTAGCGGCGTAGTGGCGCCGCGATGAGCGTTAATGGAAGTTCGTCTCAGTGGTCTGGTAAGCTGAATTCCGCCTGCGGCGGTATCGGCCGCGACGTGCAGGTAACCAAGTGGGCATTTTCGGTGAACGGAAGCCCATGAGAAACGTGCAGCCCAGAAGCATTTTGACGATGAATAGAGGGTCGGGAACTTTGAAGGCCGCCCTCTACGAAGTGAGCGAAGCGCCCCGCCTCGCTTTGACCATCTACGTGGAACGCACCGGCACGCCCGACGCTCGCCTCAGAATCAAGAATGCGGAGTCGGCGACGTTGCTGGACGCGGCCATCGGAAACAGCGAAACGAATGCCGATCTAGAAGCCATCTTCACGTGGCTCTCGGAACAAGGGCACGCATCGGAATTGATGGCGGCCGGGCACAGGCTGGTCCATGGAGGGCCCAGGTACACCGCACCGCAGCGGATCACGGAAGAACTTCTGGCGGAACTCCACAAGCTCGCGCCGCTCGATCCGGATCACACGCCGGAAGCGATTCGTGGGATTCGTTTCCTGACACAGCTGTTTCCGGAGCTCCCACAAGTAGCTTGCTTCGACACGGCATTTCACGGGTCTCTTCCCACAGTGGCGCGCATGTACGCCCTGCCCCGGAAGTTTTATGAAGAAGGCGTCCGGCGCTACGGTTTCCACGGCCTTTCGTGCGAGTACATCGTCCGGGAACTGCAAGCGACGGAAGGCGATCTGGCAGGTGGGCGCGTGATCGTCCTGCATCTCGGAAGCGGCAGCAGCATGACGGCGATCCGGAATGGCAAGAGTGTGGACACGTCGATGGGTTTTACACCTCTGGAGGGGCTCGTAATGGGCACGCGATCCGGCGACGTCGATCCGGGAGCGATCCTCTACCTTCAGGGACACGGCCACGCCTCGCCCGAAGGCATGGATACGTTGCTCAATAAGCAGTCCGGACTGCTAGGTGTTTCCGGCATCAGCGCGGACGTGCGCGACCTTTTGCAAAAGGAAGCCAGCGACAGCCGCGCGGCCGAAGCAATCGAGCTCTTCTGTTACCGAGCCAGAAAGTATGTGGGCGCGTATGCCGCAGCGCTCGGCGGACTGGACATGCTCGTTTTCTCCGCGGGAATCGGAGAGAACTCTCCCGTGATCCGCGAGCGAATCTGCGAGGGATTGCAGTTCCTGGGCGTCAAACTCGACCATTCGCTCAACCACAAGAATGCAGCTTCGATATCGGACCCGCACAGCCGGGTGAAAGTGCGGGTCATTCACACGGACGAGGATTCGGTGATCGTGCAACACGTCCTCGCGGTCCTCGGCGGGGAAAAAGCATAGGGGGCGCGCATGTTTGTATTCGACTCGAAGCTGTCCACGGCGGTCGAGAGTCTGACCGCAGGCCGCGACACGCCCCCGCCCGCTCCATCAGGTCCTCTCTCCGCCGAGTTGCTGGCGAAGATGCATCGCTACTGGCAAGCGGCGAACTATCTGACCGTTGGACAGATCTATCTGCAAGAGAACCCGCTGCTCCGGGAGGAGCTTCGGCCGGAGCACATCAAGCCGCGCCTGCTCGGGCACTGGGGCACATCGCCGGGGCTGAGTTTCATCTACGTCCATCTGAACCGTCTCATCAACGAAAAAGACGCGGAGATGCTCTACATCGCCGGGCCGGGGCACGGTGGTCCGGCATTGAATGCGAATGCCTACCTGGAGGGAACGTACTCCAGTGTCCGGCCGGAGATCACCGAGGACGCCGCCGGGATGCGCCTCTTTTTCCGCGAGTTCTCAATGCCCGGAGGCGTCCCCAGCCATTGCGGGCCGCACGTGCCAAACTCAATCCACGAGGGCGGCGAGCTCGGTTACGCGCTTCTGCATGCGTTCGGCGCGGCGTTCGACAATCCCGACCTTATCGTGGCGTGCGTGATCGGGGACGGAGAAGCGGAGACATGCCCCCTTGAGGGAAGCTGGAAAGGAAACCGTTTCTTGAATCCGGTAACCGATGGAGCGGTGCTGCCGATCCTGCACTTGAACGGCTACAAGATTTCTGGTCCCACGGTGGAGGCGAGGACAAGCGACGAAGAGATCGGGAAGCTCTACGAGGGCCGCGGTTACAAGGCCTATTTCGTGGAGGGAGACGACCCGCCCCGGATCCATCAGGAATTCGCGCGCGTGCTGGACCAGTGCTACGACGAAATCCGCGAGATTCAGAAAGGCGCCCGGGAGCGCGGATTCTCGCACCGGCCGTGCTGGCCGATGATCGTCCTGCGCACGCCCAAGGGATGGACCGGCCCGAAGGAAGTGGACGGACTGCCGGTCGAGGGCACGTTTCGGGCGCATCAAGTCCCCGTTGCAGGGGTGCGCGAAAATCCCGACCATCTGCGTCTGCTGGAATCGTGGCTGAAAAGTTACAAGCCCGAGGAACTGTTTGACGCAAGCGGGCGCTTCGTCAGCGAGCTGCGGGAATTGGCCCCGGCGGGAAATCGCCGGATGGGGGCAACCCCGCATGCCAACGGAGGGCGGCTGCTCACGCCGCTGGCGCTCCCGAATTTCGTGGATTACGCCCTGGAGGTGCCGGCGCCGGGCCGCGTGATGGCCGAGGCGCCGCGAAAGCCCGGAGAATTTCTGCGCGACATCATCGCGCGGAACCCCAAGACGTTCCGCTTCTTCTGCCCGGATGAGACAAATTCAAACCGTTTGAACGCGATGTTCGAGGTCACGGACCGGTGCAGCGTCGGCGAAACGGTTTCCATCGACGATCACGTGAGCGCACGCGGGCGCGTGGTGGAAGTTTTAAGCGAGCATTGCTGCCAGGGCTGGCTCGAGGGCTACCTGCTGACGGGCAGGCACGGTCTCTGGGCGTCGTACGAAGCGTTCGCGCAGGTGGTCGATTCGATGCTGACGCAGCATGCCAAGTGGCTCGAGGAAAGCGAAAGGCTGCCGTGGCGAAAGCCGCTCGCTTCACTCAACGTATTTCTCACCAGCCACGCCTGGCGGAACGACCACAACGGCTTCAGCCATCAGGCGCCTGGTTTCGTGGACAACGCGCTGGCCCGCCGGAGCGCGGTGATACGCATTTACTATCCGCCGGATGCCAATTGCCTGCTCAGCACGATGGACCACTGCTTGCGCAGCCGGAATTACGTCAACATCATCACGTGCGGCAAGCAGGAGCAGCTTCAATGGCTCACGATGGAGCAAGCGATCGCGCACTGCTCGCGGGGAGCGTCCACCTGGGAATTCGCCAGCAACGATGGAGGCAATCCGGATATCGTGCTCGCGTGCGTCGGGGATGTGCCCACTCTCGAGACGATCGCGGCTTCGTGGCTGCTGCAGAAGTACGTTCCGGAAATCAAGGTTCGGGTGGTGAATATCGTGGACCTGGCTGTTCTCATGAGCGCCGAAGAGCATCCGCACGGGATGGACAATCTCTCGTTCTGCGAACTCTTCACTGAATCGGCGCCCGTGCTGTTCGCCCACCACGGATACCGGTGGAGCATCCACAGCATGATCCATGGGCGTCCCAACGAGGCGCGCTTTCACGTGCGAGGGTTTATCGATGAAGGAAGCACCACCACTCCGTTCGACATGGTCGTGAGAAACAAGATCAGCCGGCTGCACCTCGCGCTGGATGCGTTGAAATATGTCCCCCGGCTTCGCTCGAAGTCGACGGATGTAACCGAGTTGCTCCGGCGCAAGCTCTTCGACCACAACGCCTATATTCGAGAGCACTTCGAGGACATGCCTGAGATCGCGCAATGGCGGTGGACCGACGATTTTCCAGGGCCCCGGGACGCCGCCTAGCTACAGTCAGCCTGCCCCCAATACCGGGTCGCCCGGTACTACGAGTTTCCTACCGGCTTATCACGGCCAACCCGCCCGATTCCCCGCTCAAGATGGCCTGGTAGGCCTCTCCCCGTGTGACAAGTACCACGTAGGAAAGTGACGCGGGTCACAGTCAGGAGCCGCGCCGATGGTCCACCATGCACTGCGGAGGTGGGAAATGAGAACCGCCAAAGCAGGGGCGCGCATCACGCTAAAAACCATCCTATTTGCTACGGACTTTTCCCCCGCTGCCAACAGCGCCCTGCCCTATGCGACGGACCTCGCCTCGCGATTCGGGGCCAAGCTGGTCGTGGTCCACGCGAAGGAGCCGCCAAACTACGCGCTTCCTCCCGACGCGTGGCGGACTCCCGATGACGCCAGCGAAGCCGGGATTCAAGAGTTGAAGACATCGCTTGCGAAGTCATCCCCGAAAATCGAAAGCGAGTTTCGAATCGGCGAAGGCCGGGCATGGCAGGTTATCGAAGCGGTGGTTGAGCAGGGCGATATCGATCTCATTGTCGCGGGCACAAGAGGGCGAACCGGAGCCGGAAGGCTTCTGCTGGGATCGCAGGCGGAGGAAATCGTTCGCCGCGCCTCGCGGCCGGTCTTGACCGTGGGGCCGCGCTCGCAAGCCCAGGGGGCGCGAGACGGCAAATTGACGAATGTCCTCTACGCGACGGACTTCAGTCCGGAAGCGCTGGCGGCGGCTCCTTATGCCATATCGTTCGCCGAAGAGCACGAGGCGCAACTGACGCTCGTTCACATCATCGAGAAGCCGCGGGTGGGCGAACTGGTGCAGCCGGGAGAACTGGTGTCGTCCTCGGCGCATCTTCTGCGCGATCTTGTACCGGAAGAAGCCAAGTTTTGGTGCGAGCCGCAATGCGTGGTTGAAGAGGGAGAACCGGCCGAAAAGATTCTGGAGATTGCCGGACGCGTGGGCGCGAGCCTGATTGTGCTCGGCGTGCGCAAACCTCTGGGGATTCCAGGGGCTGCAACGCATCTGCCGATCGCGACCGTGCACAAAGTGATCTCGCAGGCCGCGTGCCCGGTGCTGACTGTACGGCGTTAATTTCTTGCGGGCCTTGCGCCCAGTGCGACCGATGGCGCGGCACCGCACACATCATGAGGGGTGAGTCATGGGAATCACCGAAGCAGGCACACGAATCACGTTGAAAAACATTCTCTACCTGACGGACTTTTCAGAGCCATCCGAAGCCGCGCTGCCGTTTGCCGCGGCGATTGCCCGCGAGTATGAGGCCAAAGTGCATGCCTATCACGTCCTGATTCCGGCGGTGTACGCCTACACGACGCCTGAGCTGGCCACGGCCGGCGTGGAGGTTCAGGAGGAAAAAGCGGAAGCCGACATGGAGCGGGTGAAAGCGCAATTGTCGGGCCTGTCCAGCAACACGATCGTGGAGCGCGGAGTCGCCATCTGGCCGTCGCTCGAGCGAGCCATCGGGGAGTACGCGATCGACTTGATCGTATTGGGAACTCATGGGCGAACCGGCGCGCAGAAGCTGCTGCTGGGTTCGGTAGCCGAGGAGGTCTTCCGGCGATCTCACGTTCCGGTGCTCACGATCGGTCCATGGGCGCGCGGGGGCGTACACAAGGGAGCGAAATTCCACCGCGTGCTTTTTGCGACCGACTTCACGAATGAATCCATGGCCGCCGCGCCCTATGCGATTTCGATGGCGCAGGAGAATCAGGCCCGGCTCATCGTGCTGCACGTGATGAAACAGCCGGAGACCGGCACGCCCAAGAAAGCCATTGAAGACGCCGAATCGAGCGCCATGTTCCAGCTCCACGAGATCGTGCCGCCAAGCGCCGAACTCTGGTGCCGGCCGGAGGGGATCGTGCAATACGGCGATGCGGCCGACAAGATTCTCGAAATCGCGAAGGCGCAGGGAGCGGACCTGATCGTTCTCGGGGTGCGCGACGCGAGGGGCCATATCGGCGCCGCCACGCACCTGGAGCGGACGACGGCCCACAGGGTGGTCGCACACGCCCCCTGCCCGGTCCTGACCGTGCGGGGCTGATGCGGCGAGTGTAAGCGGGACTTGAAAAATGCCTCGCTCCTGCCGATAGTGTGAGCATGAGCCGGGAGGCACCCCCGCCGGACGTGCAGGCCCGCCCGCGTTACATCCGCGGAGTCGGTCCACGAACTCTCAGTGCATTCTTCCAGCCGCGCTCCGTGGCCGTCATCGGAGCCACGGAACGCGAAGGCACCGTAGGCCGCACGACCTTCGCAAACCTCATCAACTCCCCTTTCCGCGGGAACGTCTATCCGGTCAATCCAAAGCATCCCGTCGTTCTCGGGCACGCCTCGCACGCCACGATCGGCCAGGTGCCTGGGAAGGTCGATCTCGCGATCATCGTGACGCCGGCGGCGACTGTGCCGGGCATCGTCGGCGAATGCATCGATGCGGGCGTGAAAGCGGCGGTCGTCATTTCCGCGGGATTCCGGGAGCTTGGCGCCGAAGGCCAGGCGCTCGAACGCAAAATATCGGAACAGCTTGAGCACAACCGATTGCGGCTGATCGGTCCCAACTGCTTGGGGATCATGAACCCGCTGATCGGCCTGAATGCGACATTTGCCCAGACGATCGCGCGACAGGGAAACGTGGCGTTCCTGAGCCAGAGCGGAGCGCTGCTGACCGCGATCCTGGACTGGAGCCTGCGCGAGAAGGTCGGCTTCAGCTCGTTCGTTTCGACCGGCTCAATGCTCGACGTCGGCTGGGGCGACCTGATCGATTACTTCGGCTCGGACCCCGAGACGCACAGCATTTTGATCTACATGGAATCGATCGGTGATGCGCGCTCGTTCATGTCCGCGGCGCGCGCCGTGGCGATGACAAAGCCCATCATCTTGATCAAGGCGGGGCGATCGGAGGCGGCGTCGAAGGCGGCAGCGTCGCACACCGGCGCGTTGACCGGGAGCGACGAGGTATTCGACGCGGCCTTGCGCCGGTGCGGCGTCCTCCGCGTGCAGAGCATCTCCGAAGTCTTCGACATGGCCGAGGTCCTGAGCAAACAGCCGCGCCCGCGCGGACCGCGGCTCATGATTCTGACCAACGCCGGAGGCCCGGCGGTGCTCGCGACCGACGCTCTGATCGCGTGTGGCGGAGAGCTTGCGACACTCTCCGAAGAGTCGCGTCGCGGCTTCGACAATCTTCTGCCGCCGCATTGGAGCCATGGAAATCCGGTCGACATTCTGGGGGATGCCGATCCCGAGCGGTATGCGCGCGCCCTCGAAATCGCGATTCAGGATCCCGGGAGTGACGGCCTGCTCGCGATCCTGGCACCGCAAGGCATGACGGACCCGGCCAGCGTGGCGGAACGCCTGAGCCATTACGCCAAAGGGCACGGCAAGCCCGTATTGGCAAGCTGGATGGGCGCGACGGCGATTGAAAAAGGCCGGGCGATCTTGAACGCCGCCGGGATTCCGACATTCGACTATCCGGACACGGCCGTGCGGGCGTTCGAGTACATGTGGCAGTACACCTACCATCTTCGGGGGCTCTACGAGACACCCGCCATTGCGGACGATCCAGCCGTAGCGCAGGAACGGGCACGCAAGGCCCGAGAAATGCTTGCTTCGATTTCCGCCCAGGGGCGCACGATTCTCACGGAGCTCGAATCGAAGCAGATTCTTTCTCTCTACGACATTCCCACGACGCCAACGAAGCTCGCAAGGAGCGCCGAAGAGGCGGTCGCGGCTGCGCGCGAAATCGGATTCCCTGTCGTTTTGAAGCTCCACTCTTACAAGATCACGCACAAGACCGATGTCGGCGGGGTGAAGCTCGATCTCCAAACTCCCGATGCGGTGCGCGAAGCGTACGGAGCTATCGAATCCGCGGTAACGGCGAAAGCCGGCACGGAGAGTTTTCAGGGCGTAACCGTGCAACCGATGGTGCGGTTCGATGGATACGAACTGATTCTCGGGAGCAGCGTCGATCCCGAGTTCGGTCCCGTGCTGCTCTTCGGCTCCGGCGGACAGCTCGTGGAGGTGTACCGCGACCGGGCGCTTGGCTTGCCGCCGCTTAATACCACGCTCGCGCAGCGACTGATGGAGCAGACGAAAATATACAAGGCGCTGCAAGGCGTTCGAGGGCGGAAGCCTGTGGATTTGCAGCGCCTGGAAAGTCTGCTGGTCCGTTTCAGCTACATTCCCGTCGAATTGCCGCGAATCAAGGAAATCGACATCAATCCGATTCTTGCTTCGCCCGATGGATTGCTGGCTCTCGACGCCCGGATCGTGTTGTTCGATCAGGCCCTGGCGGACAGTGCCCTGCCTCGGGCGGCAATCCGGCCGTATCCCGCGCAGTATGTTTCGCACTGGCAGATGGAGAATGGTCCCGGGATATTGATCCGGCCGATTCGGCCCGAGGACGAGCCGCTGCTCGCACGCCTCCACGAATCGCTTTCGGATCAGACGGTCTATCTTCGCTACTTCCACATGGAGAACTTGAGTTCACGCGTCGCGCACGAGCGCCTGCTGCGAAAATGCTTTATCGATTACGACCGCGAAATGGCCCTGGTAGCCGAGGGGACGGATGCAGCGACAGGCGCGCGAGAAATACTGGCTGTCGGGCGGCTGACCCGCGATCGCAACGTTCGCCGGGGCGAACTGGCCGTGCTTGTGGCGGACCGCGTGCAACATCGCGGGTTGGGAACGGAACTGGTGCGGCGCCTGATCGATGTGGCGCGCGACGAGAAATTCGAATCCATCGTCGCCCACATTCTTCCCGATAACGCCGGCATGCGGGGGCTGGCAAACCGTTTCGGCTTCGTCGTGCAAACGAGCGCCGATCCGGAGGAAATCACTGCGGTTCTCAGGCTTTGACGCGCGGACGCCTCGCTCGGGACGTCTCTCGAATTCCGAGCGAACATGGCGGTTCAGTTCAGCTGATGTGAGGAAACAGATTTACGCGGGACCGGATTCGACTTGCCCGCCGTAGGCGGGGGCGAGCCGGGTGGCTTTCGGAACGCGAATCTGCAAGACATGCCCTCTCAGAACCGATTCGATCTTGGTCGCGTCAACCGCGGTCGGAAGATTCACGGTTCGAAAGATCTCCGGCAGCGGTCCCTTCTTCGCGCGTATCTTGCCGTGCTCGTCCTGATTCGATCCGAAGCCGCAAAGGACCAACCGATGCGGCTCGGCCACAATTTCGATGCCGCGCCGGACGTCGAACCCCACCAAGTCCACCGCCACTTCAACTCCATGCTGGGTCTCCAGCACGCCGCAGGATAGCGGCCTGACAATCTCCGACTCGGCAAGGGTCCAATCCTGTTGCTCCTGGCCCGCGCTACCGCCGCGGGCTTCGAAAATTTGAAAGGCTCGCTGGGACACGGCTTCCCGCATCCTCTGGTCCACTCTCGCAGGGTCGCTATTGGGAACGATCTTGATGTGCGCCCCGGCCACGTTTTCGCTCATATTCGTGTCCCCTCCCTTTCCGCGCCGTCAGTGCGCGGTTTGTATCCGGGTCCGCCGCGCCGCGCAGGTCTTGGTCCTGAGTCCGGCCTCTGAAATGCAGGTTACGCCTTTCCCTTGTCTTCCCACTTCTTCTTGTTCATCGCCTCGGCACGCACCTTGTCGGAGCATGCCTCGCAAATATAGCTCTCCGATTCCTTGCCACAAATGTGGCACAGCTGCTTGCCTTCCTTCTGTGCCGTGTTGGTCTTCGTGGTCGACATAAGCGCTTCTCCTTCAGGCACGGCAAACGCGGCGCGGACGTGCCTACGCCTGCGTTTCGCTTGCCACGCCTTCGTAATCCTCAACCATTAGAACACTCTTCGCGTCCAGCTCACCGTTCCTGCCAACCCGCCTGTTTCCCTCATAAAGAATCGGCCAAATCCGATCTAATCACAGTGATAATCATTACGGAGACTTGTGACACAGATCACTGTGCCAAATTGCAACCCGGGGCCTAATCTACGCTGAGGGACCCTAAGAAATGGCTCAAGACGACCGAAACCTCGTCGATGTTCTCAAGGGCGAACTCAAGTTCTTGAAGGAGGGCGGTTATCGAAGGGCTTCGGGGTCTTCCTGGCGGCCCCAGTTCGTGTTCGAGGATTCCCCTTCGTGCCTGAACCAGAACCTGAGTACAGATCGGCGCCCATGCTTGGAGTGCGTGCTGATGCAGCTGGTCCCGGAGGATCGCCGCGAGGAACAAGCGCCATGCAGGCACATCCGGCTAAGCGAGAGCGGCGAGACACTTGATTCGCTGTATCGCACGGCGACCCGGGAAGATATCGAAGCCATTGTGGGCAAATGGCTCATGGCCAAAATACAGGAACTCGAACAACAGCCGGTCGAGAAGTCCCGGCTTTCCAAGACTCCGGCAACCAAGTCCGGGGAACGCCACATCTGATGTGATGTTCCCGGCTGAGGGACGGGACGCATGATCTTCGAGTGCGCCAATCCAGACTGCTCGGCGGTGTTCGACCATCGCAACGGAGTCCTCCTGCGATTTCCCAAGCGCGCCTCCGACGGGCAAAACCCCGCTAGCACACCCGCCGTCCAGCATTTCTGGCTCTGCGCGGTGTGCTCGCAGACGTTTGTCTTGGAGTACAAGGATGATCAGGGCGTGGTCCTGAGTCTCCGCTGGGAAAAGCCGCCGCTTGCCAAGCAGCGCCGCGTTATCGCAGCAGCCTGAGACCAGGCACGGCCCTGCCACCTGGTATTTCCTCCACCGATTTATCCAGAATCCTTGCCGATGGAAACCAAGCCCGGAGATCGCGAATCCTAGATCTCGGCGCGGGAGAACAGCAAGCGTTTCGCCCATTCGACGAGCAGCAAGTACGTGACGATCGAGATCGCAAGGAATACGAAGAACGGCCCCGGCAAAGCCGTGAATCCAAGGCGCCCGGCAAGCGGCGAATACGGAAGCCAAATCCCCAGAATCACAACCAGGATCGTGGTGACCGCGAGCGGAAAACTCGGGCGGCTCTTGAATGGGTTGCGCATGGTTCGAATCACGAAAAGAACCAGCGTTTGCGTCGCGAGGGACTCGACGAACCATCCGGTGTGAAATTCAGGCTGGCTGGCGTGGAAGTAGTGGAGCAGGACGTAGAACGTAAGGAAGTCGTAGATCGAGCTGATCGGCCCGATGAAAAGCATGAAGTTCCTTATGAGGCGCATGTCCCAACGGCGCGGAATGCGAATATCCTGATCGTCCACGTTGTCGGAAGGAATCGTGAGCTGGGCCGCATCGTAGAGGAAATTGTTGAGCAGAATCTGCGTGGGGAGCATCGGTAGGAAGGGGAGAAACACCGACGCCGCGGCCATGCTGAACATATTGCCGAAATTCGAGCTGGTGCCCATCAGGAGGTATTTCAATACGTTCGCGGAGGCCCGGCGCCCTTCGATGATGCCCTTGTGCAGGATTTGCAGGCCCGGCTTGAGGAGAATGATATCGGCTGCTTCGCGGGCCACGTCCACCGCGGACGACACGGAAATCCCCACGTCCGCGGCGTGAAGCGAGGGAGCATCGTTGATGCCATCGCCCATGTAGCCGACGACGTGGCCGCGATGCTTCAACGCAAGGATAATGCGATGTTTCTGCACGGGTGACACGCGCGCGAAGACGGTGGCCTGCTCCGCCAGATGTTGCAGGGCCGGATCGGTTGTGCGGTCCAGTTCATCTCCCAGAATGATCGTTGGGTTCTTCAGTCCGACCTGCTCGCAAACGTGGCGCGCGACCAGCTCGTTGTCGCCGGTGAGGATTTTTACTTCCACGCCGTCGCGCCGCAATGCTTCGAGCGAAGCGGCCGCATCCGGGCTCGGCGGGTCCGCAAAAGCGAGGTATCCGGCGAAGATGAGTGATTTCTCGTCGCGCACGCTGTAGCTTCCTTGCACCTCCAGATCGCGATAGGCGACGCCCAGCACGCGAAACCCCTGGGCGCTCAGATCGTCGAACGTCTTCCGGCAGCGAATGTGCGTTTCCGCGTCGAATGGAATCGTCCGGTTATCCGCCTCGTACGATTCCGAAAGATCCAGGATTCCCTCGGGCGCGCCCTTGGTAATGAGAAGCCGCTTGCCGCCCGCACCATCTTCTTTCTTCTCGACAACGATCGAAAGGCGCCGGCGATCGAAGTCGAATGGGATTTCGTCGCACTTCGTGTAGCTGTCCGCTTCCGGCCGCGTGGTCTGGAGAATCGCGATATCGAGCGGGCTGCGGATGCCCGTCTCGAACTTGCTGTTCACGTATGCAAGCGCGATCGGGCCCTGGGAAGCCTCCCCCAGGTAATTCAGGGACGAGGCGAGCACCATCTGGCCCGTCGTGAGAGTGCCCGTTTTGTCGCTGCAAAGAATGTCCACCGTGCCGAAGTTCTGGATGGCGGGCAGATGCTTGACGACGACATTCTCCTTCGCCATGCGGGTCGCGCCGCGTGCCAGCGTAACGGAAGTGATCATGGGGAGGAATTCGGGCGTGAGCCCGACGGCGAGCGCCACGGCGAACAGGAAGGACTCGAATGGATCCTTGTGCAACGCGATGCGGAAAACGAGGATAAAAAGCACGAGCACTGAGACGGCGCGCATGATCAGCAGACCGAAGTGCTTCATGCTGTGCTCAAACTCGGTTTGCTCGGGCCGCATGGCCAAGCGTTCGGCAATCGCGCCAAAGGAGGTGTTCGGGCCGGTCGCAACGATGACGGCCGTCGCCATCCCGCTCACCACTGACGTTCCGAGGAATACCAGATTCGGTGCTTCGGGACCTTGCGCAGCTTTACCATTCGCAAGGCGCGGGTCTTTCTCCACCGGCATGGACTCGCCGGTGAGGGCAGCCTGCTGGACATAGAGGTCGCGCGCCTCGATCAGCTCCGCGTCCGCGGGGACGAGGTCTCCGGCGGAGATCCTCACAACGTCTCCGGGCACGACCTCCCGTCGTTTGATCTCCTGCCATGTGCCGTCTCGCAGAACCGTGGCGGTCGGTGTGACGTTCTCCCGAAGCCGCGCGATCGCTTTCTGGGACCGGTACGTCTGGAAGAAGTCGATGGCGATGCTCAGCAAGACGATGATGAGAATGAGGAGGGCATCCGCGGCTTGACCCAGAAACAACGACACCACGCTGGCGACCAGGAGAATGACAACCAGGGGATTCAGGAACAGCACGAGCAACTCGATGACGGTAGCCCCGCGCTTTGCGGGCGCCGGCTCGTTAGGCCCGTACTGGGCCAGACGCGCGGCAGCCTCAGCGGACGAGAGTCCTCCCGGCGCCGCGGCAGCGGGTTGGACTTGGCCGCTATCTTCCGGAGCGGACGGAGTCATGCTGGCCACGCAAAGCCTCCCTGGCACGGAGCAATTGATCTGGAAGCAATCATTGGCAGAACCCAGTAAAGCACGGTTTCGCGGGCACTAAGCCGCTCGGTTTTCGCGGCAAAGGACGCCAACCCTTGCCCGAACCGCACACAGAATGCTAAGTTTCGGGTTATGAAGCAAGAGGGCGCGAGCCTCCAACCTCTCCCGTCCATTGCTCGCGACGAGAAGCGCAGGCAATTGCTCGAGTCGGTCCCCGATGCCACCGTCGTTGTGGACCAGACGGGCAGGATCATCCTGGCGAATGCCCAGACCGAGCGAATGTTTGGTTATTCTCCTCAGGAATTGGTTGGCCAGCGCGTGGAAGTCCTCATACCCGAAGATCTTCGAGATGCCCATGTGAAGCACCGCGCCGACTATGGTGCCGCGCCTCGCACGCGGGAGATGGGAGCAGGCATCGAGCTGAAGGGCAAACGCAAGGACGGAAGTACTTTCCCGGTCGAGATCAGCCTGAGTCCGTTCGAAGATCAAGACGGCCACTTCGTCGTGAGCGCGATCCGGGACGTGACGGATCGGAAGCTGGCCGAAGAGGCGATCCGATTGAGCGAGGAGCGATTTCGGCGCCTCGTGGCAGAGGTGAAAGACTACGCCATTCTCATGCTGGACCCGCAAGGCCGGGTGCAGAGCTGGAACGAGGGCGCCGAGCGGATCGAAGGCTATCAAGCCGATGAGATCATTGGGCGGCACTTCTCGTGTTTCTATCCTTCCGAGGATATCGAACGCGGAAAGCCCGAGGAGGGCTTGAGAATCGCCGCACGCGACGGCCGCTGGGAAGATGAAGGCTGGCGGATTCGCAAAGACGGGTCGCGCTACTGGGCGAGCGTGGTGGTGACGGCCCTGCACGATCCAAGCGGGAAGGTGCTCGGCTTTACCAAAGTCGCTCGGGATATTACCGAGAGACAGCGTGCTCGGGAAGCGTTTGTCCTCGAGATCACGAACGCGCTGCTCTCGAACCTGGATATCACGAAGCTGCTGTCCGCGATCGGCGCGTGCGTGCGCCAGCTGAAAGAGTTCGACTACGCCACGCTGGCGCTGTATGACGCCGACACGAAGATGCTTCGTATGCACTTGATCGGCAGCGCGCCCGGGTTGGCTGCGTTTCCGGCCGAGAATCTGGTTCCGGTGGCCGGCTCACCTCCTGGCTGGGTCTATGTGTCCCGCAAGCCTCTCGTCCTGAAAGGCCTGCCGGGAGAGCGGCTGCCGGTCGAACTGCCTCCTTATGTGAGGAGCCAGTTCGTGAAATCCGCTTGCTGGATTCCTCTCGTGGGACGAGAAGCTTCTCTTGGGACCCTGAATCTGTTCAGCCAGCGCCAGGAAGCTTTCTCCGGTGACGACCTGGGAGTGCTTACTCAGATGGCGAACCAGGCCGCTGTTGCGTTGGATAACGCCCTGGCTTTCCAGCGCATTTCGGACCTGAATAAACGGCTGGCGGAAGAGAAGCTGTACCTCGAAGACGAGCTGCGTCCGGAGAACAGCTTCGAAGAGATCGTCGGGCAAAGCAAAGAGTTGAAGCGCGTTCTGAAGCAGATCGAGACAGTCGCGCCGACCGACTCAACCGTATTGATCCTGGGGGAAACCGGGACGGGCAAGGAACTTCTCGCACGGGCGGTTCATGACCTCAGCCCCCGCCGCGATGCGGCCTTTGTGAAAATGAACTGCGCCGCGGTCCCCGCCGGGCTCCTTGAAAGCGAGCTTTTCGGCCACGAGAAGGGCGCGTTCACGGGGGCGTTCGCCCAAAGGATCGGCAGATTCGAGCTCGCTCATCGCGGCACTCTTTTTCTCGACGAAGTCGGCGAAATTCCCCTGGATTTGCAGCCGAAGCTGTTGCGGGTGCTTCAGGAAAAACAGTTCGAACGAGTCGGCGGCAGCCGGACGATCATGACGGATGTTCGCATCGTTGCCGCCACGAATCGCGACCTCGGCAAGCTCGTGGCCTCGGGCCAGTTTCGTATCGACCTCTTTTACCGGCTGAGCGTGTTCCCTGTGTCCGTACCCGCGCTGAGGGACCGGCCCGAAGACATTCCCCTGCTCGTCCAGCATTTCCTCTCTAAGTTTGCGACGCGAATGCGAAGATCCATCAATACAATCCCTCCGGAAACGATGGAAGCTCTCTGCCGGTATCCCTGGCCGGGAAATGTGAGGGAGCTGGAGCATCTGATCGAGCGCGCCGTAATCCTTTCTCCAGGGCCTGTGCTCAGGGTCCCGATCCTCGAGTTGTCCCAAGCCGAAGAAGTAGTTCCCAAGGGGTCATCCTCGCTCGAAAACGTGGAGCGCGAACACATCCTCCGCGTGTTGCGCGAAACCGAGGGGAAGATCGGCGGGAAGGGCGGAGCGGCCGAACGCCTCGGAATGAATCGCACTACCTTGAACTCCCGAATGCGCAAGCTGGGAATCTCCCGAAACGACTTCTAGGCTCTGCCAGATACCTCTCGACATACATCACGCAGGGGTGTGATTTGCGTCACTGTCGGTCATGCCTCGGTGTGCGACTGTGACTTCGCGGTTCTGGCCTTTGAGATTCCTGCCCGCCGAGTCCGCAGAACAGGGCGCAGGTGGCCAATCCACAGTGGCCAGCGCTGACACGAGTAGAAACGGAGGTAGAAGTCATGGCAGAGAAATCCACCGCGGTGCAGCCAGCCAAGGAACAGACTCTATCGAAGCCAACAACTTTCGAGAGCTTATTCGACCGGGCGAACGACGTCTTCGACGCCATTTCCCGCCGGGCGTACGAGATCTTCGAAGGCAACGGCTTCACATCCGGGGGCGCACTTCGCGATTGGATCCAGGCGGAGAAAGAGCTGCTTCATCCCGTGCATATCAATGTCACGGAATCAGACGACGCCCTGGACATCAAAGCGGAAGTGCCCGGTTTCAACGAGAAGGAACTCGAAATCAACGTAGAACCCCGGCGGCTGATGATCAGCGGCAAGAGGGAAACCAGCAAGGAAGAAAAGAAGGGAAAGACGGTTTACTCCGAAACCTGCGCGAACCACATCATGCGCCTGATTGATCTGCCGGCGGAAGTCGAAACGGAAAAGGTCACGGCGGCGCTTAAGAACGGCGTGCTCGAACTCAAACTGCCCAAGGCGGCCAAGCCACGCACGGTTCGCGTTCAACCGAAAGTTGCCTAACATGACGATTCTTCAGTCGGACGGACGAGGCTTAGGCATACGCGATGCTTCGTCCGCCCGGCTCCAACACTTACTGTGGCGGGGTCGGGTCCTGCCATAGACGCGAAGGGAATCCAAGCCCGCTTCGCTGAGATGATGTTGGGAGGAGAAGCAAAAATGCCGAGGAGAAACCCGAGACCGAAAGCCAAGAAGGAAACGGCAGCAAGCAACAAGAAACCCAGACAACGAGCAAAGCGCAGAACGCGCATCAGCAGGAACGCCGTGATTCATCAGGGCATCGATTCCTTCGAACCGTACGCAGACGTGTGACGTACGGTGCGGAAAATCGGAGCAACAGTGGGAAGCAATAGGCAACAACGCATCAAGCTCACTCGTACTTGTGCCAGGGAGACATTGCCATGACAGCGAAGAGCACGCAAACGATTCAGACGAAGGCGGAAGTACAAGCGCCGGATTGGGCGGCTCTGGCGGCGGAGCGCGAGACGCCTTGCATATCGGTCTATCTCCCGCTCGGGTCAGGCGCCGCAGCGGCGAAGCCTGACTTCGCGCAAGTCAAGGCTCTGTTGGCGGCGTCAAAATCCAGTTTTGAGGGCGCGCCAGTCACAGCCGCGGAAGCCGAGGATCTACTGAGTTCGCAGTGGCATCGGGTCTTGGAAAGTCAGGCGATTCAGGGCGGCGGTGCCGCGGGATTGGTGCTGTTTCTAAACGGAGGGTTTTTCGCCTGCTACCAACTGCCGGCCTCATTTCCCGCGCGTGTAGTCGTCGGACGTGAATTCTATATTCGCCCCTTGCTTCACCTCGTGTCGGCGGACGATCAGTTTCTTGTTCTCGCCGCGAGCCAGAAGCACGTCAGATTTTTCAGGTGCTCTCGATACGGAATTCATGGACTGACGCTCGAGCGCATTCCCGAGATCCTGCGGCAGGATTTGGAAACCCACAGCATGGAGAAGCAGATTCAGTTCCACAGCGGCACGCCGTCACTGCCTGGGAAAAAGGGAGTCGTGTTCTATGGATCCGAGCCCGATCCCAAGGACAGAATTCTCCGCTTCTTTCGCGACATCGATCAGAAGGTGAAGGGGTCGTTGAAGGGCCACCACGCTCCACTGGTCGTCGCCACGGTCGACTATCTCTTCCCGATCTACAAGGCGGCGAACACGTACCCGCATCTTCTGGACACCAGCGTCTCAGGAAACCCGGATTTGACGACCCCAGAGGCGCTGCACGCGGCAGCCTGGAAAATCGTCGAGAAGCATCTCGAGGAAGCAAAAGACCGCGCCTTCGGGGTCTACAAGGACCACATCAACACCGATAGCACGTCGAGCAGCCTGCGCAAGGTGCTCCCGGCAGCTCAAGAAGGCCGCGTCCGCTTTCTCTTCGTGCCCGAGGAAACGGAACACTGGGGTTCACTGGTTCCCCCCGAAACTGTGCACGTGCACGGCAATCGCGAGATCGGAGACCAGGAACTGTTGAATCTGGCGGCCGTCTTGACGATCCGAGGGGGCGGTCAGGTCTACATCGTCGCGCAAAATCAGCTGCCTCAGGGTGCGGAGCTGGCGGCGGCGTTTCGCTATTGATTCAGGTGATCGGACGTACTTGGCCTAAAGGAGAGCTTCGATGGCGGGCAAACAGCTTCTTTTCAGGTCCCAGGCGCGTGAGAAGGTGCTTAAGGGCGCCACTGCGATCACCGACGCCATACGTATCACGCTGGGCCCCAAATCGAAATGCGTCCTCATCCAGAGGAAGTGGGGAAAGCCCATCGTGTGCAACGACGGCGTGACGATCGCCAAGGAAGTTGACTTAGAGAACGCGGAGGAGAATCTCGGGGCGCAAATGATCCGTGAGGCCGCCGAGCGCACCGGCGACATCGTCGGCGATGGCACCAGCACTTCGGCGATTCTCACCTGGGCTATTTTTGCGGAGGGCCTCCACAACATTGCCGCGGGCGCGAGCGCCGTGGATTTGAAGCGCGGGCTGGATCGCGGCTTGCGCGCGGCCGTCCAACAGCTGAAGACGCTGGCGCGGCCGGTGACGAGCCGCTTGGAAAAGAGCCAGGTGGCGACGATATCGGCGCACAACGATACCTCGATCGGTGAGCTGGTTGCCGATGCCGTCGAGAAAGTGGGCGCGGAAGGCGTGATCACGGTGGAGGAAGCGAAGACGACCGAGACGGCGCTGGAGGTCGTGGAAGGCATGCAATTCGATCGCGGCTACATTTCGCCTTACTTCATTACGGATGCCGCGAAAATGGAAGCCGTTCTCCTCGATCCTGCGATCCTGATCCACGAAAAGAGGATCACCAATCTCCAGGACCTCCTGCCCCTGCTGGAAGAGATTTCCAAGGCCGGGCGTTCCCTGCTCGTCATCGCGGAAGACGTTGACGGCGAAGCGCTGGCGACTCTCGTCGTGAACAAAGTAAGGGGATCGCTGGCGTCGGCTGCGGTGAAAGCTCCTGGATTCGGCGACCGCAGAAAAGAAATGTTGCAGGACCTCGCGATTTTGACGGGGGGCACGGTGATTGCCGAAGAGCTCGGCATCAAGACGGAGAATGTGACGCTCGACCAACTCGGCAAGGCCAAACGGGTTGTCATCGATCGCGACAAGACGACCATCGTGGAAGGCGCCGGCTCGAAAGCCGCCATTGAAGGACGCTGCGCCGAGATTCGCGACCAGATCCAGGTATGCAAGTCGGATTACGACCGTGAGAAGTTGGAGGAGAGGCTTGCGAAGCTGGCCGGCGGTGTCGCTTTGATTCGCGTGGGCGCGCCTTCCGAAGCGGAACTAAAGAACCGGAAAGAAGCCTTCGAGGACGCCATCAGCGCCACAAAGGCGGCGGTGGCGGAAGGGATCGTTCCCGGCGGCGGGCTGGCGTTTCTTCGGCTGATCGATGCGATCACGAAAGAAGAAGCGAACTGCTCGGGTGACGAACGCACGGGACTGTCGATCCTCAAGCGCGCTCTCGAAGCGCCGACGCGGCAGATTGCGGAGAACTCCGCCTGCGATGGCGGCGTTGTAGTGGATCGCATGCGGTCCGGGCAGGGCGACTATGGATTCGACGCGGCCCGCAGCGAGTACGTCGATCTGGTCAAGGCAGGGATCGTGGATCCCGTGAAAGTCGTGCGGGTAGCGTTGGAAAACGCCGTGTCTGTCGCGAGCGTCCTGCTGTTGACCGAAGCGACCCTCACGGAAATCCCGGAAGACAAAAAGGACCGCGCGGTGCATGAAATGGCGGAGGCGTAGTCTGGGGCGCGGCGAAGTTTCCGGCGAGTCTCGCGACAAGCCGCCGTCATCGGAGAGAATGAAATGAAGCTATTGATCGCCACCGATCTTTCGCCGAACTCGCGGCAGATGATGGAAACCATAGTGGCGCGCCCGTGGCCCGCCAGAAGCACGGCGTGCATCCTTCACGTCGTGGATTTCAGTCCCTACACGCTGGGCTCGGAACTATTGAAGGTGGCCAGGCGTTCGGCGGAAGACTCGCTGAAATCCGCGGTCAAAGAACTGGAATCATCCTCGCTCAAGATCCAGACAGAAGTCCTGATCGGATATCCTCGAAACGCGATCCCCAAGTACGCCAAGGATTGGGGCGCCGATTTCATCGCCGTGGGATCACACGGACGTGCCCTCGGACGTTTTCTGCTAGGGAGCGTCGCACAGGCGGTGGTCCGCAAGGCGTCCTGTTCCGTGGAGATCGTGCGTCCGCGAGCGGAGAAGCCTGCGCGCGGGGCGCCCATGAAGATTCTCCTTGCGATCGACGGCTCAGGTTGCTCGAAGGCGGCAATCCGGTCCGTCGCGAAGCGCCCCTGGCCACCCGGGACGAGTTTCAAGCTCCTGAGCGTTGTGCCACCGTTCATGCCCGCTATGGATGTGGCCGCGCCCTATTTCTACATCGATCAATCGGCTCAGGCGGCCGATATCGTCGAGGGTGAGGCTCGGAAACGCGCTGTGGAGGCTATTGCAGAGGCCCAGGGCTTGCTGAGCCGGGCCGGCATTCAAGCGCTCGCAGGTGACGTGCCGCCGCTGGGTGATCCGAGAACCGTAATCCTGGACGAGGCAAAACAATGGGGTGCTGACCTGATTGTGCTGGGTTCGCATGGTTGGCGCGGAATCGACCGCATCATGCTGGGAAGCGTCTCTGAAGCGGTCGCGATGCACGCGTCCTGCTCGGTTGAACTCATCCGGGGCTGAGAGCTCGCCTCGAATCGGACCCTGCAACGGCGGCGAGAGAGCAGGCAATCGAGCACCGCTGGGTTCCATTCGGAGCTCGATTGTGAGCCGCTGTTCATGAACTGACGATGTGGCGTGACGAAATGTCGTCGCCGACGACATTTCATCTCGGGAAGGCACGTCTTAACTTCCGAAAGAATCCCGCCGTTTCTTCCTATCTCCCTGATTAGGTGTCTCTTGCAAGGACGCCTCTAAGTGGCGGTCAATGGGCCTCGCTCGTGCAATTGTGATCTGTGCACGTCGATGACGTGCTGCAGATCACGTCTAAGAGGGTGAGACAAGGAGATACGAGATGCGTGGACCTTACGGATTGGAACTCGTGGAAGATTGCAAGGCGTGCCACATGCGTCAAGACGGATTCTTCTGCCAACTGCCATGCGCGGCAGTCGAGAAACTCAACAGCGCCAAATTCACGAGTGCCCATCCCGCGGGTGCCGTGCTTTTCGTCGAAGGGCAGCTTCCGAAGGGCGTGTACATGCTGTGCAAGGGGCGCGTAAAACTCACGATGAACTCCGCGGACGGCAAGACGCTGATCGTTCGAATCGGCGAGCCGGGCGAGATCCTCGGATTGCACGCGACTCTCTCCGGTGACCCTTACGAATTGACGGCCGAGGCCCTGCAGCCGTGCCAGGTGAACTTCGTGCGGCGCGATGATTTTCTGAGAATGCTGCGCGAGCATCCGGAGGCTTCTGCCGCGGTGGTTCGCCAGGTCAGCGACGGCTATCGCATGGCCTGCCGGGAAATTCGTTACCTCGGTCTCTCCCGGTCCGCCAGCGAAAAAGTCGCGCAGTTCCTGCTCGAGTCGGCGACCCATGCGCAAGCAACGGGCCAGGGCAAGCGCTTCCATCTGGGCCTGACGCACGAGGAAATCTCTCAGATGGTCGGCATTTCGCGCGAGACAGTCACTCGGACACTCTCCGAGTTCAAGAACAAGATGTTGATTGCGACCAAGGGTTCGACGGTCGTCATCAGGAATGAATCAGGTCTGAGAGCTCAGGCCGCCGCGGCGTAACGGCCGCAAGAAGTGGTCTTTCGCGGTACGAAGGATCGTGGCACTAAGGCGGTACGGATGGCCCGCTGTCGTCGAGACTCGTGTGACTTCGTCGCGAGAAAACTCTAGTTGGCGGCAAACCGCATCGGGACGACTAGCGACCATCCGGCAGGGCCGGGGCTTTCTCTCCACGCGGCACCAGTCGCAGCCTCTTGTGTGTGAGCAAGTGCTGCCAGTCAATTCTCGTAAATAGGTAAATAAGACAGAGGATCAGAGTCTGTGATCCGATGAAATACCAACTCAGGTAGGACAACGCATCCGTCGACCCCACTGCGATCCGCCGGGCCACCGTCGCGGACGTGAATCCCCAGAACGTGTAGCTCACCCACCTGCCCAGAAAGAACGGGATCGCGACAAGCCGCAAATCCATCGTTGTCAATCCGTACGAAATGAACAGATAGTTCGATGGGAGCGGAGAGAATGCGTAGAAAAGAAAGATGCTGAACGTGAGCTTTCGCCGCCGCTCGAGCCGTTCGCGCAATACGTCGATGTTGCGCTTCGAAGCCTCGCTGAGAAACTTGCGCCGGACAATCCTGTCGGATAGTTTTGCGAGCACCAGCCGGCCCGAGGTCGCGGCCGCCGCGCCGATCGCTCCCAGGAGGGGCAGGTTGAGTGAGGGAGACCGGAAACCCAAATACGAAAACACCATCCACGTGGGCGGAGCGAAGGCCGGCACGAGATTCAGAAAGAAGACAGCGAGAAAGAGCAGCAGCATCCGGCTCATGGTCGGAGACAGATCCTTTCCGGCGGTCTGTAAGGGTGCCGGCGCCCCAGAATCCTCAGTAATCCCTCAGGTTTTTGGCGGGGAGAACGACCCGAATCGCGTTGAGAACTGCTGCCAGGTCGATCACCTCTTGTGCCACGGCGCCCGCGATCGGAGGCAAGTAGCCAAATGCGGCCGCGAACATTCCCACTAAGCTGAGGAACATGCCTCCAACCGCGCTTTGAAGGGCAATGGAGCGCATGCGCCGGCCGATGTGAACGAGTTCGTCGATCTTCTCGATCGACGAGTCCAGGATCACGGCGTCCGCCGCTTCGGCGGTGACGTCGGTGCTCTGCCCGAAGGCGATCCCAACGGTTGCCGCCTGCATGGCCGGGGCGTCGTTGATTCCATCTCCGATGAACACGGTCTTGCTTCGCTGCGTCTCGGCGCGAACAATCTCTACTTTTTCTTCTGGGCTCTTTGCCGCGTGCACTTCCTGAATGCCCACTTTTGAGGCCAGATATTGGACTTCGGCCAGCCGGTCGCCCGAGACGAGCATCACTCGGGTGATTCTGTGCCGGGGACCAAGATGCGTGAGGAACGCCCGAGCGCCTTCGCGGGGCGCATCGTGAAATCGCAGCACAGCGGCAAAACGGCCATCTAGAAACACAATGCACTCCAGGCCCTCGCGCACCGGGGGCAAGTCAGATGCTCCTGGTGCCATCTGTGCTCGCCCCATAAGCTGGACCGTTCTCCCAGCCGTCACTCCCCGGAGGCCCCTGCCCGGAGGCTCATGGATTTCCGAGGCAGGCTCCAGACGAAGGCTGGCGCGATCCGCGGCGTCCAGAATTGCTTGAGCCAGCGGATGCTTGGAATAGCGCTCCACACTGGCCGCTGCGCGCAAGACTTCGGTTTCGGAGAATCCCGGCGCGCATTCGACCACCGTGAGTGACGGGCGACCGTACGTCAGCGTGCCCGTCTTGTCGAAGATGAAAGTACGGCAGGCATCGACCTGTTCGAGGACTGCGGGGTTCTTGATAATGATCGCACGGCGAGCAGAGAGAGAGATCGCACCAATCACGGCGACAGGAATCGCCAGTAGCATGGGGCAAGGAGTTGCGATTACCAGGACGGCAAGGAAGCGGTGTGACTGCCCGGTAAGGGCCCACGCCAGTAGCGCGATCGCGACGGCCAGCGGTGTGTACCATGCGCCCAGCTCATCTCCCAGCCGACGGAGGCGCGGCCGGCGTTGCTGCGTTTCCTCCATCACGGCCATGATCCGGGCGTAGCGCGAATCTACGGGAAGCTTCTCTGCCCGGATCGTCAAGGCGGACTCCCCGTTCATCGCCCCGGAAATGACGTTCGCGCCCGGAGCCTTCCCTACTTCGAATGGCTCTCCGGTCAGGAATGCTTCGTTCATGCTTCCGTTGCCTTCGAGGACCACTCCGTCCGCTGCACAAGCCTCGTGCGGATAGAGGACCAGCACGTCTCCGACGCGAATCTCGTCAAGCTTTACGTCCACGATCTCCGTGCCAGTCTTTCGGTGGGCACCGGCCGGCATGCGGCTGGCAAGGGCGTCGAGGGCGAAGGAAGCGCGGCGCGACGAGTAATGCTCCAGCGCCGTGCCGCCGGAAAGCATCAATACGATGATGGATCCAACGAGATACTCACCTTGCAGAGTCGCAGCAGTGATCGAGATTCCCGCGAGCAGGTCGGAGCCGAATTGGCGCGCGAGACTCTTGCGAATCAGCTCCACAATTAAAGGCAGCCCGCCGAAAGCCAGCACCACGAAGAGTGGCACCTGAGGAGCCACGCCGGGGACGCGGAATACAAAGCGCAGCACGAGATGCAAGAGAATGCCGGTTCCGGCCAGGATCGCGACCAGCGTATCGCGATGCAGCACTGGCTGCGCTGCGCGGGCGGATGCACGTTTCACGGGTGATCCTCGCGCCGCAGTGGACGAGGGTGGGAGAGGGCGCGGAATGGATGCGCGCTTCATGCTTGCTTCACACAGTACCCCGGGCGCAAACCCGAGGAAGGGTTCGTCTCCAAACCCAAGTATCTCATTCCCAAGTCCTTAGGCGTGTGATGCGAGTCACTCTCTGGTGTGACTCATCCCACTGTCCGCTCCCCCCTCAGACGGCGTATGCTTTCGAGTAGCTACGGGGAAGTGCGTCACACGGACCTATGCGGATGGGCCGGGGTGCCACAGTTAGCAGTATAGTGGACGCAAGATGAACCCGAACTCTCACGCGCGATTCGCCGCCTATTTCTCGATGGAAATTGCCCTTGAGGCGAGCATGCCCACGTACGCAGGCGGCCTCGGGATTCTTGCCGGAGACACGCTTCGATCCGCAGCCGATATCGGCTTGCCGGGCGTGGGAGTAACGCTGCTCTATCGAAAAGGGTATCTCGAACAGCATCTGGATTCGTCCGGAAGCCAGACGCAGACACCATCGATCTGGAGCCCGGAAAAAGTCCTGGAAGAAAAGAAGGAGCGCATCACCGTCCAGATCGAAGGCCGGGACGTGCATGTCCGGGCCTGGCAGTATTCGATCCGCGGCGTCGGGGGATACGTGATCCCGGTCTATCTGCTGGACACGGCCTTGCCCGAGAATAGTCCTTTCGACCAGTCGCTCACCGATTCGCTGTATGCAGGAGACGATCACTATCGCCTGTGCCAGGAGGTGGTGCTCGGAATCGGCGGCGTCGAGATGTTGCTCGAGCTCGGGTATCACCACATTCTGACCTATCACATGAACGAAGGGCATTCAGCCCTTCTCACGCTTGCCATTTTCAGCCATCACCTTCAGGGGCGCCCGATCGCGGAGGCGACGGCCGAGGACCGCGATTTTCTTCGCAAGAAGTGCGTTTTTACGACGCATACGCCGGTGCCGGCAGGACACGACCAGTTCCCCAAGGATCTCGTGCGCCACGTACTTGGCGAAGACCGCACCCGCGAACTCGAAACCCTCGAATGTTTCAGCAGCGACGTTCTGAACATGACCTACGTCGCTCTGCGCGGATCGCACTACATCAACGGAGTGGCGATGCACCACGGCGAAGTATCGCAAGGCATGTTCCCCGCGTATCCCGTTCACGCCATCACGAATGGCGTTCACGCCGTGACGTGGACGTCTCCTGCTTTCCAGGAGATGTACGACCGCCACATACCGGAGTGGCGCCGCGACAACAACTATCTCCGCTACGCGATCGGCATTCCGCTCGGGGAAATTCGCGACGCGCACCTCGAATCCAAGCGGCAACTGCTCGACGCTGTCAAAGAAAAAACTGGAGTCATGCTCGATCATTCGGTTTTCACCATAGGATTCGCGCGGCGGGCGGCGACGTACAAGAGAGCCGATCTATTATTCTCCGACGTCGAACGCCTCAAATGGATCGCCCGGCACATTGGCCCGATTCAAGTGATCTACGGCGGAAAAGCGCATCCGTATGACGATCCGGCAAAGGATATGATCCGGCGCGTTTTCGCAATGGCCGCGGCTCTCAAGGACGTCATCCGGATCGTCTATGTCGAGAATTATGAGATGCGCTGGGCTCAACTGCTCACCAGCGGAGTCGATCTCTGGCTCAACACGCCCCAGAGACCCTACGAGGCGTCCGGCACGAGCGGCATGAAGGCCGCGCTCAACGGGATTCCCAGCTTCAGCGTGCCGGACGGCTGGTGGATCGAAGGCCACGTCGAAGGAGCCACCGGATGGGATATCGGGCACGAGGATATTCCGGACATTGTTGCCGAAGAGATCGCCGCGATGTACGACAAATTGGAACACCGCATTCTGCCGATGTTTTATGGCCGGAGCAGCGCGTATCTGGAAATCAGGCGCCATACGATCGCACTGAACGGATCGTTTTTCAACACGCAGAGGATGCTCGGCCAGTACGTGATGAACGCCTATTTTTTGGGGAAGCAGGAGACCTCCGTGCAGCGAGCGATCGAAGCAGTTCACGCTTCCGTGGTCGGAGAGCAATGATGCTTCGGCGCGCGCCAAGAACGCCGTATTCGTGTGATATAAGGAGTCAATTGCGTCATCGTCCCTCGAAAGAGTTCAGCCGATGAGCCGAGAAGACGCCCGCATCATCGTCCGGCAAATGACGTCGAGTGACGTGCAGCCCGTCATCGCTCTGCAGCGCCGCACTTATCCGGAGAAACTGTGCTGGTCCGAGACGGAGCTCAACCAGCATCTCGCAATCTTCCCTGAAGGCCAGCTCGTCGCGGTTGACGAGCACGGTCAGGTGGTGGGTTCCGCAAGTTCTCTGATCATTGATTGGGACGACTACGCGGAATCGGCTCAATGGTCCGCGATCACCGGCCGAGGCACCTTCAGCACCCATAATCCGCTTGGCAAGACTTTGTATGGTGCGGACATGTGCGTCGACCCGACCGTGCGGAGAAAAGGCATTGGCGCGCTGCTATACGAAGCGCGCAAGCGGATGATCAGAGAGCGCGGGTTGAAGCGCCTCCTCACCGGCGGGCGCATTCCCGGATATGCGCCGGTTGCACAACAAATGACCGCATCCGAATATGTGGCCGATGTGGTCAGGGGCAAGAAGAAGGACGCCACCCTGAGTTTTCAACTTGGCAACGGGCTCGTCGTCCTCGACGTCGTCCCCGAGTATCTGGAGGATCCAGATTCGCGTGGCTTCGCCACGCTGCTCGAGTGGCTCAATCCCGAATACGTGACGAACATCGGCCTCCGCGTCTATGAAGAGCCGCCCGCAATGCCGGCACCCAAAGAGACAGTTCGTCAGGAGCGGCGCCGCCACACTCGCATTCGTATCGCAGCGATGCAGTATCTGCTGCGTCCGATCAGCCGCTTCGAGGACTTCGCAACGCAGGTCGAGTTTTTCGTCCGCAGCGCCCAGGAATACGGAAGTAACTTCGTCTTGTTTCCCGAGTACTTCACGATGCAGCTTCTGAGTTATTTGCGCGAGGCTGCTCCGGCGCGCGCTGTCCGTCTTCTCGCCCAACTTACCCCGGAATACGAGGCGCTGTTCTTGCGCCTGGCTACGGAAAACAAGCTCTACATCATCGCGGGAACGCATCCCGTGATCCAGCAGGGCGAGCTATTCAACGCGGCTCATCTGTTCACGCCCGACGGCAAAGTGTTCCGCCAGAAAAAGGTCCATCTCACGCAGACAGAAAAAGGCCCGTATCAAATGAGCCGCGGGCACGGCTTTTACGTGTATCACACGGACTACGGCAACATTGGGATCCTCGTGTGCTACGACGTGGAGTTTCCGGAAGCCGCGCGAGTGCTGGCGGAAGCCGGTGTCCAACTTCTCTTCGTTCCGTCCTGCACGGACGAACGCCAGGGATTCTGCCGTGTGCGCTACTGCGCGCAAGCCCGCGCCAGTGAGAACCAGATTTACGTCGCCATGGCGGGCACGGTGGGCAATCTTCCCGAAGTGCCCTGCATGGCCACTCACTACGGCCAGGCTGCGATCCTGACGCCTTCGGATTACTTCTTCGCGCGCGACGGCATCGCAGCCGAAGGCGTGGTCAATCAGGAACAGATGGTGATTTCGGACGTGGACCTGAGCCTGCTGGATGAGCAGCGCGTGAAAGGGACCGTCATCCCACTCAACGACATGATCAAGGATGCCTACGACCGCGTGATCCACTGCGCTGCTCAGGGCAATGGCGACGAGCCAAGCAAACCGCGCGCCGGAGATAACGGAACGAAGAAAACGCCCTCGCGCGCCGAGAAGTAGCCATCCGTTGCGGGTGTGCCGCCACGCCGGCGCCACAATTCGCGTGAGGAATCTCGGGAGTCCAGCAGGTCAGAAAAGAAGTTGGCGGATGAGCCTGTAAGCCGGATTCTGTCCGCTGCGCGACCGGCACTCCTATTTGCACCGGAGTGCTTGAGGCGCACGCAGCGCGGCGATCATTCCTCTAGGTCCCGGATCGCTCCGGGACTCCAGCAGCCTACCCGAGGGTCAGAGCGCCCGCTCTTGCGAGCGGAACGCATACGGGCCGGGCCGGCCCTCCCCTCCTATTTGGCCTTGCTCCACGCGGGGTTTTCCGTGCCCCGGATGTCGCCACCCGGGCGGTGGGCTCTTACCCCACCTTTTCACCCTTGCCAAATGCGCTCGACCGAAAGAGGCGGGCTCCCGGTTTTTCCGAAAGCCTGCCGCCGAGGTGCAAGCATCACCGGCGGTTTATTTTCTGTGGCACTTTCCGTAGCCGTCGCAAGATCCTAAGAAGCTGCCAGTGGCAGCTTCGAAGGGCGTCTCACGACAACCCCCTGGCGTTACCAGGCGCGTCGCCCTGCCGTGGCCGACTCTTGCGAGCTCACCACGGCCGGAGTCCGGACTTTCCTCCCGTCCCGATGCTTTGGGACCGGCGATCACCCGGCTCATCCGCCGCAATCATTATACCTCTAAACCACAGGCTCTAGCGTCGGCCCATACTCCGTAGCGGCGTCTTCGTCAGTCGGTTCCACCGGAAAATATCGAAACAAAATCCAGCCGCAGGCGGCCCAGAGGATCGGCATCAACCAAGGCGATGCATGCACAGGTAGCTTGAGGAAGATGTTGTAAAAGCCGTGAGCCAGCGCCGCTGGCAGAACGGACTTTGACCGTATCGTTAGCCACGCGAGCACATAGCTCAGCGCGACCATCACGCAGAGCCGATGAACGATCGTAACGACAACCACGTCTGCCGTCATGTAAATGTGAAAATCGCCCGAAAAATGAAACGCACCCCAAACAAGCCCGACAAAGAAAATACCTCGCGTTACGCCATACCTGTATATGAACCGGGGCTGCAGAAATCCTCTCCAGGCAATCTCTTCGACCAGCGCCGGCACAAGCATCCAGAGCCCAGCCCAGATCGGGAACTCGAAGTATTTCGCCAGCCGCGGCGCCGCGTATATTCCAATCGCATACGCAGCCCAATCAACGCGATCGTACAAATAGTTGGCAAGGGGCCATCCGGCAGCAAGCGCCGCCGGGATTGTAATCGAAATAACGACATACTTGGCCGGCGGCCAATGGAAACTTCGTCGCAGCACTCTTCTGACATTCGTTCCGATCGCCACCACAATTAATACAAATATTGACATCGTATCGATCGCATCGACGGCCCATTCCAGATAATCCAGATGCGACTTCACGAAATCGGTGGCCGAAAACCGGAGCGCAATTGAATAAAGGAAACCGAACAGAAAAATGGCCAGAGGAACGAAAGAGATCATTATCCAGACGAACCGCATCGTCCGGCGCTGTTCATCCTCCTCAAGCTCGCCGGCAAAGGGCGCCACGCTTCCCGCGTATAGACTAAGCGGCAACGTTGCTCGCCCCATGCGAAGCATCACGAAGAAGACGGCGACAAGAAGGAATCCGAGCGCCGCAATCCAAAATCCCACGCCGAAATCCATCACAAAGCTCTTGAGATTATCTAGATGCCAAAAATACGCCTTGTCCGTAGCCTGCGCGATGACACTTACCTGCCCGTCGGGTCCGACAATCCAGGAAGCTCCGAATACGGTTATCGTCGCGAATACAATGGCTGTAGGCAGGAAGACGACATAGAACGGAAAGTGACCGCGCCTACTCCGGCGCACGAAACAGAGGTAATAGCCTGCTGCGCCCGCCACCACGAGCAGTCTCGTTACTAGTCTCGCGCCGATCCACCACAAATTAGATTCCGCGGCGTGAGGAAGCGGGCCTGACCACCACCGAAGGTTGGCCGAGACAAAAAGCAATGTTGAACCGACCAGCATCAGCCACTGTGCGGGCTCAGCCGGCAGAACACCCCGGACGAAACCGCCAGCGCGCCTCCAGAGACTCTGTGACGACATATTGGCGCGGATTATGTCCTAGTTAACCGAGCTAGCACTACGCCTTTTTGACGATAGCCGGGCGCACCGCTATCTCGCGGACAGCAGCTTTTCGAATTGAGCTTCACTGAGGATTTCGACGCCGAGGGATTTGGCCTTGTCGAATTTCGAGCCGGGATCGGCGCCGACGACGACGTAGGTCGTTTTCTTGCTGACCGACGATCCGGCCTTTCCGCCATGCGCGGCCACCAGCGCTTCGGCCTCTTCGCGCGAGCGGTTCGCCAGCGTGCCGGTGAAGACGAACGTCATCCCTGCGAACTTCGCGCTCTTCGGCGCGGCGCGTTCTTCTTTCATGTTGACGCCCGCGGCGCGCAGGTGCTCGATCAGCTTGTGATTCGCGGATTCAGAGAAAAATTCGAGGATGCCTTCGGCGACTTTCGGGCCGACTTCGGTCACGCCGGTCAATTCTTCCTCGCTTGCCTCGGCGAGCTTGTCCATCGATCCGAAGTGCGCCGCAAGCAGTTGTCCGGTGCGCTCCCCGACGAAGCGGATGCCGAGAGCATAGATGAGGCGCGCCAGGCTGTTCTTCTTGCTCGCAGCAATTTCGTCCAGCAGGTTCTGTGCCGATTTTTCGGCCATGCGCTCAAGGTCGGCTACCTTTTCGAGTTTCAGACTGTACAGGTCGGCGAAATCTTTCACGATTCCCTTGTCCACCAGCTGATCGACGATCTTGTCCCCAAGGCCGTCGATATTCATCGCGTGGCGGCTCGCGAAATGCAGCAGTGACTCCTTGCGCCGCGCGGGGCATGAGACGTTGACGCAGCGGTACGCGACTTCGTCTTCGGCTTTGTGAATCCGCGTGCCGCACTCGGGACACTTCTCCGGCATGCGGAAACGCTTCTCCTCTTTTCCGTGCTTCACGACCTTCAGGACGTGCGGGATCACTTCGCCGGCGCGCTCAAGTAGCACGGTATCGCCCACGTGAAGGCCGAGGCGCTCGATTTCGTCTAGGTTGTGGAGCGTCGAACTGCTCACCGTCACGCCACCAACTTGCACTGGTTCGAGCACGGCCACTGGAGTTAGGACGCCCGTTCGGCCCACCTGAACTTTGATATCCCGGACGACGGTGGTCTCCTGCTTCGCGGGATACTTGTAGGCCAGCGCCCAGCGCGGAGCCTTCGCCGTGAAACCCAGCTCGTTCTGCAGCGAGACTTCATCCACCTTCACGACGATGCCGTCGATCTCGTACGCCAGTTTCTCCCGCTTCGATTCCCAGCTGTTGATGTAGCGCTCGACTTCCTCAAGCGAGCGGCAGAGCTTCCAATCGTCGCTCGCCTTGAAACGCAGCACGGAAAGCGTCTCAAGGACCTCCGAGAGGCGCTTCTTGGCCTCGCGCCCCTCCACCAGAATGTAGTAAGCAAAGAAATCGAGCTTCCGCGAAGCCGTGATCTTCGGATCGAGGACGCGAACGCCCCCCGCGGCTGCATTGCGCGGATTCGCGAAGATTTTGCCGCCCTGCTCGCTCTGCTGCTCGTTCAAATCGTGGAAAGCCTTGCGCGTCATGATCGCTTCGCCGCGCACCTCGAAATCGCCGCGCAGTCCGGCCTTTTTCAGTAGCGCCGGCTCGATCACGAGCGGGATCGACCGGATCGTCCGGACGTTCGGCGTCACATCCTCGCCCGTGGTGCCGTCGCCACGCGTCACTCCGCGCACCAGCGTTCCCTTCTCGTACAGCAGCGACAGGCTCAGCCCGTCGAATTTGTGCTCGGCAACATAGTCGATCTTGTCGCGGCCTGTAAGCTCGCGGACGCGCCGGTCGAAATCGCCGAGAGCCTCGAACGAGAATGCGTTGTCGAGGCTCACCATCGGGATCTTGTGCCGGACTTCCTGAAAACCTTCGCGCGGCGCGCCTCCCACCCGCTGCGAGGGAGAATCGGGCGTCACGAGTTCGGGATGCTCGGCCTCAAGCTTCTGAAGCTCGGCCATCAACCGGTCGAAGGCGGCATCGGAAATCTCAGGATCGTCGGCGACGTAATAGAGGTACTCGTGGCGGCGAATCTTCTCCCGCAGCGCTTCGATCTGCTTCGCGGCGTCGCGCATGGAAACCTCAGGGGATGCAGTCGGTCAAATGTCGCCGGTATTATACAATGGCTGTTTGTTTGGATACGCCGTCGCCCATGCCACACGAAATCACGGACGCGCTTCTCATCTACAACCCCACGAGCGGGCGCAATCGCCATCGCCGCTTCTCGGAAATCGAGCGAGGTGTGCGCATTCTGAAGGACGCGGGCATCACGGCGGAGCTCGCGCCGACGACCGGGCCCGGCTCAGCGACACAGATTGCGCGGCAGGCCGTCGAACACCGCCGGGGCATGGTGATTGCCTGCGGCGGCGACGGCACGATCAATGAGGTCGTCAACGGACTGGCCGAGAGTCAGGTGCCTATGGCCGTACTGCCGGCCGGCACCGCCAACATACTCGCCAAAGAGCTTGAGATTCCGTGGGACATCCCGCACGCCGCGCGGCTGATTCCCGGCGCGACGATTCGGCGGATCGCGCTGGGCATCGCTTATCCCGTCAACGGAAACGGCGGCGGTGCAATCCCTCACAAGGGCCGCTATTTTCTTTCCGTCGCCGGCGCCGGACCCGACGGCGCTATCGTCAACGGCGTGCACGGAGGCTTGAAGAAGAGCGCGGGAATTCTCGCCTACTGGGTCGAGGGCTTTCGGCAGGTTTTCCAATACGGTTTCCCCGAAATCACCGTGAGATCCGGCGGACAAGAGCGAAAGGCGACGCTGCTTGTCGCGGGGCGAACGGCGCACTATGGCGGTCCGTTCAAGATCACGACGGGCGCCAGTCTTTTCGAGGACTCGTTCGAGTTCCTGACAAATTCAAAGCGCAGCCGCCTTGGGTATCTCGCGTGCCTGCCGGCGCTTTGGCTGGGCACGCTCCGCGCGATGGAAGGAATCGACGCGTGGAAGGCGACGGAGACGATCTGCGAATCCGCTGGGCCCGATCCCGTGTTCGCGCAGGTTGATGGCGAGCCCATCGGAGCGCTGCCGATCGCGTTCCGGATCGTTTCGGACGCTCTATCGATTCTCACGCCGGCGGCGCAGTAGATCAGATTCTCGCAACAGCACAAAGCCGTGGAACCCTTCACGCACGCATTTACGTCGCTCGCTCTTGCCCGCGCCGGGCAGAAGCACCTGCCGCGTTTCGGCACAGCCATGCTCGTGGTTTCCGGTATCGCGCCCGATCTCGACTACGCGAGCTATGTCGGCGGCGCGAGCGCCTTCATGCGATTTCACCGCACGGCGCTGCACTCCGTCGCCGGGTCGGCATTGATGGCCTGCGCGATTGCCGGTGCATTCTGCGCGCTCGACAAAAGACTGCCTCAGAAAAACACGGGACGGGCAAGAGCCTCCGCGCCACTCGCGTTCGGTCCCGCATTGGCTGTATGCGCCGTCGGCGCGGCCTCCCATACTCTGCTCGACCTCGTGAGCGGCGTAGGTGTGCAACTGCTGTGGCCCTTCCGGGCGCATTGGTCTGCGGGGAACCTCGCCAACGATTTCGACCTGTGGATTCTTCTCGTGCTTGTGGCGGGGCTTCTGCTGCCACTTCTGTTTCACTTGATCAGCGAAGAAGTAGGCGAACGCAAGAAAGGGCCGGGCGGCGCCCGCGCGGCCGTCGTCACTCTGCTGCTGCTGACCGCCTACCTGGGCGGGCGCGCCTATCTGCACAACCAGGCGATCGGCCTGCTTCTCTCGCGCGAATATCATGGCCGCGTCCCGCTTGAGGCTGGAGCGTTTCCCGAATCGTCCGCGCCGTTTGACTGGCGCGGCCTTGTGGTGACGGACAACACGATCGAAGAAGTGGAGGTTCCGCTCGGTCCGGGCGACGAATTCAGCCCCGACCGCAGCCTCACGCACTACAAGCCGGTAGACTCCCCGGCTCTGAATGTTGGCGAAAAGACGGCGGCGGCCGCGCGCTTTCTCACGTACGCCCAATTCCCTCTCGCGAGCGTGCAGCGTCTTGAAGCCGGCTACCGCATCGAAGTGAGCGACCTGCGCTTCGCGTCCGGCGACACCGAGCCGGCCAACATCTTCGTGCGCGTCGATCTCGATAGCGAGCTTCAGGTCCGGCGCGAAGCCTATCTCTTCGCGTCCTCCCCAAATCCCTAGGCGCGCCTCACTTATTTTCGGCAGAGCCGCCGAACAGAAGCCGGCTGATCAAGTAGATCGACAAGAGAGTCGTAAGGATCGAGAGAGCAAACCCGATCTTGTGGGCAATCAGGAAAGCTAAGACAGCCTCTCCATAGTGCACCGCGAGAATTCCTTCCACCGAATAGTGCAGCCCGCGGCCGAGAAGCAGCGCCAGGACGAACGTCCGCAGCGGAACCTGGAACACTCCCTCGGCAAGGACGAACACCTTGAACGGAAACGGCGGCGGCAGGAGGCTCGGGACAAAAGCGCTCAGGAACGCGTGCCTCTCAACCCATCGCTTCACTCGCGCGGCGCCGCCGCCTCCGTGGCGGCGCAGATACGCTTCGCCGCCCTTTTTCGCCAGCAGGTAGAGCCAGATGCAGCCCGCGAGCGAGCCGAGCGCCGCCATCGCGGCGTAGTAGGGCATCCGCGCCGGCTTTTGGATCGAGAGATCGATCACGAGCGTGTCGGGAATGAACGGGAAACTGAGCACCGAGGAATCGAGGAACGTGACGATGAAAAGCCCGCCTCCTCCCATCACCGCGACGATGGCTTGCAGCCAGTGGGGCAACTTGACGTGGTCCATCTCGCGCGGAGGCTCCGATGAAATCGATCGATTGTAGCAGAGTTTCCAGCGCCGCCCCGGCGCGTGTAGGCGGCAAAATTGCTCATTCGCACGCGGTCGGCTAGAATTCGTGCTTGAGCAATTCTCCCCAGATGACTTCACTCCTCGACGGCTTGAACGAACGCCAACGCGAAGCCGTGCTTGCAACCGAAGGTCCGGTGCTCGTCCTGGCAGGCGCCGGGACGGGCAAGACGCGCGTGATCACGTATCGTGTGGCGCATCTCGTCGAGCAAGGCGTGCCGCCCGGCGCGATCCTCGCCGTCACGTTCACCAACAAAGCCGCCGGCGTTATGAAGGAGCGAATCCAGGATCTCCTGCGCGCCGCTGGCCGCGATTCGTCGGACGTCTGGGTTTCGACGTTTCACTCTTTCTGCGCGCGCCTGCTGCGCCGCGAAGCGCATCATCTCGGGCTTCCGCGCGACTTCGCGATCTACGATGACGACGACCAGACCGCGGCCGTGAAGCGCGCCCTGCTGGAGCTCGGCCTTTCGACCGAGGACTACCCGCCGCGCAGCCTCCGGGCGCAGATCAGCCATGCGAAGAATCACGGCATCTCTCCGGACGAGATGGAATCCCAGGCCAAGCAGATGCGCGATCGCGGCCGAGAGGACGCGGCGAACGTCTTTCGCGCCTACGGAGAAATTCTTCGCAAGGCCGCCGCGCTCGATTTTGACGACCTGCTGCTCCGCGCCGTCGAGCTGCTCCGCGACCATCCGGACGTGCGCTCAGCATGGAGCGCGCGCTTTCAGTATCTGATGGTCGATGAATTTCAGGACACGAATCGCGCGCAAGAAGAGCTCGTGCGGCTCCTCGCCGGCGCTCACAAAAACGTCTGCGTCGTCGGCGACGAAGACCAGTCGATCTACGGATGGCGCGGCGCGCGCGCCGGAAACCTGAAGCGCTTTACCGAGGACTTTCCCGGCGCGAAAATCATCCGCCTCGAAGAGAACTACCGCTCCACGCAAACGATTCTCGATGCGGCGGCGGCAGTGGTGAAGAACAACTCCGACCGGCTCGGCAAGAATTTGCAGGCCACGCTCGGCTCGGGCAGCCTCTTGCGCTTTTTCGAGGCGCCTGATTCCATCGCGGAGGCGGAGTTCGTCTGCGGAGAGCTTTCGTCGCTCGTGCGCGGCGATCCCAATGCCCGCGTCGCCGTCCTGTACCGCACGGGGGCTCAGTCGCGCTCATTTGAAGAGGTCCTGCGCCGTCTCGGGATCCGCTATCGCGTAGTGGGTGGGTTCAGCTTCTACGAGCGCGCCGAGGTGCGGAACGCACTCGCCTACGTTCGACTGCTATTTCATCCCGAAGACAACGTCCGTCTGTTGCGCGTCCTGAACGTCCCGCCTCGCGGAATCGGGGCCACAACGGTCGCCGCGCTTGAGGCGCGCGCGAAAGAGGCCGGCAAATCTCTCTGGGATACGATTCGCGCGGGAGAAATCTCGACGGGAAAGAAGATTGCAGGCGCTCTGAACGGTTTCCACGAATTGATTGAAACTCTTCAAGAAGAATGCCGCGAGCTGCCGCCCGCGCAGATCATCGAGCGCGTCCTCGACAAGTCCGGTTATCTCGATTGGATCGAGCAGCAGGACAATCTCGAGCACACCTCGCGCGCGGAGAACCTGCGGGAGCTCTCCAACGCCATGGCCGAGGCAACCGAGCAGGGCCAGACGCTGGAAGATCTGCTCGACCACGCGGCGCTGGTGAGCGACGCGGATGAATACGAAGAAGATGTCCCGGTCTCGCTGATGACGCTGCACAGCGCCAAAGGCCTGGAATTCGACGCCGTGTTCCTCGCCGGACTCGAGGAGGGCCTGCTGCCCCACGGGCGCTCGCTCGATACGCCCGCGGAGGTCGAAGAGGAACGGCGGCTTTTCTACGTCGGCATGACGCGCGCCAAGCAGTCGCTCGCCCTTTCGCGGGCGATCTACCGGCGCAGTTACGGCGAAGACCGCTTGCGCGCTTCCCTTCCCTCGCGCTTCCTGGCCGAAATTCCAAGCGATTTGATCGAGGCTGCTGCCGGTTCGCAATCCGAGCCGGGCGAAACGCGCCGCTACGAATCCGACCCGGAATTCTCTGAAGATTACGCCTACCGGCGCCGTAAAACTCCCTACGGACGCTCCGCGCCCGCGGCTCGCGCGTCGAAAGACCCTCTCGTCGGCAAGCGTGTGCGCCACTCGAAATTCGGGATCGGCACGATCATCGGCGTTGAAGGCGATGGCGAAGATCGCAGGCTCACCGTCAGCTTCCAGGATCACGGCCCCAAGAAACTGCTTGAGCGCTACGCAAATCTCCAGCTCGCCTGAGCCCGCTCAGACTCTCGCGTGTCCTTACGGACAGGTTGCGCCGAATGCGTGCGCAAGGTAGAGTTTTCCCAGCCGCACGGGGCAGGTGGCGATTGGACCCACAGCTCTTCCGCACCAAGAACATCGACCAGCTCATTTCCGACGCAGATAGGCCGGAAAAGCGGCTCAGGAAATCGCTCGGCTGGTTGAGCCTGACCTCGCTCGGCATCGGCGCGGTGATCGGCTCCGGAATCTTCACGGTGATCGGCACGGCCATTGCCGGCCAGAAGCTCCAAGTTAAGTCTGTGCTGAACGCTCCCCTGCTCGAATACCTGATCTATCATTCCGCATCGTTCGGCAGGCCGGGCGCAGGACCGGCCATTGCACTTTCGTTCGCTCTGGTGGGCGTGGTGTGCTGTTTTGCGGCGTTGTGCTATGCGGAACTCGCGGCCATGATTCCCATCGCGGGGAGCGCCTACACGTACACCTACGCCACGATGGGCGAGCTCATCGCCTGGATCATCGGCTGGGACCTGATCCTCGAATATGCCGTATCCAACATGGCCGTGAGCGTGGGCTTCTCCGCGCACGTGGTCGATCTGTTCGATTGGTTCGGCTTTCATCCGAGCCTGCGCTGGATCACTCCCGCGTATCTACCCGGCGGGCTCAGCGATTTTGCAGGCAACACGCTGTACGATCCGGGCTGGCATTTCGGTTTTAACTGGCCCGCGTTTGTAATCGTGATGCTGCTCACCATAATTCTCGTCCGCGGAATTAAGGAATCGGCGAACACCAACAACGTG
Source organism: Terriglobia bacterium (assembly GCA_020073605.1). GTDB lineage: Bacteria > Acidobacteriota > Terriglobia > Acidiferrales > UBA7541 > Palsa-295. Next base: position 45,145 of record JAIQEW010000013.1, read on the forward strand.
ATGGTTCTGCTCAAGATCATGGCCATCCTCATTTTCATCGGATTCGCCGCGCGCTTCATCCATCCGGCCAACTGGCACCCGTTTGCTCCGAATGGCTGGCCGGGCATCCTCACGGGCGGATCGATCATCTTCTTTACGTATATCGGCTTCGACTCGGTTTCGACCGCCGCCGAAGAGTGCCGCAATCCGCAGCGCGACCTGCCGATCGGGATCATCGCCACACTGGTGATCTGCTCGGTGCTGTATATCGGAGTCGTGGTCGTTCTGACGGGCCTCGTTCCCTGGCAATCGCTCGTGGACGATGCGGCGCCGGTGGTGAACACGATGAAGCGGCTGCATTTTGGCGATGTCCGCCTGGCAGTGCTGATAGGCGCGCTAATGGGCATGATCTCTTCGTTGCTGGTTTTTCAATTGGGGCAGGCGCGCGTGTGGTTCGCGATGTCGCGCGACGGCCTTTTGCCCGGCATTTTCAGCAGGGTCCATCACCACTACCGCACGCCTGATTTCTCCACGTGGGTCGCGGGATTCGTCGTGGCTATTCCGGCCGGCCTGCTTGATATTGGCACTCTTGCCGACCTTTCGAATATCGGCACGCTCTTCGCCTTCGCGCTCGTGGCCGGCGGTGTGCTCATCCTCCGCTTCCGCGAGCCGGACCGTCCGCGGGCGTTCCGCGCCCCCGGGGGATTGCTTGCGCCGGTGGTGACGATCTTGACGTGCTTGCTGCTGATGGCCGGACTGCCTATCATGAACTGGATCAGGTTTTTCGTTTGGCTCGTGATCGGACTGTTCGTGTATTACTTCTATAGCCGCAAGCACAGCGAGCTCGCGACTGCGAAACTAGAGGCCGCCGCCAAGGGAGGATCCCGCTGATGCGCCGCCGCGTTCTTGCCGGGCTTGCTCTCCTGGTGATTCTGCTCCTGGCGACCCCGTCGTCTTTCGGGTGGGGCGAAAACGGGGAGCGCATGATCGTGGACAAGGCGGTGGATACTCTCCCGGATGAAATCCGGCCGTTCTTCCAGGCCAATCGCCAGTTTCTCATCCAACACGTCACCGATCCCGTTGAGTCCGAGACGAGAAACCCGGGGGAGCAGCGCAACAGTTTCATCCAGCTCGATCGCTACGGACAGTTCCCGTTCGCGGCGCTTCCCCGCACGTACACGGCGGCGATGACGAAATTCGGGCGGCACACCCTCGAATCGCGCGGCCTGCTTCCCTGGCAGGTCGGGCTTTACAGCAAGAAGCTCACCGACGCGCTTCGCGCGCGCAACTGGGACGACGCCAAGCTTTCGGCCGCGATTCTCGCCCACTACGTCGCCGCGGCGCACGATCCCTTCAGGTCCACGATGAACAACGACGGCGCGCTTTCGAACCAGCCGGGTGTCGACGAACGCTTCAGCTACGGCCTCGTGGAACGGTATCAACGGTTCTTTTTCCTGAAGCCGAACGAAGCCACTTTCATCCGTGATCCCACCGACCATGCGTTCGATATGTCGCTCAGCGCGCACTCCTGGCTCGAAAACATTCTCCTCGCCGACCGCCGCGCCCACGAAGGACTCTCGGGCTACAAAGACGACTATTACGACCGCTTCTACGCCCAGGCAGGTGCGGTCCTGATCCGCCAGCTCTCCGACGCCTCAACCGACCTCGGATCGTATTGGATGACCGCATGGATCAACGCGGGCCGTCCGCAGTTGCCGGCGTACTGAACGAACGTGGCAACCCAAGCGACGCGACAACCGACTATCCTCGACGCTCTTCCCAAGGCGGAGCTGCACCTGCACCTGGAAGGATCGATCCGGCCGGAGACGGCTGTGGAGCTGGCGGCCCGCCATGGCGTCGATCTCACGCCGGAACAGGTCGCCGCGCGCTATCGCTACGCAGACTTCGCCGGATTCATCGAAGCCTTCAAGTGGGTCACTTCCTTCTTGCGCGATCCGGAAGACTACGCGCACATCACGCGAAAGCTTCTCGAGGAACTGATCAACCAGAATGTTGTGTACGCCGAGATCACGATCTCAGCCGGCGTGATGCTCCGTCGAATGCAGAGTGTGGAGGCGAATTTCGCTGCCATCCGGGAAGCAGCCGAGAGCGTGGTTTTCCGGCGGATTCGAACAACGTGGCTCTTCGACGCAGTGCGGCAGTTCGGAGCGGACGCTGTGATGGAGACGGCGCGGTGGGCTTCCAAGCTGCACCGCTCGGGCGTGACCGCCTTCGGTATGGGCGGCGATGAACTGGTGTTCCCAACGGCCAATTTTCGCCCTGCGTTCGACCTGGCGCGCAGCGAGGGACTGCGCATTGTGTGTCACGCCGGCGAATTCGGCGGCCCCGAATCGGTGCGTGAAGCGGTCGAGATACTCGGCGCCGAACGAATCGGCCACGGCATCGCCCTGATGCACGATCCGCAGCTGGCCCAGTCGCTCGCGTTGCGGCGCGTTGTGCTCGAAAACTGCCCCACGAGCAATCTGGCCACCGGCGCGCTCGCGAAGCAGACGGGGAAGGCGGACGCGTCGCTCGCGGATCACCCGCTCAAGAAACTCCTCGAGCTGGGCTCGCTCGTCACGCTCTCAACCGACGACCCGGGAATGTTCCACACGGATCTGCTGACGGAATACTCCCATGCCGCGTCGCTCGGCCTCTCCAAAGAGCAGCTTTTTCAGCTTGCGGAGCAGGGTTTCAACGCCGCCTTCTTGCCGCCGATCGAAAAGCGCCAGTTGCTCGAGGACTTTCGTGCGGCAGCGAAATCGGCAGGCCTGTTATAATCAGTCGGCCTCACAGGGAAAAAGATGAAAGCACACGTCTGGGTCATGCTGAAGTCCACCGTCCTCGATCCGCAGGGACAGACCATCGAGCGCGCGCTCGCCTCGCTTGGCTATGAGAAGGTGCAGAACGTGCGCCAAGGCAAGTTTTTCGTGCTCGATCTCGACGGCCTCAGCCGCGCCGACGCACAGACTCAAGTCGAGCGCATCGCCAAAGATGTGCTCACGAATCCCGTCATCGAAGAGTTCCGCTTCGAAATTCTCGATTGACCCGCGCAGTTAAGCAAGTAGGGGTGATGTGGCTAAGGCCTTTCACAATGAGCCGGTTACGGCTTTTTTGCGCCCTCGCCCCCTCCTTGGCCTCCCATCCAAGCCCTCATTCTGCCGATGATTATGCCGAAACACGGTGAAGCCTCGGCCGTCGGCGGACCAGACCGCTGTGCTAGCATATTGAGATTGCCCTCGGAAGTCGCACCGTGGCGGGGCTGGAGAGCAAGCTCAAATGTGCGGAATTGTCGGATATATCGGGCCTAAGCGCGTCGTCCCCCTGATCCTCGACGGCCTGAAGCGCCTCGAGTACCGCGGCTACGATTCCGCGGGGATCGCCGTCGTGGGCGAGAACGGGAAGATCGAGATTCGCCGGGCCCCCGGCAAGTTGCGCAACCTCGAGGAATCTATCCGCGCGACACCGCTCGAGGGCGTTTACGGCATCGGCCACACGCGCTGGGCTACGCACGGGCGCCCCACCGAGGAAAACGCCCATCCGCACCGCGATTGCACCGGCGAAATCGTCGTGGTGCACAACGGGATCATCGAAAACTACATCGAGCTCAAGAACCAGCTCATCGCCGAGGGACACAAGTTCGTCACCGAAACCGATACGGAAGTAATCGCCCACTTGATCGAGAAATTCTCGAAGAACGCGCCGCTCGAAGAAGCCGTCCGGAAGGCTGTGAAGGCGATGACCGGCTCCTATGCGCTCGTGGCGCTCTCGAGCAAGGACCCTCAAAAGATCGTAGCCGCGCGCCTGGGGCCGCCGATTGTCGTCGGCATGGGCGAACATGAATTTTTCGTCGCGAGCGACATCCCCGCGATCCTCGCGCACACGCGCAGCGTATTCTTTCTCGGTGACGGCGAAATGGCCATTCTCACGCCCCAGGGTGTGCAGTTGTGCGATTTCGAATCCCACCCGATTAATCGCGCGGCCCAGCACATCTCCTGGGACCCGATCATGGCCGAGAAGGGCGGCTTCAAGCATTTCATGCAGAAGGAAATCTTCGAGCAGCCGCGCGCTGTGCGCGACACTCTGCTCGGAAGAATCTCGCAGGAAACGGGAAAAGTCTTCCTCGACAAGATGGACATCACCGAGGAGGAGTTCCGCAATTTCCGCGACGTGAAAATCGTCGCGTGCGGCACGAGCTGGCACGCGGGGCTGGCCGGAAAGTTCATGATCGAGCGCCTCGCGCACATCCCCGTCGAAGTGGACTACGGCAGCGAGTTCCGCTATCGCGATCCGATTCTCGACAAGAACAGCCTGATCATCGCCATCAGCCAGTCGGGTGAAACGGCGGACACGCTGGCGGCCGAGCGCGAGGGCCGGCAGAAGGGCGCGAAGGTCGTCTCCATCTGCAACGTCGTCGGCGCTATGCTGACGCGCGAATCGAGCGGCACGATCTACACGCACGCGGGCCCGGAAATTGGCGTCGCCTCGACGAAGGCGTTTACCGGCCAGCTGACCGCGCTCCTGCTCATGGCGCTGTATCTCGGCCAGATTCGCGGCAAACTGTCGAATTCCACGTCCCAGCACCTGATGCAGGAATTGACACGCGCTCCGCACAAGATCGGCTCGATTCTGGAGCATGACGCGCAGATCGAGGATCTCGCGCGCCAGTTTTTCCGCTACACGGACTTTCTGTATCTCGGCCGCGGCATCCACTATCCCATCGCTCTCGAGGGCGCGCTCAAGCTGAAGGAAGTTTCCTACATTCACGCCGAGGGCTATCCCGCCGGCGAGATGAAGCATGGCCCGAACGCGTTAATCGATGAAAATCTGCCGGTCGTCATGATCGCCACGCGCGACGAATCCGATCACGAGTCGATGACCCGCTACGAGAAGACGATTTCGAATTTGCAGGAAGTGAAGGCCCGCGACGGGATCGTGATCGCCGTGGTCACCGAAGGCGACCGGCTCGCGCGCGAGACCGCCGATCACGTGATTGAAGTTCCTCCGGTGCCGGAGCTGATCGCTCCGATTCTCGAGATCGTTCCGCTGCAACTGCTCGCGTACCATATCGCCGTGCGGCGCGGTTGCGACGTGGACCAGCCCCGCAACCTCGCGAAGTCCGTCACGGTCGAATAGCCTACTCAATCGGCCCCGGCGCGTATAAAATGCACGCCATGCGGGTCCGCCTCTTCATCCGGCGCGCTCTCTTTGCCTTCACGTTTGTATTGCTCGCCGTGCCGTCTCCCGCGCGAAGTCAGACGGCCCTTCCCACTCAATTCCGCTTGGCGGGCGTGAAATTTACTGGTCTGAGCCGATATTCCGAAAAGCAGGTGCTTGCTGCGGGCGGATTGCAAATCGGCGAGGCCGTCACTGCGGACCAGCTGCAAGCGGCGGCGGATCGCTACGCCAAATCGGGCGCATTCGATCATGTCGGCTATCGGTACTCGAGTCGCGGAACCGATCTCAACGCGCAGTTCGAATTGACCGAGACCAAGACTTTGATCTCCTGCGTCTTCGACAATTTTGTGTGGTTCTCGCTGGAGGAATTGAACCAGACACTTCAGCGCCGCGTCCCCCTCTATACCGACGCCATTCCACAAGGGGGCACAACGGTCAAGGAAGTCTCCGATGCTCTGCTGGGAATTCTGAAATCCAACGGAATCAGCGGCACCATTGAACAAACCCCCTTCTACGCCAAGATGGGCGGAACGATCAGCGGCTTTCTATTCCGCGTTGATGGAGTCTCCATGCATGTCCGCACTCTCCGCTTCCCCGGTGCTGCTGGAGTCTCTGAGAAAGACCTGGGAACCGCATCGTCTCAGGTGATCGGGCGTGATTACTCCGCACTGAACACCACGGTGTTTGCCTCGACAGCGTTGTCTGCGTTCTATCACCGCCGTGGCTATCTGGCTGTGCATTTCGATCCACCTCAAGCAACTATGATCGGGAGCGACCTTACAAGTCCATCGCTTGATATCGCTGTAGCCATTCCCGTGGCCGAAGGGCTGCAATATCTCTGGGACAAGGCTGCTTGGACTGGAAATCGCCAGCTTTCAACCGACGACCTGACGCGATTGCTGGGGATGAGACCGGGGGAAGTCGCGAACCAGGACCAGATCGACGCGGGATTTCACTCTATCGGCGATGCCTACCAGAAGCAGGGCTACATCGACGCCAAGATTGAAGCGAAGCAAGTATTGGACGACCACACTCGGCTCGCGAGCTACGACGTGGCGATCGAAGAAAACGCTCAATTCCATATGGGCGGAGTTCGCTTCGACGGGCTTCCCGACCGCGTCGCGCAGAGTTTGGTTAAGAAATGGCGGCTCAAACCGGGCGACGTATTTGATGGAACGTATCCGCTCGAATTCATGAAGAAGGTTGCGCCGCAAGAGCTTGCCGGAGCAAAGAGCCCACCGACAAGTTCCACAATCAGTTTGCAGCGCGATCCACAGAATGCAAGTGTTGACGTCTTGATCGCATTCCACTAGTTTCCTGGTTATGCGTACTGCACGGATGATTCTGCTGATCGGGCTGCTCCTGCCGGTTGCGCTTCGCGCGCAGGCGCCCAATGTTCCAGCCGCGGGGAAACTCGCATCCGTCAAAGTCACGGGCTCGGTCCGATTCCACTCCGATCAAATTGTACCTGCGACAGGCCTTTCTCCTGGCGCCAGCATCACGAAGGATGATTTGCAGCGAGGCGCCGACCGTCTGGCGCAACTCGGTCCCTTTGCCACGGTGCAGTATCGCTACGCGACCGTGGACACGGGCGTGCAGGCCGAATATCAGGTCAAGGACGCGCCGGCGGTACCCGTATGGTTCGACAATTTTCCGTGGTTCACGGACGATGAGCTGACCGCCGAACTGAAGAAGACCATCCCGCTGTTCGACGGCACAGCTCCCGAGCACGGCACCCTGTTGGACGACATATCGAGCGCGCTTGAGAAACTGCTCGAAACACGCGGCGTCCATTCGAGCGTCTCGCACGCGCTCGCAATAGCGCCTGCCACCGACGAACGCATCCAGCAGTTTCGCGTTGATAGCGGCGCATTGAACATCGCGAGCGTTGAGTTCACCGACGCGCTTGCGCAGAGCGACCGCGGGATCCACGTCCGCCTTGCCGATATCGTCGGCCAAGCCTACTCTCACACGCTCATCGAGCTTTTCGAGTTTGAGCAGGTTCGTCCCGTCTATCTCGCCCACGGCTACATCCGCGTAAAGTTCGGCGCGCCGCGCCCGCGGATCGAGGCCAGCTCCGGCAAATCCGGGATTACGGTCGTCGTCCCCGTCGAGCCAGGCCCTATGTACACATGGAACCGGGCGACCTGGACGGGGAACTCCGTGTTCGGCGTGTTGGAATTGAACACGATGTTCCCTCTCCACGAGGGCAACCCGGCTGACGGAGTGAGGATCGAAGCCGGCTGGCAGGCCGTGCGCGATGCATACGCCCGCCGCGGGTATCTGGATGTGAATCTCGCCTCGGTGCCGCACTTCGACGAGGCCACGAAGCAGGTTTCGTACGCCGTGGCCGTCACGGAAGGCCCGCAGTACCGCATGGGCAAGCTCGTGCTCACGGGCCTTTCGATCGAAGGCGAGCGCCGCATCCGCGCGGGATGGAACATCGCCGCTGGCGCGGTGTTCGACAAGGACGTTTACGAGGAATTTTACGCGAACGGAATCAAGCAAGCGTTCACCGGGCTTCCCTTTCATTACGAGAAAATCGGCCGCTTCCTGCAAGAAGATCCAAAGGACGCGACGGTGGACGTTCTCCTCGACTTCCAGTAAGAGCCGGAGCGTCCCCTCGATGTGGCGGCCCGTTTTCACGGTCCGGCCAAGGAACTTTTGGTCGCGCGGCTGCGTACAATTGTGATAGGAACGCTGCGGGAGCCGCACCGGCGGCTTGTTCCGCAAGCACACATGATGCGATCAAATGCGCGAATCGGTTTCACAGCCGCAGCTCTTGCAGGAGCCGCACTGGCGGTCTGCCTCGCGGGCTGCGGGCCGGAATCAGGCCTCACTGGGACGTCGGACCGGACCTTCACCGTCAGCGGGCCCGTCCGCCTGGAAATCGTCAACGGCAGCGGCGATTCCCGCGTCTCCGCCGGCCCGTCCGGTGAGGTCCGCATCCACGCGCAGTTTCGAGTGTTCGCTTGGCCGTGGGAAGACGCGCAGCACAAGCTCGAGGCAGTCGAAGCAAATCCTCCGTTTTCGCAGAGCAATAATCTGATCCGTATCGGCAATCCCGGCTGGGACTGGAACGATTTCGCCGCAGACTACACTGTCACCGCTCCGGCGGACGCCGAAGTACGTGCCGTCGCAGGCTCGGGAAACATCGACGTCAACGGGGTCCACGGCCCTGCTAGTTTTGTGGCCGGTTCCGGGAATGTTTCGGCGAGCGCCATCTCGGATGACGTTCGCACCACCGTCGACAGCGGGCGCGTTCGATTGGCCGATGTCCAGGGTCACGTCCAGGTCATCGCGGGCTCCGGCGATATCAACATCGATGGCGCCAAAGGGGAAGTTCGCGTTCGCTCCGGCTCGGGGAACATCCAAGTCGAGCGGCCGGGCGGCACCGTCGTCGGAGACACCGGCAGCGGCAACGTGAGCGTCACCGGCGCCACGGGAGACCTCCGGTTACACTCCGCCTCGGGCGACATCACGGTGGACGGCAATCCGAGCGCCACCAGCTACTGGGACTTTCGCGCCAGCTCCGGAGAAGTTCGGCTGAAAGTCCCTTCCGACGCTAGTCTCCGGTTTTACGCGCATAGCGGCTCCGGCGATATCGACGTCGGGATTCCCGGCGCCATTGAAGAGCAAGGCGAGAGGCACGAGGTGCATGCGCGAATAGGCGACGGCAAGGCTCGCGTCGAAGCGCAAACGTCCTCGGGAAGCATCTCCCTGCACTAGTACCGTTCCAACTTTTCTGAAAAAAGGAATCTGATTTGTTCGGCACGCAAAGAGGGCACCGGGCTGGCAACCAAACTCGTCGAAACAAGTTGGAACGGCACTAGGGAGCGAAAGTCGAAGGAATCCGCGCGGCGTCGCGGGCGGCGAGGATTGTGCCCACGTGGATGCTGATCGTATCGGTTACGTGCCGCGCGTAACCTCCTGCAAGAGTGATTGCCACCGGCACGCCGTTTCGCCGCGCGTAGTCGAAAACAAGCGCGTCACGCCGCGCCAGACCATCTATCGTGAGCGCCAGCCCGCCTAACTGATCTTCCCGGTACGGATCGGCTCCCGCCACATAAAACAAAACATCCGGCGCGAAGTCGTGGAAAGCCCGATGCAGGTGCTTTTCGAGAATCGCGAGATAGTCGGCGTCGCCGATTCCGTCCGGCAGATCGATATCGATCGTCGAAGGCGGCTTGGAGTGCGGATAGTTGTGCACCTGATGAATCGAAAGCGTGAAGACCGTTTCGTCGCCGCCGAAGATTGCCGCCGTGCCGTTCCCCTGATGAACGTCCGTGTCCACCACCATCGCGCGCTCGATCGCGCCGTCGAACTGGAGCCTCCGGATGGCGATGGCGACGTCGTGAATCACGCAGAATCCCTCGCCGTGATCGGGATAAGCGTGATGGAATCCGCCGCCGATGTTTGCCGCCCAGCCGTCTTGCAGTGCGCGGCGTCCGGCCAGAATTGACCCGCCCGCGGCGAGCCAGCACGCTTCAATCAGCTTGGCCGAATAGGGCACCTCGAGTTGCAAGATTTCTGCAGGGCTTAGCGAGCCGGTCTTGAGCTTGTGGACGTACTCTCGCGAATGAACCCGCAGCACGTCTTCATCGGCCGCGGGCTCGGGCGCAAGAAAGTCTTCGGGCCCGGCAATCCCGTCGGCCAGCAATCGGTCGCGTATCAATCGGTATTTCTGGGATGGGAACACGTGTGCGCCGAGGTTCAGATCGTAGCCTTCGTGGTAGATCAGCTTGAATGGCAGCACGATTTGCCGAGCCTATCGCGAACTTTTCGTAAACGCAAACGAGCCCGCCATGCGCGGGACTGTCAAACACCAAATGGACTTCGAGGAACTCCGTGTGCTAGCCTCGCATCGATGCGACGCCTACGAGCCATCGCCGTCATTGTCGCGCTGCTCGCGACGCCCTTGGCGCTGCTCGCCCGCGGCATGGCCTGCGAAGCGTCCGCGTGCACGATGTGTTGCCCCATGCACACGTCCCATTCGCATTCGGGCCAGCCGATGGCGTGCCACTGTTCGACGAAGTCGAGGAACAGCGCGCCCGATTTCGGATTGATCGCTCCCATCGCACCGACGATGCCAGCTCCGCTTGTCACTCTCGCCGTCCCGGACGCCGTCCGCCAACCATTCTCAACTTACACGCAGTCGGCTGTTTCGAGCTTCCTCTCTGCTCCGCTTCAGCCTCCGCGCGCCTAGCATCCTTCCATCGCAGTCCAGTAGCCCAAATCAGAAAGGGAGGAGTACATGCGGAAGGCATTCGTCTTTCTGCTCGCCGTCGCGCTCTTAGCGTGCGGAGAGCAAGCGCGAGCCACGATCTTCGGCAGCGTGCGCGGCATTGTGCACGACCCGCAGCACCGGCCGGTCGCCGGTGCCGGCGTGCGGCTGAAGTCGGCAACTTCGTCTTGGTCGCAACAAACGCAGACGGACCAGGATGGAAGCTTCGAGTTCAATGCCGTTCCCCTCGGCGAGTACCAGATCACGATCGCGGTCGCCGGTTTTCAGGACGCGACCCGCAACTTTATCGTCGAGTCCGGCAGTTCACCCATTCTGCATTTCCAGATGGAGCTCGCGACCGTCACCCAGCGCGCCGAGGTGAAATCGGAGACGGAATCGACCGATACCGGCTCATCGACCACGCAGACCCTCGTCACGCGGTCTCAGATCGAGCAAACTCCCGGAGCGGATCGCACCAACAGCCTCCAGATGATCACCGACTTCGTGCCCGGGGCTTACATGGTCCACGACCAGCTCCACGTGCGTGGCGGTCATCAGGTGAGCTGGCTGATTGACGGTGTGCCGGTGCCCAACACAAGCATCGCCAGCAATGTCGGTCCCCAGTTCGACCCGAAAGACATCGACTACTTGGAAGTCCAGCGCGGCGGCTATTCGGCTGACTACGGCGATCGCACCTACGGTGTGTTCAATGTCGTGCCGCGCACCGGCTTTGAATTCGATAATCAGGCCGAGCTCGTCGCCACATACGGCAACTTCAATCAGACCAACAGCCAGGTGAACTTCGGCGGCCACACGCAGCGTTTCGCCTACTACGCAAGCGCGAACGCGAATCGCTCCGACTATGGCCTCGAAACCCCGGACGAGCCGGTCCTGCACGATCTCGGCGATGGGGTTGGCGGCTTCAGCTCTCTGGTATTCAATGCAACTCCCGACGACCAGCTTCGCCTCGTCGCCTCGCTCCGGCGCGACTTCTATCAAGTCCCGAACACGCAGGGGCAGCAGGCAGCGTGCCCGCCCGATTCGGATCCGGACGTGGACAATTGCGCTGTTCGTGACGTGGATCGCGAGGCCGATTCCTTCGTGAACTTTTCCTGGGTCCACACGATCAACCCAGGTGCGCTGCTGACAGTCTCACCCTTTTACCACTTCAATAGCGCGAACTACGTCGGTGGCCCAAACGATTTCCCGAAGTCGTCGCAAGACCGGCGCAACTCGAATTATGTGGGGTTCCAATCGGCCATATCGCTCACCAAGGGAAGAAACAGTCTCCGGGGCGGCCTCTACGTGTATGGACAGCACGACAACTACCTCTTCGGAGTCATCGCGCAGGACCCCACTCAATCGATCCCGTTCCAAACCCTGAGCGTCTGGGGCAACCTCGAATCCGTCTTCTTGCAGGATCAGCTCAAGGTCGCATCGTGGCTGACGCTCAATGGCGGTGTACGGCTCACACATTTCAGCGGCACCGCCGTCAGCGAAAATTCCGCCGACCCGCGAGTTGGCGCCGCAATTCAGGTTCCGGGCGTGCATTGGATCCTGCGCGGCTCTTACGGCCGCACCTACCAGGCGCCGCCGCTGGACACGATCTCGGGACCGCTGCTCGCTCAGAATCAGCAAGGCTTCCTTCCGCTGCACGGTGAGCGCGACGAACAATACGAAGTGGGTATCGCAATTCCCTTCCGCGGCTGGGTTTTCGATACCGGTTACTCGCACAACGCCGCGCGCAATTTTCTCGATCACGACGTGCTGGGCAATTCGAATATCTTCTTCCCCCTCACGATCGCTCACGCGCGCATCCGCGCCTGGGAGACGACCCTCCGCTCTCCTGAAATCGCCGGCCGCGCTCGCGTCTACGCCTCCTATTCGCATCAGTACGCACAGGGCGCGGGAGGTATCACCGGCGGGCTGACGGATTTCACGCCTCCTGAAGAAGGTCTTTTCTTTCTCGACCACGACCAGCGCGACACCTTGAGCGCGGGCTACAACATCAAGCTCCCGCGGAAAATGTGGACCACCGGCAACCTGAATTTCGGTTCCGGATTTCTGTTCGAGGACGGCCCGCGGCACCTGCCCTCGCATACGACCTTCGATCTTTCGCTCGGCAAGAATTTCGGCGACCGTCTGTCGCTTTCGTTCACGGCGGTGAATATCGGGAACGGGCGTTATATGCTGGATACGAGCAACACTTTCGGCGGATCGCACTTCAACGAACCGCGCCAGTTGATCGGGCAGGTCCGCTGGCGATTCCATTACTGATTTCGGATTCGCACGGGTACAATTTGAAGGAAGCACACAGGGGAGATACGTGCCTGCCATGCGACACAGACGACATTTTCGGATTCTGCGAGCGCGAACTTTGTTCGCGTTCCTCCTCGCGGCCATCGCGTTGGTCCCGGCCGCGTGCAGCAAGAAGCCTGCGCCCGAACTGGCCGCGCGCCGCTACCATCTCGTCGGCAAGGTCGTCTCGATCGACGTGGAGCACAACTCTCTCAACGTCGATGGGCAGGAGATTCCCGGCTTCATGATGGCCATGACGATGCCCTATCCCGTCCGCGACGCCAAGACTCTCTCGTCCCTCGGTCCCGGAGACGAGATCACCGCCGATGTCGTCGTGACGGACGACGGCGCCTATCTCGAAAACATCGTCGTCACGAAGAAAGGCAGCGGCGGCGCGAAACCAGCAGGAGCCAGAAACACTCCGCACCCCGGTGACCAGGTTCCCGATTTTGCATTCGTCGACCAGGACGGCAAGCAAGTCCACCTCCGTTCGTATCAGGGACACGTTCTGCTCATCACGTTCATCTACACGCGATGCCCGTTTCCTGATTATTGCCCGCTCGTCTCGAGGAACTTTTCGCAGATTTACGTCGCGCTGAAAAAGGACCCGGCGCTTGGTTCCAAAGTCCGGCTGTTGAGCGTCAGCTTCGATCCTGAGCACGATACGCCTGCGGTCTTGAAGCGCTACGCTGAAAGTTTCCGCACAACGACCGGCGGCGATCCGTTCGACCGCTGGAAGTTTACCGTCGTGCCGGCAAAGGATCTGCCAAAGGTCGCGGATTTTTTCGGATTGATCTACACGCCGGAGAAGGACCAGATCTCCCACTCGATGAGCACCACGGTCATCTCACCCGAGGGCACGGTCTACAAATGGTACGAGGAAACGGACTGGAGTCCCGCTGATCTTTTGAAAGACGCCGCGCAAGTGTTGCAGCAGGGAAACGGACGCAGCGCCGGCCCGCACCCGTCCGCCGGCGTCCCCACGGCCTGAAGTTTTCAAAACAAGAAAATCAGTTTTTGCGTTCGAGGATGAAATCCGGCACGGCGAGTAATGCCCTGCGGTATTCGGTTTCGGGAAGCTCTTCGAGGCACGCCTTTGCACGGCTGACGTAGTCTTTGGCGAGATCCGACGCGCGCGCGAGTGCGCCCGTCTCTCCCACGAGCCTGGTAATCTGCTCCGGACGCACGCTCAGGAATCCGCGCTCTTCGAGAACTTTCGCCACCAGCCGGCGCCCCTCCGGCGAATGCCCGTTGGAATTTCCGTCGGCCGTCTGCGGCGCGGCTCCGTTCTCCAGCGCAAAGATCAGCGGCAGCGTGACCTTCCCTTCCTTCAAATCGCTCAGCACCGGCTTCCCGAGCTGTTCGGGCGACGCCGTAAAATCGAGCAGATCGTCCACGAGCTGAAACGCGAGCCCGGCGTTGCGGCCGTATTCGGCGAGCGCTTCCTCCACGTGCTTCGGCTGGCGTCCGAGCACGGCTCCCAAGCGCGCGCATCCGCTGAAGAGGCACGCCGTCTTGCGATAGGCGAGTTCGGTCGCGTCCGCCTGAGTCAGATCGATTCGCCCCAGCCGCGTGAGCTGCAGCAATTCGCCCTCGACCATATTCTGCGTCAGGTTGATCAGGATGTCGAGGATCGCGAAGTTCCGCTCTCTCAGCGCCATCTCGAACGACTGCATGTAGAGCCAGTCGCCCGCGAGAACGCTCATGTGATTTCCCCAGCGCGCGTTTGTGCTCGGGCGCCCGCGCCGCGTCTGCGCCCCGTCGATCACATCGTCGTGGACCAGCGTCGCGCTGTGAATCATTTCCACTATCGCGCCCATCCGGATCGCGCTCGGCCCGCGGTATCCCGCTGCTCCCGCCGCGAGCAAGAGCAGCGCCGGGCGCAGCCGCTTGCCGCCGCCCTCGCGCAGATAGCCCGCGATCTCGGCGACCGGCTCGATCGCCGCGCCGCTCTGCGCGGCAATCTCCTGTTCGACGAGCGCCAGATCGTCGCGAACGAGTTCAAAAATTCCCTTTGCGATTTGGACAGCGAAGGCCATGCGCTCTGCGTGCCCCGCCCTTTATCGAGTTTCGCCCGTAGCGTGCCGGGCGTCGAGCCGGAAAAGCTTCCTGAAGTTTGCGGCCGTCCTCGCCGCGACCTCTTCGGGGGCTAAGTCTCTCACATTCCCCAACGCTTTCGCCACCTCAACCACAAACGCAGGCTCGTTCCGCTTGCCCCGCCGTCCTTGCGGAGCCAGAAACGGCGAATCCGTTTCCGTGAGCATTTTTTCAAGCGGAAGTTCCCGCGCCACGTCGCGTAGGCTCTGGTTTTTTGGATACGTCACGTTCCCCGCGAACGAAATCAGGAAGCCCATATCCAGCCCGCGCCGCGCCTCTTCCAGCGTTCCCGTGAAGCAGTGGAAAATTCCGCCGAGGCCCGTCGGCCCCCAGTCCTGTTCGAGAATCGCGAGGCAATCGTCCCACGCATCGCGGCAGTGGATGATCACCGGCAGCTTCGCGGCGTGTGCCTGCACGAGCTGCCGCCGGAACACTTGCTGCTGCACATCGCGCGGGGAATGATCGTAGAAGTAGTCGAGGCCCATTTCGCCCCAGCCGATCACGCGCGGATGCCGCGCGAGTTCGTCCAGCCGCGCGAAATGTTCTCCGGTCGCCACGCTCGCGTCATGCGGATGGATGCCGACCGTCGCGTAGATCCAGTCGTGCTGCTCGGCAAACGGAATCGCCGCGTCGAGGCGTTCCGCAGGGCTGGTGCCGCTGCCGATCGCCAGCAGCGTCTGCACCCCGGCAGCGCGCGCGCGTTCGAGCATCGCCGCGCGGTCCCCGTCAAACTGTGCGACTTCCAGATGCGCGTGTGAGTCGATGATTTCCATCGGGTTTGACTTGTCCTCGCAGGGGCGCGGCAACATGCAGTCAGCGAAGCCTATTTCTTGGGCTTTGCCTTTTCAAATACTGGAAGATTGACGTCAATGTCCCAGCCGAAGTTCTGATTCGGAATGCCCATGAACTTCATGTCGCAAACATACGACCCTTTGCTTTTCAGCTTCAGATTCTTCCCGTCGAACTGGTAGGTCTGCAAGAAGCCTTTAACATCCTGCTCGAAGGGTGCGATGGTGCACGCATGGCCGGGGACGGACATATCGACCTGCCAAACCTTATACTTCGCATCCACGGAGAGCTGGATCACCGCATGCGAACTATTGTAATCCTTGGGATTGTTTGCCTTTCCGCTCCATTTTCTTTCCATGGATTCGATGTTGCCGCTTGTCACGCCGGCCACATCATCTGGAGTTAGCGGAAAGGAATAGAAAGAAATTCGCAGCCAGGAGTACCCTGGCGCACCAAGCCGCGGTTCGATCATCGCAACCGCGCTCGATAAGGTCATTGCACTTTTGTCGACCGAAAATTTCGCGTTCGTACTGAAGGAGCCGGGATCTACAGGCGTCGGATCGGCCAACGCGGCGCCCATCATGCACAGCATGACGGAAGTCAGAAGGCAAAACCGACGCATGAAATGCTCCTTTCTCTGTGGGTCGCAGCTGAACTTGTCCCGAGCGTAGCCGAGGGAGCCGCGACATTACCCAGTCGGCGCGGAGCGCCTTCCTATGCGCTGCTTCTATCGCAGCAAGTCTTCCCGCCGATCGCATGGACGAGGCAACATGCCCAAAACACGAAGAGAGATCCCTCCCTCATCCGCCGCGGCGGATTCGCTCGGGATGACCATCCTGATCGGATGGTCACTTCACCTTCGCGCCCGCGGGAATTTCCTCAACGAATGTGCACAGCACCGGCTTGCCGTCCGCCCCGGCCGACGCCGCCAGCAGCATCCCATTCGATTCGAGTCCGCGCATCTTGCGCGGCGCAAGGTTCGTGACGACTACCACCTTGCGTCCGACCAAATCTTCCGGCGCGTACGCCAGCGCGATTCCAGCAAGCACCTGCCGGACCTCGTCGCCAATATCGACCAGCAATTTCAGGAGCTTATCCGCACCCTGAATTCTCTCCGCCGCCTTCACCACTCCAACGCGGAGCTCCACTTTCGCAAAGTCCTCTATGCCGATCTTCGCGCTGGCGGGTGCAACGGCTCCTTCGGCCGCGGGCGTTGCCGCAGCGGGTTGCGTGGCTCCCGGATTTCGTATTTCCTGTTCCATCGTTTCAATCCTTTCGTACGTCGGCTTGTACTCCATGCGCGGAAATATTGCCTCCGGTTTCGAAATCCGTGTCCCGGGCTTCAATCCGCCCCAGACCAATTCATTGAGCTGAAAATCTTCCAGCCTCCCAGGCTGTCCCAGGTGGCGCCATATCTCTTGGGTAGCCTCGGGCAGCACCGGATGCGCCAGCGCCGTGATAATCCGCAATGCCTCCGCGGCGGTGTAGAGCACCTCGCGAAGCTGGCCCCGATGAATCGGGTCGCTCGCAATCTTCCAGGGCTTCTCCTGCACCAGATACGCATCCACCTGCGAGATGAATCTCCAGATGTCCTGCACCGCGGACGAGAATCGGTATGCGTCATAGTGTTCTCGCGCGATCGATTCGATCGGGCCGGAAATGAACTTCGTGATAGCGTTGTCCGAAGTCGGCTCCGGAACGTGGCTCTCGAAGTAGCTCTCGATCATCGCCAACACGCGGCTCGCGAGATTCCCGAGTCCGTTGACCAGATCCGCTTCGTAGCGTGTGAGCAGCGCTTCGCGCGAAAAATTGCCGTCCTGGCCGAAAACCACCTCGCGCAACAGGTAGTACCGCAGCGCGTCGTTGCCCAGCACCTTCACAATCGGCTCAGGATACGCAACATTCCCCTTCGACTTGCTCATCTTCTCCTGTTCGAAGAGCAGCCAGCCGTGCGCGAAAATCTGCTTCGGCAGCGGCAGTTCCGCCGCCATCAGAAAGGCCGGCCAATAGACCGCATGAAACCGGATGATCTCTTTCCCGATCATGTGCAGGTCAGCCGGCCAGTATTTCTGGAACTCGGCGCTGCCGTTTTCGCCCTCGCCGTATCCGATTCCGCTCATGTAGCTCGTCAGCGCGTCGTACCAGACGTAGAAAACGTGCTCGGGATCGTCCGGCCACGGAATGCCCCACTTGATCGACTTGCGGCTGATGGACACATCCTTCAGCCCGCTCTCGACGAAGCTCCTCACCTCATTCAGCCGGAAATCCGGCTGCACGAATTGCGGCTGAGCCTTATACAGCTCCAGCAGCTTGTCCTGATACGCCGAAAGCCGGAAAAAGTAGTTCTCCTCGGACACCAGCTCCGCCGGGCGGCCGCACGTGGGGCAGTTCGCCGGCTCCGGCGTGTCGCTCACGTAAAGATTGTCGTAGATGCAGTAGCGGCCTTCGTATTTCGCCTTGTAGATTGCATCGGGCGAACGCTTCATCGTCCGGCGGACCAGATGCTGCACGGCGCGCGCATGTTCGGTCGAAGTCGTGCGAATGAAATCGGTGTGCGTGATTCCCAGCAGCTTCCACAGGTCGCGAAAGATTTTTTCGTTCCGGTCGACCAGCTGCGCGGGCGTGATCCCCTGCTTCTCGGCCGCGCGCTCGATGTTCACACCGTGCTCGTCCGTCCCGGTCAGGTAGGCGACGTCGTATCCGCACATGCGTTTGTACCGCGCGATCACGTCGCACACGATGGTCGTGTACGCCGACCCCACGTGTGGCCGCGAATTCGCGTAGTAAATCGGCGTGGTCAGGTAGAACTTCGGCTTGCCCTGAGCGCCTGTCGCGAAGGGCTTGTCCTTTGAGGAGCTGGCTCGGTTCATGAAAGATTTGTGTTTCCGCTGCGGAACTGCAAGAAAACGATACTAGTCTGGCACGCCGGACCTGTCAATTAACCCAGATTCGGGGTACTGGGATGGCCCCCGAACGAGCAGTCCGCCAGGATCTCGCTATCGTGCTTTCTCTGGAACGACCGGGATCAGGAGATGCGAATCATACTTGCCTCCCGCGTAGATCACGTGGCGCCCCCGGTTTACCGTGTCTTCGTGACGATCCGCCATCGTCGGTTTGGGATATCGATATACGTCGATGCCCTGCACGACGAGCCTCAATTGTTCGCCAGCTTCAAATCGAGTGCCCGAGGGCCAGATTTCGATCTCAAGCGGCACGACGGCGCCGCTTTCGATCTTGAGCTCTCGGCGATGCGCAAGAATCGGCTGGTATGTCGTCGATTGCGTCTCATCGAGTTCGCGATGGGACGCCCGCAACCAACCCAATGCTACGGGTCCGTCGTCGAACTGGGTCCAGAAAGCGAACGGCACGAGCTTCCCTGCTGAGTCGAGCTTTTGAATCGCGACGAAGATATCCATGTCGTCCGCCCCGTCGGGGGCCATCCAAAGCTTCAGCTTCATGTGGCCGATCAACTCCGTCGGCTGGTCGAATGCCAGATCGAATTGCGCGCGATGAGGACCCGGCCCCTCGGACCGGGCGTCGTATGAGAAGGATTGCTCCTCCGGAACGGCTTGCCGTTTGAGAGAGCCCGTCGTGGCGTCGAGATAGAGCTTCGTATATTGGGTGCGAGAGATGGGCCACTCGTTCTCCGCCTTCATGGATCCCACGTAGAATTTCTCCCGCGCCTCGAGTCGCACCTTCGGCCATTGCGTGACCGCTGTGGGAATTCCCTTCAAAAAGAAGGCAAAGAACTCCTGCTGTCGGCGCACATTTTCCTGTTCGTAGAAGTAGGCCCACTTCTTTCGCCCATGCACTTCGAGCCACTTCTGCTTGGAAGCGATCTTCTTGAAGCCCTCGAGTGTCCCACGCGTATGCAAGCCCTGGTCCGTCCAGCTCGCAACCACGTAGGCCGGGACCTTGATTGTCGAAAAGTCGGCGGCCTTCGAAGCCCAGAATGCGTCGAAAAAGGGATGTTCCTTCGCTTCGGCAAGCAGATCCTCTACGCGCGTGGTGCTTCTGCCCCAGCGGCCCGGAAGGTACGGCCAGAAGGAGGTCTCCGGGATGCCGCCGTGACGCGCAACTTCGCGATACGTGTCGGTCCATCCTTCGTATGGATTAATTGCCGCCAGGTGCGGCGGGTTGAGAGCTGCCACCCGCCACTGAGAACTGGTCAAATACGAAACGCCGGACAAGCCGACCTTGCCGTTGCTCCAGCCTTGCGTGCCGGCCCACTCGATCACATCGTAGTAATCTTCCGCCTCTTCCGGGGAGAGATACGTGGCGTCTCCCTGCGAATACCACGTGCCGCGGATATCCACATTGATGACGGCATAGCCTTGTGGCACCCAGTATCCGGGATCGGGCGCCTCAAAAGCCGCATATCGGGATTGCATCTCCGTCTTGACGCCGCAGTTTGGGAAAATTTCGAGGTAGTTCGTGTGTCCGTGTTTGCCGTAAGGCCCCCAGCCGATCAGCGACGGCGCCGGCTTCTCGTCCGCGGGACGAAACACGTCGATGTAAATCTTGATTCCATCGCGCATCGCAACGGCAACATCGCGCTCGATGACCATGCCGTTTTCAACCGTGCGTCGATAGACGGGCGGCGCGCCGCCGCGCTCTTCGGGTGCGCCCAGCGGCTTGCGGAATCGGTACTCGAATCCTCCCGGTTTCATTCGTCCCCCGCTCTTCCAATCGCGCGGATTCCTACAGCAGCGGCTCGCCGTGAGTGCCTGTCGCGAAGGGCTTGTCCTTTGAAGATCTGGCGCGGTTCATGAAGGATTTGTGTTTCCGCTGCGGAACTGCGAGAAAACGATACTAGTCTGGCATGCCGGGGCTGTCAATTGACCTGAAATCGCGGTGAAGGATTGGGTTGCGGGCCGGCCCCACCAAGCCGTCGTTCACCACAGCGGAGCCACCGGTTCTTCATTGAACCCCGGCGGTGGGCCTCCTCTGCTCGAGAGATGGAGGGCACTCAAATCGAGTTTGGTCGCCGGATCGTACGTCACGGTGATGCGCCCGCCCTTCCCCGGCGGCCCATCGAAGCCGCTTCGCCCGTCGGTGCCGTTGCGCCCGCTCGTCCCGTCGGGAGTTCCCGTGCCACCCGAGCCTCCTCGACCGCCGCGGCCGCCTCTTCCACCCGATCCACCCGGGCCCCCATCGGCCTTCACTGTGAGGGACCCTCCCTGCGGGTCCACGAGATACAGCCTCCGATCTCCAGCGGCGGTTACGCTCACTTGCAGGAGGGGACGGTCCTCAAACCTGGGTGCGACGCGCACGTCCACAGGCGGCGCGTCTCCTCCCCGTTCTCCATCCTTCCCGTCCGAACCGTCGGTTCCGTCCGAGCCATTTCCGCCCGGAGAGGGATTGTTCGGATCGTTCGAGCCCATCGTGCCGCTCGCGCCGTCACTTCCATCGAGTCCGTTCATGCCGCTCGCTCCGCGCCTGCCGGAGAAATTCGCGACATACTTGTAGTCGTAGCGCAATGGAACGTCGAGCTCCGTCCGCAGGCCCGGATGGCTGGGTACCGTGATCGTCACATGCGGCACCTTCCCGTCGCTGACCCGGGGATCCTTCGAAAGGGACAAGATGCCTTTCTGATCGACGGTCACGACGGTTGCCGCGACCGTGAGGTCTTTCCACATCACCTTTCCCTTGCCCTGCCCTTCCGTCACCAGCACCGTGCCGTTCGGCTCCGTAAATGTCACCACGAGTGGCAACTGCTCACCCGGCGCAATTCCCGGTCCTTTCGGCAAGCTGGCCTTAATGGACGCGATGGGAGTCTTTGCGAGGTCAACCTTCATCCCCATACGAACCTTCATGGACGCGCATGCGCCCAGCGCCAACAGAGACACTGCCGCCAGACCGGTAGCCCAGCTCGTGTTCAGCAAATGAGGAATGGAGATTTTGGCGGGAAACCGGCTCCGCCAGCCATGACGCCGGGCCATGTTGTCATGCGTGCCCGAACCCGGCTCGGTCGGGCGATGCCATTTGGCGAACAGCTTCTGGCGGTTGCTTTCGTTCATGTCGATTGCCTTCTATATCCGTCAAATTAATTGACGAGTATGGGAGCACAATGGTTGCTCCTCGGCGCGGGGCTCGTGCGTCAGCCGCACCAGCACCTCTGAAGGGAACCCTCTCGCGTAGGAAGTCCACACGCCTTCCTCCTTGCAACGTGCTTACATCCTGCTAACCTGACCGGGCGGTGACCGATCTAACTGAGCCTCTCGAAGAACCAGCCGTTGATCAGCAACAAATAGTGCTGGAGACCAAATGGGACTTGTGAACTACGTTGGCGGCGCTGCGGCGGTGTGCACCACGATCGCGTTTATTCCACAAATTCTGAAGATCAGGCGGCAAGGCGGGCAGGATCTCTCTTACCCCATGCTGGTTCTCTACCTCGCCGGAATTCTTCTTTGGCTGGTATATGGCCTGCTGCTGCACGCCGCCGCTGTGATTTGGGCCAATGTGGCAACGTCACTGCTGGTCGCGGCCGCTCTCGTTCTCAAGGCGACGCATCCGGCCGGCAAACGCGCAGAGTGACGAGTCTAAGAGCGCTGCCGGGCCGACCTTGCGTGGATTTGCCGTGGCCCAAAAGTCCACACAAGCTCTCCCTTGTAATCTTGCCGCATGTTGCTAACCTGCTGGACGTATGAATGTGAAATGGAATCTTGCGACAGATGGCGAAGCGGGACGACCCGCTTTTGCGGGGGTGTGGCTTACCCAAGCTCCGGTCGCATGCCGCGCGTCCACAGACGCCCGGCTGCCGCATTTTCTAATCGACACACCGGCGATTAGAAATGCCCGTAACCCACTGAAAGCAAACGATGACACCCAATTCTAATCGACACAGATTCGAAGGGCTGACGAACCCAAGTTTCACGCCAGTCCAACGCAAGGAGCCACGTGTATAAGAGGGTCGAGGACCGGATTCGCAAGGCGCTGCGCCACCACATCCACGAGCGCTACAAGACGGACGTGCCCGTGGTCACCGAGCGCCCGCCGAAATCCTCCATGGGCGAAGTCGCCTCGCCGCTCTGCTTCGAACTGGCCAAGCGGCTGAAAAAACCGCCGCGCGCGCTCGCGCAGGAAATCGCGAACTCGCTGAAGCCGATCGAAGGCGTCGCGCGCGTGGAAGTCGCCGGCGGTGGCTACTTGAATCTGTTTTTCGACCGCCCGGCGTTCTTTCGCGCCGCATGCGAGGAAGCCGGCCGCGGCGCCGCTGCCGAGCCCGCACCCAACGCGCCGAAGACGATGGTCGAGCACACCAGCGTCAACCCCAACAAGGCGGCGCACATCGGCCACCTGCGCAACGCCGTGCTCGGCGACACGTTCGCGCGCCTCCTTCGTTACTCCGGTCGGCGCGTGGAAGTGCAAAACTACATCGACAACACCGGCGTTCAGGTCGCGGACGTCGTCCTCGGATTCCTTCGCCTTGAGCCGAAATCGCTCGACCAAGTTCGCGCGCTCGCTGCCGCCCCCAAGTTCGACTACGTCTGCTGGGACCTCTACACGCGCGTCACGCAGTGGCTCGCGGAAGATAAATCGCGCCTCGATTTCCGCTCGCAGACTCTCAAAGACATCGAAGAGGGCCACGGCGATGCCGCGAACATGGCGGAGATCGTCTCCACCGCCATCGTGCACTGCCATCTGCGCACACTCGACCGCCTCGGAATCGACTACGACCTTCTTTCGCGCGAGAGCGAAATCCTGCGCCTGAAATTCTGGGACGCCGCATTCGAGCTGCTGAAGCAGCGCGGCGCGATTCAGCTCGCAGGCTCGGGGAAAAACGCAGGCTGCTGGGTGATGCAGCTCCCATCGGATAAAGAAACTCCCGCCGAAGGAGAAGAAGAGCCGACCGAGCTGGCCGAGGCCAAGATTATCGTCCGCTCGAATGGCACGGTCACCTATGTCGGAAAAGACATCGCCTATCATCTCTGGAAATTCGGCCTGCTTGAACGCGACTTTCACTACCGCCGCTTCCACAAGCATCCCGACGGACACGAGGCCTGGAGCACGGACGCGGAATCCGATGACCCCGGCGCGCCGAAATTCGGCCACGCCACTGAAGTCTTCAACGTGATTGATTCGCGGCAAGCGTATCCGCAGCAGGTGGTCGTCGCGGGGCTTCGCGCGCTTGGCCATGCGGGCGAGGCCGATAGTCTGAAGCACTTCTCCTACAACGTGGTTGCGCTCACGCCGCGCTGCGCCAGGGAACTTGGCTACGAAATCCCGCCCGAGGACGCGAAGAAGCCCTACATCGAAGTGAGCGGCCGCAAGGGCCAGGGCGTGAAGGCCGATGACTTGATCGACCGGCTCATAACGTCCGCACAAACAGAAACTGAAAAGCGCCATCCGGAGCTGGCCGGCACGCCCGGGTTTCATGAAACGGTGAACGCCGTTGCCATCGGAGCCCTGCGATATTTTCTTCTGCGCTTCACACGCTCGACCGTGATCGCGTTCGATTTCGAGGACGCGCTCAGCTTCGAGGGCGAGACGGGACCCTACGTGCAATACGCCGTCGTGCGCGTCAACGGGATCGTGCGCAAGGGCGAGGGCCGGTTAAACGATACGGACGCGGCGAATCTCTTGCGGATCGAGAGCGGCGAAATCGACGTGATGAAATACATGGCCGCGCCGGCGGGAGATGACCTGTGGGAGCTCGTTGTGCTGGCGGGTTCGCTCGACGCGCGCGTCGAAGCGGCGCTTGCCGGCCAGGAGCCTGCGTTCCTCGCGCGCTACGCTTTCGAGCTCGCGCAGGCCTTCAACGTCTTCTACCACAAGCATCACATTCTTTCGGAAGAAGACGCCGAAAAGCGCGCGCTTCTGCTGCGGCTCACGTCGCTCGTACGCGAGCAGCTCGTCGCGGCGCTCGGCCTGCTCGGAATAAAAGCTCCGGAAAAAATGTGATGAGCGCCGCCTACATCTTCAGCGCGAAATCGACGATCGAGCGAAGCGCGACTCCGGTCGGTCCTTTCGCCTGCCAGGGACGCCCTTCGTCCACCCAGCACGTCGAAGCGATGTCGAGATGGATCCACGGCGTGTCCTCGGCAAATTCCTTGATGAACCACGCGCCGGTGCTCGCCCCGCCTCCCTTGCCGCTGCCCGTGTTGCGTATGTCCGCGATGTCGCTCTTGATCATCTGCTCGTATTCCTCGTCCATCGGCATGGGCCACATCTTTTCTCCCGCGGCCTTCGCGCTCTCGAGGAATTTGTCGAGATATTCGCGCGGCGTGCCGAACGCGCCCACGTGCACGTTCGCGAGCGCCACTTCGATCGCGCCGGTAAGCGTGGCCGCATCGATCAAGTGCGTGCAGCCGAGCTTGCGCGCGTAGAAAACTCCGTCCGCCAGAATCAGCCGGCCTTCGGCGTCCGTGTTGATCACTTCGATCGTTTTCCCCGACATCGCCACCTGCACGTCGCCCGGCTTTTGCGCCCGACCGCCCGGCATGTTTTCGGTCGCGGGAATCACGGCGATCACCGGAACGGAAGGCTTCAGGAAAGCGAGCGCGCGCATGGCGCCGAGCATCGTCGCGCCGCCGCCCATGTCGTACTTCATCTTCTCCATGTTCGCGGCGGGCTTGATCGAAATGCCGCCCGTGTCGAACGTGACGGCCTTGCCGACCAGGCCCAGCACGGGCCCGCCCGCTGGGGCGTTCTTGGGTGTGTAGCGTAAGACGATGACCCTCGGCGGCTCGACGCTTCCCTGCGCCACGCCGATCAGCGCGCCCATCTTCAGTTCGGTGATCTTTCGCTCATCGAGAATCTCGATTCCCAGGCCGACCTCTTTCGCCATCGCCTCTGCCTTGGCAGCCAGCATCCGTGGGGTGAGGCGATTCGAGGGCTCGAGGATCAGGTCGCGCGCGAAATTCTGCGACTCGCCGAGAATGCGGCCCTGATCGATCGCGGCCGTGAGGTTCGCGCCGAGGCCGGCGTCGAATCCGGCAAGCGCGACGGACTGAACTTCACGGTCCTTCTTCTCCGTGCGGTATTTGTCCGATTCGAAATCCCCGGCGATCAGTCCTTCGACCACGGCTTGCGCAGCCGCCGGCTCGCGCTCTCCTTCACGGGTGAGAAAGATCAATTTCTTTGCGCCTCGGGATTTCAGGTGGCGCAGCGCCGTGCCTGCGATCTTGCGCAGGTCCGACACGGCGAATTTCTCCGGCTTCCCTGCTCCGACGAGCAGCAGCCTTTGCGCCGCGAGACCCTCGGGGAAATGGATGAGGACGAGTTCAAGCGCTTTGCCGGTCAATTCACCGCTCGCGGCGAGCGAGCCGAGGCGGCCGTTCATGGCGCGGTCGATGTCGCCGAGCACTCCATCGAACTTGTTTTCCTTATCGAAGACGTACGTAACCAGCGCGTCGCCCGGAATCGAAGCGTACGGCTGTGTATCGAGTTGGATCTGCATGTCTTCCTTTCAATCTCATCGCCTGCGAAAGCGGTACATCGCTTCATCGGCTTCGCGTTTGGCTTCTTTTCGACGTTCGGCTTCGCGGCGGTCGTGGAATTTCTTTCCTCTCGCCACGGCAAGTTCGCATTTGGCCATCCCGTCGCGGAAGTAGATCTTCAGCGGGACGATGGTCATGCCCTTCTGCTGCGTCGCGACCTCCAGCTTGTCGATTTCCCGGCGGTTGAGCAGCAGCTTGCGCTTCCGCAGCGGATCGTGGTTTCGCGGCCCACCGGGCTGGTACTCCGGGATGTGGCAGTTTACCAGCCATGGCTCTCCGGCGCGAATCTCAGCGTAGGCCTCGCGCAGACTCCCCTTGCCGTCCCGGAGGGACTTGACCTCGGTGCCGACGAGCACGATTCCGGCCTCGAACTTATCCAGCAGGTCGTAGTTGTAGGAGGCCGCCCGGTTCTGGGCGACGATCTTGTTGCGTTCCTGCTCCGCCTTTTTCGCCGCTGAAGTCACCGTGACGTTATGATAGCCGCCGCGCGCAATGCGCCGCAAGTGACGGAATTCCCCGGAGTTCCGGCATTGGGGTGCGCCAACTTTCACGCACGTGTAACACAGGTGCCTAAAAGGCTGTGGTAATCAAATACCCGCGGCAACGGGGGCGATTCCTTGCCGCATCCTAACTCGGGTGTTAGACTCCCAAAGAATCAAGGAAATCCCGCGGAGGGTCTGGTTGCGCCGCACAAAGTATCTGCCGCTTTTGGCGTTCGCCGCCATTTTTGCAGCTGGCTGCCCCAAAGGAAACCAAGATTATAGCGCCGGTCGCAAGGCCGAGGCCTTGCAAGACTACGATACCGCCCTCGTGAACTACGAGCGCGCCCTCCGGGCCGAGCCCACCAACGCCGAATACAAGCTTCGAGCGCTGCACCTGCGCTACGAAGCCGGCCAATTCCATGTGGAGCAAGGCCAGAAAGCCCTCCAAAAGGGCGATTTGCAGCTCGCGCTGGCGGAGTTCCAAAAGGCCCAGGCGATCGATCCTTCGAATTCCGCAGCCGACCAGCAGGTGAAGAATGTGATGGGTCTGCTGGCGGCCAAGACGGCGACCGAATCTTCGAGAACGATCAATCCGAATCCTCCGGACGACGAATTGCGTTCAGGGCCCCCGGAGCTCAAGCCGCTTTCGAACGAACCCATCAACCTGAAGATGACGAACGATTCGCGCGTGGTGTTTGAGACGATCGCGAAGCTCGCGGGCGTGAGCGTGATTTTCGATCCGGACTTCACGTCGCGGCGCATCCCGGTGGATTTGCCCAACATCACGCTCGAGCAGGCGCTCGACGCCGTGGCGCTCGAGAGCAAGGCGTTCTGGAAGCCGCTGACGGGCAGCGTGATCTTCGTGGCGCCGGACAACGCGCAAAAGCGCAGAGACGTGGAAGACGAAGTCGTGCGGACCTTCTATCTTTCCAACACGCTCACGCCGCAGGATCTCACCGAAGTGGTCACCGGACTTCGCTCGCTCCTCGATTTGCGCCGCATCCAGCAGGTGAACGCGCAGAACGCGATCGTGATCCGCGACACGCCCGACAAGCTGGCACTCGCTTCAAAGATCATCCGGGACATCGACAAGAGCAAGCCGGAAGTGTTGATCCACGTGCAAGTACTGACGGCAAGCAGGGACCGTTTGCGCGATCTCGGAGTTCTGCCCGGGCAGAGCGTAGTGGTGACGTACTCTCCTCAGGGTGCACTCCCGACCACCGGGACCGCCACTCCTCCAACGACTACGCTGGATAACTTGAAGAATCTTTCGGCATCGGACTACAGCATGACGTTGCCAGGCGCGACTGCGACCGCGATTCTGACCGACAACAAGACGAAGATTATCCAGGACCCCGAGGTCCGAGTGAGCGACGGTGAAAAAGCGACGCTGAAGATCGGCGACCGGGTTCCGGTCGCGACGGGCAGCTTCCAGGCGGGAGTCGGAGTGGGCGTGGGCGGCGGAGCGGGCGTGGTGAACCCGCTGGTGAACACCCAGTTCCAATACATCGACGTCGGCGTGAACATCGACGTGACGCCCCGCGTGCATCCCAACGGCGACGTCAGCATGAAGCTTTCGATTGAAGTATCGCAAATTACGGGCACCAGCAACATCGGCGGGGTCAACCAGCCCGTCATCGGCAGCAAGAAGATCGAGAACGACATCCGCCTGAAGGATGGTGAAGTGAACGTCCTCGGTGGCTTGATTGAACGGACCGAAACGAAGAATGTGAATGGCGTGCCCGGCCTGGCGCAACTGCCGCTTTTCCGCTATTTGTTCTCGGACAACAGCAACGAGGTTAAAGAGAGCGAAGTTCTCATCGTCCTGACGCCGCACATCCTACGCTTCCCGTCGATTACTGCGGAAAATTTGCGCACATTGGCGGCGGGGACGGACTCGAACGCGCGAGTCTACCGGGGGGATCGGGACGCGCAGACTCCGCAGGGAATGACCGGAGCACAGCCCGGTGCACAGCCCGCGCCGCAGATGAACCAGGGCGCCGCACCGGCCGCACAGCTTCACTTCGAACCCGCGAGCGTTGCGTTGAAGGCCGGCGATACGACCACGCTCGGTTTGGCTGTCTCGAACGTGAACGACCTCTATTCGATCCCCCTGTTGATTCACTACAACCCGGCCGTCATCCAGGTCGAAGAAGTGCGCAACGGCGGATTCCTCTCCGGCGGCACGCAGGAAATCGCCATCGTGCAGCGGATCGACCAGCAACGCGGAGAAGTTGTGGTCTCGGCCACCCGCCAGCCGAACACCCCCGGCGTGAACGGCTCGGGGACGCTGGTCGGAATCGTGGTCCGCGGCGTGGCCCCCGGCACCTCCGCGCTCCAGATCCTTCAGGTGAACGCACGGGACTCGCAGCAGCGGACGGTTCCGTTGGTCTCGAGCGAAGCCACGATCCAGGTGCAGTGAGGCGGAATGACCGGGATTCGCATTCGCCCTCGTATTTTCGTGAAGCACCCGCACGGGTCCGCATGCGCATGCGGGCGGCGCCACCGGACTCCGGCGATGGCCGCGGGCATGACGCTTATCGAGCTGATGATCGCCTGCTCGATACTTCTGATTTTGGCGACCATGGTGCTGCCGCTGACCCGTGTCACCGTGATGCGGCGCAGAGAAGAGATGCTTCGATACGATCTTCGCCAGATGCGCGACGCGATCGACCGCTACAAGGATGCTGCGGACAAGAACCTGATCCAGGTGCAGGCCGGCACGGAAGGATATCCGCCGGACCTCGACACGCTGGTGAAGGGAGTTCAGCTCGCGGGAGCGGCCGATCGGCATGTGCGATTCCTTCGCGAGATTCCGGTGGACCCGATCACTAACACGAAAGACTGGGGGCTGCGCTCGGTGCAGGATGATCCCGATGCCACGTCCTGGGGAGGCCAGGACGTCTTCGACGTCTATGCGACTTCGACGGGCACGGCCTTGGACGGGACGAAATATTCGGACTGGTAATTCGCTTTCCGGCGCGACCTGGAAAACTGATGGCAATTCCTGAACACATCAAGAGCGACGAGATTCCAAGGGGCCCCAATCCTCGCGGTTTCACTTTGCTCGAGTTGCTGGTCGTGATGGCCATGATCGTTATCCTCGCGACGATCAGCGTCGGGCGGTACGAGCAGTCGGTCGTTCGGGCGCACGAAGCGGTTCTTCACCAAGATTTGTTCGTCCTGCGCCAGGCGATCCAGAATTACACGCTCGACAAGGAAGCGGGGCCGGGGTCGCTCGAAGATCTTCGTACGGCCGGCTACATCGGCGATGTGCCGATCGACCCGATGACCCGCCAGAAGGATTGGGTCACGACGGAAGATTGCGGCGGCGTGTTGAGCCCCGATCAGAACTTCGTGGGCATCTGCGACGTTCATTCCGCCTCGGATCAAGTCTCTCCCTTCGAAGGCAAGCCGTACAGCGAGTTTTGAGCAGCGCGCAAGTGCGGCCGTCGGCTTCGGGAATTGCCGGGATTCGTTTGACCGCGATGCGTGCATTCGCTATGATGAATTCGCGGGGTGGAGCAGCCTGGTAGCTCGTCGGGCTCATAACCCGGAGGTCGTTGGTTCAAATCCAACCCCCGCAACCATGGGCGCTTTGAGGCAAAACCTTGAAGCGCCCTTCTTGTTTTCCAGCCGAGATTCCTGTCCATGAGCCCGAGAACATCGGGCTGGCATTTTCCACTCTGAGCGCCTGCGCGCTCAGGGGCCGCAGGTCGTTGGTTCCCTTCGCCCGCCGCAGCGGGCTCAGGGCAAGCAAAACCGCCCCCCGCAACCATGGGCGCTTTGAGGCAAAACCTTGAAGCGCCCTTCCTTTTTCCGTTTAGCTTCCTGCCCATGAACCCGAAAGAGTCGGGCTGACATTGTTTAGTCTGAGCGCTCCGCGCTCAGGGGCCGGAGGTCGCGATCTGGTTCAAGTCCGCCCCCTACAACCAACCGAGCGCGTACACCGGGAAGGTGGCGCGCTCGATCCCATGCTGCCGCAGTTCGAACATGAATTGTCGAGAGTTACGGCTTCGCTCGAAGCAGGGCTTGTGTACTTCGCATCTTCATGAACGTTTGCGGTCTCGGATAAAGATGCGTATGGTAATGTCTTATGCATTAACTCGCGGGCGTCACTTAGGATTGGGAGCCGTCTCAAATGCCCAAAAAGAAGAAGTCCAGAAAGCGACGAAAGGCCGGAAAGAAAAAGCGTGCCGTTTCGATGGAGAGATTTCTATCTGGGAATCTGGAATCTAATGTGCGGGGCCGCAAATTGGTACGGTACGCAACAAAAGAGGGAAGCAAAGAGAAAGCTGACGAGGATGACGATGAACCCAAGTCCGGAAAATACGCCGGGCCCAGAGCATTATAAGCAATGCCAGACTTGAAGGGTTTTCAGGACGATTTGGACTTCACTGCGGACCGGCTCAGTAGCCAGGTTCGGGCGATTTCCCTTGGATTACTCGGAGTGACGTGGGCCACGTCTTATCGGAGAATCCACACTCTTTAAGCATATTTCCGCGGAGATTGGACAGTGGCTGTTTCGAGTCGGCGCGCTATCAATCTTGGCATTACTATGTGATTTCTTACAGTATGCGCTCGGGTATATCTACACCGATAAGCTCCGAAGAATCCTAGAAGCGAAAAAACTGAAGGAACTAGATTTCAATTATCGCCACCCACTTTGGCTGCTTCGCCGTGGCATGTTTTGGCTCAAACAGGCGATCGTTCTCGTTGCGGTCGTATTGTTCATTTGCGTCTTGATTCCTTATCTGTTTCAGGACGCAGGCGGCATCCCAAAACTTAACCCCTAGTTTCACAGTCGATCTCTAGTCCGCTCGACTAGGAATGCTGAACTGACACAACTAGGAAGCTAGGACCCTGAGCCTTCGAAGCTTAGACGCTAGTTCCAGCGGAGTTGGAAGTAGAAGTGGTGAGGCCGCAATTTTTGTTCATCCAACTTGGAGCAAACCAGTTTCGCCACCAGATATGGCTTTGCGAACATACTTTCGCGGTCTAATAGGTTGAAGACCATCTTGAATTTGAAAGGGGTAACTTGCATTAGCTTCCTGGGGAAGAAAGGCAGCGCAGTGTCTGGCGCAGTCCGCGACGCGGCCACACCCATCGTCGACTCTTGGGAGGTTGTGAAGTCAACATCAATTCCGGCACCTTTGAGAATTGAAAATTCTTTGTTGTCCTCGCCGGGTCGATGAACCGTGAGAGATTCGATATACATTCCTTGGTCGCCTGTATTCTTGAATGAAAGTTCGACGTGGTGCTTTCCGTGTGCTGCATAGCTATCGAGAACAGATATCTCGAGAATTGTCTTGCTCTGTAGGCCTTTCGCTACATCCTTTCCAATACTAACGCCCTTGGCTACGATAGCCATCCCAGTGGATAGTTCAGCTAAGAAAGCCTCCGGTTCAGTGGAGGCCATCATACGGGGACTCCTGATTCGAGCGTTCTGAGTGTTCCGCATCAGTCTTCTCCTAAAACCCATGTCATTTACCACGAAAGACTATTCAAGAAAAGGTAAATCGATCGCAATCATCAGAGAAAAGTGGGCGGGAGGCATTGCCTTAGGGCATGTGTCGGTGCCGAGAACCGATCTACGCGGGGGGCAGGCCCCCGCAACCATTCCCCCACTGAGTCAGCTTCCCTGACGATGAGCCCGGAGCCGGGCTGTCGTTGTTCACTCTGAGCGCTTCGCGCTCAGGAGCCGGAGGTCGTTACCAGGTTCCCTTCGCCCGCCGCAGCGGGCTCAGGGCAAGCAAAACCGCCCCCGCAACCATTTCCTCGCCCCTGATTCAATTCCCTGGCAGAAGAGCTCTCTTATTTCCCTTTCCTATAGATATCGGGAGCGGCCGGGCCCTCCACACTGAGGAGGCCCATGGCGCCGCGGTCGACCCGGAAGACAGCATGGTCCAGAAGCGTGTAATTGCCGGGCACTTGTGGCTGGAAATCGAGTACGGAAGCTCCGCCCGGCGGCACCAGCGTGGTCTGGATGTTACGCACCGGATCGGTGAGACCTCCTTCGCGGTAGACTCGATCGAAGATCACCCCGATGACGTGAAATGAGGAGATCTTGTTCGGCCCAAGATTGCCGAAGTAGATTCGCACCGTCTCGCCGACCCGAGCCTTGAGCGCCGCATTGCCCATCAGGGAGGAGACATTGCCGTTGAAGACGATGTATTCCGGAGCTTCCGCAGCGGCCTTGCGCGAAGAATACGCCTGAAGGCCGGGCTTGCCCACGGCGCCTTCGGTATAGAACTCGCTCTGCATCACGTAGAACTCTCGATCGACTTTTGGCAAGCCGCCCTCGGGTTCGACCAACACGAGACCATAAAGCCCATTGGCCATGTGCGCGGGCATAGGATTGGCCGCGCAGTGATAGATGAATAGGCCCGGCTTGAGCGCTTTGAATGCTCCCACCGATTCCTGCCCCGGATTGGCCATCAGCACTGGGGCACCGCCGCCCGGGCCGCTGACAAAATGGAAATCGACCGTGTGTGTCTTGTCGCTCGATCGATTCTTCAAGTGCACTTCGACGGTATCTCCGACGCGGACTCGAATGAAGGGGCCGGGTACATGTCCGTTGTACATCCAAAAGTTGTAGATGATGCCGCGGGCTAATTCGCCGTTCTGCTCCGTGACCTCCAGATTGACGACTACCGTTGCCGGCTGAGATCTGGTGATCGGAGGCGGAACTCTTGGTGCAAAGGTTACTTCGGCTGGGCCTGCCAGTTGATTGGTGGGCTTCTGGCGTCCCTCAGCAGCGCCGAGCACGCTGACGGCTACTATTATCCAAACTGCTTTCGCGATCCGGCTCTTTCGAATTGGGCTTGCCTTCGTGGCGGCCATGGCTAGTCTGCTCCGGAGGCCTGTGCGGTCTGGCTCTTCAAGGTGAAATCAGCTCTTGTTGGCTTACCCGCTTCCACAACGATTTCCTGTTCGCTTTCGCCAAGACTCTCGCTCCATACCTTCAAGTGGTAACGACCCTTCGGAACTCCGTCCAGCTTGAACTTTCCGCCGTTCTCACTGATTGCGTAGTACGGATTCTTGGCAACTACCACGTAGGCTTGCATCCATCCGTGCAAGTCGCAGCGAATGCTGATCACGTCAGGCTGCGGGAAGCTGAGCGAGATGTCGCTCTGCAACGGACTCATCGATTCGTTGTAGTCTCGATTGTGCTGCGCGCGGGTGTGCACGCTGTGGGGGATTGGATCCCCACTGGTGATATTCACGTCGCCTGCCTGCATGACGACCACGTGGGGAACATAGGTGCAATTCTTCTGGTCAATCCGAGCCGGTGGAAAGGAAAACGCTTTCCCGCGCTGGATATCGTCGATCCAGACAACAGCATCATCCACACCGCCGTTCTCCATTCGCACCGGATAGACTTCGCGCGTCTCCCCGCAGACGTCGGCATCCTGTGCGACATGAATCCTCTTGGGTGGCGGCGGCGCTCCCTGCAATTGAACTGCGCCCTCAACCACGCTTCCCGGTAGTTCCTGCACCGTATATTGGGAAGCACTTTGTTCCTTTGATCTTCCACATCCGAAGAACACAGTAGACACGATGATCGCCGCCCAGACCCGCGCCATCGGTTTGGGAAGGTGTCTCACCGCAGTCATCCGCGATGCTCCTTAGCGGTTCACTCGCGCAGGCGCCGGCGGGACCGATTCCTCGCTAGCTTGCGCGGGGGAAGCTTGCGGCGAGGTCTCCCGCGCGTATTTGAGAATCCAGGCCATCGACAGCGAGAACAGCGTCAGGAAGATGAACGTGATGAAACCGATTGCATAGCCGGGCTGGCCGAGGTTGCGCACGGCGAAGGCCATCACCGGCGGGATCACGAATCCCCCGAACGCGCCGAGTCCACCCACCCATCCGGCCGCGCCTCCCACGGCTTGCGGGACTGCCTGGGGCACAATCTTGAAAACCGCGGCGTTGCAAATTCCCATGCCGAACGCCATCAAGATTTCTCCCGGAACGGCAAGTTCAAACTGGCGCGAACTCGTCATCACGAGCGCGCCGACCAGCGTGATCAGCAGGGCCAGGATCGCCGTGTTTTCTCCTCCTTCCTGCAGCCGATCGGAAAGCACGCCGCCCGCGACGCGGATCAACGAGGCGACAATCGAGAAGACCGCGGTCAACATCAGGGCATGCCCCACGCTCACGCCGAAGAAAGAGCGCCAGTAGATGGGCAGCCAAGCGGTCAGCGCCATGAAGCCACCGAAGGTTGTGAAGTAGATCCATACGAGCGCCCAGGTCCGCCACACTCGAGCAGACAATCGCAGGCTGTCCTTCAGGCTCCCGGCCGGAAACAGATCCTGCCCGAGTTCGTGTGCGCGAGCCCGCGCATCCGCAGGCGCCAGGCCTTTCGCCAGCAGCTGAAAATAGGGGCTATTCCTTCCAAGCAATGCATAGAAAATTGTCCCAGCGGCGAGGATGCACAGCCAGAGAATGTAGGACCACGCAAGACCGAACTGGCTCAGCGCAAACGGCACAAGCAGCAGGAAAATGCCCGGCGCAACGTTGCCGACTCCGGCGAAGATGGCGAGAGCGCGTCCCTGTTTCCCTTGTTGGAACCAGTACGAAACCTGGCTGATGCCGACGGAGAATGTTGCGATTCCGCACCCGCTCAATACGCCGAGGCCCATCAGCAGCGGATAGCTTGCGTAGGTGAGATGTGCGGGATAGAGAAAGCGAGCGACCAGCGACAGGCCGATCATGCCGACCACGGAAAGACTCAGCAACCAGAGAAACGGCTTGCGACCTCCGCTGGTATCCACCCATGCCGAAAACGGAATCCGCAGCAGCGAGCCGGAAAGCGAGGGCGTGGCAACGAGAAAGCCAAGAGCCAGTGGACCAAACCCCATGACCTGCTGGAAGCGGTTCGCGGACGGCGCAAAAAGAGCTACTGCGGCGAAGCCGACGAAGAAGCCCAGCGTCGCGCTCCACAGGGCTCGCTTGGGTGTTCCTACAATGTCGTTCATGGTGCTCCTCCTGCTGCGCTTACTTCAGAAGCGAAGATTTGTTTCCACATAGGCGAATTGCCCGTTGGGATCCTTCGGATAGATGCTCGCCATGACAGCCTTGCCCCAAACATGTCCGTAGTACACACCGACGCTGAAAGCGCGAGTCGTCTGATAATCGGCACTGATGTCCCAGACGTTTGCCAGGCTGCGGTTGCCGCCGCTCGGTCGTCCCGTATAGCCGAACGTCTTCGGCTGGAAAGCGCCTCCGCCCAGATACCAGAGATCGTTTCGGCTGGACAGACGCAACGCGTGCAACTCGCTGCGGAGCGCGAGCTTCGAATGAGGACGAAGATTGAGCGATCCGTAGAAGTCTTCGTTGTTCTCCATGTTGTAGAACGGCGTGCGCGCATAGAGCCGCGGAGTCGGAAGAACTTGGAAGAAAGTCCCATGGACTGAGTCGCTGGAATTGCCGTCGCCACTCCCGTAGGAATACCCTGCGCTCAGCCACGGCTTCAAGGTCTTCACGGGCGGCTGCCAGCCGAACTCGCCGACGAATGCGCCAGCGCGCTGCGTGAGCCGTCCCCAAGCGCCCGTCTGAACTGCGCCCCAAACAAAGAAGTCGAACTTGCCGGATGTCCCTGTATTGAACACGTGGAGGTAATCTCCACCGTAGGTTCCGATTTGAATCTCCCCTTGGTCCGCCGCACGGTCTTTCTGAGAGCGGTTGTCAGTCTTCAGGACGGTTGTGCGGTGATCGATGTAGCCCAAGCCAAATAACCGCAGCTCGCCGGCGCTGTGCTCGGTCCCCGTCGGCAAGGTCAGGGCGCCATAGTAGACATCCACATCCAGCTCGCCCATGCCATCAATTTGATAGACGCCCCGCGTCGTTCGAGCGCCGAATACGGTGACATCACCCTTGCCCAAGGCGTAATGGAATTGCGCGCCATCGTAGCTCCGTTGGACGGCCGAGAAGCCAAAGTTGCCGATCAGGCGTTGAGCGATGCGGGTCTGCACGAGTGCGGCGAGCGTAGCGTCTTTTGGTTTCAGCTCGGTGCCGTCGAAATATTCGAAGCGCCCCAGCTTCAATCTGCCTTGCCCAAGGTGATTGATTTGGACGTAGGCCTGTTTTACGAATGCGTTGACGTTGTTGCGGCCATTTCCGTTCGCGGCATAGTATGTGCCGCCTGGCCCGAGTTGCCCTTGCGGCGCCGCGACGGCGGCATTTCTGGGCAGGAGAAGTATCGCGTCCTGGGCGGCTTCTACCTGCCAGTCGAGACGTTCGCTTTCCTGGCCAATGGCGACTCGCAGAAGCGAATGAGGAAAGACGTATGAGTTCTGCCCTGAATTGCCTTCGAACCAATCCCATCCTTCCACGCGCACGCGCCAACTTCCGGAGATATCAAGCGGGCCGAGCTTGTGTTTGCTTGTTTGCGCGGAATCGGGCTTCGGCGGCTGCGATGCCGATTGCGACTGGCCCCACCCTGGAATCGGGCAGAGCAGTGCGAGGCCGAACACGGCCGCCGCGATGGCGGCGCGGGCAACGTCGCAGGGCCGCGCACAAGCGTTCTGAGCCTCTTTCGCCATATGCAGCCACCTGCTCACAAGGATTGGTTAGGGGCGCGATACCAGCGCACGACCTGGTTCTTGCGCCAGAAGTAAGGGTTCGGCGCCACCAGGATATGCACCAGCCGCGTGAACGGCGCGACTCCGATCAGCGTATATGCCATCACGATGTGGAGTTTCACGACCAGGGGCATCATCGCGATAAAGCCCAAATCCGGGTTGAATCTGACGAGCGACCAGAGATACGGCGCCACCGCCGCCGCGAACCACGACGAACCCCACGGATGGAAGACGGCGACGTACACTCCGCTCACGACTTGCGCGAGGAGGAGCACGAAGACAACCCAGTCCATAGTGGTCGTGACCGCGCGAACTTTCGAGAACGTCAGCCGCCGGTGAATCGCGCCCAGAAGACCAACCAGCGTCAGCAGACCAAAGATCAGCGCAGAAACCTCCAGCACGTAGAGGCGCAGCGGCCGGCTGTTCCATGCAAGAATTTCGCGCGGGATCAGGAAAGCGACGATGTGCCCCAGCAGAACGGCCACGATGCCATAGTGGAACGGCACGAGCCCCCAGAAGTGCTGCTTGTTTTCAAGAAACTGCGTCGAAAAGCTCGAATAGGTGAAGGGAGCCTTGCGGTATCGCATGATGGTCCCCAGGAAGAAAACAAACATCGCGAGATAGGGGAAAACGATAAAACACAAGCCGTCGGCAAAAGGCAGAGCGGATGTCATCACCATCCTCCTGAGTTCAGAATGCGAAATGCGGGTGCCGCCGGGACTGTTTCAGGATCGGGCCGTGGATACCGGTGCTCGAGCACCTGTCCGGCAGCCAGCAGGACGTTCTCGAAGGGGTTTGACTTCCCCTTGAGTCCCGCGCGCATCTTGTCCAAAGCTGGGAATAGGCACGCCGTCGCAAAGTCCGCAGCTTCCTGTTCTTCCATGTGGCCGAGCGCCGCAAGAGCGTGCGTGAGGTGGTCCGGCAACTCATTGGATTCGGCTACTCCGAGCCGGCGCATTTCGCCCCGCATTTTCACCAGGAACTCGCCGCGTTCGTAATTCTCGCCAAAGAGATGCCAGCCGACCTCGAGCGAGCAAGCTGGATCGAGATCGAACGTGGCCGCGTACAGCTCCTGAAGCTCTTCGAGAGAAAAACTCCGCGTCTGTACGAGGAATTCGCTGAGCGGGACGGCTGCTTCCGGATCGTGTTCGGCAAGCACTTCGAGGCAGAGCACCGCTTTGCTCAGATATTGCTCTCCGGGATAACCCACCAGCGAAGCGAGCAAGTCGAATTCATTCGCTTCCGTCATCACATTCCTCTCTTCGGGCCGGAAAGGAATCCAAACCCCACGCTCTTCTTGTGCTCGAGCGGATCTTCCATCATCTGAATCGCTTCTTCGCGGTGCATCGGAGGAATGACGAAGCGATCATCAAACGTGCAGAGCGAAGTAAGCTCGTAGATCGCTTCGGCCTCTTCCGGCGAGCAATCCGCTTCGCTCAGCATGCGCATGGCGGTCTTCTCATCCACGTCACCGACCGTCTTGAAGCGGCGGTACCAGCGGACCGCCTTCTGCTTGCGCAGCGCGTAGCGCAAAGGGCCTTCTTCGCCTGCGCCGAACAGATTCGCCAGGAACTTCATGGGCACGCGAGCGTCTTCGATGTCATGGAAGAGATCATCCGAAACGTGATCGATCGCGCCGTTCGTCCGGTTCGACATCACCGGGGACATCGGCGGCACGTAAAACAGCATCGGCATCGTGCGATATTCCAAGTGCGGAGGGAGCGCCAGCTTCCAATCCTTCACGAAACGGTAGACGGGCGACTTTTGCGCCGACTCGATGACGGATTCGTGCACGCCATTCTCGCGGGCGGCGGCGATCACTTCGGGATCGTTCGGATCAAGGATTAGCGACCGCTGGCCTTCGATCAATTTGTCGCTCGGCAGGCTGGCCACTTCTTCGATCCGCGACGCGTCGTAGAGCAACACGCCGAGGTAGCGGATGCGGCCGACACAGGAATGGAAGCAGGCGGGCGCCTGGCCGGTCTCGAGCCGCGGGAAGCAGAGAATGCACTTCTCCGATTTGCCGGTGTCCCAGTTGAAAAACATCTTCTTGTAAGGACATGCCGCAACGCACGCACGCCAGCCGCGGCAGCGCGTCTGGTCGACGAGAACGATGCCGTCTTCACCGCGCTTGTACAGCGCTCCCGACGGGCATGACGCAACGCAGGAAGGATTGAGGCAATGATTGCAGATGCGTGGAAAATAGAAGAACACGAGCCGCTCTACGGCCATGAGCTGTTGCTGCGTGTCGTGGCTCAGGCCTTTCAGGTTGGGGTCGTTCGCCGCGTAGATCGGAGAGCCGCCGAGGTCGTCATCCCAGTTCGGCCCGGCTTCGATATTGATGAGCTCACCGGTCACCATCGATTTCGGCCGGGCAGTGGGTTGGTCGTCGCCTGCCGGAGCGGTGAACAGGTGCTGGTAGTCGTATGTCCACGGCTCGTAATAGTCGTCCATCGTGGGCATCGACGGGTTGTGGTAGATGTTGAAGAGCGTCTTTGCCTTGCCGGTGGATTTCAGCCGAAGCTTGCCGTCGTGCAACTCCCAGCCGCCATGGTATTTCTCCTGGTCCTCCCAATCGGTGGGAAAGCCGGTGCCCGGCTTCGTCTCGACATTGTTCCACCACATGTATTCGGTGCCCTTGCGGTCGGTCCAGATGTTCTTGCAGGCGATGCTGCACGTGTGGCAGCCGATGCATTTGTCGAGATGAAAAACCATCGAAATCTGCGAGCGAACATTCATTGCAGCGCTCCTCTCCCTACCATTTCAGTTCGGGCAGCTTGCGCACGAACGCGTGCGTATCGCGATTGCTTCCGGTCGGGCCCCAATAGTTGAAGTGGTACGTAAACTGGCCGTAGCCGCCGACCATCAAGTTCGGCTTCAGCCGCGTGCGCGTCAGGCTGTTGTGGCCGCCGGCGCGACGCCCCTTCCGCATCGGCGACTTTGGAACGGAAAGCGTGCGCTCCGGCGAGTGGTATTGAATGCACATGCCGCGCGGAATACGCGCACTGACGGCGGCGCGAGTCACGACGACACCGTTGTCGTTGTGGACCTCGACCCAATCGTTGTCCACGACGCCGATGTCGGTCGCGTCCTTGTCGTTCATCCAGAGAGGCTCGATGCCGCGCGAAAGGGTGGTCATGCGATGGTTGTCGCCGTAGGTCGAATGGATGTGCCACTTCCCGTGTGGCGTCAGGTAGCTCAGCATCTTCGTCGGTCCGACCTCCTGGCTCACGCGCAGGTCGGCGTACTGGGCGGGCGACGGCTTTGGCTTGTAAGTGGGCAAGTGCTCCCCGAATTGCAGGTAGCCTTCGTGGTCAAGGTAGAAATGCTGGCGCCCGGTCAGAGTGCGCCAGGGCACGCCGCATTCGACGTTGTACGTAAAGGGAGAGTACGCGCGCCCGTTTTCGGTCAAGCCCGACCACATCGGGCTATTGATGAGACGCTGCGGCAGGCCTTGTAGGCCCTTATAGTCGACTCGAACGCCGCGGTTCTTTTCCGCTAACTGCACGAGCGGGAGCCCGACCTTCTCTTCCATGTTCTTGTAGGAGCGGTAGGCAAGCTCTCCGTTCGTCACGGTCGCGAATTTCAGAATCAGGTTGCAGGTGTCTTCATCATCGGCAAGTGACGGATACTTCTTCCCTCCCCAGGAACTCGTCGGCAGCGTCCGGACGCATTCGTCGTAGAGATCGTCCACCGAATAACTTGTACCGTGGGCGCCGAGACCGTTTTCGCGAACGAGCGGCCCGAAGGAAATGAACTGGTTGTAGAGATTGCGGAAGTCCCGGGCGACGAGCTTGAATCCGGGCATGGTCTTTCCGGGAATCGGTTTCGTCTCGCCGCGTTTCCAGTCCGCGATCGACGGCTGGGCGATCTCCGCGGCCGTATCGTGCGCGAGCGGCGAAGCCACCAGATCCCAAACGGGCGCCGGAAAGTGCCGCTGCGCGAGCTCCGAAAACTTCTTCGCGACGGCTTCGAAAATCTGCCAGTCGCTCTTCGATTCCCAGCACGGGGGCACAGCGGCCGACAGCGGATGAATGAAGCTGTGCATGTCGGTGGAATTGAGGTCGGCCTTTTCGTACCAGGTCGCGGCCGGCAAGACGATGTCCGAGTAGAGGGCCGATGTGTCC
This sequence comes from Terriglobia bacterium, assembly GCA_020073605.1. Classification (GTDB taxonomy): domain Bacteria; phylum Acidobacteriota; class Terriglobia; order Acidiferrales; family UBA7541; genus Palsa-295. Next base: position 86,344 of record JAIQEW010000013.1, read on the forward strand.
ATGCGGAAATTCAAGTCCACGATCAGGTCCATCTTTCCAACGGGCGCCGTCTCGTGCCAGGCGATCTCCTGAACGGACTCCTTGGCCATGTCTTCCGCGATGGCGTTCGTATGCGTGCCGAGGTAGTGCTTCAGGAAAAACTCATGGCCCTTTGCGCTCGCCATCAGCGCGTTGCCGCGCCATATGAACCACACCCGCGGCCAATTCTCCGGCGCGTCGGGATCCTCAACCGAGAACTTCAGCTTGTCTTCAGAAAGCTGCCGCACGACGTACGCGTTGATTTCGTCCTGATTCTTCGCACCAGCCGCTTCAGCCTGCTTCACAAGCTCGAGCGGGTTCATGTTGAATTGCGGATAAAAAGGCAGCCAGCCGTTGCGCACGGCGCGCACTTGCGTATCGGCGGTGTGGCCGGTCGCAAGCGAACCTGGCTGTTGATCGGCGGGCACCGTGTGGTAATCGGTGAAGCTCTTCTCGTAGCGCCACTGGTCCGTGTGGATGTAGTGCCAACTCGGCGCGTTCTGCAGGCGAGAGGCTGGGAACCAATCCCGTGCAAACGCGATCGCCGACCACGGCTCCATTGGCGCGAGCTTCTCCTGGCCCACGTAATGCGCCAGGCCGCCGCCATTCACTCCCACGCAGCCAGAAAACATCAGAGCGTGAATCGCGGCGCGATACATCAGGTTTCCGTGGTACCAGTGATTCACGCCTGCCCCGATGATGACCATGCACCGGCCCTTTGTAAGTTCGGCCGTCGTGGCCCATTCGCGCGCGAAGCGAATCACCATCTCGCGGCCCATGCCGGTATATTTCTCCGCCCAGGCCGGGGTATAGGGCTGCGAATCGTCGTTATAATCCTTCGGGTAATCGCCGGGCAGGCCGCGCAAGACACCGTACTGCGCCATCAGCAGGTCGTACACGGTCGCGACTGTCACGGTCTTGCCGTCGGCCGTACGGATTTTCTTGACCGGAATGCCGCGCAATATGGTGCGACCCTCGCCGAAATCGTCGAACCGCGCCTGGACCACTCCGTCATTTGCCTGGAGGAATGTGAGCGTGGGATCGATCTCGCTCCCATCCACGCCGTCTTTCAGTATCAGGTTCCACTTCCCCTTTTCCTTGCCCCAACGGAAGCCCGAGCTGCCCATGGGCATCTTCGGGCGCAAATCTTTTGCATCCCACATCAGGAATTTCCAGTCGCCGTTCTCAACGGCTGAATACCCCTGGAGCCGATTGGCGCGAAGCATCTGGCCTGGCTGGAAGAAGCCGCCCTTTTCGTGCAATTCGACAAGGTACGGGGCGTCGGTGTACTTCTTCGTGTAGTCGATGAAATAGGGCGTCTGCTTTTCGTGGTGCGCTTCCTTGAGAAGGACGTGGTTCACGGCCATCCACCACGCACCGTCCTGCCCTGCGTTGATCTCCACCCACTCGTCAGCGTATTTCGACACCTGGCTGAAGTCCGGAGAGAACACCCACATCTTGGTGCCGTTGTGGCGCGCCTCGGCGGCAAAGTGGCAGTCGGGAGTGCGCGTCATGTTCAGATTCGAGCCCATCACGGCGAGGAGCTTCGCGTTGTACCAGTCGGCGGATTCGTGGACGTCCGTCTGCTCGCCCCAGGTTTCCGGCGAAGCGCTCGGCAGATCGCAGTACCAGTCGTAGAAGGAAAGCGAAACGCCGCCCATCAGTTGCAACAGCCGCGAACCCGCCGCGTAGCTGATCATGGACATCGCCGGGATCGGTGAGAATCCGGCAATGCGGTCGGGGCCATGCTTCTTGGCCGTGTAAATGCAGGATGCGGCGATCATTTCGAGAACCGTATCCCATTCGGCGCGGCGGAAGCCTCCCTTGCCCCGCGCTTGCTGCCAGCGCTGGCGAGCCTCGGGGTTTTCCACCAGCGACGCCCACGCTTCCACGGGATCTCCGTGCTTCGCGCGCGCCTGCTTCCAAAGGTCGAGCAGCACTCCGCGCGTGTAGGGATGCTTCACGCGCAGCGGGCTATAGAGATACCAGGAGTAGGAAATACCGCGCTGGCAACCACGCGGTTCGTATGGAGGCAGGCCGGCTTCCAGCGAAGGATAGTCGAGGCCCTGCATCTCCCATGTAACGATTCCGTCTTTCACGTAGATCTGCCAGGTGCATCCGCCGGTGCAGTTCACGCCATGCGTGCTGCGTACAATTTTGTCGTGCTGCCAGCGATTGCGATAAAACTCTTCCCATCCCCGCAGTTGCGGGTTCGATTCATCGCGAATCCACGAAAGAGCATCTTTGCGCTTCATTGCTCACCTCGCACTTGTGCACGGACAATCGTTCGCCGGACGGACCGGAATCGCCCTCGCCACGCAAGCTGAAGCAGAGCGAGGCCAACCAGCATTCCGCCAAAACCGAATAGGACAAATTTCGCAAGCGAAGACATATTCGCAGGCTGACTGTGGTTGCTCGCGTCATCGATCACAGCGAGCAGAGAGAGAATTTCGTCGGGCTGCAACGCATGATTGCGGAAAACGGACTGCATCGTCTGGGTCGGCGGAGCGGATAGCCATGCGCCGAGGCCTTTGCGCCCACCGAGCCGATCAAATACCTGCGTCAGATCCGGGCCGAGCCGCCCGCCGCCCAGGCCGCCAATAGTGCCGAGCGTATGGCAAGAGACGCATGCGGGACCGCCGTTGGCGAGCCGCTGCTCGCCACGAAACAATTGCTCTCCAAGAGCAATGTCGCTTGGGGTGAACGGCCGGTCGCTAATGGCGACGCCAGCCAATTCAGATTTCGCAGGACCCGGTGCTCCTTCGATCACGTCGAGCAGAGCGCTGGCCAGATCAGGCGTCATGCCCCCGATATTGGGCATCACGAGTCCATGCGCATCCTGCAGGAGCTGTGCGGCATACGGATCACCGCTATCGATCACGGCCTTTGGGCTCTGGAGAAACTTGATGAGCCACGCTCGATCCTTCCGTTTCGTGACGCCTTCCAAATCAGGACCGATCAGATGGCCGCCTCCGACCGTGTGGCACATCGAGCAGTTCTGCCGAAAGAAGTCCGCCGGCACTTGGGCTTGCGTCGCCGCCGGAGTGCCCAAGCACGCGCATGTTATGGCCGCCAAGAGGCCGATTCTTAGGGTCCAAGCTGATCTCATGGCCGATCCTGCCTTTCACGAGTAACTTCGCTGCTGGAGAAGGTATCGGTCCTTCGAACCTTACGTTGATAGATGGATTGTTCCTTGCCCGGAGCCTGTTCCAGCTCACGCAACAACGCAGCGAGGGTGGTCCCTTCCAACAGCTTCTGGAAATCCTCTCGAAGAGGCGCCCATCTGCCGTGGAGGGGGCACGGGTCAGTGGGCGAACAACTGCCGATTCCGAGGGCGCACCGGTCAACCTCTGACGGGCCGTCGGTTGCACGCACCAGAGCCCACAGCGTGATCGCTTCCGGAGATTTGCCCAGCTCGATTCCACCGCCCGGTCCGCGAAATGCCCGGACAAGACCGGCCTGCGCCAGCCGCTGAATGACCTTGGAGAGGTATGCACTGGGAAGCTTCGTGGCTTTAGCAACTTCATGGACTGGGGAAAGCTCCCCTGGCGGCCGACCGGCCAAGTAAAGAGCGGCTCGAATCGCAACCTCGGAAGCATGTCCGTAAAGCATTGCGTCACCCAATAACCGATATACGGACCTTGTATTCCTGAATAGACTATTTGTCAAGCACTTTTTGAAAGTTTCCTCTGATCCGCACAGGAATGGCCCATAAGTGAAGGCTACATGGCACTTGACCCTGGTAAGCGAACTGAGGAAAATAGAGTCCGTAATCCTTTATGATCTATTCAAAGCCCTGTGAATACGCGATCCGCGCCCTTGTGTACTTGGCTCGATTCCCCGGCCAAGGCGCGGCGCAAGGAACGGAAATCGCCAAGGCGGAAGGCCTCCCAGCGCCTGTTTTAGGAAAGGTGTTGCAGGAGTTGGTTCGCAAAGGACTGCTGGAGTCGCGCCGGGGACCCGGCGGCGGATTTCGATTGGCGCGAAAACCTCAACTGATTACATTGCGCGATGTCGTCGCGGCGATTGACGGCTTGGATCAGTTCGCTGAGTGCGCAGTGGGCCTGGAAGGCTGCTCGGATGACTCCCCGTGCCCGCTGCACGACACCTGGAAGGGCATCCGCACGCAGTTGATGAGTTACCTTGAGGCAACTACGCTCACCGACATGGCAGCCGCGGTCACAAGGAAGAAGGAGCTCCCGCATCACGCGTCGCCAGTTCGCGGGAAGTGATGCCGAGCCATTCGGCGAACTGCGGCTGTCCTGGGAACTCCCTCATTTTCCGCGCATGATATCTTCCGCCCAGCTGAGTGCCGCCTGACCATTCGGAAATCCGATTGTAGTGATCGATAGCAATATGGCGTGACGAATCTCGTCCCGCGAGACGCCTTCGGCCAAGGCATTTCGCACCGCGGAGTGCATCGCACCTTCGGAGCCGGAGCCTGCGGCAATCCCGATCTTGACCAGCCTCCGGGAGCGAGCGTCCAGTGGACCGGCCCGATGACACTCCTCTCCGAGTTTTTGAAATGCGCGCCAGACCTTTCCGTGAGTTTTTTGAAATCGCTTCGTCCACTGAGGAAATCGTGTTTGCATTCGAAATCTCCCTTCTGTTTCTCAATACGGCTCGCGAGCAAACTACATCATTTGGGTGCTTATACAAAATGCCATTCGGCGCCGCGCCGTTATGTCTTCAGCAAACGCTGGCAGACACGATGCAGAAGCGTGCAACCACCGCGCTGCCTACTGCTTCCTTCTGACCGCGCCAAGCGTCCTTCTCAAGCCTTCGTGGTATCATCCGGGGCCGCAGAGTGGGTAAATTGAGAATTGGATCAGTCAGGCGCCGTGTGCACTGATGAGCGGACAACGTCGTAGGCGCGAGCAGGCAAGCGGGTATTTGGAGGCGAGGACGTGAAGAAACTGGCCCTGTTTCTAGCATTCGCGGCATGTTTGTCCGCGCAAGAACTCGATCCCGCCAAGCTGCTAAAGCCTCCCACCGATACCTGGCCGACCTACAACGGGGATTATTCCGGCCGTCGCTATAGCCCGCTCGCGCAGATCAATCAGAGCAACGTCGGCTCAATGACGCTCGCGTGGGCATTTCAAACTCACGCGCAGGGCGCGCTTTATTCCACTCCGCTCGAAGTGAACGGAATTCTCTACTTCACGCTGCCCAGCGACATGTGGGCGGTCGATGCGCGAACCGGCCGGCAGATATGGCACGTCAATCGCCCGGCGGAAGGCGGCCTGGCCGGGGCGGGCCATCGCGGCTTCGCGATGTACAAGGACCGGCTCTATTTCGCGTCGCCCGATGCGCAGCTTCTGTGCGTGGACGCGCGCAACGGGAAAATACTCTGGCAGATCCAGCTGGCCGATCCCGCTCTGAAGGCTTTTACGAGTTCGCCGCCGTTGGTCGTAAAAGACCGCTTGATTTTGGGCATCGCGGGCGACATCGCGGATCTGCCCGGTTGGGTGGAATCGCGCGACCCGATGACGGGAAAGCTTCAGTGGCGCTGGGATAGTATGCCGAAGCAAGGCGAGCCGGGCTGGGACACATGGCCGCACGACACAGACGTCATCACCCGCGGCGGCGGCACAACGTGGCTGACGGGCACCTACGATCCGGAACTGAATTTGGTCTACTGGGGCACCGGCAACCCGCATCCCGTGGAAGCCGGAGACGCGCGCCCGGGAGCGAACCTGTACACGTGCTCGATCGTGGCCCTCAACGCCGACACGGGCAAGATGGTCTGGTATTACCAGATTTCGCCGCACGATACGCACGACTGGGACGCGATTCAGACTCCTATCTTGTTCGACGCTACCTTCCACGGGAAACCGCGCAAGCTGCTCGCGCAGGTCAGCCGCAACGGAATATTCGCGGTGCTCGACCGCGTCACGGGAAGAGCGCTGGTCACCACGCCGTACCTCGACATCAACTGGATGAAGGGACTTGACGAGCGAGGCCAACCGATCCCGAAGCGCGAAACCGAGCCGCAACTCGACGGGGCGCTGGCACGGCCGGGGGCGGCGGGCGGAACCAACTGGAATCCCTCGAGCTTCGATCCGGCTACCGGCCTCTTCTTCGCGAGCATCCGGGATAGCATCGGCGTGTACTACGTCACGATGCCCGGCAAGAAGGCCGAAGGGTGGGGCGGCCGGGACTTCATCCTTCACTCGAAAACGGTCCTGAAAGCCATCGACTATCAGACGGGAAAAGTCCGCTGGACCCGCGACACAAGCGGCAGCCGCGGGGGATTCACCGGAATACTGACCACAGCCGGGCACCTGCTCTTCACCGCCAACGATTCGGGAGGGCTGCTGGCTCTCGATCCAGCGACAGGCAGGACGCTGTGGCACGTCTATGGCGGAGGCGGCGCCACCACTGCCCCGATGACATACGAATTGGATGGTCGGCAGTACGTGGTGATACGTTCGGATGGTGTGGTCTACGCTTGGGCGCTCCCCGCGCGCTGAAGCACTTTCCGGGACCGCAGACTCGGCTTGCGCGCACGAAACGCGCCAGCCTGCGCAACCGTCTGCTATTATTGATCCGTATCCGTGAAGCGCAATTTGCGCATCTAAACTAATCAGGAGATCGCAATTATATGAACTGGACCGGAAATGGGGAATTCTCGGGCAAGGGTAGTTCCGCTGTGCGCGTGAGCGGGCGGCTGATCTTCGGCGTCTTATTGGCCGGGGTGCTGGCCGCATGCCTCGGTGGCGCGATGCGCTCGGCCCGGGCTGCCAGCCCGACAAAGACCACCATGGACGGTGTCTACACGGACGACCAGGCAAAGCGCGGCAAGGCCCAATACAACACGACCTGCAGCGGCTGCCACATGGAAGACTTGAGCGGCAGCGGTCAGGCGCTGCCCTTGGCCGGCGACGCCTTCGGGCAGGTTTGGGAAGGGCAGACCGTGGCCGACTTATTCAATTTGATTGAGACGACCATGCCGCAGGACAAGCCGGGCGCTCTGACTCCGGAGGCATCTCTTGACGTGATCTCATACCTGCTTCAGTTCAACCAGTTCCCCGCTGGAAAAGAAGAACTGAAGAACGACCCCGAAGCGCTCAAGAACATTATCATCACGAAGAACCCCGCGCCGCAGGGACACTAACAAGATCTTCACGCCCTGGAAGCTCCTGGCGTGTTCCGCTATTTGGCGGAAAATGCCAGGAGCACGTTGCCTGCTTGCCCGCCGTTGATCACGCCGTATCCCGAATCCACGAACAGCATCCCGCCCGCCACCGTGGGACCAGCCGATCCAAAAGCTCCGCCGCGTGCCGGCACGCCGTTCACGGTCTTGTAATCGCGGACCGTGTCGAATTGCCAGAGAATCCGGCCGTCGACCGTCGAAAACGCGTGTAGCCTTCCGTCCCAACCGCCCGCGAAGAGCACGCCGGGAATCGCCGTGACCGCGGCGGACACGCCCGCGTCCGCGTCGCTCGGTGCTCCTGGCTCGGGGGCGATCGGCGTGTACCAGACCTGCTTGCCGCTATGGAGTTGAAGCGCAATGATGCCGCCGGTGCGCAGCGCGTAGTAGGCATTCCGGCTATCCGCGGCGCCACCCCATACGATGAGACCAAAAGAACCCGGTGTCTTGCCGGCGAGGGGCTTTGTGTCCATCTTCCACAGCAGAGCACCGTTGCGATCCGGATCCAAGCCGAACACGACGCCGCTCTTCTGTGCAGCAACGAGGACCCTCCGGCCGTTGGGCAGAGTGCGAAGGATGGGTGAATTGCCAAAATCCCAATCCGGCCCTTGATGCGGAGGACAATTGTCCGAGCGGTTTGGAGTGTTGTCGTCGCAGCCGCCCAGAAACGTATCGCCGGCGAGCCCCTGGAAAAACCACAGCCTCTTTCCGGTTCGCATGTCGAGCGCGAGGATCGAATCCGTAGTCTCCGGCGCCGGATAGGTCTCGGAGTCGCCCGTGCCGAAATAGATGGCGTGGCGCAGTGGATCGACCGTGGGCGAATTCCAGATCGAGGCGCCCGCGGGAGCCCACAATTGCGTGCCTTTGGAGTTCTTTCGTACAGGCTTGGGCTCTTCCGAGATTGCGTAGGTCTCCCAGAGCTGTCTCCCGGTGTTGGCGTCGAGAGCCACAACGCTTCCGCGTGACGTGCAGCACGGATAGTCGAGGGTCGCCGCCGCAAATCCCTCAAAGAAGGAGACCGGCACAAACAATCGCGAGCCGTAGAGTGTGGGAGCGCCGACGACGCGCGCTGTGGAATGCTCTTCGACGCGGCCAGTCCATAACAACTTCCCGTCCGCTGCATCAATCGCGTAAACATTGGCCTTCAAGTCGCCAAAGTAAGCCGCATACTTCGCGGAGCCCTGGCCTTTCACCGGCCCGATGGTGATGGCGGTGCGCATCGCGGCCTTGGCCTGGAAAGACCAGTAGACGCAGCCGGTCTTCGCATCGAGCGAATAGACGTAGCCATTGTCGCTCGCGACGAAAACGCGCCCGGCCACGATCGTGGGCTGGCCGTAAGCGGAGATGCCCGCCGGAAAGCCGAAAGCCCATTTCAATTGCAGGCGTGGGACGTCGCCAGCCGATATCCCGGCGCTCTTCTCGGATTGGAAACGCGCATTCTGAATGCCGGCGCCCCAACCATTCCACGCCGGCCCCGCGAGAGGATCGGCCAGCGGCGGATTGCTCGCGCAGCGGTTGGACATCGTCTTGGCATCGCCGGCGTCCGTGCTGCCGAGAAGCCGGCCGCTTACCGTCTCGGCCACGCGGCGCTTCTCGAGGTCCGTCAACTGATTGCCGACGACCGAGGCCATCGATCCCGCGGTGAGCGCCGCGTAAATCGCCTCCGGCGTCATCTGCCTGAGCGCGGCAACGGCAGGCGCTCGCGAACCTGAGGCGGGATTCTCGTGGCACGACAGGCACTTGCGCTCGAAGAGTCCGTTGCCCATCTCGGTGCCCGAAAGCTGCAAGCCCTCCGCCGCGGGCTGCTGCTGCTGCTGCGGCTGTGAAGACGACTGCCCGGCCGATTGCACACCGAGAGCCAGACAAGCGCACGCCGCCAGAAACAGGAACGGAAGATACCGCTTCATTTGTGGCCCCTTCCCTATCGCGCGTCCGGCGCAAACGCCAGCAGCACGTTGCCCGGCATGCCGCCGCCGACGTTGGCGTACCCGGATCCCACGTAGAGCATCCCGTTCACTACGGTCGGGCCCGGCCCACCCATCGATCCGCCTTTCGCTGGAACTCCATTGGCGGTCTTGAAGGCCTGCACGGTGTTGAACTGCCACAGGACTCTTCCGTCGGCGGTTGAAAGCGCTCTCAAAATACCGTCCCAGCCGCCCGTAAACACGGCGCCGGGTATTCCCGTCACAGCCGCGGATTGGCCGAAGCGCAAGCCTGCCTTGGTTCTGTTCTCGCCGTTGGCAGTCGGCTGGCCGAGGTCGTCGAGCGACTCGAGCCGCGCAATCCAGGAACTCTTGCCGGTCGCGAGATCGACAGCGACAAAAGTGCCGTCCTCAAGAGCGAGATACAACTTCTTGGAGTCCGTGCTTCCTCCGAAAGCGATCTGCCCGTTGTTCGGCGCGAGCTTTTCGGACAGGCTCAACTGCCACAGCACCTCGCCTTTGCGATCCGGATCGAGCGCGAAGACTGTTCCGCTCTTTGGCGTGGCAAGCAGGAGCTGCTTGCCGTTCGACAACGTGATCAGGACAGGCGAGGAGCCGAAGTCGTGATCGGGCCCCAATTCTTTCGGACAGTTTTCGGTCCGGACAGGAACGCAGCCGACCATAAAGGCGTCGTTTTGCACAGCCTGGAATGACCACAGGATTTTGCCCGTCTTCAGGTCGATGGAGACTACGGCGTCCGACGTCTTCGCCGCGGGCTCCGTGAAGGCGTCTCCTGTGCCGACGTAGAGCACTCCGCGCTTCGCATCAATGGTCGGGGCGTTCCAGACGGCCGCGCCTGCCGGCGCCATCAATTGGACGCCTACCGAATTCTTTCGCGTGGGCTGGGGCGCTTCCGGAATTACGTACGATCTCCAGACCTGCTGCCCCGTGTTGGCATCGAGCGCCACGACGCTTCCTCGAAACGTGCAGCACGGATACGACGGATTTGCCGAAAAAACTTCTTCCGTGGCCGATATGGGCATGTACACGCGGCCTTCGTGCAGCGCGGGTGCTCCCGTGATGCGAGCGGTGTAGTGATCAGAAAGCTTCTGCATCCAGATTTGATCGCCTGTCGCTGCGTCCACGGCATACGCGTTCGCGCGCATGTCTCCGAAATAGACCGCGAACTTTGTTGCCCCAGCGCCCTTCACAGGGCCCACGCTGGGAGCCGTGCGCACGCCTGCTCTCGCGTGAAAGGACCAGTAAACGCAGCCGGTGGCCGCGTCGAGCGAGTAAACATATCCGATATCGCTTCCGACATAGATGCGCCCACCCACGACCGTCGGCTGGCCATAGGCCGTGTCGCCGTTCGGAAATCCGAAGGCCCATTTCAACTTTAGCTGGGGAATCTGGGCCGCGCTGAGCCCGGCGGTCTTGGCCGACGCGAACCGCGTGTTCCCGGGACTCGTGCTCCACCCGTTCCACGAAGGCGCCGCGGATGGGTTTCCGAGTGGCGGGTTGGCGGCACAGCGGTTGGACATCGATTCGGCACTGCCCGTGTGTTTCGTGTCGAGCGGCCGGCCACCGAGATATTCAGAAACCAATCGCTTCTCGTCTTCGCTCATCTTCTGGGCGGCAACAACCATCGTCCCCGCAGTGATCGACGCGTACACGGATTCCGGCGTCAATTCCATGAGCGTTTTCAAGTCGGGCGCGCGGTCCGCTCGATTGGGACCTACATGGCAGGACGCGCAGTGCTGGCCAAACACGGTTTCGCCGGGCGACGCGGGAATTGGCGAGGGATTCTGCGCAAGCGCCGGAAGGGCCGTCGCCGCCACAGCAGCAACGCAAGCGATCGCCAGCGCACCAAGACAAAGAAATCTTTTCATATGGAAGCTCCCCCACCCCATGAAATTGGACTTGCGAGCGCGGCCACCGCGCGCCGCCGATCATAATTCATTCAGCTTGCTCTTGCCATCGGGCGCGGCACCCCAGCCGGTCTAGCGGCTGCCGTGATACTGCTTCGAGACGGCCATTTCCTTGGCGGTGATGAATTCGAGCAGCGCCGGAATGCCCTTTCGCGTTTGTTCGATTCCGCGACGGATCGCCGCAACGATTTCGTCCGGAGTTGTGATCCGTTCGCCGTAGCCGCCGAAAGCGCGGGCCATCGCGGCGTAATCTCCGGAGATATCGGTCGCGCGATACTTCTCCGTCGAGATGGGCATGATGGGAATCTCCATCGCCATGCTGAAGTTGTTGAGCAGGATCGAGAGAATGGGAATCCTCTCGCGCACGGCGGTCTCGAAATCCATGCCGGTGAAACCGATGGCGGCGTCGCCCCAGACGTTGATGCAGAGCTTATCCGGACACGCGAGCTTCGCGCCCATCGCAAGGCCCAGGCCGTACCCGAGCTGCGTGGTCTTGCCCCAGCCGATGTACGTGAGCGGCTGTTTCGTCACCCAGAAGGGAGCGAGCTGATCGCGCGGACTGCCGGCGTCATGCGTGATGATCGTGTTGGCTACATCGACCGTGTGCTGCAGATCCCAGAGCACGCGATAGGGAGAGAGCGGCACGTCGCGGGAAGTCAGCTTCGGCATCCATTCGTCGAGCCAGGCTTTGCGCACCGCCGCGATCTCTTCCGCGACGCGCGAACTCCGCGGCTTCTTGACCAATCGCTCGACCTCGGCGCACAACGCGTCGAGAGTCAGATTCGCGTCGCCGATAAGACCGATCTCCGCGCGAACGTCCTTGTTCAGGTGGTTGGGATCGAGCGTCGCGTGAATGAACCTCTTCCCCGGCGGCATGGCGATGCCGAAAGCAGTTTCCGTAAAGCTGCAGCCGGCGCCGAATATCCAATCAGCCTTCTCGAGGAAATGAGGGACCGTGGGCGGAAAGGCGTTGCCGCCTGCCCCAAGTGAAAGCGGGTGATCCTCGGGAAACGCGCTCTTGCCTTGCAGGCTCGTGGCCACAGGCGCGCCGAGCAGTTCGGCAAGTTTCTTGAGCGGCTCCCACGCGCGCGCGTAGTGAATTCCCTGCCCCGCGTAGATGACGGGCTGCTTCGCATCCACCAGCGCGGTGGCTGCCTTGCGCACATCCGCGGGATCGGGCCCATAGCGCGTCGAAATCACGGGTTGATAGGCGAGAGGCTCGGGCACTTCCTCGGCGAATAGGTCCAACGGAATCTCAACCAGCGCGGGTCCGCCGCGCCCGTTGCGAAGGCGCGAGAACGCGCGGCGAAAAATGTTTGGCACTTCGGCGGGCAAGGTGATCGGTTCGGCCGATTTTGTGATCGTGCGCATGCTGGCGACGGAGTTGAAATTCGGGTCGATGTGAGCGAGCCGCCGCGCGTAACCCATCGGCAGGACGAGTATCGGAACCGATTCGCTGTAGGCTTGCGCCACGCCGCCGAAGGAGTTCTCGGAGCCCGGGCCGTGCTGCATGGCGAAGACGCCGATTTTGCGTCCGCTCGAAAGACGCGACATCGCGTCCGCCATGTGAAGCCCGACGCGCTCCTGACGGACGATGATCGTCCGGATGCCCGCGCGCGCCGCCGACTCGAGAACGTGGTTCACCGGGTAGCCGAAAATGATCTCCACGCCCTCGCGCTTCAGAATCTCGGCGATCGCTTCGCCAACCTTCATCACAGTCTCCTAGACGACCTGCCGCGAATCCGCATACGGCCTCGGCTGCGCGCGCCATGATGACGAACTGCGCCGCAAGTAGCCAACAAAAAATTCAGGGTAGCGAGTAGAATGGGCACCGAGAAGGTACCTTCCCTAGTGAACGGTTCCTGCAGAATCGGCGCGCCGGAGCAGTGAAATGTTACGAACCGCAAAAACCGTTTGGATTCTGATCTTTCTTCTCGCGCCCTGCCAGCCGCTTCGCGCGCAAACAGGGAATGCGCAACCGAGCGAGGAATCGTGCCGAGACTTCGTGCAACAATTCTACGACTGGTATGTGAAGGTGGGCATGCCCCCTAAGTCCGATCCGCTAGACCTTACGCTGAAAAGCCATTGGTTGAGCCCGGAACTTGCGCGCCAACTGAAGGTAGTCAAGAATGCCGAAGCAAAAGACAAGGTCGTATGGCTTGACGCCGATCCGGTCCTGAACAGTCAAGCTCCAGCGGACAAGTATGCAGCGGGAAGAGTTACGCGCAGTGGCGACCACTACCTCGTCGAAGTTCGCCCGACTGACGACACAGATAACGCCAACATCGTGCCTGAACTGGCCTTCCAGAGCGGAACTTGGGTCCTTGTCAATTTCCACTACCCGAACTTCTCCGAATCTCCGCGAAATGAGAATCTGCTGGCCATGCTAAAAGACATTCTGAAGCAAATACACGCGGAGGCAAGCAAGCCAGCCACCAGCGAACCGAAAGTTTCCAGGCAATGAGCCGAGGAGAGCGCAGAGTCCGCTCGCCGCGCGTCGTCAATATCGGCGATCTGCGGCGCCTGGCCCAACAACGCCTGCCGCGAGTCGTGTTCGATTACATCGATGGCGGCGCCGAGGGCGAGATCACGCTGCGCGAGAACACGCGCGCCTTCGAGGAGGTCACGTTTCGGCCGCGCAATGCGGTGGCCGTCGAGAGTCGCGACGTCGGCACCAAAGTTCTTGGCTCGGAACTGAGCATGCCGTTGCTGCTGGCGCCGGTGGGATTCAGCCGCCTGATCTATCCGCACGGCGAGGTGCGTGCCGCAGAAGCGGCGGGAAAAGCGGGAGTGGGATTCACACTCACGACAATATCGGGATGCCGGCTGGAGGAGGTTGCTGCGGCCACTTCCGGGCCGCGATGGTATCAGCTCTATCTCGTCGGAGGGCGTGAGGCTGCCGAGGCAGCGCTCGGGCGGGCGCGAGCGGCTGGATTCACTGCTCTTGCAATCACAATCGATACG